>JANRJK010000055.1:0-184440 GCA_033764015.1 Candidatus Sumerlaeia bacterium | reverse complement strand
GCAAATCGTCGACCGACGGCGGCAGCACGAGCAGCTGCTCGCGGTCCATGGGAGCCCAGTTCTTCATCGCCAATGCCTCGCGCCTCGGGAGCTACCCTCGGGCGAGCGAACGAGGGGCCAAAGTCCGACAGGCTGCTAGGGCGGTGCGGAATGGGAACCAGTTAACGAGATCCCTTGAATTGGAGACGGGAACACCATTTCCGTACCGTGTGGGAAACAAGTAGTATTCACCACGAAACTCGATGACAGCAAAGTCGGCGATGCCTTCCATGGTAAGTGCGGGATCTACACACTCGTTCTCCGGAAACCAAACCGTTGGTGTGAGCGAAGTCGGCAGCAAATCAGACTGCGTCGCCTCCCTCGGGTTGTGGAAAGCGGTTTCATTCAATTGCTGGGGAGGAAGCGGGAACGGCGCGTATTGCGTGGCTTGGGAAAAGGCCAACAGAGGCAATAAAAGCGGTGCGATGCTGGCAATCCGATGGGAGTAGACGAGAGAGAGCGACATGGATAATTCTCCTTTGTTTTTACGCAGGGCAAACGACGGCGGTGGGTCAACCGAAATCGCCCCCCTACCGCCCCCGCAGCGCTTCCAGCTCCGTCTTCACCTGCTTCACCGCTGCGTTCTGCGGCTGCAGCCGCTCGGCGATGAGGATGCGCTGCCAGGCGTCTTCGAGGCGGCCCGAGAAGCGGTAGGCCTGCGCGAGGTTTACGTTTACCGCGAGGTCGTTCGGCTGGAGTTGCGCGGCGCGCTCGAGGAGCGGCACCGCCTCCGCGCGGCGGTCCGGCGTGCGCAGGAGGATTTCCGCCCCGTTGACGAAGGCGACGTGGTTGTCGGGCACCTTGCGCGTCGAGAGCAGGTAGAGTTCGAGCGCTTCCGCGTCTTTGCCCTGCTTCACCAGCATCGAGGCGCGGTGGTTGTTCGCCTCTCGGTAGAAGAAGCCGAGGCGTTCGCGGAGTTCGAACGCGCGGGTGTAGTGGTCGAAGGCTTCGGCGAAGTCGCCGCGGTCGCGCGCGATGTCGCCGACGAAGCCCCAGCCGACCGCGCTCCCGGGGTTCGAGGCGATGGTGGCGGTCCACAGCGAGTCGCGCGTCTTCCACACCGTGTTGCGGTCGAAGGTGCGCCAGCAGTAGAACGCGAGGTAGACCGCGAGGAGCGCGTAGGCTCCCTGCCGCAGCGGACGGAGCGCGCGCAGGAAGAACCACGCGGCCACGACGGCGAACCCGAGCGACGGCATGAAGAGCAACCGGTCGGCGCGCACGGTGCCGATCTGGATCACGATGTTGCTGACGGGGAGGATGCCGAGGAAGAACCACGCGGCGCCGAATGCGGGCAGTCGCTCGCCGCGCCGCGCCAGCAGCCACGCGCCCGCGCCGATCACGGCCCAGGCCACGAACGCCGCCGCCACCATCGGGTCGGTGAGGTTGGAGCGCACCGGGTTCAGGTAATCGGAGTACTCCGCGCTGAGGTGCAGCGGCGCCGCGAGCTGGCCGAGGTAGCGCAGCAGCGTCTCGTTGCCGTAGAGGAAGACGACGGACTTGGGCTGGCCGAACATGACTTCCTGCTGCGCCGGCGCGGCGACTTCGATGACGGAAGCGCGCATGGCGAGGTAGATCCCGAGCGGCACCGCGTAGGCCACATAGCGCCACACGCCCACGACGAAGTCCTCGCTGATCTTCATGCGGCGGATCACGATCAGCTCCGCGAGGAACAGCAGCCCGGGGAGCGTGACGGGAGTTTCCTTGAACAGCAGCGCGGCGAAGTAGCCCGCCATGCCGGCGGCGAGCCAGGGGAGGCTGCGCTTCCAATCGTCCGCGCGCCGCAGCGCGACCAGGTGCGCCACCGCCGCAGCCAACATGAACATCATCGCGCCGAGTTCGGAGCGGCCGACGCCGTTGGCGACCACTTCCGTATGGACCGGGTGCGCGGCCCACAGGGCGGCGGCCACGGCGGCGAGCCGGCGGTCTTCCAGTAGCAGCGCAAGGAACGCATACACCAGCGCCGCGCACACCGCGTTGAGCAGCACGTTCGTCAGGTGCACGGGGAAGGGCACGTTGCCGAAGAGGCCGCGCTCGATGGCCCAGCTCCAGAGCGTCAGCGGGCGGTAGTGGCCGTCCGTCTTCTCGCCGGTGTAGGTGTCGCGGAAGAACGACCCGGCGTCGCGCCAGTTGTCGAGGCGCGTGTTCTCGAAGATGTAGGGGATGTCGTCGTAGACGAAGCCGTTGCCGAGGCTGTTGGCGAAGAGGAGGAAGGCGGCGGCGGCGAGGGCGAGGAGCCAGGCGCCATCCACGCGCCACTGCCAAGGGAACGCTCCCCAGCGGTCCGGGTCGGGCGCGGGCGCGGATTGATCCGGCGGCGCGGCGGCGGGAAGCGGCGCATCGGGGGGCAGCCCGAGACGTTCGCGCTCGAGCGACTCCTTGCGTTGGCGTGCTTTGCGGCTCACGGGGGGCGGCGCGTCAGCCCTTGAGCGGCCGGCCGGGGACCGGCGTCGGCTCGTCGTGGACGCCGAGGACGGCGTCTTCGGATTCAAGGGGCGGGAGGTTCGCGGCGGGGAACTCGGCGATGGCGGCAAGGACCGCCTCGGCGTTCTGGAACCGTTCGACGGGGTCCTTGGCGAGGAGGCGCTCGGCGACTTCCCACAGGCCGGGCGGCAGGCCCTCGAGCGGTGTGGGGGCGGTGAACTGGTGGTGGTACGAGACGGAACCGCGGGTGAAGGGGGCTCGACCCGCGAGCATCTCGTAGAACACCACGCCGAGCGAGTAGAGGTCGCTGGCGGGGGTGAGCGGCTCCTCGCGGAACTGCTCCGGGCTCATGTAGAGCGGTGTGCCGGCGGCGGTGTCGGAGCCGTCGGAGGAGGTGCGCGGGTCGGCGCCGGGGCCGCCCTCCATCAGGGCCGCGATGCCGAAGTCGGATAGCTTGGTCCTGCCGGAGCGCGTGACGAGGATGTTGCCGGGCTTGATGTCGCGGTGGAGGACGCCCTCGTGGTGGGCGTGGGCGAGCGCGCGGGCGATATCGCGCAGGACGGAGACGGCCTCGGGGACGGGGAGCGCGCCGTGGCGCGCGCGCAGGTAGCCGCGCAGGTCGCCTCCGGAGACGTACTCCATGGAGAGGTGCTTGCGGCCGTCCTCCTCGCCGATGTCGTGGATGCGGACGATGTTCGGGTGGGCGAGCTTGCGGGCCGCCTTCGCTTCGAGGCGGAAGCGGGCCACCATGTCGGGGTTCTCGGCGATGTGGTCGGGGAGGATCTTGAGCACCACCACCTCGTCCAGCTCGCGGTCGTACACCTTGAAGACGAGGCCCATGGTGCCGCGGCCGATCTCCTCGCGGATGTCGTAGCGCGCCCGGGCGGGGCTGGAGAGCCGCGACACGATGGACTCGCGGGCCTTCACTTCCTCGACCGCCTGGACGCGGCGCTGGTTGAGTTCGCGGAGGCGTTCGATGACGTCGCGCTGCCCGCCGGAGACCTCGAGCGCCTCGGACAGGACCTCGGCCGCGGCGGCGTGGTCCTCGCGGTCCTCGTAGGAGCGGGCGAGGCGCTGGAGCAGCGTGAAGACGCGGGGGGAGCGCGGCACGCGGGCGAGCGTCGCGCGGGCCAGCTCCGGCGCGCCGCTTTCGAGCTGCACCTGCGCGAGCAGGAGGAGCGAGCGCTCGTTGTCGGGCTCGAGCTCGACCGCCGCGACGCACGCGTCGAGCGCCTCGTCGGTCTCGCCGATGCGGAGGAGGATCTCGCCGAGGGCGCACCAGGAGCGGGAGTCCTTCGACTTCTCCTCGGCGAGCTTCGCGCCGAGCACTTCGGCGTAGTCGGAGAGGATCGAGTAGTTGTCGGGCGCGAGCTTGACCGCGGCTTCCAGGTCCTCGACCGCTTCGGGCAGTTGGCCGACGAGGCGGAAGAGGACGGCGCGCTCCATGCGGGCGCGGAGGCTTTCCGGCGCCGCGGCGATGATCTCCGCGTAGGCGTCCATGAGGAGCGTGAGGTACTTGGAGAAGTGGGGCTGGAGGCGGGCGAGGCCGTCGAGCGCGGCGTCGATGCGCTTGGCGCGGGTGTAGCAGCGCACCAGCAGGAGCAGCAGCTTGGGGTTGGCGGTGGTCACCAGCAGCGAGGTTTCGAGGAGCCCCATGACGCGGTCCGCGAGGTTCTCGTCGCGGCTGTCCAGGAGGCGGCCCGCGAGCTGGAGGAAGTCCTGGATGCGGTTGTGCTCGATGCGTCCGGCGAGGACGTTGAGCGCGATGTCGGCGTCGTCGGGCGCGGCGTCGAGGGCGTACTCGGCGAGCTTGAGCGATTCCGGATCGGTCTTGCCGAGGCGGGCGTTGACGCGAGCCATGCGGATCGCGAGCGCGTCGGTCATGATGTCGGTGCTGGATGCGGCGGTGTAGAGCTCCGACGCCTTGGCGTCGCGTCCGGCGGCTTCGTAGCACATGCCGAGCTTGTGGGCGACGCGGTGGTTTTCGGGGAGCTTCGCGATGACGGACTCGAAGAACTCGATCTGGGCCTCGGAGGTTTCGACGGCCTTGCAGAGCACTTCGGCGAGGGCGGCGCGGGTCTCGTAGGTGCGCTCGGGGGCGAGGAGGGCCTTGATGAGCTGGGCGACGGACTGCTCGCCGGCCTGCTCCGGGGTGATGATGCCCTCGATGAGGCGGAGGAGTTCGACGGTGCGCTCGTCGTCCATGCCGAGGGCGAGGCGCTGGAGCGCGAACTTGAGGGCGGGGCGCGCCTGGCCGCGGCGGGCGCGGGCCTCGGCCAGGGCGATCTGCAGCTCCTGGTCCTCGGGGGCGAGGCCGGCGGCGCGCTCGATCGTGGCGAGGTACATCGGGTGCGAGGGGTGGTGCTGCACGAGGAGCAGCCCCGCCGCGACCAGCCATTCCGCGGGCGCGTCGGGGCGGGCGGAGACCTCGAGGATGAGGTCCACATCGGAGGCGCGTGCGGTGCGCGTGGCGACGAGCTGCGACACGAGGCGGCGCTTGACGCGCTCCAGCTCGTCGGGCTTGAAGGGGGCGTTGGCGCCGCTGACGCGGGCGCGCTCCAGCAGTTCGCGGTAGAGCGCGGTGGCGTTCACCTTCTGGTCGAGGTCGTGGAGCATGTCCGCGCGGGCGAGGCGGAGGTCGACGAGCTCCGGGTTGCGGCGGCAGGCCTCGCCGAGGAGGCGGGCGGTCTCGTCGTCGCGGACCTCGAGGGCGAGCCGCGAGCGGACCAGGGCCTCGATGATCGGCAGCGCGTCGTTGTTGATCTGGTAGGCCTTCTCGAGGACCGCGCGGGCGGCCTTGGGGGAGAGCTCGGAGACGACGCGCATCTGGCGGCGGGAGAAGTTGGCGGCGAGCGCGTGGGCCGCGAACTTCACGGCCTCGACGTCGTTCGGGTTCTTCGCGAGGACCACGGCGGCCTCGTCGAGCGCGCGGGCGAGGTCGCCGGACTGGAGGAAGTGGTCGATGAGGCCGAGGCGCGCCCAGGCGAGGTCCGGGAAGCGCCGCAGCGACGCCTGGAAGTGCTCGATGCTGTTGGGGGTGGAGCGCTCGCGCATGTAGAGGTGGCGGACGAAGAGCTCGTGGACCTCGCGCTTGAGGGAGCCGAGTTCGATCGCGCGGCGGTACGCCTCGACCGCCTCGGCGTCCATGCGTCCGAACTCCGCGTAGGCGGCGGCGAGCGGGAGAACGACCTCCTCCGAGTCTTTCCCCTCGGCGCGGAGCTCCTGGAAGACCTCGATGGAGGTGGTCCAGTTGCCCTTGGTGGACTGGGCCTTGCTGAGGAGGCGGAGGTACTTCTGGCGGTTGATGCCCTTGGGCGCGGCGGCGCGGTAGGCGCGCATCGCGGCTTCGCCGGTGTCCTCGCGCTCGGCGTAGAAATCGGCGAGCAGTTCCGCCGCGACCTGGTCGCCGGAGTGGGAGGCGCAGTACGCGTCGAGGATCGCGACGTCGGCGGGGGCGAGGCGCCCCGCCTCCTTCCATTCGTTGACGAGCTGGCGCTGCGCCTCCGGGTGCGGCGGGTCGGCGGTGGCGAGCTGGCGGAGCATCGCGAGCCCCTCCTCCTCGCAGCCCTCCTGTCCGCGGAGGAGCGCCGAGACCCAGAACTTGAGCTCGAGGTCGTCGGGGTTCGCGAGGAGCGCCTTGAGGCAGAGCTCGACGGCGCGCGGGGACTGGTCGCCGCGGTCTCGGGCTTCCGCGGCGAGGCGGCGGAGCGTCTGCGGATCGTCCAAGTCGTGGGCGGCGGCGAGATCGATGATCGTCTTGGCCGGGGCGTCGGTGCGGTTCGTCGCCTTGATGCGGTTGCGGGTGGCGTCGAGGGCGATCTTGAAGAGGCGCTTCGCCTCGGTCTCGGTGGCGCTGTTGGGCCAGCGCGACTCGGTGGCTCCGGGGAAGAACTGGCGCCACTGGAGGAGGGCGCGCTCGTAGGCGCCGCCGAGGAGGGAGGAGTCGTTGCTGTTGGCGCAGTCGCGGAAGACGCGCTTCCAGAGCGCGAGGTCGGAGGCGCGCTCCTCCGCCGCTTCGAGGACCAGCGGGATGTCGTCCTTGGCGAGGATCGGCTGCTCGAGGAGGGCGGCCTGGAGCGCCTCCTTCCAGAAGGGGTCGCTGGGCGCGGCGCGCATGGCGAAGCGGAACACCTCGGCGGGTTCCTGGGCGGCGGCCTGGAACTCGCGCGCGAGTTCGAGCAGCGGCTCGCGGAGCTCCTCCGGCGGGCGTCCGGCGGCGGCGAGCCTGCAGCTCTCCTCGAACGCCGCTTCCACCGCCTCGCGCCGCGCTGCGGGATCGTTCCAGTCCGGTTGCCCGCGACGGCCGAACAGGCCTCGGACGCGGTCGGTGATCGCCATGGCGCTGCGCGGTGTGCGCTCCTCGGTGGAAGTGGGGCCCTGTCTGCGAGGCGAACCGGGACATTAAGGGTGCCTGGCGACACCTCCGCAATAGCAGACAGCGCGGGTCGGCGGCACTATAATGCGCGTGGCCGCGGGGCGGGCGAATTCCCATTCGACTTCACGGAGGCCATTTGGCCAGATGGTGTCCGCGCGAGTAGAGGTCGCGCCCGCATGTCCCTCCGCATCCGCACCGCCGCCGCGTTGGCGGCCTTTGCCGCAGTGGCGCCTGTCCACGCCCAACCCACCGCCGAGTCGCCCTACGGTTACGCCGAGGTGCGCCCCTACGGCGCGCGGACGGCGGAGGTGCTCGCCGCCGCCGACATCATCGCGGACCACCACGACCGCACGGACGCGTTCCCCGTGTATCTGAAGTGGGAGGACTACGAGTTCCTGTCCCGCTCGGGTCTGGATGTGCGCTGGAGCGCGGATCCGGCGCTGAAGCAGTGGGAGGCGATGATCCTCGAGGACGAGGCGCGCGGCACCAGCAGCTACACCACCTACACGCAGCTCGGGCAGGAGCTGCAGGCGTTCGCCGCGGCGAATCCCGACATCGCGAGGGTGCAGTCCATCGGCACCTCCGTCCAGGGGCGGCAGCTCTGGGTGATCAAGATCAGCGACAACCCCGACGCCGAGGAGGACGAGCCCGAGTTCCGCTATGTGTCGACGATGCACGGCGACGAGGTGCTGGGCGTCGAGGTGTGCATGGACCTGATCGGGCGCCTGCTGAACGACTACGGCACGGACCCGCGGATCACCACGCTCGTGGACGAGACGGAAGTCTGGATCATGCCGTTGATGAACCCGGACGGCCGCGACCGGACGACGCCGACGCGCTTCAACGCGAACGGCGTGGACTTGAACCGCGACTTCCCGCGCTGGTCGTGCAGCGACCCGAACAGCACCGCGGGGCGCCAGGCGGAGACGGCGGCGGTGATGAGCTTCTTCGGCGCGCGGTCGACGACGCTTTCCGCGAACATGCACGGCGGCGCGCTGGTGGCGAACTACCCGTACGACGAGTGCTTCAACTGCCTCGGGAACTGCGGCGAGACGCTCGCGCCGGACAACGACATCTTCCGGGACCTGGCCCTGCTGTACTCCACACTCCACGTCCGCATGTTCGCCAGCGCCACCTTCCCGCAGGGCGTCACGAACGGGACGGACTGGTACCCGCTGTACGGCGGCCTGCAGGACTGGACCTACGTCTGGGAGGGCGGCATGGAGATCACGCTGGAGCTGGACAACCAGAAGATCCCGACGGTGAGCCGCCTGCCCGGCCTTGTGCAGGAGAACCGCGAGCCCGCGCTGGCGTACCTCGAGATGGTGCACCACGGCATCCGCGGGACGGTGATCGACGGCCCGACGGGCCAGCCGCTCCCGGCCACGATCCGCATCGACAACCGCAACCGGCTGACGTTCACGGATCCGGACGCGGGCGACTTCCACCGCGTGCTGGCGCCTGGCTCCTACGACCTGCTGGTGACCGCGGAGGGCTACGCGGAGCCCAAGCTGGTGGAGGATGTGGTCGTCACGGACGGGCCCGCCACGCGGGTGGACCTGGTGTTCGGCGAGGCCGCCGCCACCGCGCAGGGGTGGACGCTTTATTGACCGGGGGCGTCAGGCGTCGCTGTAGACGCACTCGCGCCAGCGCACCATGAGGGCGGTCGCGCCGAGCGAAATGGCGACGACGGTGCCGACGACCAGCAGGCTTTCGATGACGCCGGCGGGCTCCGCGAGGATCTGGATCGCGCCCGGGTCCTGGAGGCTCCTCGCGGGGAGCAGGGAGCGGACGTAGAACGAGATGGTGAACTGCTGGAGCATCTGGGGCAGGAAGTTCGAGGCCACCTCCCAGCCGTAGATGAAGAACATGATGATCGGCGCCTTGATCGCGGTGCCGATGGCCATGAAGAGGCCGCACCAGGCGACGAGGGCGAGCGCGAGCACGAGCCCCTCCTGGAGCAGGGCGGTGAGGCGTCCGTGGTCGGCGACCGCTTCGGCGAAGGCGCCCGGTCCGAGGGGCGCGAGCGCGAGGACCTGGCAGAGCGCGAGCGAGGACGCCAGCAGCGGGAGCGCCATGCAGAGGAAGCCGGCCAACTTGCCCGCCAGCAGGATCCACCGCGGCACGGGCTGCAGGAAGAGGTAGTGGAGCGTCTGCTCGTCGGTCTCCTCGCGGACCGCGGCCTGGCCGAAGATCATCGCGACGAAGAAGATCGAGAAGTAGATGAAGGCGTTCTGGAACGTGAGCCGGTAGGTTTCGAGCGCCGTCTTCACGTTGATGGTCTTCGCCTCGTCGAAGAACGGCTTCCGGTCGAGCTGGAGCGGGTTCTCGAAGGCGAAGCCGGACATGAACATCTGGAACCCGGCGACGGCGGCCATGAGCAGCACGGGCAGCCAGAGGAGCGCGAAGGCGGAGAGCAGGTGCTTCGAGCGCCGGTAGCGGAGCAATCCGAGGCGGGCGGTGGCGAGGAACTGGCGGAGGGGCGGGCCGTAGTCAGCCCGGTCCACGGTTTCCTCCGCGGTTCCCGGCGAGGTAGTCGAAGATGCTGGAGATGTTTTCATCGGCCACCGTGACGAGGGAGACGTCGCCGCCTGCGTCGAGGACGAAGCGCTGGAGGGCATCGTGGAAGGCTGCATAGTCGCGGGTCTCCAGGAAAAGGGCGTGGTCGGCGTCTTCGACGCGGACGCTGAGCGTTTCTGGTTGTTCGAGGAGGAAC
The DNA here is from genome assembly GCA_033764015.1 of Candidatus Sumerlaeia bacterium. GTDB lineage: Bacteria > Sumerlaeota > Sumerlaeia > SLMS01 > JANRJK01 > JANRJK01. The sequence goes on along the minus strand of JANRJK010000055.1, from coordinate 174,889 downwards.
GCCGCGGCGCGGCGCGGCTCGGTGGTGCGGAGGAAGACGCGGAGCGGATGGTGCTTGAGCGCGGAGCGCACCTCGCGCACGTCGCCCTCGGCCAGCAGGTAGCCGCCCTGCAGCATGAGGATGTTGTTGGTCATCGCCTCGATCTCGTGCAGCACGTGGCTGCTGATGAGGACGTTGCGCCCCTCGGCGCCCCAGCGGCGGACCAGCTCGACCATCTCGTGGCGCCCGAGCGCGTCGAGGCCGTTGAGCGGCTCGTCGAGCACCAGGATGTCGGGGTTGTGGGCGACGGCGAGCGCCACCTTGGTGCGCTGGCGCATGCCCTTGGAGTACGTCTGGATCTTGCGGTCCATGTTCTCCGCCATGCCGAGGAGCGTCAGCGCGTGCGCCGCGGAGGCGCGGGCGCGCGAGCGCATCCAGCCGCGCAGCAGCAGGAGGCTTTCGATGAACTCGATGCCGGTGAAGCGCTCGTAGAAGGCGTCGCTCTGCATGCAGTAGCCCAGCCGCGCGGCCACCGCGGGGTTCGCGAAGCTGTCCTGCCCCAGCACGCGGACCGTGCCGCTGCTCGGCGAGAGCATCCCCGCGACCACGTTCATGAGGGTGGACTTCCCCGCGCCGTTGGGGCCGAGCAGCCCGGTGATGCCGGGGCGCAGCACCACGCTGATGCGGTTCACGCCGATCACCTCGCCGTACCAGCGGGAGACGTTGTCGAGTTCGACCAGTGCCGGTGCGCTCATGGCCTCACTCCTCGAAGATGTCGACCGGCCGGAGCCGGCGGTAGGTGAACCAGCCGAGAGCGCCGCACCAGGCGAAGAAGGAGAGCGCCATCGCCGCGGGCGAGAGGTCCGACTCGGACGTCCCGCGGAGCAGCGCCGTCCCGGCGTTGCGCAGGAGCGGTACGATGCCGAGCGCCTCGAGGGTGGGGATGTCGAGCGTTTCGGCGAGGATCCGCCCCGCCGCGCTGGAGCCGAAGATGATCGCGACGATGATCCCGGCGGCGCGCTGCGCGTTCGCGGTGGCCGCCGAGGCCGCCAGCGGCACCAGGCCGTACAGCGCGGTCACCATCGCGGCGTAGACCATCGCCGAGAGGTAGGCGGGCACCGACGCGGAGAAGAACTCGGCGCGGAACGCGCTGCCGGGCGGGTTCACCGCGATCATGACGACGAAGAGCAGCGTGGTCTGCACCAGCGTCAGCAGCGTCATGAGCGATCCGATGGCGACCACCTTGCCGGCGAAGTACGTGGCGCGGGAGATGGGGCGGCTGAAGATGATCGAGAGCGCGTGGTGCCGCAGCTCGGGGCTGAGCAGCTTCGGGCCCGCGCCGAGGATCACGCCCAGCGCGATGAAGCTCTGCACGAAGAGGAAGGACTGGAACAGCCGGTCCGTCCCGAGCACCAGGTTCGCGTTGCCGAGCCCGAGCAGGTCCTTCAGCACCGGCGTGTTCACGACGTAGAGGTAGCCGGTGTAGAGGACGAGCTGGAGCGAGCCGAATCCGAGCAGGGCGGTGGTGAGCCACTTGCTCCAGACCGCCTGGAGCGAGAAGCGCGGGATGGCGAAGAAGCGCACCCAGCGGGGTTCGAGCTCGCCGGCGTAGAGTTCGTAGCGGATCTCACGTACCGGCATTGGCGGCGCTCCCGCGGGATTCTTCGAGTGCGTTCATGAAGATGTCCTCGAGCGTGTCCTGCTTGTAGTGGAAATGGCGGAGCTGGACGTCGGCCTCGCGGGCGACGGCGAAGATCGAGCGGGCGTCGTCGCGGTCCGGGAGCTGCACGCGGATGTCGCCGCGGTCGTTCCCCGAGCAGACCCAGCCGCGGGCGGCGACCGCGCCGAGGAAGCGCTCCGAGTCGCCCTCGATACGGAGGTCGTAGGTGCGGCGGTCCTCCTTCTTCAGCTCCGCGATCACGCCGTTGAGCGCGACTCGCCCTTTGTTGATCACGCAGACGCTGTCGCAGCAGAACTCGATGTCGTTGAGGATGTGGGAGCACATGATGACGTGGGAGCCGGAGATGCGGCCGACGTCGCGGACGAGGTGGAGCATCTCCTGGCGGCCCTCGGGGTCGAGCGCGTTGGTGGGCTCGTCGAGGATGAGGAGCCGCGGGCCGTGGACGAGGGACTGGGCGAGCTTCACGCGCTGCTGGTTGCCGAGCGAGAGCGTTTCGACGGGGCGGTAGCGCTCCTCGCCGAGGCCGACGAAGTTGAGCATTTCGTGCGCGCGCTCCATGGCGGCGCGGTGCGGGAGGCCGGAGAGCTCGCCGACGTAGCGGAGCTGGCGGACCGCGCTGAGGCCGTGGATGTAGGATTCGTGCTCGGGCATGTAGCCGACCTGCTGGCGGATCGCGAGCGGGTCCTGCGAGACGTCGATGCCGAGGACGCGGGCGCGGCCCGCGGCGGGCTTGACGAAGCCGAGGAGCGTGCGGATCAGCGTGGACTTGCCGGCGCCGTTGGGCCCGAGGAGGCCGATGCACTTCCCCGCGAGCGTGGCGGTCATGCCTTCGAGCACCGTGCGGCGCCCGTAGCGGACCGTGAGGTTCTCCAGTTCGACGAACACCTTCGCGTCTCCTTGCCGGATGGAATGCGGCTGGCGGGGGGCCGCCATCCCCGACGGCCCCCCGCGCTGCGCCGGCCTGCGTGCGGCGTTTACGGTTGGGTCACCATGTCGTAGACCGCCGGGAGCACCCCTGCCATCCGGTAGTCGCCAACCTTAACGCCGTCGATGAAGACGTCGATGGAATCCGGGCGGGCCACCGCGTACATCACCGCGGCGTCGCCCTTCGTCGTGTCCAGGTCCACCTGCGACAGGGCCGCGAGGTCGAGCTGGAAGCCCTCGCCGCCGTCGCCCTCCTGCTGCGCGCCCTGGCCGAGGGCCGCGAGCGTCTGGCCGATGGCCTCCATGCCCGCGGTCTTGACGTAGAGCAGCGCCGAGGCGTGCGAGCCGCTACTCGCCGGGAGCGCCTGCGTGAAGGCGTACTCGCGGTCGATGGAGCGGTTGTCCTCCACCAGGTCGATCGTCGCGCGGGTGAAGTTGCGGCCCGGGGCGAAGACCACGAAGTCCTCGATCAGCGCGTAGCTGATGGCGAAGGGCACTCCGGAGAGCTTCGCTTCGACGATCAGGTGGCCGCGGTGGGTGTCCGTCGCGACCTCGACGGAGCCGCCGTCGCGCGCCCAGACCAGCTCGAAGAGCCCGACCATCCCCTCGTGGAAGCCTGCGGGGTCGACCACCTCGAACGCGAGCTTGGCGTTCGGCAGCGGAGCGACGGGATTGTCGAGGCCGAAGGCGACCTCGCCGCCGAGCGTGGCGGCGATGCGCTCGAGCGCCGCCGTCACCTCGTCGCCGCGCGGATCGGGCATGCCCGGCCGCTCCGACGCCGCGAAGGCGTACATCTGGTGGAGCATGTTGACGGGGCGCTCGATCTTCATCGCGCCGATCACGTGGGCGTCGGGCGAGAAGTAGCGGAGCCCGCCCATGGCGCCCGGCTCGCGGAGCCAGCCCATCACGCCGGCGCGCTCGCCGTCGAAGGTGAGGCGCATCGCCTGGTTGCGCGCCTGGTCGCCGAAGCTGTTCGAGGCGATCAGCGTGCGGAGGTTGCCGAAGCCGAGCAGGTCGAGCTTGCGGCGCTCCGGGGTGCCTTCGGGGTGCGAGCGCTCCAGCGCGGAGGCGAAGTCCACCGCCACCGTGAAGCCGCTCCCGGGCGTCATGGAGCGCACCTCGTCGTGGAAGCGGGAGCGCGTGAAGGAGGTGACGGTGCCGGAGGAGAGCGCGGCGAGCGCCTCGCTCCAGGCCGCGCCGCCAACGCCCGCCATCGCCACGCCGCGCTGCGCCGTGAGCCGCGGCCCGTTCGGCAGCAGCGAGGCCGTGCCGAGCATCGGCAGGAAGCGCTCGCGCACGACCTGCTCCGCGGCGAGCGCGTTCGAGCCTTGGAGCCCGACCGCCGCAACGGGGCCGTCCTTCGTGAGGCCGATGCTGAGCGAGCCCGTCATGGCGCCCGCGACGGTCCGCAGGTCGGGATCGGCGAGCACCTGCTCGACCTCCGCGCGCACCTCGTCGAACTCCGCGCGCACCTCCGGATCCACGCCGGCGGTGTCGAGCGCGTCGACGATCGCCTGGACGTCGAGCAGGTCGGCGGGGCTCGAGAGGCCGTGGGGGCCGAGGAGCGCGGAGATGCTGGGGATTTCGATCAGGAGCTCCGTGCCGCCCGGCATGTACCAGCTCGTCGTCGCGAGGGCGGGCGAGCCGATAGGGCCGGTGGTCGCCGTCGAGTACGCGGGGGCCTGCTCCGCGGGCTCGGCGGTCGGGGTCGCCGCGGAGGTCGCCCGCGCCGGGGCCGCGGCGACTTCCATCGGCTCGCGCTGCGCGGGCCAGGCGACCGGCACCGGCTCGGCGCCGATGCTGCTGAAGGCCTGCCCGGCGCGGAGCGTCTTGCGGGTGCCCTGGGAGAACACCTCCGCCTCGCCGTCGAGCACCGCGACCTCGGAGCCGCGGATGCCGCGGACGACGCTGACCCTGCCGCCGCGGGCGCGGACCTCGAGCTCGGGCGTGCGGAGCACGGCGGGCTCGTCGCCGGCGGCGTAGAACACCGAGCCGCGCTCGAGTTCGAGCGACGTGGCGCGCGCCGCCCGCGAGAGCGACACGGCCGTGTCCGACTCGAGGTCGAGCGTGCCGGCGCCGCGGGCGAGTTCGACGGAGAGCGAGCTGCGGCCGGTCGTCTTGAGGCGCCGCGCCTCGCGGGTCACGGTGTCCTCGGCGCGGAGCGACGCCATGCCGCCGCCGCCGCCGAGGACCATCTGGGCGTGGCCGCTGGAGGCCAGCACCTGTCCGTAGGGGTTCTTGTCCATGCGGTTCCAGACCACGGCGCCACCGGTGGCCATGAGCGCGACCGCGGCGGCGGCGGCGAGGAAGCGCAGCGCCTGGCGGTTGCGGGGGTTGCCGACCGGTACCACGGCGGCGCGGGCGGCGGGCGCCTCGCGGGAGAGGTCCGGGGGTGCGATGGCGTCGAGGCGCTTCGCCTTGCCGGCGAAGTACGCCTCCAACGCGACCTCCTGCTCGCGGTAGGAGTCGTACAGCTTGCGGCGCTCCGGGTCCGCCTCGATTTCGGCGAAGAGGGAGCGCTCCTCCTCCGGCGACAACATGCCGTCGAGCTGCGCGAGGATGCGGTCTTCCAAGTTAGCCTGTGCTTGCGTGTCCTTCATGTTCCCAACCTGCCTTGGGCTCCGGCGTTGCCGGAAGCTCCTGTCTGGACACCGCGCGCGGAAGGCGCGGGAGCTGTGGCGGCCTGGTGTTCGGCGGCCTTCATCCTTGCGTGGAGCGCTTTGCGTGCTTCGAAGAGGCGCGACTTCGCCGCTTCCAGGCCGATCCCGAGCGTGTCCGCGATCTCCTTGCACGAGAGGTTCTGCATGTACTTGAGCCCGAGGACGATGCGGTGCTGCTCCGGGAGGGCGTCGAGGCAGGCGTCGAGCTGCTTCATGCGCTCCTCCTCCATCAGCATCGCGGTCACCGGCACCACTTCGGGCCGGGCCGGCATCGCCGCCACCGTCTTCTCCTGTCGCACCGCCTTGCGGAGGTGCTCGTGGGCGACGTTGCGCGCCATGCCGTACAGCCAGCTCGAAAGCCGGGTCTCGGACTTCAGGTTCCCGAGCGACGAGAACGCCCTCAGGAACGTGTCGTGCAGCACGTCCTCCGCCCGTTCCGGGTCCCGCAGGACCCCGAGCGCCACGGCGAAGATCGTCCTTTCGTGCGGTTTGACGAGCTTCCAGAACGCCTCCGCGTCCCCTTGCAGGGCCTTGCGGTGGAGCGCCTCCGTCTGCTTCGTCGCGGAATCACTACCCATGGTCTGCCGTCCGCTTTCCGAACCGGCGCCCGCCCCGAAGGTCCCGGGCCACCGTTCGCCCCATTAGTGTCCCCCCGCCCGTTCCGGTTGGAAACGCGGGAAGGTTTTTTCCCATCGGGGAGTTCCCGGACGGACGGAAAGGGGTTGCGCGGGGCTTTTTCCACTATTGGCCAAACCGGCCTTGTCCTTGCAGGTCGGGGTGCGTAGGGCTGCAATGGTCCACATGCGGTCGTGGTAAACCCCTTTAGGCTCCGGTTCCGTTCCCGATACGCCCCTTTGTTTTTGACTTCCTGTTCCATCGGGGACCAGACCAGCGTTCATGATCGCAACCAAGCTGCCTCCCCCACGCTTTGCGCACTGCCAGCCGAAGGCGGAGTCGCCCATGAACGGTTCTTCGGGCCCCGACATCCTGTGCACGACCCTGAAGGACGAGCGCATCGCCGTGGTGCGGCTTTCGGGCCGCGGCAACATGTTCAACGCGCCGGCGCTGCGCAGCTTCGCCGAGCTGCTGGAGCGGCGCGGGGGCGGCTACCGGTTCATCATCGACGTCACCGCGGCGGACATGCTCGATTCGACGTTTCTCGGCGTCCTGAGCGACATCGCGATCGACCAGATGCGCGCGAGGGTCGGCAAGCCGGTCCTCGTGAACCCCTCCGAAAAGGTGCACCGCAACCTGCGCACGCTCGGGTTGCTGAACATGGTCGAGGCCCGCGACTGCTCGGACACCTACACGAACGGCGCGATCAAGCGGGCCGAGGGCACGCTCGAAGCCCACGCCGCAGGGCCGATGAGCAGGATCGACCACATCTGCCTGGTGCTCCGGGCGCACCAGAACCTGGTCGAGCTGGACGAGAACAACCGTCTCGAGTTCCAGCCGATGATCGACTGCCTCGAGCGCAGCCTCGAGAACGAGCGCGCCGGCAAGCCGAGCTGATCCGGGCGGAAGCCTGTGACCATGGACAAGCCGTGGCACGCCGACGATTCCTTCTGGCTGGCGGTGTATCCGATCACCTTCGGACCCCGGGCGTTCGCGCGCGCCGAAGGTGAAGTGGACGCTGCGCTCCGGCTGCTCGACCTCCCGCCCGGGGCCTCGATCCTCGACATCCCGTGCGGCCCCGGCCGCCACTCGGTGCCGCTTGCGCGGCGCGGGTTCCGCGTGACCGGCGTCGACCGGACGCGGCCACTGCTCGATAAGGCCCGCCAGCACGCCGCGGAAGCCGGCGTGGAAGTCGAACTGCTCGAGGGCGACCTCCGGACCTTTCGCCGCCCCGGCGCCTTCGACGCCGTCCTCAACATGTTCACGTCCTTCGGCTACTTCGAGGATCCCGCCGAGGACCTCGAGGCGGCGCGCGGTTTCCACCGCTCGCTCCGCCCGGGGGGGCGGCTCCTGATGGAACTCGTCGGCAAGGAGGTGCTCGCCCGCACCTTCCGGGCGCGCGATTGGGTCCGCGAGGGCGGCGCCGTGCTGATCGAGGAGCGGGTGGTGCGCGATGGCTGGGACTGGATGACGGCGCGGTGGACGGTGCTCAACGGCTCAGAGCGCCACGAACTGACGCTCGAGCACCGGATCTACTCGGCGACCGAGTTGCTGGCGCTACTCCGCGCGGCGGGCTTCGGCGAGGTCCGCGCCTTCGGCAGCCTCGAGGGGGCCCCCTACGACCACGACGCGAAGCGCCTCGTCGTGCTTGCGACCGCGTAGCGCCCCCCGGATCGACTTGCCGCGCCCCTCCCTCCGGCGACAATCCCCCCGTGAACGATCCCACCGACCAGCAGCCCGCGGAACCTCTTTCCGCGGCCGACCTCCGCTCCGCGGCGTTGTATGTCGCCGCGCCGTTCCTGGTCCTCTACGGTTTCACCGCCTCGCGCACGATCTACGCGGGGGACTGCGGGGAGCTGGCGACCGCCGCCGCGGTCCTCGGGGTTCCGCACCCGACGGGCTATCCGCTCTATGTGCTGGTGGGCCACCTGTGGCAGTTGCTGCTGCCGCTGGGGAACGTGGCGTTCGAGCTGTCGCTGATGAGCGCGTTCTTCGGCGCGCTGGCGGCCGGGGCGCTCTACGTCGCGGCGCGGAGCTGGGGCGCCGCCGCGGCGCCGGCGCTCTTCGCGGCGCTGCTGTTCGGCGCCTCGCCGACGCTTTGGGGCGAGGCAACCGCGCAGCGGGTATACACGCTGAGCATCTTCGTGATCCTCGCGCAGCTCGCCGCCTTCGGCGTTTGGCGCTCCGGCGGGCGCTGGCGCTGGCTCGCGCTCGCCTACGCGCTCGGGGGCCTCGGGACCACGAACCACACCGTCGCGGCGATCGCCACCGCGTGCGTCGGGGTGGCGAACCTCGCGCATTGCGGGCGCGACTGGGGGGGGCTGCGCCGATCCGCCGCCGCCATGGCGGCGTTCTTTCCGCCGCTGCTGCTCTACGCCTACCTGCCGATCGCGAGCGCGGCGGATCCCCCGCTCGACTGGGGGAACCCGGAGACGCTCGACAACTTCCTCGCGGTGCTCTCGCGCGACGGCTACTGGGTGAAGGCGTGGCTCCGCTCCTCCGCCGACGCGGCGATCCTGGCGGCGCACCTGGCCGGGGTGGCCACGCGGGAGCTGGGCTGGATCGGGCTCCCGCTCGCGCTCCTGGGGATCCCGGCGGCGGCCCGGCGCGGCGCGCCGGTGCTCCTCCCTGTCCTGCTAACCGTAGCCGTCTTCGGCGTGATGGCGAAGCACGGGTCCTGGGCCGATCTGTTCATGTGGCCGCGCTACTACCTTCCCGCCTTCGCCGGGCTGTTCCTGCTGCTGCCCTTCGGCGTCGAGCGCGCGTTCGAGGTGCTCCCCGTCCGGCTGCGCCCGCTGCTCTGGGCGGTGCCGGCGTCGATGGCGCTGTCCGGGCCCGTGCTGCGGAACCAGTCGGACTACCGGGTGCTGGAGGGCTTCCACCGCGCGCTGCTGGGATCCCTGCCGCAGGGGGCCACCCTCGTCGCCGGCGGAGACAACATGCTGTTCCCTCTCATGTACCTCCGCCATGTGGAGGGCGTGCGTCCCGACGTGTCGCTCGCCTATCGCGGGATCACGGGGCAGTCGTGGGTCGCGCCGGGCGATGCCGTCGAGGCGGGGAGCCTCTTCTCGACGCAGCCCGACACGCCGCTGCCGCGGGGGATGGAGTGGGCGCCGCTGGGGCCCTACTATGTGGCGATGGCAGCAGGTTCGCCCCCGCCGGAACCGGTCGAGATTCCGCTGCCGGAACCGCGGAGCAGGCGGTTCGCTCGGGAGGATTTCCTGACGCGGAACTTCCTGGGAGATGTCCACTTCACGAGCGCGGTCGCGTGGGAGGCGCGGGATTGGCCGCGGGCGGCGACTGCGCTGCGCCGCGCCGTCGAGCTGGACCGCGAGTCCGAAGGCATCGCCTACAACGCGGGGATCGTGTTCGCCCGGAACGGGCAGTTCGCGGAGGCGGAAGAGGCGTTCGAGCGCGCTCTCGTGCTCTACACCACGCTTGCGGAGGCGACGCAGCGGCAGGCGCTGACCCGTCCGTTCACGGCCGCCGCGGGTGTCGAGCGGATGAAGCTGCTGCGCCGGGCGGAAGAGCAGTTGCTGGCGCAGTGGCGGTCCGAGGGGGGCGGCGAGGGCTTGGCGGAGGGCTCGCCCGAGTGGCATCGCGCCGCCGGGGAGTTCTTCGGGCGGAAGCGCGTGGGGGAGCTGGAGCGCGCGATGCTCAAGCGGGCGGAGCTGGCGGAAGCGGGAGTGCCCCTTTCGGCGCCGCCGCCCCCGCCCGCGCGATGGTGAAGATCCAGACCGCGGACGCCCCCGCGCCGCGCAGCGCCGAGGCCGCCCAGGCCACCGTCGCGCCAGTCGTCATCACGTCGTCCACCAGCAGTACGGCGCGCCCGGCGACGCGCCCAGGCAGGTGCGGCCGGAAGGCGCCGCGGATGCGCTGGAGCCTTTCCTCCGGCGTGCGGCGCCGCACCTGCGGCCGCCAGGTGAACGCGCGGTTCAGCGCGTAGGGCTCGTGCTCGAGCGCCAGGCCCTCTGCGAGCCGCGTCGAAAGCTCCGCCGCCTGGTTGTAGCCGCGGCGGAACTCGCGCCAGGGATGGAGCGGCACCGGGACCGCGATCGTCGGGGCGGGGTCCGCGAGGAGCGCGAAGCGCCGCGCCGCGGGGAGCGCTTCGCGGGCGAGGAACACCGCCGCCGCGCTGTCGCGCCGGTACTTCAGCGACCTTAGCAGGCGTCCCGCGGTGCCTCGGTACTGGAAGGCCGAGGCGGCCCGGTTGAAGGTGTCCGGCAGCTCGGCGCAGGCGGGGCAGCGGGGCGACAGCGGGTGCGGGGGCGCGGGGAGCACGACGCCGCAGCGCGGGCAGCACCGCTCCTCGGGCACCGGGAGCATTCCGGCGGCGCAGGATCGGCAGAGGGGCTCCTCGATGCCGGGACCGAGGCATTCGCCGCACGCGAGGCAGGCGCGCGGCAGCAGGAAGGACAGCCAACGGGGCGCCGCGGGCACCGGCGGACGCCCCTGCCTCGCTTAGTCGTCCGAGCGCCCGAAGCCGAACAGGCGGCGGCGGCGCTTCTTCTCGTCGCCGTCCCCGGCCTTGGAGAAGGCGTCCTTCTCGCCCTCCTTGCGGAGGAAGTCGGCGAGGGCCTTGCCCGAGTCCTTGCGGACCGGGGGCAGCAGGTTCTCATCGATCTTCGCGGTCTGGCGCGAAGCCTCTTCGTCGGCGCCGAACTTGTCCTCCGCCTCCTTCGGGGCCTCGATGGCGGCGACCTGCTCGATGGTCATGTTCTTGGGGCGGACGCGGAAGCCCGGGATGGCGCGCATGCGCTTCATCATCGCCTCGAGGGCCGACGGATCGAAGGGCTTCACGAGGTAGTCGTTCGAGCCGTTGCGCTTCGCGAGGTCGATGTCGCGCTGGGAGCTCTTGGCGGAGCACACGCAGATCGGAAGGTGGGTGAAGGCGGCGTTCTGGCGGAGCGACTGGAGGAGCTGGAAGCCGCTCATCTTCGGGAGCATGAGGTCGATGATCATGATGTCGGGCTGGTAGCGGACCAGCTTCTCGATCGCCTGGATCCCGTCGCCCGCGGTGACGACTTCGTAGGCTGGTTCGAGGGTCATGCGCATGATGTCGAGGATGCTGTGCTCGTCGTCGACGAGGAGGACGCGGGGCTTGCCGGCTGCGGCTCCGCGCAGGTCGGGCGTGGGGCCGATCTCCTCGGCCTTGCGCACGCCTTCGGTCGCGGTCTCGCGGAGGTGGATGTCGGTCGATCCGGGCGCGGGGGGAGCTTCGCCGGACTTCTCGAAGTCGCGGAGCTGGCCGACGGAGTAGCGCTTGTGGGTGCGCGCGGGCGGGGTGGTCTCGAAGAAGACGTCGATGTTCTTCTGGAGGCGGGCCGGGTCGAAGGGCTTCGTGAGGTAGAGGTTCGCGCCGACGCCGTAGCCCTTCTTCATGTCCTCCTTGGTGCCGAGGGCGGTGAGGAACATCACCGGGAGGGCGCGGAAGACCGGGTCCTTGCGGATCGCGTCGCAGGCCTCGAAGCCGTTCATGAGCGGCATCATGACGTCCATGATCACGAAGTCGGGCTCGACTCGCTTGATCTTTTCGAGCGCGTCGAGGCCGTCCTGCGCCTCGAAGACCTCGTAGTGGTTGCGGAGGGACGCCACGATGATGGCGCGCACATCGGGTTCGTCGTCGACGGTCAGGATTCGCCACATGGGCCGTTGCACCTCGGTCGAAAGCTCTTGGTCTTGGCCATAGCATGTGGCTCCCGCCCGGGACTGGCAAGTGGAGACGGCCCGGTGCGCTTCACCCCGCGCGGTCCACCCAGGCGCGCAGCACGGCGGCGGGTTCGAGCGGGCCGCTGCGGCTGATCCACGCCAGGTGGAACGCCACCATCAGCAGCGCGTTCCAGAGCGTCAGCGCCGCGATGGCGGCGCCCAGCGCCCAGGCGGCGCGCGGACGTTCGAGCGCGCGCGACCAGAGCGCGGCGAGTCCGAGCCAGAACAGCGGCAGCGCCGAGAGGAACGGCCGCGAGCCGAAACTGTCGCCGAACCACCAGATCGAGAAGCCCGCCGCGAGGATCCAGATGGTCGCCGCGTGGAGCGCTAGGAAAGCCCCTAGGCGGCGCGGCAGCGGGCGCCCCGCCGTCGCCATCCACCACACGAAGCCGGCCGCGGCCGCGAGCAGGAGCGGGTGCCAGTGGAACAGCCCGTGGCGCGCGTGGAAGAGCACCTCGACGAAGTGCGGGTCCGAGAAGTCGAAGTGCGCGTAGTCGCTGTATCCGGACGGGAGCCACGCGCCGTCGCGCCAGCGCCAGTGGAGGAGCTGGGGCAGGAAGCCGAGGAAGCCGCCGAGGACCGCGAGGCCGGCGCGCTTGGCGGCCTTGGCGACCGGGGCGCCGGAGCGCCACGCGGCCCACGCCGCCGCCGCCAGGAGCCACCCGAGGCCGACATCCTGCAGCCGGACCGCGACGCCCCAGCCCACCAGCAGGCCGAGCGCGAAGTAGCGCCAGGAGCGCGCCTCCTCCCGACGGTCGAGGATCGGCACCGCCAGCCAGAGCGCCGCGCCGAGGACGAGGAGCGTGGTGCTGTGGCTCATGGCCGGGAGGATGAAGAGGTAGTAGCCGAGCATCGACGCGCCGAAGAGCGAGAGGAGCGCGAGCGCCGCGGCGGCGTCGCCGAACCAGCGGGCGACGATGCGCCGCATCGCCGCGAGCCCGAGCAGTCCGCCCGCGACGCAGGAGAGGCAGTAGAAGTACTGCGCGAGGGGGCTGAAGGCGCCGCCGCCCTGCCCGGCGAGGAGCGACGCGAGGCGCCCGGGGAGCAGCGCCCAGGCGTGCGTGAGCGGATGCCCGATGGGGAAGTAGTTGTAGACCTGGCCGGTGGCGGTGCGCTTCGAGGGGTCGAAGACGGCGGGGTCGGCGCCGCGTTCGACGAGCGCCTGGTAGGCGGGCGCGAGGTCGAGGTCGCCGTGCTCCGCGAGCGCGCCGGCGTAGGCGAAGTAGAAGTTCTGGTCCCAGCCGCCGATGCCCGGATCGCCGAGGAAGAAGGCGGCGGTGAAGAGGAGGAGCCCGGCGGCGCCGCAGAGGGGGACGACGCGCGCGGCGGCGGCGGCGGGCGTCGCCGGGGCGGGCTTGGCGAACCGTTCGTCGGAATGGGACATCCTGCCGCGGGATCCTTTGCCTTCGCGTTGACACCGCCCGGCGTCGGGAAGGCTTCATCTTCCACGACAGCGGGCCGCGTTGATGCCAGCGCAACGATACCGTCCGGCCCGGCGCGCCCCCCTCGGGCGCGGTTCCTCCGGACGACCGGATTGCTCCGCGGGCAGGCGCCGCAGCCCACAATCGTTCTCCCCAAGCGGAGAATAAGGAGCAACCCACACATGGCAGTTACGAAGCGCTTTGTCTACTTCTTCGGCGACGGGAAGGCGGACGGCAACGGCAAGATGAAGGAACTGCTCGGCGGCAAGGGCGCGAACCTCGCGGAGATGGTCCTTCTCGGAATTCCCGTCCCGGCGGGTTTCACGATCACCACCGAAACCTGCATGTTCTACTACGACAACAAGAAGAAGTTCCCGGACGGCCTCGAGGACCAGGTCGACAAGGCCATGGCGAAGGTCGAAAAGTCCATGGGGATGAAGTTCGGCGACGAGAAGAACCCGCTGCTCGTCTCCGTCCGCTCCGGCGCCCGCGCCTCCATGCCGGGCATGATGGAGACCGTGCTCAACATCGGCCTCACGGAGAAGACGATCCCGGGCCTGATCGCCAAGACCGGCAACGAGCGCTTCGTGTACGACGCCTACCGGCGCCTGCTCATGATGTACTCGGACGTGGTGATGGAGAAGGCGGCCGGCGTCGAGACCGCGGACGGCCACGGCATCCGCCACCAGCTCGAAGCGATTATGGACGCCAAGAAGGCCGAGCGCGGCGTGAAGCTCGACACGGACCTCAACACCGAGGACCTCAAGGAGCTTTGCGTCTCGTTCAAGAAGCGCATCAAGGAAGCGCTCGGGAAGGCGTTCCCCGACACCCCGCGCGAGCAGCTCCTCGGCGGCATCCGCGCCGTGTTCCAGAGCTGGATGGGCAAGCGCGCCAAGGAATACCGCCGCATCGAGAAGATCCCCGACGAGTGGGGCACCGCGGTGAACGTGCAGGCGATGGTGTTCGGCAACATGGGCGACACCTCCGCGACCGGCGTGGCCTTCACGCGCAACCCGTCGACGGGCGAGAACAACTTCTACGGCGAGTACCTGGTCAACGCGCAGGGCGAGGACGTCGTGGCCGGCATCCGCACCCCCGAGCCGCTTTCCGAGAGCGACAAGATGGAGGGCTCGCAGCAGGTCTCCCTCCAGAAGGGCATGCCGAAGCTCTACAAGGAGCTCGACGCGATCCGCAAGAACCTCGAGAAGCACTACAAGGACATGCTCGACATCGAGTTCACGATCCAGGAAGGCCGCCTCTGGATGCTCCAGTGCCGCGTCGGCAAGCGCAACGGCGTCGCCGCCGTGCGCATGGCCGTCGAGATGGTGAAGGAGAAGCTGATCGACGAGAAGACCGCGGTGATGCGCGTGCGTCCGGACCAGCTCAACGAGCTGCTCCTGCCGATGATCGACCCGGCTTCGGAGAAGACGGCGAAGGTGCTGGCGAAGGGCCTCCCCGCCGGTCCCGGCGGCGCCTCCGGCAAGGTCGTCTTCAGCGCCGACGCGGCGTTCGACGCGGCCGCCAAGGGCGAGCGCGTGATCCTGGTCCGCAACGAAACCTCGCCCGAGGACGTGAAGGGCATGCACGCGGCGCAGGCGATCCTGACGGCGCGCGGCGGCATGACGAGCCACGCGGCGCTGGTGGCCCGCGGCTGGGGCAAGTGCTGCATCGTCGGCTGCGCCGCGGCGGAGATCGACTACAAGACGCAGCAGATGAAGATCGGCGGCCAGACCATCAAGGCCGGCGACGTCATCACGCTGAACGGCACCCGCGGCGTCGTGTACCTCGGCGAGCTGCCGCTGCTTCCCGCGGACCCGTCGCAGAACCCGTCCTTCGCGGGCATGATGAAGATGGCCGACGGCATCCGCCAGCTCGGCGTCCGCACCAACGCCGACACGCCCGCGGACGCCGCCAAGGCGGTCGTCTTCGGCGCGGAGGGCATCGGCCTAACCCGCACGGAGCACATGTTCTTCGAGGGCGACCGCATCACGCCGATGCGCGAGATGATCCTCGCGGACGGCGTCGACGCCCGCCGCGAGGCGCTCGCGAAGCTGCTCCCGCACCAGCGCGCGGACTTCTACGGCATCTTCAAGGCCATGGGTCCCCGGCCGGTGACGATCCGCCTGCTCGACCCGCCGCTGCACGAGTTCACGCCGAACGACGAGAAGTCGGTGAAGGAGACGGCGGACAAGCTGGGCATCTCCGCCGCCGCCATCAAGCAGCGCGTGCACGCCCTGCACGAGGCGAACCCGATGCTCGGCCACCGCGGCTGCCGCCTCGGCATCTCGTACCCCGAGATCACCGAAATGCAGGCGCGGGCCATCTTCGAGGCGGCCGCCATGATCGTCGCCGAGGGCGGCAAGGTCTCGCCCGAGGTGATGGTCCCGCTGGTCGGCCACGTGAACGAGCTGAAGAACCAGTCGGCGCTCATCCACAAGGTCGCCAAGGAAGTGATGACCGAGAAGAAGGTGAAGTTCACCTACATGGTCGGCACGATGATCGAGGTGCCGCGCGGCGCCCTGACGGCCGCGGCGATCGCCGAGGTGGCGGAGTTCTTCTCCTTCGGCACGAACGACCTCACGCAGACCACCTTCGCGTTCTCGCGCGACGACATCGGCACGTTCCTCCCCCACTACCTGGAGGCGAAGATCCTCCCGGAGGATCCGTTCTCCTCGATCGACCAGGTGGGCGTCGGCGAGCTGGTGCAGTTCGGCACGACGCGCGGGCGCTCGACGCGTCCGGACCTCAAGGTGGGCATCTGCGGCGAGCACGGCGGCGATCCTGACTCGATCGACTTCTTCCACCGCACGGGGCTGAACTACGTGAGCTGCTCGCCGTTCCGCGTGCCGATCGCGCGTCTCGCGGCGGCGCAGGCGGCGGTCCGCAACCCGCGCTCCGAGGCGAAGGCCAAGGCCGCGAAGAAGGCCGCTCCCGCCAAGAAGGGCGCCTCCGTGAAGGCTCCCTCCGCCAAGAAGGCAGCCGCCAACGGAGCAGCCCCCAAGGCCGCTCCGAAGGCCGCGGCGAAGAAGCCCGCGGCCAAGAAGGCCACAGCGAAGAAGTAACCCGCCGGCGATCCGGCGCACCGAAGCGGCACCCCGCCCCGGCCGGCAACGGCCGGGGCGGTTCCGTTGCGGCGCCGAACCACTCGATTTGACCCGCGCCGCGGGACCGGCACCATGGAGCCGGGCGCCGGGCGTCCCGACGCCGGAGGCCCGCCTTTCGCTTCCCTCCCGACCACAATCCACATGCCCCAGAGAGGCCTTCCAATGACCCAGTCCGATCACGCCGGCGACATCTCCAAGTGCCCAGTCATGGGCCACGGAACCGCGACGCGCAAGATGTCGAACTCCGACTGGTGGCCCAACCAGCTCGACCTCCGCATCCTGCACCAGAACCAGCCCGCGGCGGACCCCATGGGCCCCGGGTTCGACTACGCGGAGGAGTTCAACTCGCTCGATCTCGACGCGGTGCGCGCCGACCTCCGCGCGCTGCTGACCGATTCGCAGGACTGGTGGCCCGCGGACTACGGCCACTACGGCCCCTTCATGATCCGCATGGCGTGGCACAGCGCGGGCACCTACCGCGTGGCCGACGGGCGTGGCGGCGCCTCCTCGGGCACGCAGCGCTTCGCCCCGCTCAATAGCTGGCCCGACAACGCCAACCTCGACAAAGCGCGCCGCCTCCTCTGGCCGATCAAGCAGAAGTACGGACGCAAGCTCTCTTGGGCCGACCTGATGATCCTCGCGGGGAACGAGTCGCTCGAATCGATGGGCTTCAAGACCTTCGGCTTCGGCGGCGGGCGCGCCGACGTCTGGGAGCCGGAAGGCGACATCAACTGGGGCCCGGAGGCGGAGTGGCTCGGCGACAAGCGCTACACCGGCGAACGGGAACTCGACAACCCGCTCGCGGCGGTGCAGATGGGCCTGATCTATGTGAACCCGGAGGGCCCGAACGGCAACCCGGACCCGCTCGCCGCCGCCCGCGACATCCGCGAGACCTTCGCGCGCATGGCGATGAACGACGAGGAGACCGTCGCGCTGGTCGCCGGCGGCCACACCTTCGGCAAGAACCACGGGGCCGCGGCCGCGTCGCACGTCGGGCCGGAGCCCGAGGGCGCGCCGCTCGAGGAGCAGGGCCTCGGCTGGAGGAACAGCTACGGCACCGGCAAGGGCGCCGACACGATCACGAGCGGCCTCGAGGGCGCTTGGACGCCCACGCCGACGAAGTGGGACAACAGCTACTTCGACACGCTGTTCGGCCACGAGTGGGAGCTGACGAAGAGCCCCGCGGGCGCGCACCAGTGGAAGCCGAAGGGGGGCGCCGCCGCCGACGCGGTGCCGGACGCGCACGACCCCTCGAAGCGCCACGCGCCGACCATGCTGACGACGGACCTGGCGCTGCGCTTCGACCCGGCCTACGCGCCGATCTCGAAGCGGTTCCACGAGCACCCGGACCAGTTCGCCGACGCCTTCGCGCGCGCCTGGTACAAGCTCACGCACCGCGACATGGGGCCCAAGTCGCGGTACCTCGGAAACCAGGTGCCGAAGGAGACGCTGATCTGGCAGGATCCGGTGCCCGAGGTGGACCACCTGGTGGTGGAGGACGCGGATATCGCGGCGCTGAAGGGGAAGATCCTTGCGACGGGGCTCGGAATCCCGGCGCTCGTTTCCGCAGCGTGGGCCTCCGCTTCGACCTTCCGCCAGACGGACAAGCGCGGCGGCGCGAACGGCGCCCGCGTGCGCCTCGCTCCGCAGCGCTTCTGGGAGGCGAACGACCCCGCGGTCCTCGACAAGACGCTGTCGGCGCTCGAAGGCGTTCAGAAGGCGTTCAACGCGTCGCAGACCGGCGGCAAGCGCGTGTCGCTCGCGGACCTGATCGTGCTCGGCGGCTGCGTGGCCGTCGAGGCCGCGGCGAAGGCCGCCGGGCAAAACATCGCGGTGCCCTTCACGCCGGGCCGCATGGACGCCTCGCAGGAGGAGACGGACGTCGCCTCCTTCGGCGTGCTCGAGCCGGTGCTCGACGGCTTCCGCAACTACCAGCGCAAGGGCGTGCGGCGCCGCGCGGAGGAAGCGCTCGTGGACCGCGCGCACCTGCTGTCGCTCACCGCGCCGGAGATGACGGTGCTCGTCGGCGGCCTCCGCGTGCTCGGCGCCAACACGGGGCAGGCGAAGCACGGCGTCTTCACGCACCGCCCGGGCGCGCTCACCAACGACTTCTTCACCAACCTGATCGACATGGGCGTGGAGTGGAAGTATTCCGGCGCTCCGGACCACGTGTTCGAGGGCCGCGACCGCAAAAGCGGCGAGGTGAAGTGGACCGCCACCGCGGTGGACCTGGTGTTCGGGTCGCACTCGCAACTGCGCGCGATCGCGGAGGTGTACGCCTGCGCCGACGCGGGGGAGAAGTTCGTCCGCGATTTCGTCGCGGCATGGAACAAGGTGATGAACCTGGACCGCTTCGAGCTGGCATAACAGCTTGGCGGCAGCGCGCGCCGGCGCCCCCCCGGGCACCGGCGCGCGCTGCGCACATTTCCCCTTGCGGCGCGGCGGTCGCCTGCTACTCTCCCCGACTTGCTGTGGGTGGTTAGCTCAGTTGGTTAGAGCGTCGCCTTGACATGGCGAAGGTCAGAGGTTCGAGTCCTCTACCACCCACCATGAACCTTTCCCGATCACTTCTTCTTTCCCTCCCGTCCGCCGCATTCGCGGCGGCGGTTTCGTTTGGGGAACCCGCCGATCCCGCCGTGTTCCACCTGGCGGAGGGGGTCGAGCTGCGCGCCGTGCGCGTGGAGCCCGGCGCGTTCGCGATGGGCTCGCCGTGGACCGAGCTGGGCCGGAACGAGAACGAGGGCCCCGTGACGACGGTGCGGTTCACGAAGCCATTCCGGCTGGGGGAGACGGAGGTCACCCAGGCTCAGTGGGAAGCGCTCGGATTCGAGAACCTCTCCGAGTGGCGCGGGGCCGACCTGCCCGTGGGAAACGTTTCGCGCTTCGACGCGGAGGCCTGGTGCGCCGCGGCCTCAACGAAGCTCGGCGTCGTCGTGCGGCTGCCGACGGAAGCGGAGTGGGAGTACGCCGCCCGCGCGGGGAGCGGCACCGCCTACCCGTGCGGCGAGCGCGACGACTGCCTCGATGGCTTCGCCTGGCACCAGGGGAACTCGGGGGGAGAGTTGCGCGCGGTGCGCCGGTGGCGGCCGAACGCGTGGGGGCTCCACGACATGACCGGGAACGCGATGGAGTGGTGCGCGAACGGCTACGGCGCCTATCCGGGCGGCGAGCTGGTGGACTGGAAAATGGATCCGGGCGGAGCCTTGGGAGTGCTCCGCCCGGGGGTTTTCTGGGTCGACAATTTCATGCTGCGGACTGCTTGCCGGAGCTTCTGGCCCGCGGAGGCGCGGGACCGCTACTTCGGATTCCGCGTCCTCATCGAAGAGCCCGCAGGCCTACTTCACGTCGAGCAGCTCGACCTCGAACCATAGCGTCGCGCCCGGGGGGATCACGCCACCGGCGCCCCTCGAGCCATAGCCCATGTCCGCGGGGATCGTCAGTTCGCGCTTCTCGCCCACCAACATGCCCTTCACGCCTTCGTCCCAGCCCTTGATGACGCGGCCGGCGCCCAGGGGGAAGGAGAACGGCTCGCCGCGGTCCAAGGAGGAGTCGAACTTGGTGCCGTTCGCATCGTTGAGGCGGCCCGTGTAGTGGACGAAGACGGTCTTGCCGGGCTCCGCGACGGCGCCGGAACCGGCCTGCGTGATCTCGGCCTTGAGGCCACCGGGGAGGCCCGCGACAGCGCCGACGGTGCTGTCGACGGTTTCCTTGGCCTTGCCGGTGAGGCCGCCGAGGGAGCCGAGCGCGCCACCGACAGCGCTCTCCGCGGCCTTGGCGGTGCCGCCGACGGCGGCTTGGGCGTCGGACTTGACCTTGGCGGCGGCGTCCTCCGCGGACTTCTTCGCTGCG
The DNA here is from genome assembly GCA_033764015.1 of Candidatus Sumerlaeia bacterium. Classification (GTDB taxonomy): domain Bacteria; phylum Sumerlaeota; class Sumerlaeia; order SLMS01; family JANRJK01; genus JANRJK01. The sequence goes on along the minus strand of JANRJK010000055.1, from coordinate 154,947 downwards.
GCCGCGGCGTCGTCCGCGGCCTTCTTGGCGTCGGCGGCGGCGGCCTCGGCGTCCGCCTTCGCCTGCTTGGCGGCCTCTTCGGCGGACTTCTTAGCTTCGTTGGCGGCGTCGCCGAGACCCTTCGCGGCGCCGTCGAGGGCGTCCTTCGCTCCCGCTGCGAGATGGGTGGACGCCTCCTGCGCTGTTTCGGCGGTCTTCCCGGCGGCGGCCCCGGTGCTCTGGGCGGCTTCCTTCGCGGGGGCCTGGGCGGCGGGGCGCTCAACGGGGGCTTGGGCTGACTTGTCGCCGCAGCCGGAAAGGGCGAACGCGGCGGCGAGGATGATGCTGGTCTTCCAGCCGAGTCGGCTCTGGTCCATCATGGGAGAACATTCCTTTCGCGGGCCGATGCCCGTAGGGAAGGCTGCTTGCCCGCCGTTGGCCGGGCAATGCTCATCGAAACGCAGTCGCCGATTCGCTAGGAGCCCCGCCGTGGCGCCCAAATCCATCGTCCTTTTCGGAGCGGGACCTTGGCCCCTCGAGCCGGGCGCGGCGGTGACGGGCCCCGCGATCCGCGCGCGCCAGTTCGCCGAGCCGCTGATCGCCGCGGGGCACCGGGTGCGGCTCGTCCTGCTCGAGGCGGAGGCGCGCGCCGGCATCGCCGTGGCCGGAGCGGCGGGTGCCTGCGCCGTGCCCCCGGAGCGCATCCTCGATGCGGCGCACACCGCGGGCGCGCTCGAGAGGGGTGCGGATGCGGTCTTCGGCGTGGGTTCGGTGATGCCCGCAGCCGCGGCCGCAGCGCTCGCGGAGCACCTCGGCCTCCCCTGCTGGGTCGATTTCTTCGGCGACCCACTCGCGGAGCTGCACGCGTTGCAGAGTTCCCCCGGCGCGCCGTTCGACGTGCCGCGCCGGGACCAAGTGTGGCGCCTGATGCGTGCGGGGCTCGCGCGCGGCGACGCGTTTTCGACGGTGAGCGGGCCGCAGCGGCTGGCGCTGATTGCGCAGCTCGGTCTGCTTGGGCGCCTCGGCGCCGACCCGGGTGCGGCGGCTCGCGTGGCCTCGATTCCTTGCGCGGTGCCCGACGCGTGGACGGAGTGGGCGCCGGCGCCCCCCTTCCCGCGCGCACTGGCCCAGCGCGGCGTCGCGCCTGAAGCGCCCTTGGTGGTCTTTGGTGGAAGCTGGAACGTGTGGCTCGATCCGGAGGCGACCGGCTCGCTGCTGCGCCGGTCGCTCGAACGGGATCCGCAACTGGTCGCCGTGCTCGCCGGAATCCCGACGGGGGACGCCGGCGAGCGTGTGCGCGGGGCGCTGCTGGCGGCTGTCGGTGGCCAGGACCGTCTGGTGGACCTGGGCACGCCGGCCTCCGGCGTGGAGGAAGCGGTGCTGGCGCATGCAGGGGCCTCGGTGTTGATCGACCGGGAGGTTCCGGAGGCGTACCTCGGCAGCCGCAACCGGCTCCTGGCGCAGGTGCGCTGGGGCGTGCGGCCTGTCGTGTCGACGTTGGCGGAGGTCGAGCGCGAGCTGGTCGCGGCGGACCTCGCGGCCGACGCGACGGGGCAGGACGCCGTGGCGGCGGTCGTCCGCGCGGCGCGACGGGATGCAGGGGCGCGCGACAGCGACCGTCGGCGCGGTCTGGCGTGGCTGGCTGGTGTCGCGTTCACGGCGACGATGGAGCCCGCGCTGCGCTGGTTGGACGCGGGGGCGCCGCGCTGGCCCGCGCCGCCGGCCTCTGGATTGGTGGACTGGTGGCGGAGCGCGGAGCCCGCGACCGCCGGCGAGTCGCTTCTCGAGCGGATCAAACGCCGCCTCCGATGACCGCGGGCACGGTTGGCCTTGCAGAGGGCTGCGTGGGGCCTTACTCGATTGTTGCCGTCGCGCGCGCGCCCGGCACAGCATCCGAAATGGCGGTCACATGGCGGCGACAGCAGCAGCAGGATCCAGTTCGTGGTACATCGGGCCGAAGGCCGACCTACTGATCGGGTGCGGGCTTTGGTCACTGCCGTTTCTTCTAATCACGCACCAACTCAACCTCCAGTACGGGGTGGCGCTTGCCTTTGCGTTTTATATTCTCTCCTTTGTCTGCAATTACCCTCACTACATGGCGACGATCTATCGCGCGTATGGGACGAAGGCGGATTTCGAGAAGTATCGCTTCTTCACGATCTATGTGACCGCGCTCTTTGTCGGGACAGCGGCGATCACCCACACTTCCCATATGTTGTTCGGGGACCGGGTGAATCTCGTTCCCTACTTCGTGACTTTTTATCTATTGTGGAGCCCTTACCATTACACTGGGCAGAACTTCGGACTCACGATGATGTTCGCCCGAAAGCGGGGGATCAATCCCACCTTGACCGAACGCAATCTGCTCCAGTGGGGTTACGTTTCAGGATACCTGATCATGCTGGTGTCGATCCAAGCAGCGAGCGGCGGGGCCGATCCGAATCTTCTACAGGCGGGTCCTTGGATCCAGAAGCACTTCGACAACTTCGGCTTCTGGGTGAACAGCATCCGGTGGGCGCTTCTGGTGTTCTTCGCCGGGTCCGTCACTTATGTGCTGTTTCGGTGGATTCCACAAGTTGGATTCCGGCGGGCGATCCCGGTGACCGCGCTTGCCTGCACGCAAGGCATGTGGTTCCTCGTTCCAGCGTTGTACGAGATACTGGGAAGCGCGGTTCCGGCGGTGTATTACTCGACCGGCACCTTGGCGTTCATGCATTGCGCACAGTATCTTTGGATCAATTTCTTCTATGCGAGGAAGGAAACAGAGGCGGGCCTTCGCGGTTCGGGTGTTTGGCGGCCGTGGCGGTACTTTGGCATCCTCATCGTCGGCGGGATGGCGTTGTTCGTGCCAGGGCCTTGGTTTGTGAGCCGCGCGTTTAGTTTCGATTTCACGGAGAGCTTTCTGATCTTCACCGCGCTGGTGAACATCCACCACTTCATGCTGGATGGCGCGATCTGGAAGTTGCGCGACGGACGGATCGCCCAGTTGCTCCTCGGTAAGGGCACGGCCGCCTCCTCGGGAGCGGGTAATGCAGCTTCGGAATATCTGACGGGCGCGGCAAGCTGGCTGGCTGGACGGTCGCCGGTGGCGCGCACCATTCGTTACGGTGGCATCGCGGGGCTGTTGTTGGTGACCGCGTTGGATGTCACCTACCAGTTCGCCACCCGGAAGCATGCCGACTTCGACGAGATCCTGCTGGCGAAGAAGTTGAACCCGGACGACACCAAGGTGCATGTGCGCTACGCGGAATTGCTCGCCTCCGGCGGCGCGCTGGAGGAAGCGATCAGCGCGGTGAAGGAAGCGATCAAGATCAACCCTTACAGCCCGGCGGCTCGCAGGTTGCTCCCCGCCTTGATGGCCCGCCTCGGCGAGGTCGAGGGAAACCAAGGGCTGATGCGCGCCGCGTATGACGAACTGCGTTTGCTGCCGATGCTCTTCAGCCCGGACCTCGGGACGTTGATGCTCTGGGGGCGGCTGGGCACCCAGTTCGGCGATGTGGAGGAGGCGATCGCCCGCCTCGAGGAGGCGCGGGGGATCGAGCCGGCGAACCTTGATGTGATGCTGTCGCTGGCGGACACCTATCTGGCCGCTGGGCGGAACGAGGAGTCGGTCGCCGCCTACAAGCAGTACCTCGCGGCGCTGTCGGAAGGCTTCGACCGCAGCCCCGAAACGATCCGGCGCTCGGTGGTGGCCGGCTTGAAGATGTGCGACGGCCTCGCGCTGCTCGGGCGCACCGCGGAAGCCGCCGACATCTACCCGCAGCTTGTCAGCACGGCGCTTAGGATCGGCGACACGCCGCTCGCGAGCCAGGCGACCATGCGGTTCGCGGATCTGGCGGAATCGAGCGGCGATGTGGAAGGGGCGCTGCGGCTGATGCGCGGCGCGCTGCAGATCAGCCAAGCGGTGGGCGACGTCGACAGCGAGGGACGCGCGTGGTTCAACCTGGCGCAGTTCCTCGCGGACCATGCGGCGGACCCGACGCTGGCGCTTGCGGGCTATGCGCGCGCGGAGGCGCTGCTGGCGGCGACGCCGGATCTGGCGCGCCTATCGGCGGCCCACCGGGAGCGGCTGCAGCGGGAGCTCGGGCCGGCCGTGGCCGCGAAGGCGCCGACCGACCTGGACCGGCTCGTTTCCATGATCGCGGACCCGTCGCAGCAGGTGCCGTTCAGAGCCGCCAAGCCGTAGAGGGCGCGGGCTACTCGTCCCCGCCGTCGTCGTCGGAGACCTCATCCTCGCTGAGGCCATTCACCATGGCGCGGAACGACTTGCCGGGCTTGAACACGGTCACGCGCTTCTCTGGGATGGCGATGGACTGGCCGGTCCGCGGGTTGCGCCCTTGGCGCGCCCGCTGGACCTTGACGTAAAACGTGCCGAATCCGACGAGGGAGACCTTCTCGTCGCGCGACAAGCCCGCCTTCACTTGGTCCATGAACACTTCCACAGCGACCGTCGCGTCACGGCGGGACAAGCCCGTCCGCTCCATGAGCACCGCGACCACCTTGGCTTTGGTCATGCCTGATCACCGGCTCTTCAAGGCTGCACTACTCGGGAGTCCCGATAGGGCCGGATTGTCGCGCCGGGGGGTCAATCCGAATAACGGGGCATTGCGGAGAACAGGAAGGCCGGCTGGAGCGTTTCGCTCCAACCGGCGGTGGATTCCTTCGCTGCCCGGACGGTTGGGTTAGCCGGCCTGCTGCGCGGCGAACTCCTTCGCGTCGGCGATGACCTTCTCCTGCACCGGGGGCGGCGCCGCCTCGTAGTGCGAGAATTCCGACTCGTAGACGCCGCGCCCCTGCGTCATGCTGCGGAGGTCGCGGCTGAAGGTCAGCATTTCGCCCTGCGGCATTTCGGCGATGATCGTCACCTTGTGCGACTCCGACTCGTTGCCCGAGATGCGCCCGCGGTGCTGGGAGATGTAGCCCATGACGTCGCCCATGTACTGGTCCGGCACGAAGACCGTCACCGTGTGGAACGGTTCGAGGATCACCGGGGCGCACTTCGGGATGACCTCCTTGAACGCGAGCGACGCCGCGACCTGGAATGCCATGTCGGACGAGTCGACCGCGTGGTAGGAGCCGTAGTAGCAGGCGGCCTTCAGGTCGACCACGGGGAAGCCGGCGAGGGTGCCGTGGTGGATCGATTCGAGGAGGCCCTTTTCGACGGAGCCCTTGAAGTTCGTCGGGATGACGCCGCCGACGATCTCCCACTCGAACTGGAAGCCGCCGCCGCGCTCGAGCGGCTCGAAGCGGATGTGGCAGTCGCCGTACTGTCCGCGCCCGCCCGATTGCTTCTTGTACTTACCCTGGCCCTCGGCCTTGCGGGTGATCGTCTCGCGGTAGGCGATGCGGGGCGGCACCAGCTCCACCTCGACCTTCGCGGCGGCCTTGATGCGGAGGAGCGCCACCTCGAGGTGCGTGTCGCCCATGCCGTGGAGGATCGTCTGCGCGTTCGCCGAGTCGCGCTCGAGGTGGAGCGTGGGGTCGGCTTCGAGGATGCGGTGCAGCGTGAGCGAGATCTTGTCCTCGTCCGTGCGGTTCTTCACGTGGAGGGCCATGTGCGCGGAGGGCTTGGGCAGGCGGGTGATCTCGTAGACCCGGCCCGTGTACTTCGGGTCCGCGATGGTGTCGCCGGTGTGGGTGTAGGTGAGCTTGGCGAAGGCGCCGATGTCGCCGGTGCAGATCTTCTCGACCGGCAGCTGGGCCTTGCCGCGGACGTCGAAGACGTGCCCGACGCGCTCCTGCTGGTGGTGGTTGAGGTTTGCGAGGATGCCGTCGCCGGCGACTTCGCCGGTGACGACCTTGAAGAGCGAGAGGCGCCCGGCGTAGTCGTCGTTCACGGTCTTGAAGACGTAGGCGCTGAACGGCCCGGCGCTGCTGAAGGGGACGAGCTCCGCCGAGTGGTCGTCTGTCAGGACGTGGAAGCCGCGGCGCTGGTCGGGCGAAGGGCACTCGTTGATGAGGAACTGCTGCAGGATCGAAAGGCCCTTGAGGGAGGTGGCGCTGCCGCAGAGCGCGGGGACCCAGCGTCCGTCGACGAGGTCCTCGCGGAGGCCGCGCATGACCTCTTCGAGGGACAGTTCCTCCTCCATGAGGAACTTCTCGGTGAGTTCGTCGTCGCCCTCGGCGGCGGCCTCGATCATCGCCTTGCGGGCGGCGTCCGCCTCGGCGCGCATCGCCGCGGGGATCTCCTCGAGCCGCTCGACGCCGCGCTCGTCCTCGTAGACGGCCTTCATGCGGAGCAGGTCGATGACGCCCTTGAATTCGGTGCCTTCCCCGATCGGGAGCGTGAGGGCGACCACCTGCGTCTCGAAGGCGGCGGCGACGGAGTCGAGGCAGCGGCGGAAGTTCGCGCGGTCCTTGTCCATCTTGTTCACGAAGACGGCGCGCGGGACCTGGTACTCGAGCGAGTAGTCCCAGGCGAACTCGGTCCCGACCTCGACCGCGCCGACGGCGTCGAGGACCAGGAGCGACATTTCGGCGACGCGGATGCCGTTCTTCATGTCGCCGACGAAGTCGCGGGAGCCGGGGCAGTCGATGATGTTGAACTTGTGCGACTCGGTGTCGACGGGGAGCAGCGACACGTTGACGGAGATCTGGCGCTCCTGCTCGACGGGGTCGTAGTCGGACTGCGTGTTCTTGGTTTCGGTGCGCCCCATCTTGGGGATGGAGCCGTTGCGAAACAGGAGCGCCTCCGCCAGCGTTGTCTTCCCCGAACCGGAATGCCCCGTGAGGGCGACGTTTCTGATTTGTTCGGTGCGATAGACCTTCATGGGGTGGAGCTCCGTTGCGGGTATGGCCTCGACGGTTCGAGAGCGTTGTGTTCAGCAGAAGTAAAAGGGTTTCGTGGCCAACGCCAAGGAGCAACGAGAAACTCCCTCATCGTTATCGGTTTGCGGGTGGCGCAGGCGATTGAACTTGAGCCTGTTGGGCTTCGCGGGGGGCGCTGGCGCCATGATCGCCTCCCTGCCCCGACGCCTGGCCCGCGGCGGCCTCCTCGCCGCCGGATGGATCGCGTTCACGGCCTCCGTGGCGGCGGTGGGCGCGGGCTACGGCGGCCTTGCGGCGTGGCTGGGCCACGCGCCGCCGCTGGAGGACTTCGAGCGCTACGATCCCCCCGAGGCCACCACGGTGCTCGACCGCGAGGGGCGCCCCTACGCGGCGCTCTTCGAGCAGCGCCGCCGCGTGGTGCGGCTCGGCGAGATGGCGCCGATGCTGCCGGAGTGCTTCGTCGCCATCGAGGACCACAATTTCCGCTCCCACCTCGGGGTCGATCCCCGGGGGATCCTGCGGGCGGCGGTGCTGAACGCGGTGCGGCGCACGGCGTCGCAGGGCGCTTCCACGATCACGCAGCAGCTCGCCCGTAACCTGGTGGACCGGGTGGGGCGCGAGCGCTCGCTGCAGCGCAAGCTGCGCGAGATGCTCGTGGCGGTGCAGATGGAGCGGGCGTACTCGAAGGACCAGATCCTCGAGGTCTACCTGAACCAGATCTACCTGGGCGGCGGCGCCTACGGCGTCGAGGCGGCGGCGCAGCTCTGCTTCGGCAAGTCCGCTTCGGAGCTGGACGTCGTCGAGGCGGCCACGCTGGCGGGGCTGCCGCAGCGCCCGGAGCGCTTCACTCCGGTGAACGACCCGGGGCTGGCCCGCGCGCGGCGCGACCAGGTGCTGGGCCGGATGCTGCAGCTCGGCTACCTCGCGCCGCCGGAGTTCGACGCGGCGATCCTGGCGCCGGAACCGGTGCCGCCGGACCGCCCCGCGCGCGGCGTGGCGGGGGCGCACTTCATCGACGCGCTCCGGCGCGAGCTTGCCGCGATGCCGCAGCTGGAAGGCACCGACCTGCAGACCGCCGGGCTCACGATCCACAGCACGGTCGATCCGGACGCGCAGCGCATCGCGGAGACGGCGCTCGCGGAGCACCTCGCCGCGATCGAGCCGGAGTTCTTCCCCGCGCGGCGCAAGCGCTTCGAGGAGGCGCGGTCGGACGCGGCGTTCTTCGAGCAGCCGGAGGCGGGACAGGTCCGCATGGGCACGGTGGTGCGGCGCTTCTCGCGTTCGCTGGTGGTGGAGCTACCGGGGGGGTGGCGCGGGGACGTGCCGGTGCCGGACGCGGCGGCGGCGTACTTCAGCGAGGAGGCCGGCGTCGTCGCCGGCGCGGGGGTCGACCTGCAGGTGCTGTCGCTCGATCCGGCGAAGCGCCTCTTCCAGGCGCGGCTGCTTCCGGCGTCGCCGCTGCAGGGCGCGGTGGTGGTGATCGACAACGACAGCGGCGAGGTGCTCGCGCTGGCGGGCGGGCGGGCGGTGGGCGGCCAGCCGCTGGTGGGCTCCTTCAACCGCGCGGTGCAGGCGCGCCGCCAGCCGGGTTCGACCATCAAGCCCTTCTTCTACGCGGCCGCGCTGGAGCGCGGCGTCGAGCGCGGCGATTTCGTTTCCGACACGCCGCTCGAGTTCCCGAACGGGTTCGCGCCGCGCAACTACGGCGGCGTGTTCCGCGGACAGATCACGGTCGAGCAGGCGCTCGCGCATTCGTCCAACGTCGGCGTGATCCGGCTGGTGCAGCGCATCGGCCTGGATCCGGCGCTCGCGACGGTCGCGCGGTTCCAGCGGCACGGCGCGGAACCCTGGCGCCTGCCGGAGGAGTGGAGCGTGGTGCTCGGCGCGAGCGAGGCGACGCCGCTCGAGATGGCTGCGGCGTACCAGGCGCTCGCGAATTCCGGCGAGGCGCGCGGGCCCGCCTTCGTCCGCCGCGCTTCCAACAGCGCGGGACGCGACGCGGGGCTGCGCGCTTCGACCACGCCGGAGCGCGTCCTCTCCTCCGCCGCGGCGGACACGCTCGCGGCGATGCTCCACACGGCGATCACCACGGGGACCGGGCGGGGCACGGCGGAACTGCTCGACCCCGAGTTGGCGCTCCGCGCCGCGGGGAAGACCGGCACCACGAACAGCAACCGCGACGCCTGGTTCGCCGGCTTCACGCCGGAGGAGACGATCGTCGCGTGGGTGGGCTTCGACCGCCCGCTGGCGATGGGCGACGGCTGGACCGGCGGCCGGACGGCGGGGCCGCTTTGGGCGCGCGTCGCGAACGAGCTGTGGCGCCGCAAGCCCGCGGAGCACCGCGCCGTCCTCTCGCTTCCCGGCGTGCCTGTCGAGGCGGCCCTTCCCGAACCCGAGCCGCCGGTGCCCGCGCCGGACCCGGAGGCGGGACGCGTCGGGGACGGCACGGAGCCCGTCCCGTCCGGCGACGCCTACGACGAACCCGCCGCGGAGGCGCCCGCGGTCGAGGAGTCGCGCCCGCGGGCGATTCCCCGCCCCGCGGCGCGCTGGTAGCGGCTCGACACGGCGGCACGCCGCGCGCTCCGCTGCGGAGGCGATGCGCGGCGACCTCTTGGTTCCCACGGAGCACGGCCTCCACTGCGCGCCGGGCGGCTTCCACGTCGATCCCTGGCGCCCCGTCGAGCGCGCCATCGTCACCCACGCGCACAGCGACCACGCGCGGGTGGGTTGCGGGGCGTACCTCTGCAGCCGCGAAGGCGAGGGCGTGCTGCGCAGGCGGCTCGGCGCCGACGCGGTGATCGAGGCGCTTGACTGGGGCGAGACCCGCGAGGTCGGCGGCGTGCGCGTGTCGCTCCATCCCGCGGGGCACATCCTCGGATCCGCGCAGGTACGCCTCGAACACGGCGGCGATGTATGGGTCGCGGCGGGCGACTACAAGACCACGCCCGACCCGACGTGCTCGCCGTTCGAGCCGGTGCGCTGCCGCGTCTTTATCACGGAGTCGACCTTCGGCCTGCCGGTGTACCGCTGGGAGCCGGCGGAAACGGTCTTCGACGCGATCCACCGCTGGTGGCGCGCGAACCGCGAGGAGGGCCGCACCAGCATCCTGATGGCGTACTCGCTGGGGAAGGCGCAGCGGCTGCTCGCGGGGATCGACGCGGGCGAGGGGCCGATCCTGCTGCACGGCGCGGCGGTGGCGCTGAGCGAAGAGTACGCGCGCGCGGGGCGGACGCTGGCGCCCTGGGCGCACGCCGACGCGGAAGCGTCCGCCGCGGGGAAGGGGCGCGCGCTGGTGATCGCGCCGCCGGCGGTGGCGGGTTCGCCGTGGCTGCGACGCTTCGGCGACGCGGCGCTGGCGTTCGCCTCCGGCTGGATGGCGCTTCGCGGCACGCGCCGGCGTCGAGCGGTCGAGCGCGGCTTCGCGATCTCCGACCACGCGGACTGGCCGGGGCTCCTCGCCGCCATCGACGCCACCGGCGCGGAGCGCGTCGGCGTGACGCACGGCTACACCGCGCCGCTGGTGCGCTACCTTCGCGAGCGGGGCCGCGATGCGTGGGAAGTGCCGACGCGCTTCGTGGGCGAGGCGCCGGAGGAAGCGGCGCCCGGGGACGGAACGGCGGAGGATTAGGAGCGCGGGTCTAGTCGAGGCCGAGCAAGTGGCGGGTCTCGCTGATGGACTGCTCGACCGTGGCGTCCAAGGTCGTCCCGCCCTTGGCGTCCAAGACGCGTCGGAGCAGCGCGCGCGCATCGTCCGGCTGTCCCGCTTCGAAGCGGGAGCGGGCGGCCTGCACACCCGCGTTCACGGCGGCCTCGGAGGCCGGGCCATAAGTGCTCACACCCACCTCGTACGCCTCGAGCCATTGGTCCGGATCGGGGGTGTCGCAGCGATCCAAGAGATCCGCCCGCGCCACCGCCGCGTGGAAGTGGCTGGGCGAAGCCCTGATGCTGCCCCTACGGAAGAAGGCGAGGGCCTTGTCGGCCGCTTCGAGGCGCTCCGAAAGCGGGACGTTGGCGCCGGGATCGTCCGCCCGGGAGAGGATCGAGTAGGTATTGGCGAGGCCGCTTTCGTCGCCCGGGAGGGACTCGAGGCGGTATGCGAGGCAGCGGAGCGCGGTCTCCCGCGCCTCCGCGCGGCGTCCGTCGGCGAGCAGCGCCTCTCCCAAAGTGTCATAGAGCGAGGTGAGCGAAGGTAGGTCCGCCCGCTCGAGCCCCTCCATGTCCGCGATCACCGCGCGGGACTCCGCGACGGCTTCGGGAAAGCGCTCGGCCGAGCTGTAGATCCGCGACAGGTCGCCACGCGCCCGGAGCGAGAGCGGGTGCATGGGACCGTAGCGGCGGATATACTCGGCGGCGAGGGAACGCATCGTCTCCACGTTGCGGTCGTAGCGCTGCGCGTAGGAGTCGAGCGACACGAGGAGGCGTTTCGCCTCCAGGGAAATCGACTCTTCGGGATGTGCGGCCTGCGCCTCGCGCTCGACGGCGGTGGCGAGATCCCGCGCCTCCTCCATCGCGCCTCCCATCATCGTGAGTACGGCCACGTTGAGGCGGGACTCGAGGGTCAGGATGTTGTCGGGCCCGAGGATCCGGGAGCGGATCTCCGCCGCTTCGCGGAGATCGGAGAGGGCTTCGGGCACACGGCCGAACCGCGCCAGCACGGCGCCCCGGTTGTTCGCCGCCTCGGCGTACTCGACGCCGGCTGCCGAGCCGGAGGCGCGCCACTCGGCGATGGCGGCTTCGGCCGAGGCGAGCGCGCCGGGGAAATCTCCGAGGCCCGCGAGGCACTCGGCCTCGATCGAGAGGTGCTCGCAGAGCGCCACGCGGTCCGACGGCGCGTCGGTACGGAGGATCACGATGGCGGCGCGAACCAGTTCCAAGGCGTCGGCCGGGCGGGCGAGTTCAAGAAGGGACCTCGCGGCCGACTCCAAGGACGCCGCGTGGGCGAGGCGGAACTCCACCGCGTCTCCGGTCACATCGAGCCCGCGGAAGTGGCGCATCACCTCTTCGGCGATGCCGCCGATGAGCCGCTGGTCGCGCTCCACCTGCGGGTCGAGGAACTCGCCCAGGTCCTCCAGCATGTACCGGGCGAACCCGCGCGCCGACTCCGCGCGGGAAGCGGCGGTCCGGCGGTCGCGCTCGGCGGCGGCGCGGCGCGCGTCGACCTCGCGGGTGAAGAGCAGAGAGGACGCGAGGAGGGCTGCGAGCAGCAGGAAGGCGCCCGCGACGGCGGCGCGGCGCTGAGAGCGTTCGCGGCGCCTCGCCTCGGAGGCGCGGGCGACGCGGCCGAGCAGAAGCGCGCCCCGGTCGGCGGGAACCTCGCGGGCTTCGATCTCGGCGAGCTGTAGGTCGCCCCGCGCGAGCGCGAGTTCGGCCCACGCGGCGTGCACCTCCGCGGCGGTGTCGGCGCGGCGCGGCGCGCCGGGCCAAAGCGTCTCGGCGCGGCGGAGCTTGTTCGCCGCCTCGGCGCAGTCCGCGTAATCCGCGAGCCCCGCGGCGGCCGCGCCGGCGGCGTCGCGGACCAGCGTCTCCGCCTCCTGCCGGCGCGACGCGCCGGTCAAGTGGTCGCGCAGCCGGGCGTGGAAATCCGCCGCGCTGGAAATGCGGTCCGGCGGGAGCGGCTCGAGCGCGTCGATTGCGAGGCGCACCAGGTCATCCGGCATGGATCGGCGCGGGGCCCGCGCCCGGGGATCCTCGACCATTCCCGCGCGCGCGAGCGCCGCCGCCTTCTGGGCGTTCGCCGCCGCATGCGGGGGCGAACCGGTGAGGAGCAGGTACAGGATGCCGCCGAGCAGATACACGTCGGTCCACGGGCCGATGTACGATGTCTGGGTCCCGGTCTGCTCCGGCGCCATGTAGGACGGCGTGCCCCCGGGGGAGGATGCCGACGCGCGGTCGGGCAGTGCGATCGGAGGTGTCGGGTCGCCGATCTTGTCCCGATCGGGCCCCTCCTCGCGCTCGACGAGGAGGGCGAGACCCCAATCCATCAGCAACACCTCGCCGTAGGAGCCCAGCATGACCTGCGAGGGCTTCAGGTCGCGGTGGACCACTCCCTTCGAGTGGGCGAAGGCGACCGCCTGGGCCACCTGCGCGAGCACCGGAATGTGGTTCGCGAGGAAGTCGTCGGGCGACATCGACGCCCAGTCGCGCTTGATGGCCTCCGTCCAGAGCTCCCCCCGCACGAGCTTCATCGACAGCATCGGGGCGCCCGTCTCGTCCACGCCGAAGTCGTGCACGGGCACGATGTTCGGATGCTCGAGGCGGGCGGCGATGACCGCCTCCTGGTGGAACTGGAACTGCTCGCGGAGCCGGTTCGGCTCGGTGTCGCCTCTCAGCCGCTTGACCGCGACGAACCGCCCGAGGGTTGTCTGCACCGCGCGGTGGACGACTCCCATTCCACCCCGGCCGATCTGTTCCTTGAGCTCGTAGCGGGGCGGGGCGGCGGCGCGGGGAATCCCTTCGGTGAGCGGGGGCATCCGGGATAGAAGGGCGGAGAAGTCGGCCGGCGCCTGGGTGGGGCCGGAGACCGAGACCGTCCTCCCTGCGGAGTCGTCGGGAATGCCTGCGATGTCTTCCGGGGCCATCGCTGGAGACCTCAAGTGGGCTGAGCGCTGCGGTTCACCATGATCACGCGCCGCGGCGCATGCGAGGGGAATCGGGCATCGCGCAATGTTGAGGTCGAGAGCGCCCCCGCCCTACGGCGCCCGCCGGTTCACCAGGTCCGCCAGCAAGCCCACCGCGAGCAACTGGACCCCCGCGACGAAGCACGAGATCGTGGTCGCGATGCCGACCGGGTTCGGGAGCACGAGGCGCGCCGCGAGCAGCGCCACGCCCGCCAGCAGGAACAACACCGCCGCCGGGCCGAACACCCGCAGCGGATTGAACGTCACCGCGATGCGCATGATGAGCAGCGCGAAGTTCGCCGTGTCGCGCACCGGGCGGATCTTCGAGCTGCCCACCCGCGCGCGGTAGCGGATCGGGACGAACAGCACCGGCTCGTCCTCCGTGAGGAGGGACAGCGTGAGCGTGGTGGTGAAGGAGAAGCCGTCCGGCAGCAGGCGGCGCAGGCGCGCCACCTCGCGCTTGCGGAACACGCGCAGGCCCGAGTTGAGGTCCGGGATGCGCGCGCCGGAGACGTATTCGGCGAACCACTTGAGCGCGGCCTTGGCTGGCCGGCGCAGGAGCGGCAGGTGCCTTTCCGACCGCGCGGCGACCACCATGGCGGCCTCGCCCGCGGCGACCGGCGCGGCCAGCTCGGGGATGCGCTCGGCGGGATAGGTGCCGTCCGCGTCGGTGATGGCGATCAAGTCGTTGGCGGCGGCGGCGATGCCGGTCTTGAGCGCCGCGCCGTAGCCCCGGTTGCGGCGGTGCGCGAGCAGCCGCGCGCCCGGCGTGGCATCGGCGATCGCGCGCAGCTCCGCGCCGCCGCCATCCGTCGAGCCGTCGTCCACGAGGACGAGCTCACTGCCGTCTGGGAGCTGTTCGAGCAGGCGCCGCCAGCGCGGCGCCGCCGCCGCGAGGGCGCCGCGCTCGTTGTACACGGGGATCACGACGGAGACCGGTTCCATGCGCGCGATTTGGCGGCGCCCGCGCCGCGTGCGAAAGGGAAACCGCGCGGCGGGTCGCGTCCGGGGCGGCGGGCGCGGCGCCAAGAGACTTCGGTTTGGATTTCCGCATCCCCCCACCGCCGACCCCATGCGATGAAGCACCCCGCGCCAGCGCTAACCGGCACCGTCTCGCGTTGCTGGCGGCCCCGCGTCAGGCCTACTCCCCGGCTCTGGCCACCCACGGCGGCGGCGGCAACTCCTGCCCCCTGTCCACGAGTACCCGGCGCCACCCCGGCCCCAACCTCAGCGCGAGGGTGGCTCCATCTGCAGGTACACGACCGCGAGTCGGCGCCACGCAAGGATTTGGCGGCGGTGCGCAACGAGGCACGCACCGACGACGATGACTAGGCCCACGGCCACGGACGCCAGCTCGCGATGCCTGCGGTTTGGGATCAGGTCAAAGTACCCGCTCGCAAAGTCTGTCAGCACGATCGCCCCCCAGGTCACGAAGGCGAAGCGGGCGAGGAGGATGAGTGTTGAAGCGGTCGCCCGCCAAACCGGCAACTCGGTTCCACGCTCGCACGCTGAGACCGCGGCGTTCAATGCGCCCAGCGTCGCGACGCGCTCCATCAGAATCGTGAAGAAACCCGCGAAGAGCGCGATGTAGGAAACGATGGCCCAGCCCTGGGCATAGTGCCCTTGGGAAGAGGATCCGCTCAGCATCGAAAGCGCCACGAGCCCGACGCCGACCGCACCCGCGTAGGCCGGCAACCGCGCGAGCGGCAACTTCGCCCCGAGCGATTCCCGCAGGTAGAGCTCCGGAACGATGGGAGTCGTCGCCAGATCGGAGCGCACCCGCGGCTCCACCAGTTTCCGCAGCGGGGAAGTCAGAACCGCCAACACCCAGAACGGCGTCGCGAGAACACACAGGATGAGTCCGACGGCAATCTCCACCATGGGCTTTGCCCTTTCGCGCTGCCTCTGGAAACGACGGTGACACTTTTGAACTTTCCAGTTCCCGATCGGAAAGGTCAATCCACCAAATCTTGATGGCAGGCAACTCGCTGGTACCGCTGGCCCCCTTCGCGTCTTCGGGGGGACGCAGTCGGGCGCGCTTCGCCGGTGGCTGAAACGCACCGGGAAGATTGAGGCGACGCTGGAACGCAGAACCTGGGCGACCCCGCAGACCCGATTCTTGGGCGTGGCGCGGGTGCGGAGCCCCGCGGCAAGGGCGCTGGGGGGAATCCCGCCGCCCTTCTACTTCCTGAACTTCGCGTCCTGGTGCGCTTGCCAGAGGTCGGGGCGGCGCTGGCGGGTGAGCTGTTCCGATTGCCGCGCGCGCCAGGCGGCGACTTTCGCGTGGTGGCCGCTGAGGAGGATGTCGGGCACCGGGCGGCCTTCGAAGACCTCCGGGCGGGTGTATTGCGGGGCTTCGAGGAGGCCGGTCGCGATCGAGTCGTCGCGGGCGCCGGCTTCGTTGCCGAGCACGCCGGGGAGCAGCCGCGCCACCGCATCGACAATCGCCATGGCGGCGATTTCACCCCCGGTGAGGACGTAGTCGCCGATGCTGATTTCCTCGTCCACGCGCGAGTCGATGAGACGCTGGTCGAGGCCTTCGTAGTGGCCGCAGATGATGGCGACGCGGGGGAGCTTGGCGAGTTCCTCGGCGCGGCGCTGGGTGAAGGGCGCGCCCGCGGGGGAGGTGTAGATGACGTGGGCGCGGCCTTCGGAGCCGGGGGCGCCGGCGGTGGCATCGAGGGCGGCGGCGAGCGGGGGCGCCTTGAGCACCATTCCGCCGCCGCCGCCGTAGGGCGCGTCGTCCACGGTGCGGTGCCGGTCCGTGGCGAAGTCGCGGAAGTTGACCAGTTCGATTTCAAGGGCGCCGTTGTCGCGCCCCCGCTGGATCATGGATTCGCCGAAGGGTCCGTCGAACCAGTTGGGGAAGAGCGTGAGGACCGTGATGCGCACGTGGTGTCGGGCGTGGCTCCGGTCAATCCGGGCGCGCGTCGTCCACGCGCTCCTGGGGCTCGGGCGCGGGCGCGGCGGGCTCGGGGGGCGCGGGATGCTTGGCGGCCTGGGCCTTGGCGCGGAACTTCGCTTCGGCGCGCTCGGCGTGCTTCATTTCTTCATCGAAGAACGCCTTGCCGGCGGCGAAGAAAGAGCGCTGCGCGGCGAGCAGCCCCGCGGCGACCTCGGGATCGATCTTGTCGAGTTGGCGGAGGGCGCCGCCGAGGACGCGCTTCTTGACAAAGCGGGCGGCGCCCACGCCATCGGGGATCGCGGCCGCGGCGGCGGCGCGGACCCGGTCCATGTCGATCGACACACGCATCATGGCGTCTCCTTCGCGGTTTATGCGGGTGAGGCTTCGGCGCGCTCGCGCGCGGGGGCGAGGCGCGGAGTCTCCTCCAGCGAGATGAGCGGCGGCGCTTCCTCGATGACGCGCATGTCCATCCAGCGCCCGCCGCGATACCGCCCGATATAGAACGCGGTGATGACGCAGATGTAAAGCCATAGCGCGCCCCAGCACAGCATCACGCCGGTGCGCGGATCGAGCGTGGCGGAGAACCACCAGAGCGCCAGGCAGGGCAGCGTGAGCAGCGCTTGGCTGAGGCCGAGGCTGACCCACATGACCCACTTGGTGTCGCCGGCGCCCTTGAGCGCGCCGGCCAGCACCAAGCAGACGCCGTCGAAGAGCGAGTAAAGCGCGACCACCAGCAGCAGCAGCCGCCCGAGCCGGTCCACCTCCGCGGCGAGCGCGGGGTTGTCCAGCTCCACGGTGCCGTAGGCTCCGAGGAAGAGCCCCGGGGCCGCGACGACGGCCACGGTGAACGCTGCGAAGTACGACACGGAGAGGATCGTCGCGTTGCCGGTGGCCTGCTCCGCCTCCTCGCGGCGTCCGGCGGCGAGGAACTTCCCGGTGAGCACCTGCACCGCCTGGTGCAGGCCCATGGCCGGGACGAAGAAGAGCATGTTGATCGTCATCGCCATGCTGCTGGCGATCTGCGCCACGAGGCCGAACTTGCCGACCACGAGGAAGAAGACGTTGAAGGCGATCATGTCGACGAGCATGTGGAAGCCCGACGGCAGGCCGAAGCGCACCATGCGCCGCATCAGGTCCGGGTCGATCGCCCAGGCGCCGGTGCCGTGGCTGCGGCGCTCGCGGGCGCGGAGGGCGAACCAGAGGAAGATCGCGGTGCTCGCCATAGTCCCGAGCACGGTGGCCCAGGCGGCGCCCACGATGCCCTTCTCGACAAGGTCGAAGGGTCCGCCGTGGAAGATGAACCACCAGTTCAGCAGCGCGTTCACCACCGCCGAGACGCTGTTCACCGCGAGCACGAAGCGCGTGCGCCCCTGCCCGGTGAAGTAGCCGCTGAGCGCCGCATTGAGCATCGCCGCGAGTGTGCCGTAGCAGAGCACGTTGAAATAGGCGGCCTGCAGCGCGGGCTGCCCGCCTTCGTGGCCGACCCACTGGAAGAAGGGGCCGGAAACGAAGGTGAGCACGAGCGAGGCCGCGGCGAAGAGCACGCCAAGGTGGATCGCCTGCCAGAGCGCCGCCCCCATGCGCTGGCCGCGCCCCGCGCCGTTGTACTGCGCGACGAAGGTGCTGACGTAGCCGACCAGTCCCATGCCGAGCGAGATCGACATCCACCACGTCACGCCCGCGGGGGACGCGGCGGCGAAGTGCACACCATCGTACCGCGCGAGGAACACGCGGTCCAGGAACAGGTTCACGGCGTGGATCGCCTGCGAGATCATGAGCGGCCAGGCGACCGCGAGCAGCTCGCGGAAGCCGGCGGGCCCCTCGAGCGTCGGGCGCATCAGGAGACGCGCCCGCCTTGGGGCCGGGGACGCGAGGTCCCCGCGGATCGGGAAATTCTCGGAACTCATTGGAAGGCACCCGTCGGCGCTGGAGGCGCCGCGTCGAAAGTCGCGCGATGCGTGGCTGGACCGGAGTTGGTCGGGTCAGGCGCGAATGATGGTGGTTGGCTTCATCGGGAGGGGTGCCTCCTGCGGCAAGGGCCGTTCAGGATATTGAACGATGGCACGGGGCGGCCGCCGCGACGCAACCGGAAAATCGCCGCCGCGCCGCCTCAGAATCCTTCGTAGGGCCACAGGAAGGTCGACCGCCGCAGCCGGATCGGGACCGCGCGGGCCGCCAAGAGAAGGAATGCGCGATGCACCCATCAAGCGCTCCGGCGATCAAGGGGAGGTTGGAGGCGGGACGCGCTGCCACTGGTGTGTTGTGCGGCGCGGAGGGGCGCCCTAGCCCCGCAGCGCGCGCCAGGTGGGGACGCTCCGGAGCGGCGCGCCCGCCTGCGCTTCGAGGAAGCGGATCCACGCCTCGACCGCGGCGCGCGCCTCGACGGGGGGCGGCGCGGGCGGGGGCTCGCCGCCGTGCTGGTACACCGCGCGCAGGAAGGACGGCGGCACGGGCACCTCGCGCGCGCCCGCCGCGATGGCGAGCGGCCACTCGGGCGCCTCGCGGGGCTGGGGGCCGCGCGCATGGAGCGCGCCGTCGCGGGTGTCCAGCCAGAACAGCGCGGGCTTCGGCGCGCCGCGGCGCTCGAGCAGCTCCGCGTCGATGCGCGGCAGCACGCCCGCCTGCGCCGCCGCGCCGCGCAACGCGTCCGCCAGCGCCGCGTCGAGCGACGCCGCGGGCGCCTGCGCCAGCGCGTGGAGCGACTCCGCCAGCGAGGCCACCAGCTCCACCGCGCGGACGCCTTCCGCCGCGAAGAGCGACGCCGCCTCCGCCGCCACGCACCCCGCCGCGAGGCGCCGCGGTTCCCGCGCGAATTCGCCGTGCGCGTGGAGCGCCGACGCCGTGCGCAGCGTCGCCATGCCGGAGCCGCCGTGCGACACCTCGATTTCGAGCAGCGCGAGCGGCTGGAGCACGGCGCCGACGCGCGACTTGGACGCGCGGGCGCCCTTCGCCATGACGGAGATGAGGCCCTCCTCGGCGCTCAGGACGCGTGCGACGAGCGATGTCTCGCCGCTGTCGAACAGGCCGAGCACGATGGCGTGGAGCTTCTTGAGCACGGGGCGGCCCCTTAGTAACGCGCGCCGCGCGTCATCGCGCCGATGCGCAGCGGATCGACCGCGAGCACTTCGATGTCGCGCACACGCCGCATGTCGCCCCACAGCAGCCTCGCGCCGCGGAAGGGGCGCAGCAGGAGCGTGCGCCGGCGCCACCAGTCGAGTTCCGCCTTGGACGCGGGGCGCACCGGGCCGAGGCGCGCGTGGACGCGCAGGCCGGGGGGCTGGCGGAAGGCGCCCGTGAGGAACGCCCGCGCCCAGTGCCACGGGTTCGCGTCGAGCCCCACGATGCAGACGCGCCCGTCGCGGGCCTCGTCGAGCCGCCGCGCGAAGACTTGGAAGAAGAAGCCATGGCCGCGCCGGTTCCACCGCAGGGAGCCGATCGGCACCGCGTGCGGGTTTCCCTCCGAGTCGGCGAAGCACACGACGTAGAACGGAATCCACGAGTTGGCGAAGCGGCGGAGCCGGTCCCAGTCCACCTCGACCGCGTCGGGCTCCGGCGCTGCGGCATTGAAGGAATCGCGGCGCGCGCCGGTATCACTCCCCGAAGGGTTCGAGTCCGCCGGAAGGGGTTTCCTCATGCGTTCCATCGCCGCCGCCATCGCCGTGTGGGCGCTCGCCGCCGCCGCGCCCGCCGACACCACCGCCATTGATTGGGCACCGGTGGGGGAAAAGGCGAGCGCGATCCGCGAATCCACCGCCGCGCCGGGGCTCGGCTTCGCGCTCCTGCACGGCGGCGAGCCGGTGCTGCTCGAAGGCTACGGCCTAGCGGACCGCGACCCGGAGCGCCCCGTGACGCCCGACACGGTCTTCGCCGTCGGCTCGATCAGCAAGGTGGTCACGGCGACGCTGCTGGTGGCGCTGCGCGACGAGGGGCGGCTGCGGCTGGACGATCCGCTCGGCCAGTACCTGCCGGAGGGCGTCGCCGCGCCGACGGGGCCGCTCGGCGAGACCGCCACGCTCCGCGACCTCGCCATGCACACTTCCGGCTTCGCGCGGATGCCGTCGAACATGAAGCGCCCCTCGCCCGAGGGCGATCCGTACAACGGCTACGAGGAGCGCCGCCTCTTCGCCGCGATCCCGCGCACGCCGCCGGACGCGCCCGCGGGGCGCCGCTACGGGTATTCGAACTTCGCCTTCGGCGTGCTGGGCCGGGTGATCGAGAAGGCCGCCGGCGAACCCTACGCGGAACTGGTCCGCAAGCGCATCGCGGAGCCGCTCGGCCTTGATTCCATGCGCGTGGCGCCCAGGCGCGAAGACGCCGGGCCGGAGTTGGCCCGCGGCTATCAGGGCGACGCGCCGGAGAAGCCCGCTCCGTGGTGGAACCTCGGCGCGATGGATTCCGCCGGGTCGGTGGTCGCGAGCACGCGCGACCTCGCTGCATTCCTCGCCTGGCAGATGCGCGCCGGCGAGTCGGAAACCCCCGCCGTCGCCAGCCGCTCGCTCCGGGAGGCGCAAACCCCCGCGCGCCCCACGGGCAAGGAATGGGACACCGCCGTGGGCCTCGGCTGGCACATCACGCGCAAACCCTACGGCGAGGTGGTCTGGCACAACGGCTCCGTGGGCGGCTTCGCCAGCTTCATGGGCTTCGAGCGCCGCCGCGGCCTCGGCGTGGTGCTGCTCGCCAACTCGGACCGCGGCGTGACCGCGGAGGGCTTCGACCTGCTCGGCGAGGCCGCAGGGCTGCTCGACGCGGTGGCGCCGATCCCCTCGACGGAACTGGTCGCCGCGCGGCGCGTGGCGTCGCTCATCACGGCGGACCCCCCCAAGGACCTCGGCGGCGCGTTCCACCCGGGCTTCCTCGACGAAGTGCCGGCGCTCGGCCTGCGCCTCGCCTTCGCCGGCCACTTCGCCACGCACGGATCCCCGGGGGAAATCGAGCTAACAAAAGGCGACGAACCCGGTAGCACCCGCGCCACGGTGACGATGGAACGGGAAGGCCCCCTCGTGTTCGACTTCATGGTCGCGGGGGAAGATGATCCGCGGGTGGTTTACTTGTTGTTTGGGGAGTAGGGGGGGGCGGGGCGGACAGCCAGAGAGGTCACTGGCTTCC
This sequence comes from Candidatus Sumerlaeia bacterium, assembly GCA_033764015.1. Lineage (GTDB taxonomy): Bacteria > Sumerlaeota > Sumerlaeia > SLMS01 > JANRJK01 > JANRJK01. The sequence goes on along the minus strand of JANRJK010000055.1, from coordinate 133,572 downwards.
GGGTGGAGGGGGTAGCTGCTCAATGATGCTGGAAGCATGTAACGTGATAAACGCCGAATCAAGCGCATCGCCGGTGCTAACGGTAAGGCTAATGAGTCTTTCAATTGTTGATAGTGCAGGGATGCCGGCCTGCCGACGTACTGACTGAGCCGTTTCGAATTCGGTATGCGAAACGGACAGATTTAGAATCAACGTCCCGGGCGTTGAGTCATCGAAGGAAACAACCTCGACACCCTTGGGTATGTCTTGTGCGAGGACCCGAAAGGGTGAACCCTCCTTGTGCCGGATTGCGAAGGTAACATCCGACTTCTCGCCAACGGTGAAGTCCAGGTTTTCAATCGACTTCGGTGTCACGCTATAGCTGCGGTGCCCGTTTTGGACGAGCAGCACACTTCGGGTTACCCGGTCACCCTTCTTGGTGGCAAAGGTAAAGTCCAATGCAAAGTAGCGATCTGGCGACTCCAGCATGGGGACCATTACGATCACGCTCAATGTATTGGGGTTGTTCGAACTCGTGGAAGGGGCCCAGTTTGCCTGATCGACTTCGATGGGGAGGCCATCGAGAGTGACTGCTTCGAGTGTGAAATCACTTTCCTTATGCTTGCGGTGAAGGTTGAACTCCACGGCAACGGTCTGCACGTCCGATGCAAGATGGGTAAAGACAACATTACCCTTAGGTGCTGGTGAATCAACCGTCGAGAAGTCGAGTCGAACCGGCGAAGTGTGGGTTTCCCCCGTTCCGGCGACCGTATACGTCAACGTCAAGTTACGTTGCCAGAACTTCGCATTGCGGTCTGGCGACGAGGCATGAAATCTGACTGCGCCGAGCTCCCCGGGACGGATCGGACTTAGCAGATTGGGGGCAGCAATGCACCAGCAGTCGGAGGCGACAGAGGTAATCGAAATTTCCGATTCGAACATGTTTCTTACGAATATCGTGATTGACTCGCCAGGAACTAAGGGATTGCTTGGAAGGGCGACTGCAACAGTCTCGGTAGACGCCGCAAGTTCGATAACCGGGAGGCCCTGTCCGGCGTATGCGGACTCTGCAAGCATAATCGCTGCGATCAGACCCGCAGCGCCCCCACGCCGAAACCGGAGGAAGACGGCAAGCACTATTCCCAACAATCCCGCAAGCAGAATCAATCCCCGCATCCCAAACCACTCCGCTCCCTGCCGCTGAGGTACATCGGGCGGATCCAGCCGTTGGAACGGCAAATCCTCGAAGTCGGTTACTCTCCAATTGAGCTGATCGGGTCACAAGTTCACGGTTTCAGTTCCTCCGATGGGACGATAGGACAGGAAATCTTGACCAGGTATGGGGTGGAACTGGGAGTCAGGGGTTTGCGAAACAGCGGTAAACTCATCCAGGTTGAGCCTCCGCAACCTGTGATTCTCGATCGTTGTCGGGCGCTTCAAGACCACCTCCGGGCTTACCCCTTCGAATAATCGATGAGAGAATGACTCCTCGACCACTAGGCGAGGGCGCCTGATTCCTCTAGCCACAGGTTGCCAATCAAGATACGCGAACGAATTCACACCTACTCCAGCACCCGGAACCTCGGCATAGATCACAATCTCAACTCCTCTCCACATATCATCGGAGTCGAAACTAATGAAGTTAGTCGTCCCGGGTGGATTTGGAATTCCTTCGTGGAGTTCAGCAAGCATGTATGGCGAGTTTGTTCTGGGTGAATGAGGCAGGTCGTCTCGCTTGATCAACGAGGCAATGTTGCCAAGTCCTTCAACAATCAGCGGCGGGGAGAGAATCTCGGAGTAAACTTGCCAAGCAACGCGCTCTTCGTCTCGAAAGAAGCCTAATGGTGTATTACTCTGCGAGAACAACAAGAGCTTGTTTCCGTGATCTTCCGCGTGCGCCCAGAAGTCGAAACCTCTGAAGTAATGGGCGTTGACACTATTTCTCTCGATCATGAGTCGCGCAGCATCTGGACGACTTCGCATCTCAAGGGCAATTGGTGACTGCGCGCTGTTTCGGCTACTATCTTCTGAGAGACTCTCTACATTGAAGACACCCCTGATTAGGAACTGATCGAGAGGAGTCGCGTAAGCGTGCGTCAGCTCCATTAGCTGGTCAATTGACGTGCCCTGTCCCTGCGCGACGCCGGAAGGGAGCAAACAGAGCAAGGAGCCGAGGCAGATGGCAGCGCGCGGCTCTGCCCGATCAAGGAGACTTCGGGCAGAGCCGCAGGGGGCACTTCGCCTCACCGCTGGACTTCCAATTCCACTTCTTGAATCTCGACAGTGACCTTGATCGTTGTCTTCGTTCGGCAGTTCCCGCTGCCGATCGACGAAGGGAGATCATTATAGGTCACTGTCCCTGGCCGACACTCGCGCGCCAAGGGAATTGGAACTGTCGGGCAACCGCCACCGGTTCGGATCATTTCAGCGCCGGGTAGTGTTGTATCCCAGCAATCCTTCAGGGATCCGGTTCCAGATGAGCATGAGAAGGTTTGTGGGGCATGGTGCTGGTTAACAGGGCAATCCCAGACCAGTAGCACGCCCAAGCCAAACACGCTGCATCGCGTGAGAGTTGTTTCCGTGACAGCGGGTGTTCTTACTACCAAGCTGCTCCCACAGTCCCCGTCGCCGCCGGGTACGTCGTGTGCGGGGGTGTTCCCGATCGCAACAACCCCTGCTACTAGTACTGCATGCCACACATTTTTGGCCCTAAACACCGTCTTGGAGCTCCTCTCCGAGGTCTTGATGCACAATGGTCATCGCCGCAGGAAGATGCAGACTGTGGGACGATCCGATTCGCATCGCCCCCTGTCGTGGCACCGTTCTCGCGGGAGGGGGGGTCAAGCGGGGTTATCCCCGCTGCATCAATAAAGCCGTTCATCCTGGCGCCACCAGTTCCACCTTGATGCGGTCCGGGTCTTCGAAAAAGACCGCGTAGTAGTCGGGGCCGCCGGCGTGGGGGTGGCGGTCTTCGTAGAGGATCGGCTCGCCGCGGTCGCGGAGCGCCGACGTCAGTTCGTCCACGTGGGCGCGGTCGCGGGCGTGGAACGCGAGGTGGTTCAGTCCCGGGCGGCAGCGGTGGTAGGGCACGTCGAGGTGGCGGGCCTCGGTCTGGACGAAGACGAGGTACGTGGGGCCGAGTTCGAAGCTGGCGCCGGCGTTCCAGCGCGCGATGCATTCGTAGCCGAGCCCGCCGAGGAACCACTCCCAGAAGGCGAGGCTGCGGGCGAGGTCCGACACATAGATTTCGACGTGGTGGAGGGTTCCGGGCGTGGGGGGCATGGGCGCGGGTCCGGTTCGGGGTGGGGCGGCGCGGGGGGCGCTCATGCGCCTTGCGCCGCTCCGAGGAACGGTCGGGGATGGCATCGGCCGCCGCAACAGTTGACGGTTCTCGGCGGCGGGAAGGGCGGCGGGGCGTGACTCCCGAGGAGATGAAGCGCCGCTCGCGCGGGCAGTCGGTGGACATGAGTCCCGAGGCGATCGCGCGGCGCCTCGACCAGGTGTCGCAGTTGCGCACGCTGGGCTTGGCGCTGCGCAAGGCGCAGATCCTCGGGCCCGTGGTGGAGCCGAAGCCGGAGCCGCCTCCGGAGGAGCCCGCGAAAGGCTGACCGCAACGGTCCGGGCTGCATCCACATGGGTCATTCCTTCGCGCCCTCGCGCCCTCGCGCGAGGCCATGGTTGCAGCATGCGAGGGGGGGGGACGCGGTACCCCCGGCGCTCGGCTTGACGGTGTTCGCGGCTCGGCGGCCTGCATCGTGGATCCTGCGGAGATCCATCAGCCATGCCTGTTCCCGCGTTCGCCAAGGGCCGGAGTGCGATCCTCGCCGGCGTGATCCTGCTGGCGGTGATCGCCGCCGCGTCGGGTGCGGGCATTTGGGCGGTGCGCCGCGGCGCGTTGGCCGCGCTTTCAGGGCCGGCGGACCTTGCGGCCGCGCGCGAGCGGCTCGCGGCGGAGGGGCTTGCGATGCCGCTCGCGGACCCGACCATCGTGGTGCACAAGGCGGAGCGCCGACTCGACCTTCTGGATGGGACCGCGGTGGTCCGCAGCTACCGCGTCGCGCTGGGGGGCGAACTGGTCGGCCACAAGCTGCGAGAGGGGGACGGGCGGACACCGGAGGGGCGCTACCGCGTGTGCACGCGGCTCGAGCGTTCGCGGTTCCACTTGTTCCTGGGGCTCGACTACCCGGCCCCGGAGGATGCGCTCGGGCGCGCGGACATCACAGCGGCGGAGTCGGGCGCGATCAAGGAAGCGCACCGGTCCGGGGGCGTGCCGCCGTGGAACACGGCGCTCGGCGGCGCCATCGGCATCCACGGGGGCGGCGCGGGGCGCGACTGGACGCTGGGCTGCATCGCCTTGGAGGACTGCGGCATCGAGGAGGTGTTCCTCCTCACGGAGCGGGGGACGCCGGTGCTGGTTCTTCCGTAGGAGCGGGGGCGGTGGGCGCAGGGGCGGTGTTGAAGGTGAGCCCTTCGAGCGCCGCCTCGAGTTCGCGCAGGCGGGACGACAGCTCCTCCGACTGGCTGTAGAAGAGCTCCGGATCCGCAAGGTCCGCGCGGATCGCCTCGAGCACGCGGGCGCGCCAAAACTCCCAACCCCGCCGCGTGATGCCAACGGGAGCGGAGGGCAGCGTGTGCTCGCCGAACTCGTACACGCGGGCGCCTGCGGAGAAGAACGCCTCGACCGCGTCGTAGGGCTGCCCCGTGGCGGCGAGGTGGCGGGCGCGAACCAACTCGAGATGGATCAAGCAGGAGAACAGGTCGAGCCGCTCCGACCACTTGGGCCACTGCGTGGCGTTGGCGCCGCCGGCGTCGTGGAGGAGGATTTCCGCTTCGCGGAGCCGCGGTTCCGCTTCCTCCGGGCGGCCCAGGCGGACGAGCGCCTCCGCGATGCGGAGCTGGACTCCGGCGCGGCGGCGCTGGTCGTCGCGCACCATCTCCGGAGGTGGCTCGGTCGGGAGCGCGGGGAGTTTCGCGAGCGCCTCTTCCGCGCCCTTCAGCACCTCGTCCCATCGGCCGCAGCAGCGCAGCGGATCGAAGAGGAACTCGCGGCTGTGCCCGGGGGGCAGCGTGCCCTCGGCGACTTGGCGCAGGACGCCGGTGTACCAGACGTTTTCGTCTTCACCCTTGGCGGCGATGAATTGCCGCCTCGCCGCGTAGGCCTCGGGCCACTTTCGCTGCCAGACGGCGACCCGCTCGCGCTCGAAGTGGACCGGCGCGGTGTCGGCGCCCTCCTCCGCCGCCACCGCGAGCACACGTTCGAGCGTCGCCTCCATTTCCGCATACGATCCGAGGTCAAGGGCCCGCGCCGCGACGATGCCCACCATGGCATCCTTGCTGGTCTGCTCAAACCCGGTGGCCTTCTCGAGGACGCGCTCGAGGAGGGGGTCGCCGAACCGCCCCGCGGCGAACCAAGCGCCCGCGAGGAGCAGGAGCGCGGCGGCGAGCCTCGCGAAGGCGAGCGCGTTTTCGCGGAGCCACTTGCGGTCCATCGGCGGGCGCCTAGTCGAACAGCCCGGGCTGGCTGTTCTCCGCGGCGCGGCGGGCGTCGAACTCGCCCCCCTTGGTTTCGACGCGGAGCAGCTCGCCCTCTCGGACGCGGGCGGGGGAATCGACGATGGAGCCGTCGCGCGCGCGGCGGACGATGCTCCAGCCGCGGGCGAGGACGAGTTCCGGGTTGTGGCCCGCGAGCGCGCCCTGGGCGGAGACGGCGCGGCGGCGGGCGGCCTCGAGGCGGCCGTCCACCGCCTGCCCGAGCGCGCGCAGCGCGAGGTCCGCGCGCTGCTGCCGCTCGCGCAGCATGGTCTCGGGGCGGCGGAGCGCGTGGCTGGCGAGGTGGGCCTCCACGCGGCGGCGGCGCTCCGCGAGGCGGCCGGGCACCTCGCGGTCGAGCGTGCGGAGCGCGCGGCCCACGCGGCCGCCGAGTTCCGCGTGGCCCTCGGAGACGACCTCGGCGGCGGCGCTCGGCGTGGGCGCGCGCAGGTCCGCGGCGAAATCGCAGATGGTGAAGTCGGTTTCGTGGCCGACGGCGCTCACCACGGGCACGGGGCAGGCGCGCAATGCGCGGGCGACCGCCTCGCTGTTGAACTCCCAGAGGTCTTCGAGCGATCCGCCGCCGCGCCCGACGATGAGCAGGTCGACGAGCCCCGAGCGCCCGAGCGCCGCGACGCCGCGCGCGATCTCGGCGGCGGCGCCGGGGCCTTGCACGCGCGCGGGCCAGAGCTTGACCGGAAGCCAGGGCGCGCGGCGGCGGAGGACGTTGGCGATGTCGTGGATCACGGCGCCGGTGGGCGAGGTGACGACGCCGACCGCGCGCGGCAGCGGGGGCAGCGGGCGCTTGCGCGCGGGATCGAAAAGGCCCTCGGCCTCGAGGCGCGCCTTCAGCTCGAGGAAGCGGCGCATCAGCTCGCCCTCGCCGGCGCGCGTCATGCGGGCGACCTGCAACTGGTAGGCGCCGCGCTTCTCGTACACCGTGACGGCGCCGCGGCAGCGCACCATGTCACCGTCGCGCGGATCGAAGCCGAGCGACTGGCGGGCGGTGCGCCACATGACGCAGGAGAGCGCGGCGGCCTCGTCCTTGATGGTGAAGTAGGCGTGGCCCGAGGCGGCGGCGGTCCAGCCGGTGATCTCGCCTTCGACCTCGACGGAGCGGAAGCGGTCCTCGAGTGCGCCGCGGATGCGCGCGGTGAGCTCGGCGACCGTCAGCACGGTGTCGGCGGCGGCGCGCGCGGCGGCCATGGTGGGGGCTACTGGACCTCGCCGCTGCGCCCGGCGAGCGCCTCGCGCTGGCCCATCAGGTCGAGGAACTCCCACCGCTCGCCGTCGCGGCGGATCTTGACTTCGAACTCCCGTCGGCCCGCGGCGAGCGTGAGCGTGTGGAGGCCGTCGTCGCCGGTGACGGAGCGAGCGACGGCGAAGCGTCCGCTGAGCGGCGCGGTCCGCAGCGCGAGGCGCATGGCCTCGAGGCGCACTTCCTCGACGCTTCGGCCGGCCATGGCGGCCTGGCCCTCGGGGTTGAAGCGGGCGGCGATGCGCGACGCGTTCGCCTCGAAGAATTCGCGCGACTCGCGGTCGAAGAAGCCGAGCCAGGAGCGGTACTCGATCGGCGAGGGCACGCGGTCCGGCGAGGACGCGAAGACGGAGGTGAAGGTGGCGTAGTTCGCGACGAACTCCTCGGGCTTGTCGGTCTTCTTCAGGCTCTTGGTGCCTTCGAAGGACGTCACGAGCCACACAAGGATGGCGATGGGGATGATCCAGGAGAGGAGCTTGCCGAGTCCGCGCACAATCTGCCGGACCTGTTCCGCCGCTTCGACCTTGCTAGGCTGAGCCATGCACCTCGCCCTCCAACGCCGGGCTCCGCATGAGGTCGGCGAGCGTCTCCCCGTCCGGAATCGCGATGGCGAGGCGGCGCTCCAAGGACCTCAACGCGGGCAGAACGATTTCTCCCGCCTTTTCCTCCAGCGCCGCAATGGAACTCGACGCTTCGCCGAGCCGGATCACGTCCGCGATCATCACCTTTTCGGGGGGGATCTCGGGGAGCAGCCGGTCGCCGGAGAGCTGCGCGATGTATCCGGTGCGGACCAGCTCGGCGAAGAGGCCGTCGACCTCGCCGCGGCGGAGGCGCAGCATGCGGGCGATGGCGCTGCCGCTGGCGGCGCCGCGGCCGGCGCCGAACTCGCGGTGCACCGCCAGCAGCGCCGCCACGAGGAGCCGCGCGTCGTAGGGCACCACGGGGCGCTTGAGGAAATGGTCCGCGGCCAGCGCGTAGAAGTGCTGCGCCACGTAGGCGAACTCGTTCCCCAGCAGGAAGATCGCCCAAGAGAAGTAGATCCAGATGAGGAAGATCGGGATCGCGCCGAGCGAGGCGAAGATCTCGCGGTTGAGCGCGCTCGAGAAGACGTAGGTGGCGAAGCCCGCCTTGGACACCTCCCATAGCAGGCCCGCGAAGAGTCCGCCGGCGAAGGCCGCCCCCCAGCGCACCCGCGCCGTCGGGATGAAAAAGTAGGCCATCGCGAAGAACAACCCGTTCAGCAGGACGGGCACCACGAAGTCCACCTTGTCGAGCACGACGGCGACCGTGCGCCAGGTGGTGTCCCGAAGGGCGGCGACGGCGCCGGCCCCCGCTTCGGGTGCGGCGGCGGCCTGCTCCTGCTTGGCGAGGTACGCCTTCGCGCCGCTCGCCACGCCGGTGAACGTGAGCGAAAGGCCGATCGCGACGGGCGCGACCAGCAGCAGGGTGGCGAAGGTGCTGAAGGTGCGCTTGAACGAACGCGCGCCGGCGCCGCGCCAGGTCGCGTCCATGGCGCCCTCGACGGCGTTGTAGAGGCCGTACGCGGCGGCGAGCATCGCCACGAAGCCGGCGACGCCGAGCCCCGCGGCCTTGCTGCGGAAGCTCTCCGAGCTGTCGCGGACGAAGCTGCGCAGCTTCGCCATGTTCTCCTCCACCGCCGCCTGGTCGACCGCCTCGCCGGGGCCGACCGCGATCACCTGCTCGCGCGGGTAGAGGAACGTCTGCACTTGGTCGACCAGCTCGTCCTGGCGGTCGGGCGTGAAGAAGAACGAGGCGCTCGCCAGCAGCAGCAGGAAGAGCGGGAAGAGCGAGAGGATCGTCGTGTAGGTCAGCGAGCCGGCGCGCTGGGGCAGGAGGTTGAGCCCCACCTGGCGGCCAAGCACGATGAGAAAGCGCGCGGCGGCCATGTACCAGGGCTGGCCGCGCAGGCGCAGCTCCTCCTGCCGGTCCACGCGGAGCTTCTGAAGGGGGGATGTCCGGGCCAACGGCGTCTCCGTCCTGCGCGGGTGGGATGCGGTGGGACTATCCCGGAGGGAAGGCACCGCGACAAAGGGAAAGCGGGAGGAGGGTCCCCGGGCGGGACGCGGGGCGATAACGCTCTGAGCGGGGGGGCGCCTCCATTCGAGATTCTTTGCTCCCGGCTTCGCGGCCCTGAACGGGGCCTGCACCCCCCCCGTCCTTCGGCGCTTGACCGTGGCGCCCGCGCCACGCACCGTTGCGGTTCATCTGACGCGACCCACGGATCGGAACGCGATGGCGGCGAACGGCAAGGACAACGGCGAGGCACCCCTGCTGCAGGTGAACAACCTGCGCACCTACTTCTACAGCGACACGGGGGTGTCGAAGGCGGTCGACGGCGTCTCCTTCGCCGTGCACCGGCGGCGCACGCTCGGGATCGTCGGGGAGTCCGGCTGCGGCAAGTCGGTCACCTCGCTCACGATCCTGCGCCTGATCCCGATGCCCCCCGGCAAGATCGAAACCGGGGAAATCTGGTTCAAGGACGAGGACCTGCTGCAGCTCTCGCAGAAGGAGATGCGGCGCATCCGCGGCAACCAGATCTCGATGATCTTCCAGGAGCCGATGACGTCGCTGAACCCCGTCTTCACGATCGGCGACCAGATCGGCGAGGTGTTCCGCACGCACCAGGGCATGGGCAAGTCGCAGTCGATCAAGGAGGCGGTGCGGATGCTCGAGCTGGTCCGCATCCCCGCCGCGGCGAAGCGCGTGCACGACTACCCGCACCAGCTTTCCGGCGGCATGCGGCAGCGCGTCGTGATCGCCATGGCGCTCGCCTGCAACCCGGAGCTCCTGATCGCGGACGAGCCGACGACCGCGCTCGACGTGACGGTGCAGGCGCAGATCCTCGACCTGATGCAGAAGCTGAAGGAGGACTTCGGGTCCTCGATCATGATGATCACGCACGACCTCGGCGTGATCGCGGAGATCAGCGACGAAGTCGCCGTGATGTACGCCGGGCAGGTGGTCGAGTACGCGGAGACCGACGAGTTGTTCGAGGCGCCGCTGCACCCCTACACGCTGGGGCTGCTGGCGTCGCGCCCGCGCACCACGGAGGCGGACGGCAAGCAGCGGCTGAACCCGATCAAGGGCGCGGTGCCGAGCCCGGCGCGGCACCCGAGCGGCTGCCGCTTCCACCCGCGCTGCCCCTTCTCGACGCCCGAGTGCATCGCCGAATCGCCCGAAATGCGCGAGTTGCGCCCGGGGCACCTGGTCCGCTGCCACCACGCCGAGCGCATCCAGGAAGGCAACATCACGAAGCACGAAGTCGCCGCACAGGGCGCCGGCTGAGGGCCGCCGACAACAGACCGGAGCACCCATGTTCAAGCACGTCCTCGTCACCGGCGGCGCCGGATTCATCGGATCGCACCTGGTCGACGCGCTCCTCGAACGCGGCTACCGCGTGCGCGTGTTCGACTGCCTCGAGCCGCAAGTGCACGGCGCCGTCGACGCGCCGCCGGATTACCTGACCCGCGAGGCCGAGTTCATCCGCGGCGACGTCCGCGACCGCGCGGCGCTGCTGAAGGCGCTCGAGGGCATCGACGCCGTGGTCCACGACGCGGCGCAGGTCGGCGTCGGCCAGTCGCAGTACGAAATCCAGCGCTACATCGACCACAACGTGGGCGGCACCGCGACGCTGCTCGACATCCTGGTGAACGAGAAGACGTCGGTCGAGCGCCTGCTGATGGCGTCGAGCATGAGCATCTACGGCGAGGGCCTCTACCGGCGCCCGTCAGACGGCGCGCTGCGCACGCCCGCGCTCCGCACGGAGGAGCAGCTCAAGGCCGGCGCCTTCGACCCGCTCGACCCGGAGACCGGAGAGGCGCTCGAACCGGTCCCCACGCCGGAATCGAAGCCGCTTTACTGCACGTCGGTCTATGCGCAGTCGAAGAAGGACCAGGAGGAGTACTCGCTGATCCTCGCGCGCGCGTACCGCATCCCGTGCGTGGCGGCGCGCTACTTCAACGTGTACGGTTCGCGGCAGAGCCTTTCGAACCCGTACACCGGCGCGGCGGCGATCTTCAGTTCTCGCGTGAAGAACGGCAACCGCCCGCTGATCTACGAGGACGGCGCCCAGTGCCGCGACTTCATCGACGTCCGCGACCTGGTCCGCGCGAAGATCCACCTGCTCGAAGACCCCCGCGCGAACCACGAGCCGGTCAACATCGGCACCGGACGCCCCACAACGATTTACGACCTCGCTTACACGATCGCGAAGCTGTACGGCCGCGCGGATCTCGAGCCGGAAGTGACGCGCCGCTACCGCAACGGCGACATCCGTCACTGCTACGCGGACACCTCGCGGCTGCGCGCGCTCGGCTTCGAGCCGGCGATCAGCTTGGAACAGGGGCTCCGCGACTTGGCCGCCTGGGGCGAGACGCAGGAAGCGCGCGACCAAGTCGCGCAGGCGGACGCGGAGCTGCGCAAGCGCGGGCTGGTGAGCGCGTAGTCGACCCGCCCGCGGTCCGTACGGTCGGATTGCCTGCCACCGGCGCGGCGGTTGATTCAAGCTCGCAGAGCAGTTGGTTGAGCGCCTCCCCGCCGAGCCCTCCATGACCCGAACCTTTCCCATCATCGCTGTCGTCGCTGCGTTCGTGATCGCCTGGCTGGGCTGGGGGATGGCGTGGGGGCGGCCGGGTGCGGTGGCTGGCTGGGATGTGGCGGGCGGGTTGTCGCGCGCGGGCCGGGCGGTGGGCTGGGCTGCGTTCGTCGCGCTCGCGTGCCGGGGCGTCGGCGGCTTGTTCGAGCGCTTCGTCCGCCTGCCCGCCGCGTTCCGCCGGAGCGAGGCGGAGGCGCTGCGGCTTTTCGCCGGCGCGGCGCTGATCGGTTGGCCGCTGGCGTTCGCGTCGGCGGAGGTGCCGATGTTCAACCACCTGTTGTTGCCGGTGGTGCTGGCGCCGCTGGCGGTGGCGGGGGCGATGCAGATGCGCTGCGCGTGCCGGGGCGTGTCGGGTCCGCCGGAGCGCGCGGCGCTGCTGGCGCTGGCGCCGCTGCTGGTGGCGCTCCCCGCGGCGCTGGGGCCGCCGGTGCAGAGCGACGGCCTGCGCTACCACTTGGTGGCGGCGGAGCTGTTCGCGCGCGAGGGCTTCTTCTCGTACCTCCCCTACAACGCGTTCACGAACCTGCCGGCGCAGCTCGCGCTGCTGGCGGCGCCGGCGATGTCGAACCATGCGGCCTACCCCGTGCTCCACTGGCTGTTCGGCGTCTGCGGGGTTTGGTGCCTCGGGGCTCTGGCGCGGGCGCTGTCGGGGGGCGACGCGACCGCGCGGGCGGCGGCGATGGCGCTGGCGGGCGGCGTCCCCGTGCTGCTGATCGTCATGGTGTGGCCCTTCAGCGATGTGGCCTCCGCGGCGGCGCTGGTGGCGGCGCTCGCTGTCGCGTGGCACGCGGAGCCGGAGCGCGCGCGCGCGGCGCTCGCGTGGTGCGGGCTGCTCGCGGGGCTCGCGGTGGCGTTCAAGCTGAGCGCTGGACCCTTCGCCGCGATGGCGTTGCTGGCTTGCGCGGCGCGGGTGGTGTGGGCTGGAGCCACCACGGAGAACGCAGGCGCGACGCCCGCGCCACGTTACCTCGCATGGTCCGGGGGATTGGCCGCCGCAGGCGTGCTCGCGGTGCTGCCCGCATCGCCCTTCCTCGTTCGCAACATGGTGAACGTCGGCAACCCGGTGTACCCGGCGCTGGGCGACCGGATCGGGCGCGGAGAGTGGACCCCGGCGAACCAGGAGTTCTACTCGGCGAAGGCGGCGGAGAAGGGCATGGGGCGCGGCGCCGCGGCGCTGCTGAAGTCGCCATGGAACGTGTCGGTGCATTGGATCCGGTTCGAGGCGCACCATCCCGGTCCGGCGCTGATTCCGTTACTGGCGCTGCTGGCGTGGTGGATTTGGCGCGGGGGGCGGCGGCGCGACGCGCTCCCGGTGGCGGCGCTCGCGGCGGCGGGGTGGCTGCTGTGGTTCGCGGGCTACCAGTCCGTCCGCTTCCTGCTGCCGGTGCTGCTGCTGCTGGCGGCGGCGGGGGGCGCGGCGCTGGCGGCGCTGCTGCCGGAGCGGCGCCGCGCGCTGGCCGTGGCGTGGGGGCTGGCGCTGCCGGGTCTGCTGTGGAGCGCCCAGTGGTTCTACCGCAACTCGTCGCCGAACGCGGCGGCGGGCGCGCTCGCGGACCGCGTCGAGCAGGTCACGCTCGCCTTCAACGCCTTCCCGATGGTCGAGACGTTGAACCAGCTCCTCGCGGACGACTCGTTCCCGCGCCCGGTGCTCTACATCGGCGAGCACCGCGCCGCCTACGCGGAGTCCTACAAGCCCGCTTCGAGCGACTGGTTCGACACGCCGCTGGTCCTCGCGCTGATCCGCAAGGCGGGCACCGACCAGCCCGTGGTCTGGGCGATCCGCCGGGAGGGGTACCGTTACGCCCTCGTGAACCTCGCGGAGCTGCGGCTGTACGCGGCGGCGTACTTCCGTCCGCGCTTCACCGACGCGGAGTGGGCCCGCTTCGAGGAACTGGTCAACATGCTGGCGGGCGCGCGGGTGGCCGGGGACGAGCTGCTGTTCGTGGCGGATCTGGACCGGCTGGAAAGCGGTCAATAGCGCGCGCCTTAGTCCTTTTTCCTTGCCGCGAGCGACCTCCGCGGCGACCCTGCCGCCTCGAACCGAAGCACCCGACGGAGCAACGATGTCCACCACCGCCGCCCTGCCCCAGATCACCCGCGACGAAGTGCGCGCGATCTTCACCCAGCCCTTTCCGGACCTGCTGATCCAGGCGGCGCTGGTGCACCGCGAGCACCACGATCCGCTGGCGGTGCAGTTCTGCACGCTGGAGAACATCAAGTCGGGACGCTGCCCGGAGGACTGCAAGTACTGCCCGCAGAGCGCGCACAACGACACGGGGATCGAGGAGTACGGCCTCGAGAGCCTCGAGGAGGTGCTCGCCGCGGCGGACGCGGCGAAGGCGAACGGCTCGACGCGCGTGTGCCTCGGCGCCGCCTGGCGCGGCCCGCGGAACGAGGCGGAGTTCGAGCGCGTGCTCGACATGGTGCGCGGCATCCGCGCCCGCGGCATGGAGGCGTGCGTGACGCTGGGACTGCTGACGCAGGACCAGGCGCGGCGACTGGCCGAGGCGGGGCTCACCGCCTACAACCACAACATCGACACGTCGCCGGAGTATTACGGCAAGATCATCACCACGCGCACCTTCGAGGACCGCCTGCGGACGATCTCCTACGTGCGCGAGGCGGGCGTGCAGGTCTGCACCGGCGGGATCATCGGCATGGGCGAGTCGCGCGAGGACCGCGTCGGCATGCTGCACGCGCTCGCGTCGCTCGATCCGCACCCGGAGTCGGTGCCCATCAACATGCTGGTGCGCGTGCCGGGCACGCCTCTGGAGCATGTGGACGAGATCGACCCGCTCGAGCTGATCCGCTGCATCGCGACCGCGCGGATCCTGATGCCGGAGAGCCGCGTGCGGCTTTCCGCCGGGCGCATGGAAATGAGCCGCGAGTTGCAGGCGATGGCGTTCTTCGCCGGCGCCAACTCGATCTTCACCGGCGAGAAGCTGCTCACCACGCCGAACCCCGGCGCCGGGGACCGCGCGCTGCTGGCGGCGCTTGGCATGCACGAGGAGCGCGCCGGCGGGCAGCACCACCACGACGCGCACGGCCACCATCACCACGACCACGACCACCACGACCACGAGCACGGGCACGGCCACCACCACGGCGCGGGCGGATGCTCGGGTGGCGGCGGGTGCTGCAACGGCGGCGGCGGATGCGGCGGCGGGCGGCACCGGAACGGCCACTGACCGCGCCACCGGCATGGCGCGCGGCACGGCGCCGCGAGGGCGCGCGGCTGCGCGCGCGCGGGCCCGCGATCCTGGCGGTGCTCGCGCTGCTCTGGCTGCCGGCGAACTGGTTCTTCAAGGTCTGGCTGCTCGAGGCCGCCTTCGCCTGGCCGCCACCGCTGCCGGGAAATGCGCTGCTGGCTCTCTCCATGGCGGGCTTCGTGCTGCGCCCCGACCTCTTCATCGCGATCTACGCCACGCGCCTGGTGGTGCCGCACCCGGAGTGGGAGCACGAGTGGCAGGAGCTGCGCACGACCGCGCTCACCGCGGCGGACGTGGTCCGCGCGAAGCTCTACTGGCCGCTGGCGTTCCTGCTGCCGGCGAACGCGCTCCTCGGCGCCTACGCGTACTGGGGGCTCTACGACTCCTACGCCAAGCTCTTCGTGGACGGCCCGTTCCCGCGGATCGAGTCGCTGGTGGGGGGCCTCTTCGTCACCGTCCTGGCGGTGCTGGAAGATTTGCTCTTCGTGGCGATGATGGCCGCGGTGGCGCTTGAGCGCGCGCTGGCGCACCGGGGCGCGATGCTGGGCGCGCTTCAGGCGCTCGGCTTCGCGGCGCTCTTCGGGGTCTCCTGGCTGCTCTGGGAGGACCTGTCGAACAGCGTCGCCCAGCTTTTATGGCCGCTCGGTGAGAGCGCGCTCCGCGATGTGGCCACGATGATGCTGGCTTTCGGGGGGCCGCTGATCGCGGCGGAGGCGTGGCTGCTTCGGTTCTTCCTGCGGCGGGCCGCCGGGCGCCTGGCCGCGGAATAGCGCGCGGTCGATTTCGCGAAGATGGCGCTTGACCGCCCTACGCGTTGTGAGAAGCTCCTCGACTCCTGCGTGAGCAGGACTGACGCGGGGTGGAGCAGTTGGTAGCTCGTTGGGCTCATAACCCAAAGGTCGGCGGTTCGAATCCGCCCCCCGCTACCAGATTTTCCGAGAACAGCGCCCGTTGCGACACGGGCGCTGTTTTTCCCGGTGCCGGGGTAGCTCAGTTGGTGAGAGCGGCGGATTCATAACCCGCAGGTCGGGGGTTCGAATCCCCCCTCCGGTACCACAACCTCCGAACACTCCAGCCACACCCCCGCGCTTGCGTTCCGCCGCGCCCGCACGCATCCTGCGCGCAGACCCGCCGCCACGGAGAGCCTCCCCATGCACACATCTCTTTCCCGCGCCGTAGCCGCCGCGGCCCTCGTCCTCGCCCTCGCCTCCTGCGGGCGGAAGGACGTCGCCACCGTCGGCACCGGAAACGACCGCCTGATCGTCAGCGAACTCGACGGGAGCCAGCTCGCCGAAGCGTCCCTCGCCACGGCCCGCGAGTACGACGCCAACGGCCTCACCGAGGACGCCATCCGGCAGTACGAAACCGCGCGCGCGGCGAACCCGAAGCTCCGCGGCATCTCCCACCGGCTGATGATCCTCTACGGCCAGACCGGCGACGAGCGGGCCACCGACGAGGAGTTCCAGAAGGCGCTGAAGGAGACACCCCGCAACGCGGACTTGGAAAACGACTACGGGTTCTTCCAGCAGTCGCTCGGACGCGTCGACCGCGCCCGCGAACAATACACCAAGGCGGTCCTCATCGATCCGAAGAACCGCCTCGCGTGGTCGAACCTCGCCCGCCTCGAGGCGGAGGAGCGCAACTACGACGCCGCTCTTTCGGCGTGGAGCAACGTCGTGTCCGAGGCCGAGAGCCACTCGAACCTCGGGATCTACCAGGCGAAGAACGGCGACGTCGAGGAGGCCAAGCGCAGCCTCGAGCGCGCGCTCGAGCTGAACCGCACGCTGCAGGCGCCGCGCGAGGTGCTCCGCTGGCTCGAGGAGGGCGGCGCGGAGCGCGTCCGCGAGGCGCTCGCGGAGGGCGAGACCGGCGCGGCGCCCGCGGGCGCCGGGCATCTGGCGTCCTGACAGCGCCGCGTTGACCGATCCCGCGCTGGCCTTCTGGCTGCTCGCCGGCGCGGCCTTCCTCCAGGCCGCCCTCGCGGGCGCGATCCTGCTTCCCGCGGCGCGGGTGCTCGGGCGCCGGCTCGGGCTGGTGGACCACCCGACGCTCGAGCGCAAGATCCACCGGGAGCCGACGCCCCGCAGCGGCGGCCTCGCGATCTTCGCAGCGTTCTGGGGATGCCTTTGGCTCGACGCCGCGCTCGCGGTCCATCTGGCGCCGCATCTGGAGTTCCTGCCGGAGCAGGCGCGCGCGCTGGCGGCGAACGCGGGGGGTAAGCTGCCGCAGCTCGCGGCGCTCTTCGCCGGCGCCGCCATCATCTTCGCCGTCGGCGCCTGGGACGACCGCGCCGGTCTGTCGCCCCGGTTCCGGCTCGCGGCGCAGATCCTCGCCTGCGTGCCGCCGATCCTCGCGGGCATCCACCTCAACCTGTTCCTTCCGGCCCCCTTCGGCTGGGCCGCCACCGTGGTGTGGGTGCTGGCGCTGACGAACAGCTTCAACTTCCTGGACAACATGAACGGCGTGACGAGCGGACTCGCGATCGTCTGCGCCGCGGTGCTGGCGCTCGTTTCCGCGCTCGCCCGCGAGTGGTACATGGCCGCGGTGTTCGCGCTGCTGGCCGGCTCCGTGGTGGGCTTCTGGCGGGTGAACTTCCTGCGCGGGGGGATCTTCCTCGGCGACAACGGCAGCACGCACCTCGGGTACCTGTTCGCGATGCTGACGTGCCTCGCGACGTACTACGAGGAGGGCGTGCCGAGCCGGCTCCCGATCCTGATGCCGGCGCTGGTGCTGGCGGTGCCGCTGTTCGACCTTTCGACGGTGCTCTGGATCCGGTGGCGGACGGGGAGGAAGCTCACCGAAGGGGACACGAACCACATCTCGCACCGGCTGGTGGCGCTGGGTTTCTCGCGGCGCGAGGCGGCGGTGGTGCTATACGCGGTGGCCCTCGCGGTTGGCCTTGCAGCGGTGGCGCTGCGGCAACTCGATTGGCGCCACGGCCTGCTGCAGACCGCCTCGATCGCGCTGCTGTTCGCCGTTCTGCACCGCGCCGAGCGCGTCAGCCGCCGCCGCGCCGACACCCCGCCGCGCTAGCTCCGCGCGCGCCCCCGAGGAGGCACCGCCCGTGCTCCGACGCCTGCTCCCCGCCGCCCTTCTCGCCGCCGCCGCGCTCCAGTCCGGCTGCTTCCTCCAGGCCCGCGCGCTGCGCGACGAGCGCAACATGCTCGCGACCCGGGTCGACATGCTCACGCAGGAGCTGAACGTCGAGCGCCAGGGCCACGAGGAGACCCGCGCGGCGCTCGCCTCCGCGGAACAGCGCGCCGCCCAGCTCGACGCGCAGACGGGGCGCCTCCGCGGCACCGTCGCCCAGCTTTCGCAGCCCCCCGCCTCGGCCCCCGCGCCGGGCACTTCGCTCGACGACCTCGCGGCGCGCCAGCGCGAGGCGGAGGAGCTCAGCGCCCGCCTCGCCTCGACGGAACTGCGCGCCGTGGACGCCGAGGAGCGGCTCGCGGAGGAGCGCCGCGCGAAGGAGGACCTGCAGCGCCGCCTCGATTCCGCCGCCGGAGGGAGCGACGCCGCCCGCCGCGACCTCGCGCTCGCGCAGGGGGAGCGCGACGCGTTCCGCGCCGAGGTGACCGCGCTCAAGAAGGCCGCCGCCGAGTCCTCCGCGCGCATCGCCTCCCTCGAGGCGGAGCTCTCCACCCTGAAGGGCGTCGTCGCGACCGCCGAGTCGGAGAAGAAGTCGCTCGAGGAGCGGCTGGCCGCGGAGGCCGCCAAGCCCGCCGCGGGCGATCCGGAAGCCCTCCGCGCGGCCATCAAGACCGCGCTCCCGGAGTTCTCGAGCATCACCGGCACCAAAGATGGCGCGGCAACCGTCACGCTGCTGTCCGACGACCTCTTCGAGCCTGCCACCACGCGGCTCTCGGACACCGGACTGCGCAGGCTCCGCGAAATCGCCGAGTTCCTGAGGGCGCGCCCCGCGACCCGCGTCGAGGTGGTCGGCCACACCGACAGCCAGCCGATCGGGCGCCTGCCCTACGCGGACAACTGGGAGCTCGCCGCGGAGCGCGCCCTCGAGGTGGCCCGCTGGCTCTCGACGCAGCCGGGCGTCGCGCCGGAGCGCATCGGCGCCGCGTCGCGCGCCTACCACGATCCCGTCGCCGACAACGCCACCGCCGCCGGAAGGCGCCTGAACCGCCGCGTGGAGCTGCGCCTCGCGGAGTAGCGGGCCGCGCGCTAGCGCACGACCAGCCGCGCGCGCTCCGGCGCCGCCGCGACCGTGGCGACGCGCCCCGAAGGAAACGCGCAGAAGTCCTTCTCGATCCCGTCGCTGAAGATCACGCCCTCCCCCGCCATCATCGACTCGACCACGAGCGCCTCGCCCGGCATCACGCGGCCGAACACGACCTGCGCGCCGGAGGTCTTGCTGACGAAGGGCTCGCGCACGACGAAGGTGAGCCCCTGGTCCTCCCACGGGTGCACGCCCCGCGGCGCCTCGGTCCCCGTGATCGCGCCCGCCATGGTGTAGACGCTGGAAAGCCAGCCGGTGCTCCCCGCGCCGGTGCAGACGAGCACGCCGCTCGAGCTTTGCGCCTCGCCGTACCCGTGGTGGCGGATCCGGTAGCGCGCGGAGACGTGGGTGCTGGCGCCGATGAACAGCTCGTTGAAGGCGCGCATCCGCTGCCCGTCGTCGAGGACCGCCTCCGCGAGCGTCACCTCGCGCACGCGCGCCGTGCGCCGCCGCACCGCGGCGAGGACGGTCCCCACCTCCCCCGCATGGAACGGCAGCAGCACGCCGTCGATCCGGGCCGGGTCCGGGTTCACGCCGATGATGGGTTGCGCACCAGTGTACTTGGCGACGTTCGCCACCAAGCCGTCCTGGCCGAGCGCCACGATGGCGTCGCGCTCGGTGAAGAGGAACGTCGGCACGAGCGCGCGGTCGAGCACCTGCACCTTGAGCGCGGGATCCATCTGCCCGAGGACGCGCTCGACCGCCTCCTGGTAGGTGGCGTGCTCCGCTTCGAGGTCCTCGAAGTCCCGGGACGGGTCGCGCCCCGATCCGTCCGCGGTGCCGGCGCGCAGCTCCGCCCCCCGCGTGAGGACGAAGCGCGCCTGCTCGCGCGTGGCGTAGCGCTCCTCGAGGAGCTGCAGCCGCGTGCGCCGCGTGACGACCACCACCTTCTCGATGTCGCGACCCATGCCCGGAGCCCCCCGGCGCGCGCCCGTCGGCGCGGTCAACCCTTCGGCTTGCGGAGCAGCGAGGTCAGCAGCTCGGACGTGATGTTGAGCTCGCCGATCCTGCCGGCGTTGTCGGCCATGTCGCGGAAGGCGAGCGCGATCATCGTCTGCGGATCGGCTCCGTTCGCGGCGACCAGCGTCCTCCAGTCCGTGGCGCGCAGCGGCTTCAGCGCCGCCTCGAGCGCGTAGGCGCGCGTGTCGGCGGCCTCGCGGTCGTTCCGGCTCTGCATTTCGAGCAGGCGGGCGCGCTGCTCCTCGACCGCGATGTCGGCGGCGATCTGCGTCTCGCGGATCTGGCGCTTCTTCTCCTCGACCATTATCTCCGTGGCCATTTCCGAATCCTTGATGCGGCGCTCCTGCTCGACCGCCGCGTTGCGGCGCGCGTACACAGCCTCGTCCGCCTTGCGCTGCAGTTCCTCGCGGGCCTCCGCTTCGAGCGCGCGGGTCATCTCCGGGGTCGCGCTGACGTGCGCGATGGTGAGCCCGATCACGCCGAGGCCGTGCTCGCGGAGCATCGGGACCTCGCGCATCGCCGCCATCACCTCGGCGCCGATCTGGTCGCCCGCCATCACCGCCTCGCGCATCGCGAGGCGCCGCAGCACCGTGCGCGTGCGTTCCTGGACCACGTTGATCAGGCGCGCGCGCACCTTCTCCGGGTCGTTCGTCTGGTAGCGCTGGAACCTGTTCACGGAGAAGTTGAGGATCGACGCCAGCCGCTCCGGGTCCACCACGCGGAACGTCAGCGCGCCCTGCACCGTGAGCTGCTGGTAGTCCGCCGACAGCTCCTGGAAGGCGAAGGGCACGTCCTGGCTTTCGAGCGGCACCAGCACCACGCTGGTCGACGGGGCGTAGTAGAAGAACGACAGCCCGGCGCCCTTCTTCGCCACCTCGCCCCGCGCGTACCGCATGACGAACGTGGTGGGCTCGGCCTTCAGATAGCGGATGCCAAGCATCGCGGCGCCTCCGTGCAAGTGTATGGACAAGCGGGCCCCCGCGAGTGCTCCGGTGCAAGCCCACCCGTCCTCGGCACCCCTTGCGCGCGATGCGGCCGCAGCGTTGCGCCCGCCCGAAGTTCGACGGCCAGGGGAGATCCGCCACCGCTTCGAGGTCTCCCCTTGCTGTTTGAGCCGGGCTAGGCGTAAGAGGTCTGCGTTGGTGTTGGTAGACCTCTGAAGCATTCTAGGGAGCGCCTCATCATGACTCAACCGCGTCGCGTTAATCCCCTTGGCCTCTTCGCCCTCGTCCTGTTCGCCCACCTGCTCGGTAGTCCTTTGGGAGCGACCCCGGCGGACGAACTCGCCGACCGACTCGTGGGAATCGGCTCCGTGGAACCGGCCGACGATCAAAATGCCGACGGTGTGGTGGATGCGGCGGACGTCGTGAGTACTCTGCTGGGTGTTGTGGAATTGACGATCACCTCGACAACGCCGGCTGGCGCGGTGAGCGCCGAGAGATTCCAGACACTGACCTTTCGGTTCGACCAGCCGGTGCAGGGCTTCACCGATTCCGACGTGTCCCTCGCGGGGGCGACCAAAGTGGATTTTGGCGGGGAGGGCGACCTGTACTGGATGCTCGTCGAGGGCATCGGGGGGATCTTCACGGCGCAGGTCGCGGACTCTGCAGTCGGCCCCTCTAGTGTGGGGGCGTCGTTCTCCAACTTCTATCAGGACACTTGGACGCTGAACCTCCCGGGATCCGTGCCGTTGGAACTGATCCGGATTCCGGCGGGCACCTTCAGGATGGGCTCGGCCAACGACGAACGTTCGCGCCAATTGGATGAGTTGCGGCACACAGTGACGATTTCGCACGACTTCTACCTCGGCAAGACCGAGGTGACGCAGGCCCAATGGCTGGCGATCTGCGGCAGCTTCCCGAGCGGTGGCCAGTCGCACGGAACAGGCGCGGGGAGCGAGGCACGCGCGGTTCACCTCGTGTCGCACGACGATATCATGAATGCCTCGACGGGTTTCATGAAGTTGCTCAACGACCATGTGACGGAACCGGGCACGTTAAGCCTGCCGACTGAATCGCAGTGGGAGTACGCGGCGCGCGCGCGGACAACGACGCGGTTCAGCTTTGGCAATGGCTACAGCACGGACGAGTACTGTTCCACCGGCGGAGGACGTGAGATCAACATGTGGTACTGCGGAAACGCCGGCTCCTCGACTCAGCTCGTGGGCCAAAAGCCCGCGAACGCCTGGGGCCTGTGGGACATGCACGGCAACTTGTGGGAATGGTGCTCGGATTGGTATGCGGCGTATCCGACGGGCACCGTCACAGATCCCGTGGGGCCCGGATCGGGAACCCACCGAGTGCGCCGCGGCGGCGGATGGGGCAACATCTCCCAGTACTGCCGATCGGCCGTGCGCTCCTACGATCCCCCCTCGGGCCGGTTCGACGGCATCGGGTTCCGGGTCCTCGGAGTCCGTCCCTCCCCCCCTGTCATCACCAGGGCGGAAACGGCACTTGGCCATTAAGCGGCCAAGCAGAGTCTGAGTTTCACCTTCGGCTCGCCGGATGGCGGCTTCGATGCGTCGGATGCGATCGGTGGCAGGTACCAACGAGGGAACCTTCACGGCGGACTCCTCCGGCGCGGGCACGCCCCGATCCTTTCCGATCTTGCGCCCGAAGTTCGACGGCCGGAGGGAGATCGCCACCGCTTCGAGGTCTCCCCTTGCTGTTTGAGCCGGGCGGCAAGTAGGGGTCTCGACATCGCCTTGGCCTCGCCAGACCACTCAAGCACCCGACGGATTGCCTCCCCCATGACTCAACCGCTTCGCGTCAGAGTCCTCGGGCTCTTCGCCCTCACCGTGTTCGCCCACCTGCTGGACAACCCCTTGGCAGCGGCCCCGACGGACGAACTCGCCGAGAGGCTCGTGGGGATCGGCTCCGTGGAACCAGCCGACGATCTCAATCTCGACGGTGCCATGGATGCGGCGGATGTGGTGAGTGCTTTCGAGTCCGTCCAACTGACGATCGACTCCACGACTCCGGCGGGAGCGGTTACTGCCAACGCCCTGCAAACTCTGACCTTCACCTTCGACAATGCGGTCTCTGGTTTCACGGCTGACGACGTCACGGTGACTGGTGCCACCAAGGGCGCCTTCACGCCCGTCTCTTCCACGTTCTACACACTGGTCGTCACCGGGACGGGGGGAACCGTCACCGTCTCGGTACCGGAAGAAACCACCATCCCGAGCAATACATCCGCCACCTTCTCCAACTTCTATCAGGACACGTGGACGATTACGCTCCAGACAACTCCCTCGCTAGTAACCATGGAACTGATTCGTATTCCAGCGGGGACGTTCACGATGGGCTCGCCGGAGGATGAACTCTCGCGCGGCACGGACGAAACGCAACACACGGTGACGCTGACACAGGACTTCTACCTAGGCAGAACTGAGGTAACTCAGGACCAGTGGGCCGCCCTTCAACCCTTCCCGGAAGATCAGAGTTTCGTTGGCGGGACGATGCCGGTTCACAACGTCTCCCACGACGATATCGCCGCGTGGCTGCCGGCGCTCGACGCCGCGATCACGGAGCCAGGGACTTTCAGCCTTCCCACCGAGTCACAATGGGAATACGCCGCCCGTGCGGGGACGACAACGCGGTTCAACTTCGGCGACGGCCTAGGCACGGATGAGTTTTGCGCCACCGGCGGCGAGCGCGAGACCAACATGTGGTACTGCGGAAACAACTCGCCGGACGGGACCAAGACGGTTGGCCAGAACCCGCCGAACGCTTGGGGACTCCAGGACATGCACGGGAACGTCTCGGAACGGTGCTCCGACTGGTACGGCACGTATCCGGGCACCGTCTCCGATCCCACGGGGCCTAGTTCTGGCAAGAGTCGCGTTTTTCGCGGCGGCGGCTGGGACACCTTCGCCCGTGCGTGCCGGTCCGCCCAGCGCTTCGACATCACGCCGTCGGATCGGTTTGCCAACATTGGGTTCCGCGTCCTTGCAGTCCGCTAAGCGGGCCAGTTAGCGTAGGGCCGCGGGCGCTTGGCCACAACCCGGCCAGACAACTCCACCAGAACCCCCGGGCCGGGAGCCACGCGCTCCCGGCCCGGTTCACTTCCGAAGGGACTGAGGAAGCGGGCCCCTACTCCCCGCGGTAGATCTCCGCGCCCGCCGCGGACCTAACCGCGCCGGATGCGTACGCGCCCGGGGGAGATTACCCGAGCGACGCCTGCGGGGTGCTTCGGTCAAGCTCGCCAAGGAGCAGTTCCACTAGTTCCAAGGCAGCAGTGACGCTCGGAGCCGACGGCCTGAAGAGCACGAAGCCAGCGTGTTCGGACGGTGGGTAGGTCCGGACATTCCCGAAGCCGAGGTCCAGCGTCACGAGCACGCGCCCGCCCTCGCGGCAGGCTTCCGCCAGAAAGGCGTCGGTTGCGCCCGAGTGCCCTTGTTCCAGGACGGTCTCGGCGTCGTGGCCAGCCTGCCTAAGCCGAGAGGCAACGGTGGCCGGCAGGTTCTCATCGACCTTGAACTTCATCCAGCCGCTCGGCGTGCCGGCAGCAGGTCCTCCTCGCCGGCAAGTTCCGCCGCATACGCCAACGCCGCGCGGATGTCTTCGCCGGTGAGCGGCGGATAGGCGGACCCGATCTCGTCGGGCGTCAGCCCCGCGGCGAGGTTGGCCAGCACCACCGACACCATGACGCGGGTGCCCTTGATGCACGCCTTGCCGTGGCAGACGGCGGGGTCGAAGGAGATGCGTTCTGTCCAGTCCATGGGAGCGGCTCCTCGCAAACAGTTATTGGAGGAGCCGGCCCCCGTCAACGCAAGGCCCCTACTCCGCGCGGTAGATCTCCGCGCCCGCCGCGCGGAACTCGGCGGATTTCTCCTCCATGCCCTTCTTCGCTTCCTCGCGGATCTGCTGGGTGATTTCCATCGAGCAGAACTTGGGGCCGCACATCGAGCAGAAGTGGGCCAGCTTGGCGCCCTCGGCCGGGAGCGTTTCGTCGTGGAACGAGCGCGCGCGGTCGGGGTCGAGCGAGAGATTGAACTGGTCCTCCCAGCGGAACTCGAAGCGCGCCTTCGAGAGCGCGTCGTCGCGGTACTGGGCGCCGGGGTGGCCCTTGGCGAGGTCCGCGGCGTGGGCGGCGAGCTTGTAGGCGATCACGCCTTCCTTCACGTCGTCGCGGTTCGGCAGGCCGAGGTGCTCCTTGGGCGTGACGTAGCAGAGCATCGCGGTGCCGTACCAGCCGATCATCGCGGCGCCGATGGCGGAGGTGATGTGGTCGTAGCCCGGCGCGATGTCCGTGGTGAGCGGCCCGAGCGTGTAGAACGGCGCCTCGTGGCACCACTCGAGCTGGCGCTGCATGTTCTCGTGGATCATGTGCATGGGGACGTGGCCGGGGCCCTCGTTCATCACCTGCACGTCGAACTCCCACGCGCGGCGCGTCAGCTCGCCCTGCGTGAACAGCTCGCCGAGCTGCGCCTCGTCGTTCGCGTCCGCGATCGAGCCGGGACGCAGGCCGTCGCCGATCGAGAAGCTCACGTCGTAGGCCGCCATGATCTCGCAGATCTCGTCCCAGTGCGTGTAGAGGAAGTTCTCCTTGTGGTGTGCGAGGCACCACTTGGCGATGATCGAGCCGCCGCGCGAGACGATGCCGGTCACGCGCTCCGCCGTGAGCGGGATGTAGCGCAGCAGCACGCCGGCGTGGATCGTGAAGTAGTCCACGCCCTGCTCCGCCTGCTCGACCAGTGTGTCGCGGAACAGCTCCCAGGTGAGTTCCTCGGGGCGCCCGCCGACCTTCTCGAGCGCCTGGTAGATCGGCACGGTGCCGATGGGCACCGGCGCGTTGCGCAAGATCCACTCGCGCGTCTCGTGGATGTTCTTCCCCGTCGAAAGGTCCATCACCGTGTCGGCGCCCCAGCGGATCGCCCAGACCATCTTTTCGACCTCCTCCTCGATGGAGGAGGTGACGGCGGAGTTGCCGATGTTGGCGTTGATCTTCACGAGGAAGTTGCGGCCGATCGCCATCGGCTCCAATTCCGGGTGGTTGATGTTGGCGGGGATGATGGCGCGGCCGCGGGCCACTTCGTCGCGGACGAACTCCGGCGTGATGGCCTTCGGCACGCGGGCGCCCCAGGAGTTGCCCGGGTGCTGCAGCGGGAAGGGCGACTCCGCGGCGTGCGCGCCGTTCGCCGAGTACCCCCCCGCGCCGTAGGCGCCGAGCGGTCCGGTGCCGGGACGCGGCGCGAACGCCTTGCGGCCCTCCTTCGCGAGCGCCTCGAGCATAGCTTCGCGCCGCTGGTTCTCGCGGATCGAGACGAACTCCATCTCGGGCGTGACGACGCCGCGCTTGGCGTAGTGCATCTGCGAAACGCGCGCGCCCGCCTTGGCCCGGCGCGGACGCGGCAGCGACTCGAGGCGCAAGTGGTCCAGCCCCTCGTCCGCCAGGCGGCGCTGGCCGTAGAGGCTGGTCGGCGCGTCGAGCTCGACCGTGTCGCCGCGGCGCTCGATCCACGCGGCGCGCAGGCGCGGCAACCCGTGGCGCGGGTCGAGCGCCGCATCCGCGTCCGTGTACGGCCCCGAGGTGTCGTAAACCGTCACCGGCGGGTTGTCGGCGGGCTTGCCGCCCGGCGCGCGGCTCGGCGTCGGGTGCAGGACGATCTCGCGCATCGGCACGCGGATGTCCGGGTGCAGTTCGCCGGCGACGTACACCTTGCGCGAGCCGGAGATGGGCTCGCGGGTGATGGCGATGGGGTTTTCCTTGGGGCGGTTGAGCAGCTTCGACACGGCGGCCACCTCTTGCGGGGGGAGTGGTGCCGGGGAGCCGCGCGGAACAAATGGTTGTGTGGGTCAACCATCGCTTCCCTGCGCCGGCATGACCCGGTCCGGGCGCCTTGGGGGCCCGGATCGGCGCCTGCGTCCCGGGAGGACACCGCGCCGACAGGTTCGAGGGCACCGCGGCTTACCGCGCAACGGCGGCACCGCGTCTCAGGGGCTCCTCAGCCCCGCACCCAGCGATGCATCAAGGAGAGCGGACCCCGTGCCGGGGCGCGAGGGGAATCGGGGTGGAGGCGGGGCGGGGCGCTTTCTGCGCCGCGAACCGCTCCCCGCTCCCGCCGCGGCCCTGCGCCCCACTCCCTGTCTGCGTCCGAGCTGTCACTTGGTGTCGATTCGTGCTCAAGAGGGGCGAGGGCGATAAGTCGCCGATTGCTCCACTTACGGTAGGCTAGTCAGCCCCCCAGCCCTCGTACCGGTGGTTTGTTGATTCCAGTTGCATCGCGACCGACTGGGTCTATGCACTCCGACGGAATCTGAACCCCAATGCTGGAGACTAGCCATGCCGGACAGGGCCTATCTGGTCGCATCGAACGATCCGGAAGCGTATCCCTCCTGGCGGGAGCCGTTCTCGTCGAAGGAGCAGCTCATTGCAAAACAGTCGTACTCCGTCCCGTCACTGTGGTTCGCACTCTTCCGGCCAGGAGACATGAAAACGCTCACTTTGCGGGAAGGCGACAATGAGGAGACCCGGATGGCTCCGGTCGCAACGGTCGAAGACGCGCTCGCCAACCTTAGAGCTTCAGGCGAGGTCATCTGCGCAATGAACCCGGGCTTCGACTTTGGCGGTTACGCCGAGCTTCTCGCCGAGGCGGTCGAGTCGTCCGGCATGAAGTATATCACAATCGAGTTTGAAGAGATCGAGGGGCTCTGCGAGGATCCAATTCGGTACCGAATGGAAGTCATGGAAGCCCTCCGTACACTCGCCGGCGAAGTACCCCCAATGGATCGGGAAAAGCACCTCGCGCAGCAAGCGAAGAACCAGAATAATGGGGCGAGGGACGTGGGGGATATGGAACCAGAACCGCAGGCGACCGTCCTCTTCATTGGACTCTATGAGGAGGACACCCTGCCTCCCGCTGATGTTGTCCGGACTCAAGGCCTTGACGGCTTATCTGATGGGCAGTGCCGGTGCTTCGGAGACGCGATTGGGGCGTCGTGTTGGCGTGACACTCCCTGGGATAAGCGGGGGTGAGTAGCGAGCAACCCTTGTCCAGCGAGGTCCATCGGTAGGTACTTGGGTTTTCGCAATGGTTGTGTTGTTCGTATAGCCTGTATCCGTAAGTTGGATTCAGTCCCCACGTCGCGGCAGGCGTGGCCTATCCGCCGCACAGGCGACCCGCGTTCCGCGGCGCCCCCTGTCCAGCCGCGCACGCCCCGGGGCGCGCGGCGCGGCGCGACCCGGGGCGGTGCGGCTGCTGTCATTCGCCGGCGTGGAAGCCGATCCGCCGGGCGCGGCCGGGGTGCAGCTTCGTCCACGCCGCTTCGAGGTGGGCGTCGGTGAGGCCGAGGCGGGCCGGTTCCGCGCGGCCCGCGGCGACCGCCTCCTCGACCGCGGCGACGACGGCGCAGCGGAGCAGTTCCTGCAACTGCGCGCCGGTCTGGCCCTTCGTCTTCTCCGCCCAGCGGCCCTCGTCGAAGGAGCCGCCGGAGCGCTCGCGCCAGCGCCGGAGCATCTCGCCGCGGAGGGACGTCTCGAGCGGCGGCACCTCGAGCACCACGTCTAGGCGGTTCGGGCGGTTCCGCAGCGCCGGGTCGATGGCGGAGAGCTTGTTCGTGGTGACCACCGTGATGATCCCTTCGGAACAGTCCACGCCGTCGAGGCAGGAGAGGAACTCGCCGAGGACGCTGCCGCCGCCCTCCTCGCGGTTCTTCGCCACGAGGTCGAAGTCCTCGAAGAAGAGGATCGCGGGCCCGAGGCGCCGGGCCCATTCGAACGCGCGGCGCACCGTGCGGGGCTCGTCGACCATGCCGGGCGTGGCGAGGATGAACGTCACGCCGCAGCGCCGCGCGAGCGCCCGTCCGATGGTGGTCTTCCCGGTGCCGGGCGGGCCGTGGAGGATGATGCCGCGCCGCAGGGGGACGCCGTTGGCCCGGTACAGCTCGCGGTGCGACAGGAGCCCGATGCAATTGCGCTCGATCGCCGCGCGCAGCTCCGCCGGCAGCAGCACGTCCTCCCAGGACGCCTCGTCGATCCCCTTGAGGAACTTGCCGGCGAGGTCGATCGCGCGTCCACGGAAGTAGTGGTTCGCATCGGCCCAGGCTTCGAGCTTCGGCAACAGGTCGAGCAGCCAGCGGTGCTCGCTCCGCTCGAGGACGAAGCCCATGGTGGACCACTCGCCCGAGGGGTCCTCGTCGAACTCGAGGTCGAGGGCGAAGCGGCGGCCGTCCGGGCCGAGCCAGTACTGCCGCCCCTCGCGCGGCACGTGCTCGAAGCGGTCCGGCGCGGTCTCGATGGCGGCGTACTCGAGCAGCGCCGGGGCGTGGCGGTCGTAGCGCTCCTCGCGCACCACGCGCCAGCCGTCGAGGAGGGCGTGGAGGGCGCGCAGGAGCATGTAGAGGTCCTGCGGCGTCTTGTCCAGCGAGTGCGTGGCGAGGCGCCCGGACGCGTCGCCGAAGAACGCGCGGAGGTCCGCGACGGACGACTCGACGCGTCCGAAGAAGCGGGTCTGGAGCGCCTCGAGGGCGCCGTCGCCGGACCGCGCGGGGGTGGTGGCCGCGGCGGTGCGGCGGGCGGAGGCGTTGAGCCTCCGCTCATGGGTCTGCGTGCCCATGTCGAAGTCCTTGTGGTTGTCGGGAAAGGGGGGCGGGAGCGCGGGCGCTCCTGCGTGCCGGGAGAGGACGGCGGCGGGGCTGGCGTCTAGCGGACGCCGCTCGCAATAGCTGGGAATCGGAGCGTGGCTTGCATCGGTCCGGCCTCTCGGGCGGGCGCGCGGAGAGGCGCGCCAAGGTGGTGGAAGGCAAGCAGGGACGGCGCGGCGATGCAAGGGGAAGCGCCGCGCTCCGCCGCTTTGTTCTCGCCCACGCGCTTCCGGCGCGCGCAGCGTTGGCGCAACATCCCGCGTCGAAGGAACGTGTCCACCCATGAGCAAGCGTCAGGTCGTGTTGATCGAAGGCGACGGCATCGGCCCGGAGATTTCCGCCGCGGTGCGCGACATCGTCGACGCCGCCGAGGCGCCGATCGAATGGGTGGCGGCGGACGCCGGGCTGGGCGCCATCGAGCGGACCGGCCACGGGTGCCCGCAGGAGACGATCGAGCGCATCAAGGCCGTCGGCGTGGCGCTGAAGGGGCCGACCACCACACCGGTCGGCGGCGGCCACAAGAGCGTGAACGTCACGATCCGCAAGGCGCTCGAGCTGTTCGCCAACGTGCGCCCCTCGCGCACGCTCCCCGGCGTGAAGGCGCCGATCGCCGGCGTCGACCTCATCATCGTCCGCGAGAACATCGAGGACACCTACGGCGGCATCGAGCACATGCAGTCGAACGACGTGGCCCAGTGCCTGCGCCTGATCACGCGGCCGGGCTCGAAGCGCATCGCGCGCTACGCCTTCGAGATGGCCGCCGCGCAGCAGCGCAAGAAGGTCACCTGCGTCCACAAAGCCAACATCATGAAGATCACCGACGGCCTCTTCATGGAGATGTTCTACGAGGTGGCGAAGGAGTACCCGCAGATCGAGGCGAGCGACATCATCGTCGACAACTGCTGCATGCAGCTCGTCTCGAAGCCCGGGCAGTTCGACGTGATGGTGCTGCCGAACCTGTTCGGCGACATCGTGAGCGACCTTTGCGCCGGCCTCGTGGGCGGCCTCGGCGTGGCGCCGGGCGGCAACATCGGCGACGGGCGCGCGGTCTTCGAGGCGGTCCACGGCAGCGCGCCGGACATCGCCGGCAAGAACATGGCGAACCCGACGGCGATGCTGCTCTCGACGATCGCGATGCTGCGCCACATGGGCTTCCTCGCGCACGCGGACATGATCGAGCGCGCCGTCATCGCGACGCTCGAATCGGGCAAGCGCACGCGCGACCTTGGCGGCGAGCTCGGCACCCGCGAGTTCGCCGAAGCGGTCTGCCGCCAGATCAGCCAGGCGACCGCGATCACGGGCTACACGGTGGCCGCCAGCGCCGGCTCCTTCACCCGCGCGGCGGACGCGGTCACCAGCGTGCCCGCGGGGCGCGCGCTCAAGGGTTTCGACTTCTTCGTCGAGCACACCGGCATCCCCGCGATGCCGGCCAAGGTGGGGCCCTTCGATCTGAAGATGGTCAGCAACCGCGGCAGCAAGGTGTTCCCCGGACCGACGCCCGACATCGTGCTGGTCGACGTGCACCGCGTGCGCTACGAAGCCGCGGGGCAGGTCTCCGACGGCGACGTGATGGCGGCGGTCGCGGAGCTGGACAAGTCGTTCAAGTGGATGCACATCGAGAAGCTGCAGGACTTCTGCGGCAAGGCCGGCTACTCGCTCGCGCAGGGGCAGTAAGCCCCGCGCCTCAGCGCCCTTCCGACGCGCCGCCGCCCCGGGCCAGCCCGCCGAGCGCCGGCGGCGCGGCGACGGTGAGGTAGACCACGGCGCCCGCCTTCACGCGCTCGCCCGGCAGCGGACGCTGCGAAAGCACACGCCCCGAGGCGAGCAGGCCGGTGGGCTCCTCCGCCTCGATGCGCACCGGGAATCCGCGGGCGGAAGCCTCGCGGAGCGCCTCGTCGAGCCCGAGCGTGAGCAGGTCCGGCGCGTCCGCCTCCGGCGCGCGGATCATGCGCTCGACGCCGAAGTACGCGCCCCCCGCCGCCAGCGCGAACACCAGCGACCCCGCGACGACCATGCGCCACAGGAGTCCGAAGAAGGTCTGGGAGGGTGGTGTCGAGTCCTTGGCGGCCATGCGCGACACCGCGCGCCGACGGGGCATACACCGGCAAGGGGAAAGCCCCCGGGCGGGCGCGCTCAGGTCAGCCGCGCGCGGACGATACGCTCCACCTTGTACACCGAGAAGGCGTCGTTGCGGGTGCGGCAGCGCGCGAGGAGGCGGTCCTGTTCGAGCGTTTCCGGCGCGACGACCTCGCGCACCTCGGTCTGGTTCGCCTTGATGTACTCGATCTCGACCTCGTGCTCGTGCTCGATGGCGTAGTCGAGCATCTCGCGGATCCGGTCCGGTTCGCGGGCGGGGTTCGGCCCCTGGTATCCGGCGCGCGCGGGGGCGCGGTTGGCGGTGTTGTTGGTGACGAGGTGCGAGAGGCTCTCGGCGAACTTCTCCTTGATCTCGGCCATCTGCGCTTCCTGCGCGGACTGCGAGGCGCGCTGCCACGTCTTGAGGAGCGTGTCGCTGAGTTCAGTGAGGCCCTGGAACGCGCGGACGTTGGGGCGCAGGCGCTCGAGCAGCGGCACCAGGCGCTCCTCCGCGACGGCGCGGCCCTTCTCGTCCGCCACCGTCATCGCGTAGCGCACCGCGGCCAGCATCGAGTACATGTCCTCGCGCGAGAGCGACAGGTGGTAGGTGTCCTCGTCGGAGACGTGGACGTGTTCGGCGGCGAGGCGGGGCATGAAGCCGATCTTCTGCAGCTCGCGCCCGAGGCGCCGGATGTCGGTGTCCTGCGTGAGGATGACGATGCGGTCGTCGATCACGTCCTTGATGTGGACGGAGAGCTTCTTGTTGGCGCGGAGCTGGGCGAGGAGCGGCGCGTCGTCGATGATGAGGTAGCCGCCGGCGAAGCCCATGTTCACTTCGCCGTGCTTGTTGCCGCATTCCTTGACGAGGAGCGAGATGCTCTGCGGCAGCGGCGTGCGGGCGCCCTTTTCGAGGAAGCGCAGGATGTCGTCGGCGGTGAGGCCGCGGTCCATGCCGGCGCGCAGGCTTTCGCGCGTGACGGCGAGGATCGACATCACGTCGAGCGAGCGCACTTCGCAGATTTCGTTGAGCTGGTAGAACACGCCGAGGCGCACGTCCGGCGGGACGACGATCTCCTGCGTCTGCTGCACGATGAAGTGCTCCGCGTCGTAGCGCATCGGCTGCGGCTCGTTCTCGTCGAGCGCGTCGAAGAGGCGGCCCCACTCCTCGAGGGGACGGGCGAAGACGAAGCGTCCGAGGTCGGTGAAGCGGAAGGCGAACTTGAGTTCCGCCTGCTTGCGGGGGCGTCCGCGGCCGGAGCCCGCCGCCTTGAGCTTCTTGCCGTCGCCGCGGCGCGAGCCGATGATCTCCGCGTCGTCCTCCGCCTGCAGGCCGACCGCGACCAGCCCGAGCCAGTGGAGGCATTCGGCGACGACCGACTCGACCACCAGCTCGTTGCTGCGCGTGTGCTTGTCGTAGACGAAGGGGACGCCGCGCTTGGGGATCGCCTGCGCGATCTTCGGCGTCACCTCCTCGCAGAAGGCGTCGAAGGAGAGCCAACGGTCCCGCGGCATGTCGCGGAGCACCTCGAGCACGAGCCGCCGCAGCGGCACGATGCCCACCAGGCCCGTCGCCTTCGGCTCCACGTGGATCGTGTTGCCGTCCACGAACTCCTCGTTCCAGTCCGTCGTCGTGAGCCACCAGGCGAGCAGCTCGCGGTAGGCGCCCTGCGCGTCGTTGAGCCATTCGAGGAAGGACTGCGAAACGCGGTAGGTCTTGCCGGTGGAGACCAGGAACTTGCGCTGGATCGCGAAGAGGGAGAGGAACTCGGCGTACTTGACCGACTTGAGCCGCGAGAGGAACGGGATCACCTTCTTCAGGTCGTTCTTCCCGATGCCTTCCGTGGCGAGCACCTTCACCGGGTGGCGGTCGATCCAGTTGCAGAGCGCCACCAGGTCGCGGAGCAGCGTGTTCGAGTTCTCGAGGACGACGTTGGGCCGCTCCTCCTTGGTGACGACGGAGACGCTGTCGAGCTGCGTGAAGGTGCGCTCGTCCGCTTTGAAGTGGTTCGCGATGATGTAGTACACGTCGCGGGGGATCATCAGCAGGTTGCTGTACTTGTTCCCGCCGGCGACCGCGGTGAAGACGAGCCCGCTGGTGTTGAGGAGCCACTGGAGCGCGTCGACGCGCTGGTGGTCGTACTGGCGCTGGATGTTCAGCTCGAGGAGGTCGCGGTAGACGCAGGCGCCCTTGCGCTGTTCGAGGAGCGTGAAGATCTCGCGCGGGCCGTCGGGCAGCCGCTCTAGGTAGCGGCGCAGGAACTTCGGATCGAGCAGCGAGCGGCGCAGCAGCCAGATCAGGTAGTTCTTGCAGTTCGCCTCCACCTCGAGGCGGAGGCCCTGCGTGGCGATGTGCTTCAACTCGTTGGTCGAGAACTCCTTGAGGAAGTTCCCGAGGTACCCCTCCCAGTAGCTGGGGAGCTCGATGAAGCGGAGGAACGGCTCGGGGATGCCGACGAGGAGCAGCTTCTTGGTCACGCCGGGGACGTCGTCGAAGAAGACGATGCCGCGGCGACCGAGGCTCTTGACGGAGGTGATCATCGCCTTCACGTCGCCCTCGAAGTAGCGGTGCGTCACCTCGTCCGCGTCGAGGTCGCCGCCGTGGATGGCGAGGAAGTTGACGAGGCCGCGCTCGCGGTCCGTGAGGCTCGCGGTGGCGCGCTCCCAGAGCTGGCGGTT
Source organism: Candidatus Sumerlaeia bacterium (assembly GCA_033764015.1). GTDB lineage: Bacteria > Sumerlaeota > Sumerlaeia > SLMS01 > JANRJK01 > JANRJK01. Next base: position 99,452 of record JANRJK010000055.1, on the reverse strand, counting down.
CTGGATGCGCTGGTAGAGGTTGCCGACCAGGAGGGCGCACTTGGCGTCCTCCGTGGGCGCTTCCGACAGGTCCGCCGGGGAGATGCCCCAGTGGTGCTGGATGCCATCGAGGTACTCGACCGACAGTGTCTTTAGGATGCTCTTGAGCTTCATGGGTTCCTTGGGAGGGCGGATCAGCGGCCCGTGGGCTCGCCCGCCTCCTGCATGTCTTCGCTTTCGAGGATCTCGATCCGGTAGGAGTAGCCCTGCTCCGCGAGGAAGCGCTGGCGTTTCGCGGCGAACTCCTGCTCGACCGAATCGCGGGTCACGATCGAGTAGAAGTGGGCGATGTTCGCCCGTCCCGCGCCCTTCGGGCGCAGCACGCGGCCGAGGCGCTGGGCCTCCTCCTGCCGCGAGCCGAACGTGCCGGCGACCTGCACCGCCACGTTCGCGTCCGGCAGGTCCACCGCGAAGTTCGCCACCTTTGATACGACGAGGGTGTTGATCTCCTTCGCCTTGAACTTGCGGTAAAGCTCCTCGCGCTCCTTGTTCGGCGTCTTCCCGGTGATGATCGGCACGCCGACCTCGCGGGAGACGATTTCGAGCTGGTCCAGGTACTGGCCGATGATGAGCACGCTGTCGCCGCGGTGGCGTTCGAGCAGCGAAAGGAGCACGGGGACCTTGGCGGGGCTTTCGGAGGCGATGCGGAACTGCTCGCGCGCGTCGGCGACGGCGTAGTCGACCTTCATCGCGGAGGGGAGCGGCACGCGCATTTCGACGCATTCCGCGGTGGCGATCCAGCCCTGCGATTCGAGCTGCCGCCAAGGGACGTCGAACTTCTTCGGGCCGATCAGCGAGAAGACGTCGTCCGCGAGGCCGTCCTCGCGCACGAGCGTGGCGGTGAGGCCAAGGCGCCGGCGCGCCTGGATGTCGGCCACGGTGCGGAACACCGGCGCCGGCAGCATGTGCACCTCGTCGTACACGATCAGGCCCCAGTTCTCCGAGTTGAACAGCTCCATGTGGGCGAACTCGTCCGTCTTCTTCTTGCGGAACGTCATGAGCTGGTAGGTCGAGATGGTGACCGGCTTGATTTCCTTCATTTCGCCGGAGTACTCGCCGACCTCGTCCGGGCGGAGCGTGGTCTTGTCGAGGATTTCGGCGCGCCACTGGCGCAGCGAGGTGATGTTGGTCGTGAGGATCAGGGTGCGCTGGCCGATGCGGGCCATGGTGGCGATGCCGATGATGGTCTTGCCGGCGCCGCAGGGGAGGACGAGGACGCCGGAGCCGCCGCGCGCGCTGCCCGCGGCGTAGAAGATGTCCGCTGCGTCGCGCTGGTACTCGCGCAGGCCGAAGCCGCGCCCGCCGACCGTCTCCTCGCGCAGCTCCATCGGCAGCGGGTCGCCCTCGAGGTAGCCCGCGAGGTCCTCGACCGGAAACTTGATCTTGATGAGCGCCTGCTTCAGCAGGCCGCGGTGCTTCGAATCGACCACCCACCGGTTCGGGTCGAGCTGGCGGACCAGGTAGGGCTGCACCTTCTTGTGCCGCGTGACCTGCAGCATCGCGGCGCGGTCCGTCGACTGGAGCACCAGGTCCTCGCCTTCGCGGACGAGCTTGAGGCGGCCGTAGCGGCTGGCCTGCTCGCGCACCTCGATGAGGACGGCTTCGGGGACCGGGTACTTGGCGTAGCGCAGGAGGAGCGAACAGATCTCGTCGGCGGACTCGCCGGCGGCGGCGGCGTTCCAGAGCGACAGCGGCGTGATCCGGTACGTGTGGATGTAGTCCGGCGACTTCTCCAGTTCGGCGAAGCGGGCGAGCGCGTCGCGGGCCTCCTCGTACAGGGCGTTGTCGGTTTCGAGGAGCACCGACAGATCGCTCTGGACAATCACCGGATTCGCTGGGTTGAAACCACTCATGAGGGCCTCTGGAACTCTTTTCGCGCGGCCTGCGCAGGGGTGGCGCCGCTCTTGGGCGGCCCCGCCCGCGTCACCACACGTGGAGAATTAGTCGCCGATTTGCCATCTGGTCAACGGAAACAGGCTCGCCGAGGAAGAATCCCCGCGCGGCGCCGCGCCGGAAATCCATGCGTAAATCGGGCCACTTGCGGCGGACCGCCAATCGGAAGAACCTGAGCCCATGGAAGCCCCGCACACTTTCCGGAGATCCGCCCGCGCGGGACGAACTCCCGGCATTTGGCTCATCCTGGCACTCTTGCTCGCCGCCGCCACGTGGACGCAGGCGCAACGCGCGCCCGCCCCCCGGGCGGAACCGCTCCGGGTCGGCTTCCTCCGCGGGGCGCCGGACGGCGCCCCGACGCTCGCGGAGCTCGAGGCGCTGCGCCGCCGCATCGAGTCGGACGCCACGCTCGGCGCGGCGCTGGCCGACGCGGGCTTCTCGGGCGCCGGGCTCTTCCCCGCGGACGGCGCGGAGGATCTGCTCCGCCGCCTCGACGCGGGCGAGTTCGACCTGGCGTTCGTCCCCGCGCGCATCCTCGCGCGGCAGCGCCCCGGCTACCGCGTGGCGCTGCAGGCGCGCCGCGACAGCGACATCTTCCCGCCGCGCGGCGGCCTCGTCCTGCGCGGCGGCGCCGTGATCGCCCGCGAGCAGCGCCCGGTCGCGGAGGCGCTCGCGGAAGGCCCCGTCGCCGTCGTCGCCACGGAAAGCCTCGCAGGGCACATCGCGCCCGCGCTGCTGCTCCGGCGCGAGCACGGCATCGACCTCCGGCGCCTCGACCTCGTGTGGTTCGACTCGTCGGAGGAAGTGGTGAAGGCGGTCGTCTCCGGGTTGGCGTCGGCGGGCGTATGCGAGTCCGGCGCGCTGCCCGCGGTGCTTGGCGCCGAGTGGCGCGCGCAGGGCTTCGTCGCGGTGCTGGCGGAGTCCGAGCCGGTGCCGACGGATCCGGTGGTGCTGCGGGCGTCGCTGGCGCCGGAGGTGTCGCCGCTGGGGCGGCTGCTGCGCGCGGCGGTGGTCGACCACGCGCGCGAGGACGGCTTCGGCGGCGTGCAGTACCAGGAAGCGGCGGACGACGCCTACGCGCGGCTGCCGGCGCTGCTCGAGGAGTTCGCCGCGCCCCGGGAGGACGCGGCGCCGTGAGCGCCCCGCGCGCGCCGGCGCGCTGGCCGCTGGCGCTCACGCTGCTGCTGCTCGCCGCCGCGCTCGGCACGCTCGTGTGGCTCCGCGGGCGCGTCGCGGAGCAGCGCCGCGAGGCGCTCGAGAACGCACGCGACCTCTTCGCGCGCACCGGCGTCCTCGGCCGGCCGGAAGGGCGCGCGGTGCGCTTCGCCGAACTCGAAACGCTCGCCGCCACCATCGCCGCAGGCGACCTGGTCGAGGAGGTGCGCGTCCGCAAGCTCCTCCCCGGCGGCGAGGCGGCCACGGTGGTGCCCTTCGACGCGGACGCCCGCGAACCGGGCTGGGACGCGGACCCGCGCTGGCTCCGCTTCGACGTCGGCGACCCGCCCGCGGGGCGCCTCTACATCCGCGTGGACCGCTCCGGGCCGCTCGCGGTGGACGCGGTGATCGCGCTGCTGCTGCTGACGCTCGCGGGGGGCCTCGCGGTGCTCGCGCAGCGCCAGCGCGGCAAGGAGCGCCAGCTCCTGCTCACCGAGTCGGAACTCGAGGCCCGCCGCGCCGAGGTGGTCCGCCTCGAACGGCTCGCGCTCGTGGGCCAGCTCTCCGCCAACATCTTCCACGACCTGCGAAAGCCCGTGCTCAACATCCGCCACGAGGCGCAGGACGCGCTCGACGGCATCGTGGCGCCGGACGCGGAGTGGCTCCGGGACGTGCAGCGCCAGGCGGACCTCTTCGTCAGCATCCTGCGCGACCTCGGGGTGGAGGACTTCGCCCGCGCGCGCGGCGACGAGGCCGAATGGTGCGATCTGCGCGACTGCGTGGAACGCGCGCGCCGCCTGGTGAAGTACGAGCAGCGCGACACCGCGGTCGAGATCGCCGCGCCGGAGGAGTCGCCGCTCGTCTTCGCCCCGGCGCACCGCCTGGTGCAGCTCGTCGGCAACCTGCTGCTCAACGCCTACCAGGCGATGGAGGGTCGCGGCCGCGTCCGCGTCGCCATCGCCGCGGAGGACGGCGCGCTCCGCCTCGCGGTCGAGGACGACGGCCCCGGCGTGCCGGAAGCGCTCCGCGCGACGCTCTTCGACGCATTCCAAACCACGCGCCACGACAAGGGCGGCTCGGGCCTCGGCCTCTACATCTGCCGCAAAATCGCCGACGACCTCGGCGGCACGCTGGAACTCCGCGAGTCCCCCCTCGGCGGCGCGGCGTTCGTGCTCAGGCTGCCGGCGGGGCGGGGGCGTTGACGGGGGGCGGGCGTAGCGAGCAGGCGCCTGATGGCGCAGGCGTGGGCGCGCGGAACGCGCTTGCAGGGCGGCGTCGGGCCTGCAAGTCTCGGGGTAGCAGGAGGTCGTAACCGATGGAACAGGTGCTGCCCACGCCGACGGTGCAGGAGAGAGAGCGCGAGGAGAAAATCCTGCGGAGAGCCGTCGAGCTATCCGGCAGGCGGAGACTGCCCAAGTTCTCCTTGGAGGATTTGTTGGCCCGGGTCCCGGACGACTGGAGGGAAGGCGAAGACGACGTTGACGAGTTCCTCAACTCCCTCCGCGGCAAGGCTCGCCGGTGACACGGGCCTTGGCCGTCGTCGACACGAACGTCGTCTCGTATGTCTTCCGTCGCGATACCCGCGCGTTGCCGTATCGCCCCATCTTGGCCGAATTCCGCCACTTGGCCATCTCGTTTCAGACGCTCGCCAAAGGATCATAGATATGACTTACCGGCCCCTCACCGACCCAAAGCAGATCAAGAATTGCTTCAAGGCTTTCAGGGGTGTGTTCGCCTCGCGCGGTGTAGCGATCACGGGGGTTCGTCCCTATGGCTCTCCCGTCCCCGAGGTTCGCTGGCATGCTGATCTAAAGATCTGGACTGCCTTCGGTGAGGACTGGCGTCAGGGCTCCAAGGGTGACTGGTTCGCCCTCTTTGGAGAGGGCGAACCGCAGCCACACAAAGTAGTGGATATCGTCCTCGAAGTGAACGTCTACAAGAAGGAACCATCGAGGCAGATACACGGACGATACTTCACGGACGATCACGGGACTTTCTACGTCGGGAGAAAACCGACGGCGAACAAGGGAAAGGGAACCACCGTGCCCATCGTCTCGGAAGCGCAGCAGTGGAGCCCACATCTAGTAACGATCGACTGGGCAAGGAAGAAGAACGACACTGAACAAGTCATCCTGATCGGCGCCTTAAACGAGGTGGGCTTCGCGGAACGACTCGCCGCACTCGTTAGGACTGTCCACGCCATCAAGTCGGGCGCTGGGCTTAGGCTTTTCAGGGTCCCGCAACGCGCAAGGACGACTAGCACATCGCAGGCACCGAACTTCTCCCCAGAGTTCGAGGGCGACAGCAGCTTCCACCGGAAAGCGAAGAATCTCGTGATCCGCCATGATCATGCGAAGATCGTCAAGGCCCTTAAGGCCGAACTAGAACGCCAGGGCCATATGGTCGCGAATGACGATCCACGGGACCTCTACATCCCAGCAAGAGGGAGGGACGCGAAGATACTCTTCGAGGTGAAGAGGTCCAACGACACTCAAGATTCCTACACGGCCATCGGCCAGCTCATCTTTCACGGAGCCCGTCAAGAGTTCGATCCTGTGCGCGTCCTTGTCGCGCCAACCGGCGCGAAGCCGGAGACGCTGAAGGTCCTAAGAAAAATCGGGATCAAGGTGGTAACGCACGCAAAGGACGATGAAGGGAACCTCGTGTTCGATGGGCTGAATGAAGTACTGAGGCGAAATGGCGGCCTGGAGGATGATGAGTGAAGATGTCCACCATCCTCCACTACATCCACAGCGGCCACCTGGCGCCGCCCGATTTCCAGCGCGGCTCCGAAGAGACCCGGGACTAGGTGCGAAAACTGTTCGACTCGCGTCACCGTCTGCATCCCGTAAGAGGTCTTCTCGTTTGGGCGACCGAGTCGAATACTACGACGCGATCAGGCGACGGTCCGCTGGCCCGATGTGAATTCAAGCGGCTGCACGACGGCCAGCACAGGATAACCTCGCTGCACGGTGTGGTTTGAGGGTGACGCCAAAGTTCTTTCGAGAGTAACGAGCAGTCGGTTACGGGACTTTGATTCCGCCTTCACTAGGAGCGGCTTGAGTCTCGCGAGCCCATGAGGATGCTCGACGACGCCCGTTGATTGACGTCACCGCGCTCAAAAGGAAGAGGCCCGCTGACCTCGCCGAGTTCGTCAGCGCCTTGCCGGTATAGCCCATGGTCGCGCCGTGCATCGACGTCCCCCAAGTCCTCTAAATTTGTGCTCCGACCCGCTGCCTCTCGCGGGATTGGGCCGATGCCAGCTTCCATCTGCATGATGTTGGGGAGCATGACTAGGAAGAGTCCCGCCGAACCCCGCCCCTGCATCGAGTTCATGGAGGCGTGGCTGAAGCTGCGGATGATGCTCTTCCACGATCTGGGCTCGGTGCCGGTGGAAGAGTACCTTTCCGACGATCCGGAGGAGTGCCTTCAGCTTCTCAGCGTCTGCTCGCGCAGCATCCGCCGGCTGTCGTGGGTCATCGACGCATTGCCGAGCGAGAAGCGGCTGGTGGAGTTGAAGCGAACCGGCAGCCGCGTGAAGCGGCGGCCGAGGTCCGCCTGACCGTCCCTCACCCCCCGACCGCTTCCTCCACCGCCTTCACCATTTCCGCCGACGTCGGCTCCGTAGCGGAGCCTAAGCGGGCGACTATGCGGCCGTCGGGGGCGATGACGAACTTTTCGAAGTTCCACTTCACCTCGCCGGGCTTGGGGGAGTCGGGGCCGGTGAGCGCGGCGTAGAGAGGGCTCTTGCCGTCCCCGCGAGTGGGCATCTTGGACTTCACGGGGAAGGTGACGCTGAAGCGCGACTCGCAGAATTCGAGGATTTCGGCGTCGGTGCCCGGTTCCTGGCCGCCATAGTCGTTCGACGGGAACGCGACGACGACGAGGCCGCGGTCGGCGTACTGCTGCTGGAGCTTCTGCAGGTCGGCGTACTGGCGGGTGTAGCCGCAGCGCGAGGCGACGTTGACGACGACGACCGTCTTGCCGGGGTAGGCGGTGGCGAGCGTTTCCGTGGTGCCCTCCATAGTGGCGTAGGGGGCGGTCATCCAAGCGGGCATTTCGGAGTCCTCGTTGGCGCGGAGCGTGGCGGGCAGGGCGGCGATGGCCGCGAAGAGCAGCAGCAGGAATGCGGTGGCGCGGTTCATGGCGTCGGCTTTCGGGCGCGTTCAGCGCGGGGTTGCGTTGCGGGAGGCCATCTCTTCGTGGAGCGAGCGCGCGCGCTCGACCACGCGGGCGGAGCGCTCGCGTTCGAGCTCGGCGAGCCGCGAGGCGACGCCGGCGAGGTGCCGGCGCCCCTCGGCGATGTGCTCCGTGACGGAGAGCGGCAGGAAGGAGAGCACCGCGTCGTCCGCGGCGCGCAGCCACGCGCAGACGCCCGCGGGGGGCGTGTCGTCGCTGTGTTCGGTGCTGCGGTAGTGGTCCGGCATGGCGGTGCCTCCTATGCTCCTGCGTCCTCTGGCGCAACCTTCGCGCCGGTTTACTTCCCCTTCGCCGCCGCGAGCTGCTCCGCGCGCGACTGGGCCCAGAAGCGCGCGAGGCCGGCGAAGTGCCCCGTGTACTTCTCCTGCTCGTGCGGCGGGAAGATGTCGCGGATCGTCTCGGAGGTCATGTCGAGGAACTCCTGCGAGCGGAAGTACTCGATGGCGACCTCTTCGAGGTGCGGGAAGTTGACTTCGCAGAACTCCTCGAACTCGTCGCGCTGGAAGTAGTTGTCGGCGATGGCCTCGTAGGCGGCGAGCTTCTCCTCGTAGGAGCGGTCCGAATCGCCGATTTCGAAGTACTGGTAGGGCTCCATGTTGATGCGCGAGCGGCGCCCGGTGGTGGCGCAGAACACGGACCAGCGGACCAGCGCCATGAGCGCCCAGGGGTAGTAGTAGTGGAGGCTGTTGATCGCGATGTCGGGGCAGGCGTTGGCGAAGTCGATGGCCCAGACGTCGTCGCCCTGCAGCATGCACTCGCAGGAGTTGAACTCCCAGCGGAAGAAGCTGTTGATGAGCTTGACGAGCTGGCGCGCCTCGCGGCCCTGGCGCTCGCTGAGGAACGCGTGGTCCACCTGGTAGCGCCCGTGCGAGGGCTGCGTCGGGTCGTAGCGGAGCGAGATGACCTGCGGGCCGATGGCGAGGGATCGGACGAAGACGTCGTAGGGTTCGACCGCGCGCTGGAGGTGCATGAGCGACTGGCCGGAGCTGTCGTACTGCGAGTAGAGCGCCTCCTGGTCGGCGATGCGGGAGACGCCGCGCCAGCCGCCGCCGTCGAAGGGCTTCATATACATCGGGTAGCCGATGTGTCCGCCGAGGCCGCCGAGGTCGAAGAGGTCGTTGTACTTGGCGGCGGTGCGCTCGTACTTGCGCGCGAAGGTGGGGTCCGCCGGCGGGTTCTTCGTGGGGATCAGCCAGGTCTCGGGGATCTTGATGCCGCAGCGCATCATGGCGCAGTAGGCGGCGTGCTTCTCCATGGACTGAAACGTGAACGGGTTGTTGATCATGTACACGTCGTTGAGGAGCGCGGCCTTTTTCAGCCACTCGCGCGGGTGCAGGTACCAGTAGGCGAGGCGGTCGATGACGAGGCGGTAGCTGGTGGGGGCGTTGAGCGCGAAGGGGTGGATGCGGACGCGCTCGCACTCGACGCGGGTCTCGCGTCCGCGGTGCTTGACGCGGAGGTCGAGCCGGCGGAGCAGCGACTCGTAGGTGGAGGGCCAGTCCAGTTCATCGCCCAGCAGCAGGCCGATCTTGACGGAGTCCATCGGGGGCCTCGGTTCGGGATTTGGAACGCACAGCGGTGAGGGTAGCAATTCGCCGGGCGGCGCGCGGGAAAGCAAACGGAAAGCGGTTGCGCGGCGCGCGGGGCGAGAACCCTTGCCCGGACGCGCCCGCGGGGCCCTCATGCGGACGGGCCGCCGCGACCGCCGCCGCCCGATCCCGACACGTTCCCCCGAGGTGCCCCTCCGATGGATGCCGCCACCACGATCCGCGACGCCGCGCAGGCGCTCCAGAGCGCCGCAGCCTCCATGCCACGCCAGCGCGCCTGGCTCGGGCTCGACGGCTTCGTGGACGAGATCGTCCGCGTGGTCCGCACGCGCCGCGCCGCGGACGACTACGATCCGATCGACTCGGTTGCGGAGTACGCCGGGCGCATCGGCGCCGCGTCCGGCGGGAAGTCCACGAACGTCGAGTTCGTCACGCAGGAAATCAAGATCGGCGGCAACGGGCCGCTGATGGCGCAGGCGGTCGGCGCGCTCGGGGCCGAGCTGTGCTACGTCGGCGCGGTGGGCTGGCCCGAGCTGCACCCCGTTTACGAGCCGCTGCGCCGGTTCGGCTCGCTCAACCCCATCGCGCCCCCGGGGATCACGCTCGCCGCCGAGTTCGGCGACGACGGCAAGATCATGCACGGCCGCATGGAGGGCCTGCGCGACGTCACCTACGACAACATGGCCGCGCGCCTCGGCGGCACGGAGGGCCTGCGCAACACGCTGCGCGGCTGCGGCCTCGTCGCGATCCTCAACTGGACGATGCTCCCCCACCTGACGGACATCCTGCGCCGGATGCGCGCGGACGTCGAGGCGCTCGGCGCGGAGGCCCCGCGCATCGCCTTCTTCGACCTCTGCGACCCGGCGAAGCGCCCCGTCGCGGACCTGGTCGACGCGCTCCGCGTGATGGCCTCCTACAGCTCGAAGCACACCACCGCGATCCTGGGACTGAACGAGAAGGAGAGCGAGTCGGTCTGCGACGCGCTCGGCGTGGACCGCGGCGGGAACGACGGCGCGGGGCAGCTGGCGCGCGCGCGCGCCGTCGCGGAGGCGCTCGCCATCTCCGAAGTCGTGATCCACCCCACGCGGCTCGCCAGCGCCTGGGGCGCGGCGGGCTCGGGGAGCGTGGACGGACCGTACTGCAAGAATCCGAAGCTGACGACGGGCGCCGGCGACCACTTCAACGGCGGCTACGCGACCGCCCGCATGCTGGGCCTGCCGCCCGCGCGGGCGGTCGTCGTCGGCAAGGCGGTCTCGGGCTTCTACGTGCGGACGGGCACCGGGCCCTCCGTGGCGGAACTGCGCGCGTTCTGCGACCGCTGGGCCGATGGCTCGCTGGACTCCTGACGCGGAGCCGCGACCGGTAGCCGCGCCGTGAACGAGACCTCCTATCCCGCGATCTGCGCGCAGGTGAACAGCGCGCTCGAGGTGCGGGCCCTCGTCCGGTTCCTCGGCTACTTTCCGGAGAAGATCAAGCGCGAGGGCGACGTCTATGTGGCCCTCTGCCCGATCCACCGCGACGAGGTGTTCCGCACGCTGGTGCTGAACCCGCGGAACAACACGTACCACTGCCGCCACCTCGGTTGCGCCGGGCACCACGCGGCGGACTTCCTCGACCTGATCGTGAAGGTGAAGGGCATCACGCTGCCGGAGGCGCTGGAGGCGGTGGTGACGCACTTCGGGCAGGACTACTTCCGCGTCAACGACCCGCAGATGTCGGCGATCCGTCAGCTCGTGGCGCAGGTGCGCCCCCCCGCGCCGTGAGCGGCTACCGGCGCCCGCTCTTCCTGTTCGGCACGCGGCCGGAGGCGATCAAGCTCGCACCGCTGATCCTCGAGGCGCGGCGCCGGCGCGGGCTCGAACCGCTCGTCGCCGCGACGGGCCAGCACCGCGAGATGGTGGCGCAGGTGCTGGCGGTCTTCGGCCTCGAGCCGGAGCGCGACCTCGCGCTGATGCGCCCGGACCAGACGCTGCCGGACCTGACGGCGCGCGCGCTGCTCGGCGTCGGCGGGCTGCTGCGCGAGCTGCGCCCCGATTGCCTCGTCGTGCAGGGCGACACCACCACGGTGATGGCGGGCGCGCTCGCCGCATTCTACGAAGGCGTCGACGTGGTGCATGTCGAGGCGGGCCTGCGCACCGACAACCTGCGCTCGCCCTATCCGGAGGAGATGAACCGCCGCGTGGTCGGGCAGTTGGCGCGGCTGCACCTCGCACCGACGCCGCGCGCCGCCCGCGCGCTCCGCTCCGAGGGCCTCGAGCGCACCGGCGCGCGCATCGCCACCACCGGCAACTCCGTGATCGACGCGCTGCTGCTCGCCGTCGAGCGCGCGAAGTCCCTCGCAGACCCGGCGCCGGAGGTCGCGGAGGCGCGCGCGTGGAAAACCGCCGGCCCCGCGCGCAAACTGGTCCTGGTCACGGGCCACCGCCGCGAGAACTTCGGCCCCGCCTTCGAGGAGTTCTGCCTCGGCGTCCGCGACATCGCCGACGACCACCCGGACGCGCTGGTGCTCTACCCGGTACACCTGAACCCGAACGTGCAGGAGCCCGTGCGGCGGCTGCTCGCGGGGCGCGCGAACGTCCGCCTCGCGCCGGTGCTTGACTATCTCAACTTTGTCGCGGCGCTCGCGCTGGCGGACGTCGTGGTGACGGATTCCGGCGGCGTACAGGAGGAAGCGCCCGCGCTCGGCGTCCCGGTGCTGGTGACGCGCGACACGACGGAGCGCCCCGAGGCGCTCGCCGGCGGCGGCGTCGAGCTGGTCGGCCCGGACCGGGCGCGCATCCGCGAAGGCGCGGCGCGCTGGCTGGCGCGCACGGAGCGTCCCGCGCCCGCGAGCCCCTACGGCGACGGGCGGGCCGCCGTGCGCTGCCTCGACGCGATCCAGCGATTGCCGGTCGAGGAGTTCGCTCCGCCGGAATAGCCGCAGGGGGGGAGTTCCGTGAAGACGTTCTGCGTTGTGGTGCCGAGCATGGGCCGCTCCGGCAAGCTGCTCGACGGGCTCGTGGACTCCTGCTGGTGCGAGTCGCACCTGGTTGATCTGCTCATCGTCTGGAACGGGCCGGCTGCTGCCGCCCCGACCCCCGCCGAGGACTTCGCTCGGGTGGTTTGCCCCGGCTCGAACCTCGGCTGGCTTGGCGGGAGCAACTTCGGCGCGGGGATCGCGCTTGGGGGGGACTATTCGGCGATCTGCTTCTGCAACGACGACGTGGTGCTGTCGGGCGGGTTCTTCGACGGCCTCGACCGGGCGCTCGACGAGCACCCCCGCGGCCTGCTCTCCCCCGTTTACCACACGCTCTGGCGCGACCACTACCTAGTGGGTATCCAGCAGGAGCCGACACCCCATGACCGCGCGGACAGCTACAAGCCCGTCGCGCTCGAACAGCGCCGCCGCGTGCTCGATGGCACGTGCCTCGTCGTTCCCGTGGAGGTTTGGCGCCACGCGGGCCCCTTCGACCGCGTCTGGGAGGGAGCCAACGGCTGTGGCGCCACGCGCGACCTCTGCCGCCGCGCTTCGCAGCCGCCCCTGTCGGCGCCCTGCCACATCACCGGTCGGGCATTCCTCGAACACAGGATCGCAACGACGGCGAAGGCCGTCCACGGGAAGCGGTACATGGCGACTTCTGTGGAGTTGATGCGGGGAATCGCGCGGCGTAGCTTCGCCGCAGATTACGACGCTTGGTTCGCGCCGATCCCCGAACTGAATCCCCCCAACGTTGTGCGCGACTGAGCACCGCAGGAGACCCACCGATGCCGCGGCAGCTTCCCGACCGACTCGAAGACCTCCGCAACGTGGGGCCCGCCTTCGCCGCGGACTTGCGGCTGCTGGGGATCGAGCGCCCCGCGGACCTCGTCGGAAAGGATCCCCGCGCGCTCTTCGATGCGCTCTGCCGGAAGACCGGCACGCGGCAGGATCCCTGCGTGCTCGACACGTTCACGGCGGTGGTGGCGTTCGCGACGACGGGCGAGGACCACCCGTGGTGGCACTACTCGCGGCTGCGCAAGGCGGCGGGCGGCTAGGGGGAGTTCTGCTCCGCGCGGATCGCCGCCAGGCGTTCGAGGTTGCTGCGGACCACGAGGTTGTTCGGATCGACGGCGATGGCGCGGAGCCATTCGCGCTCCGCGGCGTCGAGGTCGCCCGCCTGCGCGTGGAGGCGCCCGGACGCGGCCAGCAGCCCGGGGTCGGGACCGAAGCGGGCGAGCCCGTCCTCGATGGCGGCGCGGGCGCCGGAGTCGTCGCCGGAGAGTTCGCGCGCGCGCGCCAGCGTGAGCCACGTGGTGGCGCGCTTGCCGATCGCCGTGGAGAGGTCCACCGTGGAGAGGATCGCGGACGCTTCGCCCGCGCGGCCGGTGTCGAGCAGCTCGTTGGCGTGGTACACGCGCACCGTGTGGTTGTCCGGGTTGCGGGCGTGTTCCGCGGCCCAGAGGGCGAAGTTGCTCCGCCACATCGGGAGCTGCGCGAGCGTGCCGGCTGCGAGCAGCGCGAGCGCCGCGCCGGCGAAGAGGGCGTGCCGGCCGGTGCGGGGGACGAGGTGGCGCTCGTAGGTCCAGCCCGCGGCGATGGCCGCGCCCGCCAGCGGGAAGTACAGGAACCGCACCGCCATCCACTGCATCATGGGGACGAGGTTCGCGTAGGGCGCGAGCGCGAGCAGGAACCATGCGGCCCCGAGCGCGGCGAGCGGCTCCGCGCGACGCAGCCGGTGCGCGGCGGCGAGCAGCGCGGCGAGGGCGGCGAAACCGGCCCAGGGCGCCCAGTCGCCGGCGCCGGCCACCTTCCAATGCCCGTAGTCGAGCTTCATCCCGGTGCCGGTCAGCGCGATCCGGAGGTATTCGAGGAACGCCGCGCCCATGGTCCAGAGCGTCGGGGCGAGGCCGCCGCCGATCCAGCCGGCCTGCTGGGAGGTGGCGCCGACCACCTGCGCGCGGATGTAGAGGTAGGTGAGGCAAAGCAGGAGCGAGGCCGCGGCGGCCGCCCATTGCCCGCGCGTGGGCGCGAGTCCGCCCGGGCGCAGCCAGAGCGCCGCCGCGAGCAGCGCGGGCACCACGACGGCGTTCTCCTTGGACAGCAGCGCGAGCGCGAAGAGCCAGAGGAACGCGGCGATGCCGCGCGCGCCCCCGCCGAGCGCGGCCGCGAGCGCCCAGAGCGCGAAGGCGGCGGCCATGAGGCCGTCGCGCTCCTTGATCCACGCGGCGGACTCCGCCTGGGCGGGATGGAGTCCGAACGCGAGCGCCGCCACCAGCGCCCCCGCCGCGCCCAGCCCGAGGCGGCGCGCCAGCGCGAAGAGCCCCGCGCACGCCGCGCCGTGCCAGAGCGCGTTCACCAGGTGCGGCCACCACGCGCGCCCGCCGGCGATGCTCCAATCCACCAGGTACGAGATGTTCCGCAGCGGGCGCCAGAACACCGCCGCGACGCCGTGCGTCGCGTTGGGTTCGATGCGCGAGACCAGCGGCCGGAGGTTCGACCAGTCGCGGATCCAGAGGTTGTCGCGGTAGTAGAAGATGTCGTCCCAGACGAAGCCGAAGGCGAGCGTCGGCAGGTACGCGAGGAACGGGATCGCGAAGGCGAGGGCGGCGAGGCGCCGTTCGCCCGCGCGGTCCATGGCTACGCCAGGCGCCCGACGAGCGCGAGGATGAACGACGACAGGATGTAGTCGCTGATGAGGATCAGCAGCAGCGTGACGACGACGGCGCTGGTGGTGGCGCGCCCCACGCCTTCCGCTCCCCCGCCGGCTTTGAACCCGTAGTAGCACCCGGTGACCGCGATCAGCAGGCCGAAGAAGACCGTCTTCGCCAAGCCGCCGTACAGGTCGTCCATGTACGCGAACTTCTTGGTGATGACGAAGTATTCGACCGGATCGATCTGGAGCGACGACGAGCCCACCAGCATGCCGCCGAGGTAGCCGGAGATGAGCGAGAGCACGGTGATGAGCGGGAGCATGAGCGTCATGGCGATCACGCGCGGCGCGACCAGGTAGCGGTACGGGTCGACGTTGAGCACCTCGAGCGCGTCGATCTGCTCGGTGACGCGCATGGTGCCGAGCTCCGCGGCGATGGAGGCGGCGACGCGCGCGCCGACCACGATGCCGACGAAGGCGGGGATCATCGCGCGGGAGTTCGCGATCCAGGCGATGCCGGGCACGTAGCCCTTCGAGCCGAACTTGACGAGCTGCACGCCGGTCTGGAGCACCATCACCATGCCGACGAAGATCGACGTGACGAGCGCGATGGAGAGCGACATGACACCGATGAGGAACATCTGTTCGAGGATCATGCGCCAGCGCCAGGGCGGCGTGCCGACGCGGCGCAGCGAGCGTCCGGCGAAGCGCGCGTAGTCGCCGCACGCGTCGAAGAAGTCGAGCGTGGCCTCGCCGACGCGCTCGCCGATGCGGTGCGGCAGCAGGTGGCGGATGTCGAATCCTTGCGCGGGGGGCGTTTGGGACACGTCGGCTCCTGTCAGGGTGCGGCGAGTTCGCGGCGGCCGTCGAGCGCCTGCCGGAGCGTTTCCGCGTCGCTGTGTTCGAGGCTGCCGCCGGTGGGGATGCCGCGCCCGATGCGCGTCACCCGGACGCCGGCGCGGGCCAGTTCGCCCGCCAGGAAAATCGCGGTGGCGTCCCCCTCGACGGAAGGCGACGTGGCGACGATCACCTCGCGGACGCCGTCCTCGGCGACTCGCGCGCGCAGCTCCGCGAGGTGGAGCTGCTCCGGCCCGATGCCCTTCATGGGCACCAGCTTGCCGCCGAGCACATGGTAGCGCATCCGCGTGGGGTTGGCCTTCTCGAAGGCGACGACGTCCATGGGCGACTCGACGACGCAAAGAGTTTCGGGATCGCGCTCGCGGTCGCAGCGCAGGACGCACTGTCCGCGCTCGGCGTAGTAGAAGCACCGCGGGCAGAGGCCGATCTCGGAGCCGACGCGCTCGAGCGCCGCGGCGAGCGCCACGGGGCGCGCGGGCGATCGGCGGAGCAGGTCGAACGCGAGGCGCTCGGCGGTGCGGCGGCCGATGCCGGGCAGCTTGCCCAGCTCGCCGACGAGCTGCTCGAGCGCCTCGGGAATCACGCCTCTTAGAACAGGCCGGGGAAGTGGAGCCCGCCGGTGAGGCCGGAGACCGCGTCCTCGTGCATCTTCTTGGAACGCTCGACCGCCTGGTTGCACGCGGCGCGCACCAGGTCCTGCAGCATCTCGATGTCGTCGGGGTCGACCGCCTCGGGCTTGATGGAGACGGAGATGACTTCGGACTGGCCGTTGCAGACGACGGTGACGGCGCCGCCGCCGGCGGTGCCCTCGACGGTCTTCTGCTTGAGTTCGTCCTGGATGCGCTCCATGCGCCCTTCGAGTTCCTTCTGAAGCTTCCGCACCGAGTTCTGGTCGATCATTTGGCCACCGCCGTTGGTTTCCGGGGCGCGGGCCCCGTCGTGTGATTCCACGCGCCGGGGGCCGCGGACTCAAAGGGAATCGCTGGCATTAGGATTCCCCATTGCGGTCAAGAGTCGACGCCGAGAAAGGTCCCCTCAAACCCCAAGGATGCCATTACAATGATCAAGACCCTTGCTCTGCTTCTCGCCATCGCCGCTTTCTGCGCCGCGCCCCTGCACGCTGGGCTAGTCGGAATTGGGACTGTCATTATCAAGCGCGCGGAGGTGCTCACCCCCGTCGTTGAGGCGGGCGATGACGAAGCCAATACCCAAGCCGCGATCGCCGCTTTGAACTCAGCAGTTGAAGATCTCTCGAATCAGGGCGCGAACGTCGTTTCCGTCGACGCCGTGGAACTGGAGTCGGGTAACTATATGCTGCTGATCGACTACGTCGAGGAAGAATGAACACCAGATTCCGCCAATGGGAAACGCCCCCGGAGGCGGGCCGGCCGCGGCTCCGGGGGCGTGGTGGAACGCTGCTTCGGCGGAGCGGTTACTCGAAGAGGCCGCGCTTGCGCATGAAGCTCGGGATGTCGAAGTTCACGCCGCCCTTTTCCTCTTCCGCCTTCTCGTCGTTGGCGGGGTCGAAGAGCGGAATGTTGATCGTATCGGAGTCGGCCGCGGGGCGCGAGGCCGAGCGGACGGCGGCGGCGGCCGGCGCGGGGGACTGGCGCGGCGGCGCGGTGCGGACGTTGTAGGCGGTCGCCTGCGACGGGACGGGCTGGCGCGAGGGTCCGCTCGGGGCGACGCGGATGGACGGCTCGGCGGGCGCTTCGGCGCGCGCGGGGGCGGCCGGGGCGGCGGGAGCCTGCTCGCGCATCATCGATTCGAGCGTGCTGCGGAGCGTGCCGGGGCGCGATCCGGGGCCGTTGCCCCCGTTGCCGTTCGCCGCGGGCGCGGCGGGGCGCATGGTGGGCTGCTGCTGCTGGGGAGCCTGCGCGCGCTCGGGCGCGGCGGGCGCCTGCTGCTGGCGGGCGGCGGCGGAGGGCGGCGGCGCGGAGACGGGCTCCTCGATCTCGTCGTCCAGCGGGGGAAGCTGGATCGACGCGCGGGGCGCCTGCCGCTGCGGCTCGGCGAAGCCGCGGTCGCGGCGGAGCTGGTTCTTGCGGTTCACCTCGGCGTCGCGGCGCGCCTGCATCTCTTCCTTGAAACCCGTCGCGATGAGCGTGACGCGCATCTGGTCCGTGAGGGACTCGTCCTCTCCGGCGCCGAAGATGATGTCCACGTCCGGGTCGGCCATCTCGGTGACGAGCGTGACCGCCTCGTCGACCTCCTTGAGCGTCATGTCGGCGCCGCCGGTGATGCAGACGAGGATGCCGCTGGCGCCGTCGATCACGAGCTTGTCGAGGAGCGGGCTGCTGGTGGCCTTCTTGACGGCCTCCTGCGCGCGGTTCTCGCCCTTGCCGACGCCGATGCCCATGACGGCGCCGCCGCGGCCGCCCATGATGGTGCGGACGTCGTTGAAATCGAGGTTGATCAGGCACGGCGTGGCGATCAGGTCGCTGATCGCCTGCACCGCGTCGGCGAGCACCGTGTCGGCCACCTGGAAGGCCTCGCGGAGCGGCACGCGGGGGCCGACCGTGTCGAGGAGGCGGTTGTTGTTGACGATGATGAGCGTGTCGCAGTGCTCGCGCATCTTCTCGATGCCCTCGAGGGCGCTCTTGGCGCGGCGGGGGCCTTCGAACTTGAAGGGGGTGGTGACGACGCCGACGGTGAGGATGCCCATTTCACGGGCGATCTGCGCGAGGGCGGGCGCCGCGCCGGTGCCGGTGCCGCCGCCCATGCCCGAGGTCACGAAGACCAGCTCGGTGCTCTGGAGCGTTTCGACGATGAGTTCCTTCGCGTCGAGGAGGCACTGCTCGCCGAGCTTGGGGTCGGCGCCGCAGCCGCGGCCGTGCGTGCGCTCGCTGCCGATCTGGATGCGGTTGGGGCACTTGGTGCGCTTGAGGGCCTGGATGTCGGAGTTCAGGACGTAGAACTCGACGCTGGAAAGGCCGCGGGTGAACACAGAGTCGACGGCGTTGCAGCCGCCGCCTCCGACACCGATCACCTTGATGTTGACGGCGCCGCTCGGGGCGCCGTCGAGAACGAAATCCGGCATGGGCGGATGCCTCCTCGGGAGCTGGGGCGGGTCCGGGTCGCGAGGCCCTGTGCGGGAACGGGAACGGGAGAATTCGCGAGAATGACCGCCTACGCGCCCATGCGCCCCGCGCGCCGGGAACACTGTCAACATCGATTCGGCGCGGCTAGATTTTCCGGTTCTCCTCGCGCGAGACCGTGGGGACGAAGGGCGCGACGCGCTTCGCCGGGGGAAGGCCGACCACCGCCCGCGCGCGGTCCAGCGCGTCGTCGATGTGCCCGTGCACGTTTTCCTCGCCGATCTCGTCGTAGAGGCCCGACTGCACCATCGCGTTGAGCGGCTGCATGTGGACGCCGGAGAGCACCAGGCGCGTGCCCTCGCGCCCGCAGCGGCGGTTCAGCTCCTGGAGCACGTGCATGCCGGTCGCGTCGATGGCGGAGACCTTGCGCATGCGGATGATAAGCGCCTTGGGCTTCACGTGCAGGTCCTCCAGCGTCTCCTTGAACTGCTCCGCGGCGCCGAAGAAGAACGGGCCGGAGATCTCGAACACCTCCACGCCGGGCGGCACCTCGCGGATGGTGATCGAGTTCGGGTCGCGCTCGTCCGGATCGTCGGCGATCGACTTGGTGATGAGGCCGATGTTGGTCACCTCCGCCATTCGCTTGATGAAGAGCAGCGAGGCCAGCACCACGCCCACCTCCACCGCCACCGACAGGTCCACAAGCACCGTGAGCAGGAAGGTGGTGAGCAGCACCGCGACGTCGGAGCGCGGCGAGCGGAGCAGGCCAAGGAAGTGCGGCAGCTCGCTCATGTTCCAGGCGACGCCAACGAGGATCCCCGCGAGGCACGCGAGCGGGATCAGCTTCGCGAGCGGCGCCGCGAGCAGCAGGAGGAGCAGCAGCACCAGCGAGTGGATCATCCCGGCGACGGGGGTCTTGGCGCCGCTGCGGATGTTGGTGGCGGTGCGGGCCAGCGCGCTCGCGGCGGGGATTCCGCCGAAGACCACGCTCGCCATGTTCGCCACGCCCTGCCCGACCAATTCCGCGTTCGGCCGGTTACGGTCGCCGGTCATGCCATCCGCCACCTGCGCGCTGAGGAGCGACTCGATCGCCGCGAGGAGGGCGATGGTGAATGCCGGGGAGATCAGTTGGCGAAGCATGTTCGGATCGAATTCGGGGAGCGAGGGCATCGGGAGTGTCCCCGGCAAGCCGCCGAACCGCGTGCCGATGGTTTCCACCGGGAGCCCCAGGGCCGTCACGGCGGCGGTGGCGGCGACCATGCCGACAAGCATCGCGGGCACCTTCGGGAACAATGAGCGGACGACGAACACGAGCGCGACGGTGCCTAGGCCGACGGCCGCCTCCGCTGGCTGCATCGTCGGCGCCGCCAGGATGAACGCCTGCCACTTCTCGATGAATCCCTCCGGCATGGTCTCGATGCGCAGGCCGAACAGGTCCTTCACCTGCGTGGTGAAGATCACCACCGCGATTCCTGTGGTGAAGCCGGTGGTGACGGGGAAGGGGATGAAGCGGATCAGCGCGCCGAGCTTGGCGAGCCCCATGACGATCAGCAGCGCGCCGGAAAGCAGCGTGCAATAGACGATGCCCGGGTAGCCGTAGGTGGCGCCGATCCCGGAGACGATGACGACGAAGGACACCGTGGGGCCGCCGATCTGGACCCGCGTGCCGCCAAGCGCGGAAATGAGGAAGCCGGCGACAATGGCGGTGAACAGGCCGCGCTCGGGGGGAAGGCCGCTCGCGATCGCGAAGGCCATGGCCAACGGGAGGGCGACCACGCCGACGGTGGTGCCGGCCATGAGGTCCGCCATGAGCATGCGGCGGTCGTACGTGGGGATGGCGTCGAGGAGCTTGGGCCGGAAGGGCTCGGGGACGAACGCCAGGAGGGACATTGTACCCTTCGTGGAAATGGTGGTGGGGCACGGAAAAGGGGCGGAGCGCTCTCGGCGCCCCGCCCCCTTCAGACCGCGCGTCGCGGGGTCATTCGAACTTCTTGTAGTCCACCGGGCCGGCCTTCTCGTTCTCCGTGGTGCGCGGGCGCACCTGGTCGAAGTAGTAGTCGGGGAGGTCCCAGTTGTAGTCGATCTTGTCGTAGAGCGAGGTCTCGTACGCGTCGAGCGCGGTCTTCTTGATGATGCGCGGGGTCGCGAAGAGCACCAGCTCCGTCTTGTCCATTTCGTCGGTGGTGTTCTTGAAGAGCCATCCGAAGACCGGGAGGCGCATCAGCCAGGGGGCTCCGCGCTCTGAGGAGCGGAACTCGAGCTGGCGGAGGCCGCCGAGCGCCACCGTCTCCTCGTCCTTGACGATGACGGAGGTGTTCACGCGGCGCTCGTCGATGAGCGGGTAGTTGCCGAGGCGCGTCGGGCGCAGTTCGCGGAAGATGAGCTGCTCCGGGGCGATGTTCATCTGCACGTAGCCGTTGTTGGTGATGCGGGGAAGGACGCGGACGCGGATACCGGTGTCCTTCTCCTCGATCGTCACGACGACGCCGGCGTCGGTGGTCGTCGCGCTCTCGTACGGTTCCTTGCGGATGATTTCGATGCTGGCTTCGACGTTGTTGAGCGAGACGACGACCGGGTGCGCGAGCACCGTCGCTTCGCCGCGCTGCTCTTCCGCGCGGAGGTTCCACTCGAACTGGTAGTTGTTGCCGAGGATGTCCCACTGGCTGCGGCCCGTCAGGTCGAGGCTGCTGTCCACGGGAACGCCGCCGGCGCCGCCGGTGCTGCGCGGGAAGAAGAACACGTCCGGATCCTCGGTGGGCGAGGAGCCGCCGCTACCGAGGGGAATCAGGTCCTGGCCCTCGGACGAGACGAAGTCGGTGCGGAAGCCGAGGTTCCGCGAGGCGGACTCGGTGAGGTCCACGAGGCGGAGTTCCATCTTCACCTGCTTCTCCGGCGCGTCGATGCGGCGGATCAGCTCCTGGAGGCGGGTCATGTTCTCCGGGACTTCGCGGATGATGACCGTGTTGGCGATCTGCGCGACGGAGATCCCGCCGGCCTCTTCGGTCATGAACGGTTTGAGCGCCTTGGCCACCTCGTCTGCGGAGATCCAGTTGATGGGGACCGCCTGCGTGACGGTTTCCTTCTCGGTGGTGCGGACCTCGTCGCGGCGGACGATGCGGATGATGCCGCCGCGCTCGACCTTGAACGCGAGGTCGTTGGCCTTCAGCAGCGCGTCGAAGGCGTCGCCGACCGTGACGTTTTGGAGCGAGACGCTGACGCGGCCGCCGACGACGCTGGGGTTGGCGATGATGTTCATCTGCGTCTGGCGGGCGAAGCCGCGGAGGACGAAGAGGAGCTCGGCGTCCTTGACGTCGAGGTTGCGGATCACTTCGCGGAAGCGCGGATCGTTGGCCAGGAGGCTCTGGTCGTCGCCGGAGACGTCGATGGACGTGGGAGCGGGGGCCGCCGGCGGGGGCACGAAGAAGGCGGGGGCGGCGGAGCCGTCCTGGCCGGCGCCGGTCGACGGGGCGTCGGCGGAGCCGACCGCTTCCGCGCCGAACATCTCGACCAGCTCGCGGTTGGTGAGCACGATGCCGTCGCCCTGCGCCTTCGGCGCGGCGGCGGCGTGGCCCGGGAGCAGGAGCGTGAGCGCGCGGGCGCTGGCGACGGTGTCGAGGTCGCCGGCTCCCTCCTTGAGCGTCAGCGTGAGCTGCGTGGCGCTGGCGCCGTCGGAGAGGACCACCTCGGAGAGGCGGGCGTCCGCGACGCCGCTCGCGGAGGGGATCTCGAGGGCGGCGCGGGCAGCGGGCGAAAGCCCCGCCCCGCGGAACGTCAGCACCACCTGGTTCGCGGCGGGGAACCGGTCCACCTGCACCTGCGTGGCTTCGCTCCAGCGGACGAAGAGGCGTTCGCCCGAGTCGTCGCGGGAGAACTGCACACCGTCGATCACCGGGGCGGCGTGGAGCGCGGCGGCCGCGAGGATGGCGGCTCCGGCGAGTGTCGCGGTGCGGCGGAGGGTGTTGCGTTGCATGAGCGTCAGGCTCCTGGGCGTGTTGTCGGTCTTTTTCATGTCAGAGCGAACCATCCACTTCCACCTCGAACTCTTCGCCTTGGTACTCGTAGACGATCTTGCCGGGCTCGATGCGCTTCACGATGACGCCGGCGAAGCGCGGCACCCGGTCCCCTTCGACGAGGATGTCGTCGAACACGAGCACTTGGTTGCGCTCGCCGCGGAAATAGACGGCGAACGAGTTGTTGCGGACCTCGTCCGGAAGGACCACTTGGGTCTCGGGGGGAGGTTCGATGCTCGGGCCCGTCTCGGCCGTTTCGGTGCCGGCGTTGGCGCCTGCGGCGATCTTTGCGCGGACCGCCGCGAGGGATGTGCGGGCCGGGGTGGCGCTCGGGGTCGTCGGGTACTTGTCGACGATTTCGACCAGGGTGGCCTCGGCGGCGGGCAGGTCGCCGAGCTGTTCGAGCGCGCGGGCGCGGTCGAGCAGTTCCTGCGCGATGATCTGCGCGCGGACCCACGGGATGATCATGGGGTCCGGGCCTTCCGGGAAGTAGATGAACCGGGGCCGTTCGCCGAGCGCGCGCTGGCGCATGGCGGCGTCCTGGAAGATGTCGCGGGGGTTGGAGGGATCCTCGTCGAGTTCCGACCCGAGGCGGGCGCCGCGGGGGAGGTTGAGGAGGCGCTGGAGTTCCTCGACGGAGGCCTCCGTGGCGGGGGCGGCGGAGGCGCCAGCGGCGGGCTGCCGCTGTTCCTGCGCTGCGGCCTCGCGCATGGTGCGCTGTTCGAGTTCCCACTCGGATTCTTGGGCTGGGACGGCGGCGGCGAGGGCTAGCGCGAAGAGTCCCGCCAGCGGTGCCGTCGCGCGGAGTCCATGCTGCTTCATGGTGGCGGCGTTCCTTTCCAGGGGTCTCATCGGGCTGCTCGCTTGGCGCCGGCTTCGTTGAAGGTGAAGGTGGTGATCATGACTTCGATGGGGTGCACCGAGGGGCGGGCCGGGTCGTTGTCGATCTTGAACTCGGCGACGCGCATGAGGCGCTCCGGGCTGCACTCGACCACGTTCAGGAGTTGGCCGAACTCGTGGTAGCGGGCGCCGCCGCGCATCGAGAAGGGCACCTCGATGAACAGTTCGCGGGCGACCGGGTCCTCGGGGGCGAGGCGGCTCATGCTGACGCCGGTCCTGCGCAGGGTCTCCTCGACGAAGCGGAAGAACTCCGTCGACTCGGGGTCGGAGGGGAGCTTGGTCTTCACGCGGTCGACGAGGCGCTTCATCAGTTCGCGCTGGTCGTCGTTGGCGATGAGCGCCTGCAGGTTGGCGAGCTCGCGGCGCGCGTCGCGCGCCTTCTGCTCGGCCTCCGCCGTCACCTTCTTGTTACTTTCGATCTCGGCGGCGGCGAACATGAAGTAGTAATAGGCCGAGCCGGCGATGAGGACCAGCCCGCCGATCACGATCGCGAGGAGTGTCTGCCGGTTCTTTTCGGAAAGAGCCATGGTTCGTCTTCCTCCCCGGTCAGTTCACGCCCTGGGCGGCTGCGAGCTCTTCGAGCGACAGCGCCTGGGGGTTGATCTCGGTGGACTTGGTGTTGAGCGTGAACGTGAACTTGGACACTTCCCGGTCGCCGATGCGTTCGAGTTCGATCGGCGAGAAGTCGATGCGGCGCAGGAATCCGGTGATGAAGTACTCCTCCTCGCCGCTGTAGGGGACGACGACGGCCTTCGATTCGAGGTTCGAGAGGAACTCCGTCACGAGCGCGAGGCGGTCCTCCGAGCGGTTCTCCGGGGAGTAGGCGAGGCCCGTGAGGGCGACCGACTGCGAGATGCTGGGGCGGCGCACGCGGACCGGCGGGGCGCCCTTGCTGCCCGCGGCGACCCAGGCGTCGTAGCCTTGGAGCGACTCGGGGGTTTCCACTTCGCGGACGTCCTGCTTCACCTCGATCTTCGTGAGGAAGACGTTCTCCGGCACGAGCATCGGGAGCATGTTGAGCTTCTTGGTCCAGAGCAGGCGGTCGGGCGGGTCGAGGGCCTGGATGACCGCGAGCTGGTTCTGCATCACGTTCATCCCCTCCTCGATCTCGGACCACTGGGCCTTGGTCGTCTTCAGCTCCTCTTCGACCTTCTTGGCGGCCTCTTCGGCCTCGAACTTCCGTTCGCGGGAGGCGGAGACGGTCGAGACGGTCCAGAAGAGCGAGCCGCCGGCGACGAGGAACATGACGATGCCGACGAGGACGACGAGGGCGCCGCCTTCGGAGGTGGAGCTCTTGGCGGCGGATTTGCCGCTGAGTTCCTGTGGGAGTAGGTTGATTTTGATCATGGCGGGGTTAGTCCAGGTTCCTCAGGGCGAGGCCGACGCAGACGGCGAGCTGCTCCCGGTGCGCCTCGATCAGGTCTCGGTTCACGCCGCTTCCCACCGACAGGCCCCGGAGCGGGTCCATGATCTCGACGGGGATGTCGAGCCCCGAGGCGACGTAGTCGGTGAGGTTCTTCATCTTGGCGGAGCCGCCGCCGACGAACACGCGCGAGACCGTCTTGCCGCCGGGCTGGTTCTCGAAGAACTGCACGGAGCGGCGGAGTTCGCCGACGAACTGCTCGAGCGTCTGCGCGATCGCCTTCTCGGCGTTCGCCTCGACGGAGTTGTCTCCGAGGTCGCTGCCGGTGATGCGTTCCACGGAGCCGCGGATGGTGCTGATGAGGGAGCTTTCGCCCTCGCCGTCGTCGGCCTTCGCCTCGCTGGAGGGTGCGCCGACGATGCGCTTCACTTCCTCGGCCTTGGCGAAGTCCACCGAGGCCTTGTTCATGACCGCGCTCGTGATCGCATTGCCGGCGATCGGGATGTCGCGCGAGAAGCGCGACGTGCCGCCGACATAGATGTTGATGTTGGTCGTCTCGGCGCCGATGTTGACCAGGGCCACGCAGTCCTGCGGGCCCGGCTTGTAGATCGCCTCGAAGCAGTTGAGGAAGGCGAAGCCCTCCACGTCCACCACGAGCGGCGTGAGGCCGACGCTGCGGATGATGTTGTAGTGCTCGGTGATCATGTCCTTGCGGGCGCAGACCAGCAGCACGTCCACCTTCCCCGGCGAGGCGCTGGGGCCCAGCACCACCGAGTCGATGTTCACTTCGTCGATGGCGAAGGGGAGGTACTCCTCCGCTTCCCAGCGGAGCGCGTTCTTAAGCTCCGCCTCGGGCATTTCGATCATCTGGATGTAGCGCACGATGATCGATTCGCCGGCGACGGCGGACACCGAGTATTTGGCGTCGAGGCGTCCGGAGGCGACCGCCTCGCGGGCCGCGGTGAGCTTGAGGTCCGAGACGGACGCCCCCTGGGGGCGGTCCGGCGAGAACACATCGGCCACACCGAAGCGCTCGACCTCCAACCGGTTTCCGGCACGGCGAAGCTGGATCGCCTTCACCTTGCTGGAACCGATGTCGAGACCGACTACCGATTTCTTTCCGAACATGAACGGGGCTTTCTCCTGACCCGGGTTTCGTCGGCAAGCTTGGACACTGCATTCCCGGCTGGGCGGTGGTCTCCGGACGGTGCCTTCGGCATGGGCGCCTCGGGACGCATGGTTCCGCTCCGGGTCGAGGGGTCGATTCGTTGAGAATTCGACTGGGTATCGTCGGGAAAACCTCTGCGGTCGGGGCTCTTCAGTCGCAAGCGAAATCCTGTGGATTTCCGCGAGCCCCCCCCGGTCCTATCCCATTGCGCACACCGTTCCCGGGCGCCCGATGCTTCCCCGCATGGGCGCGATCCTCATGTACCACTACCTCGGGGGGGCCCCCGCGGGGCACGGACATCCGGCGCTTTTCGTCCCCCCGGAGGTCTTCCGCGACCAGCTCGCGGGGCTCCGCGGCATGGGCCTGCGCTCCGTGCTCGGCCCCGAGGTCGACGCCGGCCTCGGCACCCCGGCGCTCGAGCGGACCGTTTGGCTCACCTTCGACGACGGCATGGCGGACAACTTCGAGCCCGGGCTGCGGCTGCTGAAGGACGCCGGGATGACGGCGACCTTCTTCATCATCGCCGAGCGCTCCCTCGGCGGCGCGCCGGGCCACATGGACCTCGCACAGCTCCGCGAGTTGCTCGCCGAAGGCATGGAGGTCGGCGCCCACACCCTCACGCATCCCCGTCTGCCGACGCTCGGGGACGCGGAGCTGCGCCGCGAGGTCGCCGACTCGAAGGCGCGCCTCGAGGACGCGCTTGGCGCGCCGGTGCCATCCTTCGCCTACCCCTACGGCGCGTATTGCGACCGCTCCGTCCGCGCCGTGCAGGAGGCTGGATTCCGCGTGGCGGTCTCGACGATCCGCGGCAATCGCAACGGGCCCGGGGATCGTTTCCTGCTTCGCCGGGTGATGGTCCAGCCGGACCGGACGGGCTTGCGCTTCCGCTACTCCTTCACGCCGTTCTACCGGTGGGCGCACGACTGGAAGAACCGCCGGCGCCACGGAAGGGCCTGAATGCGCATCCTCCACACGAACATGCTGCGCGGCTGGGGCGGGCAGTCGAACCGCATCCTGGTCGAAATGCGCGGCGCCGTCCGGGCCGGACACACGGTGGCGCTCGCCGCGCCGCATATGGCTCCGCTGCTCGCGAAGGCTCGCGAGGCGGGCGTCGAGCCCTGGCCCGGCTACGAGTTCAAGCCCCCCTTCCAGCTTTGGCACTCGGTGCCCGACACGCGCCGGTTCCTCGATGACGTGCGCCGCTTCAAACCCGACCTGGTGCATCTACACGGGAGCCAAGACACGTGGCTCGCG
The DNA here is from genome assembly GCA_033764015.1 of Candidatus Sumerlaeia bacterium. GTDB lineage: Bacteria > Sumerlaeota > Sumerlaeia > SLMS01 > JANRJK01 > JANRJK01. The sequence goes on along the minus strand of JANRJK010000055.1, from coordinate 72,418 downwards.
GTGCTCGCGCGGAAGCTTGCGCCGCGGGACGTGCCGCTGCTCCTGCGGACCAAGCACAACGACTATCCCTGGAGCCGGCACGGCGGGAACCGGTGGCTCTATAACCAGGTCGACGCCTACCTCTCCATCAGCACCTTCATCCAGAAGCAGATCCTCGACTACCCGCGACTCGCCGCGAAGCCCCACGCGCTGATCCGCTCCGTGCCCGACCCGTCTCTGCTCGACGCGCTTCCGGCGCCCATCCGCGATGAAGTCCCCGGATTGAAGCCGGGAATGTTCCTCTGGGTGAGCACGGCGCGCATGAGGCCGGAGAAGGCGCACGAAATCACGCTGCGGGCCTTCGCGAAAGTGCGCGCCGCGCGGCCCGACGCCTTCCTGCTGATCGCCGGCGCAGGCAGCCTTCTCGAAGACCACCGCGCCTTGGCCGCGCGGCTGGGGCTGGGCCCGGACGCGGCCTGGCTGCCGGGCTTCCGCAAGGACGTGCCCGCGCTGCTCGCCTCCGCCGACGCCTACGTGCTCGCATCCCGGCTCGAAGGGCTCGGCACCGCGATTCTGGAGGCGCTCGCGGCGGGCCTCCCCACGGTCGCCACCAACGTGGGTGGGATTCCGGACTCGGTGATCCACGAGCGGACCGGCCTGCTGGTGCCGCCGGAGGAGCCGGAGACGCTCGCCGCGGCGATGCTGCGGATCATGGGCGACGCGGAGCTGCGGCGCCGGCTGTCGGAGGGCGCCCGCGCCCACGTGCGCGAGCAGTTCGACGAGGAGCGCCTCGTCCGCGAGACCGTCGCATACTACGAACGGCTGCTGGGCGGCGCGCGTTGAGCGAGGCCTTGCCAAAGGGCTCGATCCGCTTCGACGCGGTCTCGAAGCGCTACACGGTCCGGCGCCGGGCGACGCCGCGGCTCGGCGCGTGGGTGGTGGACAAGCTCTTCGAGCATCTCGCCGCGGAGCCGTTCCTCGCGCTGGACGGCGCCACGTTCGCCATCCGGCCCGGGGAGCTGGTCGGCATCGTCGGCGACAACGGCGCAGGCAAGTCCACGACGCTCAAGCTCATCGCCGGCATCACCCCGCCCACCTCCGGCACCGTCGAGGTCCGCGGCCGGGTCGCATCCCTGCTCGAACTCGGCGTCGGCTTCCACCCCGACCTGACGGGCATGGAGAACATCTTCTACAACGGCGCGCTGATGGGGCTGCGCCGCGAGGCGATCCTCGAACGGCTCGAAGGCATCATCGATTTCAGCGGCCTCCGCGAGCACATCCTCGATCCGGTGCGGCACTACAGCACCGGTATGTACGGGCGGCTCGCCTGCAGCGTGGCGCTGCACCTCGATCCCGACATCATTCTGGTGGACGAGATCCTGGCGGTGGGCGACGCGGAGTTCCAGCAGCGCGGCATGCTGCGGCTGCTGCAGCTCCACGAGAGCGGCGCGACGCTGGTGCTGGTGACGCACGAGCTGGTGACGGCGCGCTACCTCTGCCAGCGCCTGGTGTGGCTGGAGCACGGCCGGGTGCGGCACGACGGCCCCTCCGCGGAGGTGCACCGCGCGTACACCATGGCGCTCGCGGAGCGGACGCTCCCGCCGGCGCACCCCTTCCATCCGGAAACGGCGCCGGAGCCCGGCGGCGCGCGGGTCGACGGGTTGCGCGTCGCGGGTGAGGCCCCCGGACCGATGCGGGTCGAGCGGGGCGCGCCCGCCGCCTTCCGCATCGAGTGGCGCGGTGCGGAGGGCGCCGCGGCTTCGCCCCTTCGCGCGAAGCTCCTGGTCCGCTGGCACGACCACCGGACGCTCTTCGAGGACGAGTCGCCGCCGATCGAGGGCCGCCCCGGAGCGAACGCCGTCGAGTACCGCGTGCCATACTGGCCCTACGGGCGCTTCGAGGGCGACGTCGCGGCGGCGCTGGTGGACGCGGAGGGGCGCCTGGTCGCGCGGAGCGCGGAGCGGCTGCCGCTCGCCAGCGAGGCGCCCACCTTCGCGCAGCCCGACTTCCTGGTCATGCCGCGGACCATCGCGCGGGTCGAACGACTCGACACCGCGAGCGGCGGTTGACGGGGTCCGCGGTGACGGGCCGAATATCCGGCGCACAGCCCCGGACCGGAACTTGCACGGCGCCTTGTCGATGACACCCTTGGACCGCATTCGGACTTTCCCCCCCGCCGGAGGCGCCGCCCCCAGCCCGTGAAGGCGCTCCGCACCCTTCGGCCACTGCTGCTGGCGTACCGCTGGCACTTCGGCATCGGCATCCTGCTGGTCTTCGCCGCCAACTACTTCGCGGTCGAGGTGCCCGTGCAGGTGGGCCGCGCGGTCGACGTGGTCGAGGGCGGGCGCTACACGCGCGAGGCGCTCGCGTGGCTGACGGTGAACATCCTCACGCTGGCGGGCCTCGGCGCGTGCTTCCGCTTCCTGATGCGCCGCGTGATCATCGACGCCTCGCGCGAGCTCGAGTTCGACATGCGCAACCTGTACTTCGCGCGGCTGCAGGCGCTCGATCCCGCGTTCTACGACGCGCGCAACACCGGCGACCTGATGTCGCGGGGCACGAACGACATGGACGCGGTGCGGATGTTCCTGGGCCCGAGCCTGATGTACATGGCGAACACGCTGCTGGCGGTGCCGCTGATCCTCGCGCAGATGACGCGCCAGGATTGGCGCCTCGCCCTGCTGTCGCTGCTGCCGGTGGCGCTGCTGCCGCCGCTGGTCCGCCGGCTCGGCAACGAGACGCACCGCCGCTCGCGCGAGCAGCAGGACGAGTTCGGCGCGCTCACGACCTTCGCGCAGGAAAATCTGGCGGGCATCCAGGTCGTGAAGGCGTACGGGCAGGAGCGCGCCCAGTCCGCCGGCTTCCTGGCGCGCAACGAGGCCTACCGCGACAAGTCCCTACGCCTGGCCCTGGTGCAGGCGTTCTTCTTCACCTCGATCCGCTTCATCGCCGGGCTTGGACTGCTCGTGATCCTCGTCGTGGGCGGGCGCTCCGTGATGGCGGGCACGCTTCCCGTCGGCACGCTGGTTTCCTTCATCCTGCTGTTCGGCATGATCATCTGGCCGCTGATCGCGCTTGGCTGGGTGGTGAACCTGGCGCAGCGCGGCCTCGCATCCCTCGAGCGCATCAACGAGGTGCTCGAGGCGGTGCCCGCGGTCGCAGTCCCCGCCGCGCCCGTGGCGCCGCCGGAGCGCCCCGGCATCTCGATCCGCGGCCTCACGTTCCGCTACGAGGGGACCAGCGAGCCGCAGCTCCGCGACATCGAGCTCGAGGTGCCCTTCGGCACGACGGTCGGCATCATCGGGCCGGTGGGCTCCGGCAAGTCCACGCTGGTGAACCTGCTGGCGCGGCTCTATCCGGTCGAGCGCGGCAAGGTGCTCCTCGGCGGCGTGGACATCAACGACATCGACCCGGAGCAGCTCCGCCGCCACCTGTCCTTCGTGTTCCAGGAGTCGTTCCTGTTCAGCGACACCATCGAGTGGAACATCCGCTTCGGCGGCGAGGACGGCCTCGGGCCGGGCCCGGTGCGCGAGTCGGCCCGGCGCGCGCAGCTCGCCGCCGAGGTGGACGGCTTCCCCGCGGGCTACGACACGGAGCTGGGCGAGCGCGGCATCAACCTCTCCGGCGGCCAGCGCCAGCGCCTCTCCATCGCGCGCGCCCTCGCCCGAGACGCCAAGATCCTCGTGCTGGACGACGCGCTTTCCGCCGTGGACACGCACACGGAGGAGCGCATCCTCGAAGGGCTGCGCGAGGTGATGGACGGGCGCACCGTGTTCCTGATCTCGCACCGCGTCTCGACCGTCGCCATGGCGGACCTGGTGCTGGTGGTGGAGGACGGGCGCATCACGCAGCGAGGCACGCACGCGGAGCTCGCCTCCGCGCCGGGGCTCTACGCGCGGCTGTGCGAGCGCCAGCGCCTCGAGCGCGACGTGGAGTCCTTCGACGAACTCGCCGGACAGGGGGCGCCCGCGTGAGCGACCGCCTGCACGCGCTGCGCATCGAGCGCGACCGCGCCGAGGAGGCGGAGGCGCTCCGCCACACCGGTGATTGGGCGAACCTGCGGCGACTCGCGGGCTACCTCGCGCCGATGCGACGCAAGGTGGCGCTCGCCATCGCGATCAGCATCGGCACCGCGCTGCTCATGCTCGCGCCGCTCGCGATCACCCAGCACGCCATCGACCGGCACGTGCTGAAGGGCGACTTCCACGGGCTGCTCTGGATGGCGGCGCTCTTCCTCGCGGTGCAGGCGCTGCTGCTCGGCCTCGACGCCTGGAACAGCTACTTCATCAACAAGATCGGCAACGAGGCGATGCTCCGCCTCCGCATGGACGTGTTCGAGCACCTGCAGCGCCAGCCGCTCTCGTTCTTCCAGCGCAACCCGGTGGGCCGCCTGGTGACGCGCCTCACGGGCGACGTGAACACGTTGTTCGAGCTCTTCACCCAGGGCCTGATCGGCGTTTTCCAGCAGCTCTTCTTCCTCGCGGCGCTCGTCGCGCTGCTCTTCTGGACCAACTGGAAGCTCGCGCTGTGGGTGTTGCCGCTCGTGCCGCTGGTGCTGCTCGTGAGCCGCTGGTTCGGGCGCCTGGTGCGGAGCACGTACCGCGTGATCCGCGTGCGGCTGGCGCGCCTCAACTCGTTCCTGCAGGAGAACCTGACGGGGATGAAGACGGCGCAGGCGTTCACCCGCGAGCGCACGCAGTACGACCGCTTCGTCGAGCTGGACGCGGACTACCGCGAGGCGAACATCCAGTCGGTCTTCGCCTACGCGGTGTTCTTCCCGGCGATCGAATTCATCGCCGCGCTGGGCTTCGCCATCGTGGTGTTCAAGTCGGGACTCCAGCACCTCGAGTCGCCGCGCGCCGCCGCGCTGGTGGGCGTGGTGAGCGTCGGGCAGCTCGCGCTCTTCGTGCAGGCGCTGGAGCGCTTCTTCATGCCGGTGCGCGACCTTTCGGAGAAGTACAACCTGGTGCTGAGCGCCACCGCCGCGGCGGAGCGGCTCTTCAAGCTGCTGGACCGCACACCGGAGATCGAGGACCCGGCCACGCCGGCCATCGTCGGGCCGATGAAGCGCGGCGTCGATTTCCGCGACGTTTGGTTCGCGTACCAGGGGGAGAACTGGGTGCTGCGCGACGTGTCGCTGACGATCCGCCGCGGGCAGACCGTCGCCGTGGTGGGGCCGACGGGTTCGGGGAAGTCCACGCTCATGTCGCTGCTCTGCCGCTTCTACGACCCGCAGCGGGGCGGCGTCTTCATCGACGGCGTCGACATCCGCGACATGGCCCAGCGCGACCTACGGCGCCGCATCGCCATCGTGCTGCAGGACGTGTTCCTCTTCCACGGCACGGTCGCGGGAAACATCCGCCTCGGCGAGGAGTGGATCACCGACGAACGCGTGCGCGAGGTCGCCGAGGCGGTCCACGCGTCGGAGTTCATCGAGAAGCTGCCGCTCGGCTACGCGAACGGTGTGAAGGAGCGCGGCGCCACGCTCTCGACCGGGCAGAAGCAGCTCCTCAGCTTCGCCCGCGCGCTCGCCTTCGACCCGGAGATCCTCATCCTCGACGAGGCCACCGCCAACATCGACACGGAGACGGAGTTGCTGATCCAGGACGCACTGGACCGCTTGCTGGCGGGACGCACGGCGCTGGTGATCGCGCACCGCCTTTCGACGATCAAGCGCGCGGACCAGATCGTCGTCCTCTCCCACGGCCACATCGCGGAGCAGGGCACGCACGAGGAGCTGCTCGCGCGCGGCGGGCTCTACCGCAAGCTCTACGAGCTGCAATTCAAGGAAGAAGCGCCGGTCGCCTGACCGCGGCCCCCTCCCTCAGCCGATGAAGGCGTGGTACTGCGGCGGCAGCTTCAACTTCTCCGCCTGCCCGAGCTTCTTCGCCGCGTGCGCGGGCCAGTAGGGGTCGCGCAGCAGCTCCTTCGCGAGTAGCACCATGTCGGCGCGTCCGGTCGAGACGATGTCCTGCGCCTGCTCCGGCGCGGTGATGGCGCCGACCGCGGCGGTGGCGATGCCGGCTTCGCGGCGGATGCGTTCGGCGAAGGGCACCTGGAAGCTGGGGCCGTAGGGGATCTTCGCGTCCATGGTGCTGCCGCCGGAGCTGCAATCGATCAGGTCGATGCCGGCGTCCTTCAGCGCGCGCGCCAGCACGATCGTGTCGTCGATCATCCAGCCGCCTTCCGCCCAATCGTCCACCGAGATGCGCACCGCCACGGGGAGGTGCTTGGGGAACTCGGCGCGCATGCGCGCCGCGGTTTCGAGGACGAAGCGCATGCGGTTTTCGCGGCTGCCGCCGTACTGGTCCGTGCGCTGGTTCGAGAACGGGGAGAGGAAGCTGTGCGCGAGGTATCCGTGCGCGGCGTGCAGCTCGACCAGTTCGAAGCCCGCCTCGGCGGCGCGGCGCGTCGCGGCGACGAACGCGTCCTGCACCTCGCCGACCTCTTCGAGGGAAAGCTCCGCCGGCTCGCGGTGCGCGGGGGTGAAGGCGATGGGGCTGGGGCCGACGTTCTGCCAGCCTCCGTCCTCGATCTTGAGCATGCCCGGGTAGGTGCGCTTCCAGGGGCTGGGGGTGCCGGCCTTGCGCCCCGCGTGGGCGAGCTGCACCGCGGGCGTGGCGCCGTACTCCTTTAAGAACGCGTTGATGCGGCGGAGCGGCGCGATCTGCGAGTCGGCCCAGAGGCCGGCGTCGTCCGGCGTGATGCGCCCGCGCGGCTCGACGGCGGTCGCTTCCAGGATCACGAGGCCCGCGCCGCCGACCGCCCGCGCGCCGAGGTGCACCAAGTGCCAGTCCGTCGCGTGGCCGTCCACGGAGCTGTACATGCACATGGGCGAGACGCCGACGCGGTTGCGGATGGTGACGGAGCGGAGCTGGATCGGATCGAAGAGGTCGGGCACGCTGGATTCCTCGGGGGCGGTGTGGTCGTTGCCGTGCGGTATGGCGAAGAACGGGCCGTCGCGGGGCAAGGCGGCGATGCTTCGCGGTTGCCCGCGCGGGGCGCAGCGGCGCGGATACGCGCAACGCCACCGCGGAGCCACGCGCCTTGTCCACCGCCCGCCCCGCCGTCGTCCTCTTGAGCGGCGGCCTCGATTCCACCACGTGCCTCGCCATCGCGCGCGCGGAGGGCTTCCGCCTCTTCGCGCTCAGCATCGGCTACGGGCAGCGCCACCGCGCGGAGCTCGAGTGCGCGCGCCGCGTCGCGGCCGCCTTCGGGGTCGAGCGCCACGTCAAGACCACGATCGACCTGCGCGTGTTCGGCGCCTCCGCGCTCACCGCCGACATCGCGGTGCCGAAGCACGACAGCGACGCGGAGATCGGCGGCGGCATCCCAGTGACCTACGTCCCCGCGCGGAACACGATCTTCCTCGGCTACGCGCTCGCGTTTGCGGAAGTGGTGGGCGCCTCGGACATCTTCATCGGTGTCAACGCGCTGGACTACAGCGGCTATCCCGACTGCCGCCCCGAGTACATCGCGGCTTACGAGCGCATGGCGAACCTCGCCACCAAGGCGGGCGTCTCCGGCGAGGCGCCGCTGCGGATCCACACGCCGCTCATCAACCTCAAGAAGTCGGAGATCATCCGCCGGGGCGCCGAGCTGGGCGTCGACTACGGCATGACGCATTCCTGCTACGACCCGGCGCCGGACGGCACCGCGTGCGGCCGGTGCGACTCGTGCCTGTTGCGCAAGCGCGGCTTCGCCGAGGCGGGCCTGCGGGATCCGGTGCGCTACGCCCGCTAGCAGGCGGTCAGTGCGAATGCCCGTGGTGGTGGTGGTGCGCCGCGGGGAACTGGCCGTGGCCGTAGAGGCGGGCGAACGTGTCGCGGTTCAGCGCCTCCTCCGGAGCGCCGCTCGCGTGCAGCTTGCGGTCCAGGCAGAACACCTTGGTCGCGTAGCGGTACACCACGCCGATGTCGTGCGAGACGACCACGAGCGCGGCGTCGGGATGCGTGCGGCGGTATTGGTTGAGGTACTCGAAGAACTCCGCTTCGCCCTGGATGTCCACGCCGGCGAGCGGTTCGTCGAGCAGCAGCAGCTTCGGTTCGTCGTAGAGCGCGGCGGCGAGGAGCATGCGCTGCAGCTCGCCGCCGGAGAGCACGCCGACCGGCTGGCGCAGCTTTTCGGCGATGCCGAGCTCCTCCGCGAGCGTGGCGATCCGCGCGCGGTCCACCGGCCCGCCGCCGCCGAGCGCGTGCCGCGTGGCGGCGTAGCTCCGCAGGAACTCGTCGCAGTTCACCGGGGTGAGCCGGTCCGGCGAGAAGCGCTGCGGCACGTAGCCGATGCGCCGCCGCACGGACGGGGTGAGGCGCGGTTCGCCGAACAGCTCGACCGCGCCGGCGTCCGCCTGCATGAGGCCGAGCACCACGCGTAGGATGGTGGACTTGCCGGCGCCGTTGGGGCCGATCAGCATCCCGAAGTCCCCGGGGAGCAGATCGAGGTCGACGGAATCGAGCAGCAACCGGCCTTCGCGGCGCACGGTGACGCCGCGGAGCCGGATCGCGGGAACCGTGTCTTGGGGCTGTGGGGAGCTCATGCCCCGGCGGCGCTACTCTTCGCCGCCGTCTTCCGCTTCGTCCTCGGTCGCCGCGGTGGCTTCCGGGGCGGGGGTGAAGGACGCCGGGATCGACTGCGCGGCGGTGAGGCCGACGACGACGTTTAGGACGTTCTGGCGCATCTGGCGGACGTAGTGGGCCGGGCGCGCTTCGCCCGATTCGATCGGATCCACCAGGATGAAGCGGATCGGCACCTGCTGCGAGAGGCGGATCATCGGGATCGGGAGCTGCCCCGGGCGGCGCAGCATCAGGAGCGGGCCGGTGCGCTGGCGCGCGTCGGCGGCGAGCCGGTCCGCGTCGGCCTGCTCGCCTTCGTTGCCGAAGGTCGACGAGAGGTATCCCGCCACGGCGAGGCCGTAACGCTCGAGGAAGGGCTCGAGGCCGGGACGCTCAAGGTACACCGCCGAGCCTTGGAACGGGGTCAGCTCGCGGCGCGCCCACTCGTCGAGCGTGCGGAGTTCCTCGTCGAGCGCCTGGGCGTTCTTGTCGATCACGGTCACACGCGCCGGGTGGAGCTGCTTGAGCTCCGCGGCGAGGCGCCGGACGGCGTCGCGGGCCTTCACCGGATCGAGCCACTCGTGGCCGCGCGCGGTCGAGCCCTCGTCGCCGAGGCGGACCACCGGGCGGCGCGCGGTGCCGTGGGAGGCGAACTCCTCGCCGAGCCAGCCGTCGCCCTCGCCGCCGTAGTAGACGAACGCGGTGGCGGCGGCCAACTGCGCCTCCTGCGCCTCGAGAAGCTCCTTCGAGGCGAGCTCGGCGTTGCCGGCGAAGACCGCCGCGGGGCGTTCGACGCCCTCTAGGAGGTACGCGGCCCAGCTATAGAGGGCCGTCGCCGAGACGGTGGTCGTCTCGCGCGGGGGGTCGAAGTAGGGGCGCGCGCGGTTGCGGTCCTGCCGCGTGGCGCCGGTGCCCTGCGCGGCAAGCGGCGCGGGGACGCAGAGCAGCGCGGCGAGCGCGAACGCCGCCGCGCCCAGCCACAGGCGGTTGGCCGCTGAGGGGCGCACCGGGTTACTTGACTTCCCGGTGGACCGTGACGCGGCGCAGGTACTTGTTGTACTTCTTGAGCTGCATGCGCTCGGGGTCGTTCTTGCGGTTCTTCTTGGTGATGTAGCGGGAAATGCCGGGGATCTCGGTCCCCTTCTGCTCGGTGCATTCAAGGATGACCTGCACCACGTTTCCCTTCTTCGACTTGGCCACGTTCGGGCTCCTTCTGGACGGCGCTTCTTGCGATGGTTGGGGGTGTCAAGGCGTTGGCCATGGCACAGAATCGGAGACGGTAGGGGCGGGGTTGTCCGCCACGCAACAGCTTTGTTGGGGGCTACTCCTTCGACTTCGACCAGTTGGTCACGTCGTCGTCGTTGCCCGCCTGCCGGTCCGGGCCGTCGCTCCAGAGGTCGAAGTCGCTGTTGTTCTCGCCGGGGAAGCGGTAGTTGTAGTCGCGGTTCCAGGGGTCCTTGGGCACCTCGGACTTGCGGAGGTACGGGCCGTTCCAGGAGTCGGAGTCGTCGGAGCCCGGCTTCGTGACGAGCGCCTTGAGGCCGTCGGAGGTCTCGGGGAAGGCGCCCATGTCCATTTCATAGGCGGCGAGGGCGGTGGCGAAGTTCTCGATCTGCGCCTTGGCGGCGCTTATCTTCGCCTGCCTGGTGCGTCCGGCGAGGCGCGGGCCCACAAGGGCGAGCAGGATGCCGATGATCACGACGACCATCATGATCTCGATGAAGGTGAAGCCGCGGCGGCGGCGCTGGATCGGTCGGTTCATGGCGGTGTGCGGCTTGGCTCCTGCGGGATTCGCGGCGGCGCGGGGGCGCACGTCGCGACACGCATCACGCAATCACGGGGCCAGCGCCGGAGCAAGCGAATGGGGCGCGGGTGGCTCGATGGACACGATGGCGCCGTCCTCCGCGCAGCGCGCCACCCAGGCGCCCGGCGCGCGGGGATCGTCGCCCGCATACGCCCAGCGCGCGTCCGGCGCCGCCAGCCAGAGCGTCATCTGGCGGTACGCCCAGGTGTGGGCGCCGGCCTCCGGGTGCGGATGGCCCGCGACCACGAGGTGCGCGTTCGCGGGAACACGGTCCGCCTCCGCCGCGAGATCGCGCATGAACGCCGCGACCCGGCGGCGGTCTCCGCGGAGCGAGGAGAGCACGGGGGAGGTCGCCAGCGCGGCGACATGCAGGCACACCAAGACCGCCCCCGCGGCACCCGCCGCCATGGCGACGCGCCCCGCCCCGCCGGTCCGGCCCCTCGCCCATTGCAGCACGCGGCGCGCCGCCATCGCGCCTCCGAGGCAGGCGAACGGCAACGCCGGATAGAGGTAGCGCGACTCGGGGGGACCGGCCACCACGACCGATGGAAGCACCATCAGCAGGACCATCGACGCCAGCGCGGCGGGCGCCTCGAAACGGCGCAGCTTGACCGCGCGAACCGCAAGCGCGGCGAACACCCCGAGCTGGAGCAGCCTCGCCGCCCAAAGCCCCGAATGCGGAACCCGGAAGTCCATCCCCGAGGGCTGGATCAGGTGCGTGAAGGGCCAGAGGGAGCAGATCGCGTAGTCCGCGGCGGAACGAACCCAGGAGAGCGGCCTCAGCGAGAGCCTGCCATCTCCCGCGTAGGACGCCTCCGCCCCCTTGATGTTCAGGACGACGAATCCCAGAAAAATCAGGTGCGCCGCGAGTAACGCCGCCGCCCACGCCCAGCCCTGTCCGTCCCGCGGGCGCACCCGGGCGAACGCGCACGCGAGCGCCGCGACCCCGGGGAGCACGACCGCCGACTCCTTGCCGAGCATCCCCAGCATCGCCCCGAGCCAAAGGATCGCGAGCGCCCCGGGGTCCTTCCCGCCGAGCGCCCGGGGCGCCGCCTGGAACACCAGCAGCGCCGCCGCCGCCACGAAGGCGTCACCGCTGTTCGCCAGGAAGAACGGCACCGCCCAGCCCCCCGCGTGGAGGAGCATCAGCACCCCCGCGAGCCCCGCGGCACGCGCCCCCAGGCCGAAACCGGACCGCGCCACCCACGCCGTCAGCAGCGCGACGGCGGCGTGCAGCGCCAAAGGCAGCGCATGCACCAGCCATGGCGGACCATGTTCGCAGGCTTCGAACAGCAGTTGGGTCAGCGGACGCCGGAAGCCGTTCGGCATCGCGCGGAACGCGGCCAGCCAGCCGCCTTCGAGGGCGCGGAACGCGGCGGGGAGGTCGTCGTAGAGCACTGGGCCGCGCCTCCCGCGCGTCGAGGACTTGCCGGTCCGGACGCCCTGCGGCGCTCGGCTATGCTTCCCTGCGCAGGCTCGCCGTCAGCCGCTCCAGCATCGCGAGCGTTTCCTCGCTGGCGTGGTGCTCCATGCCTTCCGCGTCCACCTGCGCGGTGTCCTCGGAGACGCCGGCCGCGCGGAGGAACGCGAGTACGATCAGGTGGCGGCGCTTCGACTCCTCGGCCAGCTTGCGGCCGGCGTCGCTCAGGAAGATCGAGCGGTAGGGCTCGGAGGTGATGAACCCCTCGCGCTGGAGCCGGAGCAGCGTCTTGTTCGCGGTGGCCTTCGAGACGCCGATGCGCTCCGCGATGTCCACCAAGCGGGCTTCGCCGCGGCGCGCGATCAGGTCCGCGATCACCTCGAGATAGTCCGACGTGTTCTCGGCGGCGTGCGCGAGGCGGGAGCGGGCGTAGGTGTTCTCGAGCGGGTTCGGCATCGGGATTGAATGCTGGCCGGGCGCCCGGGTATGGAGGGAACAGCGCCGCGAAACGGGATCGTCGCCGCTCGGCGCGCGGAAAGGAAACGGGAAAATGCTCCGCCAGCTCTTTGGACCGCCCCTCGAGGAGGTCTGGTCCCAGTTCGCCGCGCAGCTCGGCGCCGAGTTCCGCCCCTGGAGCTTCGGCAACGCCACCCAAGTCCGCGCCCGCGTCGGCGTCTGGGAGATCGTGCTGGACGCCTACGTGGAGCCCGCGGGGCAGGTGCATGTTCCGATGACCCGACTCCGGGCGCCGTTCAGCAACCCTTCCGGCTTCCGATTCTCCGTCCAGACCGAGCACTTCTTCCACCGCCTCGGCAAGTCGCTCGGCCTGCAGAGCGACATCGAGGTGGGCGAATGGGTGTTCGACAAGAAGTTCGTCGTCACCGGGTCGAACCGCGCGCGGGTCGTGGAACTGCTCGGCGACGCGGAGCTGCGCGCGCGGCTGCTGGCGCTCCAGTCCGTCAGTTTCTCGGTGCGCGACCACGAGGGCTTCTTCGGCGCCAAGTTCCCGCCGAAGACGGACATGCTCCTGTTCCAGCAGCAGGGGCACTGCAAGGACCTGAACGAGTTGAAGACGATGTTCGAGGTGTTCGCGCTGACGCTGGGGCGGCTTGCTGCGCTCGATCCGGACGCGGGGGGCGCGCCGGGCGTGGTGCTGCGGTAGCGCGGGGGCGCTATTCCGGCCAGAGCGCCAGCTCGTAGAGCGCCTGCGTGTTGGGCAGGAACGGGTGGCCGAGCGCGTCCATGGCGGCGAGGAGGCGCTCGGCCTCTTCGAGCAGCTCGGCGGAGTCGGCGCGCTCCGCGGGAAGCAGCTCCGGCAGGTCGCCGTTCACCAGCAGCTCGGGGCGGTCCGCTGCGTGCCGTGATACCAGGCGGTCGCGGGCGTAGCAGAGGAGGAGGCGGAGCGTGTCGTCGGCGGGTAGCTTCGCGGCGGCGATGCGCGAGGCGGCGGCGCTGGCGCCCGCGGCGCCGTAGCGGTCGACCAGGCGGCGCGCCTCGAAGATGTCTCGGCGCCTCGCGAGGAGCGAGTCCGCGGCGCCCCCCGCGGCCGCTGCGCGCAGCGCCACGCCGGGGCGCCCCTCCGCGAAGACCGCCGCCGTCCGCGCCAGCGTCCGCGCGAGGCCCTCCGATTCCACCAGGCGTTCCGCGAGTTCATCCACCGGCAGCGGGTGGAACGGCACGCGGCACGCGCGCGAGCGGATCGTGGGCAGCACGCCGTGCGGATGGTCCGTCACCATGATGAAGTGGAGGTACGCGGGCGGCTCCTCGAGCAGCTTCAGCATCGAGTTGGCCGCGTGCGTGGTGATCGTGTCGGCGCCGAAGAGCAGCACCAGGCGCAGGTGCGACTGGATCGGCGCGAGGCGCACGATGTCGTGCAGGGCGTCGATCTGCGCGGCGAGGATCGAGCGCGAGTTGCCGGCGGGCTCGATGATCGAGAGGTCCGGGTGCGCGGCGTTCTCCTGCTGCCCGTCGCTGTTGTACTTCGGGGGGTAGGACGCCTCGATGCGGCGGCAGGTGTCCTCGTGGTAGCCGAGGAACTCGAAGGCGCGGCGGCGCGGCTCGTCGTGGTCCGCGAGGGGCCCGCCGGAGCGGGGCTGCGGCTCGGGGGCTGGGGCGGGAGGGGGCGCGGGGGGCGGCGGCTCCTCCGCGGCGCCGAAGAGGTCCGGCTCCGGCTCGCCGGCGGGGGCGCCGAACAGGTCGTCATGCGCGGCGAAGAGGTCGGCGCCGTCGTCGTCCGGGGGAGGGGGCGCGGAGCGCTTCGCCATGCGGGCGGGGCCGGGCGCGCGGAGCGCGGCGCCTTCGGCGCGGGATGCCGCGGAGAGGACCGCCTTGGCCGCGGCGAGGGCGAAGCTGCGCTTGCCGAGCGCGTCGGGGCCTTCCAGGAGGACCACCGGCGGTAGGCGGCCGGACGCGAGCAGCTTCAGCAGGAACGCCTTGGCGGCGCCGTGGCCGATGATGGTTTCGAGCGTGTGGCGCTGCGGTTCGAGCACGGCGCGGTCAGCCGGCGCGGCGGATCTTCACCGGGCGGGCCTTGGCGCGCGCGGCGGCCGCGCGGCGCTTCGGCTTCGCCTCGACGCCCACCACGCGCGGCGCCGGCAGCGCCATTTCCGTCGCGATCCCCAGGTCGATCAGCTCCTGTGCGACGACGTACTTCTCCTGCTGCACCCAGCGGCGCAGCACCGAGCGCGAGATCGGCAGCAGCTCGGAGAGCCAGTCCTCGCAGACCTTGCTCACGCGCAGGAACTCCTCGGACCAGCTCCGCGCGCCGTTCACGCGCGAGCGGTCGTCGCTGGACCATTGCATCGGGTGGAAGAGGAAGGAGGCGTGCGGCGACACTTCGCGCGTCTGGCAGGCGGCGAAGACGAGCAGCGCGGAGCTGGAGCAGTCCGCCAGCACCTGCGCGTGGCAGTGCATCCGCCGGTGCCGCACCACCGTTCCGATCGCGAGGCCGGCGTACACCGAGCCGCCGCCGGAGTTGATCACGATGGTCGCCTCGCCACCGACGGGGAACCCCATCAGCGCTTCGATGACTTCCTTCTCGCACTTCTCGACATCTTCGAGAAGGAGCACGTGTCCGCGTGTGCGCGCCGCCATGATGGGAACCTGCCGGGAACGATGGGAGCGGATTCGCTCCAAGGCCCGGAGTTGTCGCGCAATCGGCCTTATAAGGCAAGAAGAGAGCCCGGGGCGCCGAAGCGTCGGCTCCCGGAATTGCAAGTCCTTCAAAATCAGGGGTCGCCAATCCTATAGGATCAGCGGAGCTTGTACTCCCGGGCCAGTTCGCGCTTCGTCTCGCGCTCCTTGATTGCTTCGCGCTTGTCGTGGAGCTGCTTGCCGCGCGCGAGGCCGATCTCGACCTTCGCCCACCCGCGCTCGTTGAAGTAGAGCCGCAGCGGGACGATCGTCATGCCCTTCACGGAGACCGCGCCGATCAGCTTGTTGATCTCGCGGCGCTGCAGAAGGAGGCGGCGCTCGCGCGTGGGATCGGACGGGTTCGAGTAGCCGCCGTTCTCGTAGGGGCGCACGTGGAAGCCCTGGATGAAGAGCGAGCCGCGGATCGGGATGACGTAGGACTCGGTGATCGAGCCGCCGCCGTTGCGAAGGCTCTTCACCTCGGGGCCGACGAGTTCGATGCCGGCCTCGAACTTCTCGAGGATCTCGTACTCGAAGCGCGCGCGGCGGTTGGCGGCGATCTGGCGGTTGCCCGCGCGGGGAGTGGGTTTCTTGTCGGCCATGGCGTGTGCTCCGGGCGGGTCAGCGCGCGGCGACGGCGGCGCCCGCGGGCGCGTTGAGGATGGGGAAGGAGAGGTCGGCCACGCCGTCGCCCTTCGCCGCGGGATCGCCGAGCACGTCGTCGCCGACGAAGGTCGCGGCGGTGCTGGGGTAGCCGTCGATTTCGGCGAAGGTGAAGCGCATCGACGTCGCGGTGGTGGGCGCCGTGGCCAGCGCGTAGA
Source organism: Candidatus Sumerlaeia bacterium (assembly GCA_033764015.1). Taxonomy (GTDB): domain Bacteria; phylum Sumerlaeota; class Sumerlaeia; order SLMS01; family JANRJK01; genus JANRJK01. Next base: position 56,710 of record JANRJK010000055.1, on the reverse strand, counting down.
TGCGCGCGATGGTGCCGCGGCGTCCGCGCATCTGGTCCGGCCGGTCGGTCCCCTTGCGGTAGGTGATGCGCCCCAGCGAGGCGTCCACCTGGTTCTGGATGTGGTACGGGAATGGGAAATCCGCGGCGAAGGGTCCGTCGTGGATGTTCACCCCGAGCGTGATGCCGTTGTCGAAGTCCGCGTCGAGGATCGTCAGGACGTCGGGATCGTATTCGATGCGCGCGGAGATGGCGTCGAGCGAGCTGTTCGACCGGTTGTCGAGCACGAGGTCGACGTAGAAGGCCTCGCCGGCGCGCGGCGTCTGCGAGGGGCCTTCGAGCGAGAGGCGGACGCCGCCGTACTTCTCGAAGAATCCGAAGTCGAAGGCGGCCGCGTCGTCCAGCTCGTCGAGCGTCTCGGGGTCGCGCGGCAGCACGGAGAAGTCGAGCGCGGTCACGCCGTCGTCGGCTTCCTGGGGCGAACCGAGCAGGTCGCGCTCGCCGAGGAAGAGGCCGGGGTACTCGCCGCGGATCGCGGCGAAGGGAAGCTGCGAAAGCGGCGCGGCGCGCAGCGGACGCCAGCGGATGTAGAGCAGCGGGCCGGGGCTGACCAGCATGGGCCGGTCGAGCGCTGCTTCGTAGCTGAAGAGGCCGGCGCGCGGGAAGACGCCGACCGTGGGGGGCTCGGTGAGGCCGCCCGCGATCATCGCGTCGTCCACGCCGACCGGCTCGAGGATGTCCTTCGGATAGCCCAGCGTGAATACGAAGCGGTCGACATTCAAGGGATCGAAGGAGTCGAGGCGGATCGCGGTCCAGAACTCGTTCCCTTCCTTGGCGACGAAGCTCATGCCGACCTCGGAAGGGTCGGCGGCGGAGTGGCTGAGGATCGCGGCGTTGCGGTCGAAGGTCATGGAGACGGGCCCGAGGCCGGACTCGCCGCCGCGGGTGGCGGAGGATCCGGAGCCGCCGCGGCCGGCCTTTCCTTCCCGCCCGCCGGACGGCGCCGAGCCGCCTTGCTGGTTGTTGGCGGAGTTCTTGGCGGCTTCGCGCTCGCGTTCGGCGGCGGCGGCTTTGCGGCGCTGGGCGAGGGTCTGCCGTTCGCCGGAGCTATCGCTGGATGAAAGGCTGCTGTCGGAGTCGCGGCGCGGCTTGTCCTTCTCCTTGCCGTCGTCTTCCTTCGATTGGGCGGCGAGGGGCGCGGCCACGGCCGACAACACCGCGAGGGCGGCGGCGAGGCGAAGCAATCGGAGGGCGGCGTCCATCGCGGTTTCCTTGTAAGCGGTGCGCGGGCTGGTTCAGCGCTCCGACGGGAGCATCTCGACGAGCACGCTCTGTGCCGTGGCGAGTTTGTCGTACACGGAGTCCCAGTCCACCGCAAGCACATCGCCGGGCGCAAGCGGCGGGAGCCCCGGCGGGAAGGGGATCCCTTCGCGCACCGGCATCTGCGCGCTGCGCGAGGCGGCTAGGAGCGTTTCGACTTCGCGCGAGAGCAGGAAGTCGATCAGTTCGCGGCCCTCCGCGGGATTCGGTCCTCCCTTCATGAGGACCACGGTGTTCGGGATCAGGAGCGCGCCCTCGCCCTCGGGGCCGCCCTTGGGGTACACGATGCGCACGGCGGCGCCGTCCTCGATCGCGCTGTGCGCGTCGTCCGTGTCGGTCAGCCCCCAGCGGACCTCTCCGGCGACGACCGCGTCGCGCACCTGCCCGTTGCCGGGGAGCATCACCGCGTTGGCGAGGAGGTTGGCCATGTAGGCGCGGAGGCCGGCCTCCCCCGCCGCGGCGCAGATGACCGCCGCGTGCGTGTTGGTGGTGCCGAAGAGCGGCTTCGCGAAGGCGCGCGAGTCGGTGCGCGCGGGGTCCGCGAGGTCTTCGAGCCGCGCGGGGAGTTCGGCCTCCGGCATCTCCGCGGGAACGATGAAGACCCGGGCGCGCGCGGCGAATCCGGTCCAGAACCCTTGCGGGTCCTTGAAGGCGGCGGGGATGTCGGCGGCGCTGTGCGAGCGGTACGGCTCCACGAGGCCTTCGCGGGCGAGCTGGATCGAGCGGACGATCTCGTTGTTCCAGAACACATCCGCGGCGGGGCGGTTGCGTTCCGCGATGAGGCGGTTCACGAGGCCGACGGTCTTGACCGCCTCGCTGTCGTAGACCGGGCGCACGGTGATGCCGGTGCGCTGCTGGAAGAGGTCGAAGATCGGCTCGCTGTACTCGCGGTCGAGCGCCGTGTAGACGACGACTTCGCGCTGCGCGGCGGCGGGTTGTTCCTCGCGGCCGCAGGCGGTGGCCAGGAGCGCTAGCGCGAGCGCGCACACGGCGGCGTACAAACTGGCGGCGGCCCCGGGTGTCCGGGGTGGCTGGCGGTGCTGCATCGGCGCTGCTCCTCTCGGTTGCTGCGGAGGCTCAGCCGCGGGCGGACTCTTCGCGGCCGTCCATCTCGTCGAAGACGGGGATGTTCATCTCAGTGGGCAGGTCGAGTTCGTCCGAGGAGTCGCTGCCCTGCGAGCCGACCTGCTCGTCCATGATGCGGGCCGCGTCCATGATGAGGTTCATGGTGGGCATCTGGTTGGTTTGCTCGGAGGAGAGGCAGGCGTCCCAGGTCTTGATGTCGCCCTCGACCCACATCATGAGGTCGACCATCGCGGGGAAGCCCTGCATTGCGCCCGCCTCGATGTGGAAGATCTCGCCGGCGTTGATGTAGATCGAGCCGACGCGTCCGTCCGGGGCGAAGATGCGGATCGTCTTGTCGATGCGCTTCATGTGGTAGGCCTGGAGCAGGTCGAGGAGCTCGAGGCCGTTGATGTGCGGGTGCTCCGGGGGCTTGGGGAAGAGCAGCTTGCGGAGCGTGCGGATGAAGATCTTGACGTTGATCGGCCGGTCGAAGAGGGCGGTGGCGCCGCGCTTGAGCGCCTCGTCGCGCATGCCCGGGCGGATGCCGCCGCGCCCCGAGCCGCCGACGAAGATCAGGTGGTTCTCCTCGCCGATCTGCTCGCGGATCGGCTCGATCATGTCGAGGCCCATGACGTCCGGCAGGCGCTGGTCGAGCAGCACCACTTCCGGCTGGTTCATCGCGAGCGACATGGCGTCGAAGCCGGAGGAGGCGCGGTAGATCTCGACCTGGTTTGGGAACGCGCGGTGCAGGTGCTGCTCGAACAGCACGGCCTCCTCGGGTTTCCCCAAGGCGATCAGGATCACGATCGACTCGCGTTCGGCCTGCTTTGTCCCGGTGCGCCCCATCTGCTCCTCGCTAACCTCAAGGTCAGCACATCATCAACCGGACCCTGTAACGCCAAGCCCAATCCGCACTAAAGCGCTCTCCCGCCCGCTACCCGGTCAATGCGCGCATCACGGCGCGGCGGACCACCGGATCGTCCGCGAGCGCGCGCCCCGCTTCGGAGCAGGTGAACTTGCCGGTTCCGATCAACAGCGCCCGGGGAACGATGCCGCGCCGTTCCCCCGCCAGCTTCACCACTTCCATCGGCGGCGCGGCGAGCTGCTCCGGCGTCGGCGTGTCCGTCTGGAACACGGCGCGGTGCAGCGCCTCGGCGGCGGGCTGCTCCGCCGGCAGGCCGAGCAGCGTCTGGATCGTCTTCACCGAACGCGCGTAGAGTTTGGTGTTCGAGAGCCGCAGGTCGATCATCGAGTTGCCGTAGATGCGTCCGGACATGGCGTGGGCGCCGGTGGTGAGGGCGTTCAGGACCAGCTTGAGCGCGGTCTCCGCCATGTTGAAGTAGCCGGGGCGGAAGCCGAGCGCCGGCACGTGGATGTGCAGCAGCAGGTCGATGTTGTCGGGGCGCTCGTCGGGCTTGGGGGCGAGGGGGCTCACCCAGACGACGGCGGTCTTGGCGCGGGCCTCGTGGCAGGCTTCGAGGAGCCCGCGGAGCCGGTCGCCCACGGGGCCGATGGTGGGGACCACCACCAGATCGCCGCGGCTCACTTCGGGAAGGAACGACTCCTCGAAGGACTCCAGGTCGATCGTGTAGTTCTTGCCGAGCGTAGCGAGGTCGCGCCCGTCCTCGAGCCACGAGCCCCAGCCCTCCTGGAGGAAGGCGCGGACGTCGCCCGGGTCGGCGCCGAAGGTGGGCGGGCACTCGGCGGCGTCGAGCATCGCCATGCGCCCCGCGGTGCCGCGCGCGAGGTAGTAGATGCGCCCGGCGGAGCGCAGCGCGTTGCCGCCCAGCTTCACCAGCGATCCCACCGCGGAGACATCGGCGTAGGCTGATTCGAGCGCTTCGCGGTACTCCGAGAGGATCATGCGGAGCCGGTCCACGAGCGCCTCGCGGTCCGGGTCCGCGTCGGGCTCCGGAAGGGCGGGGCGCTCCTCGTCGATGCCGCGCAGTTCGAGCGCGAGCTGGAAGCAGACTTCGAGGAGCATCTTGGTGCTGGTGCCCCCCTTCAGGCGCGTCGAGCCGCGGAGCGCCTCGGGGCCGTAGACGGGGGTGAGGGGAAAGAAGCGATCGGGCTCCGCGCTCCAGGGCGCGAGGGCGTCGGCGAAGGAGATCTGGTCCGCCTCCGCGCGCGTGGCGCGGGCCTGGGAGAGCGGGTTGAAGCCGAGGACGGAGGCGGCCCAGGCGGCGTTCGGCCGGAGCGACTCGAGCTGCGCGGCGATGTAGGGCGCGGAGAGTCCGGCGGAGATGCCGACGAAGAGGCCCACCTTGGTCTCCTTGCGCAGGAGCGCCTTGAGTTCCTCGACGGCGGCGGCGGCGCGGTCCTCCGCGCCCTCGACGGGTTGGATCAGGGCGGCCTCGCCGCCGGCGACACAGGCGGAGAAGACCTCGGGGAGGCGGAACACGCGGAGCTGGCGGTTGAGCTCCTTGGCGAGGAACACCGCGAGGCGTCCGCTGGTGCCGGCGCCGGAGAGGACCACGGCTCCCTGGTCCTTGGCCGCGAAGACGCGTGCGAGGCGCTCGGAGAAGCGGGCCATCTGGAGCAGGCATTCGCGGTCCGCGAGCGACGGGTGCTCGCGCCAGCCCGCGAAGATCTGCGCGTCCGCCTGGCGGAGCAGGCGGGCGAAGCCCTCGGGCGAAGCGGTGTCGAGCTGCTCCGTGAGCGGGTTGGAGAGCTCGGTGACGGGTTGGGTGTCGATCATGGGAACGTTCGGGCGCCCGGGCATTGGCCACGCGCGAACAGAGAGAACCCCCGGGGTTGGTGGCGTGGATACGCCGCGCGCCCCGGGGGATTCAAGGATGTTCGCATCCGGCGCCCGCGCTGGGGGCGGCAGCCGGATCAGGCGTCCGCCCCGCCCTTGGCCGCGTCGGCGTCCCCGGCGGCGGCGGCGGCCGCTTCCGGAGCCTTCTCGACGAACTCGATGTAGGCCATCTCGGCGCCGTCGCCTTGGCGGCGGTTGTCGAGAATGATGCGGGTGTAGCCGCCCGGGCGCTGCGCGTTGCGCGGCCCGAGGGTGTCGAACAGCTTCGTCACCGCGTTCTTCTTCTGGAGCTTCTGGAAGACGAGGCGGCGGCGGTGCGTCGAGTCCTCGCGGCCGAGCGTCACGAGGCGCTCGATGAAGGGGCGCAGCGCCTTCGCCTTGGCGACGGTGGTGCGGATGCGCTCGTGCTCGACGAGGGCGACTGCGAGGTTCCTCATGAGGGCCTCGCGGGGGCCGACGGGGCGGCTCAGGCGATGGCGGTGGTTGCGGTGGCGCACGGGTGGATTCTTCCTTTGATGCGGGTGATGTCGATCAGCGCTTCTCGTCCGACTGCACGGGCATGCCGCGGTCGTCGAGGCGCATATTGAAGCCGAGCCCCATATCCTTGAGGATCTGCTTGATTTCCGAGAGCGACTTGCGGCCGAAGTTGCGGTACTTGAGCATCTCGCCTTCGGACTTCTGGACCAGGTCGCGGATCGTCTTGATGCCGGCGGCCTCGAGGCAGTTGTAGCTGCGGACCGAGAGTTCGAGTTCCTCGATGGAGCGGTCCAGCTTCGCCTGGAGCTCCTCGATGGTGCCCATGCCGCCTTCCGCGCCCTCCTCGCCGGCCGCGCCGCGCGCCGCGCCGCCCGCTTCTTCCGGACGGATGAAGAGGTCGAGGTGGTCGCGCAGGATCTTGGCGGCGTAGCTGACCGCCTCCGAGGGGCTGATGGAGCCGTTGGTGGTGACCTCGAGCACGAGGCGGTCGTAGTCGGTCGTCTGGCCGACGCGCGCGTCGCTGACCGCGTACTTCACGTTCACGATCGGCGAGAAGCTGGCGTCGATGGGGATCGGGCCGATGTCTTCCTTGCCTTCCATGGGGCCGTAGCTGGCCGACTCGTAGCCGCGGCCGACGCTGACCGTGACTTCCATGCGGACCGTCGAGCCGCCGGTGAGCGTGAGGAGCACCTGCTCGGGGTTGAGGACGCGGATGCCCTCGGGAAGTTCGAAGTCGCCGGCCTTCAGCTCGCCGGGGCCGTCCTTCTCGATGTAGAGCACCACCTGCTTCTCGGCGCCTTCGATCTTGAAGACGGTCTGTTTGAGATTCAGGATCAGGTCGTTCACGTCCTCGGCGGCGCCGGGGACTCCGGTGAACTCGTGGTCCACGCCGTCGATGCGGACGGAAGTGGCTGCGGCGCCCTGGATCGAGGAGAGGAGGATGCGGCGGATGGAGTTGCCGATCGTGGTGCCGAATCCGCGCTCGAAGGGTTCCGCGACGAATCGCCCGAACGTGTCCGAGGAGGTGAGGACATCGGGCTGCACGCGGTTGGGGCGGATAAGTTCTTTAAGCTCCAGTTCCATAGCGGGGGCGGGGCTCCTTGCGGTGACCGGGAGAGGGTTGAGTGGTCGAAACGGAACGGACGGATCCGATTGCGCCGGTCGTGCCCGTTCGGGCGCCAACGGAATCGGATCCGGTCTCCGGGGGTGGAGCGTTTACTTCGAGTAGAGTTCGACGATGAGCTGCTCGCGCACGTCGATGTCGCCGAGGTCCTCGCGGCTCGGGACCTGCTGGAAGGTGGCGGTGAACTCGCCCGCGTTGTAGCCGATCCACGCCTTGCGTCCGCGGCGCTCGCTCATCTGGAGGTTTTCCTGGATGATGCGGAGCTGCTGCGCGGAGGGCGAGAGGGCGATCTTGTCGCCGACGCGCACCTGGTAGGAGGGGATGTTGACGCGCTGGCCGTTCACGAGGATCATGTTGTGGCGGGTGAACTGGCGCGCCTGACGGCGGCTGGAGGCGAAGCCGATGCGGTAGACCATGTTGTCGAGGCGGCGTTCGAGGAGCTGCAGGAGCACCGTGCCGGTGACGCCGACGTAGCGGTCCGCGCGTGCGAAGTAGCGGCGGAAGGGGCGCTCGAGGACGCCGTAGATGCGCTTGGCGCGCTGCTTCTCGCGGAGCTGGACGCCGTAGGTGGAGAGCTTGGTGCGCGTCTGGCCGTGCTGGCCCGGCGGCACGTTGCGGCGCTCGATGGCGCACTTCGGACCGTAGCAGCGGTCCCCCTTGAGGTAGAGCTTCTTCGCCTCGCGCCGGCAGAGCCGGCAGACCGGGCCAATGTAACGAGCCACAAACGTTCTCCTGGATTCTTCTTCGGTCGGTTGGTGTCGGCGCTCCGCCGGTTCAGACGCGGCGGCGCTTGGGGGCGCGGCAGCCGTTGTGCGGGACGGGGGTGATGTCGCGGATCGAGATCACTCGGATGCCGGCGGCTTGGAGCTGGCGCACGGCGGAGTCGCGGCCGGAGCCGGGGCCGTTGATTTCGATCGTCGCGGAGTGGACGCCGTGCTCCATGGCGGCCTTCGCGGCGCGCTCGGCGGCCTGTCCGGCGGCGAAGGGGGTGGACTTGCGCGAGCCGGTGAAGCCGGCGGCGCCCGCCGACGCCCAGGAGATCGTGTTGCCCGCCGGATCGGTGATGGTGACTATTGTGTTGTTGAACGTCGCGTGGACGTGCACAACGGCCTGCCCGATGTTCTTGCGGGCCTTCTTCTGCGTGCGGGCGGCGGAGCCGGCGCGGCGTCCGCCCTTCGCGGGCGTTGCTTCCTTCTTAGCCATTGCAGTCGTTCCTCAGGGATGGTGTTCCGGTCGGGTTCCGCGGATCAGGTCTTCGTGGCGGCCTTGTGGCCGAGTCCCACGGTGCGCCGCTTGCCCTTGCGGGTGCGCGCGTTCGTCTTAGTGCGCTGTCCGCGGCAGGGGAGGCCCTTGCGGTGGCGCAGGCCGCGGTAGCAGCCGATGTCCATCAGGCGCTTGATGTTCTGCCCGACCTCGCGCCGGAGGTCGCCCTCGACGCGGTAGTTGCCGGCGATGATCGCCGAGATGCGCCCGATCTCGTCCTCGGTGAGGTCCTTCGTGCGCGTGTCGAAGGAGATCTTCGCCTCCTTCAGGATCTTCCGGCTCAACGTCAGCCCGATGCCGTAGATGTAGGGCAGCGCGTACTCGACGCGCTTTTCGCGGGGGAGGTCGATGCCTGCGATGCGTGCCACTGTGGGGTACTCCGTTTCTCTCTGGAAATCAGCCTTGACGCTGCTTGTGGCGGGCGTCCGCCTTGCAGATCACGCGGATCACGCCCTTGCGCCGGATCACCCGGCATTGACTGCACATCTTCTTGACGGAAGGACGTACCTTCATTTTCGTCGACTCCTGGCTTGGCGCGCGGGGCGCCTGTGCTTCCTTGCGCTGCGGACGCCCCCGCGGGGGCGCTCCGTCACTTGTTGCGGTAGACGATCCGTCCGCGGGTCAGATCGTAGGGGGAAAGCTCCACCGTGACCTTGTCGCCGGGCAGGATGCGGATGTAGTGCACCCGCATCTTCCCCGAGATATGCGTCAGGACCGTCATGCCGTTGCTCAGTTCCACCCGGAACATCGCGTTCGGCAGTGCTTCGACGACCTGCCCTTCGATCTCGATGCCTTTTTCCTTGGCCATGAAAACCCGCGAACGCGCTCGGCGTCCCTTTCCGTGATGCTCCGGGACGCGACTCCGCCCGCCGAATAAGCGGGGTAAGGTCGATCCCGTGTCATCCCTGTGTCAAGCAAAGTTGCCGACGCCGACAGAAAAACGATCACGCCGCAGGGGCATAAAACCGTTTATCAGGACCTCAGCCACGACCCGGAACCGCCGCCAGCACCGCCAGCAGCTCCTCCGGCAGTTCCTCGCCGTCGGCCAGTGTCAGCACCTCCGGCCCGTTCTCCGTGACCGCCACCGTGTGCTCGAAGTGCGCCGAAAGCGAGCCGTCCGCGGTCACCACGGTCCAGCCGTCCTTCAGTTCGCGCGTCTTCGAGGTGCCGATGTTGATCATCGGCTCGATGGCGAAGACCATCCCGGGGCGCAACCGCTCGCCCCGCCGCTTGCCGTCGTTGTAGATCTTCGGATCCTCGTGCAGGTGCCTGCCCACCCCGTGCCCCGTGTAGTCCTCGGTCACGTGGTAGCCGTGCGCCTTCACGTGCTGCTCCACCGCCCGGCCGATGTCGCCGGTGCGGTTCCCCGCTACGCTCTGCGCGATGCCCTTGTAGAGCGACTCGCGGGTCGCGCGCATCAGGTTCGCCGCGCCCTCCCCCACCCGGCCCACGCCCACCGTGTACGCGGTGTCGGCGAAGAACCCCTCGAGGACCAGGCCGCAGTCGATCGACGCGATGTCGCCCTCCTCCAGCCGGCGGGCGGAGGGGATGCCGTGCACCACCTGCTCGTTGATCGAGAGGCAGAGCGTGGCGGGGAAGCCGTAGAGGTTGAGGAAGGCGGGGCGGGCCCCGGCCTCCTTGATGCGCGACTTGGCCAGCTTGTCGAGTTCGAGGCCGGTGACGCCCGGCCGCGCCGCCGCGGCGACCTCGAGGACGATGCCCTGGAGGAGCTGCCCGGCGCGGCGCATCACCGCGATTTCGGCCTCGCTCTTCAGGTAGAGCGGATGGCTTTCCGTGTGTCCCATCGCGGCCCCCCTCAGCCCCGGTTCCGGGTGGCGATGCCGAGCGCATCGACAATGCGCCCGTACACAGTTTCCTGCCGGCCGACGCCGTCGACCGTTTCGATCCAGCCGCGCCGCTTGTATTCGTCGAACACCGGGGCGGTCATCTCGCGGTACACGCGGAGCCGCTCGACGACCGTTTCCGGCTTGTCGTCGGGGCGCTGCACGAGCTGCCCGCCGCAGGCGTCGCAGACGCCGGCCTGGGCGACGGGCTTGAAATGGACGTTGAAGGTCGCCTTGCAGCGCGTGCACATCCAGCGTCCGCTGAGCCGCGCCACCAGGTACCCTTCCGGCACCGAGAGGTTCACCACCTTCGGTTCCGCGAGGCGGTACTCCTTGAGGAGTGCGTCGAAGAGCGAGACCTGCGAGACCGTGCGCGGGTAGCCGTCGAAGAGGAACGAGTCCGAGTCGGGGCGGTAGTGCGCGATGAGGTCCGCGAGGATTTCGGTGACGAGCGCGTCGGGGACGAGCGATCCGGTGGCCATGATGCCTTCGGCCTCGAGGCCGCGGCGCGTGCGCTGGCCCACCGCGTTGCGGAGCGCCTCGCCGGTCGAGAGGTGTGTGAATCCCACCCGCTCGACGAGGAGCTTGCTCTGGGTCCCCTTGCCGGAACCGGGCGGGCCGAAGAGGATGACGTTCATGGCCGTGTGCTCGACCGTGGCCTCCTGCGCCGCGGGGGATGGCGTTAGCGCTGCGACCACCGGCGCGCGCCGCCCCCGCCGCCCGCGCGCTTCATGCGGAAGCCTTCGTAGTGCCGCATGAGGAGCTGGCTCTCGATGTGCTTCATCGTGTCGAGCACCACGCTCACCACGATGATCAGGCCCGTGCCGCCGGTCAGTTCCGCCACGTTGAACGCGACCCCGAAGGAGATCGAGAGCACCTGCGGGATCAATGCGATCACGACGAGGAAGACCGCGCCCACCAGCGTGATGCGCGAGATCACCGAGTCGATGTAGTCGGCGGTCTCCTTGCCGGGGCGGTAGCCTGGCACGTAGGCGCCGACCTTCTTCAGGTTCTCGGCCACTTCCTGCGGGTTGAAGACCACGGCGGTGTAGAAGAAGCAGAAGAAAATCGTGAGGACCACGTAGAGGATCGTGTGCAGGTTGACCACGGTGAGGAGGCGCCAGGCGGCGCCCGCGTCGAGGCCGAGCCAGTTGTAGAGGTTGTGCCGGGACTGCATCGCGAACCACTCGGCGAAGCCCGCTCCGGCCTGCTCGCCGGCGCCGATGAACGAAAAGAGCGTCGTGGGCAGCGAAAGGAGCGCGCTGGCGAAGATCACGGGGATCACGCCCGCGGTGTTCACCTTGAGCGGAAGGAAGTTCATCTGGCCCATCTCGACGCGCTTGCCGCCGCCGACCTGGCGCTTCGCGTGCTGGATCGGCACCTTGCGGGCGCCCTCCTGCACCAGGATGATGGCGATGGTCGAGACGACCATGAGCGCGACGATCATGAGGAGCATGAAGGCCGACTTTTCGCCCGCGCGGACGAGGCCGATGCCCATGGCGGCGTCGGTGAAGTAGCGGACGACGATCGACGCGGCGATCAGGATCGACATGCCGTTGCCGATGCCGCGGTCCGTAATGCGCTCGCCGACCCACATGAGGATCGTGCAGCCGGTCGTGAGCGAGATCACGGTGGTGAGGAGGAAGAGGAAGGGGTTGTTCGCCATGAAGGAGACGACGAGGCCCTCGTTGAGCATCCAGAGGCCGAGGCCGGCGGACTGGAAGGCGGCGAGGGCGGTCGCGCCGTAGCGGGTGACCTGGTTGATCTTGCGCCGGCCCGCTTCGCCTTCCTTCGACATCTTCTGGAGCTGCGGGATCACCAGGTTCATGACCTGCATGATGATCGACGCGCTGATGTACGGCATGACGCCGAGCGCCATCACCGTCATCTGGCTGAAGGCGCCGCCGGTGAACATGTCCACGAAGCCGAAAACGTTCCCCGCGCCGGTCTGCGCGAGGTTGTTGAAGTAGTCGTTCAGCGCGGTGGTGTCGATGAAGGGCGTGGGCACGTGGGCGCCGACGCGGTAGAAGACCAGCATCCACAGCGTGAACAGCAGCTTCTTGCGGAGGTCCGGGATGGAGAACGCGTTCCTGATACTCTCGAACATTCGGCGGGGCCCTGCGGAATCGGAGTTGGTGGGTGGAAAGAGGTCCGCCGCGGGGGCTCCCCGGGGACGCCGGGAGTGGATTCCTCCCGGCGGCGCCCGGTCAAGCCCCCGCGGCGTGCCGCGTCATGTCACTTGTCGTCGGCGGAGGGGGCGTCCCCTTCGGTGACGCAGGAGCCGCCGGCCTTCTCGATGGCCTCCTTGGCCGCGCCGCTGAAGGCGTGCGCGTGGACCGTGAGGGCCTTCGAGAGCTTGCCGTTGCCGAGCACCTTGACCGCGAGGTTGCGGCGGACGAGGCGGGCCTTGGCGAGGTCCTCGAGTGTGATGTCCGCGCCGGCGCTGAAGGCCTTCTCGAGGCTCGAGAGGTTGACGACCTCGTACTCGGTGCGGAACGGGTTCTTGAAGCCGCGCTTGGGGAGGCGGCGCGCGAGGGGCACCTGGCCGCCTTCGAAGGCGCCCGCGTAACCCTTGCCGCGGCCGGAGCGGGCCTTGGAGCCCTTGTGGCCGTAGCCGGAGGTCTTGCCGTGGCCGGAACCTTCGCCGCGGCCGACGCGCTTCGGCTTCTGCTGGCGTCCCGGATCGCCGGGCAGCTCATGGATCTTCATCAGTTGATTTCCTCGACTTCCACCATGTAGTCGACCTTGTGGATCATCCCTCGGATGGCCGGTGTGTCGGCGTGCTCCACGGTCTGGTTGATCTTGCGGAGGCCGAGCGCCTCGACGGTGCGCCGGTTGGGCTCGATTTCCGAGATCAGGCTCTTCTTCAGGGTGACTCTAAGTTTCGTGGCGCTCATCTTGGGTGTCCTTTTAAACGAGAATCGGGCCTATCGGGCAGGGCGTGCGGCAGGGCTCGTGGATCAAGCCTTGGGCGCGCCGCCCGACTCCTCTTCGTCGTCGTCGCGTCCGCCGGCGGTGTAGGTGCCGCGGCGTGTCTTCTCCTGGCGCTGCGTCTGCGCCTGGACCTCGGCCTTCATATGGAGGGCCTCCTGGCGTCCGGCGCGGTAGCGCTCGGCGCCCTTCTGCCCCAGGACCTCTTCGAGCGTCTTGCCGCGGCGGCGCACGATGATCTCGGCGTTGCCCATGGAGCGGAGCGCCTCGAGGGTGGCCTTCGCCACGTTCATCTGGTTGGCCGAGCCGAGGCTCTTGGTGAGGACGTCGCGGACGCCGGCGTATTCGAGGACCGCGCGGGCGGCGGGTCCGGCGATGATGCCGGTACCTTCCGCGGCGGGCTTGACCATGACCTTCGAGGCTCCGAAGAGGCCCATGACCTCGTAGGGGACCGTGCGGCCCACCATGGGGACGCGGATCATGTTCTTCTTGGCGGAGGAGATCGCCTTCTGGATCGCGTCGGGGACTTCCTTGGCCTTGCCGAAGCCGACGCCGACGTGTCCGCGCCCGTCGCCGACGACCATGCAGGCGGCGAACGTGAAGTTGCGCCCGCCCTTCACGACCTTGGCGACGCGGTTGAGGCAGATCGTCGTTTCGCGGAGTTCGAGCTGGCTCGGGTCGATCGGCGCGAGGTGCTCGCGCACGCCGGGAAGGTCTTCGACGGCGACGGCCGCGTCCGCGCCATCCGCCGCGGAGCCCTCTTCGAGTTCCGGCTGTTCCATGTTTGGATCGAGGTGTTCGCTCACGTCGCGGATATCCTTTCGACTCGTGCTGCGTTGTTCTTGGGTTGGGTGCTTAGAACTGGAGTCCGCCTTCGCGGAGCCCGTCGGCGAGCGCCTTGACGACGCCGTGGTACTTGTAGCCGCCGCGGTCGAACACGACGGCGGAGATGCCCTTGGAGGAGATCTCCGCGGCGGCCTTCTTGCCGAACTCCGCCGCGCTCTTGACGTTGGCGTAGTGGCCGCCCTTCTCCGCGCCCTCGAGCTGGTAGGTCGAGATGGAGAAGAGCGTGCGGGAGCCGCGGTCCAGGCTGTCGTCGAACACCTGCACATGCAGGTGCTTGAGCGTGCGGCGGACGTAGAGGCGCGGCCGCTCGGGGGTTCCGGCGATCTTGTTGCGGAGGCGCAGGTGGCGGCGCCGGATGCTTTCGTTGCGGGTGAGTTTCATCGTCTTGCTGCCTTCGGGCGGTTACTTGGTGGACTTCTTGCCTTCCTTGAGGACAACGCGCTCGCCTGCGTAGCGGATGCCCTTGCCGCCGTAGGGCTCCGGGGGGCGCACCCCGCGGAGGTTGGCGGCGGTCTGCCCGAGGAGCTGCTTGTCGGCGCTCTCGAGCAGGATCGTGGTCGGCTTCGGGACCTGGACGAGGACGCCCGCGGGGACCTTGAACTCGACTTGGTGCGAGAGGCCCACGTTGAGGACGATCGTATCCTTGCCTTGCAGGGCTGCCTTGTAGCCGATGCCCTGGATTTCCAGTTCCTTCTTGAAGCCGGTCGCCACGCCGTTCACGATGTTGGTGATCAGGCGCTGGTAGAGGCCGTGGAAGGCCTTGCTGCGGCGGCTGTCGTCGTAGCGGCGGACGTGGACCTTGCCCTCTTCGAGCTTGACGTCGACATGGCCGAGCGTCTCGACGGCCAGGGTGCCCTTGGGGCCCTTGGCCGAGACGGTGCCCGCTCCGATGCTGATCTGGACGCCGGAGGGGACGGGGACGGGGACTTTACCAATGCGGCTCATAGTGGTTCACCATTCTGCGAGTCCGCCCGGCGAGGCGCCGCTGGGGCGCGCCGGGTCAGTAAACCGTGCAGAGGATCTCGCCTCCGACGTGCTTCTGGCGGGCTTCGTTGCCCGTCATGATCCCCGCCGATGTGGAGAGGATCGTGATCCCGAGGCCACCCATGACGCGGGGGATCTCGGTCGACTTGAGGTAGCGGCGCATCCCTGGCTTCGACACGCGGTCGAGACCGCCGATGACGCGCTCCTTGGCCGGACCGTACTTGAGGAACACTCGGATGTGCCCCGACTTGCCGTTCTGGCGGATGACCTTGTAGTACTTGATGAAGCCCTCGTCCTTGAGGATTCGGGCGATCGAAACCTTCACGCGCGAGGCGGGGATGTCCACATGGTCGTGGCCCGCGGAGTTGGCGTTCCGGATCCGGGTGAGCATGTCTGCGATTGGATCGGTCATGGGAGCCTCTTTGTCCTCGATTCTCGGTTCGGCCGGCCGCGGTTCACCAGGAGGCCTTGCGGACGCCCGGCACCTGGCCTTCGTTGGCCAGCTTGCGGAAGCAGCAGCGGCACATGTTGAACTGGCGCAGGAAGGCCCGGGAGCGGCCGCACAGCGGGCAGCGGTTGTACTTGCGCGCCTTGAACTTCGGCGTCTTCTGGGCCTTTACGCGGAGACTAAGTCGAGCCACGGGGGTGTACGGTCCTTTCTCTCGGCGGTCAGTTGCGGAACGGCATTCCGAACAGGGCGAGGAGTTCCTTCGCCTCCGCGTCGGTCTTGGCCGTGGTGACGGTGGTGATGTTCATGCCGCGGTTGCGGGAGATCATGTTGTAGTCGAGCTCGATGAAGATCGCGTGCTCGCGGATGCCGAGGGAGTGGTTGCCGCGGCCGTCGAACGCCTTGCCCGGGAGGCCGCGGAAGTCGCGGATGCGGGGCAGGGCGATGTGGATCAGGCGGTCGAGGAACTCGTACATGCGGTCGCCGCGCAGCGTGACGAAGCAGCCGACGGGCATGCCTTCGCGGACCTTGAACTGGGCGACGGAGACCTTGGCGCGCGTGGTGCGCGGCTTCTGGCCGGTGACGATCGCGAGTTCCTTCTCCGCGGAGTCGAGCTCCTTGATGTCGCGCGTCGCGGCGCCGACGCCCATGTTGACCACGACCTTCTCGATGCGGGGGATTTGCATCACGTTGGCGTAGCCGAACTTCTTCTGGAGCGCGGGGCGCACTTCCGCGAGGTACTTCGCCTTCAGGCGCGGGACGTAGTTCTCGAGCGTGGGGACCGGGGCGTCGGTGTAGCGGCCGCCTTCGGGAGCGCTCTTCGGGGGTGTTGCCATGGTGACCTTCTGCCTTCCTGTTCCTGGTGCGGGGTTTCGCCCCTCGGGGCGGTCAGTTGTCGAGGACGGTTCCCGTACCCTTGGTGCGGGCGACACGTACCTTTTCGCCCTTTTCGTTCGTGTTGAAGCCGACGCGGGTCGGCTTGTCGGTGGCGGGGTCGACGAGCGCCACGCGGCTGGCGGGGATGGCCGCCTCCTGCGTGGTGCGGCCGCCGGTGACCTGGCCCGCCTTGTTGCGCGCCTCGCGGCGGTTCTTCGTGACGACGTTCACGCCTTCGACGAGGACCTTGCCGGAGTCGGGGAAGACTTCGAGGACGCGGCCGCGCTTCGCGGGCTGGCCGTCCTGGCCGCTGCCCGGGCCGGAGATGACCTGCACCAGGTCGCCTTTGCGGATCTTAGCTGCCATGGCTCACATGACCTCCGGTGCGAGGGAGATGATCTTCATGTACTTCTTCGCGCGGAGTTCGCGGCCGACGGCGCCGAAGATGCGCGTCCCGACAGGTTCGCGGTCCTTGTTGATGATGACGGCGGCGTTGTCGTCGAAGCGGATGTAGCTGCCGTCCTCGCGTCCGACTTCCTTGCGGGTTCGGACGACGACGGCGCGCACCACCGTGCCTTTCTTGACGTTGCCCTGGGGGTCCGCGTCGCGCACCGAGGCGACGATGATGTCGCCGATGGAGGCGTAGCGGCGGCGGGTGCCTCCGAGGACCTTGAAGCAGCGGATCTTGCGGGCGCCGGAGTTGTCGGCGACTTGGAGGACCGTGTATTCCTGGATCATGGCGACTTCCTCGTTCTCTTCTGCGGTCGCCGCGGCGGGCGCGGGCCGGGGTTCTTCAGGGTTACTTGGCGCGCTCGACGACGCGGACCAGCTTCCAGCGCTTGGTGCGGCTGAGCGGACGCGTCACTTCGGAGATCTCGACCGTGTCGCCCTCGCGCGCCTCGTTGGCTTCGTCGTGGGCGTAGAACTTCTTGGTGCGCCGGATGTACTTCTTGTAGAGCGGGTGCTTCACCAGACGGTCGAAGGAGACGACGATGGTCTTCTGCATCTTGGCGCTGGTGACGATGCCGACGCGGGTCTTGGGGCGCTTGGTCCCGGTGCGGTCGGCGGGCGCGGTGGTGCTCTGCTGCTCGGTCATGGTGCTCACTTGGCCTCCGCGGCGGCGGCGTTCTGGCGGCGGCGTTCGCCGAGGATGGTCATGAGGCGCGCGTAGTCGCGGCGCTTCACGCGGACGAGGTGGGGCTGTGCGAGGTCGTTGGTGGCGGACTTGATGCGGAACTCGAACTGGGAGCGGAGGAATTCCGCCGCGGCCACCTGGAGTTCGTCGTCCGTCATCTCGCGGAGCTTCTTGGCGCTAATGGGCGTGCTGTCGGCCATGATCGTGGCTATCCTTGTTCGTCGTCGGGCCGTCAGGCGGCGGGTGTGGCGGAGGAGGCGTCGGTGGCGACCTCTTCGGCCTTGAAGAACTTCGCCTTGACGGCGAGCTTCTGGATGGCGCGTTCGAGGGCGCCGCGGGCGAGGTCCTCGGTGACGCCGTCGAGCTCGAACAGGATGCGGCCCGGCTTGACGACCGCCACCCAGTGCTCGGGGTTGCCCTTGCCCTTGCCCATGCGGGTTTCCGCCGGCTTCACGGTGAGGGGCTTGTCCGGGAAGATGCGGATCCAGACCTTGCCGCCGCGCTTGATGTGGCGCGAGATGGCGACGCGGGCCGCCTCGATCTGGCGGTTCGAGACCCATCCGCACTCGACGGCGCGGATGCCGAACTTGCCGTAGGTGAGGTCGCTGCCGCGGTAAGCCTTGCCGCGGCGCTTCCCCTTCTGGACTTTGCGGTGCTTGATGCGCTTGGGAGCCAGCATGGTTCGTTATCCTTCGGAATACCCGTGGTGGGTTCCGCCGGGGGCCCGCGCGAATGCCGCGCGGGGCGCCCTTAGGCGGTGGCCTTGGCGGGCTTCTTGTCCTTGTCGAAGATTTCGCCCTTGAAAATGTGGACCTTGACGCCGATGCGGCCGTACTTGGTGGCGGCTTCGGCGAAGCCGTACTCGACGTCCGCGCGGAGCGTGTGGAGGGGCACGCGGCCTTCGCGGTACCACTCGGTGCGGGACATTTCCGCGCCTCCGAGGCGTCCTGCGCACATGATCTTGATGCCGAGGCAGCCGGCCTTCATGCAGCCCTGGACGGTCTTCTTCATGGCGCGGCGGAAGCTGATGCGGCGCTCGAGCTGTCCGGCGATGTTCTCGGCGACGAGCTGGGCGACCGTGTCGGGGCGCTTGATCTCCTCGATATTCACGATGATCTGCTTGTCGGTCATCGTGCCGATCTTGGCCCGGAGGTCTTCGATCTCGGCGCCCTTCTTGCCGATCACGATGCCGGGGCGGGCGGTGTGGATCGTGATCTTGAGGCGCTTGCTATCGCGCTCCATTTCGATCTTCGCCACGCCCGCCTTCTGGAAGCGCTGCTTGATGTAGCGCCGGATCCGCAGGTCCTCGTGGAGGAGCTCCGCGTAGTTCTTCGGCGAGAACCAGCGCGACTGCCAGTCGCGGATGAATCCGAGGCGGAAGCCGTAAGGATGCGTTTTCTGTCCCACAGGTGGTCTCCGGTACGGTCGGTGAGCGCGTTTACGCTTCGGTCAGGTGCAAGTGCAGGTGGCTCCGGCGGACGCGGATCGGTACGGGGCGGCCCTTGGGGGCGTAGCAGCGGCGGTACATGATGGTGCCGCCCTCGACGATGATCTCTCCGACGCGGAGTTCCATCGGGTTCGGGATGCTGCGCTCGGCGTTGGCGATGGCGCTGCGGAGCGCCTTCTCGACGATCGGCTGGGCGGAGGGGCGGTGCGTGAAGGTGAGTACCTCCAGCGCCTCCGCCACCGACTTGCCGCGGATCAGGTCGGCGACGAGCGCCATCTTGCGGGCGGAGGTCTGGGCGTTGCTCACCTTGCAGCGGGCAACGATCTCGCGTCCGTCGTTCGTGTAGAGCTTCGTGGGCTTCTTCGACATGGTCGGTGTGCTCGCTTTCCGTTCCGTGCTTACTTCTTCGTCGTCTTGGCGGTCTTGCCGCCGTGCGCCTTGAAGGTGCGCGTGGGGGCGAACTCGCCGAGCTTGTGGCCGACCATGTTCTCCGAGACGAAGACGGGGATGAACCCCTTGCCGTTGTGGACGGCGAAGGTGTGGCCGATCATGTCGGGGAAGACCGTCGAGCGGCGGGACCAGGTCTTGATGATCTTCTTCTCGCCGGAAGCGTTGAGCTTCTCGACCTTCTCGAGGAGGTGGGCGTCCGCGAAGGGTCCCTTTTTGAGTGATCTTGCCATGTTCGTTGTCCGCTTGGTCTGGGTCTAAGGTCTCTGGTTTCCGGTGCGCTTACTTGGTGCGGCGCTTGACGATGAACTTGTCCGACGGGTTGCGCTTCGAGCGGGTCTTCCCGCCCTTCGCCGGCTTGCCCCAAGGCGAGCAGCTCGGACGTCCGCCGGAGGTCTTGCCCTCGCCGCCGCCCATGGGGTGGTCGACGGGGTTCATGGCGACGCCGCGGTTGTGCGGGCGGCGCCCGACCCAGCGGCTGCGTCCGGCCTTGCCGATCGTGACGTTCGCGTGGTCCGAGTTGCCGACTTCGCCGATGGTGGCGCGGCAGGCGGTGGGGATCAGGCGCATTTCACCGGACGGGAGGCGGACGGTGGCGTAGGCGCCTTCGCGGGCGACGAGCGTGGCGCCGAGGCCGGCGCTGCGCACGAGCTGTCCGCCGCGGCCGGGCTTCATCTCGATGTTGTGGATCGTCTGGCCCACGGGGATGTTGGAGAGCGGGAGGCAGTTGCCCACGCGCACGTCCGCGGCCGGTCCGTTCATGATCGTCTGGCCGACGGTGAGGCCCTTGGGGGCGATGATGTAGCGCTTCTCGCCGTCCGCGTAGTTGAGCAGCGCGATGAAGGCGGTCCGGTTGGGGTCGTACTCGAGGGTGGCGACCTTCGCGGGGATCCCGTCCTTGCGGCGCTTGAAGTCGATCATGCGGTAGAGGCGGCGGTGGCCGCCGCCCCGGAAGCGGGAGGTGATGACGCCCTGGTTGTTGTGTCCCGAGTTCTTCTTCAGGCGGAACGTCAGGGGCTTGTAGGGGCGCACCTTCGTCAGCTCGCTGTAGTCGAGCGAGGTGAGCGTGCGGCGCACCGGCGTGTAGGGCTTGTAGACTTTGATACCCATGGTCTCTGGCTCTCGTTTCCGCCGGCCCGCGGGGGCCGGGTCTCCTTTAGACGAATTCGATCTTCTGGCCGGGAGCCAGGGTGACGATGGCGAGCTTGCGTTCGGCGCGGCGGCCCATGCGGGAGAAGCCGAAGCGTCCCGCCTTGCCCTTGCGGACGATCGTGTTGACGGCGCTGACCTTCACGTTGAAGGCCTGCTCGACCGCCGAGCGGATCTCGCGCTTGTTGGCGTCGGGGAGCACGTCGAACGTGTACTGCGGATCGGCGAGCTGCTGGAGCGCGACCGCGCGCTCCGTGAAGACGGGCCGGAGGATGATTTTATAGGGCGAGCGCATCGGCCGCGGGCTCCTCAGTTCTTCTCGAGATTCGCCTGCACCGCTTCGAGCGCGTCCTTGGTGAAGACGAGCGTTTCGGCGCAGAGCAGTTGGTACACATCGAGCGCGTTCGCGACCTGGACACCGATCATCGGGTGGTTGCGGGTGGAGCGGACGAGCGCGTCGTTGACTTCGCGGGTGACGAAGAGCGTGCGGCCCTGGGCGCCGAGGCGCTTGGCGAGGGCGGCGACTTCCTTGGTGCGGACCGGGGCGCCTTCGGCGCTGTCGATCACGAGGAGGCGACCTTCCGCGAGGCGGGCGCCGAGGACCGCGGAGAGGGCGATGCGCCGCTTGCGGCGGTTCACCTTCTCGCGGTAGTCGCGCGGCTTCGGTCCGAAGACGATGGCGCCGTGGCGCCAGATCGGGGAGCGCGTGGAGCCGGCGCGGGCGCGGCCCGTGCCCTTCTGGCGCCACGGCTTCTTGCCGCCGCCGGAGACGAAGCCGCGGGTCTTCGTGGAGTGCGTGCCCTGGCGCTGGTTCGCCTCGAAGGCGTTGAGCGCCTCGCGGACGACGAAGGAGTTGCCTTCGGCGGGGAACGCTTCGGCGGACAGCTCGAGGGAGCCGTTCGCGGAGCCGTCCAGTTTCTTCATGGCCACAGTAGGCATCGTTCGATTCCTGCTCTTCTCTCAGCGGTTACTTGTCGGCCAGCTTGTGGACCATGACGTAGCCGTCGGGCGATCCCGGGACAGACCCCTTGACAATGAGGAGGTTGTTCTCGGGGTCGGTCTTGACGACGGTGAGCTTCTTGACGGTGACGCGGGAGTCGCCCATGTGGCCGGACATCTTCTTCCCCGGGAAGGTGCGGGAGGGGAAGGAGGAGCCGCCGTTGGAGCCGACGCGGTTGTGGTACATGGAACCGTGCGTCACGGGGCCGGGGGTGAGGTGGTGGCGCTTGCGGGGGCCGGCGAAGCCGCGTCCCCGGCTGGTGCCGGTGATGTCCACCTTTTCGCCGGCGGCGAAGATATTGACGTCGACGGACTGTCCGACTTCGAGCGCGGCGGCGCCGTCGCCGCGGAATTCGCGGACGAAGCGCTGCGGCGCGGCGCCGGCCTTGGCGAAGCGTCCGGCGTCCGGCTTGTTGACGCGGCTCGCCTTCTGCTCGTCGAAGCCGAGCTGGACGGCGGTGTAGCCGTCGCGGTCCTTCACGCGCTTCTCGAGGACCGGGCAGGGCCCGGCCTGGATCAGCGTCACGGGAATGAGGGAGCCGTTCTCGTCGAACATTTGGCTCATTCCAAGCTTTTTACCAAGAATTCCGATGGCCATGATGGCTTCTCGCTACTTCGGGGATGCCGCGCCGCCGTCGCCGGTTGGGGCGCCTTTGCGGCTTAATGGTCGTCGACGCCGTGTGGGTTCCGTCGTCTTGCTCCGGGCCGTTCGCCTTTGGGGCGCGTACCCGGGAGGGGGTATGTCAGCTGGTCAGCTTGATCTCGACGTGGACGCCCGCGGGGAGGTCCAGGCTCTGGAGCTCGTCGAGTGTCTTCGGCGTCGGGTCGATGAGGTCGATCAGGCGCTTGTGGGACCGCATTTCGAACTGCTCGCGCGACTTCTTGTCGCCGTGCGGCGAGCGCTGGACCGTGTAGCGCTGGATGCGCGTCGGCATGGGGATCGGGCCGGCGATGGAGGCGCCGGTGCCGCGCGCCGTCTCGACGATGGATCCGACCGACGAGTCCAGCAGGCGCTGGTCGAAGGAGCGGAGGTTGATGCGGATCACTTTGCTCGCCATCTTGCGTTCAGTCCTTTGCCTGGTGCGGCGCCGCCGCGGGGGCGGGCCGGAAAAAGCGCCGCGGGCGCCGGCGGGAACAGGTCCCGTCCGGCGCCCGCGCCGAGTTGCGTTAGTCGAGGATCTCGGAGACGACGCCCGCGCCGATGGTGCGGCCGCCTTCGCGGATCGCGAAGCGGAGTTCCTTCTCGATGGCGATCGGGGTGATCAGCTCGGCTTCGATCGTGATGTTGTCGCCGGGCATGACCATTTCGACGCCGTCGGGGAGCTTGACCTCGCCGGTCACGTCCGTCGTGCGGAAGTAGAACTGCGGACGGTAGCCCTTGAAGAACGGCTTGTGGCGTCCACCCTCGTCCTTGTTGAGGACGTAGATCTGGCCCTTGAACTTGCGGTGCGGCTTGATCGAGCCGGGGGCGGCGATAACCATGCCGCGCTCGACGTCTTCCTTGCCGATGCCGCGCATGAGGATGCCCACGTTGTCGCCGGCGGTGGCCGAGTCGAGCAGCTTGCGGAACATTTCGATGTCGGTCACGGTCGTCTTGCGGGTGTCGCCAAGGCCGACCAGTTCGACGTCGGACATCTTCTTGAGGACGCCGCGCTCGACGCGTCCGGTGGCGACGGTGCCGCGGCCGGAGATCGAGACGACGCCTTCGATCGGCATCAGGAAGGGCTTGTCGATGTCGCGGACCGGCTGCGGGATGAAGGCGTCGACCGCCTCCATGAGCTTCTTGATCGACTGCGTGCCGTACTCGCCGGTGTCGCCTTCGAGCGCCTTGACGGCGGAGCCGCGGACGATCGGGGTGTCGTCGCCGGGGAACCCGTACTTGCTGAGGAGCTCGCGGACTTCCATCTCGACGAGTTCGAGCAGGTCGGGGTCGGCGATGTCGCACTTATTGAGGAACACGACGATCGAGGGGACGTTGACCTGGCGGGCCAGGAGGACGTGCTCGCGCGTCTGCGGCATCGGGCCGTCGGTGGCGGCGACGACGAGGATCGCGCCGTCCATCTGGGCCGCGCCGGTGATCATATTCTTGATGTAGTCCGCGTGGCCCGGGCAGTCGACGTGGGCGTAGTGGCGGGCGGTCGTCTCGTACTCGACGTGCGCGGTGTTGATGGTGATGCCGCGCTCGCGCTCTTCCGGCGCCTTGTCGATGTTGTCGTACGAGGTGTACTGGCCAAGACCGCTCTCGGCCTGCACCTTCGTGATGGCCGCCGTGAGGCTGGTCTTGCCGTGGTCGATGTGCCCGATCGTCCCGATATTGACGTGGGGCTTGTCTCGCTTGAAAGCTTCCTTCGCCATGGTGGCGTCTCCGAAGGCGTTTGATGTTGCGGGCAGGCTCCGCTGCGCGCGTGGCTACCCCGTCCTGCGGCGGCCCGGGGAGGGCCCCCTTGTTCCGTTCCGGCTTCCCGCCGGGCACCGCGGACGGCGAGCGGACCAGCCGCTTACCGCCCTTCATCGTTTTCTAGTTGGGAAGGCGCTGTTCTCGGCCCCGGGACACGGACGTATCACCGGAGGTCGGAAGGCGCCCTCGCTTCCTACTAGAGAGACGAGCGGTGGCCCTTTAGGGAACCCGTCGCGGTGAGGGACTCCGCGACCCGCAACCCGCGCATGGCCCGGTGCTGGAGGCACACAAGACCGCTTGCCGCGCGAGCCAAGAGGTGTCCCTCAGGGCACCCCGCGAGTCAACGCCTTTTTTTTCGTTCTTTCGGTCAGCCCCGAAAGCTACTGCGCCGCGCCTTGACCGGCAAGGAAAAAGCACCGGGGCGCAACGCGGCCCCCCCCCATCCGCTCCCCCGCCGACCGCGGGAACGCCACGCCGACCGGGATTTCCCGCCATGCGCTTCGACGACGACGCCATCCAGCGCTATTCGCGCAACATCCTGCTGCCCGGCGTGGGCGGCGCGGGCCAGCGGCGGCTGCTCGGCGCGACCGTGGCGCTGGTGGGCGCCGGCGGGCTCGGCTCGCCCGCCGCGCTCTACCTCGCGGCGGCGGGCGTGGGGGCGCTGCGCATCATCGACGACGACACGGTCGAGCTGTCGAACCTTCAGCGGCAGATCGCGCACGGCACGCCGGACGTGGGCCGCGCTAAGGCGGAGAGCGCCGCCGCCGCCGCCGCGCGGATCAACCCGGGCGCCCGCGCCGAATCGCACGCGGTGCGGCTCCGCGCCGCCAACGCGCGCGCGCTGCTCGGCGGCGCCGACGCGGTCCTCGACGGCTCCGACAACTTCGCGACGCGCTACCTGGTGAACGACGCGTGCCACCTGCTCGGGGTGCCGCTGGTCAGCGGCGCGATCCTGCAGTTCGAGGGCCAGGCGGCGGTGTTTCCGCACACGCCCGGCGGCGGCGCGCCGTGCTACCGCTGCCTGTTCCCCGACCCGCCGCGGGACGGCGAGGTGCCGACGTGTTCGCAGGCGGGCGTGCTCGGCGCGCTGGCGGGCGTGGTGGGGAGCCTGATGGCGATGGAGGCGCTGAAGCTGCTGCTCGGCATCGGCGAGCCGCTCTCCGGCCGGCTGCTGCGATACGACGGACTCCGCGCGGGCTTCCGGGAGGTGCGCTTCCGCCGCGACCCGGCGTGCGCGCTGTGCGGCGACGCGCCGACGATCACGGAGCTGCGCGACCTGCCGGGGACGGAGTGCGGCGGTTAGGCGGGCGCGGCGACCTGATCCGCGGAAGCCACCCTCTTGGAAACAATGCGCTGGTCTCTCGCCAGCGCATGCCATCGCTCGAAGCGGGGATGGCCGGCAGGGTGGCGGATCGTTACCCGTGCCTTGAGCCTTCGTCGCTGAAGAACAGCGGGGCCGGCCCGAAGGCCGGCCCCTAGGCGTTGCTGGTTATGTTTCGGGGCCGCGGATCAGTCTTCGCGGTGGCCGCCGGAGTTTTCGCGGGGCGGGCGCGGCGGGCGGGGGCGTCCTCCGCGGTCGCCGCCACGGTCGCGGTCGCCGCCGCGGCGGTCGCCGCCGCGATCGCCGCGGTCTCCGCGGTCCGGGCGCGGTCCGCGGGATTCCTGCGGGACGTGGCCTTCGGGGACGGGGAGGAGGGCCTTGCGGCTGAGGCGGATGCGTCCGCGGTCCTTGTCGACCTCGATCACCTTGACTTCGACCATTTCGCCTTCGGAGAGCACGTCGGTGACGGCGTTCACGCGGCGGTGTTCGAGTTCGCTGATGTGGATGAGGCCGTCCTTGCCGGGGCCGAGCTGGACGATGGCGCCCGCTTCGATGATGCGGATTACGGGTCCGGAGACGACGGCGCCGACTTCGACGTCCTCGACGATGTTGCGGATCATGGCGATGGCGCGGTCGCTGGCGGCCTGGTCGGAGGCCATGATGTAGACCTGGCCGCCGTCCTCGATGTCCACCTGGGCGCCGGAGAGTTCGACGATTTCGCGGATGACCTTTCCGCCGGAGCCGATGACCTCGCGGATCTTCTCGGTGGGGATCTGGATGATGATGATGCGCGGGGTCTGGGGCTTCATCTCCTCGCGCGGGGCGGAAAGGACCGCTTCCATCTTCGAGAGGATGTACTCGCGGCCTTCGCGCGCCTGGTGGAGCGCCTTGGCGAGCAGGTCGCGGGTGACGCCCTCGACCTTGATGTCCATCTGGAGGGCGGTGACGCCCTTGCGGGTGCCGGTCACCTTGAAGTCCATGTCGCCGAGGTGGTCCTCGATGCCCTGGATGTCGGAGAGGACCACGGCGCCGCCGGAGTCGTCGGTGATGAGGCCCATGGCGATGCCGGCGACGGGCGCCTTGACGGGCACGCCGGCGTCCATGAGCGCGAGGACGCCGGAGCAGACCGTCGCCATGGAAGAGGAGCCGTTGGACTCGAGGATCTCGATGACGAGGCGGACCGTGTAGGGGAACTCGTCGGGGCCGGGGACGACGGCGGCGAGGGCGCGCTCGGCGAGGGCGCCGTGGCCGATCTCGCGCCGGCCCGGGCCGCGGGGCGGGCGGGCTTCGCCGACGGAGAAGCTCGGGAAGTTGTAATGGAGCATGAAGCGCTTGTAGGTGATGCCCGTCATGTCGTCGATCATCTGCGACTCCTTGGGGGAGCCGAGCGTGGTGACGGCGAGGGCCTGCGTCTGGCCGCGGGTGAAGATGGCGCTGCCGTGGACGCGGGGGAGGACGTCGGCCTCGATCCAGATGGGGCGGATCTCGGTGGAGCGGCGTCCGTCGGCGCGGACGCCGTCCTTGATGACGCGCTTGCGCATGGCCATTTCGTCGACGGTTTCGGCGAAGGCCTTGATCTCGGATTCGCGCTCGGGGTACTCGGCGGCGAGGGCGGCGGCGACGTCGGCCTTGGCCTGCTTGAGGCGGGACTCGCGGCCGTCCTTGGTGAGTTCCGCGTGGATTTCCGGGAGGTGCGGAGCCATGAGCCTTTCGACGCGCTTGTAGAGCGCTTCGTCGCGGGCGGGCGCGGTGAACTCGATCTTGGGCTTTCCGACGCGCTCGCGGAGCTTGTCGATGGCGTCGCAGACGGTCTTGATCTGGGCGTGGGCGGCTTCGAGGGCCTCCACGAGGGTGTCCTCGGAGACCTCCTTGGCGCCGCACTCGACCATGTTGATGGCGTCGCGGTGTCCGGCGACGACGAGGTCGAGGGCGCTGGGCGCGAGCTCGGAGCGGGTGGGGTTGAGGACGAGCTTGCCGTCCACGAGGCCCATGCGGACGCCGGCGATCGGCTTGATCATGGGGATTTCGGAGATGTGGAGGGCGGCGCCGGCGGCGCACATGGCGACCAGGTCCTGCTGGTGCTCGCCGTCGGTCGACAGGACCGTGACGTAGACCTGCACCTCGCGCTTGAAGCCCTCGGGGAAGAGGGGGCGGATCGTGCGGTCGATGAGGCGCGCCTGGAGCGTTTCGCCGTCGGAGGGGCGGGCTTCGCGCTTGAAGAAGCCGCCGGGGATGCGTCCGCCGGCGTAGAACTTCTCGCGGAAATCGACCAGGAGGGGGAAGAAGTCGAGCGGCGATTCCTTGTCGCTCATGACGCAGGCGACGAGTACCGTGGTGTCGCCGAGGGTTGCGATGACGGCGCCGGCGGCCTGCTTGGCCAGTTTGCCGGTGGCGAGTTTGAGCGTCTTGCCGTCGCCGAAGGGGATGTGGAGGACGGTCTCGGTGAAGTTGAGACCCTTATGCTCCTCGAATTGCAGTTGTTCTGCCATGTGGTGCGGCTCCGGGGCCGGAGGGCCCTTTTCTTGGGATGTCGCCCCGGTCCAATCGCCACGAATCGGAATTCATATCCGCCTCCGGACCGCTCGCCGATGGTCGGCGGGCTGGCCGGGGACGCATAAAAATCCCGACAGGTGACTGGACAGGGGAAGGAGAACGGCGGTTGTTCATACCGTGAGCCATTGGGCGCCGGGGCCCGCGGGGCGCGCAAGGGGGAATGTCCCGCCGGGGAGCTCGCGGCGGGGGGCAGGATGCGGAACGCCCCCGGAGCGCGGAGCTCCGGGGGCGTCGGAGGAGAGGCGGCGGTCCGGGGGGGCTACTGGTCGGACGGCTTCTGCGACTGGCGAATGCGGATCAGGTCGGAGGCATCGACCACCTTGTCGCCGTTCACGTCGAACGTGGCGAGCTCGTCCGGATCCGTCGTGGAGTTTAGCTTGGTGATGATCCTCTCGATCGCCTCCAGGCCGGGGGGCGTCCTCCTGAAGACGATGAAGAAATTCGTCGCCTCGTCGTTGGCGAAGTTCGTGTCGTGGTCCAGCGTGCATGCGGTCGGATTGAGGATGATGAGCGCCGCGCGGTTGTTCGGCTTCACCTGGTAGCGGACGGCGACCGTGGCGACCTGGCCGGTGGCGAGGCCGAGGGTTTGGAAGCCGGTTCCCAGAACGGTCGTGGCGCCTGCGCCGCCGGGTGTGACGGAGGTAAGGGTGAGGTACCGGTCTGAGATGACGGCGCCGTCCTCGATCAGGCGCCCCTTCTCGTCGATCGCGCGGACGTTCGCGGCGACGAAGGCGTCGAGCGCCTGCGGGCCGAGGTTCGTGAGTTCGTAGGTGATGTCGATGTTCTCGCCGCCGGCGCCGGAGCGGTTGAGCACCTTGACCGACACCGCAGCGTCGACGGTGCGCGCGAAGTGGACCTTGTGGTCCTCCACCTCGCCGAAGCCGCCGAGGCCGAGCGGTCCGGTGCGTCCCGCGTTGTTGATGCGGAAGCGCGAGAAGGTGGTCGTGCCCGGGGCCTGCGCCGTGCTGGCGGCCACCGGGAAGGTGACCGGGATGGTGAAGGTGCTCTGGACCGTCGGGAGCGCCTGGTCGATCACCGATTCGGGGCCGTCGTCGAACTGGCCGTTGCCGTTGAAGTCGATCCATCCGGTGATGTGCGCGTTGTCGTGGTAGGTGACGAGGAGCGACGCCTCGCCGTCGGCCTGCCTCGGGATCACGAGGTCGGTGACGCCGGGGAGGATGCAGCTCGTGACTTGCGCGAGGCCGTCTTCGTCGTCCAGGCCGTCGTTGTCGTCGCCGAGGGCGTTGGCGTTTGGCTGGCCGTCCGCCTCTTGGTCGGGCGAACCGTCGAAGAACGGATAGGGGATGAAGAGGGGATTCTGCTGGCGCGCGCCGTTGGCGGCGAGCGTGGTGCCGTAGGTGTCCGGCGCGTCGCCGAAATCTAGATCCGGGTCGGGTGGCGCGACGAATTCGTCGGCGCCGATGTCGGGGGCGTTGCCGACGGGGCGCGGATCGCCATCGATGTCGGTGTCCACACCGGTGAGTGTCGTGCCCGCGTCGATCGCGGGGGAGCCGCCCTGCAGGTGCAGGTCGCCATTGGCTGGGTCGGTGAACTTCGGGTCCGCATCGACGAGGCTGGGGTCGGTGGTGGCCGGTGCGCCTGGACCGCCGGTGAACGCGGCGAGTCCGGATTCGAAGAGGTCCATGATCCAGAAGGCGATGTTGGTGATTGAGGTTCCGTCCTCGAGGAAGAGGCCATTCAGGAAGCCAAAGATCAAGTTGTTCACCATCTCGATGGCGCCCGAGGCGATCGCCACCGCCGCCGGGGTCTTGTCTTGGCTGTTGTAGAACGAGTTGTTCAGGACGCGGACCGTGCCCGACTTGGCGTCTGCGAAGATCGCCCCGCCGAACTGGCTGCTGCTGGGGACCGACGTCGAGGTGGAACCGTAGTTGTCGGTGAAGAAGCAGTTCACCACCGTCAGGTCGCCGGCCTGCGTGGGGTTCGTCGGGTTCGTGTAGTAGATCGCGCCGCCGTCCGCCGAGAAGAGCCCGAAGCAGAACGTGTCCGGCACGTCGATGCCTTGGTTGTTCATGAAGTTGCAGCGCTCGACGAGCAGCTCGGTGCCGTTCGCCGCGATGGCGCCACCCGCCCCGTTGCAGCCGTTCGACCCGCCAATGTTGTTCGTGAAGGTGGAGTTCGTGATCGTCACGGTGCCGCCGTTGAGGGATGCCCCGCCGCCGAAACCGCCCGAGACGCCGACGCGGTCCTCGCCGAAGTTCAAATCGAACGCGCAGCCCCCGATGACGATTGGGAAGGCCTTCGGCGTCCGGGTCCAGATGCCGCCGCCCTCGTTGAACTGGCCGGAGAGGACGGAGTTGCTGCCTCCGTTGCCGGCGATGTTGGTCTGGAAGGCCGTGTCGGAAACGGTGAGAGTGCTCCGTCCGGCGGCGGCGCTGCTCATGTTCGGCAGGTTGACGGCGATGCCGCCGCCCGCAGCCTCGTCGTCATCCGCGGAGACGCCGATGCCGTTGTTGCTGATGAAGTTCGAGTTGTCGATGAGGATGCTGAGCCCCGCGTTGGGGTCCTCCGCGCCGCCGCCATCGCCAATGTAGATGCCACCGCCGAAGCCACTTCCGAACTGGTTGCCGGAGAAGTTCTGCGGGGTGTTCTGGGCGCGGTTTTGCTGGAAGGTGGTTTTTCGGATTTCGATGTTCTGTCCGGGGGCGGAGCGCCGATAGATGATGTGAATGCCGCCGCCGAGTCCATCCCCGACGTCCGCTCCGCTGCCGCCAGTGTCACCCGTTGTTCCTGTGTTGGATCTTATCGTGGAGTCCAGGACTGTGAGGGTGCCCGCGCCCGTGTAGACACCGCCGCCCTCGCCGTCCGCCCTGTCGCCGACGCTGTCGTATGCGGAGCGCGCCACGTTGTTCTCGATCACGACTCCGTCAAGGACGAGTTCGGGCACCATCGGGGCGTAGATGCCGCCGCCTTGGCCAGGGCCGACGGTCTCACTGCCGGCGTTGCCGTCGCGGATGGTGAGTTGGCGGATTCTCAAGGTGGAACCGGCGAAGAGGGAGCCGTCGACTTCGACGACGCGCGACGCGCCCGCGGTAGCGGGGGTGAGCACCGTGTCCTGCGGATTCGCGGTGTCCTGCGTGGTAAAAGACTCGTTCCAGCCGCCGAGGATCTCGACCGCTTGTAGTACGGGGACCTTGCCGGTGTAGGTGCCCTTGGCCACGCGAACCTCTTCGCCGACCGCGGCTTGGGAGAGCGCATAGGCGAGGGACCGGACCGGCGCCGATGGGTTGCGCCCGTCGCCGCTGTCGGCACCTTGGGTGGAAACATGGATGGTGGCGTGCGCGGCGGAGGCGGCCGCGAGTACCATCGCTAGCGTGGCCGCGCGGCGCAGTGGCGGGTGAGCCATCGGAGGGATTCTCCGGACATCCAAGTGGTTAGGCGGCTTCACCGGACTAGTGGTTTGTCCCTGATGCAACCCGAAATCGGAGGTCCCATGGCGGACTATAACTTATTGTGGGCGGAAAGCGTTTTCCCCGGGTGCGGGACGGATTCGCGCTTGGAGGATCGGCCGGTGCGCGTATAGGATGCTGAACAATCCCAGTGAAGGATGACGTGGCAGTATGGACAGTCTGGATTTCGGACAAACCGCGCAGCAGTGGGTCGACCGCGTGCTGCTCACCGCGCCGACGGTTTTGGCGACCCTATTCGTCTTCGTGGTCGCGTACCTCGCGCTCAATACGCTGATGCGCAAGGTCGAGGCGCTCCTTGTGACGCATTTCGAGCGCAACGGCGACAAGACCGCGGAGATGAAGAAGCGGGCGGAGACGCTGACGAAGGTGCTGCGCAAGGTCGTGGTGATGGTGCTTTACGTCGTGGCGATCCTGACGCTGCTGGACCAGTTCGGCGTGTCGATCGCGCCGCTGCTGGCGAGCGCCTCGATCGTGGGGCTCGCGGTGGGGTTCGGCGCGCAGAACCTGGCGCGCGACTTCATCAGCGGCGTCTTCATCCTGATCGAGAACCAGATCCGGGTCGGCGACGTGGCGGTGGTGAACGGCACGGGGGGGCTCGTCGAGGACATCAACCTGCGGACAACGATCCTGCGGGATATCGAAGGGACCGTGCATATCTTCCCGAACGGGACGATCACGACGATCGCGAACCGCACAAAGGACTGGAGCGCCTTCGTGATCGACATGGGAGTCGCCTACAAGGAGGACCCGGACCGTGTGTTGTCGGTCATGAAGGGGGTCTGCGACGAGATGCGCGGCGACGAGAAGTTCGGGCCGCAGATCATCAACGACATCGAGGTGTTCGGCTTGGACAACTTCGGCGACTCGGCGCTGGTGTTCAAGGCGCGCATCAAGACGACGCCGGGGCAGCAGTGGGCGGTGGGGCGCGAGTACCGGCGGCGGCTCAAGTACGCGCTGGACAAGGCCGGAATGGAGATTCCCTTCCCGCACCTGTCGCTCTACTTCGGCGAGGCGAGCAAGCCGTTCGAGCTTGCGTCGAAAGGCGCCTCCTAACGGGGGGCGCGGAAGGCGGGGGGGCTATTCGCCCCCTTCGAGCACATTGTCGAAGATGGCGGGGACCAGCGCGTCCGCGCGCTGGTCTAGCCACGTGAGACGCGTGCGGTAGTGGCTGCGGAGCAATCGCGAGACGCCCCAGCCGAGGAGGGCGAACAGAAGGAAGAAGAGGGCGCCGACCACTTGGGGGCCGTTCGCGCCGGCGATGTCGCCCACCCAGCGGCCGAGGTTGCCGAACTTGGCCCAGTTCTGCGACAGCTCGAGTAGCGGCCTCACGAGGCCCATGTAGAAGCCGAAGACGATGGCGAAGAAGGCGGCGAGGCCCAGCAGGCCGATGCCGGCGACGGCGACGAGCTGGATCGCGCCGATGGCGAAGCGCTGGCTGGCGTGGGCCACGCGGTTGCGCGCGGCGGCCAGCTCGAGCGTCTGCTGGACGTCGCCCACCGCGCTGATGTTGAGGTACCAGAAGAGCGCCGCCGCCACGTTGACCATGAATGCGAGGAACCCGGCCACCAGGACGTAGTCGCCGGGCAGGAGCGCGCCCCGGTTCGCGATGACCAGGACCAGGTAGATGACGAGGAGCACGGCGCAGGTGACGCCTCCGACTCCGATGGCGAACCAATGGGAGCCGGCGCGGGCTTCGTAGAGCATCGCGCGGGCGAAGTCCCGCGGGCTGTTCGGCGTCAGGCGCAGCTCGCAAAGGACCTCGCGCGAGACGCTGGCGCCGAAGAGCTCGGTCACGCTGCCGGGGAGCCAGTAGCCGGAGACGACGCGTCCGCGGAGCGCGTTGCTGAGCACGAAGGAGAACAGCAGCAGCGGAATCCACAGGCAGCAGAGCGGAGGCAGCAGCGCCATCAGCACGATGAAGAGCACGAAGGCGATGTAGGGAAGGGCGCCCACCAGCCAGCCGAGCGGGTCGTAGCGCAGGCTGGCGAGCGTGGCGGAGCGCTGCGCGCCGCGCGCGCGGAAGGCGGTGTAGAGGCCGTTGGCGTCGGCCTCCGCGCACGAGGGGTCGACCGCGTGCAGCCAGCGCGGGAATGCGGTGCGCGGCGTGTCGCTCAAGGGTTGGCCTCGAGCAGGCGGAAGAGGTCGCCGGCGGACTTCGCGCCGTTGGTGGGATCGTAGCTCATGGCGGCCAGGGCGGCGGCGGCTCCTTGCGAATCGATCAGTTCCCGGGCGGCCTGCGGCGGGAGGCCGAACTTGGTGTCGGGCCCCGGAGACCACAGCACCGCGGTTATAGTGTCGAGAACAAGGTATGCGGTTGGAGAGAATTGCTCCGGCATCGCGTAGGGGTCGCCCGGATTCGGCCAAGCGAGGTAGGCCACGGGCGTCGTGAGCGACGCCAGGCGGTACGTCGGCATGGGCACGGCGCGGAAGGGTTCCCCCTCGCGCGGGTCGAGCACCTCCGCCTCGCCCTCCGGGTCGGGCCAGTAGAGGTTGGACTTCTTGGCGTTGGCGCGGCTGCGCCAGTGGTGCCAGAGCGCCTCCTGCGGGGGAAAGGCGCCGTGGTCCGCATGGTAGGCGAGCAGCGCCGCCTCGGCCGCGGCGAGGTGCGCCTCGAGCATCGCCGGGCGTTTCCCATGGGCGCCCACCACGACATAGTACGGGATCATGTAGGTGACGACCGCGAGGACCGCGGTGACGGCCGCGGAAACCAGCACCACCTTGCGTCCGTTGAATGACTGCTGCGACATCGGGGCTCCGGGGGGCCGTGCGCGCCCCGGGGACTAGGACGGACGGAGAATGGACGCGGAGCAACCCGCAAGCGGCGCCGAGGCGCTCCGGCGACTGCTGGAAGGCGACACCTGCGCCGCCGCGCGCGGATTGCTGGAGTGCGTGCTGGAACGCCGCCTGCCGGACGGCGCGCTCCTGCGCGCCCGGATCACCGAGACGGAGGCCTACACGCCGGACGATCCCGCCTCGCACAGCTTCACCGGCGCGCGCCCGCGCAACGCCGCGATGTTCGGCCCCTCCGCCACCGCCTACGTGTACCGCAGCTACGGCGTCCACTGGTGCCTCAACGTGGTGACGGGTCCACCGGGCTACGGAGCGGCGGTGCTGCTGCGCGCGGCGGAACCGCTCGAGGGCGACGGACGGATGCGGCTCCTGCGCGGCCTCGCGGCGGACGCGCCCGCGAAGCTGATCGCGACGGGCCCGGGGCGGCTGGCGCAGGCGCTCGCGGTGGACCGCTCGTTCGACGGCGCGCAGCTGCTGGAGGACAGCGCCGCGCTGCGCCTGCTGCCGGGAGGCCTGGCACCGGGCGAAGTGGTGCTGGCCGGCCCGCGCATCGGCATCACGAAGGCGGCGGACTGGCCACGGCGGTTCCGGGTTGGCGGGGGGTGACGGCGCGGCCCTGCGGAAGAGGCGTCCGCTTCGTCGGTGAAGTGGCCCGGGGAGGGGTCTCACGCGAGGGCGCGAAGGCGCGAAAGGATGCACTGTTCGCACTGCGGCTCCCCGCTCGCAGGACGGCCGCTTCGCGTCCTTCGCGGCGTCGCGCGGGAAAATCTTTGGGACAGCGGATGCCGCGGAGAGGGTCTCACGCGAAGGCGCGAGCACGCGAAGAAAAGCAAAGAAGCGCGGGCGCCTCGCGTTCCCCGGACGGCGCCGCCTCCGCTTGCGTTTCGCCGGCTCGGGGCGGAGCCTGAACGGGTGCGGCGACGCCGCGCCAACCTAGGCGGCCTATGGATTTCCTACACGACAAGAACCTCGTCACCGACAAGTACCTCCGCGCCTGCGCCGTCGGCGTGATCCGCAGGGGGGAGACGCGCGCGAACGCGGAGGAGCACCTCGCCGAGCTGGAGGAGCTGCTCTCCACCTACGGCGTGCCCACCGCGGAGAAGATCATCGCGAACGCGGAGAAGACCACGGCCGCCTTCCTGGTCGGCAGCGGGAAGGTGGAGGAGGTGCGCGAGCGCGCGGAGGCGATGGAGTGCGAGGTGATCGTCGTGGACGACGACCTGACTCCGCTGCAGCAGCGCAACTGGGAGCGGGTGACGAAGCTGGCGGTGATCGACCGCCAGGAGGTGATCCTAGGGATTTTCGCGGACCGCGCGCGGACGAAGGAGGCGCAGCTCCAGGTGGAGCTGGCGCGGGCGCGCTACTCGCTCCCGCGACTGCAGCGCGCCTGGACCCACCTCGAGCGCCAGCGCGGCGGACGCGGCTTCAAGGGCGGCTCCGGCGAGGCGCAGCTCGAAACGGACCGCCGACTGGTGCGCAACCGCATCACGCAGCTCCGCCGCGACCTGGAGCACGTCCGCCAGGTGCGCGCCACGCAGCGCAAGTCGCGCGAGTACCACGAGGTGCCGACGGTCTCGCTGGTCGGCTACACCAACGCCGGCAAGTCGTCGCTGATGCGCTGCCTCACGGGCGCCGACGTGCTCGTCGAGGACAAGCTGTTCGCCACGCTGGACCCGACGACGCGCCGGATCCACCTGGACGCGGGGCGCGAGGTGCTCCTCACCGACACGGTGGGGTTCATTCGCAAGCTGCCGCACGGCCTCGTCGAGGCGTTCAAGGCGACGCTGGAGGAGGCGCAGCTCGCGGACCTCCTGGTG
The DNA here is from genome assembly GCA_033764015.1 of Candidatus Sumerlaeia bacterium. Classification (GTDB taxonomy): domain Bacteria; phylum Sumerlaeota; class Sumerlaeia; order SLMS01; family JANRJK01; genus JANRJK01. The sequence continues at coordinate 21,313 of JANRJK010000055.1, read as the reverse complement.
CATGTGATCGACTCCTCGCACCCGCAATGGCACGAGCACCTGGAGGCGGCGGACGCGGTGCTGGAGGAGCTGGAGGCGCTCGACAAGCCGACGGTCTTCGCGCTGAACAAGGCGGACCTGCTGCAGGACCGCTCGACGTTCGCGCGCTTCCGCGAGAAGCACGAGGCGTGCGTCTTCACGAGCGCGGTGACCGGCGAGGGCATCGAGGACCTGCAGAGGATGCTGCACAAGATGCTTCCGCAACTGCGGCAGCGGCTCTCGCTGCGCGTGCCCGCGGGACGCGGCGACGTGCTGTCGTGGCTGCACCGCGAAGGGCAGGTGCTGCGCACGGAGTACGACGGCGGCGACGCGCTGCTGGATGTGATGCTGCCTCGGGCGCTGGCGGAGCGCGCGGCGCAGTGGGCCGCCCCGGAGGCGGTCTCGGGCACCGCGTGATCCTTGCCGCACTGCTCCTGCTGAACGCGCTGCTGATCGCGGCGTGGATCTTCGCCGCGCTGGACTGCGCGCGGCGGCAGCGGTCCTACGCGTGGCTGGCGGCGACGGCGCTGGCGCCGCTGCTGCTCTATCTGCCGGCGCTGGCGTACATCGCGAACTTCGTTCTGCTGCCGCTCGCGGGGCGCCGCCCCGTGGACGACGCGCTGGCGGGGGCGAAGCGCCGCGGGGAGCTCGCGGCCCGCGCCGCGGAGCGCGGCCTCCCCGCCGACCTCGAGGCGCTCGCGCAGCACCTCGCGGACGAGCAGGAGTGGACCGCCGCGCTGGAGGCGCTGAAGCGCCTGCTCGACCAGGACGGCGAGAACCAGAAGGCGCACCACTTGGCCGCGCTCTGCCTGGTCCGGCTCGGGAAACCCCAGGCGGCGCTCCCCCACCTTGAGTACCTCGTCGAGGAGAACGAGTCGTTCCAGGGGGGCTCGGCGCTGGTGCTGCTCGGCGAAGCGCTCGGCGCCGCCGGGCACCACGCGCGCGCGGAGGAGCCGCTGCGCCGCGCGTTCGAGCGCCACCGGCGAGTGGACGCGGCGGTGCTGCTGGCGGAACTGCTCGTCTTCCAGGGCCGCGAGGCCGACGCGCGCGCGGTGGTCGAGGACCTGCGCGAGCGGCTGGCGGGCTCGCTGATCCCGGTCGGCGGGGGGGAAGCCCCGTGGGTGCGGCGCGCGGAGCAGCTCGCGCGCAAGCTCGGCGTCGCGTGAACGGGCCCGCCGGGGCGCTTCCCGACGATCCGTTCCTCCGCCGCCTCCGCGTCTTCCTCGGGCTCTTCTCGGTCTTCTTCTTCATCAACGTGGGCGCTTCCGAATACCTCAGCTACGAGCTGTTCCGCGAGACGGAGCGCGCGTGGCGCTCGGGGGGCGCGCTCGCGCCGGGCGAATCGGAGCGGCTGAACCAGGCGGTCGCCGGGCCCGGGGGGGCGCTGCTGCTGCTCAACGCGCCGGCGTTCGTGGCGGTCGGGATGGGCCTGCGCGGCGACCCGCCGGGGCTCGGCGTGGGCTACTACCTCGCGATGGTGCTGGGGGCGACCTACGCGCCGCTGCTGCTGGCGCTGCTGGTCTTCGCCACCATCCACCCGCCGGGCCGCTGGCGCGCGGAACCATCGCGCGGACGCGGCCGCGGGGAGTGAGGGGCGGGGGCGGGTGAGCAACCGATCCTACGTTTGTCCGGAATGTCGGTACGTACGGCAGTCCCCATCGGGCTGGGGTGATCCGTCGAGCCGGCGTCCAAGGTGTCCCCTCTGCCGAAAGACCCTCTTCGCAATGCCGTACGGTTGGAGAGTCGGCCAGAAGGAGGACGATGCGGAGTGGGAGAAGATGATCCTGCTCCTGGTGGAGAGAGCGGGATGGTACAGGGCACGCATCCACCGGCTTGCGACCGCAAGGATAGAGCTGGCGGCCAAGCAAGAAGCCCTAAGCAAGACACGCCAGAAGCAGCAACAGGATCGGGTTGCAGAACGAATTCGTGCGATCGAGACCGAGAAGGCCCAGCTAGACGCCACCATTGCGGAGATCGAGTGTCTATCCAAGTTACCCAGCCAGAAACGCCCACTCAAGCTGCGAAGCACAAAGAAGGGCCCGACTCTCCGACGACCCAACGGCGGGAAGCGGCAGCGATGAGCGCAAGCCCCGTGGACTTGCCGGGCTTGGGGGAAGGTGGGTTTCGGCAGGGAATGGAGTGAGACCGCAACCGATAGTAAGCGCATCGTCCGATTCACATGGTCCTCAAGAATCATTTCCGTATTAAACCAAACTCTCGATAGAAATTGACAATCTGAAGGCAAAAGCGACCTGTGCTCTCAATCAACCAAGACAGAGGAGGCTACTGCACGCGTTCGGAACGAAGTTGGGTGATACGACTTTGGATCGACTGTGCGTCTCGCGCTCTGTCTGCTCGGCCTTTCCTTGTCGCTGGATGGAGCGACATGAGCACGTCGCAGCTGGGCCCAGCACTCTTGATAACAGACATCCACTTTTCGAGGTCTCGCCCGCATAGAATAGCTGCGTGTGGCTCTAGCAACTTCACTACGCCAGCTGAGTGGCGCGCCCAGCACTGCCTCAACATTCGCGCTGGATAGGAGTCACCTTTCGTAGGACACCACGCAATGTTCAAGAGCGCAATTTCCTCAAATGCACCTCCGGTTCTTTGCTCGAAAAAGTCAAAGAAACTTCTTCCGCGCGGCCCCCAACATTCCATGTCTTCCAACTGAAATCGAAACACGTCGTCCAAGCTTGAGTCCCCATCGCGGAAACCTCGAAGAACATCAAGATGATAGGCATTATCCCGTTGCCTCTTCTTCCCCTCGCCCGGGTTCAACATAACAAATAGGACCCTAACGGGTGCGTCCCAGTACCTTGGCCCTACCCATCTGGGCTGGGCGATGTCGAATGGAGCGTAGTCCGCCGTTAGCGGCACCTCGACGCCAAACTGTCCTGCCTCGAAGCAAGCTCGGCACTTGGACCCTTCACGGTAGAGTGCCTCCAGCTGCGGCAATCGATTATCCATGAGGACACCATTCTATCTTGCATTTAGGGGGTGGGGGGGAATCGAATCTGAACATCGTCTGACTCGTGGGCTGAAGTGGGGGCAGCTATCTTTTGACGCCTAGGGTGCGTTAGCTCTTATCCAAGGTGCGTATCGGGTTCAAGCACATTCGCTGCTCCCTGTTTGATTGCGACACCCCCCCAACCTCCCCTCCGCCTCCTCCCATCCCGGTAGTTCCTCCGCCTCCCAGCCCACCACGTCGCCGTCGCCGACTTCCTTTACTTGGCGCATGGCGTCGAGGTGCGCGGCGCTGTTGCGGTAGTCGTGCATGGCGGCTTCGCTGTCCCAGAGGGTAAGCGTGCAGAACGTGAGCGGCCAGCGGTAGCGGAAGCGCACTTCGCGCAGGCCGGGCGCGGTGCGGGCTTGGCGGTGCGCGGCGGCGTTGAGGCGACGGAAGCGCAGCAGGCCGCGGAGCGAGCGCACGCGGAGGCGCGTGGCGGAGATCCACACGGCTCGCGCCTACTTCCGCGCGGCGCCGAGGGCCCACTTGGCCCATTCGGCGGCGTTGGCGGCCTGGAAGGCGCGCTCGTGGAGCGGCGGCATGGAATCGACGTGGCCGGCGAAGCGCGCCGCCGCGTTGTGGGCGGCGACCTTGTACGCCTCGGCGAGCGTGGGGTAGTTGAAGACGGTTTCGAGGAAGTAGTCGAGGCCGCCGCCGAAGCGGATCACCGCCTGGCCGATGTGGACGAGCTCGGTGGCGCCTTCGCCGACGACGTGGACGCCGAGGAGGCGGCGGTCGTCGCGGTGGAAGAGCAGCTTCAGCGCGCCGGTGAGGTCGCCGAGGATCTTGCCGCGGGCGGTTTCGAGGTAGATCGCGGTGCCGGCGACATAGGGGATTCCGGCGGCGCGGAGCTCCTGCTCGGTGCGTCCGGCCATGCTGGCCTCGGGGATGGTGTAGAGGCCGAAGGGGAGCGATTCCGGGTGGCGCTGCGCGGGGATGCCGAGCGCGTGGAGGGCGGCGCAGCGGCCCTGCTCGGCGGAGGTGGAGGCGAGCGCGGGGAAGCCGATCACGTCGCCGACGGCGTAGATCGTGGGCACCGAGGTGACGTAGTTCTCGTCGACGGCGATGTTGCCGCGGCGGTCGATCTTGACGCCGGCCTGCATGGAGCCGACGTCCTCGCTCATGGGGACGCGTCCGAGGGCGAAGAGCATGGCGTCGGCTTCGAGGACGCGTCCGGACTTGAGCGCGGCGCGGACGCGGCGGCGGCAGGTGGGCGTTTCGCCGCCGGTGATCTGGATGCCTTCGTGGGTGTCGCCGAAGATGAGCTCGGCGCCGGACTTGCGCAGGTGCGTGTAGAGGATTTCGGACACGTCCTCGTCGACGAAGGCGAGCGGGTTCTCGCGCGGGTCGACGAGGGTGGTGGGGATGCCGAGCGCCTGGAACATGCAGGCGTACTCGATGCCGATCACGCCGGCGCCCATGACGATGATGCTGTCCGGGAGGGGCCGCAGGTCGTTCTCGGTGCCGAAGACGGCGTCGCTGTCGAAGATGTTGACGTTGTCGAAGGGCACTTCGGCGGGGCGCCGGGGGCGGGTGCCGACGGCGACGATGATTTTGCCGGCGGTGTAGAGGCAGCGGGTGCCGGCGATGTTGACGGAGACGGCGTTGGGCCCCTCGATGCGGCCGGTGCCGACCAGGCGGGTGACGCCGCGCTGCGCGAGCGACTCGTTGATGACCTCGCGCTCGAGTTCGATGACGTAGGTGGTGCGCGAGAGGAGGTCGCTGGCGGTGATCTTCTCCTTTAGGCGGTAGTCGTCGCCGTAATAGCCGCGCTGGCGGTAGCCGGTGAGGTAGAGGACCGCCTCGCGGAGCGTCTTGCTGGGGATCGTGCCGGTGTTGAGGCAGACGCCGCCGGCGAGCGGGTCGCGTTCGATCAAGGCCACGCGCGCGCCGTTGTCCGCCGCGGTGAAGGCGGCCTTCTGGCCCGCCGGGCCGGAGCCGATCACGACGAGGTCGAAGTCGTGGCGCTTCGGCAGGCGGAAGGCGGAGGTGTCGACTTCGTCGAGGCTGGTGTTCGGCTCGAAGAACGGGGTTTGTTCCATGGCTCGCGGCCTTGCGTGGGCTGCGCCCACCATGGCGGGGCGGGACGCGCCGCACAAGGCGAAGGACGGGGGGGTGGCGGGGGGCGCCCCGCTTTTCCGTTTCCCCCGGCGGCGGGGGGCCGTCTCCTTGCGCCGCGCGGGCCGCGGGCGCCCGCGGCGCCTTTCCCACACGAACCCCTCGGAGAACCCCCACCCCATGGAAACCACCCTGATCCTCGTGAAGCCGGACGGCGTCCGCCGCGGACTCGTCGGCGAGATCATCAAGCGCTTCGAGCAGAAGGGCCTGGCGATCCGCGGGCTCAAGATGCTGCGCATGACCGACGCGATGGCGGAGGCGCACTACGCCGAGCACGTCACGAAGCCGTTCTTCCCGGAGCTGAAGGCGTTCATCACGAGCGGGCCGATGGTCGCGCTGGCGGTGTCCGGTCCCGACGCGATCGCGCTGTCGCGCGGGCTGATGGGCAAGACGAAGGCGGTCGAGGCGGCGCCGGGCACGATCCGCGGCGACTACGCCACGATCACGACGGAGAACCTGGTGCACGGCAGCGACGGCCCGGAGAGCGCCGCGCGCGAGCTGGCGATCTACTTCAAGCCGGAGGAGCTGGTCGGCTAAGGCCGCCCCGCACCCGTGTTCCGCACGCTCACGCTGCTCGGTTCCACCGGCTCCATCGGGAGGCAGGCGCTGCAGGTCGCCGCGCGCTTCCCGGGGCGGCTGCGCGTGGCGGCGCTCAGCGCGGGCAGCAACGCCGAGCTGCTCGCGAAGCAGGCCCTCGAGTTCCAGCCGGAGGTGGTGCACATCGGCCGGGCGGACCTCGAGGGCGAGCTGCGCGCGGCGCTCGGCCCCGGGTTCCGCGGCGAGGTGCTGGCCGGACCGCAGCACCTCGCGCGCGTGGCCGCGGAGACGCCGGCGGACCTGGTGCTGGTGGCGACGGTGGGCTTCACGGGCCTCGGGCCCACGCTCGCCGCGCTCGCGGCTGGGCGCCACATCGCGCTGGCGAACAAGGAGGTGCTCGTCTGCGGCGGCCACCTCGTGATCCCGCTCGCGCGGGCGAAGGGCCTCCACGTGCTTCCCGTGGACAGCGAGCACAACGCGATCTTCCAGTGCCTCGCCTGCGGTCCGGTCGAGGCGCTGCGCCGCGTGGTGCTCACCTGCAGCGGCGGCTCCTTCCGCAACGCGGACGCCGCGACGATCGACACCGCGGGGCCGGCGCAAACGCTCCGCCACCCCACCTGGACCATGGGCTCGAAGATCACGGTCGATTCCGCGACGCTCATGAACAAGGGCTTCGAGGTGATCGAGGCGCACCACCTCTTCGACCTGCCGCTCGACAAGATCGAAGTGGTGATCCACCCGCAGTCGGTGATCCACTCGATGGTCGAGTACATCGACGGCTCGATGATCGCCCAGCTCGGGCGCACCGACATGCGGCTGCCGATCCAGAACATCCTGCTCTACCCGGAACGGCTGGCGACGGACCTGCCGCCGATCTCGCTGTCGGAACTGGCGCGTCTCGATTTCTCCGAACCGGACCACGAGCGCTTCCCGGCGCTGCGCATGGCCTACGAGGCAAGCGCGGCGGGCGGCTCGCTGCCGTGCGCGCTCAACGCCGCGAACGAAATCGCGGTCGCCGCGCACCTCGACGGCGCGATCCCCTGCGGCGGCATCCCGCGCCTCCTGCGCGCCGCGCTCGACACCTGGCGTGACCGCCCGGTGGACACGCTGGAATCCCTCTGCGACGCGGACCGCGAAGCCCGCGAACTGGCGAGGGGGCTGCTGGGGGCGGGGGTGTAGTGGGAGAGCTAGCTCTCTCGTTCGTACAGAAGCCGCTCTTCGGAGACGGCTGAAGCTTCCGACTCGGTAGCTTTCCGATCAGAGTGCTTTCGTAGTGTGACAGTAGCCTTGGCTTGCGCAGCTTTGGCTCTCCTCTTTGCCCGCCAGTTCAGCATGAACAGGCTGCCGAGCGCCGTGGCGTCCACTTCTGTGACCAGGCTGGCCGACTTCCCAAGGCCGCGGTCCAGTCCCGCCAACTGCCCCTCCCACGCCCACTTCGCGAAGCTCGCGAGCTGACGCGATCCGAGCGCGCGTTCGACCGCTCCCGGCTCCGCCGCCTCCATGTCGCGCAGCTTCTCGAACCATGAGCGGGTGGGGGGAATGGTCACTTGGGCGCAAAGGATGAGCAGGTCTTCAAGAAGGAGGGCATCCTTCCGCTCGCCGAAGGCGGATTCCTCAAGCAGGCGGTAGATCGCGGCGCCGATAAGGCCTTGCCGATCGGCGGAGTAGCCAAACTCCTGATAGAACTGCTCCAAGATCCGGAACGGATCTTCCCCACCGCGCCAATCGAGCGGGAACCGCGCGTCGAAACCGGGGTGCCGCTCGAGCAGCCACTCGCGCACGCCCTCGATCCCAACTTCGGCGGCGAAGTCGGGAATCTGGTTGAGGATCGCCAACCATTCGGCGCGTGTGCTGACAGTTTTCACGGTGACTTCACCTTGTCGAATACCCGAATCGGCCCCGCCAACGAGACGGAACCGTTTGGATGAACAAGTTCGGGCACTGGCGCTTCTCCGTCAAGGGGCTTCGTCCAGCCAGGGTAGTCGACTCGGTCTCCCGCGGCCACTGGCGCAGGCGCCTGAACAGGCAAGAACCTCGGATCCCCGTCGCAGTCCGCGACCGTTGGCACTCTGGCCTCGATTCCAGTCGCAAGGCTGTACTCGATCACCGCGGCATCTCCCCACACGTCCTTTCGATCCGTGGCGAGGGCGTTGGGCAGGCGCGCCGGGTCATCCAATGGAATGGTGGTCGGTTCGCCAATCGCGGCAAAGATGGTCCTGAGCTGCCTTTCGTGGAGCTGAACCTCGCGCAGCTCCGGCGGAAGGCGGTCCCAGACGGCAGCCGCCTTGGCGGCGAGCTCACTTGCTGGAAAGCCCCCGCGGCCGTTCAGCTCCTTGAACCGAACGATCCCCTCCTTGGGAAGACCCGGATCGTATCTGCCCTCCGAGAAGAGGATCGCGTTCCCAATCCAGATCATCAGGTTCTTGTTCAGCGTCGAGTATCGCACCAGCACCTTCCCCTCCGCCGCGCTCGTCCGGACGCCACGGAGGTGGAAGTCGCGGCAGACCTTCAGGAAGTCCGCGCTGCTCTTCGCCCCCGAGAGCGCGCGCAGGAACTCTTCGTAGCGCTGGTGGACGGCGGCGGCCCCGGGGGGGTCGACGAAGTGGGCCTCCGCCTCGAGGTTCGCCTGCACGGCGTCCGGCGAGGGCATGGCGGCGACGGCGGACGCGAGGCCCGCGCGTTCGGGATCGGAGAGGTTGGCGTGTCCCTCGTCGTAGAGTGCCAACACTGCTCTCCGGGCGGTTATGGCGCTTCAGGACTTCGGGGTCTTGCGTCTCACAGGAGTCGTCGGGTGTCCAGCCCGCAGGCGCATGCGCGCCGCGGCGGAGGTCCCGCGCGGCGGTTGGTGGGGTCCGCGGCGTCCTGAGGGCGCTTGCCCGGCGCGGCTACTCCGCCTCTTCGCGGGCCCTCTTCTCGATGAGGCCCTCGAACTTGCCTTCGATGAGGCCGGTGAGGAGGGAGGTCATGCTGATGCCGACGGCGGCGGCGCCTTGCGGGAGGAGGCTGGTGGAGGTCATGCCGGGGAGGGTGTTCGTTTCGAGGTACACCGGCTGGCCGTCCTCGGGGACGATCATGTCGGAGCGCGAGAGTCCTGCGCACCCGAGGAGGTCGTGGGCCTTTTCCGCGAGCACCTGGATGCGGGCGAGGATGTCGTCGGGCATCCGCGCGGGGGTGACCTCCTCGGAGGCGCCGGGGGTGTACTTGGCGTCGAAGGTGAAGAACTCGGCGGACTTTGGGCGGATCTCGGTGGGGGGGCAGACGATGCGCCCGCCGAAGGCCTCCGCGAGGTCGAGCACGGCGCAGGTGACCTCGCGTCCGGCGATGAACTGCTCGACCACCACTTCGGTGTCGGCGTCGAAGGCGCGGGTGACGGCGCGGTAGAGTTCGTCCTGGGTGCGGACGATGGCGGTGGCGACGCTCGAGCCGCCGCGGGACGGCTTCACGACGATGGGCCAGCCGAGCAGCGTGCCGGCCGCGGCGATCTGGTCCTCGCGCAGGAGGCGGGGGCTGGATGCCTTCATCAAGATGTGGCGGGCGGTGCGGATGCCCTGGGCGGCGAGGTAGTCGAGCGTTCGCCGCTTGTCCATGGCGAGCGCGGAGGCGAGCACGCCGCTGCCGACGAAGGGGAGGTCGAGGATGTCGAGGAGTCCCTGCATGCGGCCGTCCTCGCCCCAGGCGCCGTGCATGATCGGGAGCACGATGGCGGGGCTCCAGGCGGTAAGGCGCGCGATGCCCTCCGCGGCGCTGCGCATCTTGAAGTAGCCCGTGGGGCAGTGCTCCGGCATGTCGAGCAGGTCGAAAAGCTTCTCGATGCGGGAGGGCGGGGTGTCGGCGCCCCACTCCTCCTCGGGGGCGACCCAGAGGCCGTCCTCGCGGATGCAGAAGACGCGGATGCGGTAGCGGTAGCGGTCCAGCGCGTGGGCCACGCAGCGCGCCGAGGTGAGGGAGACCACGTACTCGGAGGAGGGACCTCCGCAGAAGAGGGCGACGCGACGCGGGAAGACGGAGGCGCTCATGGATTGGGTGGCCGGCGCGGCGCGGAAGCCGCAAAGGGATGGGTTCCGCTGGACTGACAGGGCGCGCTCACGACTGCAAGAACAAACGACTCCCTGCGCGGCGGCTCCGCGCAAGCACCCACCCGCACAGGAGCACCCCCAGCGCCGTGAGGCCGGCGCCGTGGCGGAAGGACGCGGGCTCGTAGCGGAGCGCCACAGCGCTTTCGCCGGCGGGGACCAGCACCGCCACCAGGAACGCGTCCGCGGGGACGACCGGCAGCGGCGCGCCGTCGGACCCGCGCGCGGTCCAGCCCGGCATCCAGTTCTCCGACAGGAGCCACACCTCCGGGGCCGGCGCCGGCCGGTCGGAGGCGAGGCGGACCGTGCGGGCGTCGGGGCGCTCCCACGCGAGGGCGCGCGGCAGCTGGCGCAGCGGCGGCAGCCCGGGGTCCTCGACCAGCGCGACCGCCGCGGGGTCCGCCATCGCGGCGAGGGCCGCGATGGCCTCCTCGGGCGAACCGACGGGACGTGCTACGGCGGGCACCCAGGCGCGGGGGCGGGCTCCGCGGAAGCGCCAGAGCGGCCAGCGGGCGTCTTGCTTGACCAAGTCAAGCATTCCGCCCAGCCGCTCCGCGTCGAAGCGGGCTCCGGGGACGACCCGCGACGGATCGAAGCGGTCGAAGCGCCCCGTCATGAACTCGACCGCGGCGAGCGCCAGCAGCGGCGACCCGGGGTCGGAGAGGACGACGCCGTGCGAGGGGTAGAGGACGCCGGAGCGCGCGCTCGCCGCGTTCCGGAAGAGGCCGTAGCGCCGCGGGACGAGCACGTCGTAGCCCTGCGCGTCGTCCAGTCCATGGAGCGCGGCCATGTTCGGCACGAGCGAGCGCCCGTAGTCGAAGCGGCGCGAGTCGTAGGCGTAGCGGAGCGTCGGATCGAGCGCCAGGAAACGCGACCCGCCGATCGCGGCGACGGCCGCGGGGTCGGCCCCGCACCGCTCGAGGCTGGTGAACTTGCGCTCGTAGCGGGGCAGCAGCCAGACACTTGGCGCGGCGAGCAGCCCGAGGAGGGCCCAGCCTGCGGCGCGGGGGAGGCGCTTCGCCCGGAGCAGCGCGAGGAGCCGCGAGGCGCCGAGCGCGGCGAGCACCGGCGCCAGCATGCCCACCAGGAGGAGCGCGCGGCGCGGGGCGTTGAAGCTTTCGTAAAGCGGGAGCGCGGCGGACCAGAGCGGCACGAGCGCGCCGACGCCGAGCAGGTAGGCGCCGGCGGCGCAGGCGGCGAGCGCCCGCCCCCTCCGCCGGACCGCGCCCCCGACCGCCAACGCGAGGACGCCGAGCCCGACCGCGTTCACGGTGTCGGTGTCCTCGATCGGCCCGCCGGTGCCGCCGAGGAGGGCGCGCCAGAGGAAGGAGCCGTTGAGCGCCTGCCCGCGCAGGCGCCCGGCGTCGTAGCCCTGCCGCTCGGAGTGCGCGAGGAACTCGAGCGCCGGGAGCAGTTGGATGCCGGCGAGGAGCGCGAACAGCGCGGCGGCGGTGGCGCCGTGGACGAGCGCCGCGCGCCGGCGGCTCCGCCCCGCGCGGAGCAGCCAGTAGGCGGGCAGCAGGAGCAACGTGAAGTAGGAGACCTGCGGCGCGCCCGCGAGGAACTGCAGCGCCAGCAGCGCGGCCACCGCGGGGACCGCCGCGGGCAGCGGCCACGCGGGGCGCCGGAGCGCGTGCTCCACCGCGAGCAGGATCCAGGGCACCCAGGCGAGCGTCGCCAGGTGCATCGGCAGCGCCACGCGCGCGGCGAGCGTCGCGCCGAGCACGGTCGCGGCGCCCGCGAAGAACGCGGGCAGGCTCCGCGCGCCGAGTCGCGACGAGAGCGCGTCGGCGCCCCACGCCGCCACGGCGTAGTGCAGCACCATCAGGGCGCCGAAGGTCCAGGCCCCCGGGTGGAAGTAGAAGGGGATGTTGAGCGGGTACCAGACCGCCGGGTGCGGGTTCGCCGCGAGCGGGACGCCGCTGAACTGGCGCGGGTTCCAGAGCGGGAGCGTGCCCTCCGCGAGCTGGCGGGCGACCTCGACGCGCTGCGGGAGGAGGAGCGCCACCACGTCCATGTTGTCCGGCACCGCGCCCGCGAGGAGCGGGGCGAACCAGAGGGCGGGGAGCAGGGCGAGGAGCGCGCAGGCGGTCGCGTGTCGCGCGGCGCCGACGCTCACCGGAGGGGTGGCTTCAGCTCGGCCGCCTCGACCGCGAGAAGGCGCATGCCCGCGGAGCCCGCCCGCAGGTGGAGCGGAGCCTCGAGGCACGCGGGGAGGAACCAGGCGGAACCGAGCGGCATCGGGGGGCCGCCGGTCCACTCGCCCGACCCTCCGACGACGCAGACCGTGGCGCCCGCCTCGGCGGGGCGCGGGTAGCGGAGCGCCGCCTCCGTGAACGGGGGAACGTCCACAGCCACCACGGAAAAACTGCCGTTCGCGACGAGGCCGCGCTCGACGACGCCTTCGCGCGCGGGGCGCGGGGGCAGCCGCAGGAGCCGGGGCTCCTCCGCCTCCCAGCGCGTCGCGGAGAGGGCGTCCTCCAGGTGCAGCCCGCGCTGCGGCTTCCGGTCCCAGTCCCAGATGCGGAAGGTCGTGTCGGAGCTTTGCTGCACCTCGCAGAGCAGCGTGCCGCCCAGGATCGCGTGGACGGTCCCGGCGGGGACGTCGATGAAGGTGCCGGGGCGGATCGGGACGCGGCGGAGCGCGCGGGAGAAGTCGCGCGCCTCGACCGCGCGGCGGAGCGCTTCCGGTCCCGTGCCGGGGGCGAGGCCGACGATGGCCTCGGCGCCCGGGTCCGCCTCGATCACATACCAGCACTCGCTCTTGCCGCGGTCGCCATGGCCGCGCGCCGCGCACCATGCGTCGTCCGGGTGCACTTGCAGCGAGAGGTCCTCGCGCGCGTCGAGGAACTTGACGAGGAGCGGGAATCCCGCGGGGGCCTCGTCGAGGGCGAGCGCCTCCATGGGCCAGCGGCGGAACAGCTCGCCGAGCGGCATCAGGGACCCGTCCGGCAGTTCGACGCGGGAGCGGCCGTGCGGATGGTCCGAGAGCTCCCAGCTTTCGCCGAAGCGGATGTCGGGGGGCGCGTCCTTGCCGAGGTCGGTGCGCAACCGCCCGCCTCCCCACGGGCGCTCCGTGAGGTGGGGCGCGAGTCGCAGCGGGCGGGCGAGCGCGTCGGGGGCGTCGCGGCGCACCGGCGTCAGTCCTCGAGCCGTTCCGGTGGCGGTTCGACGAGCGGGACGAAGCCGTGGCGCATCAGGTTTTCGGTCACGGTGCGTGCGACGAGGAACTGGCGGAGGTAGTCCGGCCCGCCCGCCTTGCTGCCGATTCCGCTGAGGCGGAAGCCGCCGAAGGGCTGGCGCCCGACGATGGCGCCGGTGGTGGTGCGGTTCAGGTAGAGGTTGCCGCACTGGTACTCGTTCCCCGCGCGCTCGAGGTGGCTGAGCGTGCGCGAATGGACGCCGCCGGTGAGCGCGTACTCCGTCGAGTTGGCGATCGCGAGAGCCTCGTCGAAGTCGCGCGCGCGCAGCACGGCGAGCACCGGGCCGAAGATCTCCTCCTGCGCGAGCCGGTGCTTGTGCGACGGCACCGCGAAGAGCGAGGGCGGGACGAAGTGGCCCTTCGCTTCGAGCCCGTGCGTGTCCGCCTTCGCGAGCGGCTTGGCCTCCTTCGCGCCGAGTTCGATGTAGCCGCGGATCTTGGCCCCGGCCTCGGCGTCGATCACGGCGGGCACCTGCGTGCCGGGCTCCTCCGCGGGGCCGACCTTGAGGGACTCGACGCCGGCGCGGAGGCGTTCGACCGCGGCGTCGTAGACGTCCGCGAGGAGGATCGCGCGCGAGCAGGCGGAGCACTTCTGCCCGGCGAAGCCGAAGGCCGAGTAGAGGATGTCCGGCACCGCGGCGTCGAGGTCCGCGCTGGAGTCGACGATGAGGGCGTTCTTGCCGCCCATCTCGGCGACGACGCGGCGGACGAAGGGCTGGCCCGGGCGCGTGTCGGCGGCGCGGCGGACGATCTCCAGGCCGACGCCGCGGCTGCCGGTGAAGACCACCATGCGCACCTCGGGGTGCTGCACGAGGCGAGCCCCGCAGACCCCTCCGCGGCCGGGCAAGAAGTTGAGGACCCCCTTGGGCAGGCCCGCTTCCTCGAAGATCTTCTGCATCTCGTAGGCGATGAGCGGGGTCTGCTCGGCGGGCTTCAGGACCACGGTGTTGCCGGCGACGATCGCGGCGGCGGCCATGCCGCAGGGGATCGCGAGCGGGAAGTTCCAGGGCCCCACGACGGCGACCACGCCGAGGGGATCATAGCGGAGGTCGTTGCGTTCGCCGAGGATGTAGGGCTGGAGGCGGCGCGGGAGCGCGAGGCGGAGCATTTCGCGCGCGTAGTACTCGAGGAAGTCGATCGCCTCGGCGATGTCGGCGTCGGCTTCGCGCCAAGGCTTGGCGGCCTCGAAGACCTCGATGCCGGCGAGGAGGAACTTGCGGCGGCGCATGATGCTGGCCGCCTCGACCAGCACCGCCGCGCGGTGCTCCGCGGGGGTGCGGCTCCAGTGCGCGAAGGCGGCCGCCGCGGCGCCGACCGCCTTGTCGGCGTCCGATTCGGAGGCGCTGGCGCTGTGCCCGAGGAGCATCGCGCGGTCCGACGGCGAGTGGCAGGCGATCTTCTCGGCGGTCTTGTGGCGACGCCCGGCGATGACGAGCGGGGCTTCGAGGGGGAACGAGGCGCGGGCGGCGGCGATGCCGTTGAGGAAGTCGGAGCGCACCTCCGGCCTGGAGAAATCGAGCGGCGCCTCGTTGCGGAACTCGGAAAGGCTCTGGTGCGTGGGCGCCTGGGGGGCTTCAGCGGTCATGGCGGGCGTGTGCTCCTCGGCGGGCGCTCCGCCCGCGATCAAGCGCTGTATAGGCCTGCGCGCGCCGGAGCGCAAGCGCCGCCGCCCGTCACGCGGGAGTGCCGCGCCTCGTCCAGATCTCCGGGCGCGACACGGCCACGCCGCGGCGCAGCTCGACGGTGTCTGGCAGTTGGCAGCGGGCGATGCGACTGCGGCCCACCATCACGTGGGCGTGCGCCACGAGCTTGAGGTGGTTGGAGAAGCGCCCCGGGGGGAAGAACGCGACGATGCGACGCCCGCCGGCGAGCGCGCGCACCGTGTTGAACACCGGGACCAGGTCGCTGTCGCCGGTCAGCACGCAGAAGACGTCGGCCTTGCCGAGCATGGCGTCGCCGATGATCGAGACCGCCATGTTGACGTCGCTGCGCTTCTCCTTCGGGGCGTGGAGCGAGCGGCCGGTGGCTGCGCACAGCGATGGATTTCCGTGGAAGCGCCCGTAGAAGATCATGGTTTTCCGGCAGCACTTCCGGAGCGCGTCGAGGTGGTCGCTCTGCGCCTGCACCCGCTCGCGGCGGAGCGAATCGTTCAGGCGGCTGGTGAAGTACTTGACCGTGCGGAGCTCTTGCCACGGGTGCACGAACGACTCGCAAAGGCGCTGGACGTCGAGCCACGCGAGGTGGCTCCAGCCGCGCGCCGCGAGGCCGTAGTAAAGGCTGGAAGCGTCCACATAGAAGTGGACGACCTCCCGCTTGGGGGCTTGACCGTCGTCGCTATCGTGTCCGACCATTCTAACATTGCCTCCCCGGGGCGAGGAGCCCCGGGCCGCCGCCCCGCAAGGGGCGGCTCTTCTTTTTTCCGCTACCCTTCAGCGGAGTCCGTGAGTGTTCGGGACCGCAACCGGGAATCCCCGACTATATCGGCATGGATTTTCCGCAAGTGATTCCGGGGCCGCTTCAGCGTTTGAAGAGGGATCCGAGCATGGACGCCAAGTTGGCCGTCATGGCGCCGGGCTTGGTCGCACCGATTCCGCCGTTGGAAAGGCGGAACAGGCATTCCTGCAGCGCGTTAATCACTTCGCCGTAGTCCGCCGGGCGCGCGGCGGGGGACTTGGCCATCATCCGCACCACGAGGCCCGATGTGGTGGCGGTGACTCGCGGGTTCACCGCGTGCGGCGGGGCGACGGGCTCGGACTCGTGGGCCTTGATGAGGTCGTAGACGTTCTTGCCCGTGAACGGGAAGCGCGCCGTGAGCATGTTGAACAGCGTGGCGCCGAGCGAGTAGATGTCGGCCCGGGCGTCCACGGAGGCCGCGTCGCGGGCCTGCTCCGGCGAGAAGAAGTGCGGCGTGCCCAGCGGGATGTTGGGTGACGTGTCGGAGAGCGAGCGCTCGGTCTGCGAGAGGTGCTTGCCGAGGCCGAGGTCGGCGAGCTTCGTCTGCCGCGTGGCGGTGAGCATGATGTTGGCCGGCTTCACGTCGCGGTGGATGATGCCGGATTCGAGCGCCGCTTCGAGCCCGCGCGCCACGGCGAGCGCGGTCGCCAGCGCGCGCTCCTCGGCCATTGGGCCTTCGCGGGCGAGCAGGTCGGCGACCGTCTCGCCTTCGACGTATTCCATGGCGATCACGTGGTAGCCGTCGATGCGGTCGCAGTCGAGGATGCGGACCACGTTCGGGTGGTTGATGCGGACGGCGGTCCGGGCCTCGCGCAGGAACCGGTCGACCAGCTCCGGGTGGAAGTCGGCGAGGTTGGGATCGAGGATCTTGAGCGCCACGGGGATGTCGAGCGTGGCATGGTGCGCCTTGAAGACGGAGCCGCTGGCCCCCCGGCCGAGACGCTGTTCGAGGCGGTACTTGCCGAGCGTGGCGCCGGCGAGCTGGCGCAGGTCGCGGGGCGATCCGGGGGAGGGCAGCGGGGCGGCCTTGATCTGTTCGGCGAGCCTGCGCGCGCGCGGAAACGGGTCCTCCTCCGTGGCGTCGCCGCGGGCAGGGCCCTTCGGCGGGGGCGCCGGGAGCGGCGTCGGCTCGCGCGAGAGGAGCGATTCGGCCCCGGACAGCCGCTGCACGGTGAAGCTCGAGCGCCGCAGCTCCGGCGGCGGCTCGGCCTCGTCGTCGGAGTCGTCGACCAGCGGCGGCGGCGGGCGCCGGATGCGCAGGTTCGTGGCGGACCCCGGCGTTTCCGCGGGCCGGTCGTTGCTCTTCGCGGCGCTGTGGAGTTCGACCGTGACCCGGGCGGCTTCGAGGGAAATGTAGCGCTTTTCGGCCATCACGAGGGTGTCGCACTGCGGTTGGCTGAGGTAGCCCTCGCGCCCGAGGAGGCGCCAGAGGTCGCCGGGCTTGCCGTCCGCGAGGCGCGCTGCGGCGACCTCCAGCTCGGACCGCGAGATGCAGCCCAGGGAGACGACCATATCGGCCAGTTGCTCGACGACCTCGTTGTTGCGCGCTGCCACCATCGCCCCCTGCCCAGCGTCATGCCGTGTGGAGGAAATCAGGGAAGAGGAAGCCGCGGATGAAGCGCTCGCTCCACTCCGGGCCGAACTGCGCCGCCAAGTAGTTGCGCGAGGGCTCGTTCTCGATCATCGCCGCCGCGAGGGCGCCGATCCGCGCCCGCCTCCGCTCCGGGTCGAACTCCTGTCGCCGGCCGCCGCGGCGCCAGGTGCGGGCGGCCTCGAGGAAGTCCTCCGTGCGCGCCGGGAGCGCCGCCAAGGCGCCCGGATCCTGGGGGCGGGTCCAGAACACCTCCTTGGAGAAGACCGCGTCCGTCCACGGCGCGCGGTCCTCGCAGCGGGGGAAGAGCGGGTTGTTCGAGAGGGCCCGGCGCGGCGACGGTTCGAGGCCGCTCCCGCCGTCCGCCAAGTCGTTCACGTCGTGGATCGCGAGGAACAGCCTCCCGCGCAGCACGAGCGATTCGAGCTGGAGCACGGGGAACGGCGACGCCGGCTCGGGGAACATGCCGAAGTTCACGATGTCGGTGGCGCCGTCGCCCGAGATTCGGGTGAAGCGTATCCAGCGCCACCCCTTGGCGCGCCACACGCTGGACTCGATGGCGAGGGGCGAGCCCTCGCGAACCGCCCGGCGCCGGAGGAGCTCCTGCGGCGCGGGCGCGTCGTCGGGGCGCAACTCCGCCACAAAGCGGAGCACCGCCTCGGCGACGGACTCCGCGGTGTGCTTCGCGGCGCCGGGGGCTTCCGCGAGCGTGTTCACGAGTTGTAAACCTGGATGGCGTCGTCGACCATGGCGTGGAGGACTTTGTTCTCCGCGGGAGCGATGGCGGTGGCGGCGCGCTTCTGGACGATGCGGTAGGCGTCGGTGATGAACTCGCGGCCGAAGTTGAACGCGAGGAGGATCGTGCGGAACCAGTAGTGCATGCGGTCGCGCGCGTAGTCGGGATCGTCGAGCGCGGCGGAGTAGACGCAATAGCGCATGACGAGCTTCATGTCGCGGAGCGTCTTCTCCTCGCATCCGGCGTACATGGTGCGCTTCTCGGGGTACTTCTTGTAGAGCTCGCCGACGGAGGCGTAGACGATGGTGTGCTCGCGCTCGCGGGCCTGGACGGCGAGGGCCGCGCCGGTGCGGGCGTTCGCTGCGCTCTCGCGGAGCGCGGCCAGCTCGCCGTCGCTGATCGGGCGCGCGTGGAGCTGCTGTGCGGTCTTGCGGAAGTCCTTGCGCATGGGCGGGTCTCCTTGAGGGGGGGTCAGGCGCCGACGGGGGCGGCGGTTTCGCGGATCTTCGCGGCGAACTGGTCGACGGGGCCGTGCGCCAGCCCCGCGCCCGCCGCCTCGCGGAGGCTCTCGAACGCGTCGCGGGCGAGCTCGGGCGAGAGCGGGCCGCGCGCGGCGGAGGCGCGCACCGCGGCGCCGACCTCGTGCTGGTACAGCGCGCATTCCGGCAGCATCGCCAGCGCGGACGCCCGGAGCACGAGGCGGGTGCCGTCGGCGGCCCAGTCGCGCGCCGCGCGCTCCGTCGAGACCTTGCCGTTGTGGCGCTTGGTGAAGCGCTCCCACGCGTCGTCGAGGATGCGGGCTTCGTTGGCGCCGAGGCCGGCCGCGATCACCAGGTAGTTGCGGACCAGTTCGAGGCGCTGCGCGAGCGCGGCGGCGCCGGGCCCGCGGAGGTTCGCCCTCGCCTGCGACGCGAGCGCGTCGTAGGCGTCGCCGATCACCGCCGGGTCGAAGGCGCTGTGGCGGAACACGAACATCTGCACGCGCGCGTAGCGGCGGATCCACCACTGGCCCCCCGGCACGCCGCCCATCACGCAGTAGCGGAGCGCGTCGCGGAAGTCCTCGGCGGTCTTCTGCCGGCAGTCGGGGTAGCGCGACAGCATCGCCGGGTGCTTCGCGAAGAGGTCGTCGGCCGCGCTCGCGACGATGGAGCCCTCGCGCGCGCCGAGCTCCGAGAACAGCGCGAGCGCCTCGAGCATCGGCTTCATCGACGCGTCGAACGCGTCGGCCCCCGGCCCCTTGGCCTCGCGCGTGAGGCGGGCGTGGAACGCCGAGTAGGCGTCGGGAAGGAAGGATTCGCCGTAGTTGCTCTCGACCACGGAGGAGCCGAAGCGCCAGAGCCCCTGCGCGGCCCACTCGGCGCCGCCGGGGGCGATGCCCAGGAGGGCGCGCTTGGCGAAGTGGACCATGTCCTCCGCGCCGCGGCGCGACGCGGCGGTGTGGCGTTCCGCGACCTGCGGGTGCTTGCGGAGCGCTTCCTGCGCGGCCTCCTTCGCCGCCGGTTCGAGGGCGGGCGCCAGCCGGGCGGCGGCGACGATCATCGTGCGCCCGCGCTCCAGCGCGGGGAGCAGCCACTCGCGGTGCGGGGACGGCAGGTGCGTGCGGACCGCCTCGACCAGACCGCCGAAGGAGGTCTCGAGCATCTCCGGCTCCATGCGCGCGTCGTCGATGGACTCGATGAAGTGCGCGAGGCCGCGGCGCAGCACCCGCTCGCCGTTCGGAACCATCGTGACGGCGCAGGTGTGGAGCAGCGCGAGCAGGTCGCGGTGCACCTTGCGCTCCGCGTCGGGGAAGCGCGCGAGCGCGGGGCCGTGCTTGGCGGAGACCGCCGCGGCCGCCTCGCCGAGGATCTTCTTCAGCGGCGCGGGCATGGCGCAGACCGTCTCGAGGTAGCGCCGCACCTGCGTCCACATCGGCATGAAGTAGGACTGCGCGCGCGGCGAGAAGTTCGCGAGGCACGCCTCCTCGAGCAGCGCGAAGGAGCGGAACATCATGTCCTGGCTGAAGCCGTGCTCGCCGAGGAACTCGCCGAAGGCCTGGAAGCGGCCCACGGTCGTCATCTCCGCGCCGGGCACCAGGCCGAGCGCGATGTTGTAGAGCACCTGCTCCTGGTCGCGGACCACGTACGCCTTGGCGCCGAGGCGGCGGCCGAAGAAGGCCTCGTGCTCCGCCGCGAGGCGGTCCACCACGCCGTTCAGCATCGCCTCGCCCTTCTCGGCGACCTCGCAGGTCTGGAAGAAGTAGTGGGAGGCGCGGTGCAGGAGGTGCTGGACCTGGATCAGCGAGAGGGAGGAGAGCGCGGCCTCGGACTCCTCGACGAGGAACTGGAAGCAGTCCCCCGCGAGATCTGCGGAGGGCTTCTCGCGGGCGATCTCGGCGGAGGCGCGTTCGAGGGCGGCGATCATCTCGTCGCGGCCTCCGGGGACGGCGCCGGCGACGCACGCGTCGAACGCCTCGCCGAGCCACTGGCGCAGGCGGGGCATCGCGGCGGCCGCGCCGGCGTGGCGCTCCGACGCGCGGCGCTCGACCGCCGCCAGGATGTCGGCGCGGCGGGCGTGGGCGTCGCGCACCAGGGCGGCGTACTCGGTGACGACGCGGACGTGCTCGAGGAACTCGGCGCCGCGGGCGAGCTGCAGGTGGCGCTGGATCGCGGCGCGCAGGGCGGCGGCCATGTCGAGCGCTTCGCGGCGCTCGAAGAGGCCGGCGCGGTCGCGGGAGCCGATGCGCTTGCCGAACGGGGGCACCTGCGCGTCGCCGTCCGGGACCATCGCGTCCACGGAAGTGGCGAGGCACTGGAGGAGCTCCTCGCGGAGCAGGCGGGGCAGGTCGGCGCGGCGCGACGCGACCGCCGGGTGCCGGGCGAGGACCGCCGACGCGGCCTCCTCGACGATCGACTCCGCCACCTGGCCCACCTCGGCGACGGTCGCCATGAAGCGGGAGGCCACCTTCAGGTACTCGTCGAAGCGGCGGCCCTGGTAGCCGGGGAGCGCGGCGAGCGCCTCGTCGCGGAGCGCTTCGAAGACCGTGCGCGCGGTTTCGCCTGTGAAGCCCGGCGCCACCCAGAAGGGGGCGCGGAACGAGAGCAGCGACTTCGAGAAGGCCTCCGTGGAATCGGTCGCCATGGCGAGCTGCGCCTGGCGGAGGATCGCGAGGACCGCCGCGCGGAGCGCTTCCCGGAGCTCGGCGCCCGCCTCGCCGAGGGCCGCGAAGTCCGCGGCGGCGGCGGAGAGCGCCGACTCCGCGATGCGGGCCTCCTGGGGGCGCAGGCGCTCGATGGCGCCGCAGCCGAGCTCGCGGAGCCGCGCGGAGCTCTCCAGCACCGTGGACTCCTCGTAGGTGTAGTTCCGCTGGCGGGCGAGGTCGGTCAGCCGGTACGGCGACTCGGCGAGGGGGAGGATCGTGCGGAGCATCTGCGGTTGGCCTTTCAGTTGGTTGACACTGTCAAAGGTTTCAGTTCTTCCGTCCGAAGACGTTCTTGAGCCATCCGAGCACGCCGGAGAGCGCCCCGGGCGCGGTCGCCGCGGGCAGCGGCGCGGGCGCCGGCCGGGGCTCCGCCTCCCGGGCCGCGGCGGCGGGGGC
>JANRJK010000054.1:0-18841 GCA_033764015.1 Candidatus Sumerlaeia bacterium | reverse complement strand
GCACAGCGACACCGTCGACGACGCCGCCAGCAGCGCCACCCGCGCGCGCCCGGCGCCCAGCGCCCGCATCATGCCCCAGGAGCCGCGCCGCTCGCGCAGCGCCCCCGCCGCCGCGCCGTGCACCGCCGCCGCCGCCAGCGCGCCCACCAGCCCCGCCCCGAGCCACGCCAGCGCGAGCATCCCCTGCGCGACCGAGCGCGCCCGCTCCGCCGTCCCGAGCGCCGCCTCGCCCCGAAAACCCGCTTCGTTGACAAAGTCAAGCAACGCCTCCAGCTCCGCCGCCGACCGGGCGTCCGCGTGCAGCGCCGCGTAGAGCGCAGGGCGCCCCGGGGCGAACTCCGCGTTCCACGCCGCGAGCGTCTCGAGCGGCACCGTCAGCCCCACCAGCGCGGGCTGCGCCGTCAGGCCCGCGACGCGGCAGCGCACCGTGCGCGGGCGCGCGGAGCCGCTCGACGGCGCCAGCGTGGAACTGCCCAGCACCAGGTCGAACTCGCGCCCGACCACAGCCGCGGGGCTCAGCTTCGGAAGGCCCGACGCTTCCGCGAGCCCGAGGTTGAACAGGTCGAGGAAGAACGCCGAGACCACGACCGGGTAGGGCTCGCCCATGGCGCCGTCGAAACGGCGCCCCTTCGCCAGCTCGCCCTCGAGCAGCTCCCGCGGCGCGCCGTGCAGGATCGCGTCGGTCGCGAGGCCCGAGCCGCTCCCGGGGGGAATCTCGATGATCGCGGAGACGGGGAACGCGGCGGAAAGCTGCGGCAGCACGCGCTCGACGGTGGGCTGCGCGCGGAGCCGCCCGAGCGCGGCGTCGTCGAGCCGGCCCGCCTCGAGGCGCAGGAACGAGATGTCGACGGGGCGCGCGCGCACGAGGACGCGGCGCTCGGGGAACAGGCGCGAGATCGCGTCCTCCACGCCGCCGGAGACCAGCAGCGCCGCCGTCAGCGCGGCCGTGAGCGCGAAGGCCGCCGCGCACGACGCGAAGAGCAGCGAGAGCGACCGCGCGGGGTGGCGCAGGAGCTCGCGGAGCAGCAGCGTCGCGAACGCCCGGAGCATCAGCCGCCCGCGCGGCGCCGGCAGCCCGCCACCGTGTTCGACAGCAGCATCGCCACCGTCATGGGGCCCACGCCTCCGGGCACCGGCGTGATCGCGCCGGCGACGGCGCGCACCGCGTCGAAGTCCACGTCGCCGACCAGCCGCGAACCCTTCGCCGCGGAGGCGTCGTCGATGCGGTTGATGCCCACGTCGAGCACCAGCGCGCCCGGCTTCACCATGTCCGCCGTGACGAAGCGCGGACGCCCGATCGCGACCACCAGGATGTCCGCGCGGCGCGTGTGCTCCGCCAGGTCCGGCACCGCCGAATGCACCACCGTCACCGCCGCGTCGCCGCCGGGGCCCTTCAGCGACAGCAGCGTCGCGAGCGGGCGCCCCACGAGCGCGCTGCGACCCACCACGACGGCGTGGCGCCCGCGCGTCTCGATGCCTTCGCGCAGCAGCAGCTCGCGGCAGCCCAGCGGCGTGCACGGCACGAAGCGCGGCGAACCCAGCGCCAGCAGCCCCGCGTTCGCCGCGTGCAGCCCGTCGACGTCCTTCTCCGGCGAGATCGACTGGACGACGGCGTCCTCGTCGAGGTGCCGCGGCAGCGGGAGCTGCACCAGGACGCCGTCGATCGCGGGGTCCGCGTTGAACGCGGCGACCGCGGCCAGCGCCTGCGCCTGCGTGGCGTCCGCGGGGAGTTGGACCAGCGGCGCGTGGATGCCGACCTCCGCGCAGGCGGAGGTCTTCCCGCGCACGTAGGCGTGCGACGCGGGGTTGTCGCCCACGAGCACCACGCCGAGGCCCGGCTTCCGCGGCAGCTTCGCGATCTCCGCCGCCAGCTCCGCGCGCACCGCCGCCGCGGTGGCCTTGCCATCGATCAACCGCGCGCCGTCAGCCATGCGCCGGCTCCTCCTCGAATGTGATGTCGGCGCCGAGCGCCGCGAGCGAATCGAACCAGCCGGGGAAACTCTTCGAAACGTGCTCCGCGCCGCGGATCCGCAGGCCGGCCCGGCACCGCAAGGCGACGATGGAAAGCATCATGATCACGCGGTGGTCCCCGCGGCCGTCCACGTCGATGCCGCCCTCGAAGCCGGCGGGCCAGCCGCGCACCGCGATGCGCTCCGGCGCGTCCGCGGGCTCCCAGCGCAGCGACGCCTCCGGGTCCGGGCGCGCGCCCTCCCCGTCCGGCAGCGCGGTGGCGTAGACGCGGCGCAGCTCCGCGATCGGCTCGC
This sequence comes from Candidatus Sumerlaeia bacterium, assembly GCA_033764015.1. Classification (GTDB taxonomy): domain Bacteria; phylum Sumerlaeota; class Sumerlaeia; order SLMS01; family JANRJK01; genus JANRJK01. The sequence continues at coordinate 16,577 of JANRJK010000054.1, read as the reverse complement.
GCACGCGGTCGCACTCCTTGAACTGCAGGTTCGCGATCCCCTCGAACACCGTTTCGCCGCCGTGCGCCGTCGCCGCGGCGATCATCGCGAGCACCGCGTCCGTCGCGCGGTCGCCGTCCACGCGGATGGCGCGCGCGTGCGGCGCGGCGGGCGCATCGAGGGCGACCGGATCCCCTTCGGCGACGCGGGCGCCGAGCTCGCCGAAGTACGCGCAGCAGTGCCGCTCGCCCTGCTCGTCCCGCCGCAGGCCCTCGACCGCGACGCGCGAGCCGGGCACCGCGACCGCGGCGGCGAGAAGCGCGGAGGAGCCGGGCCAATCGCCGTTAGCGCGCCACTCGCGGGGGCGGTAGCGCTGGCCGCGGCGCACCTCGTGCCACGATTCGTCCGCGGCGGAGCGCACTTCGATGCCCGCCTCCGCGAGCACCTCGCGCGTGGTGCGGATCAGCGGGCGCGACTTGATGTCGCCGGCGACCTCGATGCGGATGTCGTCGTCGAGCAGCGGCGCGAGGAACAGCAGCGAGCTCGCGAACTGGCTGCTCACCGCGCCGGAGACCTCGACGGGAACGAAGCCGCCCGAGCCGAGTCCGAGCGCGGCGCGGCGCTCCGCGAGCGCCCGGGCGACCGCCGCGCGCCCTCCGCGCAGCTCGAGCGGCAGGCAGGCGCCCGGCCCCGTCGCCGTCCACGCGACGCCGAGCCGCCCGAGCGCCTCGAGCAGGTCGCGCTGCGGGCGCTTACCGAGCGAATCCGCGTGGCCCGTCGTGAACTTGACTGTGTCGAGCAAGGCGCAGGTCCCCATGAGGAAGCGCGCCACCGCGCCGGCGTTTCCGGGATCGAGCGGCGCGGGCCCGTCCAGCCGCGGCGCGCCCCCGAATCCGCGCACGCGCACGCCCTCGATGCGCGCGCCCTCCGCGATGGCGAAGGGGAGCGGCGAGCCGGAGGGGTCGAACGCCTCGACTTCCGCGCCGAGCCGCCGGAGGCAGCGGACCAGCGCCTCCGCGTCGTCCTGCACCGCCGGCCGCAGCACGCGGCTTCCGCCCTCCGCCAGCGCGGAGACGAGCAGGTAGCGCGTGGTGTAGTTCTTCGAGCCGGGCGCGCGCACCACCCCCGCCAGCGGCCTCCGCGCCCCGCGCACGTGCGCGATCACGGCGTCGTCCCCCGCGCGCCGGGCACCATGTCCAGCAGGCGCCGGAACGCCTCGTAGAACGGCAGGAACTCCTCCTGCTTCACGAGGAAGAGGCGTCCGTCCGCGCGTACCAGGATCTCCGGGTCCTCCGCGTCGCCGAGCTGCCGCAGCACCGCCAGGCGGAAGAACGGCTGCGCCTCGCCGTCGCGGAAGAAATCGAGCGTCGTGCGCCCCGGATCCTCGTCGGGCGCGAAGAGCTCCGAATCCCACTCGATGTCCTCCGCCTGCTCCAGGAACGCGGTGGCCATGCCCGCCGGGACGGTGACCGCGCGGGCGTCGGAGAGGCGCATCTCCCAGCCGTCCGCCGCGGGCGCCAGCTCGATGCGGTTGCCGCCGGAGGCCATCTCGACGCGGGTGGCCTCGGCGGCGAGGCCCGGGCGCAGGCGCCGCTCCTCGAGCTGCGCGCGGAAGCGGTAGAAGTTCCCCGCGTCCGCCAGCGCGACCCGCCAAACCGTGTCGTCCTGCAGGCGGCGCATGTAGGCCGCGCCCTCCGCGGTGTCGCTCGCGCCGAGCTGGAAGCCTTCCGAGGAGCCGTCCGCGTACTCCACGCGCAGCGCGAGCGACGGCTCCGCGAGCGCGTACTCGGCGAGCTGCTCCTCCGTGATGCCGGGGCCCGCCTCGTGCGCGAGCGCGCGCAGGTCGTGCAGGTCGAGCAGCAGGTCGGCCACCTTGCGCGGGTTGAGGGCGACGCCGGGGGCCAGCTCGTCGCGCCAGTCCGCCTCGCGCGAGAGGACGGTGCGCGTGCGGCCGGAAGCGAGTTCGACGCGGCGCCATTGCTCGACCGGGCGCCAGAAGAAGCGCTTCGTGCGCCACTCGTCCACGGGGCGGAGCAGCTCCGACACGAGGGACTCCGGCGCGATGCCGACGCGTCCGCCCTCGAGCGGCGCGAGCAGCCCCCGCGGCGGCCCCGGGAAGGGAGCCCCGAGGCGCAGCACCTCCGCGCCGTCCGCCCGCACCACGAGCGACGGCGCGTCCGCGCGCGGATCGATGGCGGGTGACGCCTCGCGGATCTCCGAGAAGCGGCCGGAGCGCAGGGATTCGATGACTTTGTCAACCATCGCGGTGTCCGCGGGGACGGGACCCCCCGGCGCGTCGAGCACCCAGCCGCCGTCGCCCCGTTCGAGCGCGACCGCGGCGCCGCCGGGCTTCTCGAAGGAGAGCGCGCGCGGGTCCGCGGGCATCGCGGGCGCGATCAGGCGGCTCCGCCAGTCGCCCGGCGCGCGCGCTGCCTGCCGCAGCACCCAGTCGCCCACGCTGAACACGACGTCCTCGCCGGGGACGCGGGCGTAAACGCGCCCGGCCTGGGCGCGCGCCGTGCCGAACTCGACGACGGCCTCCATCGCGGCCCCCGCCTCCGCGTAGGCGATCGAGACGCGGGCGGCGGGCGGCTCGAAGCCGTAGTCCTCCTCCGGGCGGTCCACGCGCGACGTGCGCTTCGCGCCCTGCACGTTTCCGAGTAGCGCGTCCACCTGCGCGGCGTCGGCCAGCTCGCGGGGCGGGCCGGCGATCCACCAGCGGCCCTCCGCTCGCTCGAGGCGCACCGCGCCGAAGGCGTTGACAATGTCAACGGACGTGGCGGAGGCGGGGTCGAACGCCAGCAGGCGCGAATCGAGCGCCGCCTGCAGGGCGCCGCGCTCCACGCGCTCCTTGTCCCAGAGGTAGAACAGGGCCAGGAGCGCCGCCAGGACGGCGGCGGCGAGCGGGCGGGTGGCGGTCACCGGCGGCGCCTCCGCAGCAGCGCGAGCGACACGCCTCCGGCGCCGACGCCGAGCCCGATCGCCAGGAGCGCCGCCGCCAGCGCCCACAGCGTGCGGGCGCCCACGAGGACCGGCGTCGAGTCGATCAGCTTCGGCGGCACGTCCAGCAGCTCCTCGCGCCCGCCCAGCCAGTTGAGCGCGGCGAGGCCGAAGAGCGCGGATTCGTTGGTGATGATGCGGTCCATGAAGGTGCTGGCGTCGCCCACCACGACGAGTCGGGCCTCGTCGCCGAGGCGCGGGTCGGCGGCGGGCCATGCGGCGGCGGCGGCGACCGGGATCCGCCCGCGCTGGCGGTCGTCCGGCGGCGACTCGTGGCCGGGATTCTCGCGCAGCTCCCGCGGAGTCTCCGCCCAGGCGTCGTTCATGGTCGCGGTGAGCAGCCACGCGGCGACGTTCGGCGGCGGCGCCTGCGCGGGCACCACGGGGCGCGCGCCGTCGAACAGCATCGGCTGGCCGTTCGTGCCCTGCACGATCGGGTGGTCGCCCACGACGCTCGCGATCGGCGTGAAGACGCTCCCCGTCGCGCGCTGCGAGAGCGGGTCGATGATGAACATGTTGGGCGAGCCCAGGCCCGCGGCCTCGAGGATGCTCGACACGTTCGGCAGCATCCCCGCGTCCGACGGCAGCGGCTCGAGCAGCAGCAGCACCCGCCCTCCCGCGTCCAGGTACTCGCGCAGCGTGTCGCGCTCGTAGTCGTACAGGTCGATCTTCGGCCCCGCGACGACCACCGCGGCGGCGTCCTCGGGCACGCCCTCGACCAGCTTCAGCTCCGCGACGGGCCACGCGCGCTGCTCGAGCTGCTCCGCGAAGGTGGCGAGCAGCATGCCCTCCTGCCCGGCGGGCTCCTGCTCGCGCTTGCGGAAGCGGAACTCGCCGTGGCCCGTGGTGAAGTAGATGCGCCGGTCGCGCCCGTAGGCGGCCTCCGCGATCGCGTTCGTGAGCGCGCGCTCGCGCCCGCCGGGCGAGGCGGGCAGCTTCGCCTTCACGCGGCGCGCCGCCTTGCCCCCGTCGTGGCGCGTCACGACCAGGTCGCGCAGCAGCGGCGCCTCGTCGACCTCCCGCGCGCGCGCCAGGTCGAGGTCCGGGTCGACCGCCTCGAGGGAGAGGCCCGGCGCCTCGCGGCGGTAGAGCTCGAAGAGGTCGTCCAGCTCCGCGTGCGCCGCGGCGGCCTCGAAGGCGACCACGCGGATCTCCGCGCCGGCGGGGAGCTCGCGCAGCAGCGAGCGCGTCTGCGGCGCCAGCGTGAAGAGCGAGTCCTCCGTCAGGTCCCAGACCGCCAGGCGGTTCGCCGAGATGAGGTACAGGAGCACGGCGCAAAGCACCGCGAAGAACGTGTAGACGAGCGACGCGAGCGCATGGCGCCAGTTGGCGTCCTGCTGCCAGAGGATTCCGCCGAGCATCGCGCCGGCGCCCGCCGCCGCCATCGCCCAGTGCCACCACGCGAACGCGCCGAAGGCGGCCGCCAGCGCCAGCGAGCCGGCCACCGACGCGGCGCCCAGCAGCACCGGGACCGCGCGCAGCGCGGCGGCGCCGCCGCTCACGAGCGCCACCGCTGCGACTCGAGCACGCGCGCCGCCAGGAACAGGAAGGTCCACGCCAGCAGCGCGAAGTACGCGATGTGCATCGGCGCCAGCTCGCCGCGCAGGAACGCCTCGATGTGCTCCGACGCGCCGAAGTGCTTCGCCGCGTCCTCCCACGCCGTCCCGCGCGTCAGCGCGCCGAGCGCCGACAGCAGCGACAAGCCCAGCAGCGCCACGTAGGAGAGCACCGCCGCGACCACCTGCGACTCGGTCAGCGCCGAGCAGAACATCCCGATGGCGATGTACGCCGCGGACGCCAGCAGCAGCGCCAGCCAGCCGCTCGCCACGACCGACCACTCGGGGTTCGACACCGCCTCCGCCGCCAGCGGGAAGGCGAGCGTCAGCGCCACGAAGAACGCCATCGCTGCGAACGCGCCGAGGAACTTGCCCAGCACCAGCGGCCACTCGCCCAGCGGCGTGGTCCGCAGCAGGTCCAGCATGCCGTTCGCCCGGTCCTCGGCGAAGCCGCGCATCGTCAGCAGGGGGATCTGCGCGATCAGGAAGAAGTGCACCGCGTGGAACGTCTGCCGCACGACGGACTGCGTGACGTTCACGTAGCCGCCGGAGCGGTCCTGGAAGGCCTCCTGCGAGAAGTTCACCAGCAGGGAGAGGAAGACGAACGCGCCGAGCAGGAAGAACACGCCGCACAGCACGTAGAGCAGCGGCGACGCGACGAGCGCCGCCGCCTCGCGCCGGGCGACCAGGAGCGTGTCACGCAGCAGGCGTGGCAATGCGCTGCTCCTTCGCGACGGCCTGGACGAAGAGCGACTCGAGCGTGGGGCGGCGGTCCTCCAGCGCCAGCAGCTCGCCCGCGGCGACGGCGGCGGCGGCGGCGCGCGCGCGCCAATGCTCCGGGGCCGCGTCCGACCCGAGCAGCACGGCGCCGTCCGGCGCGTCCGCGGCGCGGACCTCCGGGCAGCGGGCGGCGAGCTCGCGCGCGAGCGCCGCCCGGTCGCCCCGGTAGCGGAGCGCGAGCGCCGCGCCCGCGGCGGTCAGCTCCGCGAGCGCGCCCTCCAGCACCACGCGCCCCCCGTTCAGCACCACCACGCGGTCGCAGACCGCCTCCGCCTCCGCGAGCTGGTGCGTCGAAAGCAGCACCGTCGCGCGCCCGCGCAGTCCCGCGACGATGCGCCGCACCTCGAGGATCTGCGCCGGGTCCAGCCCCGCGGTGGGCTCGTCGAGGATCACCAGCGAGGGCTCGCCGAGGAGCGCCTGCGCGATGCCGGCGCGCTGGCGGGTGCCCTTCGACAGGTTCCGCAGCAGGCGCCCTCGCCAGCCGCCGAGGTCGAGCAGCGCGCACACGCGGTCCACCTCGCCGCGCGCCCGGGCGCCGTCGATGCGCCGCACACCCGCCATGAAGCCGAGGAAGTCCTCGACCGTCATGTCGGGGTAGGTGGGCGCCAGCTCCGGCAGGTAGCCGAGCCGCGCGCGGATCGCCGCGTGGTCGCGCTCCGAATCGAAGCCGCCGATGGTCGCGCTCCCCGAGCCGGGGCGCGCGAGGCCCGTCAGGATGCGGATCGTCGTGGACTTGCCGGCGCCGTTGGGCCCGAGCAGCCCGACCACCGAGCCCTCAGGCACGGCGAAGGAGACGCCGTCGAGGGACAGCGTGGCGCCGTAGCGCTTCACCAGGTTGTGGACGTCGATCCGCACCGCGCGCGCCCGTGGCGACTCCGGTATTCGTCAGTCTCCGAGGCGGCGCAGGATCTCCGCCACCAGCGCCGAGAAGCGCTCGCCGGCGGCGCGGCCCACCTCGATCACCTCGTCGTGCGTCGTCTTCTCCGCCGAAAGCACCAGCGAGTTCGTCGCGCACGAGATGCCGAGAACCTCCGCCCCGGCGTGCACCGCGACAATCGTTTCCGGCACGGTGCTCATGCCGACCACGTCGGCGAACTGGCGGAGCATCTGCACCTCCGCGCGCGTCTCGTAGGAGGGCCCGAGGCCGCCCCAGTACACGCCCTCGCGCAGCGTGATCCCGAGCGCCGCCGCCGCCTCGCGCGCCACCTGCCGCAGCCGGCGCGAGTAGGGCTCGCTCATGTCCGGGAACCGGGGGCCCGCCGCGTCGTCGTTCTTCCCGATCAGCGGGTTCTGGAACATGCCGTTGATGTGGTCCGACAGCAGCACCAGGTCGCCCACGTCGAAGCGGGGGTTCAGCGAGCCCGCCGCGTTGCTGACGATCACCGTGCGCACGCCCCCCGCCAGCAGCGTCCGCAGCGGATGCACGGAGACCTCGACGGCGACGCCTTCGTACAGGTGCTTGCGCCCGTTCATCACGGCGACGCGGCGGCCGCCCGCCTCGCCGACGACCAGCGCGCCGGCGTGGCCGACCACCGCGCTCTGGGGAAAATGGGGGATCTCCGAGTAGGAGAGCGTCTTGGCGTTGGCGAGGGTCTTGGCGAAACCGCCCAGTCCCGAGCCGGCGATCACCAGCGTGCGCGGCAGCTTGCCGAACGCGGCCTCAACCGCCGCCAGGCTTTCCGCCGCCTTCGTCGTCGTGTCGGCCATCGGATTCCGCCTTGGAGGGATTCGGCGCGCGGCGCCGCCGGGGAATGAGGAGCGCAAGAAGCCCCGCGCCCGCAAGTCCAAGGCTCGCGGCGTTCGCGAACAGCAGGAACGTCTTGTCCTGCAGCGCGTAGCCGGTCTCGCCGTGCTTCACCGGGAGCAGCAGCAGCGACGGGTCCTCGGAGGGGCGGATGAAGCGCTCCTCCGGCAGGAAGAGCACGCGGACCGGCTCGGGCACCGGCTGCCCGTAGATCGCCGGGACCGGATCCCCCGGCGAATAGAGCGACTTGTTCAACTCGACGATGGAGGGATCTTCGAAGGGGAACACGCGGACCGCGTCGCGCCCCGCGGAGGCGGCCACGAGGCGCGCGGCGATGGCGACCGCGAGGGCCCCCGCCAGCCCCGCGCCCACGAACCACGGGCGCAGCCGTTGGAGGCCCTCGAAGCGCACCTTATTCCGCCGCCCGGGCGAACAGGCTGAAGTTGATGGTGATCGTGTCGGCGACCTTCATGGCGGCGCCCTCGTTCAGGACGATTCCGTGGTCGGAGAACTTCACCGTGAACTGGCCCTGGAAGCGCGCCCAGTCGCCCTTGCCGATGCCGGCCTTCTCCGCGGTCGCGGCGGGGATCTTCTTGCCGGTCACCGTCAGCGTCAGCGGCTTCGTCACGCCGTTCATCGTGAAGTCGCCCGTCACCGTGACCTGCTCCGCCGTCGAGCCCGGCTCCACCTTCGTCGAGCGGAACGTGATGTTCGGGTTCTTCGCGGCGTTCAGCCACTTCTCGCCCTGCAGGTGCTCGTCGCGCATCGCGATGCCCGTCTTGAGCGAGGCGACCGGCACCGTCAGCGAGACGGCGCTCTTCGAGATGTCGGCCTCGTCCACGACGACGGTGCCCTTCACATCGTTCGTGCTGCCGACGATGTCCTCGAAGTCGGTGACGCTCGAGAAGGTCAGGTTCACGCGGGCGGGGTTCTCGCCGACGTTGTAGACGGCCGGTTCCGCGCTGGCGGATCCGAGCGCGATCGCCGCGGCCGCGGCGGCCACGAAAAGGCGGAGGGACTTCATAGGCGGTGGTGCTCCTAAGGGATAGTGGTTGGCGCTGATAGCTTCGCTTTTGGCGTAAGCACGGACAATGCCCGAACGCCGCCAAGGAGACCTACTTCTGGTCGGGGCGTTTGTTCTCGCGCAGGAACTGGGTGAAAGCGGCCTTCGACTCGCCCGAGATGCCTCCCGCCGCGCGCTGCTCCACCGCGCTGGCGCGCCGCCGCCCCGCGTGCAGCAGCAGCTCCGCGATCCCCGCGGCCTTCGGCCGCACCCGGAAATCGGCGGATTTCACGATCTCGCCCACCATTTCGTGGAACTGGTGCGGGCGGATCGGTTTGCCGATCACGTGCTTCACGCCCTTGTTGGCGACCGCGAGCCGCTCCTTATAGACGTCGCGGTCCGTGACCAGCAGGATCGGCGTCGCCTGGTACTCCTCCAGCTCGCGGATCGCGTCGACCAGCACGTAGCCGTTCATCCTGCGCAACTTCGTCGCGATCACCAGCAGGTCCGGCTCCACATCGGCCACCTGCTCCTTCGCCTCGACGCCGTCGTGCGCCAGGTAGGTGTCGCCGAGCTGGTCGAGGATGTGGCGGAGCTGTTCGGCGACCTCCGCGTCCGACTCGACGAGCAGGATCCGGGGCCGCTCGCCGGCGGGGACCGCCGCGGGGCCGTGGTCGAAACGCGAAATGACGCCCGAGGTGGCCCCGTGCGGCGCGCCCGGGACGCGCACCGGCGGCGGAGCGGTCGGGAGCGAGCGGGGCGTCGGGGTCGCAGGGCCCGTGACGGGCCGCAGGAAGACGCCGCTCGGCGTCGCCTCCGGCGGCGGCGGCGCGGCGTGGGCCGGCGGGGGAGCGGGCGCGGGCGCCGCCGGCCGCGGAGCGTTCTCCGGGTGGAGAACCCCCGGCAGGTCCTTCGCCGCGTGCTTCTTCGCGCGCGGCGTCGAACCGCGCAGCGCAACGTCGATGTTCCGCAGCAGCCGCGGCAGCTCGAACGGCTTGGTGAGGTAGACCGACGCGCCCAGCGCGTAGCCCTTCTTGATGTCCTCGGTCTTGTTCAGCGCGGTGAGCAGCACCACGGGCGTCTTCGCGTGGCCGGGTTGCTGGCGCAGCTTCGCGAGCAGCTCCCAGCCGTCCATCAGCGGCATCATCAGATCGAGGATGAAGAGGTCCGGCTCGACCTTCGGCAGCTTCACCAGGGCGTCGAGGCCGTTGTTCGCGGTGACCACCTCATAGGCGTCGGAGAGCGCCGCGTCCACGAGGGCGCGGAGGTCTTCGTCGTCGTCCACTGCGAGGATGCGGAACTTGTCGGACGTCATGGTCGGGCGGTTGATTCCCGTCTCGGGTCGCGGCTGTTCAAGCAACCAGCAGGGTGCCCGCCGCGCGCCCCCATGTCAAGGAGAGGCGGTTCCGCCCAAGGCGGCGGCATCAGGGTTTTCCGGATGGAACTCGATCCCGAAGCGCCGCCGCAGCAGCCGCTGGAGCGCGAGGCTCAGGTAGATGCCGAACACCGCGCCGAACACCACGTCGGAGCTGAAGTGGCGGCCCTCCTCGACGCGGTGCAGCGCGGTCCCCACGGCAAGCGTGTAGAAGATCGGCGCCGCCGGCGGGTACATCGCCGACAGGAAGGTCGCGTTCGCGAACGCCCCCGTCGCGTGGCCCGAGGGGAGCGAGGTGCTCGCCTTGTCGTCCGTGAACGCCGTCGGGAACGGGTAGAACACGAGCTGGCGGTCGAACTTGTTCGGCCGCGCGCGCCCGATCACGTCCTTCGCGATGTCCGTGAATCCCCCGATGATCCCAAGGCACACAACGTAGGGGAGCAGCAGCTTGCGCTTGTTCTTCGCGCCGAGGGTCCAAATCAGCAAGCACGCCAGGATCGTCGTTTGCGGTCCTCCGAAGTAGCGGAAGAAGTGCAGACCGATGAAGTTGTCGTCCACGTACTTCGTCAGGATGTCCTCGAACGGCTCTTGGATCCGCGAGTCGAAGTACATCAGCACGAAGCCGGACAGCACCAGCAAAATGAAAAGCCCAATGGCGAAGCGCCCCTGCGGGACCCCGCGCCGGACCGTTGTCGAACCACTCACGATCCCACCTCCTTGAATGTCCAGCCCTTGAAGCCGCGCCCGCGGTAGATGTGGACTTCGTCCACCTTCAACCCCCGCCGCAGGATGTCCACCGTTTCGATGAACTCGACCGAATCGAAGGCGTTCGGGATGCCTTCGCGTTCCTCGTCGCCGAGCTTTTCCAAGACGATGAGCGCGTCCCGACCGAGGACCCGGTCAAAATCGTTGATGAAGTAGTATTGGTTAACCGGACCGCGCTTGGTGAAGATGTAGGATTCCGGGTGCCCGCGCAAATGGAACTGGAGCTGCGCCCCGACCTGGTACTTGCGCGCAGCGATGAATGTCTCCACACCCTGTCTCTTCGACTCTGCTTGCAAGTCTTGCACGCGTGCGGCCACTTGCTCCCAGCCGAACAACCGGTTCGACGGATCCAGCCGAGTCCATTCCCAAGCCTGCTTGGGCTCGTCCTCGTCCTGCGGGGCGAGACGGTGGATCGTGCCGGTCAGTGAGCGCACAATCGACGGATAGAAAACTTGTGTGTTGAAGATCGCGGCGACGATCACCCAGCTTCCGCCCAAGCAAATCCAAGCGGCCCTGCGCCAGACGGCCGGCTTGGCTGAGGAATCCATGCGGGATAGCACCGCGTGGGTGCCGCCGACAATCGGGAAGAGGTAACTCAGGATCGTCCAGTTCGCATTCAAGTCCTTCCACAGCGACATGGTAAGGTAAACCGCCACCATGGGAAGCCATGTCGCCAACGCAACCGGCCACGCGCTTTGCCGCTCGCCGCGCCGCTTCCACGACTCCCACATGCCGAGCACGACGACCGGGAATAGGAGCGGGGAAAGGATGCCCGCCTGGATCGCGAGGAATTCCAGCGGATGGCCCAGGTTGATCGACAGGGACTTCCCCGCCCCCGCCTTCCGCGCGAAGTCGGCGAACATCGTGAATCCGTTCTGCGAATTCCAGTAAAGCTGCGGCAGGAAGAAGAGGAGTCCGATGGCTAGGCAGACGTAGGGACCCGCGGTCCTGAGGACTCCTCGCCGGCCGGTCAGGAGCAGCCACAGGAGGATGCTTGGAATCGCGAAGACGATGACCGCCTTGGCCATGATGCCGATACCGAACGCGATCCCGGCCAGCACCCAATTCGCCAATCCATTCCCCTGCAAGGCGCGGTGCGTGAAGAGCATCATCGCCGCCCACGCGCAGAACACCGGATTGTCGATGGTCATGATCAGGCCGCCGACGTTGAAGACCGGGATGCACAGGAACACGACCGCCGCCCAGAAGCCGGTCCGCGCGCTGCCGAACAGCTCGCGCCCGATCTGGAACACCCACCACATCGTGAGCGTGGAAAACAGGATCGAAGGAGCCCGGATGCCCAGCGCCGAATCGCCCAGCACGGCGGTCGAAGCGCCGATCAGGTACGCCACCAGCGGTCCCTTGCTGAAATAGGACAGCGCGGGGTGCTGCGACCAGACCCAGTAGTAGACCTCGTCGGAAGCGAGCCCGAGCGGCGACGCCGCCAGGTACAGCAGCCGGAGCAGCACCGAGGCCCCCATCACGCCCAGCACCCAGCGGCGGTAGCGGTCGGGTTCCTGCGGCATGGAGGCGATCACTTGGCGGGGGCTGGGGGGCGGGCTTGGCCCGGAAGGAGTTGCGAAGCGTCCCGCGGACCATGGCAAGCGGGATCGGCCCCCCCGGCGGCGGGGAATTCCCCCGCAATTCCGAGCAAAGGCGCCTTGACCGGCCCGGGCGCGTTGTGGCCTATCTCTACCGTTGCGGACTTTCCCGCGATCTTCCCGCCACGGTCGAAGGCCCCGCGCCGAGGCCGTGAGTCCTTGGCGCAACTGCATTTCCGCCGCCCGGCCGGGTGGCGCAACACGACGCGACTCCGGGGTTTTCACCAGCGATGCCCGAAATTATCGTCAAGCTCGGCGACAAGGTCGTTCATCGCTACTTCTTCGATAAGGACGTGGTCAGCATCGGCCGCGCCCGCGACAACGACATCGTCGTCGAGAACCTCTCGGTCTCGCGCAACCACGCCCGCATCCGCCGCTCCGACGGAAAGTTCATCCTCACCGACCTGAACTCGGCCAACGGCACGCTCGTCAACTCCGTGCGCATCACGAAGCACGAGGTCTGCGAAGGCGACGTCATCCAGATCGGCAAGCACCTCCTCTATTTCTCGGAGCGCACCTCGCCCGCCGCGGAAAGCGGCGCGCCGGTGGCCGCCGCCCCCGCGGACAACGACGACAACCTCGGGCCACCCGGCATGATCGAGGTCGTCAAAGGCCGCCAGGCCGCGCAGCGCTTCAAGGTCGGCAAGGCCGAAACCTCCATCGGGCGCGCCAACGACAACGACATCCGCCTGCACGATTGGTTCGTCTCGAAGCGCCACGCGGTGATCGTGCGCCGCGGCAAGAAGTTCTTCCTGCGCGACCTGCAGAGCTGGCGCGGCACCACGGTGAACAACCAGCCCGTGCGCGCCGAGATCGAAATCAAGAACGGCGACGAGATCGTGACCGCCGGCACCACGGTGCTGCGCTTCCGCGACCACATCCCGCCGGAGCTCGAACTCGAGATCGCCGCCGCCGCCGCCATCCCCGCGGACGGCATGACCGGCGACCACGACAGCTCCGGCGACCTGCCCCCCGCCGAATTCCGCACCGTAGAGCTGGACCAAAACCGCGTCGCCCAGAAGGGCGTCGAGCGCTCCGCCGCCGCCACCCGCGACAGCATCCCCATCGCCGAGGCCGCCGGCACCGACGACGAGTTCGCCCCCATGACCGAGGACGAACTGGCGAGCCTCGAATCCGAGGGCGACTCCGCGGTGCCCCACGACCAGGCGGACCTGCTGGCGCGCGCCGAGTGGGAGAATTTCGAAATGGAAGGCATGGCCTCGATGGGCGAACGCATCGAGGACCACCGCCCCCGCTTCGACACGGAAGACGAGCTGGCCAAGGAGGAGGAGGCGGGGCTGAAGTCGCCGACCGACTCGAACTACGACCAGACCGGTGGCGGCTTCGCCACGCGCGACCTCGAGGCCGAAGAAGAAGCACTCTTCGCCGACGAGCGGGCTCGGACGGCGGCAGCCGCCCAGCCCAAGGCGCCGGCGCCCGTCGCCGCCGCCGCAATGGCAACAGCGGACGACGGCACCCCCGCCATCCGCGAAGGCTCCAACTTCGGAAGCGGCGAGCACGCCCTCCTCGAAAAGCACCTGCCCCGGCAGGAGCTCACCAGCGAGGAGCGCGCGCAGCAGATCGCCCTGTGGACGAAGGCGCTCGGAAACAAGAGCAGGCTGATTCGAAAGAACGCCGCCTACGAACTCAAAAAGCTGACCGGCAAGGACTATGACTGGGAATCCCCCACACAAGGGCCCTGACCTCACGAAGAAGGCGCGCAAGATCGCCGTCTTCTCGGACATCCACGGCAACCTCCACGCGCTCCAGGCGGTCCTCGACGCCATCGCCAAGGAGTCCGTCGACATCATGATCTGCTGCGGCGACATCGTCGGCTACGGCGCGCGCCCCAACGAGTGCGTCGAAGCGGTGCGCCGCCTCAAGGTGCCCACCATCGCCGGCAACCACGACCACGCCGCGCTCCAGCTCACCGACATCAGCAACTTCAACGACATCGCCAAGGCCGCCGTCCTCTGGACCCGCGACGTCCTGACCGAGGACAACTCCGAGTTCCTCCGCCAGATGCCGCTCACCATCACGGACACCGCCAACAACGTCTTCTACGTCCACGCGTCCCCCAAGGACCCGGGCCAGTGGAACTACATCCTGACGATGGGCGAGGCGCGCACCAACTTCAACTACTTCACCCAGCAGGTCTGCTTCATCGGCCACAGCCACCAGCCCTTCATCATCGAGAACGACAACGGCAACCTCGTCTGCCCGCCCCGCCTCGAAACGGACATCGTGGACGGCAAGCGCTACCTGGTGAACGTCGGCAGCGTGGGCCAGCCCCGCGACCACAACTGGCGCGCATGCTACGTGATCTGGGACGTCGAACGCCGCCGCCTCGAAGTGCGGCGCGCCGAGTACGACCTCCCCGGCTCGCAGCAGGCCATCCTCCAAGCCGGCCTCCCGAGGGAACTCGCCGACCGCCTCGCGCACGGGATGTAGGCAGCAAGTTGGGGGGCGCCATCCGGCGCCCCCCCGAACCTCAGTTCGCCGACGCCGCTCCGTTTCCTCCGCCGTGCCCGTTGCCGTTCGGGCGGTGCGGCGCGGGCGTCTCCGGCTCCGACTCCTCGAGGTACGTGTAGCCCTTCATGCCGTTCGTGTAGAAGCGCGAGAACTGCGCGCTCTCCTCGACCGTGATCTTCTTCTCGCGCACCGCCTTTTCGACCACGCGGCGCATGTTGTCCACCAGGCCCGGCACATTGTACTGCACGTAGCTGAGCACCTCGGTCACCGTGTCGCCTTCGACCACGTGGTCGATCACCACCTCGCCGTCCTCGTCCAGGCAGACGTGCACCGCGTTCGTGTCGCCGAACAGGTTGTGCAGGTCGCCGAGGATCTCCTGGTAGGCGCCGATCAGGAACGCGCCGAGGTAGTACGGCTCGCCGGTGAACTCGTGCAGTTCGAGCGTGCTCTTCACGTCGTGCAGGTCGATGAACCGGTCCACCTTGCCGTCGGAGTCGCAGGTGATGTCGGCGAGCACCGCGCGGCGGCGGGGCTCCTCGCCCATGCGGTGGATCGGGATCACGGGGAAGAGCTGGCCGATTGCCCAGCTGTCGGGCATCGACTGGAAGACGGAGAAGTTGCAGAAGTAGGTGTCGCGGACGAGTTCCGAGAGGCCTTCGAGCTCCTCCGGGATGTGCTCCAGCTTGCCGGCGATGGCGAGCACCTTCAGGCAGATCGCCCAGAAGAGGCTCTCCGCCTGGCCGCGGTGCTCGAGGGAGATCTGGCCGTAGTTGAAGGAGCTGACGGCGTCGTCGCGGAGCTGCGCGGCGTCGTGGTAGTGCTCTAGGTAGTTCTTCTGCGTGAGCGAATTGTGGATTTCGACCAGGTCGCGGACCATGCGCGGCGTCGCGTCGGTCACCGCCTTGGGAAGCGGGAGCGAATCGAAGCTCGAGCAGCCGAGCACGTTGAAGACGAGAAGGCTGTGGAACGCCATGAGCGCGCGCCCCGACTCCGAGAAGATCGTCGGGTGCGGCACGCCGGACGCCTCGCAGACCTCCTTGATGCGGTACACGACGTCGTTCGCGTACTCCTGCAGGCTGTAGTTCATGGAGGATTCGAAGTTGGTCTGCGAGCCGTCGTAGTCGACGCCGAGGCCGCCGCCGACATCGAGGTACTTCATGCCGGCGCCCGCCTTGTAGAGCTCGGCCCAGACGCGGGCCGCCTCCGTGAGGGCGCCCTTGATGGAGCGGATGTTGGTGATCTGGCTCCCCATGTGGAAGTGGAGCAGCGAGAGGCAGTCGCCCATGCCGCGCTCCTTGAGGAATTCGAGCGCGCGCAGCACCTCGGGGATCGTGAGGCCGAACTTGGACTGCATGCCGGCGCTCGACTCCCAGCGGCCCGAGCCGCGCGACGCCAGCTTGAGCCGCACGCCGATCTGCGGGCGCACGTCGTGGAGCTTCGCGTGCTTCGCGATCAGCTCCAGCTCCGAGAACTTCTCCACCACGGGGATGATCTTGCGGCCGATCTTCTGCGCGATGATGACCGACTCGATGTACTCGTCGTCCTTGAACCCGTTGCAGACGATCGGCATCTGGCTGTCGGCGGTGAGCGCGAGCACGGCGAGCAGCTCGGGCTTCGAGCCCGACTCGATGCCGAAGCCGTACTTCGATCCGTGGCGGATGTACTCGTCCACCACGTGGCTCTGCTGGTTCACCTTGATCGGGTAGATGCAGGAGTAGCCGCCCTGGTACTGGTACTCCTCCATGGCGCCGGCGAAGGCCTTGTGGATGTCCTCGATGCGCGCCTGCAGGATGTCGTTGAAGCGCAGCAGGATCGGCACGTGGATGCCGCGCGCCTGGATCTGGTCCACCAGCTCCTTCAGGTCGATGCGGCGCTCGTCGCGGAAGGGGTGCACGGCGACGTTGCCCTGCTCGTTGATGCGGAAGAACCCGGCCCCCCAGTTGTTGATGCGGTACAGGTCCGCGGAGTCCTGGAGCGTCCACTTGTTGATGGCGCGGAGTGCGGGGTCGATAACGGCCATGGGGGCGTGTCCTTGCGGGGTCTGGCGGGGGTCCGGAGGGGCTGGCGCCGGACGGCGCGATTGCGGGCGCTGGGGCCGCCCGCGTCAAGGGGCGATGGGACCCGCCGCCGGGCGGATCAGCGTCCGCCCGCGAGGAGGCGCTCGGCCAGCAGCGCGTCGGGGTCCAGCGCTCCCGGCGCCGCGGCGCCGCGGGCTTCGCGGGCGGCCTCCGCGGCAGCGTCCCGCTCCCCGCGCGCGAGGTGCCGGAGCGCCCGCAGCCCGGGCCCCCCGCCGGCCGGCGGC
>JANRJK010000053.1:0-108490 GCA_033764015.1 Candidatus Sumerlaeia bacterium | reverse complement strand
CCCGCGCCCGCGGCCAGCTCGAACGCGTCGCGCCAAAGCGGCGAGCCGGGCGCCGACTCGGCCAGCACCGCCTCGATACTGAGCCGCGCGCCGGCAGGGTCGGCGCGGTCGACCGCCGCCCGGGCCGACGCCAGCCGTTCGCGCGCCGCGCCCTCCATGTCGCCGCCCGCCGCGAGCAGCCGCGCGATCTCCGGCCCGTCCGGGCCCCCGTCGGGATCCAGCTCGCGCGCCGTGCGCAGCGCGTCCGCCGCGTCGAGCACCGCGCCCTCCGCCTCGAGCGCCCGGGCATGCGCGCGGTACGCCTCCGAGGCGGCGAGCGGCTCGCCCAGCTCCTTCGCGCAATGGCGGATCGGCGGCAGCAGCAGCGGCTCCGCGGGGAACTTGCGGAAGATGCGCGCCAGCAGGCCCGACGCCTCGCGCACGCGCCGCTTCGAGACCAGCAGCGCCGCCAGCCGCGCGGCGTTGCGCGCCACCTCCGCGCCGTCGCCGCCGAGCTCGCTCGCCACCAGCAGCTCCTGGTTCGCGTCGACCGAATCCGGCTCCAGCGCCAGCGCCTCCGCGCAGCAGCGCCGCGCGTCGTCCCCGCGCCCGGCGCCGCGGTGCCAGCCCGCCGCGAGCGACCACTGCAGCACCGCCTCGGAGCGGTTGCCCGCCGCCCCGAGCGCCTTCGCCAGCGACTCGCGCACCCGCGTGTTCTGCGGCGCGGAGTCGAGCAGCGACCGCAGGTGCCGCTCCGCGTCCCAGGCGCGCCCCGCCGCGACCGCGAGGTCCGTGAACGCCGCCAGCGTCTCCGCCGCGCCCTCGAGGTCGTTGTGCGTCCGCTGCTCGTCCCAGAGGAGCCCGAGCGCGTCCATCGAGGCCGGGTCCAGCTTCGCGGCCTTGCGCAGCAGCTCCAGCCGCGAGCGCCCGGCGGCGAGCCCGCGGGCCACCTCGACCATCGCGGTCGCCGCCTTGCCGTGCTCGCCGGCGGCCTCGTAGGAGTCCGCCGCGCGCTTCGCCAGGTCCGCGGCGCGGTGCGGCTCGTACGCCGCGATCCCGCCCAGCAGCTCCGCGTGCGCCCCCCAGAGCTCCGCCTCCTCGTGCCGCTCCGCCGCGCGCGTCAGGAAGCCCACCGCGGAGGGCTTGCCGAGGTGCTCGGCGAGCGACGCCGCCACCGCCAGCAGCCGCGGCGCGTCGCCGAAGAAGTCCGCCCGCGCCTGGTCGAACAGCTCGAAGTGCTCCGTGTTCGTCGGCTCGTCCGCGAGCGGCCTCAGCACCGCGCGGATCGCCTCCAGCGCCTCCTCCTTCCGCCCCGCCGCCGCGAGCGCGTGCGCCAGCCGCCGCTGCGCGTCGTAGCTCGACGGGTCGATCCGCGCCGCCGCCGCGAGCAGCTCGACCGCCTGCTCCGCGCCGCCGGCGGCCTTCGCCGCCTCGAGGAGCTGGCGCACCGCCTCCTCCGGCTTCCCGAGCTTCGCCGTCGCGTCCGCCCGCGCCACCAGCACCGCCGCGTCGTCCGGGAACACCCGCGCCAGGCCGTCCACCAGGTCGCGCTCGGAGGCGGTGTCGCCCTGCGCGCGCGCCTCCTCGACCAGTTCCCACAGCCCCTGGTGGAACCCGTCGCGGTCGCCGCCCTTCAGCAGCACCAGCGCGAGCCGCTCGCGGAGCGCCCGCGAGGGCCCGCCCACGGCGATGGCGCGTTCCAGCGAGGCGCGAGCGGCGGCGTTGTCGCCCGCCTCCTCCGCCAGCGCGGCGGCCTGCGCGTGCGCCTGCGCGGCGCGGAGGGCGTCGCCGGCCGCCTCCAGCGCGCCCGCGTACGCGGCCCGGGCGTCCGCCCGGTGCGGATCGAGCGCCAGCGCCCGTTCGTACGCCGCGAGCGCCGCCTCCAGCTCCCCGGCCTCCTGGTGCGCGCGCGCCGCGTCCAGCACCGCGCCCGCGGTCGCGGCGATCTCCGCCGCGCGCTCGCGCAGCGACTCCACCGCGCGGCGCGCGTCCTCGTTGTCCGGGTGCCGCTCGCGCAGCTCGCCCGCCGCGCGCAGCGCGTCCTCGTACTCGCCCGCCGCCGCCGCCGCGCGCAGCGCGTCCAGCCGCGCCCGGAGCGCCTCGGCCCCGTGGCCCGCCGCGTCCTGCAGCGCCGCCGCCTCCAGCAGCGGCTCCACGCGCGAGGGCTCCAGCGCGTGCCGCTCCATCAGGAACGCGATCCGCTCGCGCTGGTCGCCCTCCCGCGGCAGCAGCGCCAGCGCCCGCTGGAACTCCTCCTCGCCGGCGTCGCGCTGGCCGCGCTCGAACAGCCAGCGCGCGAAGCGCTGCCGCAGCGCCGGGCGCCCCGGATCGAGCGCGAGCACCCGGTCGAAGGCGGCGCGCTGCTCCGTGGCGTCCCCCTCCACCAGCCGCCGCGTGAGGAACTGGTCCAGCAGGTCCTGCGCGCGGTAGAGGTCGCCGTGGCGCAGGTTCGCCTCCGCGACGAGCAGCAGCGATTCCGCCAGCGGGTCCTCGTGGGCGATGGCCCGCTCCAGGCACTCGATGGCGGTGGCGAAGTCCCCCGCGCGGTCGGCCAGCTCGGCGGCGCGGACGAAGGCCGCCTCCGCGGCGCGGAACTCGCCCAGGTCGCGCCGCGCCAGCGCGAGCGCCCGCGCCATGGCGGCGTCGCGCGGGTGCGCGGCGGAGGCCGCCTCGGCCACGCGCGCGCGCTCCGGCGGCGCAAGTCGCGCCCCGTGCTGCAGCAGCTCCCGGTAGTGCCGCCCCGCGCCCGCGCCGTCGCCCTGCGACGCCAGCAGGTCCGCGAACCGCAGCCGCAGCTCCCAGGCGTGCGGATCGGCCGCCAGCAGCTTCTCGAACGCCTCGCGGAGCGGCTCCGCGGGCGCGCCGGCGGCCGCCGCCTCGCCGAGCTGCCGCGCCAGCGCCGCCAGGTCCTCCGGCGCCTTCGCCCCCGAGGCCGCGTCCACCGCGATCCGCAGGAAATCCGTCTCGCCGGGCGCCAGCCGCATCGCGAACCGCGCCGCCTCCAGCGCCTCGTGCGGGCTCGAGGCGCGCATCGACTCCGCGTAGGAGCGCAGGTGCGCCGCCGCCTGCTCCGGACGGCCCAGCTCCTCGAGCAGCCGGCACGCCGACTCCAGGATCGGCCACCGCTTGCCCGCGGACATCGCGAGGCCCTCCGCCAGCCCCAGCGCCGGCTCCTCGTCGCCGCGGCGCAGGTACAGCTTCGCCGCGCGCTCCAGATGCGCCGAGCCCGCCTCCGCCTCCCCGCGCGCCAAGTGGTACACGCCGAGCCCCGCGGCCGCGTCCGGGTTCTCCGGATCCGTCCGCACCGCCAGCTCGAGGCACCGCTCCACATCCGCCTGCGTCTCGTTCGACTGGTAGAGCTGCGCGGCCCGCAGCCAGTGGCCCGCCGCCTCCTCCGGGCGCCCGCGGCGCAGCGCGATCTCCGCAAGCGTCTCCCACGCCCCGGGGATCTCCTCCGAGCGCTCGATCGCCGTGCGCGTCGACTTCTCCGCCTCGCTGAGCAGGTCCTGCTTGAAGGCGCTCGCGCCCATCGCGGCGTAGACCGGCGCCGCGTCCTCCATCGACTCGAACTCCTCCACCAGCTCCGCCTGCCGCTTCCAGAGGTCGAGCCGGTGCGGCGCCAGCCGGCACGCGGAGCGCAGCGCGCGCAGCTCCCCGCGCTCGTCGCCGACGCGCTCGAAGCGGCTCTGCGAGTCGAGGTACTGGTGCATCGCCTTCTGCGTGTCGCCGTTCTGCTCCAGCAGCTCCGCCAGCATCCACGAGGTCCGCCCGGAGGGGTTCCGGCGGAACGTGTCCTCCAGGAGGAGCTGCGCGTTCCCCAGCTTCCCCTCGGCGCGGTACTTCTCCACGATCTCGAGGCGCGTGCCCTCCGCCGCGGCGGCGTCGCCGGAGGACTCCTGCGCGTCGGCCAGTTCGATGAGCACGGGGATCGAGCCGGGGGAGACGCGGAGCGCGTCGTCGCGCAGCAGCGAGATGGCGCGGTCGTGCCGGCGCGACGCGGACGAGACCCGCGCGGCGCGCACGTAGCGCTCGCGCGCCTCCTCCAGCGCGCCGGACGCCTCCGCCACGCGCGCCAGCGTGCGGAGCGAATCGGGGTTCCGCGGCTCCTGCTCGAAGGCCGCCTGCGCGAAGGCCCGCGCCTCCGAAGTGTCGCCCCGATCGAGGAGCCGCTGCGCCTGCTGGCGAAGCTCGGAGACCGCCGACGCCAGCACCCCCGGGTCCACCGGCACCTGCAGCTTGCGCACCGCGTCGAACAGCGCCAGCGGGCCCTTCTTGCCGCAATGCAACTCCCACAGCTCGAGGAGCGTGCCGCCGGCGGCGGCGGGACAGTTCGGGATCGAGCAGCGGTACGTCCGCTTCGCCCGGTCGATCATGATGGGGGGGAACGGCTGCTCCTTGCCGAGCGGGCAGAAGCCCTTGCAGCCGCACTTCACGATGTTGCCGACCGCGCGCACGACCTCCTGGTCGCCGCCGAGGAGGCGGACCATGTCGAGCGCGTCCAGCTGTTTAGCCACCGCCTCGCTCAGTGCCGCGAACGCTTCCTTCATCCGAACCCCGGTCGCCCCATCGGTTCAATGTCGCGCGGCGGACCCCGCCCCCGCTTAGGGGATTCTATAGATGCGGATGTTGTCGATCAAAAGGATTCCGGTCGTCGCGCTGTTGTCGCGGATCGAAAGCGTGTTGATCACCTTGGGCGCCTGCGTCAGGCGCACACCCGCCGCCACGGAAATGTCGTCCACCCACCCGTCCACCAGGCTCCGCGGCAGGTCGATGATGTACTTCACGTGCACCCAGGAGCCGAACTTGTACGGGTGCGACTCGTTCTGCAGCCGCAGCGTCGGCTCCGACTTCGGGTTCGTCCGGTGCACGATCGTGCTGATCGACTGGCGGAAGTCCTCGTCCTTCTCGATGTAGAACCCGATCAGGTAGCGGTTCTTGTCGTCGCAGCGGATGTCGAACTCCGCGCAGATGCGCCCGCTCGCGTCCGGGAACTTGCACGAGTAGTACGCGCTCCCCGTCCCCTTCAGCTTCTCGTAGCGCGCGCAGCGCCCGCCGTTCGACCCCTCGTTCGAGATCAGCAGCGAGGCGTAGTCGTAGGCGCCCTTCCAGTGCCGCGGCGGCGCGCCCAGCTCCTCGTCGTCGAAGCTCTGCTCGAAGTACACCCCCACCGGGAACGCGCCCTGCACCGGCACCGCCCCCGACGAGCCGCCGTGCAGCGGAACCTCGGGCGATGACGGCAGCGAAAGGTACTCGCCGGACGGCGGGCTGATGCGCTGCTGCGAGCCGGAGTCGCTCCC
This sequence comes from Candidatus Sumerlaeia bacterium, assembly GCA_033764015.1. Classification (GTDB taxonomy): domain Bacteria; phylum Sumerlaeota; class Sumerlaeia; order SLMS01; family JANRJK01; genus JANRJK01. The sequence goes on along the minus strand of JANRJK010000053.1, from coordinate 103,214 downwards.
GGGGCGCCGCACCGAACCGGAGCTCGGCGTGCCCATCGGCGAACCCGCCGGCGGCGTCACCGCCATTCCCGGGGTCGGCGCTCCGGGCACCGCGAGCGGCGTCGGCGCGTTCGGCGCCGGAGAGAAGGTTCCAGGCCGGATCCGCGCGTCGCCGCCCACCGGCATCGGAGTCGGCGTCGAATCCACGCCGTCGCGCAAGCCGTCGATCGACACGCCGCCGTCGGACTGGGGGATCGCCTGCGCCTGCTTCTTCGGCGCCCCCGGCTGCACGGGCGCGGGGGCTTGCGCCGCCGCGGGCGCGGGCGCGGGAGCAGGGGAGGGCGCGAGCCCGCCGGGCGTCACCGGGGCGAAGCCGCCCGGCGCCGGGGGAAGCCCGAGCCCTGTTCCGCGCGCCGGCGGCGCGGCCTTCGCCGGCGCCGGACGCTTGTTCTTGTTGATCAGGACGAAGCCGATCGCCGCGCCCACCGCCACCACCGCGACGATGCCGATGATGACGACCATCGTGTTCGAGCCGCCTTCGCCGCCGTCGCCCGACTTGCCGGTCGACCGCGCGATGCGCGCCTCCAGGTCCGAAACCCGCCCCCGCGACTCGTCGTACAGCGGCCCCGTGGTGGTCGCCTGCTGCACGCGCTTCCAGAGCGCCAGCGCCCCGATGAAGTCGCCGAGCGCCTCCATCTCACGCGCCTGCTTCGCGAACTGCTCCGCCTGCGTGTCGCCCGAGGGGCGCGCCGCCGAGGCCTTCTTCTGCTCCAGCAGCGCCACCAGCGCGGGAATCGCCCCGCTTTGCGGATTGATCTGGCGGATCTCCGCGATCATCCGCTCCGCCCGCTCCAGCTCGCCCGCGTTGATCGCCGTGGCGGCGTCGCTGCTGAGCCCCTGCACGCGGATCTCGGCGGTCTCGCGCTCGCGCATCTCCTGCTGGAGCTGCGCCGCCAGTTCCCGTTCGCGCTCCGATAGGTTGCGCAACTCGTCGCGGAGCTTCTGGTTCGCTTCCGCGTCCTGCGAGCGGACGGTGCCCTCGAGCCCCTGGACGAGCTGCGCCACGCGGTCGATCTCCGCGCCGCTCAGCCCGCCGCCCGCCTGTTTCGCGATGTTCATCACGTCCGCCGCGGAGACCGCCGGCGCGCCCGCGCCCGCCGCGGGAACGTCCTCGCGCACCTTGGCCCGCGGGTAGTTCTCCCCGCGCAGCATCTGCGCCAGCCCTTCCGCCAACTGCCGCGTCTCGAACGGCAGGTTCACCAGCACCGCGTACTCGCCGCCGAGCTCGCGCACCTCCACAGGATAGTACCCGCCTTCGAGGGACAGCGTGTTCGCGAGCTGCTCCGCCTGGTTGCGGTTGCGGAACGAGTCGGCCTGCACGCGGATCTGCATCGTCCCGGCGGCGACCACCGGGGCCGCGCCGCCGCGGGACGCTTCCACGAATTCCACGCCGCTGCTGAGGACGCCCTCTTCGACCTGTAGCCGGGTGGCCTCGGCCTTCGCCGCGGCCTCCTCCGGGTAGGCGCCGATGTACACGCCCCAGCGGTCGCCCGTCGCGCCCGGCAGCGCCTCGGCCTGCACCGGCATCTGCGCGCGCAGCTCCTGCGCCTGCCGCTCCGCGTCGGTCCGGGTCAGGTTCCCCATCGCGACGATGCGCCAAGTGCCGCCGCTGGCCGCCGCCGCGGGCGTGCGCTGGCCGCCGGAGGAGCCGCCCGCGCCGGTTTCCACCCGCGCATTGTCGAACGTCGCGCGCGAGGTCAGCACGCCAAGCCCCGGCGCGCCCGTCGCGAAGGCGGCGTCCCGCGCCGACACGACCTCCTTGCCGTCCAGCGATACGCGCAGGTTCCCGCCCGCGACCGTCAAGGCCAGGCGGTACGGTCCCGAGCCGGGGCGCCCGAAGTCGGGGAGCTGGGCGTTCTCCGGGGATTCCGCGATGACGAATTCCGCGCCGTTCTGCACGCGCAGCAGTTCGACCAGCCGGAAGCCGCTCGCGCCGGTGCCGCTGAACGCCATCGAAGCCGCGTAGTAGTTCGAGTTATCGGCCAGCCGCGCCACCAGCATCACCTTGCCGAGGCCGTCGTTGTCGGTGACCTGGATGTCGGCGGACACCGTGTAGTCGCCCCAGCTTTCCGCGCCGGAGGCGGCCACCACGGCCATGTTCGGCCCGAGCGAGAAGGCGTTCGAGTCGCCGGAGTCCAGCGAGCCCCCCGCCACCACCCAGTATTGCGGGCCCTTCGGCCCGACGAAGCGCCAGTTCGGCGGCTGCTGCCCGTCGCGCGAAAGGAAGCCGTCCTCGAACAGCGCCCGCTGCGCCGGCGCGGCGGCCGACGCGAGCAATAGCAGCAATGTGGCCAGCAGCACCTGCTGGAACCGGTTCCATCCGCTCGGGATCATGGGCGGGCGAACTCCCCTTTGGCGGCGCCTAGGCGCGCGGGATGCCATGACCCCGCGCGGGTATGTCAACCGGTCCATGCAACGGCAGGGGGGGCGCCATGCGCAACGGGGTTCTCGCGTTCCACATCGCCCCGCGTCAGGACCGGTGCCCGAGCGAAATCGACGAGCGCCGCTCGAGTTCGCTGCCAAGCGCGGACACTTGCTCCAGGTTCGGCGTCGGGCCGCCGGCCGATTCGATCATCGAAAGCGCCTGCGCCGGGCTGAAGCCCATCTCCGTCAGGTACGCCGCCGTGATCGTCGCGCCGCTCCGCCCCACCGCCAGCACCCGGCGCCCGTGGCGCAGGCTCTCGCGCAGGAAGTCCACACCGTCCCGCAGGTCCGCCGGCGGCAGCGCCGACTCGTCCTGCACCGGGCGGTGGTACAGCTTGATCTCCTCGGGAAACATGCCCCCGCAACCGAAGTGCAGGATCGCCTGCACCTGGTTCCGCGCCAAGTAATAGGGGTCGCTCGCCTCGCCGAGGCTGCAAAGGTAGAGACGTTCGAGTATTTTGACCATGGGGGAGGTTGCCGCCGGAGGTTGATCTTCCCGCCAGTGGGCGCCCTCCGCCAGCCACAACGTCAAGATCATTGTCCCCGGCGTCCGCCGGGCCCGCGGTCAGGAGCCGGTCTGCATCTGGCTGATGAAATCGTTCGCTTCGTTGATCGCCCGCTCCATGTCGCGCACCAGCCCGTCGATGTCCTTCTCGAGGTTCACCGCCTCGTCCTGAAGCGAGGCGATCGCCGCCGCGTTCAGGTTGTGCTTCAGGAACAGCGTCCGGTCGCCCAGGCTCCGGAGCACCGGCTGCATGCTGCGCTCCGCGTCCTTCATCCGCGTCAGCAGCTCCGCGTAGCGCGAGCGCGTCGCGTTGAGCTGCTGCTCCGACGAGCGCCGCAGCGACGGGTCCGAGTACTGCTCCAGCTCCGCGTCCCACTCCTCGAACAGCGCCTCCGCCACCGACTCGATGCTCTCGATGCGGCTCTTCACCGCGTCCGCGCGGTCCTTGCTCCGGTCGTACTCGCGCTGCAGCGAGTTGTACGCCTGCTCCAGCGAGCCCCCGTCGAACGCCACCGTGGCCTTGAAGCGCTCGAGCGCCGTCTGGAACTGCTCCTTCGCCGCCTCCTGCGCGTCGCGCGCCGACTCCACCCGGTCCACCAGCAGGTCGCGCTTCTGCACGCCGAAGGATTCCATGGCGCGGTAGTACGTCGAAGAGCAGCCGGTCGTGGCGGCGGTGGCGGCGAGCAGCCCCAGCATGGCGGCGGCGGCGAGCGGGCGGAGGGTCATTGCGGCTTTCCTGGGTTGGGTTATTCGATGTTCGCCGCGAGCTCCCGCAGCGATTCGAGTTCGTTCTTCATCGCGAGCACCGCCTGCGCAATGCCGAGGTCGCGCGACTTGCTGCCGATCGTGTTGATTTCCCGTCCGATCTCCTGCGAGAGGAAGTCCAGCCTCCTGCCGTGCGGCCCCTTCGGATCCGCCAGCATCGCGTCCAGCGCGTCCAGGTGCGCGGCGAGCCGCACGCACTCCTCCGAGATGTCGGCCCGGTCCGCGAACAGCGCCAGCTCCGTCTCGAGGCGCCCCGCGTCCAGCGGCGGCGCGCCCGGCGGAAGCAGCTCGGCGATGCGCGCCTTCAGCTTGTCGCGCCACGCCGCCGCCACCAGCGGGCGCGCGGCGTCGATGCCGGCCAGTCCCGCCCGCAGCGCCGCCCCGTTCCGCGCCAGCGCCCGGGCGTGCGCGCCCCCCTCGCGCGAGCGGTCCGCCGTCAGCGTCTCGACCGCCTCCTCCAGAGCCGCCAGGCACAGCTCCGTCAGCCGGCCCTCCCCTTCCGCGTTCACCGACGGCTGCACCACGCCGTTCGCCAGCAGCAGGATCTCCGGCATCATCCGGTGCCGCTCGTCCGTGACCGGGCCCCGGTGCAGCGCCACCTCGCGGAACAGCAGTTGCAGCAGCCCGCGGTTCACCGTGTAGCCGCAGTGGCCCGCGTCGTCCGCGGGGTCGAAGCGCGCCGATAGCGTCACCTTCCCCCGGCCCACCGCCTCGTTCAGGCGGCGCCGCAGCGGGCCCTCCGCCACGCCCAGCGCCCCGGGCAGGTGGATCGAGAGTTCCAGGAACCGGTGGTTCAGCGAGCGCAGCTCGATCACCACGCGCCCCTGCGCGTTGGCGGCCGCGCCGCGCCCGTAGCCAGTCATGCTGCGCATCAGTCGTCCTCCCTCCGGAAGCGGATCCGGACCACGTCCGCGAACATCCTCAAGCTGTCGCGCACGGGGCTCACGCGCGAATTCGGCGAATCGATCCAGCGCACCGGCACCTCCGCGATCCGGAAGCCGAGCTTGCGCGCCAGCACCAGCGTCTCGACGTCGAACGAGAACCCGTTCAGGCGCTGCCGCGGGAAGACCGCGCGCGCCGCTTCGGCCGTGAACAGCTTGAACCCGCACTGCGTGTCCTTGATCCCCCCCAGCGCGACCGCCCGGACGATCAGGTTGAACACGCGCCCCATCGTCTCGCGGTGGATCGGCTGGCGCTTCTCGAGCCGGCTCTCCGCCATCGCCCGCGATCCGATCGCCACCTGCGCGCCGCCCTCGAGCGCCTTCGCCAACTTCTCGAACTCCTCGATCGGCGTCGACAGGTCGGCGTCGCTGAAGAGCCGCAGCCGCCCCCGGGCCGCCAGCATGCCGTTCTTCACGCTCGCGCCCTTGCCCATGTTCGCCGGGTTCCGCAGCACGCGCGAGCCCGGCGACGAGAACGCGCCCTCCGCCGCCGCGACGGTCCCGTCGCGCGACCCGTCGTCCACGACGATCAGCTCCCACGCGCCGCCCCGGTCCGCGAGGTACTTCTCGACGGCGCGGATCGTCGCCGGCAGCCGGGACTCCTCGTTGTACGCGGGAATCACCACGGAAAGGTCGATGGGTTCGGTGGCGTCGCTCAACGCTTCCTGCGGCTCCTGCGGTCTTGGCGGTGGGTCGCCTTCGCCGAAGAGGACCCGCCCCCGGGGGAAAGGTCAAGGCGCCAGCCGCCCCGGAAACGCGGTTGCGCGCGGCGCGGCGCTCTGCGGCAATCGCCCGCATGGCCACGCCCGACCCGTCGCGCCCGCCGAGGATCTCGCTGATCGGCTACGCCGTGCTCAACGCCGCGGCGGGGCTCTTCCTGCTGCTCGTCTACTGGCTGGCGGACCGGGCCTCCATCGGCGCGCGGTCCCTGCCGGCGGTCGGCATCGGCCCGCCGCTGCTCTTCGTCTGGCTCTGCTTCGCCGCGGCCTCCGTGTACGACGCGCTGTTCGACCGCGCGGGCGGCTGGCTGGCCCGCCCGGCGGCGCGCCGGCGCCGCGGCAAGGAAGCCCCTCCGCGCGGACGCGAGGGCGCCTAGCGCCCCCGCCGCGCGCAACGGCACTTCCCTAGTGCCCGGCCATCCAGGGAATCTCCGGCGCGTCGCCCCAGAGACCCTCCAGGTTGTAGAACTCGCGGGCCTCCAGCGACATCACATGCACCACCACGTCGCCGTAGTCCAGCACCACCCAGTTCAGCGAGTCCATGCCGTCCACCAGCGGCGTGCGGTGGCCCTCCTCCTTCAGCCCCTCGGAGATCGAGTCGCTGATCGCGCGCACCTGCAGCGGCGAGGAGCCCGTGCAGATGACGAACGCGTCGGTGAAGCTGCAGACCTCGCCGACGTCGAGCACGACGACCTGCTCGGCCTTCTTCTCGTCCGCGAAGTGGGCGCAGCGGAGCGCCCTCGCCCGGGCGTCCTGCGCCCGCTGCTGGCGGGGGGTGTGGGTGGCGGCGCGACCGGGAGCGACGGCGGGTGTGTTGTGGGGGATCACGATGCGGGATCCGCTCCTTGGTTGGGATCCGCGGCCCGCCCGCCCAGCCAATCGGCCATGCGGCGGGTCCGCGAGTGCAGTGCCTTCCCCTTGCGGGAAATCTGTTCGATCTTGTGCGTCGCCGCCGTGCGCGCAGCGTCCTCCAGCGGCATCGACAGCAGCTCGCGCCGCAGCTCCTCCACGCCCGGGAAGCTCCGCGTCGGCTCGATGTAGTCCGCCACGTACAGCGCCAGCGCCACCTTCCCCACCGGCGCGTTCCCCGTCGTGTGCCAGGCGACCGCCTCCAGCACCTCGCGGTCCTCGACCCCGAAGCGCCCCGGCGCGCATTCCGCCGCCGCCAGCGCGTGCCACATGCTCGGGTACTTCCAGTCCTCCGCGCTCGGCCGGAACACCCGCGCCTCGCGCAGCGCCTCGATCAGGTCCTCCTCGTCCACATCCTTGCAGAAGTCGTGGAGCAGCGCCGCCGCGCACACGCGGTCCCGCGCCAGCCCGGCGCGCTCGCCCAGCGCCAGCGCCATCAATTCGACGCCCATGATGTGCACGAACCGCCTAGGCTCGACCCGGCTCCGCAGCTCGCGGCGGATCCTCGCCAGTGTGTTGGAAGGGATTCCCGAAATCGCCCCGTTCCTCCTTGGCCGTCCGGATTGTGAATGGCTTCATGCGGGCGACGGACCCGCCAGCGAATCAACTACTTTTTTCACCGCGGGTTGACTTTGCCCGCGGGCCATCCCATGTGCCACTGTGGATGGTCCGACCCCGGCGCTCAAGCGCGAAAGGAGCCCCTTCGTGGACCACGTCCACCTCCGACACTCCATCCGCCTCTACTTCTCCGAGTTCGGCCCCGACCTCGCCGAGGCCCTCGCCGCGGAGCTGGTGGACCGCGGCGGCTTCTCGAAGCTCTTCGCCAAGATCGGCGAACCGCTCCCCCCGGGCAACGAGGAGCGCTACCAGCGCCTCGCCGAGATCATCCGCCAGCGCGGCGCCGCGCGCCTCATGGCGCTCCTCGGCGCCTCCACCCGCGCCCCCGCCGCGGACCCCGGCACGCCGCCCCCGGTCCCCCGCGCCGCCGCCGCGAAGCCCGCCCCCGCGCCCGCCGCCGCCCCCGCGGAAGCGCCCCCCAGCGCCACCCGCGCCGAGTTGGCCCCCGCCACGCCGGCGGGCCGCGTCAACATCCCGCTCAAGCCGGGCATCCCCCCCAAGCCCGGCACCTTCGACGAGCGCACACCCGCCTTCGACCCCTCCAAGCCCCGCGACCCGAACGGCGAGTGGCCCGCGGTCGAGCGCCGCTCCGGAAAGGAGCGCCGCCAACAGCCCGACCGCCGCAGCAGCGTCGAGCTGATCTACAAGAACCGCCGCTTCGGCAAGGAGCGCCGCTCCCCCAAGGAGCGCCGCCGCAACTGGCCAAGGGGCGGCGTCGTTCCCCCGGACCAGCCCCCCAAGGAGTGACGCCGCCCCGCGGCCCCTTGACCCGCCCCGACCCACAGCGCGAGAACCCGATGCTGAAGCGTTTGACCAACTTCCGCCCAAAGGTCCACCGGCCACCATGCTCATCGGCGTCCCCAAGGAAATCAAAGACCAGGAGTTCCGCGTCGCCGTGGTCCCCGCCGGCGTCCAGGAACTCGTCGCCCGCGGGCACAAGGTCCTCGTCCAGAGCGGCGCCGGCGACGGCATCGGCATCGACGACAGCGCCTACGAGCGCGTCGGCGCCGCCATCGCCCCCCGCGCCCGCGAAGTCTGGGAGCGCGCCGACCTCATCGTGAAGGTCAAGGAGCCGCTCGAAAGCGAATGGCCCATGATCCGCCGCGGCCAGGTCCTCTTCACCTACTTCCACTTCGCATCGAGCCGCGAACTCACCGAGGCCATGCTCTCCACCGGCGCCGTCTGCATCGCCTACGAGACCGTCACCGACGTCCACGGCACGCTGCCGCTCCTCACGCCCATGAGCGAAATCGCCGGACGCCTCTCCGTCCAGCAGGGCGCCAAGTACCTCGAGAAGATCAACGGCGGACGCGGCACCCTCCTCGGCGGCGTCCCCGGCGTGAAGCCCGCCCGCGTCATGATCCTCGGCGGAGGCATCGTCGGCACCAACGCCGCCAAGATCGCCGCCGGCATGGGCGCCCAGGTCACCATCCTCGACGTCAACCTCGACCGGCTCCGCTACCTCGACGACATCATGCCGGCCAACTGCATGACGCTCTACTCGAACGAGTTCAACATCCAGGACCAGCTCCCCATGGTCGACGTGGTGATCGGCGCGGTCCTCCGCACCGGCGCCCGCGCCCCGCGCCTCATGAAGCGCGACTACCTCCGCCTCCTCCCCCGCGGCGCCGTCCTCGTCGACGTCGCCATCGACCAGGGCGGCTGCTTCGAAACCTCGCGCCCCACCACCCACAGCCACCCGATCTACGAGGAGGAGGGCATCATCCACTACTGCGTCACCAACATGCCCGGCGCGGTAGCCCGCAGCTCCACCTTCGCGCTCACCAACGCGACGCTCCCCTACCTGCTCAAGATCGTCGGCTCCGGATTCCCCGGCTGCTGCAGGAACGACCTGCACCTGCGCAACGGCCTCAACATGGCCTTCGGCAAGGTCGTCTATCCCGCCGTCGCGGAGGACTTCGCCCTCCCGCTCCACGCCGTCGAGGAAGTGCTCGCCCAATAGCGCCCGCCGGCCCCGCCGCGCGCGCGGCGGGGCCCGGCCGCTTTCCGTCTACTCGTAAAGCTGCCACCCCGCCGCGCTCGACGCCCCCTGCGGCGTCCACAGGATCGCGTGGCTGGCGCCCCCCGTCGTGATCGCGTAGCCCACCACCACGCCGCTGTCCGACACGTCGAACGCCTCCGACTCCACATAGCCCGCGCCGAGCACCTCGTGCAGGTTCACCAGCGTGCCCAGGCTCCCGCGCCAGAGCAGCGCCTGCCGCGCCCCGCCCACCTCGCCGAAGCCCACTTGGATGCCCGGCGCGGCGCCTTGGATGCGGCTCGAGTCGAACGCCGGCGGATGCACATCGACGAAGGACGAGGCGGTGCCCGACCAGATCATGGCGTGGTTCAGGCCCGAGTCGTTGCTGATGGCGAAGCCCGATTGCTTGATGCCGTCGGTGGCGGTGGCCCGCGACGCCCCATAGCCGGAGGGCGGCGCCAGGTTCACGAAACTCGCCTCCGTCGCCAGCGGCCAGTACGCCGCCTGCGAAATCGGGCCGGGGAACTGCGCCACTCCCACCACATGCGTGCCGCGGATATCCAGCGCGGAAGAGGTCAGCGCCCCCGCCGGGTGGATCACCGTGAACGTCGAAAAGCCCGATCCGCTCCAAACACCCGCCTTCGCGCCACCGCCGTCGATCGCGTAGCCGCACGCCAGCGAACCCGAAACACCGGTCGCCTCCGAATCGGAAAAGCCTCCCGTCGTCGGATGGATGCTGACTCCGTTCGTGTTCGTCGTGTTCCATAACATCGCGTCGGTGAAGAAAGTCCCCTGCGGGAACGCCCAGCCCACATGCCGCGTCCCGTCCGTGTCGTTCAGGTAGATGCCCAGAGTCTGGTCGTAGCCCGTCGCCGTCATCGCGGCGAAGGAGGCGGCGTTCCCGGCCCAGCGGCCACCCACGCCGACGAAGTTCGTGAAGAACACACCCGTCGACGCATCGCCAACCTGCCGCGATCCGTCCGGCGAGATGCCGGCGCACAGCGAATTGTCCTGCCCCGCCGGGTGGATGTCGGTGAAGGTGTACGTGGTTTGGGCCGGGGCGGCGCCCGCCAACAGCAAGGCGGCCAGCGCGGCCGCGGCGGGGGGGTGGCGGTGAGTCATGAGAGGGGGGGCTCCAATGCGCGGTTTCTGGACAAACAGGGCCAAGCCTATGGCCGCGCCGCGCCGCTGGCAATGGCCAAGCCCGGTTATGCCCAATAAAAGACTTTTCGCGCCTTGCGCTCGACTTTTCCCTTGTCGGAAGTTGGACAAGACCGGGATAGTTGGGCTTCCTGTCTCTCGCGACCCGAGGTTCCACGGCCCCGACGGACGGTATCCCCCGCCCCCCTCGGCGGGTCACATCTTGGAGCGATCATGAGCAGTACACGTTTAGGGAGCGCCTTGGCAGCCGCCCTATTGATTATCGGGGCGTCCACCGCGGGCGCCGCGATTCCGACCTACTACACGTTCAGCGAGGACACCGGCGCCACCTACACGGAAATCACCGGCGGCACGCTGCACGGCACCGGCACCGGCGTCGACGACAACAACTACACGGCCGTCGCCATTGGTTTCACGTTCAACTACGACGGCGCCAACTACACGGCGCTGAACATCAACTCGAACGGCTTCGTGAACTTCGGGACCGCACCCGCGACCAACACGTACACGCCGATCAGCAGCTCCGCGGCCGGCACGCAGAACATCATCGCCCCCATGGGCAACGACCTCCAGTGCAACACCTCGGGCACCGTCCGCTCCGAACTCACCGGCGTCGCCCCCAACCGCAGGTTCGTCATCCAGTACAAGGACACGCGTCCCTGGAACACGACCGGTTCCGCCAACTTCCAGATCATCCTTGAAGAGACCTCGAACAACATCTACTTCCACTACGGCCCCACGACCTACTCGGGAGCGGCCGACACAACGGAAGTCGGCATCAAGGGCGCCACGAACGCGGACTACCTGAACCGCACCGGCGCGGCCTGGACCGCCAGCAGCGCCGGCGCCACGAACAGCGCCACGCTCCCCTACACCACAGCCGTCCTCCCCGACGCGAACCGCCGCTTCATCTGGACCTACGCGGTTCCCTCCGGGCCGCCGAATGCCGCCGCGGCACCTTCGCCGGCGAACGCCGCCACCAGCGTCGCCATCACCACGAACCTCGGCTGGGCCCCGGGCACCGGCGGCTTCCCCACCGGCTACCGCCTGTCCTTCGGCACCGACGGCGGCGGCGTGACGACTCCGACGAACATCGTCAACAACAGCGACCTCGGCCTCGTCACCACCTACGACCCGGCCTCGAACCTCGCCTACTCGACCACCTACTACTGGCAGATCACGCCGTACAACCTGGACGGCCAGCCCGCCTCGCCCCCCATCTGGAGCTTCACCACGGCGGCCGACCCGGCGATCTCGACGTTCCCGTACACCTACGACTTCAGCGCGTACACCTCGAGCTTCCAAGGCACACCGCCCACTGGATGGTTCGAGGCGGACGGTCAAATCGGAGCCCCGACCACGTTCCTCACCGCGCCCACCACCGCGGACGCCGCTGGATGGCAGGCGGACGACTTCCTGAACGTGACCTCGCCTCTGAACCGCTCCGCGCGCATCAACCTGTTCGGCACCGCCCTCAACGGGGAGTGGATCATCTCGCCCGTGTTCGACCTTAACGCGGCGGTCGATTACCGGATGCGCTTCCGCGCGGGCCTTACGCCGTTCAGCGGTTCCACCGCCACGACGATCGGGACTGGCGCCACGGTCAACGTGGTGATGTCCACCGACGGCGGCCTTACCTGGAGCTCGGCCAACATCCTCGACACGTTCGACAACACCACGCCGGTGTCGAATCTCGGTCAGACGGAGATCTACAACCTCGCCCCCGGTTCGGACCGCGTGCAATTCGCCTTCTACGCGCGCAAGGCCTCCGGCACCGGCGACGTGAACTTCTACGTCGACGACTTCACCGTTGAACTGCTCCCCACCGATCCGTTCCCCGCGACCACACCGTCGCCCGCGAACGCGGCCACGAACGTCCTCCGCACGGCGAACCTCACCTGGGCCGCCGACCCGCTGGGCGCGGCACCCACCGGCTACCGCCTCTACTTCGGCACCGACGGCGCCGGCGTCACCCCGCCGACGAACATCGCCAACAATTCCGATCTCGGGCTCGTCACCACCTACGATCCGCCCGGAAACATGGCGTACAGCACCACCTACTACTGGCAGATCGTCCCCTACGATGCCGACGGCTCCGCCACGGGCGCCCCGATCTGGTCCTTCACAACGGAAGCCAGCCCCGTCATCGACACCTTCCCGCACACGCAGAACTTCGCGAGCTACCTGCCCGCCTTCTGGCTTGAGGGACAGGGCAACCTCGGCACCCCGACCACCTTCAGCCCGGCGCTCGCCGCGGCCGACAACAGCTCCTGGGGCGCGGACGGCATGGGCAACGTCGGCAGCACCGGCGCCGCCCGCATCAACCTCTTCGGCACCACCGCGAACGAGTGGCTCGTCACGCCGCAGATCGACCTCGGCACGACGAACGACTACCGCGCCAAGTTCGACCTCTCCCTGACAGTCTTCAACGGAACGGGTTCGGCCACGCTCGGCGCCGACGACATCTTCGCCGTCGTCATCTCGACCGATGGCGGCACGACCTGGAACGCGGCCAACACCCTGCGCCAGTTCACCAGCGCAGACACGATCGCGAACGGCGCGGGCCAGCTCGTGACCGTGGACCTCAGCGCCTACACGGGCCTCGTCCGCCTCGGCTTCTACGCGTTCTCGAACGCCTTGAACGCCGACAACGACCTGTTCATCGACAACTTCATCATCGAGGAGATCCCGCCGGTCGCCCCGGGCGCCCCGGTTCTCTCGGCGCCCGCGAACAACCGCACCCGCACCAGCCTGCAGCCCACGTTCACCTGGAACGCCGGCTCCGGCGGCGCGGTCACCAACTACTACATCTCCCTCGGCACCGACGGCGCCGGCGCGACCACGCCGACCAACGTCCTCAGCCTCGCCGACCAGGGCACCGCCACCAGCTACGCGCACATGACCAACCTCGCGGTCGACACCGTGTACTACTGGCAGGTCCGCGCGACGAACGGCGTCGGCTCCGCCGACAGCCCGATCCGGATGTTCATCACCAAGGTCGGCGAGCCCGGCCCCTATCCCTTCGAGGAAGGCTTCGACGCGATGGTCGAGGTTCCCCCGGTGGACTGGCTCCTCGCGGAGGGCGCGCTCACCGGTAGCGTCAGCTTCACCCGCGGTCCGAACTCCTCCACGACCATCACCTCCTGGGACCAGGGCGGCATGAACGGCGGCGGCGTCACCTTCGCCGGCACCGACGCCATGCGCCACTTCAGCTTCCCCTTCAACCCCGGCGTCCAGGCCCGCCGGGAGTGGCTGATCTCGCAGATCATCGCCGTCCCCGCCAGCCGCTCCGCCGACACCCGCATCGAGTTCGACCTCGCCTCCGGCAATGACTTCGGCGCGGGCCCCGGCACCATCAACAGCACCGGCAGCTTCTCGGTGCTCTACTCGCCGGACGGCTCCACCTGGTCCTCGGCGAACATCCTGCGCACCTGGACCTCCGCGGACTCGATCCCCGGCACGCCGACGACGATCAAGATCCCCTTCCCGGTCTCCGGCAACGTCCGCGTCGCGTTCTACGCCGACTCGGGCGTCTCGGACGGCGACGGCGACGGCATCACGTACTACATCGACAACTTCAACGTGCTCGACACGCCGAGCTCGGTTGAGGACTGGACGCTGATGGGCAACTAACCGCCCCGCAGCAGGAGCGACCGCGGCATCCCAAGGCGGCCCCGGAGCGATCCGGGGCCGCCGCTGCGTTGCGGGACCCCCGAACCGCGTTGTCCCCGCCCGCGCGCCGCGCGCACGCTTCGTCCAGCATCGAACGGATCGGAGCCGCCGCCATGGAGAACCGGGGATTGCGCACCGCGCTTGTGGGCGTCGGGCAGGTGGGGGCGGCGCTCGCCTACGGCGCGCTCACCGCCGGCGTCTCGCGCGAACTCACCCTTGTCGATTACAACGTCGAGCGCACCCGCGCCAACCTGCTCGACCTCCGCCACTGCCAGCCCTGGGGCAACCCGGTCGCGCTGAACCAGGCCGAGACCATCGAAGCGTGCGAGGGCCACGACCTCCTCGTGGTGAGCGCCTCGATGCCCGCCGCGCCCACGGAGGGGCGCATGGAGCTCCTCAAGCGCAACGCCGAGCTCTTCTCGCGCATCATCCCCGAGCTCGCCCGCCGCAACCCCGGCGCGGTGCTCCTCGTCATCACCAACCCGGTGGACGTGATGACGCGCCTTGCGCTCGAGTTCAGCGGCTTCCCCCCGGAGCGCGTCTTCGGCACCGGCACCACGCTCGATTCCGCGCGCTTCCGCGAGGTGCTCTCGCGGCGCCTCGGCCTCTCGCCCTCCAACATCCACGCGCACGTCATCGGCGAGCACGGCGACACCGAGGTGCTGGTCTGGAGCCGCGCGCACGCCGGGCCCTTCAGCGTCTTCGAGTTCGCCGAGCGCGTCGGGCGCCCGCTCGACGCCGGTGACGTCGCGGCGATCAGCCACGAGGTGCGCTCCATCGCCTACTCGATCATGGCCAGCAAGGGGAACACCGCCTTCGCCATCGCGGAAACGACGCTGCGGCTGATGCGCGCGCTGCGCGGACGGCTCCCCGGCCTCTTCACCGTCACCCGCGCCCTCGGCGCCGTGGAAGGGAAGGGCGACCTCTGCATGTCGCTTCCCTGCATGGTGAGCGGCGAGGGCGCGCAGGGCCCCTTCCCGCTCGACCTCTCGGCGGAGGAGCGCGGCGCCTTCGCCCACTCCGCCTCGGTGCTCGAGGCGGCCTACGACCGCTTGGGGTTGTAGCGGCGCGGGCGGTGAATAGCCGCGCCGCCCGGCGGTAGGAATCGGACTGGAGGACAGCCGCATGATGTCCCGCGACGACGCACGCTACCTCGACCTGCTCGGATGGGCGCATTACATCCTCGGCGCGCTGACGCTGCTATGCGGGAGCTTCCCGGTGATCCATCTGGTGGTGGGGATCGGTATCCTGACCGGACGGATGCAGGGTCCGCCGCCCGGCACCCAGGGCGAGCCGATGGTCAAGGCGGTCGGCGGGCTCTTCGTCGTCGTCGCCGCGGCGATCATCCTGGTCGCCTGGGCGCTCGGGATCGCAACGATGTTGGCGGGGCGCTACCTGCGCGAGCGGCGCCGCCGGATGTTCTGCACCGTGGTCGCCGCGGTGAACTGCATGTCGTTCCCCGTGGGAACCGCTGTCGGAGTCCTGACGATCATCCTGTTGAACAAGCCCGACGTGTCCGGGGTGTTCGACGCGCCGGAGCCCGCGTAGCCGCGCCTCAGCGCCGCTTCGCCCGCTTCATCGCCAGCGAGCCCGCGCGCTCGCTCCGCTTCGCCGCCGCCGCGGAGACGCCCCGCGCCTCCTCCAGCAGCCGCCGGTAGCTGTCCAGCCGGTCCGGGTCGAACGTCTCCGCCTCGATCGCGGCGAGCACCGCGCAGCCCGGTTCCGACTCGTGGCGGCAGTCGCGGAACTTGCAGCCGCCGGCGAGCGCCAGCAGGTCCGCGAAGACCTCCGCGAGCTGCGCCTCGCTCGCGCCGTAGAGGCCCACCTCGCGCAGCCCCGGGTTGTCGATCAGCAGCGCGCCGGAGGGGAGCGCCAGCATCTGCCGGTGCGACGTGGTGTGGCGCCCGCGGCCGTCGGTCTCGCGCACCTCGCCCACCGCCATCACCTCGCCCCCGGCGAGCGCGTTCGCCAGCGACGACTTCCCCGCGCCGGAGGAGCCGATCATCGCGTAGGTCTTCCGCGCCTCGAGCATCCGCCCGAGGCGCTCGACGCCGAAGCCCGTCTCCGCGGAGACCGTGGCGACCGGCGCGCCGAGCGCCACCGCGCGCACCTCCGCCACCGCCGCCGCGACGTCCTCCGGTTCGAGCAGGTCCGCCTTGTTGAGCACCACGCACGCCGGCGCGCCGGAGGACTTGACGAGCGCCAGGTAGCGCTCCAGCCGCGCGATGTTGAAATCCTCCACCAGCGCCATCACCACCAGCACGCCGTCCGCGTTCGCCGCGAGCGTCTGCGCCCGCGTCGCCCGGCCCGCCTCCTTGCGCGTAAGCGCGGTGCGCCGCGGCAGGATCGCCGCCACCGCCGCGGGGCGCGGCGGGCGCGGCTCCTCCAGCAGCACCCAGTCCCCCGTCGCGGGCAGCCCGGGGCCGCCGCCGTCCTCGTGGAAGAGCTTCGACGCCGTCTTCGCCAGGAACGCCGCGCGTCCGTCGTGCACCTCGCACCAGCCGCGGTGCACCGACAGCACGCGCGCCGGCTCGAGGCCCGCCAGCGCCGCCTGCGCCGCGCGCGCGGCGGCGCGGTCCGCCTCCAGGGAGGCGTTCCAGCCCAGCGATTCCAGCGAGTCGATCACGGCGCCCTTCATGCCCTCGACGTTGCGCCGGGCGGCGCCGGAATGCAATCCGAGGCGCATGGAGCGCCCGCCGATTCTCGCCGTCACGCTGCACCCCTGCCGCGACCTGTGGTACGAGGTGCCCGAGTGGCGCCCGGACGCGGTGCTCCGCGCCTCGGCGTTCGCCGAGACCGCCGCGGGCAAGGGCCTGAACGCGGCGCGCATCGCGGCGGCGCTCGGGGAGCGCGCCGCGGCGCTCCTCCCGGCGGACCCGGCGGACCGCGGCCTCGCCGCCCGCCACGCGCCGGAGGTCGAGATCGACGTCGTGGACGCGGGCGCCCCTTGGCGCGCGAACGCGCACCTCGCGACGCCGGCGGGGCGCTTCAAGGTGAACAGCGCCGCGGCGCCCATCGACCCCTCGCGGCTCGGCGCGGTGCTCGACGCCGTGCGCCGGCGCGCCGCCGGCGCCGTGGTGCTGTGCGCGGGGGGCGTGTGGCCGGGCCTCGGCGACGGCGCCTGGGCGGAAGTGCTCGCCGCCGCGCGCGGAGCGGGCGCGCTGGCCACGGTCCTCGACGCGTCCGGCGCGCCGCTGCGGCTCGCGGCGCGCGGCGCCGGGTGGCTGAAGGTGAACGCGGAGGAGCTGGCGGACCTCGGCGCGCCGGCGGAACCCCGCGCATTGATTGACTTGGTCAACGATCTGGCGCTCGAGGGCGCCGCCGCCACGCTCGGCGCGGAGGGCGCGCTGCTCGCCCGCGGCGGGAGCGTCTGGCGCGCGCGCCCCGCCGCCGTCGAGGGCGAGGCCACCGGGGCCGGCGACGCCTTCGCGGGGGGCCTTTGCGCCGGCATCGCGCGCGGGCTCGGGGGGGCGGAGCTGCTCCGCCTCGCCAGCGCCGCGGCGCGCGCGCGCCTCCTCGCCGGGACGGGCGGCTTGCCTTCCCCCGCCGCGCTCCGCGACGCTGCGGAAGCGGTGCGTGTTGATCGCATCACCTCCCCGCGCCCAGAATCCTAGGAGCCCGCCCGATGCGCGTCGTCTTCTTCGGCAGCCCCGCCTTCGCACTGCCCACGCTCCAGATGCTGATCGATTCGCCTCACGAGGTGGCCGCGGTGGTGTCGCAGCCCGACAAGCCCGCCGGCCGCGGCCTCCGCATGACGCCGCCCCCGGTGAAGGAGCTCGCCCTCGCGAACGGCCTCCCGGTGCTCCAGCCCGAAAAGGTCCGCACCGACGCCTTCGCGGAGGAGCTGGCCGCGCTCGCGCCCGACGTCGCCGTCGTGGTCGCCTACGGCAAGATCCTCCCGAAGCGCATCCTCGAAACGCCCCGCCACGGCTGCCTCAACATCCACGCCTCGCTCCTCCCCAAGTACCGCGGCGCGGCGCCGATCCAGTGGGCCATCGTCCGCGGCGAAACCAAGACCGGCGTCTCGATCATGCAGCTCGACGAGGGCATGGACACCGGCGCCGTGGTCTCCACCGCCGAGGTCGACATCCTCGAGGACGACGACGCGCGCTCGCTGGCCGACATGCTCAGCATGGTCGGCGCCGACGAGATGCGGAAGGCGCTGGAGCGGCTTGCGGCCGACGGCCGCCTCGACGCCACGCCGCAGGACCACGCCCAGGCCACCATGGCGCCGCTCATCAAGCGCGACGACGCGCGCATCGACTGGGCGCGCTCCGCCGAGGAGATCATCTGCGCCGCCCGCGGTTTCGTGGTCTGGCCCCAGGCCTTCACGGCCAACGCCGGCAAGGAGCTGAAGATCACCGGCGTCGACGCCTGCGCCGCCGATTGGGTGGTGGCCGGCGCGCTCGACGACGACCGCATCCCCCCGGGCACCGTAGTCGACGCGCTCAAGCCCCGCGGCTTCGTCGTGAAGACCGGCAACCGCGGCCTGCTGCTCGTCACCAAGGTGAAGCCCGAGGGCGGCAAGGAAATGGGCGCGCTCGACGCCCTCAACGGCGGCGTCGTGCGCATCGGCGCGCGGCTCGGATAGCGGCGCGCCGTGGGCTGCCTCGCCGCGCTCGTCCCGGTCGCGCTCTTCGTCGCCGACCTCGTGCTGCTGGGCTTCTTCGGCGCGCGCTTCGGCGGCGTCATGGCGATGGCGCTCGTGTTCGGCACCGGCATCCTCGGCATCCACTCGCTCAAGGGCCGCCTGCGCCCCGCGAAGCCCGGCGCCTCGCCCGCGGCGGTCCTCGGCGAGCGCGCCGCGCAAGCCATCGCCGGCGTCTTCCTCATCCTCCCCGGCCCCATGGCCGACCTGCTCGGCCTCGCGCTGCTCTTCCCGCCCACCCGCCTGCTGCTGTGGACGCTCGTCTTCGCGCTCTTCTTCAAGAAACGCTCCGCCGCCACGGAATCCGTCACCGTCAAGACCTGGGAATGGTCCACCGGCAGCGAATTCCCCGGCTGGGAGGAAGTCCGCGGCAAAGGCGGCCAGCGGCTGCTGGTCGATGTGGAGGCGAAGCGGGAGGAGTAGGGGGGCGCTCTCTGATCCCGTAGTCCGGCGGGCCAACGATGCGGTGGCCTACTCCGGCCGGAACGGCTTCACGGAGAGTTCCGCGACGATCTTGAAGTGCTTCGTGTTGGCCGTGCAGAGCGTCTCGCCGGCATCCACCACGGTGGCGGCGACGAGCGCGTCGGGCATGGAGAGGGCGCCCTTGAGGGTGTACTCCTCCATGTACACGGCGGCGCGGTGGCCGATGGCCTCGGTCAGCGGCAGCATCGCGAACCCGAGGTCCTTCAGGAAGGCGCGGATCAGGCCCAGCTCGCGGCGGTTCTTCGCGCCCTGCAGCAGTTCCATGTAGCTCACGATCGACAGGGCCCGCGACGGGTCGCGCTGGATCGCCTGCCCGGCCCGCGCATTCCCGCGCAGGCACCAGATGAGGACGTCCGTGTCAAAGACCATGGAAGCGCCCACGCCGCATCCGCCTCACCAGCGCCGCCGGCGACTCGGAGGTGTCGGCCTCCGCCCACATGCCGAAGGCCGGGTGGTCGGCAACCTTCGGCGCCTTGCCGGGAGAGCCGGCGGGGACGACCCTAGCGATGTCGCGGCCGCGGCGCGAGAGCGTGACGGCCTCGCCGCGCTCGACGGCGTCGAGGAGCTTGCCGGGGTCGCGCCGGAGGTCGAGGAAGGTGAGCTTCATGGCGGCGCTCCGCGTGGCGGGATGCAACTCAACAGCACACATGGAGTGTGCAGTTCGAGGCGGCGCCCGTCAAGCGGCTGCTTCCGCCTCTCGGCCGCGAAGATTGGGCGCCCCGCCGCAGTCCCGGCAAGCGCGGCGCGCGGCGGACCGTGGAAGCGGCCCGTCCCTTCACTCGGCTCAAGGCGACGCGAACGCCGTCGCGACGGGCATCGGATCGTGGATAGTCAAGGACACGGCCTTTCCGCCCGCCACCTCGAAGCGGATCCGCACGTCCGGAGCGCCCACGGGGGCGAAGGTATTCGGCTCCACATGGCGAAGGTTCCGCTCCGACCGCTTGCCGCGGCTGATGGTGAGGATCTCCCGCTTGTTCAGCGCCACCTCGATGGTGTCGGCGGCGCCGGGGGCGCCGATTCCATAGGAGCCGACGAACACGAGCTTCTGCGCCTTGTCCATTTCGAGGTCCGTCTCCGCCGCGTCCGCGCCGCCGACGGCGTTCAAGTACTCCACCACGCCATTCAGCCCGTCGGACTCGGAGGGATCCAGATCCTCCGCCGAAAGCCGGTTCTTCGCGTGCTGGAGCAGCGTGATCCCGTGCGGGCCGCGGACGCCCTGAATGCCCGGGCTGGCCCTCACGGCGGCCTCGATCACCGCCCGGTTCCCGAGCATCGCGAAGGTGAACAGGTCGGGCCGGGCGCCTTGGGACATCAGGAACTCCGCGATCTGGCGCCGCCCGGTATGGGAGGCCGCCCCGAGGGGCGTCTCCCAATCGCCGAATCCCCAGTCCCAGGCGCACTTCGCAAGGGCCGGCCGGGCCGTGACGAGTTCCTTCACCCGGTCGAGATTCGAGTGGGAGGCGCCCACGGTTTCGCGCACGGCATCCGCGTCCTGCCGGGGGAAGTCCTCCGGGAGCAGGGCGGCGGGCGGCGTTTCCTGACCCGCCGCCGCCCCCCGGGGAAGTTCCGCAAGGGCAAGGCCCGCTCCCGTCGCGGCGGTTGCGAGAAGGAAGCGGCGACGCGAAAGCGGGGACATGGCGATGCTCCGAAGCGGGATGCTGTTTTTTTAGCACCCCCCTTCCGCGGTCGCAAGGGAGATTCCCGAGGCCTTGGCGCCGCCCCCTGTTCGGCGGGCCCAACACCGCCCCCCCGAAACCGCGCCTACGCAGAACCCCCTCGTGGAGGGCCCCGACACGAAGCGGTGCGCAGGTGGGACTACGCCCGGACGCCGCAGGGCGCGAAGCCCTGCAGAGGCGCGGCTTCGCTTCGGGGGCAGGCGTTCGGTTGAATCGCGACCGTGAGGATCTCGGGCGGCACGCGCTATCCGGCGAGCTTCTTGAGCCCCTTCCCATAGCGCGTGTTGGCGCGGTCGACCGCGGCGGCGGGCCCCCGGCGCCTCCTTCCATGGACGGTCCGGTTTCCCACCCCCGCCTTGACGGCCAAGCCCGGCGGCCCCTTGCTTAGTCTGAATCGAGACGCCGCCATGAAGCGAACCGCCCGCACCTTCCTCCCGATCCTCGCCGCCGCCGCGCTCGCCGCCGCCGCGCACGCGCAGCAGTCCGCCGTGCCGAAGCTCGGCGAGGCGCCCGCGGCCACGCCCGCCGCGGTGCCCGCGCTCGGCGAGGCGCCCAGGCCCCCCGCCGCGCGCCCCGACATCCCGGCGGATTTCGACGCCGCGCTCTTCGACATCATCCCCGCCACGGAACCGGTCGAGCTGTACTCCGTAGGCGCCGAAGCGCCCACGCTCGAAACCGCCGCGGCGATGCTCCGCGCGGGCTCCCGCGTGCGCACGGTCAACTCCCGCGCGCAGATGGCGCTCCGCGAGAAGGCCGACACGATCCGCATCCCGGAGCGCAGCGAGGTCGAGCTGGTCGAGCTGTCCGGCGATTCAGAGCAGGTGCAGCTCCGCCTGGTGGCCGGTTCGCTCTGGAGCGAAGTCGCGCCGCGCGCGGTGCCGGGCGATTTCAAGGTCGTCACGCCGGACCTGACCGCAGGCGTGAAGGGCACTCGCTTCCGCGTCGACATCATCGAGGGGCAGGGCAGCCTGGTCACCGTGGACGAGGGCTCCGTCGAGGTGTCCTCCGCCAAGGCGCCGGTCTCGACGACGCTCGGCGCCAACCAGGCGGTGCTGGTGAAGCTCAACGGCCAGCTGCTCGAGGCGATCAACATCGACCCGTCGGTGTCGCGGGAGGCGTGGGACGCCTGGGCGCAGGAGGCGACGGCGGCGCTCGGCGGCGCGTCCCTCGGCGGCGGCTTCGCCGCGCCGCTCGTCCAGCAGATCGCCGCCGACAACGCCGCCTGGACGCAGACTATGGAGGAGGCCAACCGCACCATCGCCGAGAACAAGTACCTCGAGAAGATGGAGGAGGTCTCGCAGGCCTTCATGCGCTTCGCCGCCGACACGGGCCATGTGCCCGGGGACGACGAGGCGTGGAACCTGATGAAGGAGAACCGCGCCGGCCTCGACGGCTGGAACGGTCCCTACCTCGAGGGCCCCATGCCGCCGGAGGACCCCTTCGGCAGCATCCTCGTCTACCGCAAGCGCACGCCCCCGAGCGGCAACGTCAACGCGATGATCCACTCGCCCTGGCGCGACAAGGTCGACCAGCAGGGCCGCGCGCCGGGCGACCAGTCCGTCATCGTGCCCTTCTACCGCGAGCCCCGCGTCCGCGAGGCGCTCGGCCTGCCGCCGGAGAACTAGCGACCCGCCGTGGCCGCCGCGTTCCACGCACTGCCCGCGCCGCTCCGCGAAATCCGCCGGCGCCCGCCGCCACCCCTCGGCGAGCGCGTCGCCGCGCACGCCGCGGGCTTCCTCGCCGTCGCCCTGCTCCTCGCCGCGCTCGCCATCCGCACCGCCACCATCGGCGCCGACGCGCCGCCCGACGACGAGTGGGACGTCACCATCGTGCTGGACGACCCCGCCGTCCCCCCCGTCGAGCAGCCGCTCCCCATGGACGAGCCCGCCCCCTTCGAGGAGGCCGCCGCCACACGGCTCCCCGACGCCGCCCAAGAGGACGCCGAGGACCTCGTCGAGGAACTCGCCCAGTCCGCCCCCGGGCTGTTCGATCCGCTGCCGGAAGCCGCGCCGGACGACCGCTTCGCGACGTGGGTTCCCAAGGCGGCGGAGCGGGGGCGCCTCGCCGAGCTGCACCTCGAGATCGGCGAGGAGGCCGCCGGGCTCCGCAAGCGCAAGGGCGAGATGGCCCAAACGCTGGAACGCCACGCGGTCGACGCCGCCGCCCGCGAATTCAGCATCGTCTCGGACGGTGGCCTCGCCGGAGTGATCCGCACCATCGACCTCTCCGACCTCCCCGAGGAGGAAGCCGAAGCCGCGCTCCGCCGGCGCTACGACATCAGCATCGAAACGCGCCACATCCGCCCCCAGGCGGGGCGCTCCTTCCTCAACGCCGCCACCACCCGGGAAGGAACCTACACCACCGCCACCGCCACCGAGGGCACCTGGGACGTCTTCACCCTTTCCCCCAAGGCGATCGGCATCATGGCAGCCCTCGAGGTCCGCGCCCTCGCCGAACGCGGCTACGACCCCACCACCTCCCGCGTCCGCACCATCCGCTTCGGCATGCGCAGGGACGAGTTCGGCGACTGGGCGCTCGCGGTGCTCGACCTCGAGGCGGAGCGCATCCGGTGAGCGGCGCCGACCTCCGCGCCCGCGCGCGCATCCTCCGCGGCCTCGGCTTCCTCGCCACGGAACCGCTCGAAGCCCCCCCCCGCCGGCGCACCGGCCCGCCGCGCCGACAGCCCGGCCACGACGGAACGCCCCCCCGCCGAGCCCGCGCCCCGCGGCGCCACCAAGCGCCCGCCCGCCGCGCCCCTGCCGTCCACCCTCCTCGAACCCCCCGCCGACTGGCGCGGCCCCAACCTCGCCACCCGCGAGGAGCGCCTCGGAGCGCTCGCCGCCATCGCCGCCGAAATCGACGGCTGCCGCGCCTGCGGCCTCTGCCACGGGCGCAACAAGACCGTCCCCGGCGACGGAGACCCCCTGTCGCCCCTCGTCTTCGTCGGCGAAGGCCCCGGCGCCGACGAGGACCAGTCCGGCATCCCCTTCGTCGGCCGCGCCGGCCAGCTCCTCACGAAGATGATCGAGGCGATGGGCTACCAGCGCTCCGAAGTCTTCATCCTCAACATCGTCAAATGCCGCCCCCCCGGCAACCGCGCCCCCCTCCCCGAGGAAATGGACGCCTGCCTCCCCTACCTCCGCCGCCAGCTCGACGTGATCCGCCCCCGCGTCATGGTCTGCCTCGGAGCCACCGCCGTCGGCGCCCTCTTCCCCGAACACGCCAAGACCGGCATCACCAAACTCCGCGGCCAATGGCTCAAATTCGGCCCCGCCGACGCCATGCCCACCTACCACCCATCCTACCTCCTACGGAACCCCGCCGCCAAACGCCCCGTCTGGGAAGACCTCCAGCAAGTGATGAAGGTCTTCGGGAAGGGCGGGAAGTAGTGGTGGGAGCGCCCAAAGCCCTGCGGCCAAGGCTTCGGTAACGTAGTCGTTCGTGGATCCGGGTAAGGCTTGGCCGCGTCCCGGGGCGCGGTAAGCCCCTTCACCCCTGCGGCGCGGCCCAGTCCCGCAGCCAGGCCAGGCGCCGCTCCAGCCGTTGCGTTTCCGACGAGTCCGGGGCGCGGTCGCGGACCGTCTCCAGGCGGGCGGCGAGCGAGTCGGCGCGCTCCTCGTCGAGCGCGTGTCGGCGTTCGTCCTCGCGGAGCGCGCTGGCGTCGCGCCCGGCGCGGGGAGGGGCGGTGGCGGCGCGGGCCTCGTTGCGCAGCGAGATCGCCGCGTCGAGGTCCGACGCTTCGAGCAGTCGGGCGGCGAGTTCCAGCGCGAGGTGCCGGCGCGCGGTGCCGGGGGAGTCCGCGGCCAGCCGCGCGGCCCCCATCGCCTCCCGGTCGCGCCCCATGCGGTACAGCAGCCGCGCGCGGTGCCAGTGGGCCTCGGCGGCGGTGCGGCCCGGCGCGGCGCCGAGGCGCTCCAGCGCGGCGAGCGCCCCCTCCGCGGCGGCGGCGGATCCGTCCGCGTCCGCCAGCGCGCGCAGCAGCTCCGCCCGCGCGCCGTCCAGCGGCGCCAGCGCGTCCGCGGCGGCGCGCGTGGCCACCGGGAGGCACCACGCCAGCGCCAGCTCGCCGAGCGCGGCCAGGTGGTCCGCCAGCGCCGGCCGCGGCAGCGCCCCGGTGGCCAGGTCGACCGCGTCGCGGAAGAGCGCCGGGTCGCCGGAGAACATCGATTCGTTCACCAGCGCGTTGAGGAAATAGGGCGTCCAGTCGGGGCGGTCCGAGGCGGCGGCGAGCAGCGCGCGGGCCCGCTCCGCGGCCTGCTCCGGGCGCCCGGCGGCGCGCAGCGCCTTCACCGCGGCGGCGGCCTCGTGCGGCTCCGCCAGCTCCGCCAGCGCGGGACCGAGCGCGTCGAACTCCGCCGCGGCCTCGGCGTGGCGCCCGAGGTGGTGCAGCGCCACCGCGCGCATCAGGCGCGTGCCCTCCGCCTGCGGCGACGCGGCGATCTCCTCCGCGTGGCGCTCCATCGCGCCGAGCGCCTCGCGCCACAGCTCGCCATGGTAGCAGCAGAGCAGCAGCGGCCCCCACAGGTCGCCGTTGGCGTGCACCGTGTCCTCGTCGAAGGTGGCCTCCAGCAGCAGCTTCGCCGCGCGGAACTCCTCGTGGTGCGCGAACTGGAAGGCGGCGGCCTCCGCCTGCTCCTCCGGCCAGGCGAAGGGCGCCTCCTCGTAGGAGCGCGCGGCGGCGATCAGCAGGCCGCCGTTCTTCCACTTCGCCCCCTCCGCGTACAGGTGGCGGATCTCCTCCGGGTCCTCCGTGCGGATCGCCTCGATCAGGTGCCGGTGCGCGGCGTAGAGCCGCTCCTGCACGCCCTCGATGCGGTGGCGCGCCAGCAGGTCCGCCGCGGCCAGCACGTTCTCGCCCTCCCGCATGCGGAAGCCGCGCTCCAGCAGCGCGTCCAGCAGCGACACCTCCTCGACGATCTTCTCCTTCTCCCAGTCGGACAGCAGCATCGCCTCGAGCGCGAGGAAGTGCGCCTCGAGCGTGTCATCGCAGCCGGGCGGGACCAGGAGCGGCTGCAGGTCGTCCACGGCGGTCTGGAGCTGCCCCGACTTGATGCGGCATTCCGCGGCGCGCAGCCGCATGCGGCTGCCGTGCGTCGCGTCCGGGTCGGCCATGCGGGCCTCGAGCACCTCCGCCGCCTCGTCGATCAGCCCCTGCGACGCGAGGAGGAACCCGCGCACGTAGGCGGCGTCCGCCTCCGGGGCCGTGCCGTCGCCGGCGAGCCCCTCGAGCAGCTCCGCCGCGCGGTCCGGCTCCCCGTCGGCGAGCGCGCCGAAGGCGGCCGCCACGCGCGAGCAGTCGTCCGCGTCCGGCGCGAGGGTGCGGGAAAGCTCGAGGATCGCCTCGGTGTCGAGGCGCGCGAAGGCGTCTTGGAAGGGGTGCGGCATGGCGTCCGGGCGGTTGGAAAAGGAATGCCGCGGCGAGTTGTCCGCCGCGGCGCGATAATGCTGCCGTCCCGGGGCGCGAGACAACTATTGATCGATCTGGACGACGCCGATCTCGATGGCGTACTTCACCAGCTCGGCCACGTTGCCGAGCGCGAGCTTCTCCATGATGTGGGCGCGGTGCGTCTCGACCGTCTTCACCGAGACGTTGAGCTTGTCGGCCACCTCGTGGTTCTTCATGCCCTCCGCCAGGAGCTGGAAGATCTCCCGTTCGCGGGCGGTGAGCGACTCGTACAGCGGGCGCTTGCTGCCTTCGCCGTCCGTGTTGAGCCGCAGGTAGTCGTCGATGATCACCCTGCTGATCGAGGGCGACAGGTAGCTTTCGCCGCGGGCGAGGGCGCGCAGCGCGTTGGCGATCTCCTCCGCGCCCGAGTCCTTCAGCAGGTAGCCGCTGGCGCCGTTGCGCAGCGCCTGCAGCACGTAGGCCTCGTTCTTGTGCATGCTGAGGATCAGCACCCGCGTCTTGGGCGCCTTCTTCAGCATCTGGCGCGTCGCCTCCAGGCCGTTCAGGCCCGGCATGGAGACGTCCATCACCACCACGGTCGGCTGTAGTTCCACCGCCATGGCCACGGCGGTGCGCCCGTCCGGCGCCTCGCCGACCACTTCGATGCCCTCTTCGGATTCGAGGAGCCGCTTCAGGCCCTGCCGGACGATCGCGTGGTCGTCGGCGATCAGCACTCGGAGCGTGTCCGCCTTGGTCATCATTGTCTACCCCCGTCGAGCGGGAAGGAAAGGGTGAGTGTCGTACCTTTCCCCGGTGTGGAAGCGAGTTGGAAGGATCCTCCGGAGAGGAGCGCCCGCTCCTTGATGTTCAGGAGGCCGCTGCACCCGCGCTCCGCCTGCCATCCGGGCAGCAGCGCCGGGTCGAACCCCGCGCCGTCGTCCCGTATCCTCACTCCCAGTTCCGAATCGTGCGCGATGATGCTGATGGAAATCAAGGACGCTCGCGCGTGTTTCTGCGCGTTGTTCAGCGCCTCCTGCGCGATCCGGTACACGTTCGTCGCCAGCTCCGGCGGCGGTTCCGCCCCCCCGAGCCGGATCGTCGCGTCCACCCGGATCCCCGAGCGGTCCTGGAACTGGCGCACCATCCACTGCAGCGCCGGCTCCAGCCCGAGGTCGTCCAGCATCGTCGGCCGCAGGTCCAGCGAGATGGCCCGCAGCTCGTCGATCACCTGCGAAAGCATCGCGCCCGCCTCGTGCGCGTCGCTCCGCAGCCCTTCCGCCGTCTTCGAGCGCGCCGCCGCCTTCAGCCCCTCGATCTGGAACCGCAGCGCCGTGAGCGACTGCCCCACACCGTCGTGCAGCTCGCGGCTGATGCGCCGCCGCTCGTCCTCCTGCGCCGACAGGAGCTGCACGGAAAGCTTCCGCAGGTTCTCCTGCTGCTCCAGCGTCGAGCGGTACAGCCGCGCGTTCTGCAGCGCCAGCGCAGCCAGCGTCGCCAGCGACACCGCGAAGTCCAGGTGCGGCTTGCCGTAAGCCCGCCAGTCCCGCGACTGCACCGACAGCACGCCCAGCAGGCGCCCGCTCGCCGCCAGCGGCGCGTGCAGCCGGTCGCGCAGGAAGTCGTCCGGATCCTCCGAAGGGAGCAGCGCGTTGTCGTAGCGGTTGGTCTCGCCGGGCATCAGCGTCTCGCGCGCGGGCTGCAGCGCCTCCAGGCAGCGCGCGAGCGCCCCGCGCGGCGCCGCCGGCGCGCACGCCTCCGCCCGCCACGAACCGTCCGGCCCGCGCCGCCGCGCCAGCACCGGCTTCAGCCGCCCCGCCTCCCCGTCCCACCGCCCCAGGTACACGAAGTCCGCCGGCAGCGACGCCGCCGCCTCCTCGAACACCCGCTCCAGGATCAGCGGCTCCTCCAGCGTCGCCATCAGGTGCTCGCCCAGCTTGCCCAGCGCCGTGATGCGCGAGAGCTGCGTGAGCGTCTCGCGCTCCGCGCGCTTCGTCGCGGTGATGTCGGCGAAGGTGCACAGCAGCAGCGGCTCCTCGCCCGCCGCGAGCGGGCGCGCGTCGAACAGCGTCGCCACCTCGCCGCCGCCGTAGGTCGCCAGCGGCAGCTCCGCGGGCGGCGGCCGCGAGCCCGCCTCGCGCGCCAGCCGCTGCGCCAGCAGCGCGTCCATCGCCAGCTCCCCAAGGCGCCGCCCCGCCAGCTCGCTGCGCGAGTACCCCAGCATCCGCGCGAACGCGTCGTTCGTCTCGCGGATCGACAGGTCCGCCGGCGAGACCGTCGCCGCCGCGAGCCCCGACTGCTCGAACAGCGCCCGGAACTTCTTCTCGCTCCGCTGCAGCTCCACCAGCAGCGCCGTCTTGTCCAGCGTCACCTCCTCGAACAGCTTCGAGGCGCGCTCGTACGCCTGGTCCGTCTGCCGCAGCAGCCGCGCGTTCTCCATCGCCGTGGCCACGTGGAACGCGAACAGCGCCAGGATGTCCAGGTCGAGGTGCTCGAACGCGTAGCCGCGCACGCTGTTCTCCGCGTACACCGCCCCGATCAGCCGCCCCTGCGACAGGATCGGCGCCACCATCATCGAGCAGGCGCCCCCCGAGTCGCTGTCCGCCGCCGACGCGTCCATCCGCGGCGCCACCGCGTAGATCGCGCAAAGGCTGCGCACCGACTCGTCCAGCAGCCGCTCCCGCGACGGGTGCGGGCCCAGCCGGTTCTCCCGGGTCTGCGAGTCCTCCGCCACCAGCCGCAGCGGCGCCGTCTCCGTGTCGTCCCGCAGGAACACCGCCGCCCGCGACATCAGCTCGAAGCAGCGCAGCAGCGTCGCCAGGAAGCGGTCGAACATCTCCTCCTGCGGACCCACCGTGCCCGCGCGCGCCGCCGCCGACATCAGCACCACGATCTTCCGGTACGCGTCGCCGAGCTTCTTGTACGTGCGCGCCGCCTGCGTGGGGTCGCCGGAAAGCGACGTGATCTGCGTCGAGTTCAGCACCGCCAGCGGATCCGGCATCCGCAGGTCGATCCGGTGCACCAGCTTGTACGGCCCCTCCGACGGCGGCAGCGGGAAGTCCGCCTCCATCGCCGTGTCGTGGTCCGAGGAGAGCCGCGACTCCACCAGCCGGATCGTGTGGTGCCCCAGCGCGATCTCGTCCCCCACATGCAGCACCGCGTCCAGCGCCGGCGCCCCGTTCACCCGCGTGCCGTTCAGCGACTTCAGGTCGCGCATCACCACCACGCCGCGCTTCTCGGTGATCTCGATGTGGTTGCGCGAGATGTTCGGGTCGTCCAGCGGCACCTCGCAGGCCGGGTCGCGCCCCACGCGGAGCCGCGCGTCGCGGGGCAGCGGCACCACCCGCGCCGCCGCGTTCGGCGCCATGATCCGCAGGTAGCGGTTCGGCCCGCCGTCGCCCGCCACCGCTCAGCCCCCCGCCCGCGGCGCGGGCCCCGTCGCCACCGGCTGCCGCCAGCCGAACCCGAAGGCCCGCGGACCCGCCTTCAACGCCGGCGGAGTCTGCCGCCGCTTGTACTCGTTGCGGTCGAACAGCCCCGCCACGCGCCGCGCGAACGCCGCGTCGTGCCCCAGCGCCACCACGTCCGCCTCCGACAGCCCCTCGTCCGCGAACAGCCGCAGGATCGGATCCAGCGCCTCGTAGGGCGGCAGGTCGTCCGCGTCCCGCTGCCCGGGGCGCAGCTCCGCGGTCGGTTCCTTATCGAGGATCGCGGCGGGGATCAGCTCCCTCCCCGCCCGCGCGTTGATGTGCCGCGACAGCTCGTACACCTGCCCCTTGTAGAGATCGCCGATCGGCGAGATCGCCCCGCAGGTGTCGCCGTAGAGCGTGCAATAGCCCACGCAGAGTTCGCTCTTGTTGCCGCAGGCGAGCACCAGCGCGCCGGTCGCGTTGCTCAGCGTCATCAGCGTCAGCGCGCGCAGCCGCGACTGCAGGTTCTCCCGCGCGAGCCCCTGCGGCTCGCCCCCGCCGAACAGCGGCCCCATCCCCGCCGCCGCCGTCGCGAACAGCCCCTCGATGGGGCACACCGAGAAGCGGATGCCGAGCCGCTCCGCCAGCTCCCGCGCGTCCGCCTCCGACGCGGGCGAATTGTTCCGCGTCGGCATCGCCACCCCGTGCACGTTCCCCGGGCCCAGCGCCTCCGCCGCCAGCGCCGCCACCAGCGCCGAATCGATGCCGCCGGAAAGCCCCAGCAGCACCCCCGGCGCGCCGCACTTGCGCACGTAGTCGCCGATGCCCATCGCCAACGCGCCGCGCAGCGTGTCGAGGCCGTGCTCCCACTCCTCCGCGGGTACGCTGGACGCCACCGCCGCCGCCCCGTCCGCGCCGCGCTCCAGCCGCACCTCCAGGAAGTCCTCGCGCAGCGCCGGCAGCCGCCCCCGCAGCGCGCCGTCCGCGCCGTACGCGAACGCCGTCCCGTCGAACAGGATGTCGTCGCAGCCGCCCACCTGGTTCACATAAAGCACCGGCGCTCCGGAACGCCGTGCCGCCCGCGCCAGCATCGCGCGCCGCGACGCCTCCTTCCCCAGCCCGTACGGCGACGCGCTGAGGTTCACCACCACCTCCGCGCCCGCGCGCGCCGACTCCGCCGCCGGGTCGCCCGCGTAGTGCCGCGGCGAGAAGCCCGCCTCGCACCAAAGGTCCTCGCAGATCGTCACGCCGAGCCGGAAGCCCTCGAGCCCGAACACCAGCGGGCCGCTCCCCGCGTCGAAGTAGCGCGCCTCGTCGAACACGTCGTAGGTCGGCAGCAGCCGCTTGCGGTACACCGCCTCCACACGCCCGCCGCGGCAGAGCGCCGCCGCGTTGTGCAACCCGTTCACCGGCTCCGGGTGCGGCTCCGCGAAACCCACCAGGCACGCGGGCCCCGCCGCCGTCGCGCGCGCCAGCCGCTCCAGCGCCGCCAGGTTCCCGCGGATGAACGACGCGCGCATCAGCCGGTCCTTCGCGGGGTAGCCCGTGAGCGTGCCCTCGGGAAAGACCACGAGCGCCGCTCCGCGGCGCGCGCCCTCCTCGAGCGCCGCGAGCGCCCGCTCCGTGTTCGGCGCCACCGCGCCCATCGACGTGTTCAGCGTGGCAAGGAGGACCAGTGTCATGCGCAACCGCTACCCGCCCCCGCCGCGCCGGGCAAGCGGGGCGGGGGAAGCTCCTTTACGGTTGCACACCGGCCGACATTGCGGAGAAATGTAAATCGCCTCATCCACGTCCAGCCCAAGACAGAAGGACACCCAAGATGCAAACCGCCTCCGACTCGTGGCGCTCCGCACTATTGGCTGTGGCCGCGATCACCCTCGGAGCCCCCATCGGCGCCCCCGCCGACGACGGCGGCTCGATCTTCATCGATTCGCAATTCTCGCAGGACGCCATCCTCTACGAAGGCGCCACACCGGGCGTCGGCGCCACGGTGCTCGTCGCCGGCCGCCGCACGCAGATCGGTGACAATGTCAACAATCGCGCGGAGCGCGGCCTCCTCGGCTTCACCATCGCGGTCCCGGGCTCGGAAGTCCGCACCGCGACGCTCCGCCTCACCGTCGACGGCGGGACCGGCGACGTCTCCGGCCTCGGCGACCTCGAGATCTACTACGCCGATCCGTTCTACGGAAGCACGGCGGGTTGGCAGGCGTCCGACTTCCAGGCCCTGCCCAGCAGCCCCGCGCCCGTCGCCACGATTCCGAACTCCGTCCTCGTCCACGCACAGCAGGGCGACGCCCTCTGGGTGCCGATCGACCCGGCCATCGTCCCGATCGGCGGCAACGTCCAGTTCCGCTTCCAGTTCCAGAACGCAACCGACGGCAACAACGCGAACGACAACATCAAGTTCGGCGCCGGCGGCCATTCCCCCAGCACCAGCCACGTCCGAAGCGACCTCGTGGTCGAGTTCAACACCCCCTCCAGCGACGGCTGCGGCGAGAACCCCGCCGCCGCCGGCCCGCCGCTCCTCCTCGACCCCCTCTACTCGCTCCCGACACAGGACGGCGTCCTCATCGAATACACCGCCAACGCCGGCGTCTGCGTGCAGACCGACAACGCGAACTCCGTGGCGGAGTTCGGCGACCTCGCCACCAACCAGCAGGTCAAGGCGCTCCTCGCCTTCGACACCTCGACGCTGACCAGCTACGGCACGCCGGAGGTCACCAGCGCGTCGCTCTGCCTCACCCGCGAAAGCTTCGCCGGCGACCCGACCACGCTCGGACGCGTCCACATCGAGATGGTCTGCCCGAACCAGGTCGCCAACTTCGGCCCGACCTACCGCTTCGAGCACGAGGACTTCGAAGCGCACGCCTGGATCACCGACGCCGCAGTCGGTCCCACGCCGTTGCCCGCCGCGAACGGCGACACCGTCTGCTGGCTCCTCTCGCCGGAGGCCCTCGCCGCCATGAACCGCTTCGGCGCGACGCAGTTCCGCCTCCGCTTCGAGCTCGACGAATCGGACAACGCCACCCGCGACACGTTCCGCTTCTACACCGGCAACGCCTCGGGCAAGGACCGCGCGAGGCTGGACATCGAGATCCGCCAGTAGACACCACCACCGACAACCTCTGCGAACACACCCGCGCCGGGAGCCCGATGGCTCCCGGCGCGGCTTGACAAGAGGCCAAACCGCGAAGTCTCTCTATCACACGTCCATGTATCGGAGAACCGCACCCGTGGCTCGATTCGCGCAATCCTCCGCAATCGCCCGCCTAGCCATCCTCGTCGGCTTCGCCTTGCTTGGGACGCCCCGCGCCGGCGCCGCATCCGGGGACGCTTCGTCCCGTGGGCTGGCACCGCCTCCGCCCGCCAACGAAATCATCCTGGTGATGCCCGGGGTCCCCCCCGCCCACACCTCTCAAGGCGTGTGGGGCGCCGCCTACGGCATCCGGCCGTCGGATGGGCAGTCCCGGTTGGTCATGTCGCAGACGACCGGCTCGGGCGCCGCGCACTACCAGCTCGCGGCTGCGGAGCGCCTCGGGCCCGAGGCGCTGGTGCTGGCCCCGCTGAACCAACCCCAGACGCTGCTTCGCTTGGACCGCCGGACGCTGGAGCGAAGCACCTTCGGCCCCGCCTACTCCGAGTCGCCCGCGGTTGTCGGCATACGCTGCCTCGCGCGCCTCGACGCAGGGTCCCTCGCTGCGCTCAGCGTGGTGAACGAGGGTAGCGCGGTGTTCCGGATCGACCGCATCGACGCCGCCACCGGAGCGCGCTCGGTGCTGTCCGGTTCCGCCGTGGGGACGGGCCCGGCCTTGCGGTACTCCACCGACGGTCGGCAGCTCTTGGCCGCGCAGCCGGGGGGGAAGCTTTTTCTGCGGCAGCAGGGAGCCACCTCCGGAACCTTCCAGCTCATCGAGATCGATCCCGCGACGGGAAACCGGACGCTCCTGTACGAGCAGGCGTCCGGGACGCCGGCAGGCAACCCGTTCACGGGTAGTTCCGGCGAGATCGTCGCCGACGCCGACGGAAGGGTGTATTGCTGGTCGGGGGGCGGTGGTCAGGGGACCGAGCTTTGGCGCTACGATCCGGGGGAGGGAGGCGGCGAGTTCGCCCCGTTCAGTGGCGCGTCGGCTGGCGGGGGGGCGGGCACAGGCAAGTTCACCCTGGCCGCCGCTTCGCCCGACGGGCGCCACCTGATGGGCCTCGAGTCCTCGCTGGAAGACTTGGTCTGGATCGACCGCGCCACGGGCGAGCGCCGTATGGTCGAGTATCCGCGCCCGCTCACCGGGGATGCGCCCCCGCTGACCGAATTCCTTCCATGGTCTTCGCTGCTGTTCGACGTTCCCGGCTCGGGTTTCGTGGTGTATTGATGGGCGCCCCCTTGGGAACCGCCCGCGATGCGGGGTGGCAGTCGACCGTGCGCCCGGACCAGCCGCTCTTCGCCGAGGAGCAGTCCTTCTCCCCCAACCTGCTGGCGACGGTCACGATCATCGAAGCGGTGGCCCTCGCCATCGGCGTCGGCGCTATGGTCCTCGACAACAAGTTCGAGCCGGCGCTGCTGGCCGTCGTCGCCGCCGGCCTGATCGTCGTCCTCCTGCTTCTCTCGCGGCTCCGCCTGCTGACCGTAGTGGTGCCCGGCGCGCTCGCCGTGCGGCTGGGCGTGCTCGCCAACCGGACCATCGCGCTCCGCGACATCGCCTCGGCGGAGGTGCGCACGTACCGCCCGCTGCGCGACTACGGCGGCCGGGGCTACCGCCGCGGCCTCGCCGGCACCGCGTACAACGCCCGCGGCGACCGCGGCGTCCAGCTTGTCCTCAAGAGCGGGGAACGCGTCCTCATCGGCAGCCAGCGGTCCGAGGAACTCCTCGCCGTGATCCAAGCGGCCCGCCCCTAGGCGCGCCCGCCAAGTCGGAAGGGCCCTCCCCCATGGCAGAGCGCAAGCCCCGCAAGGCCGCGCCGTCCCCCACCTCCCCGGACGCGCCGCGCCTCCTGTCCGGCGACAACCCGCGGATCCCGAAGGGCGACGGCGACGCGCCCGTGCAAGCCTACCTCGCCGCGATCCCGGGCTGGAAGCGTGACGCCGCCCGCCGCCTCGACGCCATCATCGCGCGCGAAGTCCCCGGCGTCCGCAAGGCGGTGAAGTGGAACTCGCCATTCTACGGCGCGCCCGGGGCGGAAGGCTGGTTCCTCGCCTTCCACTGCTTCACCAACTACCTGAAGGTGACCTTCTTCCGCGGCGAGCCGCTCGAACCCGAGCCGCCGGTCGGATCGAAGCAGCCGGGCGTCCGCTACCTCCACGTCCCCGAGAGCCCGCCGCTCGACGAGGCGCAGTTCGCCGACTGGGTGCGCCAGGCAAGCCGCCTGCCGGGGGAGAAGCTCTGACGCCCGGGAGCCGGGGCCGCTAGAAGCCGGCCCGCCGCGCCGCCTCCACCAGCTCGGTCTCGCGAAGCCCCTTCGCCGCGAGAGACTCGTACAGCGGGCGCGCCTCCCCCGCGCGGCCGAGCCGCAGTAGCGCGAGCACGCGCAACCGTCCAACCGCGCCGTCCGCCGGCGGCTTCGGATCCGTGAACTGGTCGAGCAACGCGAGCGCGGCCTCCCAAGCGGCGGCGGCGCGCGCGGCGTCGCCCTCCGCGAGCGCGAGATCCCCGGCGGCGAGGTCCAACTCCGCCCAGTAGATTGCGTCCGAGCGGTCGTCCTCCGGCAGCGCCGCGGGGCGCGCTTCGAGCGCTTTCGCGAGGTCCGCCTTCGCGCCCTCGCTGTCTCCCGCCGCGAGCCGCGCCGCGCCCGAGCGCGTCCACGCCCGCAGCATCGTCGTCGTGGTCCACGGATCGTCCGCGCCGATCTCCGCGAGTTCCGGCAGCTCGGCGAGGGCGGCGTCGTGCGCGGCGCGCGCTTCCGCGTGGCGGCCCAGCTTCGCCAGCAGCGCACCGTTGTCGCCGCGCGCGTTCACGATCGCGGAGAGGATCACGTGGTTGCCGGGCTGCCGCTCGTAGGCGTTCTCGAACGCCGCGACGGAGGCCGCGTGGGCCGACTGCGCCGCGGCGCGGTCGCCGCGGTCCTCCGAGAAATCACCCGTGCGCGTCCACGTCTGCCCGAGCTGGTAGTGCGCCAGCGCCCGCTCCGGATGCGTCGTGGTGAGGTGCTCGAAGACGGCTCGCGCCAGCAGGTTCTCGCGCTCCGCCTCCTCCGGCCGGGCCAGCTTGAGGAGAATCCCCGCCGCGCGGAACGCGGGGAACGCCGCCTCGTAGTTCCAGTTCGGATTGTTCGGCGCCTTCGCCGCCAGCGCCGACATCACCGCGTACTGCCGACGGTAGCTTTCGACCGCCTCCTCCAGGCGCCCGTCGCCTTCGAGCACCATGCCGATGCGTCCGTTCATGGCGCCGACGCCGCGCGACATCTCGCCGTTATCCGGGTCGCGCGAACTGACTTCTTCGGCGATCGCCAGCGACTCCTTGAACGTCTCCACGCCGCCGGCCGCGTCACCGAGTTCGACCTTCGCCGTTCCGACGCGCGAGAGCGCGATGGCGATCGAGTTACGGTCCGGCAGGCTCTCCGGATCCAGCGCGGAGCGCTCCCGCGACAAGCGCGCGTACTCGAGGTAGTGCTCGAGGCTGCGCTCGTGCTCGCCGCTCTCCGAGGCGATGTCGCCCAGCGCCCGGTTGATCTCGCCGAGTTCGCCCAGCAGGAAAGCGTCGTTCGGCGAATCCGCCGCGAGATCCGTCACGATCCCGAGCGCCTCGCCGTAGTACGTCCGCGCCTCCGCGAACTGGCCGGTCGCCTCGCCGACCTGGCCGAGCGCGGCGAGCGAGCGCGCCACCCGCGCGCGCAGCGACAGGTCGCCCGGGTCCGCCTGCGCCAGCGACCGCTCGATCGCCAGCGCCTCCAGCCGCTGCGCCCGCGCCTCGTCGAAGCTGTCCTCGATGAAGTGCACTTCCGCGAGCCGCAGGTGCGCGCTCGCCAGCTCGAGCCGCCGACGCGCGTTGCGCGGGTCCGCGCCGAGCGCCCGCGCGCGCGCCTCCCGCGCCGCCGCGAATCGCGCCCGCGCCTCGTCCAGCTTCCCCTGGTCCGTGAGCACCTCGCCCATCGCGGCGGCGGAGGCGCCCAGCGCACCCTCCACCTCCGGGACGCCCGCGTGGCTCCGCGCCAGCTCCTCGTGCAGCGCGTGCGCCCGGCGGTACTCCGCCAGCGCCTCCTCCGTTGTCGCGCGCGCCTCGAGCGCCTTCCCCACCGCGAGGATCGCCGCGCCCAGCGCGAGCCGCGCCTCCAGCGGCGCGTCCGCCGCCGGGGCCAGCTCCTCCCGCACCGCCAGCGCCCGCCGGTGCGCCTCCAGCGCCTCGCCGTGCCGCCCAAGCTGCGTCAGCACGAGGCCCAGCGTCGCGTGCGCCTCCGCCTCGAGCGCGCGCTCCAGCGCCGCCACTCCGGGGGCGAGCGCCTCGCCGAGCGCGCGCCGCGCCGCCACCTCCGCCTCGTCCGGTTTGCCCTGCGCCAGACGCACCTCCGCGACCGACTTGGACAGCCGCGCCAGCGCCGCGCGGTCCGCCGTCGCCAAGCCCTCCGACGACGCCGGCATCTGCCCCTCCACCGTCGCCAGCACCGAGTCCATGATGCCGAGCCGCCCGATCGGTTCGAGGCGCTCCGTCAGGTCGCCGAGCATGAACGCCACCATGCCGTCGGTGCGCGACTTGGCCGCCTGCGCCTCGCGGCGCGCCAGCTCCTCCGCCTCCGCGCGCCGCGCCAGCCGGTCGTTGTACCAAAGGCCGCCGAGGATCACCACCGCCGCCAGCGCCGCCACCGCCGCCAGCGCCCCGCGCCGCGTGCGCTCGCGCCGCAGCGCCGCCAGCTCCGCCGCGCCCACCGCCTCGAGCAGCCCCGCGCGCGCCGCGCCCTCCGGCAGCGCCTCCGCCTGCACCCGCGCCAGCACCAGGTCGCCGCGCCCAAGCGCCGCCCGCGCGAAGCCCTCCAGCGCCCGCGCGCGCAGCTCCCCCTCGCCCGGGTTCCCCGGCCACAGCGCGCGCGCCCGCGCCAGCCGCCCCAGCAGCTCCGACCAGCGGTGGTAGTCCGCCCCCGCCGCCGCGGCCTCGCCGCGGGCCGCCGCCACGATCGCCGCCGATTCCGCCCGGCTCCGCGAACCGGACAGGTACTCCTGCACCCGCTCCACGAACACCGACGCGGCTTCCGGGCGCTCCTTCGGCTCCGCGCGCAGGCACCGTTCGCACAGCCGCGCCAGCTCCTCCGGCACCGGGCGCCCGCCCTCGCCGTCCGCCGGCAGCGCATCCACGCGCCCCTCCGCCGCCATGCGGAACGCCGCGTGGCTCGTCGGCGCCTTCCGCGGCGGACGCCCCGCCAGGATCTGGTAGAGGATGCCGCCCAGCAGGTACACATCCGTCCACGGGCCGATGCCCTCGGCGGAGTAGCGCACCTGCTCCGGCGCCATGTACGCCGGCGTCCCCGCGGGGCTCGTCGCCGAAGCCCGCGTCGGCATCGGACCCGCCGGCACCCCGCCCGAGGTCGACGCCAGCGCCTCCGCGTCGAACGCCACCGCCAGGCCCCAGTCCATCAGCAGCACTTCGCCGAAGCTCCCCAGCATCACCTGCGCCGGCTTCAGGTCCCGGTGCGCGATCCCCCGGCTGTGCGCGTAGGCCACCGCCTGCGACACGTCCACCAGGATCGGCAGATGCCGCGCCAAGTGCTCCTCCGGCCCCAGCGCCGCGAAGTCCGCCCGCAGCGCCTCCTCCCAGGAGCGCCCCCGCACCAGCTTCATCGCCAGGATCGGCAGCCCCGATTCGTCCACCGACATGTCGTGCACCGGCACGATGTTCGGATGGTCGAGCTGCGCCGCCGTCAGCGCCTCCTCGCGGAACGCACCCTCCGCCACCGGATCCGACTCGCCGGGGCGGCGGAACACGCGGTCCGGGCGCAACCGCTTCACCGCCACCACGCGCCGCAGGTTGTCCTGCACCGCCTCCCACACCTCGCCCATGCCGCCCTGCGCCAGCCGCCGGCGGAACACGAAGGACGACGCGCTGCGCGCGGGCCCCATCGCCGGCGCCTGCGCCGAACCGGGCAGCTCCGCCGTCCGCGCAGCGCTCTGGTCCGCCCCCAGCCCGAACAACGAATCCCGCACCCCCGACGGATCGAACGTCGCCATCGGATCCGCCGGCAACGTCTCGGGAGGCTTGGCGAGCGTTTCGTCTTCAGTCACGGGAGCCACTCCGGGAGTCGGGGTTTACCCCGATCTTCCGCGCATCCGCCGATACCCGTCAACGGGCATCGGGGGGCTACACTTCGCCGAGCGGATAGAACGTCTTCGTGCGGCGCATGAAGTCCTCCAGCATCCGCACCTCCGCCGCGGAGAGCCCGTAGAGCCGGTACACCCGGTCGTTCAACT
The DNA here is from genome assembly GCA_033764015.1 of Candidatus Sumerlaeia bacterium. Classification (GTDB taxonomy): domain Bacteria; phylum Sumerlaeota; class Sumerlaeia; order SLMS01; family JANRJK01; genus JANRJK01. Next base: position 64,495 of record JANRJK010000053.1, on the reverse strand, counting down.
CCTCCTCGCGGGAGACGATGGCGGCGGTGAGGCGTTCGTGCGCGGTGCGCTGCGTGGCCAGGAACGCCTCCCAATCGGCGCGTTCGCGCACCGGGATGTCGGACTTCGCCGCGCGCGCCAACTCCTCGCGGAGCGCCCGCAGGTCCAGCTCCCACCACGTGGTGATCGCGTTCGTCGCCCTCGCATCGCGCGGCAACAGGTCCGCCACGATCCGGTGCCGCGTCGCCCGGTGCAGCGCGTGCCGCTCGCGCGCGAAATCCGTCACCTCCTCCGCGATCCGCGCCAGCGCAGCGTCGTCCTCCGCGGAGAGCGCGGGGATGGGGAGGCGCTCGATGAACTGGGACTTCGACTGATACTGCCAAAGCCCCTTCCTCAGGCGTAGCGGAAGGCAAAGCTGCGAAATGCAGAACCAAAGCGTGTGCGAGTTAAGTAGCGAAAGTGTCGAGGCAGAGCCCGCGAGCAGGATGAAGCCCTTATCATTGACATAAAATCCCGTCGCGTCCCAAGAAAAACGCGGCAGTTTCTGAATGTCCGGCCAGAGGATTTTCGGCTGGTCGAACTCCGAATAATAGCTGCACGGCCGCAATTCCCACCAGAAGTCGCCCTTGTCCTGTCGAAGCCGCGCCGTCGTCTCGTGCCGCGCGAGGTGTTCGGCCACAGCGTGGAACTCGGTGGCGAACCAACGCCAGCCACCGCACTCGTCCACGTCGGGCCCAGCGAGTTGGCGAGTCATCCCGGAAGGAATCGCGAGCAGATGGTTCCCCTCCCAGTCCTGATGCCACGGGCGCAGGTCCTCGCCCTTCAGGATCGGGCGGATGATCTCCGCCGACCGCGCATCAGCCGCCACCAGCGCGTCGCGCGTCGGCGTGTCGATGATGAACGCCTCGTTCAAGCCGGTCTTGATGCCGTAGTAGATGCGCCCCTTCACCGCTTCGGCGAGCGGCACGCCCGCGCCCGACAGCTTTCGGAAGAGCGCCGTGACGTCCTTCGGCTGGAACTTCCACTCCTCCGACTCGAAGACCGATTCGTCGCAGGGGAGCTGGTGCTCCTCCATGGTCTTCGAGATGTCCTTCGGAATCTTCTCGTCGAGGAACAGCGTCGGGAACGTCGCGGGGCCGGTGCGCTTCTCCAGCGTGAACATGGTGGGGTAGACCATCTCGGCGCCCTCGAACGGCTGGTTTTCGCCGAAATTCACCAGCGAGGAAAACCGCGCCACGCCCGGCAGCCACTTGCGGAAAGGCGCCGCGAAATTGCCGCGCGCGAAGGTGCCGCTCGTGATGAACCCGAGCCGACCGCCTTCGCGCAGTAAATCGAGGCCGCGCTCGATGAAATAAATGTAGATATCCGCCGTCCCCGAAAATGACGCGTACCGCGACTTCAGGTGCTCCTTGTACGCCGCGATCCACTCCTGCCGGATGTAGGGCGGGTTACCCACCACCGCGTCGAAGCCGCCCCCCTCGAACACCTCGGGGAACGCCGCGCGCCAATCGAGCGCCCACGGGTGCAGCGCCGGATCGTCCACGATCGAGTTCCCGCGCCGGATCGTGTGGTCCAGGTCCGTCAGGATCTTGCCGCGCTCCGCCGTCTTGATCCAGAGCGAGAGCCGGCAGATCTCGACCGCCTCGCTGTTCACGTCCACCCCGTAGAGGTTCCGTTCGAGGATGCGGCGGCTCAGGTCGAACAGCTCGGGGTCGCAGCCCAGCGCCTCGAGGCGCGCGTTCGCGTCGCGGTACGCGGCGAGGAGCTGGTCGTAGACCTCGATGAGGAAGGCGCCGGAGCCGCAGGCGGGGTCGAGCACGCGGATGGTGCCCAGTTCGTCCCGCCATTCGCGCCAGAAGCGCACCAGCGCCTCGCGCGCGGCGGGGCGCAGCAGCGCGGGTTCCGCCGCCGCCGGGTCCGCCAGCGCCGCCCGCGCCGCGCCCTTTGCCTCCGCGTGGTGCCGCGCGCGGACCTGTTCGCAGCGGTCCGCCAGCACCGGGCCCAGCGTGCGCTCGACGATGTGGCTCGTGATGAATCGCGGCGTGTAGAACGCGCCCTCCTTCTTGCGCTTCGCCTTCGCCCGCTTCGGGTCCGGCGGCTCGAGGCGCCCCGTCTCCTCGATCTCCAGGCGCAGCCGCTCGAGGTCCGTGATCGACTGCTCGAAGATGTGGCCGAGGATTTCGACGTCGATGACGCCCTCGCGCCCGTTCGTCTCGAACGCCAGCGCCTCCTCGCCCCCGGTGTCGAGCTCGCGGAAGTCGTAGCGCGCCAGCTCCGGGAACGCCGAGCATGCCATGTCCGGCACCGCCAGCGCGTCGATCTCCGGGTCCGGGGCGAATAATCCGCCATTATAGCGCGGGATATTCAGGTCGGGATTGCCATCGTTGATAAATCGGAAAAGGGCGCGGAAATTATTCCACACCGGTTGCGGCGTGTACGGGTTGCGGTACGTGAAGGCCTCGCGCACCGAGTCCTTCGGGAGCAGGCCGCGGTCCTCGGCGAACGCGCAGAACAGCACGCGGTCTAGGATCTTCTGCGTCAGCGCCAGCAGCCGCACCCGGTCCGCGCCGGGGTTCGCCTCGCCCAGGCGCAGGAACGTCTCGAGGCGGTGCCGCGAGAACTCCTCGTAGAACTCGCGCGTGAGGCGCTCGCCGACGCGCTTCGACTCCGCGAGCAGCTCCTCGAGGTGGCAGCTTCCGTCCGGCGCGAGCACGCGCTCCGCGCCGAGGATGTAGAGGAAGCGGCGCAGTGCGTGGTCGTTCGTGGCGAGCAGCGCCAGGTCGAAACGCTCGCACGTCAGCCGGTCCGCGCCCTTGTGGTACAGGCGCGTCTCGCGCATCGAGGAGACCACGATCCAGTCGCAGCCGAGGTTGATCGCGTAGTCGAAGCCCTGCTCGACGGCGGAGAGGCGGCGTCCGCCATGGGGGATGTCGAGCGGGTCGCGGGGCCCCTTGATCTCGACGGCGACCACCGCGCCGCGCCCCTCGGCTAGTTGGCGCCCCAGCACCGCGTCGGCGAAGCCGCCGGTCCGGAGGGCGAACTCCGGCACGATCGTGTGCGCGCCCGGCGCCTGGTTCGGCGTGCGGTATCCCAGCAGCTCGCCGAACACGTCGGCGAGGAAGCCGGGCTTGAGGTTCTCCTCGCCGAGCCGCCCCGGGTCGCCGGTGGCGAACAGCGACGCGAGCGACGCCAGGCGCCGGCGCGGCTCCTCGACGCCGGGGGGCATCGGGAAGCGCAGCAGCCGGTCGCGGATCACCTCCGGGCGGAAGAGCGGTTTGAACGTGCGGACGATCATGCCGGGTAATGGAGCGGCGCCGGGGGAGGACGGTCAATCCGTTCGGCGCCGCCAACACGAATCGGCCCGGGATTGCTCCCGGGCCGTTGTGGGCCGTGCGGACTGGTCGCGTGCGCGGCGCTGGCCGCGCCGCGCCGGTTAGACCTTGGCGCCGGCCGCCGCGGCGGCCGGGGCGGCGCCCGCCGGAGCGGCGACCGCCTTTTCCTCGGTCTTGCTGAGGCAGGCGAAGATCACCTGCTCCGGGTGCGCGTAGGTGACGCCTTCCAGCTTCGGCAGGTCGTACACGTGCACCGACTGGCCGACCAGCATGTTCGTCAGGTCGACGTCGATGTGCGGGGGCATCTTCTCCGGCAGGCAGGTGATGGTCACCGTGCGGAGCACCTGCTCGAGCATGCCGCCGTCGTTGCGGACGCCGTACGGGACGCCGATGCCGCTCACGGGGACCGGCAGCGTGATCGCCTCGTTCAGGTTCACGCGGAGCAGGTCCACGTGGATGATGCGCTGCGACAGCGGCTCGCGCTGCACGCTCTTGATGAAGACCTTCTCCTTCACGCCGTTGGAGAGGTTGAGGTCGACGAGGAGCTGTTCGCCGCGCAGGCTGGCGCGGACGCCGTCGAACGCGTGCGATTCGAGTTCCAGGCTCACGGTGTCCTGGTGGGCGCCGTACACAACGCCGGGGATCTTGCCTTGCTGGCGGAGCTTCGCGGCGTATTCCTTGCCGCGCTTGTCGGCGCGCACTTGGGCGTTCAGCGCGAGTTTGGCACTGGACATGGGGGTGTTTCCTCCGAATGGGTCAGCGGTTCTTGCCGCTGAACAGGTCGCTGACGGACCGGTGGGTGTGGATCCTGTCGATGGCTTGGGCCAGAAGGGGCGCGATCGAGATCGTCTTCACCTTCTTCGGCAGTCGCTGCAAGTCGTGGTGGATCGTGTTCGTCACCACCACCTGCTTGATCGGAGCGTCCGCAAGCCGCTCCAGGGCGGTTCCGCTGAGCACCGCATGGCTGCAAAGGGCGTACACGTCGAGCGCGCCCCTCTCGCAGACTGCCCGTGCTGCATTACAGATGGTGCCCGCCGTGTCAATCATATCATCGAAGATGCACACGTCGCGCCCGGCGATCTGCTCCTCGCCGATGATCGACATCACCTCCGAAACGTTCGGCTTGGGCCGCCTCTTGTCGACGATCGCCAGCGGCGCGTCGAGCTGGTTCGCGAAGTTGCGCGCCATCTTCACGTTCCCGACGTCCGGCGAAACCACCGTGATCTTCTTCAGTTTCAGCTTCTTGCGCACATAGTCGATCAGCGCCGGGCCGCCCAGCAGGTGGTCCACCGGCATGTCGAAGAAGCCCTGCAACTGGTTCGCGTGCAGGTCCACCGTCAGCAACCGGTCCGCCCCCGCCGTCGCGATCAGGTTCGCCACCAGCTTCGCGGAAAGCGCCACGCGCCCCTGGTCCTTGCGGTCCTGCCGCGCGTAGCCGAAGTAGGGGATCACCGCCGTCACGCGCTGCGCCGACGCGCGCCGCGCCGCGTCCATCAGCAGCAGGAGCTGCATGATGTGCTCGTTCGCCGGGAACGACGTGCTTTGGATCACGAACACATCGCGTCCGCGCACATTATCAAGGATTTTGACAAACGTCTCGCCGTCGGAAAATGGCTCGATCGTCACCCGCCCGAGCGTCGTGCCGAGCTTCTTCGCGATCTCCGACGCCAGATCGATCGACGCCGAGCCCGGCAGGATCACGGGGGGTTCGCCGAGGAAGGGGTCGGCTAGTTGCGGGGCGTGGGCGCGGCGGCTGGGTCTGTTCGACATAATGAACCCGTTCAACCCTCCGCCGCGCCGCGGGCCAAGGGGGATTCCATCTCGACCCCGAGCGGCGACACCCGCGTGCCCGCCGGCAGCACCGCGTCGCGCAGCACCACGTTCGGCCCCACCACGCAGCGCTCGCCCAGGCGGCAGGCGCCCTCGAGCGACACCCCGGGGAGCACCACCGAATCGCGCCCGACCTCCGCCTCCGGCGCGATCCGGCACGTCGCCGGCGACCGCACCGCGACGCCCGACGCCATCAGCCGCGCGGCCGCCGCCGTGGACAGGATGTTTTCCGCATCGGCCAATTCGGCGAGGGAATTAACCCCCAATAATTCCCGGAAATCAGGGCGCATAAATCCGGCGACAGCGCTTCCGCCCTTGCGCAGCAAGCCCACGACGTCCGTCAGGTAATATTCCCGCTGCGAATTATCCGCCCGTAATTGCGCCAGATAATCCGGCAGAATTCCACCGGAGAAAACATAATTCCCCGAATTGATTTCGTCGATCGCGCGCTGCTCCGCGGACGCGTCGCGGAACTCCATGATCGCCTCCACCCCGCCGCCGACCCCCCGCACGATCCGCCCGTAGGAGCCGGGCTGCGGCACCCGGCACGTCACCACCGTCGCCGCCGCCCCCGCCGCCGCGTGCGCGTCGAGCGCGCCCCGGAACAACTCCGCCGTCACCAGCGGCGTGTCGCCGCACGCCACCACCACGGGCCCCGCCCAGCCTTCCAGCTCCGGCAGCGCGCAGCGCGCGGCGTGCCCCGTCCCGAGCTGCTCCGCCTGGAGCGCCGTCGAGACCCCGAGGCCATCGAGCGAAGCCCGCACCGCGTCCGCGGCATGTCCAATAACCACAACGATCCGCGCCACGCCGGCGCCGCTCAGCGCCCGCACCACGCGATGCAGCATCGGAACACCGAGGACCGGATGGAGCACCTTCGGAAGCGATGTCTTCATCCGCTTCCCTTCGCCCGCCGCCAACACAATCGCCGCCGCACCGTCCGCCATGTCTCGCCTCTCGGATAAAGGTAGAGCCGGGCCGCCCGGTTCGGCAGCCCGGCTCCAATGCTGGCTGGGGGTGCAGGACTCGAACCTGCGAATGTCGGCTCCAAAGGCCGATGCCTTACCAGCTTGGCGAACCCCCAGCGGTAAGGATGCTAGGGTCCCCCGCACGCCCCCGCGTGTCAAGGCGACCCCGCCGCGCCGAATGCGCTTGCCGGTTCGGCCCCCCCGGAAACAGCCTCTCCGTGTGATCGCAACAAGGAAAGGCTGGACCGGCAATTGGCCCGACAGCGTGTTTCACGTGAAACAGTCCGCACCGCGGTGATCAATCAGAAGGGCGGCGTGGGAAAGACAACCACCGTCGTCAGCCTCGCGCACGGCCTCGCCCTGCAAGGGCGGCGCGTGCTCGTCGTCGACCTCGACGCGCAAGGAAACGCCTCCTTGAGCCTCGGCGCCGAGCCCGACTCGGCCAGCTCCGCCGCTCTGCTCGAGCCGGAGGCCGCCCCGCCGCCTCCCTCACCCTCCGCCGTCGAAGCGGTCTCCCTCTACGGCGGGGGCGGCGACCTCGTCGCGGCGGACTTCCGCCTCGTCCTCCTCCCGGAAGGACGCCACCAAGTCCTGAAGCGCGCCCTCGACGCTGTGGAAGGCGCCTTCGACAACATCATCATCGACGCCCCGCCGTCCCTCGGGATGACGACCCTGAACATCCTCCACGCCGCGGACAACATCGTCATCCCCGTCCAGGCGGAGTACCTCGCCCTCGAAGGCGTCATCAACATGCAGCGCACGCTCGAGGCGCTCCGGGCGCATGGCGACGCGCCGCTCAATATCCTCGGCTATCTGGTGACGATGGTCGACTCGCGCACGAACATCTCGAACTCCGTCGTGGATGGGCTGCGCGAGGCCCTCGGGGACCAGGTCTTCAACGCAACGATTCCGCGGACGGTGCGCTTGAGCGAATGCCCGGGCGTGCGGCGGACGATCTTCGACTACGACCGCTGGGGGAGCGGCGCCCGCGCTTACGAGGCGTTCACCTACGAGTACCTTGGCCGCCTCCATGGCAGGCGGAAGAAAGGCTGACCCATGAAATCGCGCAAGAACGCCTTGGCGCAGAGCATCAAGACCCTCCTCGCCGCGCCGCCCGCCCCCGTCGCGCCCGCGAAGCCGGCACCCAAGCCCAGCCCGAAGGCACCGGTGGAAGAGCCCGCCATGGGGCAACTCCGCATCCGGGTCGACCAAATCACGCCCAACCCCCGGCAGCCACGCAAGTTCTTCGACCAGGGGAAGCTCGATGACCTCGCCGCGTCGCTGAAGCGGCACGGGGTCCTCCAACCGATCGTTGTCACGCCGGGCTCCGCGACGGGCGCGGGATACACGCTCCTTGCGGGGGAGCGGCGCTGGCGCGCGGCCCAGCTCGCCGGCTTCAGCGAGATTCCCGCGCAAGTGATCGAGGCCACCGACGCGGAACTGCTCGAACTCTCGATCGTCGAAAACGTCCAGCGCGACGACCTGAATCCGCTGGAAGAGGCGGAGGCGTACCGCGACCTGATGCTCCAGTTCGGCTGGACCCAGGAGGAGATCGCGGAGCGCGTCGGCAAGAAGCGCCCGACAATCGCCAATGCGCTGAGATTATTGAATTTGGATGAGGAGATGCAGCAAGCCGTCCGTGACCATTCGCTGACGCCGGGCCATGCCCGGGCGCTCCTTTCGATCCCGGACCAGAAGCTCCGCAGGCGCCTCTTCCTCGAAATCGTCACCCAAGGCCTATCGGTCCGCGAAGCGGAGCGCCGCGCCAACGCGATCAACCAGCCCCCTCCGAAGCCAGCCCAGCCCGCCTCGATGCGGAAGAAAAAGGGCTCGGAAGATATTGACATTGATGATCTGCGGGAGCGACTCGTCGAGCGACTCGGCTGCCCCGTCAAAGTACGGCGCACCTCCGCCACCAGCGGCGTCCTCGAAGTCAATTGGCAGTCCTTGGACGATCTGGATAGAGTGTTGGAGTTGCTCGACTTGAAGGAGTAGCTGGGACCCCACGCAGGGTTGCCGGAATGCACGCACTCCCACTCTTGGCCGGTCTGTTCGACATGGACACGGACCTGGTCTCAGCGATCTTCCTCAACGATTTCGTCGGCTGGGTGGTCATTTTCATTCTGGCCGGGCTGTCCATCCTGACCTTTTCGGTCTTGATTTGGAAACATGCGGAGTTCCGCGACGCGATGGCCTCCTCGCAGCAGTTCCTCTCTGCGGCCGGGGATCGCTCCGGCTCTCTTCCCGGACTGTTCCTCATTTGCCGGAGGCATCCGGATAGCCCGCTGGCCGTCCTAACCCGCGAAGTGTTCGTCGAATGCGACCTCGAAGGCTGGTTCCTTGGGAGCGGAGAGGAGCCCATGGCCAAGGCGAGGCCGATCATCGACTCGACCATGGATCGTGTATTCGCCGAGGAGCAGCACCGATTGGAGCGCGGTCTCCACGTCCTCGGGCTCTCAATCAGCCTGGCGCCCTTCCTTGGTCTCTTTGGAACGGTTTGGGGCATCCTCGGATCGTTCCAAGCGATGGGCAACGGCGACGCCTCCCTGGCCACACTGGCTCCAGGCCTTTCGACTGCACTGGTCACGACGATCTTCGGCCTTGTAGTCGCGATTCCGGCGACCGTCATGCATACTTACTTGTCGGCACGCGTCCGTGAAATCCTCTCGGACCTGGAGCGGTACTCCGGACGTCTCGAACCACTGCTCCAGCGTGAGTTCCAGCGCCTCACGGCGGGAGCCTAGCCCGATGGCGCGACGTCACCGGCGGATCGCGGCCCTACCTGAGCCGCAGATCAACATCACCTCAATGCTCGACATTGTGTTCTGTCTACTCATCGCCTTCATGATCGTGGCGCCAGCCTTGAAGAATGGCGTCGACCTGGAACTCCCGAAGGTTCGCGAGGCGCCCCGGTTCGACGCGAAGCGCACCCCGCACAACATCGACATCCGTTGGGACTCCGCAGCGGGAGAGGGGCGCGTTTTCCTCAACAGCAAAGAGGTACAGGTGCCTGACCTCGTCTCGTCGCTGAAGGCTGCTTCACTTGCGTCAAGTGATAAGCCTATACTGCTCAACTCCGATCGACGGGTGCCATGGCAGGAAGTCGCCACCGTCATCACAAGCCTGCGCGCCGCCGGCATCGGCGAAATCGGCCTGATCACTGACCGTGGCGATTAGCGGAAGGGCCTCTCAGGCGTGATCTCCACCCACCCGGGCCACCTGCCTCCAAAGAGCGCGCTACGTAAAGCAATGCTGCTTCACGTTGCGTTTCTCGTGCTGCTGCTCCCCCTCACGTTCAGCTCGCGGGCCGGGAATCTGTTCGGCGAATCGGGGATGGACTCGGGCAGTGCGGGGAGCGGGGCCGCGGCGGGGGCCATGATCGCCGAGCTGGCGCCGCCGGACATCGAGCCGCCCGCGGAACCGACACCGCCGCCGCCGAAGCCCGACCGCGAGTCCGTCGCTGTCGAAGAGGAGGACGAGTCGGAGGCGCCTAAGGAGCTGTTGGTCTCGCGCAACAAGCCGAAGGCGAAGGCCACTCCAAAGCCGACCCCGAAGCCGACGTCGACACCCAAACCGACGGCCTCGCCGACTGCCGCGCCAACCCCCGAGCCGCAGCCCACCCGCACACCGAAGCCGACTGCATCGCCCAAACCGATCGCCTCCGCCCGGGCCACGCCGATCCCCGCGGCGACCGCCAAGCCGTCCCGGACCGCGGTTCCCCCCTCCGCCAAGTCCGCTCTCCCCGCTGCGGCAATGGCCCGCGAGGGGGCCAAGGCGTCTTCCGGGAAGGCTCTTACGCCCGGCGAGGCGCGCTCCGCCGGTTCTTCAAACTCCCCAGGTGCGGGAAAGGGGTCACAGGGAGGACGCGGGTCGGGAAACTCATCCGCCACGGGCTCCGGCAGGGGAACCGGTTCGGGAAACTCGAACGCGATCGGCTCGGGCCGGGGAAACGGGGGCGACGCGATCAAGGGTGCCGGTTTGCCCGACTTTTACGCTCGTCAAGCCGCGACGCGAATCTCGGAAGCGTTTCGCGTTCCTTTTGACAAGCAAACAGACATGACGGCCGTGGTGGGGTTTCGAATCAATGCCGACGGATCGATCGAAAACCCACGCATCGTCCGGAGCTCCGGAGTGTCGACGCTGGATCCCTATGCCGTCGAGGCACTGAAGAAGGTGGGTCGACTAGCTCCCTTGCCCGATAGCTTCGGGCGCAAAAGCGTGGATGTGGAGCTCACCTTCTCGTTTCTGGACGACTAGGGCTTGGGTTCGGATCCCTCGGCGCCAACCTCGTCCGAGGCCGTCTCGTCGGACTTCCCGTCCGACGCCTTGGTAGCCTTCGAGACGAACTCGCGCAACTCGGCTTCGTCAACCGGGCGAAGCGTCTTGGCGACCAGCCTCCCCGTCCGGTCGTAAATGAACGTGGCCGGGATCTCCCCGTTCCATTCGTCCGACACTTGGCCGATGAAAGCGTCCTGATCATAAACGTCCAGTAGGAAGTTCGGATACTTGACACCTTCCTTCTTGAGGAAGGGGACGACCTTCGATTCCACCTGGTTCGGGAAGTCGAGCGACAAGCCGACGAACTGGACATGTCCCGCCTTCTGCTCAGCGGCAACCTTCACGAAGTAGGGAATCTCCTCGACACACGGGCTGCACCAAGTCGCCCAATAGTTCACGACAAGGAAGTCCGAGCCGTGGCTCTTCGTCAGCGACTCGTAACCCTTCTCGTCAAGCGATGGTACTTGATACTCTGTGGGCATCTGGATGGGCTCCGTTGTCGCGCTTGCTGCGGGCGGGTCGGCATCGCCGGCGTAAGCCACCGGTGTGGTAGTAAGCAGGAGGGCTGCGAAGAAATACCGAAGTTTCACGGGCTGATGCCTCACGGGCAGGATTCAAGTCGCTCTGGACACACTGCGGGGCGCAAAGATAAGACCAAGCCACCGACCCGCGGTTGGGTCGGAACGAGGTTTGGCGATGGACGCAGGGCGGATCAACCTCCTCTTTCAGCTCCTTTGGGATCAGCACGGCCTGACCGGGCTCGTGTCGAAGCTCTGCCTCGCGCTGGCGCTCCTGCTGGCCGCGCTGGATCGGGATCCGCGCGCGAAGCGCCTCACCCCGCTGGTGTTCGCGGTGCTGGCGCTGAACTCTGTGCGGCTCTGCGTCGGCACCGAAACCTGGCTGGCGGCACTGCCGTCGCTGGTCCTCCTCGGGGCGGCGGGCTGGGTCGTTGCCCAACCGGAGGGGAAGCTGACGCCGCTGCCCGCGGGCGAGGAGACGGGTCGACGGGCGGTCGCTTGGATCGGCCTTGTCGCGGCATTCTGGTACCCGGTTTTCGGATACCGGCTCGAATTCTCGTCCCTCTGGAGCGCAGTCTGGTACTCGCCGATGGGCGCGTTGCCACACCAGGCGGCGCTCGCCGCGGTGGTGGTCGCGTGGTCGAGCTGGCCCAACACGCCGCGGCTCTTCGGCACGGGCGCGGCGGCGTCCGCCGGGCTCCTCGGCCTGCTCGATGTGGCGTGGCTTGGCCGCTGGAGCGGGCTCGTGCTCCTTGCCGCCGCGGCCATATTGCTCGTCAAGCTGTTCGCTAGCGCCAAGCGAAAAGGCCTGTCGAATGATGACCGCCCGCCACTCGACGAAATCGTCGAAGCGAAGCTCAAGGAGCGACAAGGCCAAGCAACGAAGCAGGGTGAGCGGGTCTGGAAGCTGAAGTAGGCGGCATCACTCGCCCGCAAGAAACTCCACCGCGCGGTCGCGATGCGTCGCTAGGATCCCATCGTGTCCGCCGGTGGGGCTGATGACAAGTTCGATGGCTTGCGGGTGCGCCGCGTGGAGTTCGCGCGAGAAGCCCGCCTCGAGGATGTTGTCGTCTTCCGCGTGGAAGACCAGGACGCGACCCTCCGGCTGCGCGGGGAGGTACTCGCGCAGTCGCGCCGCGTTGTCGAAGCGGTCGAGGAGCAAGTGTTGGAAGAGCGGCCCCACGGTGCGGCGGGCGATCCGCTTGATGTCCACGAACGGGGCGAACAGGACGATGCGACGCGGGCGGACGCGGGTGGCGAACTCCATCGCGGCGGCGGCGCCGAGGGAGTGCCCCATGGCGGCGGCGCGGGCGTCGAGCGCGGGCCGTTCCAGGCCGAGTTCCTCCGCCAGCCGGTCCCAGGCGCCCATGGTGGCCGCGATGATGTTCGCCCGCGTGGGCTCGAGGCCGCTGCGCCCGTAGCCCGGGTACTCGACCAGCAGGAAGGATAGCGACGGATCCGCCTCGCGGGCTTCGTCGATCCAATCGCTCCAGCCGAGCGCCGCCAGCGAGGCGTTGCCGCTGAAGACCGCGACGATCGGCGACTCGTCCGTGGCGGCGGGGCCGGGGACCCAGTACGCGAACTGGCGGGCGCCGCGGAGCTGGTACTCGAGCGCCCGTCCCCCGGCGGGGAGCAGGTCCTCGACGCGCTGCACCGGATAGGGCTGCGGGAAGTAGATCAGGCGGCGCTGCAGGAGGAGCAGCGCCGCCGAGAAAACGAGCGTGAAGCCGACCGCGATGGCGGCGAGCACCCGGACCACCCGCACCCAGGCGCGCGGGCGCGCGGCGGTCATTCGCCGTGCGCGTGCGACAGGTACTTCAGCAGGAACATGGCGCGGACTTCCTGCTCGAACTCGAAGTTCTCGCGCTTGGCGAAGCCGTGCCCCTCGTTCATCGCGAGCAGGTACCAGACGGGCTGGCCGCCGGCGCGGACGCGTTGGACGATCTGCTCCGCCTCCGTGTAGGGGACGCGCGGATCGTTGTAGCCCTGGATCACCAGCAGCGCGGCGTCGATGCGGTCCGCCTTGGTGAGCGGCGAGATGCTCTCGAGGAAGGCGCGCATCTCCGGATCGCGTTCGTCGCCGTACTCGACGCGGCGCAGGTCGCGGCGGAAGTCGCCGGTGTTCTCGAGGAACGTGACGAAGTTGCTGATGCCGACGCTGTCGATGCCGGCGCGCACGCGGCCGGGATAGTTGGTCAGCATCGCGAGCGTCATGTAGCCCCCGTAGCTGCCCCCCATCACGCCGACTCGCGAGGCGTCCAGCTCGGGCCGCGCGGCGATCCAGTCCAGCAGCGCGCCGCCGTCCTTCACCGAGTCCTCGCGCTTACGCCCGTTGTCCAGCGTGGTGAACGTCTTCCCGTAGCCGGTCGAGCCGCGCACGTTCGGATCGAGCACCGCGATCCCCATCTCGCGGACCAGGAACTGGTGGAACGAGGTGAAGTACGGGCGCGACTGCGCCTCGGGGCCGCCGTGGAAGTTGATCAGGACCGGGTGCGGGCCGGGGCCCTCGGGCTTGTAGTAGATCGCGCTGATCGGCAGGCCGTCGAAGGAGGACACCTCGACCATTTCCGGCTCGACGAGCTCGGCGAAATCGAGGCCCTTCGCGGTGGGCGTGGTCCACTGCGTGGTGGTCCCGGTCGCGATTTCGTAGGCGAAGGTGGTGCTCGGCGAGGTCGGCCCGTTCACCGTGTAGGCGATCGTCGACGAGTCGGGCGAGAAGCCGCCGCTGACGAGGACGCCGAGGCCGATGTCGATCTGGCGGCGTTCCTTCTGCACCAGGTCGAGCAGGTACATTCTGGACGCGCCCGCCTCGTTGGTGGCGAAGGCGATCCAGCGCCCGTCGTCGCTGAGCTGCACCTCGTCCACGTCCCAGTCGATGTCCGCGCTGTGGACTTGGTCGGTGCCGTCGGCGCTCTTGATGCGGAGCCGGCGGAACTCGGAGCCTTCGTCGCTGACGTACACGATGTCGCCGGAGCCGTCGCGGAGGTAGGCGGCGGCGCCGATCGACATGGTGCCGGCTTCACCGGGGCGGAGTGCTTCGAAGACGCCCGTGGCGATGTCGACGTCGTACGCCATGCTGTCCGTCACGGAGGTGTACTTGAGGACGAGCAGGCGCTTGCCGTCGGGGCTGAAGTCCATCGGGTACCAGGAGCCGGGCGCGGCGGTGACGCGCTGCGCGGCGCCGCCCGGGCGGATGTCCTGCACGTACACGTCGAAGTCGCTGCCGGTGCGGGCGTTGTTGCTGAAGGCCATGCGGTCCTCGTTCGGCGCGAGCACGTACCCGGAGTGGCGCGACACGCCGTCCGTCAGCAGCGTCCGCGAGCCGTCGCGCATGTCCCAAAGGTGGATCTGGTCCAGCTCGTTGCCGCCCTCGTCCATCGAGTAGAGGAAGGCGTCGCGCTTGTTGAGGAAGGTGCCCGAGGCGAGCGGCTCCTCGAAGTTCGTGATGCGCGAGATCGACCCGCCGGGGCGGTTCAGCCGGTAGAGCTGCGTGGTGTTGCCCTTGAGGTGGCGCACCATCATCCAGCCGGAGGGGCTCCAATCGACGAAGCTGGTGCCCCGGACCGACTGGTAGGCGGCGAGGCGGCGTCCGATCTGCGGGGGCGTCTCGGGGATCGCCTCGAGGCGCAGCTCGCCGGCGGCGCGGCGCTCCGCCGGGGCGTCCGGGATGTCCGCCGGGCTCGGGAGCCGTGGGGTGGTGGCGCAGCCACCAAGGAGGACCAGCGCGCCGAAGGCGGCGAGGGCGTGGATCCGGCGATGCGTGCGGGCCATGCGTTGGCTCCTGCGGTTGGGTTGATTGGTGCTGTCTGCGCGGCTACGGGCGCGGGCGTCCGCCGCCGGGAGGCCGGCCCCCCGGCGGACGTCCGCCGCCGGACGGGTTGCCGCGCTGGGCTTCCGCGGGAGGCGCCGGCGCCGCGGGCGCTTCGGGCACCTCGATCTCCTGCCGTTCCACCGGCAGTTGAACCTGCGGCGGTTCGTACTGGCGCAGGTCTTCCAGCCGCAGCCGGTCGCCGCCGCTGTAGTTGAACGAATAGCGGAAGCCCGAGGCGAGGGGCTGGCTGGTGATGGCGGTGCGCGCGCCGGCGGTGCGCCCCTCGGCGCCGGCCGCGCTGCGCGTTGCCGAGGACTCCGGCGCCGCCGGCAGGCCGTCGTTCTCCAGCGGCAGGTAGACCACCTGGTACCGCCCCGCGACGACGTAGAGCGCCTCGCCGGGACCCCCGCCGAAGGAGCCGAACGGCTCCAGGCGCAGCTCCCGGCTGCTCGGGCCGGAGAGCAGCACGCGCACCGGCAGCGCGGTGTTGTTGAAAAGCTGCAACTGGGCGAAGGCGGATTCGACGCGGCCCAGCACGCGCGGCGCGTCCAGGTCCGCCAGGCCGTCGAGCGTGTTGATCTCCGCCGCGGCGCGGTCGACCGCCTCTTCCGCGGCGATCTCCTCCGGCAGGAGCCAGCGCTCCTTGAAGAGCGTGCGGCCCTCGGCGCGCTGGCGCTCCGCCCAAAGGCGGTCGCGCTCCGCCGGCGCCACATCGCGGCCCTCGAACTCGACCAGGCCCTGCGCGAGCCGCTCCTTGGCGCGGACCTGTTCGATGCCGAGCAGGCGCCCCTCGTGGACGGCGAGCCCCGCGGCGGCGGGATCGACCCATTCCCCCTGGTACAGCACGAGGCCGTCGCGCACGGGCAGGCCGCCCTCGTACTCGGGCAGCTTTTCGAGGTCGAAGGAAAGGCGGGCGGTGCGCAGCGGCGCGAGCTGGACCAGCTTCGCCAGCGGGCGGCGGTAGCCCTCCTTCTCCACGGTCATGAAGAAGACGTCCCGGGTCGTGGTGAACTCGCTGTGCGGCGTCGCGGTGTTGCCCTCGCGCCCGTCGCCGGTGGGGGGCCAGGGGCGGAACGGTTCGAGGCCGTTGGGCGACCAGAGTAGCTGGGCGCCGGCGGGCTCGGAGCGCACGGACAGCTTGGCGCAGCCCTGCGCGAGGGCCAGCGCGGCAAGGGCCGCGGCGGCGGCGAAGCGGCGCACGGCCGGGTCAGCCCGCCGCCGACTGGGGGTCCGCCTGCTGGTAGCTTTCGTCATGGCTCAGGATCCTTCCGCAATGGTCGCAGAAGGCGACCTTCTGGGCTCGGTGGAGTTCGACGAGGGCCTTCGAGAGGAGCTGGAAGTTGCAGCCGGTGCAGCCGCCCTGGCGGACCGGCACGATGGCCGAGCCGGGATGCCGCTTGGCGACGCGCTCGTACTGGCCGAGCCGCGCCGGAGCCACCTTCGCCACGACCGCCGCGCGCGCCGTCTCCAGCTTCGCGACCGCCTCGCGCTTCTCCGCCATCTGCACGCGGATCCGCTCCTTCTCGCCCTTCGCGAACTCCTCCGCGGCCTTCGCCTCCTTCTCGGCGGCTTCGAGCTGCTGCTGGAGTTCGGGACCCCGTTCCAGCTCGCGGCGCGCCTGCTCCTCAATGTTACTGAGCCGCTCGCGGGTTCCTTCAATCTGCTGCGTGAGGGCGTAGTATTCCTTCTGCGTCTTCACCATCGGCTGCTGGAGCTGGTAGCGGCGGAGCAGCTCGCCGGTCTCCTGCAGCGAACGCGACAGGTCGCGCTTGTCGTGGCCGTGCTCGGCGATTTCGTCCGCGAGCGACTTGGCGCGCTGGCGGGCGTCGGTCACGCGGGCCTTCGTCTTCTCCCAGATGCCGGGGTAGCGGCCCAGCTCCTCTTTGAGCTTCAACAGCTCGCGGTCGATTTCCTGCAGATCGAGCAGGACGGTCACTTCCGGGTTCATCGGAGGCGCTCCTTCTGGGATACGGAAAAATTGACGCGCCGCGGGAAACGCACCGCCGGATGGGGAGGCGGATCCGGCTCCCCCGGGGTTGGCGTTGCCTGCGATGCACGCGCGGAGACAGGCGCAAGCGCCGGTGCTGCCGCCCAAGCAGCACGCAGCGTCACCGCCTGTGGCTCTAGCCAGCCCGGTCGGCCCGCCTTTGGCAACCGGATTCCGTGCCCGGCCGCCCCGACCGCATTTCACGCGGCCCCGCGCCGGATGCTATTGACCTTCCCACGGTTCCCCCTCCGATAGAGGCATGATTTGCTGCGTCACTGTCCTCGACCGGAGCGGAAAGCCCCGCTCCGAGCTCTACGAGCAGGATGAGATCAAGATCGGCCGCTCGTCGCAGAACGATGTGCGGCTCGACCCCTACGTCGATATCGAGGTTTCCCGCCGCCACGGCCTGCTGCGCTGCAAGGGCGAGGAGCACTTCACCTACGAGGACGTCGGCAGCACGCAGGGTTCGTTCATGAATGGACGGCGCATCGAGGGCGAAGTGACGCTCTCGCGCGGCGACCAGATCGTGCTGGGCCGCAACGGCCCCGCGATCGTCGTCACCTGGCCGATCCCCCGCGTCACCGGCACCGAGGGCACCTACCTCCGCTACACGGTGCGCGAATCGCCCTTCTTCCCCCTCGTCTTCTCCGAGGGCTTCTCGACGCGCTTCTCGCGCTACGAGCGCATCGGCAGCGGCGGCTTCGGCGAAATCTGGCGCGGCTACCTGCGCGACAGCGAGCAGACCTACGCGATCAAGATCATGCACCCGGAGCTGCTCAACCCCGAGTACCTCCGCGAAGAGGACCGCGACTCGCTCGTCCGCCGCTTCCGCCGCGAGGCGCGCCTCACGCACGCGCTCGCCGAAAGCGGCGCCCCCTCCGTCGTCAAGGTCCACAACTGGGGCGACGACCCGGACCGCGACTTCCTCTACATCGTCATGGACTTCGTCGTGGGCGAATCGCTGGACAAGACGATCTTCAAGTACGACGTGATCCCGCAGAACAAGGCCGTGCGCTACATGCTCGGCATCGCCGAAGGCATCGCCGCCGCCCACAACTTCGAGTGGACCGAGGAGGACGGCTCGCACTGCAAGGGCATCGTCCACCGCGACATCAAGCCGAACAACATCCTCATCGAGGACTCCTCGGACGAGGCGTACCTCGTGGACTTCGGCATCGCCGGCATCCAGACCGGCGGCGAGCGCCTCACCGCCACCAGCGTCCGCGTCGGCAGCCACAAATTCCTCTCCATCGAAGCGATGGAGGACAACGTCATCGACCCGAGCGCCGACCTCTGGGCGTTCGCGGTCACCTCCTTCCTGCTGCTCTCGCGCGGGCACTTCCCCTACAAGGGCAACGACAGCCTCGAGCTGATCAAGAACATGCGCGAAGGCAAGATGCGCCCCATCGAGCAGTACCGCTCGGACCTGCATCCGGAGCTGACGGGCCTGCTCCGCGCCGCGCTCGATCCGCACCCGGACAACCGCCCGAAGCGCGCGGAGGACTGGATCCGCGTGCTGCGCTCCATCACCGACTCGGCCACGCAGATTTGACCGGCCCCGCCGAGCCGACCCGCCCCTCCGACGGCGCGGCCCCCGCAACCCAACCCGCACAACTTGGAGCACCGAATGGCTGACGCCACCGCGCCGCCCCCCTTCGCCGTCGGCTTCGGCTACGACGTGCACCAGCTCGCCCGCCACCGCAGGCTCGTCCTCGGCGGCGTCGAACTCCCCCACGACCTGGGGCTCCTCGGCCACAGCGACGCCGACGTGCTCATCCACGCCATCGCCGACGCGGTGCTCGGCGCCGCCGGCCTCGGCGACATCGGACGCCACTTCCCCAACACGGAGCAGCGCTGGAAGGACGCCGACTCGCGCGTGCTGCTGCGCATCGTCGTCGGCGACGTCCAGAAGCTCGGCTGGCGCGTCGGCAACGTGGACGCCACGGTCATCGCGGAGGCGCCGCGCATCTCGCCCCATGTGGCGCTCATGTGCGAACGCCTCAGCGCCGACCTCGCCGTCGCCCCCGCGCAGGTGAACATCAAGGCCACGACGAACGAGCGCATGGGCTTCCTGGGCCGCGGCGAAGGCATCGCCGCCATGGCCACCGCGCTGCTCTTCCGGGCGGGCTAGGGCGCCGCGCCGGCGCTACTCGAGGTCGACGAAGAACATCCGCCCCGCCAGCGGGTCGCGGTACACCAGGCGCATCCCCGGGAGCGCCTTCCTATCGTTGAGGCGGAACGCGTACACGCCCCGGCCCAGCGGGGGAAGCGTCTCGTCCGGGAAGAGCGCCAGGTCCGCGGTCCCCCGCGACAGCGCCACCAGGTCGCGCCCGCGCTCCGGGCCGGTCACCAGCGCGAAGAAGCGGTGCGACACCACGAGCGGCTCCTCGCGCTGGTTCTCGACGGAAACCGTGACGGAGCCGTCGGGATTCGCGAGCGCGCGGATGCCGACCCCGTCCTCGACCACGACCGGGCGCTTGAAGTCGCCGATGGGGTTGTCGACGCGCAGGCTGGTGGTCTCGGCGAGGGGGCTCGGCTCGCGCTTGCGTCCGCAACCGGCGGCGGCGAACGCGGCGAGGAGCAGCAGCAGCGCGGCGGCGCGGCTCACTGGGGCGCGGCGTCCGCGGGCGGTGCCGTGTCCTCGGCAGGGGGCGCGCCTTCCCACGGCGGGTCCTGCGCGGGGGATTCCTCCGCGGGGATGGGAGTCGGCGCCGGCGTCGCGACCGGCGCGCCCGAGATGTTCGGATCGGTCTGGCTGATGGGGCGGAGCTCCGCTGGATCGATGCGGGCGTCGCCGGCCTTGATCGCCATCAGCACCGCGAGGATCGCGACGCAGAGCACGATCAGCAGCAGCACCATCCAGAGGAGCCGCTTGATGAGCAGTTCGCTGCCGGTCGCGGGCTTCGGTTCGATCTTGCGGGCGCCGCTGGCGGGCTTCGGTTGCGGCTTCTGCTCGCCGGCGGGGGCGGGTTTGCGGCCCTCGGGCTCGCTCTTCTGCGCGGGCGCCTTCGCCTTCCCGGGGACCGGTGTGCGCTTCGCGAGGTCCGCGGCCGGCACCTTCGGCACCACGGAGCTGCTGCTGCGCGCGGCGGAGAAGTCGGCCCCGCTGTACAGGGCGGACTTCTGGTCCTTCTGCCGGTAGTCCAGGATCGCGGCCAGGCTCTGCGAGGTGTCCTTCAGCGCCTTCAACAGGTCGTCGCAGAAGTCGCGGACGTTCTGGTAGCGCTCCTCGCGGTCCGGCGCCATGCCGCGGAAAATCACCGCGTCCACCGCGACCGGGATGTCGGTGTTCACTTCCGACGGCGGCATCACCGTGTCGGGGGCCGGCATCGAGCGCGTGATCATCTTGTAGAACGTCACCGAGAGCGCGTAGATGTCGGCGCGCGCGTCCACGGCGCCCGGCATCGCCGTCTGCTCCGGCGCCATGTAGTACGACGTGCCGAAGGCGCGCTTCGGACCCTCCTCGGCCGCGTCGTCGCCGGTGACGATGTGCGCGATGCCGAAGTCGGAGATCTTCGCCCGGCCCTCGCGGTCGATCAGGATGTTGCTCGGCTTGATGTCGAGGTGCACCACGCCGCGCCGGTGGACGAACTCCAAGCCGTCGCGGCACGCCTGAATGACCTCCCGCCACTCCTTCAGGGAAAGCGTGTTGTCGATGATCTTCTGGTCGAGCGTCTCGCCATCCACGAACTCCATGACGAAGTAGTAGATGTTCCGCTCCTGGCCGCGGTCGATGATGCTGACGATGTTGGGGTGGTTGAGGGCGGCGAGCGCGCCCGCCTCGCGCTCGAAGCGCGTCACGAACTCGCGGTCCGCGGAGAAGCGCGGGTGCATCGCCTTTAGCGCCACCACGCGGGAAAGGCTCTTCTGGCGCGCGCGGTACACCACCGCCATGCCGCCCTCGCCGATCACGTCGATGACCTCGTAGCCGACGCCGAGGACGTCGCCCGCGGCGATGCGCGCAGCCTCTTCCGACAGGATCACCTTGCGGCGGTCCTCATTGGAGGTCGGGGTCGGCTGTGCCGCTGCCTGCTGGCCACCGGACATCGCGCGTAACCTCGCGGCGCCTGCCTTCCGCAGGCGTCCCTCCCCGTTTCGCGGGGCACGGAATCTATTCAGCCACTAGTGAACCCGGTGACCAGTGCCAACCGCAAGAACAACCAGCCGCGGGCCGAGATTCCGGCGCCGCCGAACGCCTCGCCGGGAGCACGGCTAATCGGGCCCCCGGGAATCCTCCCCAAGCGAACGCGGCGTGAAGAGCGGATACCTCCGGGCGTGGAACGGCGGGATCCCGCGCACGTCCTTCCACCACTGGTCCGCGATGTCCGCCGCCTCGGTGACCAGCGCCCTCCCGGCGAACGGCTCGCCGCCGCGCTGCACCTCCGCCCGGTAGGCGCCCACCATCCACAACGACCAGAGGATCGACAGGGCCACGGCGGCGGCGAGCAGCCTGCGCCCCGGGAGGGGGCCCCGCGTCCGCTCGACGAGCGACGCCGCGCCAACCATCGCGACCGCCGAGATGTCGACGAAGCCCCGCATGCCGAACGACGTTCCGAGCCAGTAGAACTCCCAAGAACCGTACAGCCACAGGAACCCCGCGAAGAGGGCGGCCAGCCCCGCCAGCACGCCGGCGTCGCGCCGCACGGGCTGCGCCAGGGCGCCCAGCGCCAGCAGCCAAAGCGGCGACCACAGGAAGAGGCTGTTCCGCGCCCCCGCAAGAACGAGAGGCGCGTTCGAGGGCCAGGCGCGGAAGCGCTCGCCCGTGTAGCTGTACAGCAGGTACTCCCCGTACACCACCTTCCACGCGAGCAATTGCGGCACCGCGGCGGCAACTGCGCAGCCGGCCGCCGCCAAGCATGACACGACGGAGCGGACGAGGATCCGCCGGCGGAACTCCATGGGGGCGCCGAGCCACTCGCCGACCGCCAGGGCGAAGGGGAACACCGCGGCGATGGCGTTGGGAAATCTCGCCATGGCGGCGAGCGCGAGCAGCACCCCCATGGCGGCGGCGAGGGCCATCCAGGACCTCCCGTCGGCCCGCAACGCGCCGCGCCAACGGACCGACGCCAGCAGCAGCAGCGTGAGGAGCGTGAAGCCCCCCGCGTGAGCCATGTCGTGATTGTACCAAATGTAGTAGCCGAGCGGCGTGCCGAGGAACACGAGCGCGACCGACGCCGCGCCGACGCCGCGGGAGTGTCCCAGCTCGCCGAGTAGCCGCACCGCCGCCGCCAGCCCCAGGAACGCCACCACGATCAGGCTGGCGCGGTAGCCCACCAGGTAGATGGTCGCGAAGGGGTGCACCCGGTCCTCGCCATAAGCGAGCACCGCGGCGCGGGCCACAAGCAGCCCCGGAGCGCCAAGCAGCGCGTTCCCCACGCCGTACTTGTTGGGGAAGTGCCCCGTCGGCGTGTCCGGCACCGTATCCAGCGCGCGCCGGAAGGTGTCCGAAAGCAGGGGGACGCCCCGGAGCGACGCGAGGAACTCGAAGTCGTTCCGGAACCTGGCGTCCCCGTCCACTACGGCGGATCTGGCCCAAGCGTAGTAGTGGTTCTCGTCCCATCCGCCCAGCACGCGGAGGTCGCGCTTGTCGGACGCCGCGATCGAGTGCGACAGCATCCTCGACAGGCACGCGAGCAGCAGCACGGCCCAGAGCGCGGGGAGGAGCCGGGGGTGGCGCGGGAGTTCGCGCAGGACGTCGGCCGCCCGGCGCATCGCACCGGTCGTCGCGTGCCTATTCCCCATAGCTCCCGGTGCCCGGGGGCAGCGGCTTGTAGCCCGCCGCCCGCTCGAGCTGCGCCTGCACCGCCGCCAGCAGTTGCTCCGGCGGGAAGGGCTTCTGCAGGAAGTCGTCCGCCTGCGTGCCGAGCCTCCAGAACCCGCCGGGCAGCTCCTCGCCGCGCGTGGCGCCGGTGATGATGATCACGGGGATGCGCGCCAACTCCGGGTCCGACTTGATCGTTCCGCACAGGTCGAGCCCGTTGAGGCCCGGCATCCCGAGGTCCGTCACCACCACGTTGGGTCGCTGCGCGCGGACCAGTTCGAGGCCCGCGGGCCCGTCCGGCGCGGTCTCGACGCGGTACAGCCGCTTGAGCGTCATCGCCAGCAGGTGGCGCACGTCGGGATCGTCGTCGATCAGGGCGACCAGGGGGCGGGGCACCGGCCTCAGCCCTCGCCTTCGCGGACGATGGGGGCCTGCCGCGCGACGAAGGCCTGCTCGCGCCCGTCGTCGAAGCGGATGTGGATCTTCTGAGCGCCGGGGCGTCCCGCGATGTTGAACACCTCGCCCGCCCCGAGGTAGCGGTGCACCACGCGGTCGCCGCGGCGGAACTCGGTGTCGGTCGCGGCGGCGCGGAGCCCCGCGGCCCCCTGCGCCACGAGCTGCGCGAACTTGCGCTCCGGCCCCGCCTTCGACGCGGGCTCGGTCCGCTCCTCGCCCCAGCCGAACTTCAGCTCGCGGCGCAGCATCTCGAAGGACGCCTTGGCGAACACCTCCGGGGGCATCTCGGCGAGGAACCGCGAGGGCTCGGAGAAGTCGTAGCCGCCGCTGTAGCCCATGCGGCGCCCCGCGCGCGACAGGCACAGCCGCTTGCGGGCCCGCGTCAGCGCCACGTAGTACAGCCGCCGCTCCTCCTCGACGCCCGTCTCCGACAGGTCGCCCATCGCCCGCGAGTTCGGGAACACGCCCTCCTCCAGCCCCACCACGAACACGTGGTCGAACTCGAGTCCCTTCGCGTTGTGCACCGACATCAGGCTCACCGACTCCGCGCCCTCGTCGCGGTCCGCCACCGCCGCGTCGAGCGACAGCGTGCGCAGGAACTCCGCCGTGCGGTTCCTGTCCGACTCCGCGCGGAACAGCTCGACGACCGCCTCGAACTCCTGCAGGTTCTCGAGGCGCGCTTCGCCGTCGATGGAGGTTGTGTCGCCGAGCCCCTCCTCCTTGTAGCGCGTGTGCGTGTAGACCAGCTCGAGCAGCTCGCGCGGCGAGAGGTGGCGCTCCTCGCGGTGCCACTCCTCGATGGCGACCAGGAACTGGGCGAGGTTGCCGCGCGCCTTCGAGGCGAGCGGGCCGTCCGCCTTGATCGCGCGCCAGGCCGCCTCGTAAAGGCTCGTGCGGTCCTGCTGCGCCTGCTCGCGGAGCGACTGCTGCGCCTTGTCGCCGATGCCGCGCTTCGGCACGTTCACCACGCGCTCGAACGCGAGGTCGTCGTTCGGGTTCACCGCGAGGCGCAGGAAGCAGAGCACGTCCTTCACCTCGGCGCGGTCGTAGAAGCGCACGCCGCCGACGATGCGGTAGGGGATCTGGAAGCCGCGCAGCGCGTCCTCGACGGGGCGGGAGAGGCGGTGGCTGCGGTAGAACACGGCGACCTCGGAGGCGGGCACGCCCTGCGTGCGCAGCAGCCGGTCCACCTCCTGCGCCACCAGCCAGCCCTCGTGGCGGTCGTCCTCGCCGCGCAGGTACTCGAGCGGGTCGCCCTCCGCGCCCTCGGTGAAGAGCGTCTTGCCGAGGCGCTGCGTGTTGCGCGCGATCACCACGCTGGCGCCCCGCAGGATGTTCGCGGTCGAGCGGTAGTTCTGCTCCAGCTTCACCACGCGGACGCCGGGGAAGGACTTCTCGAAATCGAGCAGGTTCGTGATGTCGGCGCCGCGCCAGGAGTAGATCGCCTGGTCCTCGTCGCCCACCACGCAGATGTTGCCGTGGTCCTGCGCCAGCAGCTTGGTGAGCAGGAACTGGCCGTGGTTCGTGTCCTGGTACTCGTCGACCAGGACGTGCTGGTAGCGGCGGGCCCAGTGGCGGCGCGCGTCGTCGTCGCGCTGGAAGAGCAGCACGGTCTTGAAGATCAGGTCCTCGATATCGAGCGCCTTCGCGCGCTTCAGGAGGTCCTCGTAGGCGGCGTAGAGGTCGGCGTAGGGGATGCGCTCGGCGGCGAACTCCCTCGCGCAATCCTCCGGCGTCAGCAGGCGCATCTTCGCCGTGTTGATGAAGTTGTGCACCTGCGCCGGCTTCACGCGCTTCTCGGAGACGTCGCAGCGCTCCATCGCCCGCTTCACCGCCGCCACCTGGTCCTTCTCGTCCAGGATCGTGAAGTTCTGGTCCAGCCCCGCCGCGTCCGCGTCGCGCCGCAGGATCATCGCGCAGCGCGAGTGGAACGTGCCGATCGGCAGCGAGGGCATGTCGTCGCGGCCAAGGATGCGGAACACGCGCTCGCGCATCTCGCGCGCCGCCTTGTTCGTGAACGTCACCGCCAGGATGTCGTGCAGCGGGATGCCGACCTCCGACGCCAGGAACGCGATCCGGTGCGTGATGACGCGCGTCTTCCCCGAGCCCGCGCCGGCGATGATCATCAGCGGGCCGCCGAGGTAGGTGGCGGCCTCGCGCTGCGGCGGGTTCAACTTGTCGAGCAGGTGCATCATGGCGGCGGGCGCGCCCCGGGCGGCGCAGGTCCGCCAAGCGGACCGCCCGCCCCGCACCATGGCAACCGGAAGCGCGCCCTCCGCCCCCGGCCTTGCGCCCCGCGCGCCCGCGGCGCTCCCATCGGACCCATCGCCCGCGCCGGAGAACGCCCATGCGCCGCACCGCCCTTGCCGCCTCGATCCTCGCCACCTGCCTCGCGGGAGCGTCCTGCGTTTCCACACGGTCGGACGACGTCCGGCCCCACGGCGCCGCCGCGGTCGCGAAGGCGCCGCGCACCATCAGCGTCACCGGCGAGGCCGAGGTGCTGGTCGAGCCCGACTTCGTCGAGGTGATCGTGGGCACCGAGGGGCGCTCGCGCTCGGCGCAGGAGGCCCGCGGCGCCTGCAACGCCCGCATGGCCGCCGTCCTCGCCGCCGCGCGCTCCTCCGCCGGCATCGCGGAAAAGGACCTCGCCACGGACCAGTTCCAGCTCGAACCGGTTTACGAGTGGGAGAACAACCGCCAGCGGTTCGTCGAATACGTCTGCCGCAAGACGCTCGTGGTCACGCTGCGCGAACCGGAGCGGCTCGACGCGCTGGTCGAGGCGCTGGTGACCGCCGGCGCCGACACCATGCAGGGCGTCGAGTTCCGCACCAGCGACTTGCGCAAGCACCGCGACGAAGCCCGCCGCCTGGCGCTGCTCGCCGCCCGCGAGAAGGCCGACGCCATGGCCGGCGTCCTCGGCGAAGACATCGGCGCCCCGCAATCGATCGGCGAAAGCTACAGCATGTGGTCCCCCTACGACTCCGGCCGCAGCGCCCGCATGATGGCGCAAAACGTCTCGCAGGAAATGTCCGGCGGCTCCGCC
The DNA here is from genome assembly GCA_033764015.1 of Candidatus Sumerlaeia bacterium. Taxonomy (GTDB): domain Bacteria; phylum Sumerlaeota; class Sumerlaeia; order SLMS01; family JANRJK01; genus JANRJK01. The sequence goes on along the minus strand of JANRJK010000053.1, from coordinate 38,535 downwards.
TCCGACGAACCAAGCTCGACCGCGCTCGGCCGCATCCGCGTGCGCGCGAGCGTGTCGGTGCTGTTCGAACTGAATCAGTAGTTACCCCATTCGGGCGGCCCCCGCCCACCTTGCGCGGGCCGCTCGCAACTACCGGATCGAGGCGGCGGCAATTCGCTCCGTTGCCCCGTCGATGGTTCACGGATTTCATCTTGTCGAGGCTCCGGCGGCGGCCGCTTGTGAGCCCCGGAGGACTGCCGCTGTCGCTCGCGAACCGCGTTGGCGGCACGTCGAGGGACGGGATTGCGGCCACGACCAAAGTGGATAATGGGCCGCGTTTTGGTCCGCGTTGTGATGGGTTTCGGCGGGGACCGACACGCTCTTTCAAGGGTTGGCGGGTGCGTTCGACCAAAGGTAGCCACCGATTTTTCGCTTGACCAGCCAAAGAGGATGGCTAAAGTCCCGATTGTCGTCTAAGCGAGTGGAGGCCGTCGGGCTGTGGCACAGCGAACCCTCGATGGGGGCCGCCCAGATGGTTGGCGGACCGGGCCAAAGGGGTCTCGTCTCACCAGGACTCGCTGGACAAAGGAGACTCTACCTTGAAGCCGATTGGATTTTCCGGTCGCAAACCCCAGCCGGGCCGCGCTCCCGCCGCCGCTCGGCTGGTAGAATGGTTCCGCCGCGTCCTGCGGACTGTGTGGGCCACCCCCGCCTATGTGAGCCTGGCGATGTTGCTGCTCGCGTGCGGTTTCGTGAGTGTGTTCGGCAACCCCTCGGGTGCGGGACCTGCGGTGGCAGGGGCGCCTGCGGCCGTTCAAGACGTTGTTCGCGGCGCGGTTGACGCCCATAGCGAAGAGTTCGAGTACTTCGCGTTCATGACCAGCGATGAATTCAGCCGGGGGGAGCGGATCGCCCTGTGGGTGGTGCTCGGGGTCGCCTTCGCCGGCTTGGCCTACGCGTTGATGCTGATGAAGCAGGTCATCGCGGCGGACAACGGGACTCCGAGGATGCAGGCCGTCGCAGCCGCCGTTCGGGAGGGCGCGAACGCCTACCTCAAACGCCAGCTCACCGTCGTGGCGGCGCTGATCGGCGTCCTCGTGGTCATTCTGTACATCACGAAGGGCATGCAGAGCGGCTTCGACAGTCCCTTCGCGATCGGGCGCGCCGCGGCGTTCCTTGTTGGCGCCGTGTTCTCCGCCGCGGTGGGCGTCATCGGGATGCGCATGGCCACCACCGGCAACCTGCGCGTTGCGGCGGCGGCCCCCGTTGGGTTCGGCCGCGCGCTGATGCTGGGCTACCGCACCGGCACCGTGACCGGGATGCTGACCGACGGCCTGGGGCTCCTGGGCGGCACGCTGATCTTCATGATCTACGGTGTCCACGCCTACGAAGCACTGCTGGGCTTCGGCTTCGGCGGCACGCTGCTCGCCCTCTTCATGCGTGTCGGCGGCGGCATCTACACCAAGGCGGCGGATGTGGGCGCCGACCTGGTCGGCAAGATCGAGAAGGACATCCCCGAGGACGACCCGCGCAACGCGGCCACGATCGCCGACAACGTGGGCGACAATGTGGGTGACTGCGCCGGCATGGCTTCGGACATCTTCGAGTCCTACGAAGTGACCATGGTGGCGGCGATGATCCTCGGCTGGGCCTCCTTCGGCCACAAGGGCGTCATCTTCCCGATCCTGGTGCGCGCCATCGGCGTGTTCGCCTCGATCGTCTCCACGTACCTCGTCCGCGCGGGCGACAAGGGCTCCGTCGCGGAGGCGATGAAGTCCATCAACTTCGGTTTCATCGTGGGCTCGGTGCTTTCCGTGGCAGGCTTCCTGCTGCTCGGCTTCTTCTACCTGCGGTTCGACGCCGGCATCGTCAGCGCCACGGCCTGGGACTCCATCAAGTCCCTGCCGCTCTGGGCGAACTTCGGGATCGAGGGCCTCGACATGCGCCCGGCGATCACCTGCCTCATCGGCGTGGTCCTCTGCGTCGCCCTCAACCGCGTCACCGAGTACTTCACCGGCACCGAGTTCTCCCCCGTCAAAGGTCTCGTCAAGAGCTGCCGCACGGGCCATGCGACGAACATCATCGAAGGCTTGGGCATCGGCTTCGAATCCGCTGTTTGGACCGGCTTCGTGCTCTGCGTGGCGATCTTCCTCTCCGTGCTCGTGTACTCCGACACCCAAAACGCCATCTTCATCGCCTATGGCGTGGCGATGTGCGGTATCGGAATGCTGACACTCACCGGCAACACGATCTCGATGGACGTCTTCGGCCCGGTCGCCGACAACGCGAACGGTATCGCCGAAATGGCATACGACAAGGAGGAGATGGGCGAGGAGTCTTACAAGAAGGCCCGCCAGATCCTCGCGGACCTCGACGCGGTGGGCAACACGACGAAGGCGGTGACGAAGGGTGTCGCGATCGGTTCCGCGGTGATCGCGGCCGTCTCGCTCTTCGCCTCCTACATCACCGTCATCGGCTCGGGCGGCGGCGGCGAAGAGAAGCCGATCCCATCCGAGCTGTTCCAAGCCGTCGCGGGGTTGCTGACGGTCGCGGATCCCAAGCTGCTCGTCGGCATGCTGATCGGCGGCGCGGTTCCGTTCATGTTCTCCTCGATGCTCGTCCGGGCGGTCGGCCGCGCGGCCTTCCTGATCGTGAGCGAGTGCCGCATCCAGTTCAAGGACAAGGACATCTGGGCCGGCACGAAACGTCCGGATTACGGGCGCGTCGTGAACATCTGCACCCTGGCCGCGCAGAAGGAGCTGATCGGCCCCGCCGTGCTCGGCGTGTTCTCGCCGATCCTGGTCGGCTTCACGCTCGGCCCGATCGCCCTCGCGGGGTTCCTCGCGGGATCGATCGTGGCCGGGCAATTGATCGCCTCCTTCATGGCGAACGCCGGCGGCGCCTGGGACAACGCCAAGAAGTGCGTCGAGGATGAACCGCGCGACCACGAGCGCAACACCGGCAAGGGGAGCGAGAAGCACAAGGCCGCGGTCACCGGCGACACCGTCGGCGACCCGCTGAAGGACACCGCCGGCCCCGCCATCAACCCCCTGCTCAAGGTCATGAACATGGTCGCCGTCCTCGGCGTTCCGATGATGATCGCCTACGACTCAAGGGTCGTCGAGAAGGTGAACTCCAGCGCCGCCGAACACGGCTACATCCTCGCGAACACACTCGACGCCATCGGCCCGGACGCCTTCTGGGCAATCACCGTCGGCATCTCCACCGCCCTCCTCGCCTGGGCCATCTGGCAGTCCAAGCGGGAGAGCCCGGAGATGGCGAAGCTCGAAGCCGAAGTCATGGAGTAGCAGCACCCGGCCCCAAAGCCGACCCGCTCGCGGACCCCTCCGGCCGCCGCCCCCTCGGGGCGGCGGCCGGACCGTTTCGGGGCCCGGGGGGACTCCGGCCGAAACTCCCGCATGATGGCGCAAAACGCCTCGCAGGAAATGTCCGGCGGCTCCGCCTCCGACGAACCAAGCTCGACCGCGCTGGGAAGAATCCGCGTGCGGGCGAACGTGTCGGTGGTGTTTGGGTTGGAGTAGGGGGGATTTCGCTGGAAAACGCGGCGGCGGTTGGCGAGGTTGTGGGACGAAGTCCACACGGAGCAGCCGCCATGACCACCAAGCACCTTCAACTAGCCATCGACCGCGCCAGCCACCTGCCCGCGGAACGGCAAGACGCGCTGGCCGCGCTGATGCTCGAGGAGATGGAGTCGGAGGCGCGCTGGGACGCACAGTTCGCCGCCTCCGCGGACAAGCTCGCGGCGCTCGAACACAAGTTTACATTGCAGCGTCGAAGGTCGGCGTGTCATCTAGTTGGGATAAACAATGTTTTTGCGACTTGGCCGGACTGTCCCCCAAATCAAACTTGCTCTCCTCCTAGCCTATTCTTGGAGGCTATCAGCCAAGGCACGAATGAAGTTCCTTCGGCTCTTGATGGAAAGTATTTCTAAAGGTACGGGCCCCGAAGCATCTTTCCTTGCGAGTCCTATAAGACGTTTGTTCTTACAGGCTGCCAGCCGAAGAAGTTGAAGCGCACTCGCCAATGTCATCTTTTCCGGTGTAGGTTGCACGTCAGCATTGTCTTCGTCCAAAGACGGCTTGCTCTTGGCGCGCCTTGTCTGTCTCTCGGCTCTTCCTCTCAGGAGGACGTTCTTGTTTTCGGGGGCGGCCAGCCAGTCTTCTACCGCACCTGAAAAGCAAATATCTGCCAACTTCAGAAGAAACAGCTCGTAGCATTGGCATGCCCCCACTAGTTCCAACTTCGCCGAAACACCAACCTTCTCACTCAACACTCTGGAAACCAGTCTTGACAAAATCGGCAATTGAGCGGAAGGAAACTCTGCGGGGCGAGAAGCCTTTCCAAGAATTGAGAGCATCTCGTTTCCCTCGTGCTCCAACCAGTTCACCGCAAAAGGAACATAAAATCGGGATAGCTTTTCCGACTCAGGGGCGGCCGATAGCCAGGTATAAAAAAAACTATCCCAAGCGCTTTCGAGAGATGCTCCGGGCACACCTAACATGTACCTGGGATCCATGGTCCAGCCTACACTCAGATGATAAAAGCGCTCGTAGCTACCCCTTTTTTCGCCAGCGCAAAAGTTAACCAACGCGAGCGGAGAATTCGAAGACTTTGACATTTTCAAGGCGGGGGCATCGTCTGGGGCGATTACAAATCCAACAGTCTTGAGTCCTTGCCATGTTGAGCGGACTCTTATCAACTTTTCCGATAAGCGTACACCATTTGGGGATTCAACGACCGCCTCATCTCTAAAGATGACACCACGTGTTGCAACCCCGACATCGAGCTCACAGAGAAGCGCATTCTGCATGACCGCCAAGGCATCCAGCAAGGGTTGCTGATGGTCGCATTCAAGGTGGAACTCTTCAACCAGCCCCGTTGTGCGAACATCAGGGTCCATGGCCAGCTTATCTCGAACCTTTTCAAGTATCTCCAAATAGGCAAGGGGATGCTCAACTCCTTGGTGTCGAAGCCCGAAGATTTGGAGAAAGGCCCGCCAATGCTTCGCAGTAGTCGCCTTTGCCTTGGAAGTCATGATCTGACCTCGGACAAGTCTGATTCCGTTGAAATCCTTCGAAATTGGATGACCGTCAAGTATTGCCCAATTTCATTCAGGGAAGGAAGGGCCCTTAAATGAACAAGCTCGAAAGCCCCAGTCCGCAAGGCACTCCTGCGGAGCAGATTTTTAGCTGTTGCGATGTGGGTCCTGTTCTTGATTTTTCTCCGCAAGTAGCAAAAAACCATCGAGTCCGAAACTGCCAGGTCATTCCACAACAACAAAACCTTCGACTTCAAGAATCTCTTAGAGATCGTTCCTCCTATCTTGGGTAGCGAGCCTATGATTTCACACACCTGTTCAGGACTGGTCACCTCTTGAATTTGTTTTGACATAGCACCCAACCTGCCCCTTTCTGGAGAGTTCGTTACGATTGAATGGTCGAAGTTCGCGAGACGCTTGGCAATCAACCTCTTAACCTCCAACAGTTCTGGACTCGACAAGCCACTTAGAAGCGTGTGCATTCTTCCAACTGGGACGACTTGTCCAACCGATCTGTGCATTGTCGTCTTTACTTGGTGTCCAATTAACACCACTCTTAGGCGATTTCGCTTCGAGTCGACAACCAGAACTGGCGCGCCACTCATGCCATCCTCAAATGAAACTCGGGGATTCTTGACAAGATCTAGGTTTATAACTTCGAAGAAGTTTTCTCCATCTCCTCTGCTGCGCCTCCCCAAGCGTCCTTCGACATCATACGAGGAGAGTGTATGACCATTGAAGTAACAGGGCATATAGAAAGCGCTCTCGAAAAATACAGATTCCCGCTCGGGGTCACTTGAGGCAAGCGCAACCATTTCCTCCGACACTTTGCAGGCTGGCAATACCCCTCCAGCATGTTGGCACAGCTTCAAGATTGCAAAATCTGCAAATGGATTCGCTTTCACATTCTCTGTGTGAACGACTGTCACATCGTACCCGCCACCTTCAGGGCCTTCGGGATTAGAGTGGCCGCAAATTCTGACCTTTAGCCCTTCGCTTGGCAAGTTGTGCCCAGCAGTGACTATGTATTCTGGGCTCAAGAGCCACCCACATCGGTTAAAGACTAGAGCGCTGTTGTACATGTGCCAGATTGAACATAGAAGCCCAGCAGGGGAGTAGAAGTCACCTACGATACTCTTGCTCGCTGACTTCACTTTGACTTCCCTCCCACAACCCTAAATGTCACCTCAATGGCAGCCGTCCCAGTCCCAGAAATTAGGACAAGGTCGCAGTCTGCTTCTAGGCCGAAGGCCATCGTCACTTCAACTTCGGTACCCTCGACAAGGGTGCTCTGAATCTTTAGACTAATATCGTTCACAATCTCTCCGAGTTTGGCGGAAAGATCATCGGTGGCAGCCTTCACAACTTCGACCACTCTTGTGCCGCAAGAGGTGTCGACGGTCCCAGCTTGGGTTCTAGGATCTCGATTGTCTGGGGTAGTTACAGGGACGAACTTGATTTCCATTTGGAAACCTCTATAGAGATGGATACTAACGGGAACGATCTACAGCTGTGTCCGCCGGGTCAAGGAGATTCCACCACTCGCCCGCCACCCTACCCCCACCTCCCCGGCGCCTCCGGCTCCTTCCACGCCCGCCCACCTTCTCCGGCTCCGGCGCCTTCGAAACCTGCGCGCTCGAGCAGTTCCAGCAGGCAGCCGCAGGGGAGGCCGACGACGTTGAAGTAGTCGCCGTCGATGTGGTCGATCAGGTCCGCGGCGGCGCCTTGGATGCCGTAGCCGCCTGCCTTGTCGAACGGTTCGCCGGTGGCGATGTAGGCGTCGATTTCCTCCGCGGTGAGGCGGCGGAAGGTGACGGCGGTGGTTTCGCTCGCGAGGTGGCATTCGAGGCTGCCGGCGCGGGCCAGCGCGATGGCGGTGATCACCTCGTGGGTTTCGCCGCTGAGCTGTTCGAGCATGTGGCGCGCGTCGTCGGCGTCGGCGGGCTTGCCGTAGAGCACCGAACGCAGCGCCACCACCGTGTCGGCGGCGAGCACCGGCGTGCCGACCGGGAGCCGGCGCGCGACGTCCATCGCCTTCGCGTACGCGGCGCGCAGCGCGAAGGTGCGCGGCTGGTCCGCCGCGATGGTGGATTCGTCCACCTCGCTGGCGCGGACCTCGAAGGGGATGCCCATGGCGGCGAGGAGTTCGCGCCGGCGCGGCGAGGCGGAGGCGAGGACGAAGGCGGGGGCTTGTTGGCTCATTGTCCGAGGGCGTTGGGGCGCGGTTCGCGCGGGGGGCGCGGCGTGCGTTCCGGGCGCGGGGTGGGTGTCGGGGTCGGTTCGGCCTTGGCGCCGCGGCCTTCGAGGAGCTGGCGCAGCTCCGCCTCGGGCAGCGCGAGCACCACCATCCACTCGCGCTTGCCGTCGCCCACTTCGAGATCCGTCGAGTGGATCGTCTCCGCCTCGGCGACCACGAGTTCGAGCGCGCGGCGGCGCACGGGGTCGTCGCCGACCCATTCGGCGACCTTCTGGCCCTTGCGCGACTTCTCCGCGAGCAGCTTGTCGAAGAGCTGGCGCCGCGCGTTGGCGAGCGCGTCGGCCTCGGCGGCGGCGCGGACCTGTTCCGCGGTCATGCGGCGGCCCCCGCCCGCGGCGAGCACCGCGGCGGCGACCGGTTCGAGCGCGGCGCGCGCCTCGAGCTGCGGCGGCTTGCTCTCGCCGCCGGGGAGCAGTTCCTCGCGCACGCCCCGGTCCAGCGCTGCGGCGACGGCGTCGGCCACCGCGCGGTGCTTCGTGGCGAGCTCCGCCACCGTGGCGCCGGCGGTCTCGCCGGGGATCGGATCGGATGCTTCGAGCACGCCGATGGCGGCGGCGAGCTGGCGCCGCAACCGGTCGCGCGCGGCGAGGCGCTCGCCCGCGGCGAACAGCCCCGGCGTGGCGCCGTCCGCCAGCTCCGACGGCGACGCGGGGAGCGGCGCCATGTCGGTGCGTTCGACGGCGGTCTCGCGCGACCAAGGGACGTAGCGCCGCGCGAGGCGGATGTCCGCGTTGGCGTCCACGGGCTCGTAGGGCGCCGTGGCCATCTGCTCGAAGGTGGCGCCCGCCTCGCCTTTCGGCGTGCGGATGCAGCCGCCGAGGAGCGCGGCGCCGAGCAGCGCCGCGGTTGCCAACGCGCGGAGGCCGGGCCTCACGCCGTGGCCGCGCCCGTGAGGATGTTCTTCAGCACCGTCTGCAGGATGCCGCCGTTGCGGTAGTAGCCGATTTCGACCGGCGTATCGATGCGGCAGACCGCCTCGAACGTCTTCTTCGAGCCATCCGCCTTGGTCGCGGTGACGTGCACGCGCTGGCCCGGCTTGAGGTCCTCGCCGATGGCGATGTCGAACGCCTCCGTGCCGTCCAGGCCGAGCGACGCGACGCTCTCGCCCGGGGCGAACTGGAGCGGGAGGATGCCCATGCCGACCAGGTTGCTGCGGTGGATGCGCTCGTAGCTTTCCGCGATGGCGGCGTGGATGCCTTGCAGCGAGGGGCCCTTGGCGGCCCAGTCGCGCGAGGAGCCGGAGCCGTACTCCTTCCCCGCCAGGATCACCAGCGGCGTGCCCTCGCGCTGGTAGCGCTCCGCCGCGTCCCAGAACGACAGGCGCTCGCCGGTCGGGTGGTGGACGGTGACGTTGCCTTCGACGCCCGGGACCAGGCCGTTCTTGATGCGGATGTTGGCGAAGGTGCCGCGCATCATCACGTTGTGGTTGCCGCGGCGCGCGCCGTAGCTGTTCCAGTCCGCCTTCGCGACGCCGCGTTCGAGCAGGTAGCGCCCCGCGGGCGAGTCCTTCGCGATCGAGCCCGCCGGCGAGATGTGGTCCGTCGTCACCGAATCGGCGAAGAGGCCCAGCACGCGGGCGCCCTTGATCGGCTTGATGGATCCCGCCGCGGTGGTGAGCGACTCGAAGAACGGCGGCGACTGGATGTAGGTCGAGGCCGCGTCCCAATCGTACAGCCCGCCCTCCGTGGTGGCGATCGCCTGCCACGCGGCGGAGCCCTTCCACACGTTGGCGTAGCGCTCGACGAACTGGCTGCGCGAGACCGCCTGCGCCACCGCCCGCTCGACTTCCTCGTTCGTCGGCCAGATGTCGCGCAGGTAGACCGGCTTGCCGTCGGAGCCGGTGCCGATGGCGTCGTTCAGCAGGTCGAGGTGCATGTTGCCGGCGAGCGCGTAGGCGACCACCAGCGGCGGCGACGCCAGGTAGTTCACGCGCGTCTGCGGGTTCACGCGGCCCTCGAAGTTGCGGTTACCCGAGAGCACCGCGGCGGCCACGATGTCGCCCTCCGCGATCGCCTTCGAGACCGGCTCCGGCAGCGGGCCCGAGTTGCCGATGCACGTCGTGCAGCCGTAGCCGACCGTGTGGAAGCCGAGCTTCTCCATGTACGGCATCAGGCCGGACTTGTCGAGGTACTCGGTGACCACCGTCGAGCCCGGCGCGAGCGACGTCTTGACGTAGGGCTTCACGGAAAGGCCGCGCTCGACCGCCTTCTTCGCCAGCAGCGCCGCGCCCAGCATCACCGAGGGGTTGCTGGTGTTGGTGCACGACGTGATCGCGGCGATGACGACGGATCCGTGGCTGATTTCCGACGAGTGGCCGTTGTCCTGCACGGTCGCCGTGCGGCCGAGGTCCTCTTCCTTGAGCCCCATGCCGCGCGGTCCGACCGGCGCGGTGAGCACCGACTTGAAGCCGGGGCCGAGGTCCTTCAGGTTCACGCGGTCGTGCGGGCGCTTCGGACCGGCGAGCGCCGGCTCGATCGTCGACAGGTCCAGCTCCATCACGTCGGTGAAGAGCGGCTCGGCGCTGTCCTCGTCGAGGAACATGCCCTGCGCGCGCGAGTACGCCTCGACCAGTTCGATGCCCTCGTCCGGGCGCCCGGTGAGGCGCAGGTACTCGAGCGTCTTGCCGTCCACGGGGAAGAAGCTGATGGTCGAGCCCTGCTCCGGCGCCATGTTGCCGATGGTGGCGCGGTCCGCGACGCCCATGCTGGCGACGCCCGGGCCGAAGAACTCGACGAACTTTTCGACGACGCCGCGCTTGCGGCACATCTCCGTCACGCGCAGCACCAGGTCCGTGGCGGTGGCGCCCTCGGGCATCTTGCCCGTCAGGCGGAAGCCGATCACGTCCGGCACCAGCATGTAGGTGGGCTGGTCGAGCATCACGGCCTCGGCCTCGATGCCGCCGACGCCCCACGCCAGCACGCCCAGGCCGTTGACCATCGGCGTGTGCGAGTCGGTGCCGAGGCAGCTATCGGGATAGGCGACGCCGCGCTCGCGGTTCCAGAAAACCGCGGGCGACAGGTGCTCGAGGTTCACCTGGTGCACGATGCCGGTCGACGGCGGCACCACGCGGAAGTTCTTGAACGCGCGCTGGCCCCACTTGAGGAACTGGTAGCGCTCGCGGTTGCGCTCGAACTCGACCTTCTCGTTCTTCGCCAACGCGTCGGCGCTGCCGAAGAAATCGACCTGCACCGAGTGGTCGATCACGAGGTCGCAGGGGATCTGCGGGTTGATCGCGGCGGGCGATCCGCCGAGGCGCTTCATCGCGTCGCGCATCGAGGCGAGGTCGACCATCGCGGGCACGCCGGTGAAGTCCTGCAGCACCACGCGGGCGGGCTTGAAGGGCAGCTCGGCGCGGGCGCCGTTGGGCTCCCAGTTGGCGAGCGCGCGCACGTGCTCCTCGGTGAAGGCGAAGCCGTCGAGGTTGCGCAGGGCGCACTCGAGGAGGATGCGGATCGACACGGGGAGGCGGGACACGGGCCCCACGCCGGCGCGCTCGAGCTCGGGGAGCGAGTAGTAGTCGACGGTGGCGCCGGTGCTCAGCCTGAGCGGGCGGCGGACTCCGAAAACATCCTGCGTGGCGGCCATGTGCGTGTCCTCGTGGCGGGTCGGGAAATCGGTTGCGGGCCGATGCGGCCCGAGAAGGCGACGCTACCGCGCAGGGAGCTCGCGGGGCCAAGAGGGAAGCGGGGGGAAGCCCGGGAAAGGGCCTCAGGCCCACTCCGCGTGCAGTTTATGCCGAAGCTTCAGTCGATAGTAGGAGTAGGCCACGAGCCGCAGGAGCATGTCCGCGGCAGCCCTCCCCGCGATGCAGGCCTTCCCGTCATGGCGCCCGAGGAGAATCCTGCTCGGGCCGTCCAAGAGCTCCGGGGCGCACTCGCGGATGTAGTTGCGAACCACCTCGCGCTTCACCGTCGACCCGGCGGTCATGGCCCCGTCGTGAGTGAGCAATGCGCCGCTGCGCCCTTCCGCCACCAGATGCTTTTCAAGGCGGAGCTGCAGCGATGATTGGTCCTTCTCGCCATCACCGATCGCGCACAGGATGATCGTCTTAGGGTTGCGGTTCCCGAACGCGGGATCGTCCGTGCAGCCCTCCCACGACATCAGCGAGACGCTGGCGACAAAGGAATCCCCGGTCTTCAGATCGCGGCACAGCAGAACGCGGTAGTCCGCATCCCAGCCGCCGCCAGCGGAGTTCCCGAAGTTCCTGTAGAGCAGGCCCGCGTCCTCCAGGATCTCGACGCCCATGCCACGGCACGGGACGAAATCGTACGGGTACGTGTCCTTGGCGAAGAGCAGCCCCGCAAAGTCGATCACATAGGGCGCAAGCTCCGGCGGGCAGGCGGAGGAAAACTCCCCCGCGCTCATCGCATGGTCGATCTGGCGTTGCAGCCTCGGCCCGATCAGCGCCTTCCAGGGCACGCGAACATAGTCCCAGGAGTCCTCCACCTCCTCGATGTGGGACAGGCTCCCGCGCAGCGCCTCCTCGCGCGATGGGAAGTCGCGGATCTGGCGCGAGGCTCCATCGGCGAGCTCGTAGACGCGCAACTGCGAGCCGTTGGTGATCGCGTAGAACCTGCAGTCCAGCCTGAGCGCGTACGCGAGCGCTTGCTCCTCCACATCGGAGGTCAGCGGCACGCCGGGGGCCTTGCACTCGACAATCCCGACGGGCGCGCTTTCCCCCGCTGTTGCCTCGCAGAGGACAATGTCCGCGCGGAGATTCCCGCCACCATGGTGCGATAGGGACTCCTCGACCGTGATGCACTCCACCGGCCAACCGAGGCTGGCCACGAGTTCCATGACGAAGCGCTGGCGGACGCCCTCCTCGGGGGTGGCGAGGATCAGCTTCCCACGGATCGCGTCGAAGTAGCATTCGCGGCCGAGTCTTGAGTACTTCTTGAGGGGGTGCTTCACCGTGCCGGGTCCCGCGCTGGCTGGCCGTGCCCGTGCTCGATCGCGGGGGGCGATCCGCCGAGGCGCTTCAGCTCGTCGCGCATCGGGTAGCGGTCGACGTCGGCGCCGGTGCTCAGCGCGAGCGTGCGGCGGACCGCGAAATCGTCCTGCGCGGCGGCGATGTGCGTATCCTCGTGGCGGGTCGGGAAATCGGCTCCGGGCCCAAGCGGCCCGCAAGAATGATGCTACCGCGCAGTGAGCGCGCGGGGCCAAGTGGGAAGCGGGGGGCGTGTCGGGCTCGCCCGCCACCCCCGGCGCGACCCGCTCCCCGCGGCGCCAAGCCCCTCGCAAACCCCGGAACGCCTCGCCAGCCGCGGCCGCACGCCCCCCGATTTCCCGCTTGACCCCGCCCATCGCGTCCACTTCCATCGCGGACTTGCGGCCAGCTTCGCCGACCGCTTCCTGCTCCCTCATAGCTCAATTGGCAGAGCGACGGACTGTTAATCCGTAGGTTCCTGGTTCGAGTCCAGGTGGGGGAGCCACTCTCAAACCCACAGATTTCAGCGTCCTGCGACGCCCCGCCGCCCCCGCCAGAGGGCGGCGTTTTTCGTCGTTCCGGTCCCCGTCCGGGGCGGGACGGGGTGCCTCTCCGAATCGCCTGCGAAGTCAGGCGCGCCGCATCAAGAGGGCGGCGCACCTCGACTTGCAGGGCCTTCCGCCGCCCGCGCGGGGAAGGCTCAGGATGCCGCCTCCTGCGGCACGGGTTCCGCCTCCGGTTGCACGGGCTCCGGCGGCGGCGGGGAGCTTGTGGAGGACCCTGCCTTCGCCTTCTTCGACTTCTTCCCGAGCGCGGCGGTGGAGGGAGTGGAGGTCGCCTCCGCATCATCGTTCGACGCAGATGCCGGGGACTCCGACGGCGGGGGCGAAGGGGGCGGAATCTCCGGCAGCGGCAGCGCGCGGACGGCGTCGCCCCACGCGCCCCAGTCGCCCGCGAGCACGAGCCCGCCTTCCTGGTGGCGCGCGAGCAGCCCTTCGCCGACCAGCGCCGCCGCGATGAAGAAAGTGTTGTTCTTCCCCTTCGCCGCGATGGCGGGCGCGAGCGTCGAGGCGGGGAACCGCTCCGGCGCCCCCGCGAGAGCCTTGCGGATCGCGAGGAACGCAACCCACTCCTTGCTGAAGGTCCCCGACGACGAGTTGCTCACGACGCGAAGCGCGGGCTCGCCGGTGGCAACGTGCTTGCCGACCTCGTAGCCGAGGGCTCCGCCGTTTCCCTTCTCGATGGTCGCCGCGCGCACGGCGAGGTGCTCCGGCGCGGCCTGCTCGACAGTCTGCTTTCCGATCTTGGTCATGGTTTGTGTGCTCCTTGGCACGTGTCGATGGTGGCCGCTTCCGCGCGTCGGCGGAGGCGGCAGTTGGAGTCGCGGATCGCAGCGGCGGCGGGGTTGGGAGCAGTGCCTACAACCCGAGTTCGCGCCGCTTCTCCCGAGCGCGCTGGAGTAGCTCCGGCGAGGCGAGACCGGTCAGCTTGGCGGCTGTGGAGACGAGGAGCGCCGCGTCGTCCACAAACCCGGAGGGCAAGAAGTCCGGCAGCGCGTCCACCGGGCAGAGGAAGTAGGCGAGCGCGGTCGCCGCGAGCGCCTTCGCCCACCGGGGCACGCCGGGGTCCGCGAGGACGAACCAGAGCAGGACGACGCACTCGACGACGCGACCGAGGCCGCGCTTCGGCAGGATGCGCAACTTGTCGAAGAGACTGCCTTCGCGGATGCCGCTCATGGCCGCGCCCTCCGGGCGAGCGCCGCATCGGCCTCGGTTGCGTGCGCGAGCAGCCAAGCACGCACCTCGCGCGGAAGCGCAGGGGAATCGGGGAGGAAACACGTCCAGCACCAGTTGTTGCCGGGGATGTGGATGCACTCCCACAGCCTCGCGCGTGGATGGAAGTGTACCGCCTCGACGACCAGGTCCCCGAGGCGTCGCTCCCACCCCATCGCCTTCAGGGGCAGATCGGCCTCGGCAGGTTCCAGCAGCGAGAACCAGCCGTCGTCGTCTGGGTTCCACTGGGATTCCAGCTTCGCCAACGCGGTCTCGAACGTGTCGATGCTCGCAAGGATGACCTCGCGAATTGCGCGTGGAATCGCAGCTTCCTCCGCCTCCCGCCTCGTGCGGAAGTGGAGCATGGTTCTTCCTCCTGTCGTGGTCTCCTCGGAAACGAAACTCCCCGCCGGGACGCGTACCCGGCGGGGAGTTGTTCCGAGGGAAGCGCGGAAGTCGCGCCTCGACGGGATGATATGTGTTCGAGGGTTCGGGTCGGCTCGCAGTCCCATCCTGCTCCCTATCCTCCCACTACTTGCAGCCTCGGAGTCCGTCAGGAGCCAAGGATCGACTCGGCTCGCTCCCGGGCCATCGCCTTGTGAATCTCCTTCGTGTGTAGCGCGACCGCCCCCACGGCTGCCGCCAGCACCGCGAGATCGTCCGAGAATCCCACGACTGGGACGAAGTCGGGGATGGCATCGACGGGGGAAACGAGGTAGGCGAGAGCGGCGGCGATCTTGATCTTTGCCCAGACTGGCGTGTCGGGATCGACATAGACGAAGTAGAGGATGAATGCCTTCTCCAGTACCTCGTGGCCCATCATCTTGCCGAACTTCTTGACCTTCGACCAAAATCCGGAGTCGTCGAAGTCGTTCATGCTGTCTTGCTCCTGTTGGGATTGTCTGGGCACGAGTCCGTGTCCAAATACTGTTGCCACGCTTTCCTGTGCCGTTGGGCCACCGCCTGCCGAACACTGGCGGGCGCTTCCACGACGACCAAGTCCGCGAGCGAAAGCACTAAGCGCTGGGCCTCCTTCGCAGACGCGTCGAACTCCACGTGAGTCCACCCGTCTCCCGCGCTGCCTTGGACCTGTCGGTGCCTGGGGAGAACGGACCCGACCAAGGCTGCATCCAAGGCGCGAAAGCGGAGTTGCACGCGGACGCTGCCGGAGGCAGCCGCCGGGGCTGCTTGCAGTCTGGAGACCTCGTCGAGGAGCCTCCGCACTGAGGGCGCGAGCCAGAACCCCGCCGGGGCGCACTGCCCGAGGGCGGCCCGCAGGAGGTTCAGCGCGAGCACGTCGGCCACACTCGGGCGGGGCAGTCCTTCGCAATGCAGCTCGCCGAGGCGCGAGGGGCTGCGCAAGCTCCACCGAGTCCCCTTCAGCTTCCCTGTCAGGCTGTCAAACTCCGACAGGTCGATCTCGTTCCCGCTGCCGTCGAGGGGGACGACCGGGAACCCGCACTCCCCGAGCAGCCGCAGGTCGGAGCGCGTCGTCTGCACGGAAAGTTCGAGACCTAGGAACGGGTAGCGCGCGCGCAGCCTCTCGACGATCTCCGTCGCCGTCGGAGGTTCCCCGGGCTCGGCAAGGAGCAGCAGCGTCGTCCACGCGCGGAGGAGCCGGAAGCCCTTCGCGCCGTACTTGGTTGCTCGCTGTCCTGGTTGCCGTGCCAGCGTCGGGACTCCCCGGAAAGAATCCCGCAAGCCTCCTTGTGGAAGCTCGCTTGGGGCGTTCTTTCGAGGGGTCCAGCAAGTTCTTTTCGGTCCCGTCCGGGGGCGGTGCCGCAGTGTACCACGATGCCATGCGCACGTTGGGCATCAGGCGACGCGGCGACAGCCGGGCAGCAGCGGAGCGCGGCGCGGCTCGACCCGGCGGGTGCGGGCAGCGCGCGGATTCGTCGCAAGGGAAGTTGGCACGAGTGGCGGTGATTCGACCTTCGTGGAGGGAGGTAGTGGAGGTTCCACTCGCTCCGTGTCTGGCCGTTGCGATCCGAAGGTGCGGGGCAGAGCGGCGAAAGTCCCCCTGCCGGACCGGCCTTCGACGACCTTTCCCAGCGATCCTAGCCCGGTCTTCCTTCCGGCCCTGTCCCATTCGTCGCTCCCTTTCCATCCTCCACCTCTTCCACTCTCTTCCCGTCCCATTGCTCTGGAAGGGGGGACTTCCGGGAAGGAAGGGAAGGGGGCGAAGTCGAAGCTCCCTCCGACGGAGAGAGACGGCGGAGGACCTCGGAAAAAGTCCAGTTGGAAACTGGAGAGGGACGACGGCGGCGAGCTACGTCGGGGGGGCGAGAATTCGCCCCCCCTTCCAGAAACCCCACCTACCCCCCCCCGTGTCGAGTCCCACGACCCCGGGTGGAGGAAAGGGAGGTCCGGCATCGGTCAGAGGGGGTCTCGCGGTCTCCTCTGCGTCCGTGGAAGCCGTGGAGGTGGGGAGGCGCGACCCCGCTCCCGCTCGCGCTGGACGGTCACCCCTCCGGGGCTGCGAACCGCTCAAGCATCTTCGTCAACGCCTTCGGGTCGTGGCAGACGAGGAAGTCCCACCGTCCCATCTGTCCCCAGTTGTTCACCGCAGAGACCCAGCGTTGCGCGGCTTGGTGCTTTGCCCTGTCCTGGTCGTCTTCCTGCCCCTTGATTTCCAGAAGGAGGAAGAGGCCGGGCGAGACGCGCACGACGAAATCGGGTTCGTAGCTGTGGGAGAGCCCCTGCCACTCGTAGGGAACGACGAGCCCGAGGGACTGGCCTTCGTTCTTCCGGTGGCGGTTCTTCACGTAGCACTCGATGGTCCCACGGCTCGCCGCCTGCTCCAGTCGGAAAGCCGCCGACTGTTCCCACGTCGCGGTGTCGGCGACCACTTGGTTGACGTGGCTGTGGACAGTCCCGAAGCAGGGCTTCACTGTCTTGAAGTCCACCTCTGCGGTGCTCCCGACGCCTTTGTACCGGTTCAGGATCGGGAGGAGCGGCGGCTCTCCTTTGGTGTCGTCGGGCTCGATGGCTGCGGTCAGCCTCTCCACGATCCGCTGCACGTACACTTCGAGGCCGAGTTCCTGCCTCCGGCAGCCGTTCCAGCGAACGCGTGTCCGCACGTACTCGTCCACGAACTCCAAGACCTGCGGGAAGAGTTGGTGGCGTCCCCGAAGCCGCAGCTTCGGCGTACCTCCCGGCTGTCCTTGCGTCAGGTTCCAAACAACCTGGCGGGCGATCTCGAATTTGATCGTCTGCAGGTGCGTCTCCCGGTAGTACTCCTCGCGGTCGTGTTCAGAGAAGGCGAAGCCGCCTTCCAGCCCCGGGCCACCGAGCTGGTAGCCAACCTGCGGCTTGACGAAGGTTGCCGTCGGCTTCTCGTCGGGCTCCAGCGCGAGTGCCTCCATTTTGGCGACGTCCGCGCGGACTAGGTTCTTCTCCAGCGCAAAGACAAATCCTTCGACCACCGGGAAGCGAATCTCGAACGCCGCACGGTCCGGGAGCGCCTTGACATGCTGCTTCGGTTTGTCCTCCGGCGCGGGCTTGTCCGTCGCCCGACCCTTGAACGGGATGATCGAGAACGGAATCCCGTAGATGTCCACGTACTCCTCGGTCAGGAGTCCTGTCTCTGGATCCGGGGTGTAGTCCATTCGCCGCAGCCCGCGACCGACTACCTGCTCGCATAGAAGCTGGCTTCCGAAGGCGCGAAGGCCGAGAATGTGCGTCACGTTGTTCGCGTCCCAGCCCTCCGTAAGCATCTGGACGGACACAACGCACCGAACCTGCTCGCCGGGTTCGCCGACGCGCCCGACGGTGGACACGATCCGGCGAAGCTCCTCCGCCGCTTCTGCTTTCGTTCCGCCGCCCTTCGCCGTCTCCGCTTCGCCGAGGAGCTTCGTGTCGATCCGCAGCGTGGGTCGGAATCCCTCCCTGTTCGAGAAGAGGTCCGGGAAGATTTTCCCCCTGCCGAAGACCGTCTTGGTCTTCGGTTTCTTCCCCTTCTTCCTCGTGGGCTCATCGGCGTCCTCGTCTTCGAGGTCTTCTTCGGCGATGACCTCCTGCTTCTCTTCGCCGGAGATGTTCCGGTAGAACTCTTCTGCGATGTCCACGTTGTCGCACACGATGATCAGGACGGGCGGGACGCGCTCCTGCCCGGGCGCGGCGCTCTGGAGGTACTCGAACCGCTCCTTCCACTGGGACATCAGCGTCGCGAGCGCGTCTTCCGCTTCGCGCCAGACAACGGCGGGCTTCGGCTTCCCGCCGGGGAGCTTTTCGCCCGGCTCCAGGTCGTCCGTGATCTTCTTCCACAACCGGAAGTAGCGGGGGTCGGGGCGGCCTGTGGTGTCGGCGACGGGGAGGCGGGGAATCTTGGTGATTCCCGACTCGATCGCCTCGACCAGTCCGAAGTCCGACACCAGCCACGGGAACGGCGACCCCTCCGCGTAGCCGCTGCCGTGCAGGTAGAAGGGCGTCGCCGACAGGTCCACGCAGAACTTCACCCCGCACGCGGCGTTCAGCTTGTCGAGGCCCGACACCCAGACGGTCGCTTCCTCGCGCTCGGCCTTCTCTTCGGCGGAGAGCTTCTCTTTCTCGCCCACGGGCGCAGGGCGGTAGGCGTGGTGGGCCTCGTCGTTCAGCACCATGATCGGGCCGCGGTCGGCGAGGTCCCCAAGCCGGTTCTTCGCGAACGCCTCCGGACTCTCCTCGCCCTTGTTCACGACGGCGTAGCTCTTTCCGCCCTCGCTGTGCGGCGACTCCGGCGCGAACCAGTGCCAGTTGGTGACGAGCACGCGCCCCTTCTTCAACTCCGGCACGAGCCCCGACGGCACGATGTCGAAAGCTTGAAAGTAGTTCGCCGGGTGCTCCGGGTTCAGGACGGATAGGCGTTCCTTGACGGTGAGGTTCGGGCATACCACAAGCGCGGCGTTCGGGAAGCGTTCGTCCCCCGGGTTGCGCCCCCGGTTGCAGAACGCCCACGCGATGGTCATCGCCATCACGACGGTCTTTCCGCTTCCCGTCGCCATCTTGCACCCGTACCGCCGCAGCGGCGAACCGCCGTCGTGGGGGAGGTCGTGGAGCTTCGGGAGCAACCCCGGGTTCTCGCGCGGCAGGAAGGACGGCACGTCCCCCCGCAGGATGGTCTCGAAATCCTCCGGCGAAACCGCCGCCTTCCAGCGGGGTTTCTTGCCGCTGCCGAGAATCTCGGTCAAGTACACGACGGTCTCGACCGCCTCGATCTGGCAGAAGAAGAGACGGCGGGGCCGGTCGGCCCGCCGCCAGTGTTCGAACAACTGTCGCGTCACCGTGGTCGCGTCCGGGTCGCGGTAGCCGCGCTCCCGCCACTTGCGAACGTCCTCGCGGAGCGCGTTCACCAGCGGCAGGTCCTCCCACTCCTCTTCGCCGAAGATGTCTCCCTGTCCGGTGTTCGCGCGCTGGGTCTGGTAGTAGTAGCCGCCGCGCCGACGCCCGGGAACCTCGGTCGCGTCGCCGGTCTGGGTGTCGTAGCGGTAGTGTTGCGTCGGCTCCTCGTAGGGGCTGCACAGCACCGGCTTCTTCACGGGCGCGACGGGGATTTCGGCTTGCTGAGGTGTCTTTGCCACCGCTGACTCCGTCACGAGATTGTCAGGATTTCCTTGAACGCTTCCTTCCCTTTCGAAGGCCCTTCGTGGTGAACGAACGCTTGGATTCCGCCGTCTTGCGAGACTTTCACCCCGAGGCCGAGCTTGCTCAGCACTTTCGCGGCCTTTTCTCTCGCGCCACCTTCCCCCGCAACGTCCTTCGAGACTTCAACGATGGCGCCGACTGCCAGGATGTCCCCGTGGTGGTTGATGATAGTGGCGCCGTCGATTCCGAGTAGCTCTGCCCTGACCATTCTGGGGAGTTCCTGAAACCGCTTCGTCACGAGGCGCGCAAGCAGACTCGTCTTGTCGGAAGGACTCGGGGAATCGAAAAGGTTCTGCTCCCCGACGATTGCTGCAACGTCCTCCGGGCGCTTCCCCGCGAGGACGACCCCGAGCCCTCCCCCCGTCCGCGCAAACGATACGTCGAGTAGCGTGAGGTACATCTTTCTTCGGACATCCTCAGCCTGTGGACGCTGGAGATCGACGACGCCCGACTCGTGCGTGAAGAAGTGCCATCTGGCTGATCGCCTCGCGAACTGGAGGCAGCCGTCAGAAAAAATGAGGATCTCCCCAAGCCGGTTCAGCACGATTGCCACGCGCCCGTCGCGCGCCCAGTTCGCGATTCGCGCGAACCGAATGGGGGCAAAGACGTCCTCCTCCGAGACCCCCCCACCGGCGGGAATCACGCCATACTCGCAAACCCGAGCGTTGGCCCCGACGAAGAGGGCCGTGTCAGTCCCATTGGTCAGGACAGGCGCGAAACTCTCTCGGAAGTAGTCCGCTACGTGCGCGCCATCCCCTTGTCGTGAGGGGTCAATCGCGACCGCAACCGTGATCGGCTTGCCTTCGTAGGAGCGTTGCGAAAGCAATATCATACGGCGGACGACTTGGTCCGCAACATCTCGCAAGATTCCGAAACGGGACACCACGGTGCGTGTCGGGAGATTCTCCAGGAGTACATTTAGTGCAGTTTGGTCGTTCGCACCGTTGTCCAAAGCGTTGAGTATGCTCCGAAGTTCCTCGACGAATGCCCGCACCAGTTCGATCTCGGGATTCCCGAACGCCTGCGACCTCCAGAGCACGAATCTCCTCTTGTCGTCCTCTCTCGCCTGAATGCCGAGGGACTGGCTGTTCCCGAGTCTCGCGACTGGCTGACTTGGCGTTCTCCGCTGGTCGCGCAGATCGGGCAACAACACGGATCCCGACAACATCGGAACCAGGTGCTTCTCGAACAGAGCCCGGTACTGATTGTCGTCCTTGATTAGCATCCCTCACTCCTCCCCTTCCACGTCGTAGCCCTGCTTCCCCAGCCGATGCACGCGCATCACCTCGTTCCCGCGCGGGTCGATCACCTTCACGGCGATGCGCTTGTACTTCCCGGCGGGGAAGGGGAGCGACACCGTGCCGGACAACGCCTCGAAGCGGTCCTCGTCCATCACCCCCGCTGTCTTCAGCGCGCGGGCGAGCTTCTCCCACGCCTTCTTGTCCGGGAAGAACGCCTGTGTGATGCAGAACGTCTGCCCATCGTAGTCGCTGTCGAGGAACCATGCGGCCACCTTGTCGGCGCTGGTCGGGAGGATCGTGTTCTCGACCGGGTTGTAGATGTCCACGCCCTCCATGCGGAGCGTGTACAGCCCTTCCGGGTCCGGCCCGCGAAGCGTCGTGCGCGGCGCGCCGAAGACCGTGAAGAGCTGGCTGTTCGGCGTGTCCTTCAGCAGGCCGTCCATGCCCGGCGCGATGTCCGGGCGGATGTGGGCGAGGTGGATGCGGACGTTCGGGTTCGGGTCGTCCTGGATGATCGCCTGCGCGGCACCGTCGAAGGAGAAGCCTGCGAAAACGAGGTCGTCGCACCCGCGCCGCGCGGCGAGGCGGATCGCGTTCTCCACTTGGTAGGCTGTGACGGGGCCGTATTGCGGGCCGAGGCTCACCGCAACGCGGCGCGGGCCGACCCCGTTCGTCTGCCAGTCCCCCTCGCCGTGGAGGAACTCCCCCGAAGAGAGGGCCTCGAGCCGCTCGAACGCGACGCGCTTGTTGTTCGGAAAACCGACGCCGTCCGCGCGCAGGAGCCGCAGCATCTTGTCCACGTATGCTTCCGCGTTCTGCGGTTCCCGCTCGGGTGCCGCGGGCGCGGCCTCGAACATCTCGAGCGACTCGGGCGCCCCACCAATCGGCGACGCATCCTCGTCGTCGAGCGCCTCCTCGACCGGCATCACACCCTCGACGGTGAACGGCCCGGAGACACGGACGACCTTCTTGTCGATCTCCGGCTGGTCCACCAGTTCCTCCTGTTCGGCGCTCGCCGTGATGCAGGCGTTCACCTCGTCCATCTTGGCCCGCCACGCCGCGCGGTAGGCGCGGAGCGCGGTTTGGAGGGCGGCGGGCCAATCGGCGTCCGTGTCGAAGGGCACCTCCCACGCGTACCACGACTTCGCGTCGTTCGGCACCGTGTCGTAGGGGCGCTGGCCCTTGCGGTTGTCCGGCGGGAGGAGCCACCGGCGCCGGTCGGCGTCCGTCACGGCGCGCTTCCCCTCGGCGCGTTCCTTCTCGGCGAGTTTGCGCGCGAGGCGCGCGCGAAGGTCCGCCGGAACCGCCGCCAGCGCGGCGTTCAACTCCGCCAGGCGGGCGTCGAGAACCGGCTGGTGCCTCGCGAAGATCGGGTCGAGCGCCGTGTTCTGTGCGATGCTCTTCAGGGTGACGTGCGGGACAGTCTTGTAGCGGAAGTTGTGCGCAGGATTGGTATCCGCCTCGTCGTCCGGCACGTCGCGGAGCTTGTAGTAGGGAAACGTCGCGCACAGGAGACGCTGGCGCGCGATGGCGATGGCGACGCGGCTCGTGTCCACCGTGATCCAGCGCCGCCCCCACTGCTCGGCGACGAAGGCGGTCGTGCCGCTTCCGCACGTCGGGTCCAGCACGAGGTCGCCGGGATCCGTGGTCATCAGAAGGCAGCGTTCGACGATCGCAGTGTTGGTCTGCACGACGTACACCTTGGGATCTGCTCTGCTCTGAATCCCCCCTCCAACATCTTCCCAAAAGTTGTTCAATGCAACAGCTCCGAAGTCGTCGAAGAACTTGCGGAAGCGCGCCTGCGAGCCAGTATGGATGACTCGATCCGCACCAAGGACGCGAGCCATACCCTCGCGGTTTGTCCTCCAAGTGCCAACCGCCGGAGGAAACAATCTGCCTTGGAATTGAATCGGGTATCGCTCCGCGTCTGTTCCTGTACGGCGCGAGGTGAGACCCTGGTCCGTGAAGCACCGTAAGCCTTCGGGCAACGAGGTTTCGGATTCGCGTTCTTCGGGCTCCAAAAGGCGCGTCCCGCCATCTGGGAAGAGGGCATAGTTGTAACGTGTCGCGCCCTTCTCACCTCTGGCGAGAACCTTGAAGAGCGGGTTGTACTTCATTCTTCCCTTCTCGCGTCCATACCACACGATGTGGTCGCAAACCCGGTCGAGGTGCTCGGCCCCCAAACCCACTGAAGTCTTGAATGTCACGGTGGCAACGTGGTTTTCCGCGCCGAAGACCTCATCGAGCAAGGCACGAAGCAAGTGTTCGTTCTGATCGCCGATCTGGACGAAGAGGCTGCCGGTTTCGGCGAGCAACTCGCGGGAGAGGCGTAACCGGTCCCGCAGGTACGACATGTAGGAGTGAATGCCGAGGTGCCAGGTGTCCCGGTATGCCCGTACCATTTCCGGCTCGCGCGTGAGGTCCGCCTCCTTGTCCTTCACGTCGCGCCTGCCGACCTCGGGCTGGAAGTTGCTCGCGAATTTGATCCCGTAGGGCGGGTCCATGTAGATCATCTGGACCTTGCCCGCGAGGTCTTCGCGGCGGGCGAGGCTCGCCATCACTTGCAGGCTGTCGCCGAGGATCAGGCGGTTGGACCAGTCCACGTCGTGCCGGTAGAACTGGACGGCCTTGGCGTAGTCGAGCTGCGGATCGGCGAACAGGTCGCGGGCCACGTCCTCGCGGGTGGCAACCTTCAGGATCGCCTGCGCCGCGACGCGTTCGTGGATGTGGAGCGCGACGGGCTCCAACTCGAAGCCCTTCTTCTCGCGCTTGCCGGACCACTCGAGCCACGGTTCGTGGCGGCGGAGCGCCTCGGCGAGCGTCGCCGCTTCCTCCGGTGTCAGCGCGCGCTGCCGCGCGGTCGCGAGCAGTTCCGGAAGGCCGTCCGCCTTCCCCGTGTCGTCGAACCGCAGCACCGGCGGCAGGTGCGGGTTGTACTCGTAGCGGATTCGCGGCGCTTCGGCGACCTTGCCCTGCGCCGCCAGCCCGGCGGGCGGGTTGTTCTTCCGCTTCGCACCGTGGCGGTACTCGCGAACGGCGCCGCCGTCGCCTGTGATGGGGGTTTTGGGAGACTTCTTTGCCAAGGTGGGCGGCCTCCTGCGGCGCGATCAGTACTGCAAAAGTTCACCCGGGTCGCGCCAGCGGCGGAAGCAAAAACGCTTTCGACCCACAAGGAATCCCGCACCCCGAACCCGCCGCGCCACCAAACTCCCCCAACCCCACCGGCCACCGCGCGGTGGAGGTAGTGGAAGTCTCGGTGGGTCGCGAAACCAACCAAGGTGCGGCGAGCGCCTCGCGGTCTGCAGCCAGGCTCGACAAGCGAAGGGAAGGCGCAAACTGGCATGGATGCTGCCAGCGCCGGGGCAAGCGGTTTCCGCAAGGGGGCGAAACCCATGGGTAGGGCCGCCTCTTGTGTCTCTGCGACACAGCCGCTGCTCGGGAGTGTTTCCGAGGACATTCTTCCCACACGGGGGGTGCCATACAATGGCCAAAGACGTCGTTGAATTTAGTCTCGAAATCGAGAAGTTCCGTTTCACCTTCAAGGGCGCTCGCGAAAAGGGCGAGGCACTAGGACAGGGACTCCAGCGAACCCTGGAGTCGCTAAATGGCCTCCAGCGCCAAGCCCTCACCGATTCCAACGTGATCGACGTGGAGCCCGCGCAAGCTGCTCCTGTGGCGCCGCCGCCACCTGCAAGGTCGCGCAGGCGGCGGAGGTCGTCCAGTGCGACCGCCTCGAACGGCGCCACCACCAGCCATGAAGCAGGCAGCGAAGAAGGCGCGGCGCGACGCAATACCGGTACGTCGCCAACGGCACTACTCCGCGAACTTCGACGGAGTGGGTTCTTTCGCGAAGCACGGAGCGCAACCGCGATCGTTGATCAGCTTCACACACTCGGCTACAGTTCGATCAAGAGCAGCGACCTTAGTGCTCCCCTGATCCGCCTCACGCAGCAGCAGTTCCTCTCGCGCCAGAGGGACGACAAGTCGAACTGGCTCTACTCTGTCGGCCCCAACCAAGTGGCAGAGGACTAGCGCTGTGGCGGGCGTCCTCTGCGCGATCCCGGCCTGTCTTCGCGTTCCGCTCCTTGCTGAGTTCGAGGGCGCGGTTCGGGCATTTCGCGAAGGGAAGTGGCGCGCGTCGGAACTCGACGCAGGCCACTTCACGGAAATCGCCTACGCGATTCTGGCGAGCCATGTCGCCGGGACGTGGCCCTCCAGCCTTCCCCCAAAGCCCCAGAACTTCTTGAAAGCGTGCAAGGACTTGGAAGCGGCTGCGAGCACCTTCCCCCGCTCTGTTCGGATCACCGTCCCCCGCGTTCTGGTGTCGCTCTACGAGTTTCGGAACAATCGGAACGTCGGCCACGCGGGCGGCGACGTGGACGCTAACGAAATGGACGCCACCTTCGTTCTCTACTCCCTCAAGTGGGTGCTGGCGGAGTTGGTTCGCATCTTCCACAACACCGACCTCGCGACTGCGACGGCGGTCGTGGAATCCATCATCGAGCGGGAGGTGCCGCTTGTCTGCGAAGTCGCGGGTGTCTACCGCGTTCTCGAACCGAGCTTGTCGATGCGTGACCGGATGCTCGCGGTCCTGTACGCGTCGCCCGGCCCTATGCATGAGGCCAAGGTCGTCGAGAGCGTCCAGTACTCCAATGCCTCTGTCTTCCGGCGGGACGTCATCCGAAAGGCGAACGCGGACGCCCTTGTCCACTACGACGAGAGAACCCGCCTTGTCCATCTTCTCCCGCCGGGCATCCGCCTCGTCGAGGAGAAGCTCCTCGCGAGGAGCACTAGGTAGGGTCGCCACCAAACTCCCCCAACCCCACCGGCCACCGCGCGGTGGAGGTAGTGGAAGTCCACGCCGGTAGCGTACACGTCACACGCCGGGCTTGGCGGCCTCCGCCACCCTCGCGACCCCGTCGGCGACGGGCGGGATCGTCTCCGCCGCCATTGTGGCGGGAGTGGGGTCCATTCGCGTGCCCTCGTAAACGTGGGCTGGTGGCGCCGCGATGATCCGAAGTGTGTCGCCGCAGAGTTGCGCGAGGGGGGAGCCGGGAGTGAGGTCCTTCCCAACCTCCGCCATCTGCCGCCGGTATCCCTCGAACGACGTGGAGGTGGTCGCCTTGAATGCGTACTCCTCTTCCATGCGCTTCGCGATGGACGCCTGCCGCGAGGCGTGCACGGCGAGCCACACGAGCGGAACGATGAAGGGGAGGCGGTGGAGGAACATCCGAAGCAGCGCGTCCCACGCGGGCGTCGTGGGATCGACGCTGACGCGCGTGGTTTCGAAGATCGCCAGTCCCAGGAACACCAAGAGCGAGACGAGGAAAATTCCCTGCCAAGCCTGCTCGGGGCCCTTGAACTGCTGGCTCCGCTTGTGGAATGCCGACGCGAGTCCCGCGCTGGTCGCGCCCGGGAGCAGCTCGTCGATCGTCCTGAGGCGTTCAGCCGCCTGCGCCTCCAACTCTTCGAGATGTGCTTCCGACGCGGCGATGCGCTTCTCGACTTCGTCAGCCTTCTTGGAGAGGTCGGCGACCCGCTTGGCGTGTTCGTCAACGACCTCCATGGCCGAGGCGACCGCTTCCGCATTGGCGTCAATGGTGGCCTTCGTCACCTGCGAGGTCGCGGCAAGCTGGTCGAGATTCGTCGCCACGGCGCGCGCTATCTGGTGGATTGATTCGACGAGGGCTGTCGAATGGTTGGCGGCGGTGACGGCCTTGTCCAGTTCGCCTCGGGCATTGTCGATGTACTTCCTTCCATCCTCTACGTGGGCACTCTTTGTCGCGACCACTTCCTGCTTCTGGAGCACGTCCACCTTCACCGCCTCGATGGACGTCACCGCCGCATTCGCCCTCCCCTCCAGCCCGCGAAGGCTTTCCTGGGTGGCGAGGATCGCCGCTTTCGCCTCCGCAGCCTTTGCCGCGTTTGACTCCGCATCGCCTGCGGCTTCCCGGTGCTTGGTGGAATCGGTCTCCAGCGCCGCGAGGTGTTGGTTCCCCCGGTTCACGACTTCCTTGATGATGTCGCGCTGGGCGAGAATCTCCGCCTTCAGGGACTCGGTTTCTGCGCGCGTTGCTTCGATGGAGGTCTCGGCGGCCTCTTCGGCTCCCTCGAATGCGCGTTTCCTCTCCTCCACTTCGGCGACGAGCGCCGCCGCTGCTTGCGCGTTTGTGGTCGCAGTGTCCTTGGCTTCCAGCGCTTGCTGGAGTGCCTCGGCCAGCGCCTCCTTGGCTCGCGCCGCGTCGGCGAGGACGGCTTCGAGTGTGGCCTTCTTGGTTTCCCAGTCTCCAGCGATGGCATCGATGCGGGCGAGCGCCGCATCGGTTTGTGCGGGCTGGTGGCTCGCGCCATTCGTCGGCGCGGTCTCCGCGGGCGCATCTGGGTTCGGCAGTTCGGACATGCTTCGATTCCCCCGAGTCGGAAGGTGGCAATTGGACCTCCCGGAACCCGGCGAAAGCGAAACGCTCCCGCTGCCCGTGGTGGGTCAGGACTCCCCAACTGCATTCTCCGGAGTCCCCAAGGGCGAAACCGTCGGCAAGCGGTGTGCCCGCACACGAGGCAAACCCCACCTACTCCCCCGGACCAGCGGGGCAAGGAAGTGGAGGGGATGGAGGTTCGGTCGCGTCGGAATGGAAGACCTCGGGAGCCGTCGGTTGGACGGCCCCCGGGGCGTTGCGCCGTGGGAACGGCGAGTTGGCGGAATCAGGCCCCCTCGGAGAGGGCCTCGCGGGTGTCGTCGGAGGCGGCGGGGAGCTGGCCGACGAAGGTCAGCCGGTAGCCGTTGCTGTTGCCGGTGCGGGCGCCCACCTGCACGATGCGGTACGAACCGTACTGGCGACCGTCCCGGTCGCGGAGCAGGTAGCCCATGCTGCTGCTCCGCTTCCTCTCGGAATCGCCGTCGAGGGGGATCTGGATGCCGAACCGGTCGATGATCTTCACGAGGTCGCCGGCGCCGACCACGCTCGTCTGGTGGGTCAGCCACCAGCTCTCGACGAGCGCGGTCCACTGCCCCGTCTCGTCGTCCACAGAGCGCCGCAGACGTGCGGTGTTCGAGAGGAACCCCTGCTTGCAGATCAGGCCGAGGATGCCGCCCATGACCGAAGCCCAACGCTCGAAGGAGCCGAGGCGCTCCCGTCCCATCGGGCAGCCATTGGCGAACCAGTGGCGGATGATGGTCAGGACCGACCACACATACCAACCGCGATGATCGCGGACGTGCTTGCGGAGATCCGGGACGCGCCACCCGCCCTCGGGGACACGGTCGCACGGGAAGGGGTGCTCGCTACTCAACTGGATCAGTACGAGGCGCCGTGCGATCTCGGTACTGGTGCGGACCCGGACACCGGTGATCAGGGTTATCGGTGGCGCGGGGTCGTCCGCCCAGGCGTGGCCCCCGGTCTGCCTGCCGGCCATCCCGCCGCTCGTCAAGAAGGCGGCCAGCGCGCC
This sequence comes from Candidatus Sumerlaeia bacterium, assembly GCA_033764015.1. Classification (GTDB taxonomy): domain Bacteria; phylum Sumerlaeota; class Sumerlaeia; order SLMS01; family JANRJK01; genus JANRJK01. The sequence continues at coordinate 10,232 of JANRJK010000053.1, read as the reverse complement.
GGAGTTGATCGACGTGCAATTGTCGACTAGCAGCATCTGCGCACCGCTCGAGCACGCACTCATCAGAAGTTGCTCGCCCTTGTAGCCGCGCGGGATTCCCGTGATCGGAAGCGTGGTCCGCCCCGTCAGAGTCACCGAGACAGTGTCTGCGAACAACGACGCGCCAACCCCGTTCGCATTTTTGTCCAGGAGCCCCGCAGGGGCAGGTTCCCCGACCACCTCGCGGAGGAAGGGGCTAAGCAGCATTGCGAGGGCATTGGTGCGATCCGCCTCTTCGAGGAACTCAAAGTCGGCGAGGGCGTTGTCGAGGAGTTGGACGGCGTAGGCGACATCCTCTTCCGTCGGCGTTTCCGGCACGGCGTGGAAGATTTCGCCGGGCGGGACGTGCAGGAAGATTCCTGTCACAGGGTCGTAGCCCGGCGCCGTAACGGCGGTGCCGTCGCGGCGGATGAATGGCGCCGTCGCGAGTCCGGTGATGGTCGGCAGGGTCTTCTTGGGGAAGACCCGGTACAGAGCCCCAATCTGGCGGGGAGGAACGACCTCGTGGAAGTTCGCCTCACCCCCTTTGACCCACCGGGTTGCGCGCTGGGCGGCGCCCCAGAGTTGGTCGTCGGTGACATTCGATATCATCGGGGTGCCGTCCTTTCGGACGACGATCTTCACGACGACCCCGTCCCGCTGGAAGAAAACGGGGGGATCGTTGGCGGCCACGAGGGCCCGGTCGAAAGCGTCCATCGTGGCCGGCGACGCAAGGAAGTCGGCGTGGAAGGTCCGGTCACGGTCCCCCATCCAACAGCCCGCCTCGTTCGCGAATTTCGCGAGCGGCTGCGGGAGCGCGGAAGCGGCACCGTGCGAAACCCCACCGACTCCCCCTACCGCCGTGGTGGAGGAAGTGGAACCTGCGGAGGCGACGGGGCGGCCCGGCCCACGGCCTTCCACACTGGGGGGCGTGCCTTTCGGGTTGGCGTGGGACGTGGCGGGCTTCGGCGGAGGCGCGTACGGCTTAGTGCCGGGCTTGGGCACGAGCGGCTTCCCGGCGGGCTGCGGGACGAACGGCTTCCCGCCCAGCTTCGGGTTCGGCGTGGCGGGCTGAAGGCCGTTCGCACGCTGCCTGAGGATGGCGGGAGCCATCAGAAGCGGACTCGTCGGCTTCGACGCCGACGCCGTGGGGTGGGGGAGCGTGTCGGGCTTGACGGGCACCCTTGCGGCCTCGCTCAGAGGGGCCGAGGTGGGCGCGTTCTTCCGGGCCGCTCCGGTGGGCAGCGGCGGGCTGGACTGCTGGTGGACGGGCTTCGCGGGCTGGGCCTGCGAGGTGGACTGCGCCGTGGTGGCGGGAGGGACCGCGGGTTTGACGATCCCGATTTTCGGTGACCGGCTACTTGAGCCGATCTTACTGATGCCGTTCGTTTCGTTGCCGTTTGGTTTGCTAATCATTTCCTCGTCGCTTGGAGTTGCCCGAGTTCGAGCGGGCTGTGCCCCGGGTGCCATGCAGCCGGGACGCGATGTGAGCAATTGGCCTACTCGCGAAGGAGTCTTCTGCCTGTTGCCGGGCGATCCGAGTCGAACTGTGTCGCCGCCGTGGGATTGGGTCGGTTTTTCCTCCAATGAAAACCAGTGTGAGTGAAGCTCCTCTCCTAAGGCTTGGCAAGAGGAATCGATTCGGGTTGAAAAAAATCCCTCGCCCTCTCTGATCTCATGAAGAGGCCCCGTGTCGCTTGCGGGGCCCCTTCATTCAGCACTTCAGTACTCCTCCGGCAGCAGGGCGGTGGTGGCGCTCCTGTCCCCTTCGGTGATGATCCAGAGCTTCTGACCCTCGACGATATAGGCTGACAGCAGGCGGGTGCCTTGCCGGAGAGCCTGTTCGTTCGCCCGGGAGTCTTCCTCGCCGACCTCCCCCCAGTCGCCGGTGGCGTGTCGCGCGAGCACTCGGGAAAGGTTGTCGTTGCGGGCTGCGTCGTCGGCGCCGAGGGCGGCAAGGGCGCGGGGCGTCGCGAACACGCGCCCCAGCGGGAAGCGCGGCTTGTCGGGGAGTTCCAAGATCAGCATGGCGGGTTCCTTTCGTGTGGTTGCGTCGAATGGCAATGCGGCCCGGCCACGCGATGGTGGCCGGGCCGTTTGCGTTGCGGGTTCGGGGCGCCGCCATCAGGCGGCTGTGGTCTTCGCAGCGTTGCCCGCCTGTGTGTCGAGTTTCGCCGCGCTGGATGCGGGGGCCGCGTCGTCGGGCTTCGGGTGCGGGGCGGCGGCGAGGAGCGCGTCGGAGACCGTCTTCGCCCCCTGGCGCGCGGCCTCGTTGGAGAGGTGCGCGTACCGCTGGCTCATCACGGGGCTGGCGTGCCCGAGGAGTCCCTGCACGGCGTAGAGGCTCGTCCCGGCGGAGACCGCCAGGCTCGCGAACGTGTGCCGCAGGTCGTGCATGCGCAGGTTATCGATCCCCGCCTTCCGGCACGCGCGCTCGTGGGCGAACTTAGGTTCGGCGAGGTGTGTCCCGGGCTTCGCGCCGGGGAAGAGGTACGGGTTGTCGTGCTCCCTTTGCACCTCCGTCAGCGCGGCGATGGCGGCGTCGTTCAGCACGACGACTCGCGACTTGCCGCTCTTCGTTTCGGGCAGGAGGAGCGTCCTGTTGTCCAGGTCCACATTCTCCCACCTCGCCGTCAGCGCCTCCGTGCGGCGCATCCCCGTGGCGAGCAGCACGCGCAGGTAGCCCCGCAGCACCGGGTTCGGCTCCTCCGCCACGGCGGCGAGGTACCGCTGCAATTCCTCGCCGGAGAGACAGCGCTGGCGCGCGTTGTTCTCCTTGTGGTTCCGCACCCCCTGCGCCGGGCTCTGGCCGACCAGTTCCATCCGGGTCGCGTGCGAGAACAGCGCCTTCACCGTGGCCAGCACCCGGTTCGCCGAGGCCGGCGTCATCGCGTCCAACCACTCCGCGTGCAGGCGCTCCACGTCGCCGCGCCGCACCTCGTCCAACAGCTTCCTGCCGAGCGCCGGGAGGACGTGGTCCCGCAGGCGCTGCTCGCTGTCCCGTGCGCTGCGGATCGTCCGCCGCGCGTGTGAAAGGTATTCCTTGGCGAACTCCGACACCGTGGGCATCGCCCGTGCTGCCTCGCGTTCGGCGCGGGGGTCCACGCCGAGCGACGCCTTCGCCTTCATCTCGTTCGCGCGGCGCCTCGCCTCCGTGGTGGAGACGGCGGGCCACTCGCCGATGCGCATCGCCAGCTTCCGCCCCCGCAGGCGGATGCGAACGTCCCAGCGCTTCCTTCCGTTCTTCGCGACGGACAGCCGGAGGCCCACGGCCTCGCTGTCCGCCCACTCCTTCTCCCGGCTCGGCGAGTCGGGGTCGTGCGGCGGCAGCTTCGCGATCACCGCGTCGCTCAGCCGGTACCGGTTCCTTTCCGTCTTGGTGGATGTGGGCATTGCTGGTCCTCTCCCCGCCGGAGCGGGGACCGTGGATGCCCGGGGGTGGAGGCCCCCGGCGGTTCGTGGTCTCGTCGCCCCGGGGGATCGCCGGGCGTGCGCCTTCCACCGCGCCTTGTGGCGCGTGGCGTCTGTTCCCGGGGCTCAATGTCCTGTTGTAACTCTTGCCCGGGACGAAGAATCCCCTGGAGTTGCAGGGCTTTCCTGCTCCGCTCCGACTCCGGCGGGCGAACTGAGGACTTCAAGGGTCCGCCTGCGGAGCCGGTGGGAGGCGCTACCGACCCGGACGCCCGTGGAGGAGCCCCGTGCCGCCATCGCGAGGATGGGAAGGCGCCAAGCTCCCCCAACTCCCCAACCTCCCGTCGGCGCCCCGAAGTGGAGGAAGTGGACCGCGGGCCAGCGGGAGGCGGCGGTGCGCGGCGGGCAGGGCAACCCGGACCGCAGGGCCGTGCCCGAGGCTCCATGCGGCTACGGGGGCATCCGTGGAACGCACCCGCCGGACGACCCCGCGCATGCCGGACCGGCCAACCTGCGAGGGCGTTCCGGTCCCCCTCCGGTCCAAGTCGCTCTCGCGGCGGGAGCCGCCCGTTCGGAGGCTTCCCGCCCGGAGCCGCCCTCCGGCGACCCTCCGCCGGTGCCCCCGTGCCGCCCCGGCGAATCCCGGGGAAGCCTTGGCTGCCGAGGCTAAACGACTGATACTAGGGGACTTGTGCAGTCCCCTGTTAATCCGTAGGTTCCTGGTTCGAGTCCAGGTGGGGGAGCCACTTCCTTTTCTCGAATCTAGCCGTCGGCGCCCCGGTTCACAGCGAACCGGGCGAAACGGTTGCGCCCGCTTTCGTGCGAAAACAGCGCCCGCAGGCCGTTGTTCCGCCACGGGTTACGCGCACTCGAGGCCCCCTCGCCCCGCCCTCAGAGACCTGACAGATTTCGCTGCCCTCGGGCCGTACCGGGCGCCCTCCAGCCCTCTCTGGGCCCTCTCCCGGCCCCAATTCTCAGAGAATCGCTCCAGACCCCAGACCCCCCCCTCCTTCCGCTTAACACAACCGGTGCGAAACGTTTTGTCACCTTTCGCCCCTACCGAAACCATTTCGCATGGCCTCTCAAGTCCATGCGGATGAGTGCTCCGCGCCGCGCCCTCGGAGCGAAACCGGTGCGAAATCGTACCTGAAACGCTTCGAATTGGCCTGTAAACCCCAGCGCATCCATTCCGAGTCCGAATCGGGGGGTCGCCGAAGACCGCCAACCGTCCCAAACAGCGCTCCGTGAGAAAGTGCTGAGAATCGGGGCGAGGAGCCGAAGCGAAACGCGGGGTGCGGGACGATGCGAAAAGCCGCGTCCTGACCGGGGGGATTCCGACAAGTCATGGGAGGTTAGCCTCCGATGAACAGCGCGGTGGCATGGCGGCTCAACTCTTGAGTAAACGCAGCGCGTTCGCGACAACCAGCAGCGACACTCCAGTATCTGCTGCGATGGCTCCCCAGAGGCTTGCAGTGCCCGCGAACGTGAGGATCACGAAGGCACCCTTCACCGCGAGCGAAAGGAAGATGTTGAACCGGATGATGCCCAATGTCCGGCGTGAGTGCGCAAAGAGCCATGGCAACCGGGACAGGTCGTCGTTCATGAGCGCCACGTCAGCAGTTTCAATGGCTGCGTCGGTTCCTGCGGCTCCCATGGCGATACCGAGGTCGGCGCGGGCGAGAGCAGGTGCATCGTTCACGCCATCACCGATCATTGCGACGGGCCCGTGCTCATTCATAAGGCGCTCGATGGCTGAGACTTTGTCTTCGGGGAGCAACTCAGCGAGTACTTCGTCCACCCCAGTCGCCCGGGCGATCACGTTGGCTGTTCCTCGATTGTCGCCGGTAAGCATCACGACACGTTCGACTCCTGCGGCCTTCAGGGCACTTACGGTTTTCGCGGCGCTGTCGCGTACCTTATCGGCCACGGCGATGAAACCGCAGACGTGTTCATCGTTCCCGATCACGACGATGCTGGCACCCGCCGTCGACAGGGATTCAAGCTTTGCATGCATCTCCGGGGTCTCTTGTCCGCGTTCTTCCAGATAGCGATGGGAGCCGAGCCATACGGGCTTTCCATCGAGTATTGCGCTCGCCCCCTTTCCCTTAATGACCTGGAAGCTCTCCGCCGCCCGCTTCTTGATTCCCTTCGCTTCGGCGAACTTGACAATGGCGCGCGCGAGAGGGTGTTCGGACCGCGATTCGATGGCGGCGGCGATCTCCAAAAGCTCGTCGGTCGTATGACCCGACAGAGGTACGATCTCGGTGACTGCGGGCCGCCCTTCAGTAAGCGTTCCGGTCTTGTCCATCGCCACCACGCGAATGCGCGAAGGAGTTTCGACGAAGAGGCCTCCCTTGATCAGAACGCCGTGGCGCGCCGCCGCCGTGAGCGCCGCAACGATGCTCACGGGAGTAGAGATGACGAGGGCACAGGGGCACGCGATGACGAGCAGAGTCAGGGCTTCGTAGATCCATTTGTCCCAGGCTCCGCCCATCATGGGGGGAATGAATGCAACGAGGAGCGCGAGCACCATGACGGCCGGCGTGTAATACTTGGCGAAGGTCTCGACCCATTGCTCAGTCGGAGCGCGGCGGGCCTGCGCTTCGCCGACCATGCGGATGATCCTTGCCAGCGTGGTGTCGGCGGCGGGTTTTGTCGTTACGAACTCGACAGCGCCGTCGCCATTGATCGTACCCGCGAAAACCTCGGATCCCGGCGCTTTTGCGACAGGAACGGACTCGCCGGTGATCGGCGCCTGGTTGACTTCCGTCTCGCCCTTGGAAATGCGTCCGTCGAGGGGGAAGCGTTCGCCGGGCTTGACGATCACTGTCGTGCCCACGGGTACAGAAGCCACATCAACCAACTCCTCGTGGGCTTCACCCTTCGCTTCGCTATGCTGGTGTTCATCGTCATGGTGCGCTTGCGGTCCCACAGGATCGCAGCAACCAGTCGAGCAACCGGGCTGCTTCTTTTCGCCGTGACTACCGAAGTGGATGATCCGGGCTTTAGTGGGTGACAGGTCCAGAAGTGCGCTCACCGCCCGGCGGGCGCGACCGACGCTCCAGGACTCGAGCAGTAGAGATAGGGCGAACAGGAAGGCGACAGTCGCCCCCTCCATCCACTCGCCGATCAGCGCGGCACCGACCATAGCGATGACCATCAGCAGGTTCATGTCGGGGCGGAGGCGGCGGAGCGCGTACAAGGCCTTGGGAGCAACGAACCATGCTCCCGTAATCATCGCCGCCAGGTACGCCGCCTTCGCGGCGAGTGGCACACCGGACTCCGCCTCGCCGAAGAACGCCGTCCCTAGTCCGGAGGCCGTTGCATGCAGGCCGAACGCCAGAGCAATGAGAGACCCGCTTGCCACCGTCATCGCCATTCGCCCGTTGCCGTCCCACCAGGAACTTGGCAGTGACGGGTCAACGGCTTCCCTCCATTTTTCCGCCTTCATCCCCGTCCGCGAAACGGCGGCGATGAGAGCGCGCTCGGAGGTTTGCGTATCATCGAATATGACAGTTAGCCTGCCGTTGAGCAGATCGAATTGAAGGTCTTGCACGCCCGCGACCGGATCGAGGACCGACTTAAGCGCCGCGATCTCCTCGGCGCAGTCCATTCCAATGATGCGAAGCGAAGATGTCTTCATCGATAGGTTGTTGACCTTTCTGCTGAGGAGTGTGTTTCCCGGATTGCCCTGGGGCGGGTGCGCTTAAGCACCCGCCCCAGGGTTCGTTCAGGTCACGTTCGGGTCGGCGTGAACGAGGTGATCCTCGTCCTCGTCGTCCGTGAGTTTATCATCCTTGCGATGCCACATGCGGTAGAGTGCCGGGAGCACGACAAGGGTGAGAAGCGTGGAGGAGATGATGCCTCCGATGACGACGGTGGCGAGGGGGCGCTGGACTTCGGCGCCGTTGCCCGTGGAGAGCGCCATTGGCACGAAGCCGAGGCTTGCGACGAGTGCCGTCATGAGGACCGGTCGAAGCCGCGTCATGGCACCTTTCTGGATCGCTTCGTCGAGGCCCATGCCCTCCTTGCGAAGGTGGTTGATGTAGCTGACCATGACGAGCCCGTTGAGAACCGCGACGCCAGACAGGGCGATGAACCCGACCGCTGCGGAGATCGAGAAATCGATGCCGCGAAGCCAGAGCGCGATGACCCCGCCGGTCAGGCCGAGCGGAACGCCACTGAACACCAGCGCAGCGTACTTTGCCGAGTTGAACGTCGAAAACAACAGGAGGAAGATCACGAAGAAACAGATCGGCACGACAATGCTCAACCTTTCGCGTGCCGCCTGAAGGTTCTTGAAAGAACCGCCGTACTCCAGCCACGTTCCGGGGGCCAGTTTGACGTCCGCAGCGACCTTCTTCTGAATCTCGGCAACAAAGCCGCCAAGGTCGCGTCCTCGCACGTTAGCCGTGACGGTAACACGGCGCTTTCCGTTTTCGCGGCTGATCTGATTTGGTCCTTCGCTGACCGTGATTTTCGCGATGGAGCCAAGCGGGACGAACGAAGGTTGGGAATCAGGCGCCGATGGAGCCAGCGATGCCAACTGAACTCCTGAGTCCCCATCCTCGTGCTGTGGAATCGGGACTGGTATGTTCTCCAGGGCGTCGAAGTCCTGGCGGATTGCATCGGGCAACCTGACGATCAACGGGAACCGCCGGTCGCCTTCGAAGACCAGACCCGCCTCGCGTCCTCCGATGGCAATGGCGACGACGTCCTGAACTTCCCCGACGGAGAGTCCAAAGCGGGCGGCGGCTTCGCGGTCGATTTCGACGGTCATCACGGGCAGACCCTCGGTCTGCTCGACTTTGATATCGGCTGAACCCTTCACTTCTCCCAGGGCCTTGGCGATCTTGTTCGCGACCGGAACCATGCTCTCGAACTCATCGCCGTAGATCTTGATGGCAAGATCCCCGCGCACGCCCGCGAGGAGTTCGTTGAAGCGGAGCTGGATCGGCTGGCTTGCTTCGTAGAGCTGCCCGGGCAAGTGGGCGGTGGCACCTTCAATTTTCTCAAACAGCTCCTGCCGGGAGAGTGCCGGATCGGGCCACTGGTCGCGCGGCTTGAGGATGATGAACCCGTCGGAAATGCTCGGCGGCATCGGATCAAAAGCGACTTCCGTCGTGCCGGTCTTTGAGAACATGATGTCCACTTCCGGCAGCTTCGCGATGGACTTCTCCACTTCGAACTGCATGGCGAGCGATTGCTGAAGGCTTGTGCTCGGCATCCGGAGCGACTGATAGGCAAGGTTCCCTTCGTTCAGCGTCGGGATGAACTCCTGACCGAGATTGGCGAAGAGGAACACGCTCCCGGCGAAGGCAGCCACGGCGCCGCCGATGACAAGCACGCGAAGCCGTACGGACCACGCAAGGATCGGTGCGTACACCGCCTTCGATGCGCGCATGATGAAGTTTTCCTTCTCCGTCACGCGCCCCTTCACGAAGACAGCGATGGCGGCGGGAATGAACGTCAGGGAGAGGACGAAGGCGGCGGCCAAAGCGAAGATCACCGTCAGCGCCATGGGATGGAACATCCTCCCTTCAACGCCGGTCAGGGCCAGAATCGGAAGATACACCATAATGATGATGGCCTCCCCAAACTGGGTAGCCTGACGCACTTCTTTGGCGGCAAGGAACACCGTGTGGAGCCGTTCTTTCAGAGTCAGCAGGCGCCCAAGACGCTTCTGTTCCTCCGCCAGATGCCTCAGACAGTTTTCGACGATGATGACCGCACCGTCCACAATGATGCCGAAGTCGATGGCTCCCAGGCTCATGAGGTTTCCGCTGATCCCGGCCTGGACCATACCAATACTGGCGAGGAGCATGGAGAGCGGAATGGCGAGAGCGGTCAGCAGTGCCGCGCGGACGTTCCCCAGCATCAGGAACAGGACGACGATCACCAGCAGCGCTCCCTCCACGAGATTCTTTGCGACCGTGTGAATCGTCGAGTCCACAAGGCTCTGTCGGTTGAGGAGCGTTCTGGCCTTCACGCCGTCCGGCAGGCTGAGGCGGATATCCGGCATCTTCGCGTCTACTGCGGCGGCCACGGTACGGCTGTTCTCGCCCGGGAGCATGAGTGTTGTTCCCACGACAACCTCGTGTCCGTTCTCGCTGGCACCGCCCGTTCGCATTTCCTCGCCGAGAACGACGTCGGCCACGTCGCGGATGAAGATGGGCGTTCCCTCGTGCCCGCCCACCATGATGGCACCGATCTCATCGATCGTGCGCACGCGGCTGTCTGTCTTGACGATGTAGGCGTTCCCCTTGTGCTGCACGAATCCGGCACCGGTGGAGACATTGTTCTTTTCAAGCGCTTCGATGACCTCCTGAAAGGAGAGGTCATACGACACCAGTTTTTGCGGATCGGGTTGAACGTGGAACTGCTTCTCGTAGCCCCCGATCACGTCCACGCTGGCGATCCCCTTCACGCGGACCAGTTGCGGCACAACGACCCACTCCATCAGCGTGCGAAGGTAGGATGCCTTGTCCAGTTCGGTCTTCAGAATCTGGCCTTCCGGCGTCTTGAAATCGCTGTCAGGCGAGTCAAACTCCAGGGCGAAGGTGTACACCTCGCCGAGACCGGTGGCCGTCGGCCCCATTTGTGGATCGGCACCCGGGGGCAGGTCTTCGCGCACGCCCTGAAGGCGCTCCGCCACTTGCTGGCGTGCCCAGTAGATGTCCGTGCTCTCCTCGAAGACGGCCGTCACCTGCGAGAAGCCGTTGCGCGAAAGCGAGCGTGTATACTCAAGCCCGGGGATGCCCGCCAGCGCGGTTTCGACGGGAAAGGTCACCTGCTTTTCCATT
>JANRJK010000052.1:0-2831 GCA_033764015.1 Candidatus Sumerlaeia bacterium | reverse complement strand
TGTGTGCTTCGGCGAGGGTCTTGCCTGGCTCAGTGCGTCTCGGGAACCGGCGTCGGAGCGGGCTCTTCGACCTCGGGATCGTCGGCCACGGCGGCCGCGTCGCGCGTCGCGAGGTAGGCCTTCAGGGCCTCGCCGGCCAGCCGCGGCAGGCGGTTCTTCGCGAACGAGCGGAGCGCGTCCTCGCTCACCGTCAGCTCCGCGTCGGCCATGCGGCTCGTGCGGAGCGCGGCGTCGCCGGTGGAGCCGATGACCTGCGCGAGCGCCGCGCGCTCCGCGCGAAGGACAAAGACCGAAGGACGAAGACCACCGCGCTCGCAGTTCGAAGGCCGGTGTCACTCCGGGTTATTGCGGGCGGATACGACGATGGCCGAGATGATGCGCACGAGTTCGTCGGCCTCCTTTACGAGATCGGCGAGTCGATCTGGTGGCACGAGGGCCTCGGCCTGGACGAGGCGCAGCCAGTAGAGGGTCTCGCGCGCTTCCTTCCGTGCGATCCCCATCTTGGCGATGAAGTCGGGTTTGCTTTGCGAGCCCTGCGCTTCCTCGACGTTCGCGCCGATGGAGGTGGCCGAGCGGACCACCTGCCCCACGATCAAGCGTCCAATGCGATCCTCGTCCAGCACACGCGCCAGCCTGAGAACCCGCCTCGCGAACTCGAAGGTCCTCTTCTGGATCTCCTGCTCCGCCATGACCGCCTACTCCAAAGGGAGTCTGGTCTTTGGTCTTCGCCATTCAGTCTTCGCGGCGCAAGCCGCGGGGCGGTTATCCGCAATCGCCGCGGCGTCCCGGTCCCGTAACCCCCGGCACGGCAAAGGCCCCGCCGCGCGCCACATGGTCTTATCGGAAGTCATTCGCGCGTTTCCTCGGAGTCGCCGCGTGTCGCGCTTGCCAGGACGGCGCCGGGGTGGGCAGGGGCGTGCCTGCTGGCCCCGGGAACCGCTTGACGGGCGCCGCCTCGAACTGCACACTCCATGTGTGCAGTTGATGTCCACTCCCCCGCCGGAGCACCGCCATGAAGCTCACCTTTCTCGACCTCCGGCGCGACCCCGGCAAGCTCCTCGACGCCGTCGAGCGCGGCGAGGCCGTCACGCTCTCGCGCCGCGGCCGCGACATCGCCCAGGTCGTCCCAGCCGGCTCTCCCGGCAAGGCGCCGAAGGTCGCTGACCACCCGGCCTTCGGCATGTGGGCCGACGCGGGCGGCGAGGCCCCGGACCAGCTGGTGCGGCGGACGCGGCGCGGGCGCTTCCATGGTCTTTGACACGGACGTCCTCATCTGGTGCCTGCGCGGGAATGTGCGGGCCGGGCAAGCGATCCAGCGGGACCCGTCGCGTGCTCTGTCGATCGTGAGCTACATGGAACTGTTGCAGGGCGCGAAGAACCGCCGCGAGCTTGGCCTGATCCGCGCCTTCCTGAAGGACCTCGGGTTCGCGATGCTGCCGCTGACCGAGGCCATCGGCCACCGCGCCGCCGTCTACATGGAGGAGTACACCCTGAAGGGCGCCCTCTCCATGCCCGACGCGCTCGTTGCCGCCACCGTGGTGGATGCCGACGAGACGCTGTGCACGGCCAACACGAAGCACTTCAAGATCGTCGCGGAACTCTCCGTGAAGCCGTTCCGGCCGGAGTAGAGGCGCGGCTTCGCCGCGAGTGGCGAATGACGAGTGGCGAGTGCGCCGCTGATGACTCGCCATTCGCTCTTCTTCATTTGTCCTTCGCGCGGAGCGCGCTGCCCGCTTCGCCTGCGTCCACTAGAATGCTACCGGAAACGGAGGTGAGGCGTCGGTGGCGGGGGTCGGCGGCACCGGACTTGACGGGAGGCGGTCACGGTTGCGACATGAAAGAAAGTAGTGAGCCTCGACAGAAAGGGCGTCCCGCCATTCCCACGCCTGCCAAAGACCCCGTAGGGTTGCAAGCCGACGGGTATCTCCGCCCAAGACCCGAGCGGGCTCCGCGGTCCGCCGTCGCGGGGATGCTCGCGTGGGCGTGCTACCTCGCGGCCGGGCTTGCCTTCGCCGTCGCGGACTACCACCTCCGGCCCGCAGGCTACGCGCGCCTCAACGATGCCATGACGGGCGTCGGCTACGCCGCCATGCTCCTAGGAGCGATCGCGAACGCGGGCTGCCTGTTACTCCTCGCGCTGCCGCGCCGAATGGGATTCGGGCGCCACTGGCGTCGCGCGACACTCTGGCTGGGGCTGCTGCCGCCCGGTCTTGTCCTGGCGATCGTGGCGTGGCTCGTCATCAAGTTGATCGCGAGTTCGCGGGGGCTCACCGCGGGGTGAGCCAGCATCGCCGGATGCATCCTCGGGTCCGAAGTGCGAAATGCAGCTCACGCGAGCGACCCCTGCATCTATCCCCCGCAGAAACCACGAGCAGTCTCGGTGGCTGGCTTTCTCCACGAAGCCAGTGGCACGCATTCCCGGGAACAGTCCGGAGCCGGGTTCGAGTCGCAGGATCACATCCACCACCCGAACGTCGAACCTCACTCCGCCATCGCCCGCGCGCACCCAGTCCGCCGCGCGCATCAGCACGCCATAGGCGCCGGCCTCGTCGAGCAGTTCGATGGTGGCCTGGGGCGACGGCTTCTCGTGGCGGACGATGCGCGCGATGCGGCCCGAGCGCCGGAACAGCGAGAGCGAACGCGCGTTGCGAGCGTGGATCGCGGACCACGCGTCGCCCACGATGTGGCGGGTCTGGCGGCCGTTGGTGACGATGCGAGGAAGGCTGGAGACTTGAGTCTGGAGGCTGGAGACAGACAGCGCAGCTCCTCCCGCCTCCGGTCTCCGGTCTCCCGCCTGCTTTCCTCCCGCCTCCGGTCTCCCGCCTCCAGCC
>JANRJK010000051.1:0-5143 GCA_033764015.1 Candidatus Sumerlaeia bacterium | reverse complement strand
TGTGTGCTTCGGCGAGGGTCTTGCCTGGCTCAGTGCGTCTCGGGAACCGGCGTCGGAGCGGGCTCTTCGACCTCGGGATCGTCGGCCACGGCGGCCGCGTCGCGCGTCGCGAGGTAGGCCTTCAGGGCCTCGCCGGCCAGCTCCGGCAGGCGGTTCTTCGCGAACGAGCGCAGCGCATCCTCGCTCACCGTCAGCTCCGCGTCGGCCATGCGGCTCGTGCGGAGCGCGGCGTCGCCGGTGGAGCCGATGACCTGCGCGAGCGCCTCGATCTTCTTCATTTCCGCGGCGTACCACGCTTCGAGGCCGCGGCGTTCGCCCTCGTACCAGACGGTCGCGCGGACCGTCCGCTGCTGGACCTGCGCGGGATCCGCGAGGCTCCGGCCATCGCCCTCGCGGGCCGCCGCGAGCGCCGCGACGTACTCGGCTTCGAGCCGCTGCCGGATCGTCTCCGGCGAGTCCTGGTGCAGGAGTTCTGTGGCGAGTGAGCGCGTGGCGGCGGCCGCCTCCGTGGACTGCAGGAACGCCTGCGTGGCATACTCGCCGCGGAGGTCGCGCGCGGCCTTCGCCTGGAAGCAGCCGGCGAGGCTGGTGCTGATGGCCGCGAGCGCGATCGCCACGAGGGCGGACCGCGCGCCGCGGCCGGGTCGGAAGGTGTTCATGGATCCTCCAGGGATCGTCGGAAGGCAGATGCTGCTTGGGTTCTGGGCGGCTGGCGGGGCCTCCGCGATTGCGGAGAAGGGGCGGTTATCCGCAATCCTCGCGGCGTCCCGGTCCCGTAACCCTCGGCACGGCAAAGGCCCCGCCGCGCGCCACATGGTCTTATCGGAAGTCATTCGCGCGCTTCCTCGGAGTCGCCCGTCTCGGCGGTCGACTTCTCGGCGTTCGGGGCGCTCGCCTTCTCAAGCAGCGAGGTCGCCCAATCGGCTGGCGTCTTCTCCGGACCCTTCGGCTGCTCGCCCTCGCGGGAGATCTTCGTCGCCTTCAGGTCCTTCAGGTGGCACCGGATCATCCGGTCGATCTTCTCGGCGTTTTCCCAGTCCCCGGCCTCCTGCGCGCGGCCGAGCTTCAGGAAGTAGATCGCGACCAGCTCCACCTGGATGAAGTCCGAGGACTTGTTGAACACGAAGTCCTGGTAGAGCTTGGCGATGATGCCCTAGAAGAGCGGCTTCTCCTCCGCGGTCAGGAACTTGTTCGCGAAGATGCCGTGCTTCAGGCGGTTCTGGTTCCCCGGCTGCGCGCCCTGCTTCCGCTTCGTCCCCGAGATGCGGACGAAGTTCGCGTGGCGCTCGGTCTCGCGCTTGCCGATGTCTCCGGGGATGTCCTGGTCATCTGGCTTCCTGGGCATGGCTGTCCACCTTCGTTGCCAATCGCCGCAGGCTGCGGGCGGGAGATCGATCTCGCGACACATCCACGCTGATTCGTGGCCATATCGCGTGCTGCTCGGTTTCGGGTGCTGCGGTCCTGCGATGCCCTGCTGTGATGGTGTGGGGGCTTCCCCACTGCGATGGACCTGATGTCGTTGTGCCCGTAGGCCGGTTAGATTCTTGGGGGGCTTCCCCCTGCGATGTTGGGCCCGAAGGCCCCCGAGAGTCCGTGTGATGTGGACGCCGGCATTGCGGGTCCGGAGCCCGCTCCGCCTGCGTCCACTAGAATGCTACCGGAAACGGAGCCGGAACGCCGGTGGCCTACGCATCTTTTTCCGCCAGGCCCTTCCTCGGCGGCTTCACGCCCGCGGCCCGCAGGATCTGCTGCACGCGGCGCGGCGTGATCCCGGCCATCGCGGCGACCTCGCGGACCGGCACGCCCTTGAGCCGCAGTGCCAGCACGAGGCGCTCACGCTCGTCCGAGTGCATTGGCGTCTGCGGCACGTAGAGCGTGCCGGTGAAGTGGAGCTGCACCGCGGCGAGAAGCTCCGGTGGCAGGACCTTCGCGGCACTCGCGTAGCGGCGGGACGCGTGGCGCTTGGTCAGGCGGGAGGCTAGAGGCCTGAGCCCGGAGGCACGAGGTGGCCCGTGTTTTCCCGCGTTTCCTCCCGCCTGCGGACTGCGGCCTGCGGTCTGACGAGCCATGGCTGCTCGACCTCCATATTGGGGAATCGGTTCCGGGTCTCGCGGAGCCCGGGGTTGACGATCTCGATGAATTCGCGCGTGACGGCGCCGATGCGGCGGCCCTCGCCGAGGAACGTGACGAGGCCCCACTCGGGCCCGTGCGGGAAGCTGAAGCGCCCGCGGTTCTGGTAGAGCGAGGGGATGGTCCATCCGAGGGCGAGGGCCTGGTCGCGGATCGCATCGACTGCGGCCACGGCCTCGGCGGAAACGCGCTCCGTGAACCGGAACTCCCCGGCGCGAGGAAACAGGTGCGGCGACGACGCGGGACGCGGGGGAGAGGGACCGGGCGGAGCAGGCTTGGGAAGGGCAGGAGCGCGAGGCCGTGTCGCCGTCCTCGGCATATCGCCATGTCGCGATATCGCGATAGCATGGAGAAACTGCTCGCGCGCCTGGGCCATCGCATCGGCCTGCGGCCAGCCGAACGCTTCGGCGATGATGGCGGCCCGCTCCTCGATCTCGTCGCGGAGCACGGGCGGGAGATCGGCGAGGTTGTCCGGCAGCGAGCGGATCCCGGACACGGCGGACGGACCGGATGGGGCAACGGAAGGGGACGCCGGAGCACCCGCGCGGATCGCGGTTGCGAGGGAAGCCGCGCCGAACCGCTCGACGGCCCACGCGTGCACCACGTTGAACCGGGCGCGGAGACCGTCGAACGCCCGGGCGTCCAGCTTGCCGGATTCGTGCGCAGCTTTCGCGCGATCCATGCACCGGCGAAGCCACGCGTAGTAGGCGGGATCGAGGCGGCGGTAGGCAGTGCCGCGGACGACCACGTCGGGCTCGAACGAGCCGGGCGACCCGGTCTCCCAGGCGTCCAGGCTCGTCGCGACGTAGAGCGCGGGGACCGGGGCCTGAACGGGGACCGGGGCCGGAGCCTGGGAGGGCGCGGAGGCCGGGGGGAGGGAGGGCTGCGATGCGAGAACTGCTGCGGTCACGGGTCATCCTCCGGGTCGAAGTCGGGCGGGTCGGGACCGTCTGGGTCCGGATCGTCGAACGCGGCCAGGTCGATCGGTGGGGAGGCGCCGTGGGGCCAGGCACCGTCGGCGGCATGTCGTCCAACATACCGCCGACATACCGCCTCCTCGGAACTCTCGTCGGATGAAGCATCCGCAGGCTCTGGCGGTATGTCGGGCATGGGCGGTATGGCATCCCCCTCACACGCGTGTGTGTGCGCACACATGCGCGCGATCACGCGCGCGTGGGGGTCAGGAGAACATACCGCACATACCGCCACATACCCGTAGCGCCCTGATTCCACATCACTTGCAAGGGCGGTATGTTCGCGGCATGCTGGAGCACATACCGCCGCCCCTTCCCGCGCTTCCATCGGGTGCTGGACGCCCGACTGCTGAGGCGACGAACCGAGCGTGGATCCCCTCGAAGCATCGGGCTGCGTCTCCGCCGGGAGCAGGTCGAGCTGCTCAGGGTCGTCGTTCGGACGGTCCCCATCGGACTCCGCGAGGGCATAGAGCCAGTTCTTGGACTTCGAGTCCTTCCGCTGAACGATCCTCAGTCCGCCGAACACTCGGTCACGGGCGGACGACAGCGCCTTCGCGAGCCGGATCTGCTGCGACTTCGCCACGCCCGTGCCCCGCACGGCGGGCATCAGGTCCTCGCGCTCGCATAGCTCGTTCAGCTCGGCGGCACGCTTGGGCTCGGCGCCGAACGCCTGCCACCACGAGCCGACGAACGCGCGCCACTCCTCGCCCTCGGCGTCACTCGACTCGTACAGGTCCTCCAGGTTGCCGAGGAACCCGGGGATGCTGGCGACGTCCAGGATTCCACCGATGGCGCCGGACCATTCCTCGAACGAGCCCAGGCGCGCATCGCCCTGGGGCCGACCCGCGGCGATCCACGCCTGGACCAGCACGAGCACCGCGCGGACGAGGGCCCGGCGGTTCTCCGCGATCCAGGACTTCAGCGGCACGTGCTTGAACCCGCGGCGCAGCCACGCGCGGTCCGTCTTGGGGTCGATGCGGATGCGGACCGTGCGGCGCGCCAGTTCCATCGAGAACTTCGGGTTGTTGCCCGTCAGGAGCCACGTCGCCGTGTTCGGCAGGCGCAGCGTCAGCGTGCGCCCCAGGTAGCGGTCCGTCCACACCTGCGCGGTGAGCGCGGCGGCAAGCGCGGGCGAGTCGATGGCGACGCGCTCGCGGGCGTTGTCGAGGAGCAGGATGCTGGCGCCGCCGGAGAGCCGCGAGGTGATCGCCTTGCGCATCTCCTCGTCGTTGTCGGGGATCGCGGCCACCTCAGCCTGGCGTCCCGTGGCGATCATCGCGACGCATTCGCAGAGCAGGTTCTTGCCGCAGCCCTTCGCGGGCGCCTCGAACGCGTGCAGCGGCGTGCAGCCGTGGATCATGCGGCGCACGAAAGGCAACACCATCGCGGCGACGGCGTGGGCGCGGTCGCTCGGAGACACGAACGGGAAGTCCACGAGCAGGTCGTCGATGAGGAGCGAGCGCGCCGCGGCGACGTCCTCGGGCGTGGGCTCCGCGGGCACGTCGAGACCCTGGAGGCACGGGTGCGGCTCGTACCACACGGCGTTCGGCGCGTTGTAGCCGGGCGCGAAGACGAGCGAGCCGTCGGCGCCGAACGCGGGCGCCTCGATGATGCCATCGAGCTCGGGGAGCTGCGGGTGCGGCGAGGAGAGGATCTCGCGCGCGACCTCCTTCACCGGGGGCACGGCGAGCTCGCCGCCATCGCCGGCGCGCACCCAGTCCGCTGCGCGCATCAGGACACCATAGGCGCCCGCCTCGTCGAGCAGCTCGATGGTGGCCTGGGGCGAGGGCTTCTCGTGGCGGACGATGCGCGCGATGCGGCCCGAGCGCCGGAACAGCGAGAGCGAGCGCGCGTTGCGAGCGTGGATCGCGGACCACGCGTCGGCCACGATGTGGCGCGTCTGGCGGCCGTTGGTGACGATGCGAGGAAGGCTGGAGACTTGAGTCTGGAGGCTGGAGACAGACAGCGCAGCTCCTCCCGCCTCCGGTCTCCGGTCTCCCGCCTGCTTTCCTCCCGCCTCCGGTCTCCCGCCTCCAGCC
>JANRJK010000050.1:0-5596 GCA_033764015.1 Candidatus Sumerlaeia bacterium | reverse complement strand
GGAGCACGGCCTCTCCCTTCACCACTGGGAGGCGGACTACATCGACGAGGAGACGATCCGCGCGGTGACGCCGAAGACAGGGCGCTCGCACGTCGAGGACCTGCACCTGCGGATCGACCTGGAGGGCGTGCTCGCGTCGCTGCCGGAGGACCAGCGCTCCCTCGCGAACGCGCTGCGCGAGAAGAGCGTGGCGGATGTCGCTCGGGAACTCGGCGTGGGGCGCGCGACGATCTACGACCGCCTGAAGCCGATCCGCGACCGGCTCGTCGAGGCAGGTGTCGGCGAGTATCTTCATCCATCGGGCTCCGACGCTTCACCTCCGTCTCCGGTAGCATTCTGTGGGGAAGGAAAGTCCCGAGGCCGTGGAAGCGCGGGGGCGATGGCGAACCGGACGGTCACGACGTACTCGATGTGGTCGCTCTTCCGCAACTGCCGCAAGGCGGTGGAGTGGCGCTACATCCACGAGCTGGTCCCCATCTCGCGCGACGCGAACCTCGGCTTCGGCACGGTGATCCACAAGTGCCTGGAACTGTGGCACGGCAAGCGTGACCTGGCCGCGGTGCTCGCGGTCGTCGACGGCACCTACCCCGCCCGCGCCTGCGACGATGACCAGCGCCGCGAGTGGCACCTCGCAACGGCGATGATGACCGCCTACGCGGCGAAGTACGCCGAGGAGGAGTTCGAGGTCGTCGCGCTGGAGCAGGTGTTCGAAGGCGAGATCGTGAACCCCGCGACGAAGCACCCCTCCCGCTCGTTCGTACTGAAGGGGAAGGTGGACGGCATCGTGAAGCGCGGCGGGGAGTACTTCCTCCTCGAACACAAGACCGCCGCGCAGATGGGCGCCGACTACCTGGAGCGCCTGTGGACGGACTTCCAGGTTACGCTCTACGCGCACTACGTGGAGCAGGCCCTCGGCATCCGGATCTCGGGGATCATCTACAACATCCTCGTGAAGGCGAAGCTCCAGCAGTCTCGCGGCGAGACCGAGGCCGAGTACGAGGCCCGCCACGCCGAACTCGCGGCGAAGGCGAAGTCCGGCAAGTCGTCCGCGAAGCGCCGGATGCCGGAGGCAGACGAGGAGTTCCAGGCGCGGCTCGCGGAGAAGTACGCGGAGCCGGACATGCTCCACCGCGAGGTGCTCTACCTCTCGCGCGAGCGGTTCGAGGTGCTGCGCTCGGAGCTCTGGGAGCTGACGCAGGCATACCTCGAAGCGAAGCGCCGCGGCGTCTTCTACCAGAACACGGCGTTCTGCTTCCATCACGGCAAGCCCTGCCCGTTCTTCGCGCTCTGCCGGTCGAACGGAAACCCCAACGTCATCGAGAACTTCTACCAGCGCGTCCCCGCGAACGAAGAGCTGCGCGGGGAGGCGGAACCCACCGCTGCCGAAGCGGTCTGACCACGGCCCCCAAAGGAGCCCATCGCCATGCCGTTGCCTACCCAGAAGACCCCGAAGAAGTCCGCGCTGTCCGACGTGACGGTGCTGTTGTACGGAAAGACCAAGTTAGGCAAGTCGACCCTGTGCTCGCACGCGGAGGGAGCGCTGTTCCTCGCGACCGAGTCGGGCCTGAACCACCTGGAGGTGTACCAGTCGCCGATCGCGACCTGGGACGAGATGCTGGCCGCGTGCTCGGAGATCGCCGCAGGGCAGCATCCCTTCAAGACCATCATCATCGACACGGTCGACAACGCATACCGGATGTGCGTCGAGCACGTGTGCCGGAAGTTCAAGGTCGAGCACGAGAGCGACCTCGGCTACGGCAAGGGCTACGCGCTCATCAACAACGAGTTCTACCGCGTGCTCAACAAGCTCGCGCTGCTGCCCTACGGCCTCTTCCTGATCTCGCATGCGCAGGAAAAGGAGTACGAGACGCCGCGCGGCAAGGTCATGCGCACGGTGCCGACGATCCCGGACAAGGCTCGGAAGATCGTACTCGGGATGGTGGACCTCGTCCTGTACGCGGATGTGGAGGCGGTCGCCGGCGAGAACGGAGTCACGAGCTTCCGCCGCGTCATCCGGACGAAGCCGAGCCCGCACTACGAGGCCGGCGACCGGACCGGTCGTATGCCGGAGGTGCTCGACCTCGACTACGCGACGTTCCTCGCGGCGTTCGAGGAGGCGCGCGGCCAGCAGGCGAAGGCACTCACCGCGCCGCTGGGACCGCCCCCCGCGACTCCGGGGACTCCCGCTTCCCCTGCGTCCCCGAACGCACCGCCTGCACCGCAGCCCACAGCCCCCGCGAAGCCCGCCGCCCCCCCTCCCGCAACCGCGCCTGCCCAGCGCCCGGCACCCGCCGCGGCGCCCAAGTGACGCGCGTCCTATGATCGGGCCCCCGCGCCCCTCCTGACGTCCCCGCATCCGTCGCAACCGCCACCCCTGCCCCGGGCGCCACGCGCGCCCACATCCACGGAGCCCATCCATGAACACCGAGTTCCACGAAGAGCAGTACACCCCCGCAGTCCCCGCAGCCACTTGGCCGTCGGTCGATCTCGCCGCCTTCGACGCGGACTTCTCCGCCGCGCCGGAGGAGTCCTCTGAGGACTCCGTCCCGGACGGCAAGTACCAGGCCCGCGTCGAGGGCCTGGAGATCGTCCGCGCGAAGAGCTCCGGCAACCCGATGCTGAAGTGGAAGCTGCGCATCGTCGGGCCGCACCACATCGGGCGCATGCTCTGGCGCAACTCCGTCCTCTCGATCCCAGAGAACATGAAGTGGGTGAAGAAGGACCTGCTCACCGTCGGCCTCCGCCTGGAGAAGTTCTCTGACCTTCCGCAGCACCTGGGCGAGGTCGTCGGCGTCATCGTCGAGGTCACGAAGTCGACCAAGAACGAGCGCGAGAACATCTTCTTCAACAAGCGCGTGCAGACGGAGGACGCCCCCGCGGGTGTCGCCGACGCTTCCGACGTCCTCCCGTTCTGACCGGGGGACCCCATGAACCGCGTCGTCGTCATCGCCGACACGCGCGAGCGCCAGCCCTACAGCTTCGACCCGGAGCGCGTGACGGTCATCCGCCGCGCGCTCCGGTCGGGCGACTACTCCCTCGACGGGTTCGAGGACCGGGTCGCCGTCGAGCGCAAGACGCTGGACGACTTCGCGCAGTCGCTCATCCGCGCGCGGGAGCGGTTCCTCGCCGAGATGCGCCGTCTCGAGTCCTTCGAGGCCGCCTGCGTCGTGGTGGAGGGCAACCTTCGCGACCTGCTGGAGGGGAGGGCGTCCTCGAACGCCCACCCTTCCTCGCTGCTCGGGGCGACCCTCTCGGTCGTCGTCGATCACCGCATTCCCGTCTTCTTCTGCTCCGACCGCCAGGCCGCCTGCCGGTTCGTCGAGGGCTACCTGCTGCGCTTCCACCGGAGGATCGCGATCCCATGCGTAGAGCCACCGCCGCCCCCGCAGGACGACCCCTGACGACGCTCCGCGGGCGCATCGCCACGGTGTTCTTCGCCAGTCCCGAGTTCTCCGCCGGCCGCATCGAGACCGCCGCGGGAGACCAGGAGCCGTTCGCCGGCAAGCTCTACGCCCGCGCGGGCGACGCCGTGATCCTGCACGGCACGTGGGGCTCGCACCCGAAGTACGGGCGCCAGTTCCAGGCAGAGCGCATCGAGTACGACACGCGCCTCTCCGTCGCTGGGCTCGCGCAGTACCTCGCGAACCATCCCGGCATGAAGGGGATCGGTCCCGTGCGCGCGGAGCGCATCGCGCGGGAGTTCGGCGACCGGTTCGAGGAGGTTCTCCGCGACGATCCCGCGGCGATCGCGCAGGCCGCGAAGGTGCCGCTCGGCGTGGTGGAGGGCCTCCGCGAGGAGTGGGAGCGCAACGCGCTCGTGAACGCGACGTTCACGAGCCTGTCGGCGTTCGGGCTGACGCACCACCAGGTGCGGACCCTCGTCGGGAAGTTCGGCAACTCCGTGATCGCGGTGCTCCAGGAGACCCCGTTCCTCCTCGTGCGCGAGATCGCCGGGCTCGGGTTCAAGCGCGTGGACGAGATCGCGCGCAAGATCGGCACGGACAAGGAGCACCCGGAGCGGCTGCGCGCGGGTGTGCTGCATTGCGTGGCGGAGGCCCTCGACCGCGGCGACTGCTGGGTCGAGTACGGCGACCTCGTCGAGTCCGCGAACACGCTGCTGATCCTCGACAGCCTCGACAGCCGGCCACGCATCGAGCGCGTCGTGGACCAGCTCGTCGCGGAGCGCGCCTTCGGCAGCGCCTCATTCGGCGGGCGGTTCCTCGTCGCGCTCCCCGAGATCATGCAGATGGAGACCGAGATCGGATCGATCCTGCGCGACGCGGCGGGCCGGAACCCGCACTTCGATGACTCGGTGGACGCCGATGCATTGGCCCACGCCGCAGCGCCAAACCTCAACGAGCGCCAGCACGCCGCGGTGGTCGCGTCGCTCCGTAGCGCGGTGTCGCTGATCGCCGGCGGCGCGGGCTCCGGCAAGACGTACACGGTCTCCGCGATCACGCGGCTCTACGCCGACGCGAAGCGCACCATCGTCCTGGCCGCGCCGACCGGCAAGGCGGCGAAGCGCCTGGAGCAGGTCGTTGGCATCCCGGCGCAGACGCTGCACCGCCTCCTCGGCTACAACGGGCGGGAGTTCCAGCGCGGCGGCGACAACCCGGTCGATGCGGACCTCCTCGTCGTCGACGAGGCCGGCATGATCGACGTCGTGCTCTGCTGGCACCTACTGCAGGCGGTGGACTTCGGCCGCACCGCCGTTGTGTTCGTCGGCGACCACAACCAGCTCCCGCCGGTCGGCCCTGGCAACATCCTCCGCGACCTACTCGACACACGCCTCGTGCCGACGACGGTACTCGACCAGGTCGTGCGCCAGGCCGGCGCGCTGAAGGAGAACAGCATCGCCGTGCTCCGCGGTGAGGTGCGACCAACCGCGAGCGCCACGACCGGCCAGCCGCGCCCGTGGTACGTCTGCGGGCACCTCACCGAGGCGGAGCAGGTCCGCGCGTTCGTCCTCGACCTGTTCGAGAACCACCTGCGCGAGCGCCTCGGGTTCGACCTGCTCTCCGAGGTCCAGCTCCTCACGCCCACGCACAAGGGACCGCTCGGCACGCGCGAGCTGAACATCGCACTCCAGCGCCTGCTCCAGCGAAAGCTGTTCGGCGTCGACGTGGAGCCTGTGCCCGAGGGCCGCCGCCCGCGTCTCCTTCCCCGCGACAAGGTGATCCAGACGCGCAACAACTACGAGCTCGGCGTGATGAACGGCACGGTGGGGTCTGTGGTGTCCGTCGGCCCCAAGGCGGGTGAACTGGCCATCCAGTTCGAGGGGCGGATCGTCGAGATCGAGCCCGGCGACGGCGCCGCGAACGACCTGCAGCTCGCGTATGCCCTCTCGGTCCACCGAGTCCAGGGCAGCGAGTTCCCGTGCGTGGTTGCCGTGGTTCACAAGTCGCATTCGTTCATGCACCACCGGAACCTGCTCTACACGGCGGTCACGCGTGCCCAGCGCACGTCGATCATCGTGGGCGACTCGTGGGGCATCCGGCACTGCGCGGAGAAGCAGGAGGTCGCGCTGCGCCGCACGTTCCTCTCGATCCTGGCGGACCTGGAGGTCGGCTGATGCGGCTCGATATCGCACAGGCCC
>JANRJK010000049.1:0-2212 GCA_033764015.1 Candidatus Sumerlaeia bacterium | reverse complement strand
CGGTGAGTTCGGTATCGGAGCGGTACTCGTTCTCGTCCTTGATGGCGCCGAGGATGCTCTCGAACGCCTCGTGGTGCACGCCGAGCACGACGTCGGAGTACATCTGGATGAACCGGCGATAGCTGTCGTAGGCGAAGCGCGCATCTCCGGAGAGGGCGGCGAGGCCCGCGACCGTCTCGTCGTTCAGGCCAAGGTTCAGAACGGTGTCCATCATGCCCGGCATCGAGGCGCGCGCGCCGGAGCGGACGGAGACGAGCAGCGGATTGGCGGGATCGCCGAATGTCTTGCCTGTGGCGGCTTCAAGCTTCTCCAGCGCCGCGGCCACCTGCGCCTCCAGCCCCTCGGGGTAGCGCCGGCCGAGCTTGTAGTAGGCGTTGCAGACCTCGGTGGTGATGGTGAAACCGGGCGGAACGGGAAGGCCAAGATTGCTCATCTCGGCGAGATTCGCGCCCTTGCCGCCGAGCAGCGACTTCATGGAGGCCTCGCCCTCGCGCACGCCCGCGCCGAACGAATAGACGAGCTTGTCCGCCATGGGCGTCACCCTTCGATCTTCGAGAAATCCGCGACCTGGCCGAGGCTGTCGCGGATGCGGTTGAGGAGAATGAGACGATTGGCGCGCAGATCCGGTTCCGGCGCGTTGACTAGGACGGCCTCGAAGAACGCATCGACGGGCCCGCGCAGCGCCGCCAGCGCCCCCATCGCGGCGGCGAAGGCTTCCTTCTCCACGGCGGCCTTCGCGGCCGGTTGCGCCTTGTCGAGCGCGGCGGCCAGCGCCTTCTCGGCGGGCTCCTTCAACAGCTTCGCATCGACCGGCGCGGACAGGTCAATGTCCTTCAGAGCGCCCTTCTTGTCCTCGGCTGCAAGAATGTTGGCGGCGCGCTTGTAGCCGGCGAGGAGGTTCCGGCCGTCGTCGGTCTTGAGGAACGCTTCGAGCGCCTCGACGCGGGCGACGATGCGGACGAGATCGTCATCGCCGAGCGCGAACACCGCATCGACGAGATCGTGGCGTTTGCCTTGGTCGCGGAGCTGAACCTTGAGGCGATCGGCAAAATAGCTCGGCAGACTGCTGTCGAACGAGAACACCCGCGCAAAGAGCACCAAGTCCATAACTTCCGCATGCTCCTTAGAGCGGACCTCCAACTCGCGGGCGTACTCAACAAGATTGCCTTTGTACTTCGGTCGTAGGTTCCTCCGAAAAGCGTCTATCGATTGGTTCAACACTTTGGAAAGAGGCTGGTCACTGGCCGTTCCGAGCCAAGTCCCGAGAGGCAACCGAATGCCTGCGTTAAGAATGATACGAATGGCTCCCAGCGCCGCGCGTCGCAGCGCAAATGGATCGCTCGACCCCGTTGGCTTCTCATCAATCGCCCAGAACCCCACCAGCGAATCCAGCTTGTCCGCCAGCGCCACGCACACGGCGACGGGATCGGTGGGCACGCGGTCGTTGGGGCCTAAGGGGCGGTAGTGGTCTTCGATGGCTATGGCGATGGACGCGTCGCCCGGAGCGCGGGCGCCCACGCCCGCGGTCTGGCGGTTCGTCCCGGCCGCGGGCGTGGGCGCCCGCGCCCCGGGGGCCGCCTCATACAGTTGGCGGCCGATCTGGCCCTGCAACTCCGGAAACTCACCGACCGTCTCGGTCACGAGGTCCGCCTTGCACAGCCGCGCCGCGCGGCGAACAAGCTCCACGTCCGCGCCGACGATCGGCGCCAGTTCCACCGCCAGCGCCTCGATGCGGCGCACCTTGTCGCCCACCGAGCCCAACTTCTGGTGGAACACGATCTGGTCGAGCTTCGCGATCCGCTCGGGGTCTTCCAGCCCTTTCTTGCGATCCAGGTCCCAGAAGAATCGCGCGTCGTTGAGCCGCGCGCTCAGCACCTTCGCATTGCCGCGTGCGATCTCGGCGCCGCCGTCCTTCGCCTCCACGTTGGCCACGGTGATGAAGTGCGGCGCGAGCTTTTTCGTCGTCGGATCGCGCACCGCGAAGTAGCGCTGGTGCGTGCGCATGGTGAGGCGGATCACCTCGCCCGGCAGGTCGAGGAATGCGGGGTCCATGGCGCCCATCACCACCACGGGCCACTCCACCAGCCCCGCCACTTCCTCCAGCAGACCGGCGTCCTCCACCAGTTCGAGGGTGCGCGCCTCGCACAGCGTCTTCGCCTCGCGCGCGATGATCGCCTTGCGCTCCTCCCGGTCGAGCACGACACGATGGGCC
>JANRJK010000048.1:0-62702 GCA_033764015.1 Candidatus Sumerlaeia bacterium | reverse complement strand
GCGGACGGCGTGGCGGCCTTCGCGGGCGGCGTGAGCGCCCTCCCGCCGCGCGCGCGCACCACCGACGCGGATCCGCTCCTTTCGCCGCCGTCGCCGCGGCATGTGGACTGGGCGCTGGTGCTGCTGGCGCTGGCGGCGGCGGGGCTGGGCTGGCTGGCGCTGCGCGGCGGGGCGGAGGGCAGCCCGCGCCTGCTGGCGGGCGCGCAGAAGCAGCTGCTCTGGCTGCTGGTCGGCGCGGTGGTCGCCGCCGCCGCCACGCTGTTCGACTACCGGCGGCTGGCGCGCTTCATCCCGCACCTTTACGCGGCGAACCTCACGCTGCTCGCGGGCGTGCTGGTGGTGGGCGAGGCGATCAAGGGCTCGCGCGCGTGGTTCGATTTCGGCCTCTTCAACTACCAGCCGTCGGAGACGATGAAGGTGGTCGCGGCGGCGGCGCTGGCGCAGTGGTTCGCGACGCGCCCGGAGCCCCCGCGCCGGCTCGCGGAGCTGTCGCAGCCCGCGCTGCTGGTCGGCGCGCCGATGGCGCTGGTGATGCTCCAGCCGGACCTCGGCACCACGCTCGTCTTCGGCGTGCTGGCGGCGGCGGTGTGCTACTGGGCGGGCGTCCCGATGCGGCTGCTCGCCATGGTCGCGGTCGCGTGCCTCGCGCTCGGTGCGGCGGCGTACCCGGTGCTCAAGCCCTACCAGAAGGAGCGCATCAAGGTCTTCCTCGACCCCGAGCGCGACCCGCGCGGGGCGGGCTACAACGTGATCCAGTCGCGCATCGCCATCGGCAGCGGCGGCCTCCTCGGCAAGGGGTGGAAGGAAGGCACGCAGAGCACCTTCGGCATCCTGCCGGAGCACCAGACCGACTTCATCTTCGCCTCCGCGGTCGAGCAGTTCGGCGCCGCGGGCGGCGCGGCGATCATCGCGCTGATGCTCGGCATCGCGACGCGGCTGCTGCGCGCGGTCGATGCGGCGCGCGACCGGTTCGGCGGCCTGCTCGTGGCGGGCCTCGCGGCGGTGTTCTGCACCCACGCGTTCTTCAACATCGCGATGACGATGGGCCTTGTGCCCGTCACGGGCCTGCCGCTGCCGCTGCTCTCCTACGGCGGCTCGTTCATGCTGACGACGGGGCTGTCGCTGGGCCTCGCGCTCAACGTGGGCGCGCGGCGGTATTGGTTTGATTGACGTGTGGTGCAGCGGTCAGTGCCGGTCTGCCGCCAAGCCTCGTTGTGCAGCCACAGCCTCCGAGCCCTCCACCGCTTCCGGAGTGGGTCGGACTCTCCACCCCCCTACGCGATCCGGTGCATCTCCTTCAGGCACTGGATCGCCGTGTCACGGATCTTCGAGACCTTCTCCATCTCCGAGATTTCCGGGTGGATGTACGGGTTGCGGTAGTGTTGTAGCGCGACCAGCAAGTGTGCGAAGCGCAGCAGGTGCATCTCCGTGTCGAAGGTGCGGATGCCGAGCGGGTTCTGCACGTGGACCACTTCGCGCAGCGTGCGCACCGAGTAGTCGCGCGCGAAGAACACCAGCAGGATCCCGAGCGCCTTCAGGCCGTCCGGCTTGTAGCGCGACTCGTGCTCCGTGATGCGCAGGAACACCTGGCGCACGTTGTCGATGGTGAAGTCGAAGGGCACCTGTTGGAACAGGCGCAGCACGTACTGGTGGAAGAGCAGGTCGAGCTGGCGCTTCTTCGGGTCCAGCAGCGAGTGGATCAGGCGGATGTTATCCTTCGACTGTAGGAAGCGCTGGAGGCGCTTGCGGAGGCGGTGCTTTGTCTCGTTCTCGACGGCGAAGCAGTAGCTGAAACCGATGTTGCGCGAGAAGTCGGCGCCGGCGGCGGGGCGGCGGTCGCCCTGCTGGTGGAAGAACAGCTCCGCGGTTTGCAGCTCCTTCAGCGAATCGGGCGAAAAGGTTCGCAGGCCCGGGATCAGCGCCTCGAGTTCTTCGAGGAACGTGGAGGACTCGTTGATCTGCGCCGCGCCGGCCTCGGTGCCCTTGCGGAGTTCGCCCTCCGTCACGCGCAGGAGCGCGTCGTACGCCTCGCCGCGGACCACCGGGTGCAGCGCGGGGTCGGCGAGCAGTTCTCGGAGGCGGGCGGCGGCGCCTTCCTGCGGTGTCTCGGGGTCGGCGGAGAGCGAATCGACCTCGGCGCGGAGGGCGCGGCTGCGCCCCGCGGCGGCGACGGAGCCTTCGAGGGCGCGGAGCAGCGCGTCGATGTGCTCCTCGATGTTGGCCTTCGAGAGGACGCGGGTGGCGCCGAGGGCGCTCGCTTCGGCGCCTTCCTCGAAGGTGCCGACCGCGGAGATCATGACGATGGGGACGATGGGGTCGAGCTGGCGGAGGCTGCGGATCACGTCGAGCCCCTCGCGCGGGGTGCGCATCGACAGGTCCGTCACGACCACGTCGGGCGCGGCGTCCTGGAAGGCGCGGAGCGCGGAGTCGCCGTCCTCCGCCTCGGCCACGTCGTAGTTGGCGAGGAGCAGGTTGCGCTTGAACGCGGTGCGGTACATCGCGTTGTCGTCGACCAGGAGCACTTTCGTGGACATGGGTTCCTCCGGCGGCGCGGGGGCGCTCAGGGAAGCTCCTTGATGATGGGCTCGTTGAGGTCGGCGCGTAGCT
Source organism: Candidatus Sumerlaeia bacterium (assembly GCA_033764015.1). GTDB lineage: Bacteria > Sumerlaeota > Sumerlaeia > SLMS01 > JANRJK01 > JANRJK01. The sequence goes on along the minus strand of JANRJK010000048.1, from coordinate 60,095 downwards.
GCTGGAAATGGCGCTGGATGCGGGCCAGCTTCTCCTGCGCTTCGGAGAGGCGCTTGCTCGTCTCCTCGAGGCGCTCGGCCAGCACGCACGCGAGCTGGTAGTGCGTGTCGGGGTGGCGGCGGAGGAAGAGGCGGAACTCGGCCTCCTCGATTTTGATGAATGCGGAGGCCTCGCGGGCGCGGATCGTGGCGCTGCGGGGGGCGTTGCGGAGCGTGGACATTTCGCCGACGAAGGCGCCGGGCTCGGACACGATGGCGACCTGCCGGCCGGCCTTCAGCACTTCGGCGCTTCCGCTCAGCAGGATGTAGCAGTCCTTCGAGTCGTCGTCCTCGTAGAAGAGGATCTCGCCCGGCTCGAGGAAGATCGGCGCCGACTTGAGGTCGCTGTCGGAGACGACGGTCTGGAGCATGGGGTGTTCGAGGGGGATCGCCGCGGGAGGGGCGGTGCGGGCGCGCGACGCGGCGACGGTGGCGAAGGGCGCGGAGGGCACGTCGCCGGCGCGGCAGCGGTCGAGGAGCGCGAGCGCGGCCTTCGCCGTCTCGATCCGCTCCCCGGGATCGCGCTGGCAGAGGGCGTCGAGGAAGTAGGCGAAGGAGCCGTCGAGGTCGGGCTTGTACTTGCGCACGTCGGGGACGCGCTCGGTGACCTTCTTGGTGAGCAGCAGCGAGGTGTTGAAGCTCGAGAACGGGACGTCGCCGGTGGCGAGGTGGAAGAGCGTGATGCCGAGCGAGTAGAGGTCGGCGCGGTGGTCGATGAGCTCGTCGCCGCGGGCCTGCTCGGGCGAGACGTAGGCGGGGGTTCCGATGACGGCCCCGGCCATGGTGATCGTGGGGTCGTCGATGTGGCGCGCGAGGCCGAAGTCGGTGAGCTTCACGAGTCCGCCCTCGCCGCGGATCATGTTGGCGGGCTTCACGTCGCGGTGGATGATGCCGCCGGCGTGGGCGGCGGCGAGGGCGGAGAGGGACTGCCGCGCCACGTCGTAGACCTCCTCGACCCCGAGGGGCCCCTTGCGGCGCAGGCGCGCGGAAAGCGTCTCGCCCTGCACGTACTCCATGGCGAACCAGGGGCGCCCTTCGGCCACGCCGCTCGCGATGCCGGCGACGATGTTCGGGTGCTTCAGGGAGACGAGGGTCTGCGCCTCGCGGCTCCAGCGCTGAAGGACTTCGCGGTTCTCGATGTAGTGGGCGGCGAGCAGCTTGATGGCGACCTTCGCGCCGGAGGCGTCCTTGGCGAGGTACACCGTCGCGCTGGAGCCCTGGCCGAGCTGGCGCGACAGGGTGTAGCCCTGGATCAGCGTGGGGCGCACCGGCGTGCCGATGGCTCCGGCGAGCTGGGGGTAGTCGAAGGTGGACTCGTTCGATAGCAGCATCGGCGTGGGCTTGCGCTGGAACTCCGTCCGTCGAAAATCCGGCGCGTCGCGCGCTGCGCGGACGCGCCTCGCGGGTCAACCTCGGCGCCGCAAGCCGCAGATGCGAGCCAAATCGCGCGCGCGACCCGAAAGGCCCACCGCTGGCAACCAACGAATACACGGTGATTCCCGGCGACGACGCCGAACGCCGCCGCCGGGGCCTTGCCAACGCCGTCGGCGCCTATGCGTTCTGGGGCGTTGTGACGCCGCTCTATTTCAAGGTGGTGGCGGCGGTGCCCCCGGTCGAGGTCCTGGGGCACCGGACGTTCTGGTCGATGGTGTTCCTGGCGGCGCTGCTGGCGTGGGGGCGCTCCTTCGACGCGGTGCGGGCGGTCTTCCGCAGCCGGAGGGCGCTGGCGATGATCGCGGCGTCCGCGTGCCTGATCGGCCTCAACTGGGGCGTGTTCATCTACTCGGTCTCGTCGAAGCAGCTCTCCCAGTCGAGCCTCGGCTACTACATCAATCCGCTGGTGAGCGTGCTGCTGGGCCGGCTGGTGCTGGGCGAGCGGCTGACGCGGGCGCAGTGGTGGGCGGTCGCGCTGGCGGCGTGCGCGGTCGGAGTGCTGGTGGTGGCGGGGGGGGTCTTCCCGTGGATCGCGCTGGTGCTGGCGTTCTCCTTCGGCGCGTACGGGCTGCTGCGGAAGCTCGCGCCGGTCGATCCGGTGGCGGGGCTGTTTCTCGAGTGCGCCGCGCTGGCGCCGCTGGCGCTGGGCTACGCGTGGTGGGCCGATTCGCGCGGCGTGCTCGCATTCGGACACGTCGAGCTATGGCGCAGCGGGTGGCTGGCGCTGGCGGGCGTGGTGACGTCGGTGCCGCTGATCTGGTACGTGCGCGGTGCGCGGCTGCTACCGCTTTCGACGATGGGGGTGCTGCAGTACATCTCGCCGAGCGGGCAGCTCCTGATCGCGGTGCTGTTGTTCGGCGAGGCTTTCACCGGCGTGCGCGCGGTGGCGTTCGGGCTGATCTGGTGCGCGGTTGCGCTCTATGTGGGCGAGGGGCGGCGGGCGCGGGGGGCGGCTCAGAAGGCGGGCAGCGCGTCGTCGTAGCCCGGGTTGGCTGCGGCGAGGCGCGCGCGCAGGCGGCGGGCCTCCTCGATGCGCCCGGCGGCCAGCGCCCATTCGATCGCGGCGAGCTGCAGCGGCAGGACGTCGGGGCGGGCGTCCGCCGCGATGGCGGCCATCTCCGCGCGGGACGCCGCATCCGCCTCGTAGGGCCCCAGCGCGGTTGCGAGCGTCGCCTGCGCGAGCACCGGCGCGGCCGGAAAGTTCTCCACGAGGAACACGAGGTCGGGCTCGAACAGGTCCACGCGACCGGCGCGGGCGAGGTGCGCCAGGCGCTCCAGCCGCAGCAGGGGCGTGTCGGGCCAGAGCGCGGCGGCGCGGTCCAGCGTCTCCAGCGCGGCGGCGGGCTCCATCATGCGGGCGGCGAGCGCCATGCGCGGCGGGTCGTCCGGGCGCTCCGCCGCGAGCCGCACGATGTCCGCCTCGCGGATCGCGCGCAGGCCCTCCTCGCCACGCTTGCCGTGGGGGCCGCCGAGGCTGCAGACCGCCGGGCCGCCGATGGCGGCGATGGAGTACTTCCCCCCCGCGGGGCAGGCGGCGACGTCGCCGAGCAGGCCCGCGCGGTCGAGCTCGCCCATGGAGGTGGTCCGCTCCGCATCGAAGCCGTGGAGCTGGCCGTACATGGTGGCGGCGCGTTCGATCTCCTCGCGGTTCGCGAGGCAGGCGCGGCATTCGAGGACCGCGCGCGACTCCCAGACGGTGTCGATGACGGCGCGGGCGGTCAGCTCGCGCTGCAGGGCCTGCGGCAGTTGCGGATCGTCGGCGAGCTTCGCCCAGCGGTCGCGGACGAGCTGCGTGGGGCGCGCGTAGCGCCCGCGGAGGATCTGGGCGGCCGCGATGTTGCGCCGCGCGCCGGTGGCGAGGTCGTGCGGCGGGCCGAGGCTGCTTTCGAAGCGGCGGGTCTCGGCGTTCCAGGAGTAGGTGTCGACGGGTGCGGGTTCGAGGAGCGCGGGCATATAGCCGGCGGCTCGGAGCATGGTGAAGTTGGGCGCGATGCCGGGGGTCTCGTCCGCGAGGCGCCTACCGGCGAGCGTCAGCGCCAGCAGGTTCTGCCGGGATGGGGCCGCCGGATCGTCCGGGTCTCCTTCGCCGAGCACGTAGAGGCCGCCGACGCCCCAGGCGAGTTCGTAGCGCTGCAGCCAGACGAGCGGCGCGGGGGGGCGGCCGCTCCCCGCCGGGGGGGCGTCCTGCGCCGGCGCCGCCGCGAGAAGCAGCAGCACCAGCGCGAGCAACGCGGCGGCCCGCCTCGCAGCCATCACATCTCCATGTAGGGCATCGGCGGCGTCTTGCCGAGGAGCCGGGCGTACACGGTCAGCGCGCCGCGGTGGTGCGCCGTGTGGTCTTCGATTCCGGAGAGGACCGCGATCCTGGGCTCGCCGCCCATGACCATGCCGGGGGGCAGCGGCTCCATCAGCTCCGCGTCGGTCTTCGAGCCGAACACCTCCGCGGCATGGGCGAAGGCGCTGTCGAGGCGGGCGCGGGCGTCCGCCAGGGAGGCGACGCCGCGGGCGAGGCGGTCGTGCTCCTCGAAGTCCATCGAAAACCCCTCCGGGCGGAAGGCGCCTTCGGCGAACCACTCGACGGTGAGCGCCGTGTGCATCACCTGCGCGGCGACGTTGAACATTCCGGGGACGGGGGCGAAGTTGGCGTCCGCCTCGTCGAAGATGCGCGTCGAGCGGTTGAAGAAATCCTGCACTTCCTTGATCCATTTGGCGTGGTGGGCGGCCATGGGAGGGTTCCTCGATGGTTTGGGAGTCAGCCGAAGCATGGCGAAGAATAGGCGAATTGCGCCCGGCGCGCGCAAGCCCAATTCCGGACTTACATCCCCAGACCGCCCGCCACCTCGAGCACGCCGCCGGTGATGTACGCCGCTTCGTCCGAGCACAGGAAGAGCACGGGCCCGGCGACGTCGGCCGAGGTGCCGAGGCGCCCGAGCGGGGTTTCGGCCTTCATCTTCTCGCGGAGCTCCGCGGGCAGCGAGGACGTCATGTCGGTTTCGATGAAGCCCGGGGCGACCGCGTTGACGGTGATGTTGCGGCTGCCGAGCTCCTTCGCGAGGGACTTGCCGAAGCCGATCATGCCGGCTTTGGCGGCGCAGTAGTTGGCCTGCCCGGGGTTGCCGATCACGCCGACGATGCTGGCGACGTTCACGATGCGTCCGTGGCGCTGCTTCATCATGGGCTTGATCGCGGCGCGGGAGAGGAGGAAGGCGGACTTGAGGTTCACGCGGAGCACCTCGTCCCAGTCCTCCTCCTTGAGGCGCATCAGGAGCATGTCGCGGGTGATGCCGGCGTTGTTGACGAGGAAGTGGAGGCCGCCGAGCTCGGCGACGGCGCGGTCGACGAGCGACTGGGCGACCTCGGCGGTGCCGACGTCGCCGCCGACGGCGAGCGCGCGTCCGCCCGCGGCGGCGATCTCCTGGGCGACGGCGCCGCAGGATTCGGCGCGGGCGGAATTGACGAGCACCGCCGCGCCCTCCGCCGCGAACCGCAGGGCGATCTCGCGGCCGATGCCGCGCCCCGCGCCCGTCACAATCGCCACCTTGCCGTCGAAGCGTCCCATAGCCCGCACCACCTTGCGAAAGTCTGGGCGCCTGGCGCCCGTGGGGAAGTCAAGGGCGGGGGGCGGGGTGGCGCACGGAAAATCGACCCGCGGCGGGGGCTACAACTGGCCGGCCTTCTTCGCCCACTCGAGCGTCGAGGCGACGCCCTCCGGGAAGGGGACCGCGGCCCGCCAGCCGGTCGCGGCGCGGAAGGCGGCGCTGTCCGCCAGCCAGGCCACCGCCTCCATCTCGCGGACCTTGTCGCGGCCGAGGGGGGCCACCTTGCGCCCGGTGAGCCGCTCGATGCCGTCCACCGTGTTGCCGACGACCTTCGCGGCCCAGACGGGGACGTTGAGGATGCGGAGCTTGCGCCCGAGGGCGTCGGCCGCCTCGTGGCAGACGTCCTCGTAGGTCCAGACCTCGGGCTCGACCGTGTAGAAGCGTGGCGGCGCGTCGGCGGAGGCGACCTCGAGCGCGGCGATCACGGCGGAGACGATGTCGTCCACATGCGTCATCTGGAGGGAGAGGGGGAGGTTCGGCTTGAGCGCGACGCCGTGGCGGGCGATGCCGCGGAACACCTCGAGGATGCCGCGCTCGCGGGGTCCGTAGATGGCGCCGGGGCGGACGATGGCGGTGGCGAACCTGCGCGGGCGGGTGAGGACGGCCTGCTCGCCGGCGAGCTTGCTGCGGCCGTAGTCGCTGATGGGCGCGTCCTTGTCGGATTCGACGCGGGGGCGTCCGGCGGGGGCGGGGCCGCCTGCGGCGAGGCTGCTCACCACGACGAGGCGCCCTTCGAAGCCGGCGCGTTCGAGGCCGGTGACGACGCTCGCGGTGCCTTCCGCATTCACTTCCATGAAGCCCGCGGCGGTGGCGGACTGCGTGAGGCCCGCGAGGTGGAAGACGGCGTCGGCGGCCTCCGCCGCCCGGGCGATGACGTTGGTCTGGCCGACATCGCCGTCGACGAGCTGGCAGCCGGCGGCGCGCAGCACCTTGCGGTTGCTGCCGGGGCGCACGAGCGCGTCGACGGTCCAACCCTCCGCGCGCAGGCGCTCGCAGAGATGCCCGCCGAGGAACCCGGTGGCCCCCGTCACCAGCGCGCGTCGTGTGCTCATCGGGCTTCGGCGCCTCCAAACGCGAACGCCCCGGCGGGAACCGGGGCGTGCGGCAAACAGTTTCTGGAGCCGATGCGCGGACTCGAACCGCGGACCCTCGCATTACGAATGCGATGCTCTACCAGCTGAGCTACACCGGCCCGAAGCCACGCACGAGAACCTTCGCGCCCCGCCGCGGTCAAGGAAAAGCGACCGGGGGTCGGCCGCGGATTCCGCCGCGGCCCAAGGGGCCGGCGCCCCGGGCGCCGCTACACATCGCGGTTGCCGACGCACCCGAACCTGTGGTTCAACCCCCGTTGGCGAGGCGACGAGGGCGCGATGGAACCGACCTTTCTGGTGAGTGCGCCGGTGTACTTCCACCGGCAGTTTCCCGGTCCGGGCATGGCGGGCGAGCCCGGCGACTCGGGACACATCGACTTGGCGCCGCAGCAATGGGCGGCGTTCCGCGACGCGCTGTCGAAGCGGGCGTCGGTGCGCGAGCTGCCGCCGTCGGAGGCGGCGCCGGCGCTGGCGTGCCTGGGGAGGCACGCGCTGGCGGCGGACGGGAAGGCGGTGCTCGCGAACCCGCGCGGCGCGGGGCGCGGCCCGGAGGCCCCGGTGCTGCGGCGCTGGTTCGCCGAAGCGGGCTTCCAAGTGGTCGAACCGCGCGAAGGGCTTTGGTTCGGGGGCGCGGCGGACTGCGCGGCGGACCTCGAGCGCGGCGTGCTTTGGCTCGGCTACGGCCACGCGACCGCGTTGGAGGCCGGCGAGTTCCTCGCCGGGGTGCTCGAGACCGAGGTGGTGCCGCTGCGCATCGTGGACGAGCGCTTCGCGCGCCTCGAGACCTGCCTCTGCCCGGTGGGCGGCGGGCGGGTGCTCTACTACCCGGACGCGTTCGACGAGCGCTCGCGGCGCGAGCTGGAGCGGCGCGTGCCGCCGGCGGAGCGCTACGCCGTTTCGGCGCACGACGCGGTGCGGCTGGCGTGCCTCGGGCTGGCGGTGGGTCGCGTGTTCTTCACGCACCACGCTAGCCGCGAACTGGAGTCGGTGCTCGGCGAGTGGGGGATGCGGCCGGAGGCGCTGCGGCTTTCGAGCTTCGCGCGGCGCGACGCCGGGCCGCGGACGCTGGCGCTGGACCTCTCGGCGACGGTGCGGCGGGTCGACTCGTCGGCGCGGCGGCGCGTGCTGGCGCGGCGCGATGTGGACTTCGCCACGCCGCGTTTCGAGCCGCGCCTGCTCGAGGAGGCGCTCGCGCTGGTGCACGCCGAGGGAGGCAGCTTCCATGTGCTGAGCCTGGATCCGGCGCGGCGTCCGCAGCGGGAGGCCCGGATCACGGCGCGCGTGGAGGCGCCGGACGAGGAACTGCTGGACCGGATCGTGGCGCTACTGGTGTCGAAGGGGGGCGTGCCGAGGGCCGACGCGCCGACGCCGGCGCGGCTGGCGGCGGTGGAAATGGACGGCGTCGCGCCGGAGGGGTTCTACGGAACGACGATCTACCGCACGGAGGTGTGCCTCGGCGACGGCTCTTGGATCCCGATCGCGCGGCAGCGCATGGACGGCGTGATCGTCGTGGATCCGGCCGCGCGCTCGGCGGTGGTGCGGCTGATCCGCGACCTGCGCGCCGGCGAGCTGGTGGTGGTGGGCTCCGACGGCATCGCGGTGCATGTGGCGCGGCAGCAGGAGGAGGAGGACGGGGCTCCCGGCCACTTCGCCTTCATGTCCTCGCAGGTCTCCTCGGAGCGCCGGGTCGAGACGGCGGTGGACAAGGTGGCGTGGGAGATGTGGCGGGTGCGCCAGCGCGAAGGGCGGATCGTTGTCTGCGCGGGCCCGGTGGTGGTCCACACGGGCGGCGCGCCCTATCTGGAGAAGCTGGCGCGCGCGGGCTACATCTCGGCGCTGCTCGGCGGCAACGCGATCGCGGTGCACGACATCGAGAACTCGCTCTACGGCACGAGCCTCGGGGTGAACCTGAAGCAGGGGGCGCCGGTGCACGGCGGGCACATGCACCACATCACCGCGATCAACGCAGTGCGGCGCTGCGGTTCGATCCGCGCCGCCGTGGAGCAGGGCGTGGTGCGCTCGGGGCTCTTCCACACGCTGGTCGAGGAGGACATCCCCTTCGTGCTGGCGGGTTCGATCCGCGACGACGGGCCGCTGCCCGACACCATCATGGACCTGGTCGAGGCGCAGTCGCGCTACATGGACGCGATCCAGGGGGCGGAGATCATCCTGCTGCTCAGCTCGATGCTGCATTCCATCGGCGTCGGCAACATGACGCCGGCGGGCGTGCGGCTGGTCTGCGTGGACATCAACTCCTCGGTGGCGACGAAGCTGATGGACCGCGGCTCGCTCGACGCGATCCCGGTGGTGACGGACGTCGGTCTGTTCCTGAACCTCCTCTGGCGGCGGCTGCAGGAACTGGGCGGCCATTGAGCGGCGCGCCGGGCTTGGACCGCTTCCACTTCCCCGACTCGCCGGAGCTGCGCCGCCACGTGGCGGAGGCGCTGGCGGAGGACCTCGGCGCCGCCGGCGACGTGACGACCGACGCGATCTTCCCGGCGGGCGCGGCGGCGGAGGCGGAGATTTCCGCGCGCGAGGACCTGGCGCTGTGCGGGCTGCCGCTGGCGCCGCTGGTGTTCGAGGCGGCCGCGGGGCTGGGCGCGGTGTCGCTCGATCCGCTGGCGGCGGACGGCGACCGGGTGGGGGCGGGGACGCCGGTGCTGCGGCTGACCGGTAGCGCGCGGGCGGTGCTCGCCTGCGAGCGCACGGTGCTGAACTTCCTCCAGCGCCTCTCGGGGATCGCGACGCTGACGGCGCGCTACGCGCAGGCGGCGGGGCCGTCGCTGAAGGTGTGCGACACGCGGAAGACGAACCCCGGCTGGCGGCACCTGGACAAGTACGCGGTGCGCTGCGGCGGCGGCGCGAACCACCGGATCGGCCTTTACGACATGGCGATGGTGAAGGACACGCACGCGGACGCGGCGGGGGGGCTGCGCGCGGCGCTGGCCCGGCTGCGGGGCCTGCGCGGACGGGTGCCCGTGGCGGCGGAGGCGCGCGACCTGGACGAGGTCCGCGCGGCGCTCGACGAGGGCGTGGACTTGATCATGCTGGACAACATGGCGGACGCGGAGATGGCCCGGGCGGTGGCGCTGATCGGGGACCGGGCGGACATCGAGGCGACCGGAGGCATCACGCTGGAGCGGTTGCCGGCGCTGGCGGCGCTGGGAATCCGGCGGGTTAGCGTCGGCGCGCTGACGCATTCGGCGCGCGCCTGCGACTTCGGAATGAAAACGGCGCTGCGGCGCTGAACGGGCCGGGGCTTTCGGTTTGCGGCGCGGGCCCGCGCCGGGTGCCATACAGCCGCTCCGCATCCCGCCCCGAAAGCGAACCCGCCGCCCCCGATCGATGAGCCTGCGCCCGCTCAAGATACTGGCCTTCTCGCCGGGACTCTGGGGCTGGCCCGAGTTCGCCGGCTCGCCGCGCTACCATCTCTGGTCGCTCGCGGGGCGCGGGCACCGGGTCGTCTACGTCGAACCGCCGATCATGCTGCGCGCGAAGGCCGCGGTCTGGAAGGCGGCGGACCGCGACTTCACCGTGTTCGGCGCGCCGTGGGTGCCCCCCTTCGCGGTGCGCAAGGCGCCGCCGACCGACACCGGCGACTGGTGGCGCCGCAAGACGTCGGAACTCCTTTGGAAGCGCACGAAGAAGTTCATCGACGGGATGAAGTACCAGCCCGAGGTGCTGTGGTTCGGCGCCCCTTGGCACAGCCACCTGAACCGGTGCGTCCGCGAGGTCGGCGCGCCGATGCGCGTGGCGCACATCTACGACGAGTTGTCGCTGAGCCCCGCGCTCGCGGAGCCGCAGCGCGAGGCGCTGTGGAGCTGGGAGCGCGAGCTGCTCCGCATGATGGATCTGGCGCTGTGCAGCAGCGAGCCGCAGCTCCAGCGCCGCTACTCGCTGGCGAGGAAGTCGATGCTGCTGGAGAACGCGGTGGCGGACTTCTTCATCGCCGACAAGCGGGTCTCGCCCACGAAGGAGGCGGTGCCCTTCATCCGGAGGATGGACTCGATCGAGGCGCCCCGGATCGTCTACGGCGGCGTGCTGGACGCGCGCGTGAACCCGGAGGTGCTCGAGATGATCTCGTCCAGCTTCGCGGCGAACCTGGTGGTCGCGGGGAAGATCGACCCGGCGTACCCGGCGCACTCGCTCCAGAAGCTGAAGGCGAATCCGGCGGTCCACTTCCTCGGCAGCGTGCCGTACTCCGCGTTCCCCCACCTCTACGACCGGGCCGAGGTGCTGCTGCTGGCGCACCACCGCTCGCCGTTCACGGACGGCATGTACCCGGAAAAGATGAACGAGTACCTGGCGAGCGGGAAGCCGGTGGTGGCGACGCGGATCCCGGAGGCGGGGCGCATCGCGCGGGACATCGGGCGCGACGGGGCGGTGCTGCTGGCGGAGACGCCGGCGCAGTTTTCGGCGATGCTGCAGCGCGCGCTGAAGGAGGCGCCGGGCGGCCCGCTCGCCGCCGCGCGCCAGAAGTACGCGCGCACGCACACCTGGAGCGCCACGGCGGAACGGCTGGACCGCGAGCTGCACATGCAGCTCGACCACCGGCCGATCTTCTAGGGGGGGGAATGGACCGGGATCGGGAATGGGATCCTGCGGCGGCGGCGGGGGAAACGTTCGCGACCTTTTGCTGGTGGATCGCCGTGCGGGTCGTGGACCACGGGCTCGATGCGATTTTCCTCGTGATTTGCGGCTGCTGGGTCGCCGTGGGAGCGGAGGATCTCTTCAATCGGTCCCATCCGTGGGATTGGGGGGAAGCATTCCTGTTCGGCTGCTTCGTTCCCCCTTTCCTGGCGATGTGCTGGATCCCCCTCCGGGTTGGCTACACCGCTTGGCGCACGACCAGATGGGTGCCATCGGGGGAGGACCGGGAAGGGCTGGCCGTGCGCGGGAGCGGGCGCCGACGCGCTTTGGACGGCGCGCTCGCCGCCTGTCTGTGCCCCGCGCTGGCGGCTCCGCTGGTGCTGCTGTCCGCCTATTCCGTGTCCCTGCTGAGGAGTGAGTACCCGCAGGGAGGTCCCACCCCGGAAGCGTTCGGGCTGTTCGCTGTCCTTATCGGCTGGCTCGCCCACTCGGTCGGCCTGGTGGCGGCCTTCGGCGCGAACCGGAGCGATCCCGCCCGGGACGGGTGGCTGGAGTGGATTCCTTGGATGGAGGTTGGACTCGTCGTCGCCACGATTGTCGCGATGAGCTTCGCGATGGAAATCTTCGAAGGGTTCCTCGGAAAGTGGTCGGCGGCCGCCGCGGTCGCGTTGCTGGCGTGGAGCGGCCTTCTCGGCGCGTACTACGGTGTGCGCGGTTACCTCGCGTGGCGGCGCGCGTGCCGCATCCGGGAGTAGCGGGGCTAGGCCGCCGCCGTCTTGCGCGACCGCAGGCGCCCGGCGACGCGCGAGACCGCGGCGGCCGCGTCGTCGAGGTAGCTCTGCGCGATCGGAATCAGCACCAGGGTCAGAACGGTCGAAGACGCGAGGCCGCCGATCACGGCGATCGCCATGGCCTCGCGCAGCTCGGCGCCGTCGCCGATCCCCATCGCCAGCGGCAGCAGCCCGAGCAGCGTCGTCGTCGTCGTCATGTTCACGGGGCGCAGGCGCCGCGCGCAGCCGATGACCAGCGTGTCGCGGGTCGACATGGCCGGATGGTCGCGGCGCACTTGGTTGACACAGTCAAGCAGCACGATCGCGTTGTTCACCACGATCCCGCCCAGCATCACGATGCCGATGATCGCCATCACGTTCAGCGTCTGGTCCAGCAGGACGAAGGCCGCCACCACGCCGATCAGCGCCATGGGGATCGTCATCATGATCAGGAAGGGCTGGATGAAGCTCTCGAAGATCGAGGCCATCACCATGTACACGAGGACGACGGAGAGCAGCAGCGCGAAGCCGAGCTTGGCGAACGCCTCCACGCGGCTCTCCTCCTCGCCGGTGAAGTTCAGCGCGTACCCGCGCGGGACGCTGTAGTCCCCGAGGCGCGACTGGGCCGCGGCGATCGCCTCGGACAGCCGCACGCCGTCGAGGTCCGCCATGACGCGGGCGATGCGGTCCTGGCCGCGGCGCAGGATCTCGCGCGGGCCCCGGACCACTTCGAACCGCGCGATGGACGCGAGCGGCACGATCGCGCCCGTCGAGGTCCGCAGCGTGATCCCGCGCAGAGTGTCGAGCGTCTCCTGGCCGTAATCCACCTTCACGCGCAGGTCCACGTCCCCCTCCTCGCGGCGGATCTGCGTCGCGACATCCCCCTCGATGCGCTTGCGGAGCAGCTCCCCGGTCTGCCGAACGTCCAGGCCCAGGCGTCCGAGCTGCACGCGGTCGAGCCTGATGAGGACTTCCGGCGAGCCCGCCAGGATGTTGGTGCGCACGTTGACGATCCCGGGGACATCCGACAGCCGCCTCTGGATCTCGGCGGCGGCGCGCGACAGCTCGTCGATCTCCGGGCCCCGGATTTCGACGATCAGCGGCGCGGCGCTCTCGCCGAGCAGGTCGAACAGGCTGCCCTGGGACAGCTTGAGCTGCGCCTTGATGCCGGACTGCTCGAAGCGCTCGAGGGTCGGGCCGAGAAGCTCCGCGAGCCGCGTCGAGGTCAGCCCGCCCAGGTTCTTCTCGAGCGTCTCCGTGGTCGGATTCTCCCAGTCCGCGAGGGAGATGTAGAAGTCCGCGGTGTTCGGCCCGTTCGGGTCCTCCGTGTCCGCGTTGACGGCGCCTTCGTCCTCGCCGACGCGGACGAAGGTGCGCTCGACCGCCGGGCGGAATTCGTCGAGCGTACCGAGGAGCGATTCCGCGAGGCGTTCCGTGCTGTCGATCGGGGTGCCGCTGGGCGCGACCATGCGGATGCCGATCTGGCGCTGCTCCGTGCGTGGCAGGAACTCGCGGGGGATGTCCTTGCCTGCCCAGACCGAAACCGCCAGGAGCACGACCGAGGCGAGGAACAGCGGGCCGCGGCGCTCCAGGCTCCACACGAGCAACCTCGCGTACCAGTCGGTCGGCACGGCGCTCGTCTCCTCGACCAGCAGGCCCTTCGGTGGCGCGCCCATGAAGCGCGAGCAGAGCATCGGGATCAGGAGCAGCGCCACCAGCAGCGACGCGAGCACCGAGTAGGTCACCGTCAGCGCCTGCTCCTTGAAGAGCAGCGCCGCCACACCTTCGATGTAGATGATCGGCAGGAACACGATGATCGTCGTCCCCGTCGAGGCGATGATCGCGGCGCTCACTTCCTTGGCGCCCTTCAGCGACGCCTCCATGGGGTCCATTCCCTGCTGGCGCAGGCGGTAGATGTTCTCGAGCACCACCACCGCGTTATCCACGAGGAGCCCGACCCCGAGCGCCAGCCCGCCGAGGGACATGAGGTTCAGCGACAACCCCTGGAAGTACATGAGGTTGAAGGTCGCGACGATGCTGATGGGGATCGCGATGGAGATGATGATCGTGGTGCGGAAGTCGCGCAGCGTCGCGAGCAGGATCAGGATCGAGAGGACGCTGCCGGCGATGGCGTTGTCGCGCACCTCCGCGAGGGCCGACGTGATGAACGACGACTGGTCGTTCGCGACGATGATCCTGGTCTCCTCCGGAAGGATCTTCTTCAAGACCTCGACTTCGTCGCGGATGCGCTTGGCCACCGCGACGGTGTTGCTCTGCGCCTCCTGGAAGAACGAGAGTCCGACGGCGGGCTCGCCGTCCAGGTACACGGCGGAGATGGCGTCGCGGGGACGGTATTCGATGGTGCCGAGGTCGCGGACGAACACCGGCGCGCCGTTGTTGCGCGAGACTACCACCTCGCCGACTTCCTCGATGCTCTGGAACTGACCGACGGCCTTGAGCAGGTAGCGCCGCGCGCCCTCTTCGACGTAACCCCCCGGCGCGTTCACATTCTCCGCGCTCAGCGCGCTCGACACCGCCGCGAGGTCGATTCCGTAACGGAGCAGCCGCGCCTCGTCCAAGCGGACTTGGACCTCGCGGTCCTCGCCGCCGGCGATCACCACGTTGGCGACGCCCTGGAGGCGCTCCATGCGCGGCTTCAGCGTGTTCTTCGCTAGGCGGAAGAGCTCCTCGCTTCCGAGCCGGGGGTTGCTGACCGCGAGCGTCACGATCGGCACCGCGTTCGGGTCGTAGCGCAGGACGGTGGCGGAGGAGATGTCCTCCTGGCGGTCGCGCTGCAGCTCGCTGACCGCCTTCTTGACGTCGAGGAAGGCGAAGTCGAGCGGGGTGTCCCAGCCGAACTCGGCGACGACGACGGCCTGGTCGGCGCGGGCGATGCTCTTCACCTCGGCGACGCCGCGGATCGTGTAGAGGGCGCGTTCGAGGGGCTCGCAGATGCGGCGCTCCACCTCGGAGGAGCTGAGACCCGTCGTCCGGATCGTCGTCGTGACGCGCGGCGTGCGGACGTCCGGGAAGAGGCTGGTCGGCAGGCGGGTCAGCGAGATATAGCCGAGCAGCAGGACCGCCATGAAGAGCATGGTGACCTTGACGGGCGCGTTGACGGCGAAGTTCGAAAGCGACATGGCGTGGGCTTCGGGAGGCTTGGCGGTTGACGCGACGGCGCCGGAGCGCCTCCATGGGCGCCGGAGACGACGGCATGACACGAACCTTCCTACGCACGGGCGCCGCAATGCTTCTAGCGGCAGCGACTATGCTCCCGGCGGGCTGCGCGCGCCGCGACCGGTGCTACGTCGAGCAGTACCGGTACGCCCAGATGCGAGACCTTTTCGAACAAACCGGCAGCCTGCAGCGAGTCCTCGACGCCATGGCGGACGACGAGTGGCCCCAGTGCGAACGAAACGAGGTGGTAGACCGGTTGCGGAAGGACCTCTTCCTCTCGCCGGAGGACCTCGAGCAGGTGCCGCCGGGGACGGAACCGGCGCCCGAAGGCTGAGCCGCTAGGCGCGCGAGCTGACTTCGACGCGCTGCATCAGGTCGATGCTCTCGAGGACGCGGCCGGCGCCTTCGACGACGGCGGTCTCGGGGTTGCGCGCGAGGTAGACGGGTAGTCCCGTTTCGCGGGCGATGAGCTGGGGCAGCCCCTTGAGCTGGCTGGAGCCGCCGGCCATGCAGATGCCGCGCGCGATCAGGTCGCCGGAAAGCTCGGGCGGCGTGCGCTCGAGGGTCCACTGCACGGCGCCGACGATGTTCATCACGGGCTCGGAGAGCGCTTCGCGGATTTCCTCGCTGTGCACCTCGATGGCCCGCGGCAGGCCGCCCATCAGGTCGTTGCCCTTCACCGTCATGATGTACTCTTCGTCCATCACGTCGGCGCTTCCGATGTGCACCTTGATATCCTCCGCCGTTCGCGGACCGATGAGGATATTGTACTTGCGCTTGATGTGCTGGATGATCGCGTCGTCCATGGCGTCGCCGGCGGTGCGGACGGACTTGGAGACGACGAGGCCGCCGAGGGAGACGACGGCGACCTCGGTGGTGCCGCCGCCGATGTCGATGATCATGCTGCCGACCGGCTCGTCTACGGGGAGCCCCGCGCCCATGGCGGCGGCCATCGGCTCCTCGATCAGGTGGACCGTCCGGGCGCCGGCCTGGAGCGCCGCCTCGCGCACCGCGC
Organism: Candidatus Sumerlaeia bacterium; assembly: GCA_033764015.1. Taxonomy (GTDB): domain Bacteria; phylum Sumerlaeota; class Sumerlaeia; order SLMS01; family JANRJK01; genus JANRJK01. Next base: position 44,381 of record JANRJK010000048.1, on the reverse strand, counting down.
GCTTCTCCACCTCGGTGATGCCGGAGGGGACGCTGACGACGACGCGCGCGCGGGTGAGGAACCGGTTCCCGCGCCCCTCGATGACCCGGTGGATGAAGTAGTTGAGCATTTCCTGCGTGATGTCGAAGTCGGCGATGACGCCGTTCTTCATGGGGCGGATCGCGCTGATGCTGCCGGGAGTGCGGCCGATCATGCGCTTCGCCTCGATGCCCACGGCCACCACGGCGCCGGTGTTCTGGTCGACGGCGACGACGGAGGGCTCGCGCAGCACGATGCCCTCGCCCTTCACATAAACGAGAGAATTCGCGGTGCCGAGATCGATGCCGATATCAAGGTTGAGGTAGTCGAAGACTTGGGCGAGCGAGAGCATGGGATGGGGTCCACCAAAGGGAGCGGGAGGTGAGCGGAACGGGAGCGATGGACACGCGCTCGCTGTGGCTTGGGCGGTCGGAGGGAACACCGTCAAGAACGAATCGTGGCCCGTTGGCGCCACGGTGCCGCGCCGCGGCCAGCGGGGAGGCGAAATCCCGAGAATCAATCATCCGGGCGAAAAAAATTCTTCGCGAGGGGACGCTTGAGGCGGGCTCGGAAGTCGGACCGATATTGCGCGCCGGGGTTTAGGAAGTTGAACGATCGCGGTCGAGGCGCTGAATCGCTTGGTTTAAGCGAAAATGGCCGTGATTGCTCGGGTTTGCGAAGGTGCGGGCCCCGCACAAAAAGGGTGCATCTTTTTCTGCTGTTTTTTGTCCTTGCGAATCGGCGGGGGCTCGGGCACAGTCCGCTGTTGTTTTCCACCCAGTCCACCGAACGCCAGAATGCGCGTTCCTAATGGAGCAGAAGATGAGAAGGTCCCTCAGGCAGACCGTCCGCGCAGTTGGGGTCATCGCCCCGATGGTTGCTTTGGCCTCGTTCGCCGCGGCGGGCGACGGCGCCGGCGAAACCAACCGGTCGGTCCACATCATCGCGGGCAATGGCTCGTTCAATGTGTCCGCTGTGGTCCCGGCGGGTCACCAAGGCGGTGCTTCCGCAGGCATCGACGCCTCTGAGCGGATTTCCGAAACGGGCCGCAAGGCGTCATCGCGCATCAATCCCGAAAACGTGATTCCCCTGTACTACTATAACGGCGACATGAAGGTCCCGGTGGACCTCGCGCTTGACGAGCTCCGGGTCGAGTTGAAGGACAACGGCCAGAACGGCATGACGACGATGCGCAACGCGGCGATCCTGCCGGGCGTCGTGCGCACCGAGTCGGTCCGCAACGCCGAGCGCGTGGCGGACTTCCAGATCGAGCGCGCCGCGAACCGCGAGGAGCTCCAGTCGCAGGCGGACCTGATCCGCACGCAGCTCGGCGCCGAGCGCGTCGAGGCGGTCCTGTACCACGCGGAGGTGGCGGAGCGCGGCGCGGAAACGCGCATGTCGCTGACGAATGAAATCGCCGTCCGCCTCGCGCCGGGCACCAACGCCGCCGCATTCGCCGCCGAGTACGGCCTGACGGTGAAGCGTGCGATCGAGTTCTCGCCCGACACTTACATCTTCCAGACCGACGGCATGGATCTGGTCGGCAGCATCCTCGTCGCCAACATGATGGTCGAGGAGGACTCGCGCGTCGAGTTCGCCACCCCGGAGATCGCCAAGCAGCGCACCCCGCGCCTCGTCCCGAACGACCCGCAGTTCACCAGCCAGTGGCACCTCCGCAACACGGGCCAGGTCACGGGCGCGGTGGCGGGCAACGACGTGAACATCGTCGGCGCGTGGGACCTCGCGACGGGCGCGGGCGTGAACATCGCCATCGTCGACGACGGCGTCCAGGTTTCGCACCCGGACCTTTCGGCGAACGCCAAGACGGCGATCGACATCGACATCAACGGCGGCGACTCGGATCCGTCCCCGGGCGCCTCGGACGCCCACGGCAACTCGTGCGCGGGCATCGCGGCGGCGAAGGGCAACAACGGCGTCGGCGTCACCGGCGCGGGCTTCAACGCCGGCATCGTCGGCGTCCGCGTCATCTCGGCGCCGGCGACGGACTCGCAGGAGGCGCAGGCGATGCAGCACCAGGTGAACCCCGCGAACGCGGCGGACCGGGTGCACGTGAGCTCGAACTCGTGGGGGCCGTCGGACACCGGCACGATCCTCGAGACCTTCGGCCCGCTCGCGAAGGCCGCCATCGAGAACGGCATCGCGAACGGCCGCGGCGGCAAGGGCACCATCTACGTCTGGGCGGCCGGTAACGGACGCTGCTCGATCGACAACATCGGCAAGGACGGCTGGGCCTCGTCGCGCTACACGATCGCCATCGGCGCCACCGGCCCGAACGGCACCTTCAGCTACTATTCCGAGCCCGGCTCGGCGATGCTCGTGAACACCGGTTCGAGCTGGGGCACCTGCACGGCGCAGGCCGGCGGCACGACGACGACGGACGTGACGGGCAGCGCCGGCTACGGCTCCGGCGACTACACTTCGACGTTCGGCGGCACCTCCTCCGCCACGCCGCTCGCGGCGGGCATCGTCGCGCTGATCCTCGAGCGCAACCCGAACCTCGGCTGGCGCGACGTGCAGCACATCCTCGCCAACACGGCGACGCGCAACGACTCGGCGAACACCGGCTGGGCGCAGAACGGCGCCGGCAAGTGGTTCAACCACGCCTACGGCTACGGCCGCATCAACGCGCTCGCGGCGGTGCAGGCGGCGGGCACTTGGACGAACCTCCCGGCGGAAGCCACCCCGCTGACCGCCAGCGAAACCGCCAACGCCGCGATCCCGGACAACAACGCGACAGGTCTCAGCCGCAGCCTCACCATCTCGGGAGCATCCGACTTCAAGGCCGAGGCCGTCGAAGTCACCGTCAACATCACGCACACTTACCGCGGCGACCTTGAAGTCTTCCTCACCTCGCCGAGCGGCATGACCTCGCGCCTGATGGAAGTCCACAACGACGGCGGCGACAATTACAGCAACTGGATGTTCACCTCCGTGGCGCACTTCGGCGAGAACCCGAACGGTGTCTGGACGCTGAAGATCGCCGACCGCTACGCCGGCGACACTGGCACGCTCGCGAACTGGACGCTCAAGGTGAACGGCTACCGCAGCGGCGGCGGCTCGACCCCGACCCCGACTGCCACGCCGACTCCGACCCCGACGGCCACGCCGACCCCGACCCCGACGGCCACGCCGACCCCGACCCCGACCCCGACGGCCACCGCTACGCCGACCCCGACGCCGACGGCCACGCCGACGCCGACCCCCGGCAGCGGCGCGCTCACCAGCGGCGTCCCCGTCAGCGACTCGGTCGCCCAGGGCGCATGGGACTACTACACGATCACCGTTCCTTCGAACGCGACGCAGCTTGTGGTCGCCATGACCGGCAACAACGACGCGGACCTTTACGTGCGCCGTGGTTCCGCCCCGACTTCGACCGCTTATGACTTCCGCCCGTACCTTGGCGGCTCCGCGGAGACCGTGACGGCGAACTCCTCCAGCACGCCGGCGCTCGTCCCGGGCAACACCTACCACATCGGCGTGTACGGCTACAGCGCGACCGCGTCGAGCTACACCCTCACCGCCACGGTGACCACCGGCTCGCCGACGCCCACCCCGACGCCGACCCCGACCGCCACCCCGACGCCGACCCCGACCCCGGGCGGCACCTGGACGACGCTCGTCAACTCGAGCTTCGAGACGGGCGACGACGGCTGGACCGACGGCGGCACGGACTGCGTCCGCTACACCGGCTCGACCTACGCCTACTCCGGCACCGCCGCGATGAACCTGCAGCGCGACGGCACCGACGCGACGATCACCAGCGCCTCGAACCTGAACCTCTCCGGCCGCACCCAGTGCCGCGTTAAGTTCTTCTTCTACGCGGTGGGCATGGAGAACGGCGACGACTTCTGGCTGCAGGTCAGCACGAACGGCGGCAGCACGTACACGACGCTGGGCACCTACACCGCCGGCACCAGCTTCCAGAACGGCCAGTTCTACTCGGTCGACCAGACCTACACGCCGAGCAACTTCACCTTCGGCGCCTCGACCCGCTTCCGCATCCGCTGCGACGCGAACTCGACCGCCGACGATATCTACGTGGACCTCGTCACCGTCGAAGTCCAGTAAGCCAACCAGCCACACGGCAGCAAAGGACCGGGGCCACCGCAAGGTGGCCCCGGTTCTGTTTCATAGGCTGTTCTGTTGATTGGGTCAAGGATGCCGGCGTCGGCGTCCCTACTCGTACAGCGCCCAGCCCTCCGACGCCGACGCCGGCAGCGGGCCGAAGTGGATCGCCACCACCGTATCGAGGTCGAAGCCATTGAGGCCCACCGGCGTGTCGTAGATCGGCAGCCCGTTCGAGCCTAAGGCGGCGCCCGGTTCCAGCGGCCCCTTCGGATCGCGGATCTCGATGTGCCCCGCCCACGTGAGTCCTAGGTCCGCAAGGTCGAACGCGTTCCCCCCGGCAAGCGCGGGATCGGCGGGATCGATGCCGTTTGCCGCGGTGGCGAGTGTCGGCTGCGTGCCCGCCACCCCTGGCAAGTTTACCGCCGTCAACGGGATCGCGAACGGGTTGCCCGCGTCCCATCCCGGCGGCGGTTCGAAGCGGAACGGAAACGTCTCGAGCGCAGTTGCCGTCTTGCCGGCGGAGACGATGCCCGCTTCCATGAACGGGTTGCCGGTGGTTTGCTCGAGGAAGACGTTCTCGAACACGATGAAGTCCGGTCCCGGACCGTCCAAGATCACGTCGCCATCCCAGCGCAGGACGATCGCGCCGCCACTGCCGAGCGCGAGGAGTTGCTGCTCCGAAGCGTTCGGCAGGAAGGGCGGGTTTTCGCCGCCGTCGGGACCCGCAAGCACGTTGGCCGGAAAGAACGCCGAGCCGAAGCCCGCGCCGATGCCCGGGGTGAACGACTCGACGGTGCTGGGGCGGAGTCCCTGCGCGTGGGCCCCGGCGGCGAGGGCGGCGAGCACCGCCCCCGCCGCGAAGGCCGCCGCGCGCTTAAGGAGCGGACGGGGTGATGACATGGAGCTGTCCCGCGAAGGTCGAGCTGTTCAGGTCCGTGAGGAGCAGCCGCTTGCCGTTCGGCCCGGAGCCGGGCTGGAAGCTGCGGGTCGAGCTGTCGAAGGCGATGCCGGTGGCGAAGACCGACAGGTCGGCCAGCTTGGTGAGCGAGCCGTCCGCGTTGACGAACTGCACGGCCGGCGGGAAGCCGTTGGTGCTGGCGGCGAGGCGGTAGGTCGCCCCGGCGCCGGTTTGCGCGAGGTCGTAGATCGGCGGTGTGGGGACCACCTGCGACTCGCCGGGATCGAGCGCGTCGCCGTCGCCGTTCGCGTCGGTGAGGTAGGTGATGCTGCCAGCGGCGAAGGTGCCGTCCGTGTTGCCAACGAGAACGCGACCCTGCGGATCGGCGACGATGCCGGAGGCGAAATCAAGCGGGGAGTAGTAGACTCGCTGACCCTTTCCGCCGCCGATGAAGACCGAAAGCACCTCGCCGGCGCCCGGGCCATCCGAAGTGGGGACGAGCCAACTGGACGCGCCGACGGCGATCCCGGATCCGGTGAAGTTCCCGCCTGTGGTGGCGATGGGGTCGCCGATCACCCGGGACGCCTCCGGACGGCGGTTCACGATATCGAGGAAGTCGCCATCGCGGTTGTAATCGCGCAGCAGGAACACGCCCTCGCCGGAGGAAGCGCCGCCGAGGCCGAGGTCGTTGTCCACCACCAGCAGGTCGCCGAGGCGGTTCGAGGTGAACCAGACGCTGCCGAAGCCGCTGTCTAGCACGTTGTCCATGCGGGGCAGGAAGCGACCCGGGGCGAGGGGTTCGACGCCGTTCGCCACCAAGCGGGCGGAAGTGGCGCTCCCCGGGCCGAACGTCAGGCGATAGATTCGCGTGTCGCCGAAGAACCCGGCGGAGACGTAGAACGAGTCGGAGCGCCGCGGGTCGGCGGCGACGCTGCCGGTGGGTGGTTCCGGCAGGGCGACCTCCGTCGCGGTGTAGCCCGGTAGCAGGTTCGTGACCTGCGCGGATGCGGCGCTTGCGAGCGCCAGTGTGGCCGCGGCCAGGGCGGCGGGGGTACCACGGTGCATGTGCGACCCTCCTTCAAGGGTGCGGGATGCGACGCGGGCACTGGTGCTTCAAATGGGAAACGCCTCGCCGCGAACGGCTTGGCGCGGAATGGAACGGCGATGCCGCTCCCGCTCGCCCTCCCTGCTCGGGGAGGTTCCGCGAAGCAGCTTGTCGGCGGGTCTTCCGGCTTCCGGATCATCCTACTCGCCACGCCTTCCCGGCCCTCGCGGACCAGTGGCTCCCTGTGGCTTTCGTACCCGGTTACGGCGGCGGCACCGCGCGGGATTCGCACCCGCTTCCGACCTGATTCCCGTCCCGGAGGGGGCGGGGGGTCATCGCCGACAGGCCCAGTAGCACTGTCGGAAAGAGGACAAACCCCGCGCCCCGCCCCACGTCAACGGGAACCGGGGGCGCGCTAGTTGTTGCCGGCCGCGTCGACGGCGCGGCGGAGCGCCGCGGCGGGGTCGGCGGGCGCGGGGCGTTCGAGGAGCACCGCCGCGCCGGCGAGGCGCGGAAGCGGATTCGGCTGGGCGTCGAGCTGGCGGGTCCATTCGACGGCGCGCGCGAGAAGCACCGAGCGGGCGAGCGCTTCCCGGCGCGGTTCGCGGGTGGTGACGCGGAGCAGCTCGGCGAGGGCGAAGGCCGGGAGCCGCTCCTCCGGCGCCTCGACCGGGGGGTCCACCCCGAAGGCGTCGAGCTGGAGGCCGGCGACGGTGCCGCGGGCGCGCTGCGCCTGGAGGCCGTTGCGCTGCGCGCGGAGCGCGGTGACGAGCTGGTCGTAGCGGCGGAGCATGAGGGCGAAGCCCTCGCGGTCCAGTTCGACGCGGGCGGGCGCGAGGGCGGCGGCGGGCTCGGGCGGCGGCTGCTCGGCGGCGAGCAGGTTCTCGCGCCAGGAGAGCGTGCGCAGCTCCTCGTCGGCGAAGGCTTCGCCGAAGATGTCGGCGGCGAACTTGGAGCGTCCGACGAGGGCGAAGTGCTCGAGGAACTCGAGGAGAAGCGGCTCCTCGGCGGCGCGGAGGAACTTGCGCGCGTCGTCCGCGGCGTCGCCCTGGAGCAGGTTCCATTCGGCGCCGAGGCGGGCGAAGAGGACTTGGAGGAAGCGCTTGGGGGCGGGGCGGCGGCCCTCGAGCGCGAAGTCGGCGAAGCGCGCCTTCTCGGTGCCGGGGCCGTGCGTGTCCTGCGCGAGGCGCGCGAGGAGCGTCCACTCGAAGAAGAGTTCGACCGCTTCGCGGGGGGCGTTGGCGGCGGCGCCGAGTCGGGTGCTCCAGAGGCGGCACCAGCGCTGGAGTTCGAGCGCGCGGCGCGAGGGGGCCTTGTGCGGGAGCTGGGCCATGGATCCGCGCATGAGGGCGCCGGCGTCGAAGTACGGGAGCACTTGGGCGGCGGTGCCCTCGCGCCCGTCCGTGGCGGCGAGGACCTCCTCCGCCTCGAGGTCGATGAAGTGCGCTTCCCCGGCGCGTCCGAGGAGGACGAGGTGGCGCGAGGCGAAGCCCTCGGCGGCGAGGTGCGCGGCGGCGCGGCGGTGCTCCGGGAGGAGGTCCTCGAAGGCTTCGAAGGCGCGGGCGGCGCGGGGAAGCGGGACGTCGAGCGCGACGACCAGGAGCGGCGCGCCGCCCGGGAGCAGGAGCGGGCAGCAGCGGGCGCCGGCGAGCGCGCCGCGGGCCTTGCCGACCGTCTGCGCGCGGCGCCCTTCCGTGCCCGCCCAGCCGAGGTGCTTGAGCAGGTGCAGGAACCAGTCGAGCTGGCCCGGCTTCGCGCTGTCGGTCTTCGCCATCCGCGCCGCGGCTCCGCGAGGGGTGTTTGCGAGAGCCTTGGCGCGGGCGGGGCCTAGACGCAAGCCGTCAGGACGGCGGGGCCGCCGGGTCGCCGGGGGCGTCCTCCCCCGCCGCGGCGGGCTTCATCAGCGGGAAGAGGATCACGTCGCGGATCGACTGCGAGCCGGTGAGCAGCATCGCGAGGCGGTCGATGCCGATGCCGATGCCGGCGGTGGGGGGCATGCCGTACTCGAGCGCGCGGACGTAGTCCTCGTCGATGCGCCCCACCGCCTCCTCGTCGCCGGCGCGGCGGCGGTCCACCTGCTCCGCGAAGCGGTCGAACTGGTCGCGGGGGTCGTTCAGCTCGCTGAAGCCGTTGGCGATCTCCATGCCGCGGGCGTAGAGCTCGAAGCGGTCCGCCACGTCGGGGCGGTCGCTGTGCGACTTGGCGAGCGGGCTGATGGACTTGGGGAAGTCGATCAGGAAGGTCGGCTGGCGCAGGTGCTCTTCGACGAACTGGTCGAGCAGGTGCATGATGCCGTCGGCGGGGTTCTGGAGTTCCTTGGGGAACTCGACGTCGTGGGCCGCCGCGCGGAGTTCCTCCCACGTCATGTCCCAGCGCACGCGGAAGCCGGCGTGGCGCGCGATGGCGTCGAGGATCGAAACGCGCTCGAAGGGCCTGGTGAAGTCGAGCGGCTCGCGTTCGCCGTCCGGGGCGTGTCCCGCGTCCGTGGCGGTGAGCGCGAGGGCGCGCAGCACGTCCTCGCAGAAGTCCATCATGTCGCGGCAGTCCCACCCGCCCGCGTAGAGTTCGAGCATGGTGAACTCGGGGTTGTGCTTGGTGGAGACGCCCTCGTTGCGGAAGTTGCGGTTGATTTCGTAGACGCGGTCGAGGCCGCCGGCGACGAGGCGCTTGAGGTACAGCTCCGGCGCGATGCGCAGGTAGAGCTCCATGTCGAGCGCGTTGTGGTGCGTGACGAAGGGCTTCGCCGCGGCGCCGCCGTAGAGCGCCTGCATCATGGGGGTTTCCACCTCCATGAAGCCGCGCGCGTCGAGGTCGCGCCGCAGGGCGGAGATCATGCGCGACCGGCGGCGGAAGACCTCCGACACCTCCGGGTTGGCGATCAGGTCCACGTAGCGCTGGCGGTAGCGCGTCTCGACGTCCTGCAGGCCGTGCCACTTCTCGGGGAGCTGGCGGACGGTCTTCGTCGCGAGGCGCAGCTCCTTGGCGAGGATCGTCAGCTCGCCGGTCTTCGTGCGGAACGGCGTCCCGCGCACCCAGACGAAGTCGCCGGCGTCGAGGAACTCCTTGTAGATACGGAAGCCCTCCTCGTCGGTTTCGTCCTTCTTCACGTAGATTTGGATCTGGCCGGAGCGGTCGCGGAGCGGGAAGAAGGCGGCCTTGCCGAAGGCGCGGATCACGAGCACGCGGCCGAGGAGCGCGACCTCGCGCTGCGAGTCGACGAACCCGTCGGCGTCCGCGTGGATCCCGGCGGCGGTGTGCGTTGCGTGGAAGCGGCGCGGGTACGGGTCGATGCCTGCGGCGCGGAGCGCGTCGACCTTGGCGTAGCGCTCCTCGACGAGGCGGTTGTGGTCGGACAGGAAGGGGAAGTCGGGCATGGGTGGTTGGGGGGCGGCGTAAGGGTGGACTTCAGTGGGTAGTCACGTTGGCGGCGGGAGCCGCTGCGGGCAAGGCGGGAGGGGGGAACGCGAACGGCCGCCGCGCGTGGGCGCGGCGGCCGTGGATACGCCGCTGGGCGCCGCCGGGGGCTAGACGACCGTCTTCCCCATCTCGCCGGGCAGGAAGTAGTGGGCCTTGCCCATGTTGAAGAGCACTTCCTTGCGCTGGTCCACTTCCGCCTTGGTGTGCGACTCCACGCGCGCGACGAAGCTCGTCTTGCCCGTTGTGAGGTACAGGTAGGTCTCCGAGCCCATGGGCTCGATGATTTCCACCTGCGCGGTGGCCGCCTCTTGGTGGTCGGCCGGGCGGTTGAAGTCCGGGTCGGCGATGTCCTCCGGGCGGATGCCGAAGGTGATCTTCTTGTCGGAGATCTTCTCCTCGCGGATCTTGGCCGCGTGGTGGGGGGGGATCTTGAGGCGGAGGTTGCCTTCGTCGAAGAAGAGCTTCCCGCCCTCCTCGCGCAGCTCGCCCTCGAGGAAGTTCATGGGCGGCGAGCCGATGAAGCCGGCCACGAAGCGGTTGGCGGGGTTGTCGTAGAGGTACACCGGGTCGGCGACCTGCTGGACGAGGCCGTCCTTCATCACCACGATGCGGTCGCCCATGGTCATCGCCTCGACCTGGTCGTGCGTGACGTAGATCATGGTGGCCTGGAGGCGGGCGTGGAGCTTGGAGATCTCGGTGCGCATCTGGACCCGGAGCTTGGCGTCGAGGTTCGACAGCGGCTCGTCGAAGAGGAAGACGTCCGGGTTGCGGACGATGGCGCGGCCGACGGCGACGCGCTGGCGCTGGCCGCCGGAGAGGGCCTTGGGCTTCCGCTCGAGGAGGTGCTCGATGTTGAGGATCTTGCCGGCTTCGCGCACCAGGCGGTCGATCTCGTCCTTGGGGCGGCCGCGCAGCTTGAGCCCGAACGCCATGTTGTCGTAGACCGACATGTGCGGGTAGAGCGCGTAGTTCTGGAACACCATCGCGATGTTGCGGTCCTTCGGCTGCACGTCGTTCACGACGCGGTCGCCGATCTTGATCGTGCCCTGGCTGATCTCCTCCAGGCCCGCGACCATGCGGAGCGTGGTGGACTTGCCGCAGCCGGAGGGGCCGACGAGGACGAGGAACTCCTTGTCGCCGATCTCGAGGTTGACGTTGTCGACGGCCTTCACGCCGCCGGGGTAGATCTTGTAGACGCTTTCGAGGGTTACTGAGGACATGTGGCCGTGACCGCCGCGTTGGGTTGGGTGCGGTGCGAGGCCGGCATTGGAGTACCGGACTCCCCGGGTGCTGCTGGCATTCAGCATTGGCTTATCGGCGCGGAAGCGCGCGGGGCGCAAACGGGAATCGCCGGGCGCAAACCGGACGGTGCCGGGGGCGGTCCCTTGGGCGCCGGGGGGAACTCCGCTTGCTTCTCCCGAGCCGCCGCCGGACCTATCCGGAGACCAAGGAGCCGACGCATGAGGACGCTTACCGCCGCCATCGCCGCCGCCGCGCTGCTCGCGCAGGCTTCCGCCCAGGACGCCACGCCCGCGGCGCCGCCCGACAGCAGGGCCACCGCGCGCGAGTTCCTCACCCGCCTCGAGACGCGCCACGGCGACACGCGCACGCTGCGCGGCTCCTTCGAGCAGCTCCGCGTCGATCCCGTGTTCCTCGAAGAAGTCAGGAGCGAAGGCACCTTCGCCTACGAGGCGCCCGGGAAGTTCCGCGCGGACTACCGCGGGAAGAACGACAAAGTCTCGCCCAGCGCGCTCTACATCGTGGGCGACCGCATGTGGAACTACGTGCCGGAGCTGAAGACGGTGGACACGACGACGCTTCCCAAGGGCGATTCGGCGGCGATCAACCAGATCCTGCTCGGGTTCGGCGTGAAGGTGGAGCAGGTGGACCGCTTCTTCGAGGTGGACCTGGCGGAGGAGGAGGGTGCGCCCGGCGCGACGACGCTGGTGTTCCGCTCGAAGGATCCCTCGCGGACGCTGAATTACGACCGGATCACGATCGCGTTCGATCCTCGGACCTTGCTTCCCTCGGTGCTGATGCTGGACAGTGACGAGGCCCGGACGACGATGACGCTGACCTCGGTGGACGTTAACCCGACGCTGGAGGCCGGATTGTTCGATCCGAAGTTCCCGGGCGATGTCGAGATCGTCGAGCGTTCCCGCGGCGGGAGCGCGTTCGACCCGGGGACCGGAACGCCATGACGATGCGCGCGCTCGCGATGCTGCTCACCCTGACGGGCCTGGCGATCGCGTCCGGCTGCGGCACCGTGCCGCGGACGCGGACGCTGCCCACTTCGATCCAGTCGGTCTACGTGCCGATGGCGGTGAACCGCTCCTCGGAGCCGCAGATCGAGGAGGACCTTACGCGCTATGTGCAGGAGGAGCTGCTCGCGGACGGGCGGCTGGACCTGGTGCAGCGCGGGCGTGCGAACGCGCACATCGAGGTGAAGATCACGCAGTTCCTGCGCGAGACCTTCGGCACGGACGGGGACGACCTGCCGGTGACGATGCGCTACCGGGTGCGGGGCGAGCTGCAGGTGCGCGAGAACATCGCGGACCGGCCGCCGATCGGCGGAGCGCGCGAGGTGACCGCGAGCGTGATCGTGAACGGCGACCCCAGGACCACGACCTACGAGCCGGAGCCCCGGCAGATCGAACAGGCGCTGCGCGCGTTCGCCCGCGAAGTGGTGCGCGAGGCGATCACCGGGGAGTACCAGCCCTAAGCCGGCGGGCGGCGAGGCGGCGCGCGCCCCGTGCCCGGAGCAACCGCCCGCGGGCGGCCCTTGTGGCGCCGCGTCCAGCGCAACCTGCTGCTCGGCGCCGCCACGCTGCTGTTCGCCGCCGCCGCGCTCGCCGCCGCGATCCTGATCGACCGGCTGGGCTTCGAACGCGACAAGCGCGCCGTCATGGCCGCCGCCTACGAAAGCGGCGAGGCCTTCTCCCTCGCGCAGCGCGACAGCCTCTCGAAAACCGCGGACCAGTTCCTCCGCAGGGTCCAAGTGCTCTCCGTCCTCGAAACGCCGGAGCAGCTCGGCGCCCTGTGCGACCAGATCCTGGCGGACAATCCGGCGCTCTTCCGCATTTCCTTCGAGCTGGAGGGGACCGTGCTGTTCGAGCGGTCCGACACCTCGCGCATTGCGCGCAATAACGATCTTTCCAACTCCCTGCTGCTGCGCGACTTCCGATTCACGATCACGCAACTCGCGGGCAACCAGGCGGACAGCCGCCGCGGGCTGCTTCGCGTCGAGCTGACGGCGCTCCCCCGCGAGGCGATGTCGCCGGACACGCGCGCGGCGATGGACGCGCAGGTGTCCGCCTGGCGGCTTCGGCTGCTGGGCGCGCTCGGGGGGCTGCTCACGGTGTACCTGGCGCTGCTGTTCGGGGTGGTCCTGCCGGTGCGCCGGGTGGTGGGGACGCTGGGCGAGGACAGCGGCGGCGGGGCGGCGCTGCTGCCGGAGACGCGGTCGCTGCTGGAGGAGGTGTACAACAACCTGGCGCGCGACGCGGCGCTCGCGCGGTTGGCGGCGGAGCTCCGCGAGTCCGCCGGCGCGGACGCGAACGCGGACGTGGTCGCGTTCCTGGCGCAGGTGCCGGCGCTCGTGTCGCGCCGCGCGGGGCTGGCGGGCGCGCGGGCGATGACGCTGCGGCGCGCGCCCCGCGTCGGGGCCACATGGCACCTCGTCAGCGCGGCGGAGGATCCGGAAAGCTCGCTGGCGCCCTCCGACGCGTTCACGCCGGTGCTGCTTGCGGAGCTGCAGGCGCTCGACGGCGCGCCGCTTCCCGCCTCGTTCCCGGTCGTGTTCACGGACCGCGACGGCAAGGTGCGCCGCACGGTGGCGCTTCCGGTCTCGCAGGAGGAGGACGTGGCCCACCTGCTGCTGTTCCACCTGCCGGCGGGCGCCGCGGAGCCCCGCCCGTGGTGGCGAGACTACATGGAGCGCGTGGCCCGCGAGGTGCGCGTCGCTGCGCAGGGGCTGGACACCCGGCGCCGCCTGATCCTGCAGGAGAAGTCGAAGGCGAACGTCTCGCTCTCGCGCAACCTGGGCCACGATCTGACGAACATCATCGCGACCGCGAAGCTGGAGTTGATGGCGGTGCGGACCTTCCTGGCCATGAGCCCGGAGGACATCGCCTCCGCGCCCGCGAAGCAGGCGATCTTCCGCGAGGCGCTGCAATCGCTGCTGGACACGACGCGCTTCATGCAGGAGGTCGTGAACCTTTACCGGAGCTTCGCGTACCTCTCGCGGCCGAAGTTCGAAGAAGCGAAACTCGCCGACCTCTGCGCGGAGGCGGCGGCGCTGTTCCGGGTCTCATCGAGCGCGCTCGCGACGGTCGAGGCGTCCGCGGAGGAGGGGCTCGCGCCGCTTCGCATCGAGCCACGCCTGTTCAAGCTGGCGCTCTTCAACCTGATGGCCAACGCGCTGGACGCGGTGAAGCGGGGCGCCGGAGCGGAGGCCGCGTCGAAGGCCTGGCGCATCGAGCTGCGCGCGGAGGCGGACCCGTCGACGGGAGGGCAGCGGGTGCTGGTCCGCGACAACGGCCCCGGTATCCGCAGCGCCGACGGGAGGCTGCTTTCGCCGGACGAGATCGCCGGCATCTTCCGCCTCGGCTACAGCACCAAGGGCGAAGGCGAGGGCGAGGGCCTCGGCCTGAACTGGGTCCAGACGATCGTGTCGGAGTTCCACGGCGGGCGCATCACCGCGCGCAACCGCGAGGAGGGCGGCGCGGAGTTCGTGCTGCATCTTCCGCCGGAACCGGGGCCGCAGGACGCGCCGGAAGGCGACTGACGCCGCGCGCGCGGGTTCTCAGCCGCGCAAACGGGGGGCGGCCGCGGCGATGCCGTCGCGGAGTGCCGCGGGGCGCGCCACCGCGGTGGCGACCGCGATGCCCGGATCGAGTCCGTAGAGGTGCCCCGGATGCAGGAGGACGCCGCGTTCCTCGACCAGCTCGACCAGGCGCGCCTCGAGAGCGGCGCCGTGCGGCGTGTCGATGAGCCGGTAGACGCCGGCGTCGGGCTCCGCGGAGGGAAGCGCCGCCTCCGCCAGGGCGTTCCCAAGCGCCGCCATGCGCGCGCGGAATTCCGCCGCGAAGGCCGTCGCCACGGGGTCGACCGCGTCGAGCAGCGGCGGCAGCAGCGCCTGCGTGGGCTCGGAAACCGGGAGGAACGCATCGAGCAGGTAGGCGAGCGCCTCGGTGAGCTTCGCGGATTCGGCGGCGTCGCCGTGGACGGAGACCCACGCGGCCTTGAGGCCGGGGAGCTGCGCCAGCTTCGACAGCCCGTTGAGCGCGCACACCAGCGGAAACGCGCCGGCGCGGGCGGCGGGGCGCTCGACGCGCGCGAGGCGTTGCGGGAACTCGGCGAAGACCTCGTCCACCAGGAGCGGTAGGCCTCGGTCGCGGCAGACCGCCGCGAGGCCGTCGAGTTCGCCGGAGGAGGCGGCGTGGCCCGTCGGGTTGTGCGGCGAAACGACCACGACCGCGCGGGTGCGCGGCGTGCACTGGAAGGCGACCTCGTCCGGGTCGAGGATCCAGCGGGGGCCCTCGCGGCGGAGGTGGTAGTTGCGCAGCCGGACGCCGGCGGCGCGGGCGAGATCGTCGAAGAGCGGGTAGCTCGGGCGGGGCACGAGGATGTCGTCGCCGGGCTCCGCCAGCAGCCGCAGCAGCGCCCAGTAGGCGAAGCTGGTGCCCGGGGTGAGGACCACGCGGGCGGGATCGGTGGAGACGCCGCGGCGGGCGTCGAAGCGGGAGACGGCCTCGCGGGCGGAGGGCTGGCCCCTCGGGTCCGGGCGGTACGCGGCGAGGGCCGCGCGGGCCGAATCCCAATGCGCGGCGAGCAGTTCCGCGGGGAAGACGATCCCGTGGCGGTCGGGCCAATCGGTCACGAGGTCGAGCAGCGGCAGGCCCGCGGCGCGCCGGCGGGCGGCCGCCTCCGCGAGGGGCGAGGGCTCGCCCCGGGACCAATCCTCCGCGAGCGGCGTCCACTTCACCATGGGGCTTCGCCCTCCGGGCGCGGCTCCCAAAGGAAGTAGCGCGTGCGTCCGACGGCGAACGCGTCGACGAGGCGGTAGCGCGACAGGATCGCCGTGCGCGCCATCTCGGTGAAGCCGAGGAGGAACTCCTCCGTGGCGAGGTCCTGCGTCGCGACGACCAGCGCGAAGCGCCCCTCCCACAGGGCGCCGTCGAAGGCGGAGGAGTCCCAGACGCCCTCGCGGGCGAGCTGGCTCATGATGAACGGCTGGTAGAAGACGGGACGCCCCGCGCGGAGCAGCAGGACCGCGTCCTCGGAGAGCACCTCGCCGTCGGCGGCGCGGACCGCCAGCTCGGCGCGGGCGCCCGCCTCCGACAGGAGCGGATCCGGCGCGGCGCCGCGGCCGAGCGTCGCCCAGCGCTGGGAGAAGGAGAGCGGCGACAAGGGGCCCGGGCGCTCGCTCGGGATCGACTTGCCGAGGAGGAGCAGGAACACGAGCAGCAGGGCGGCGGGGTTGAGCGCGCGGAGCCAGCGGGGCGAGCCGGGCTCGAGCGGCAGGCAGAGGCGGTGCAGCGCGAGGGCGAGCAGGGCGCCGAGCCCGAGCTGCGGTTCGATGAGGTAGTTCTCCGCGGCGCCGGCCTTGCCCGCGGCGGCGAAGGTGAGGGCCGCGAGGACGCCGTAGGCGAGCAGCACGGTGGTGGCGGGGTCGGACGGCTGCGGGGCGGGGTCGCTGGGTTCGCAGCGTCCGCGCGCGGCGATGCCGGCCATGGCGACCAGGAGCGCGGCCATGGCGGCGCCCTCGAAGAAGAGCCAGTGCCGCAGCCACACGCGCACCTGCGCGAGGGTGAACTCGTTGCGGTTGTACTCGACCAGGTGGCGCCACGCCTCGCCGCCGGTGATGGCCACGAGGACCCCGAGGAGCGCCAGCGCGGCGCCCGCGGTGCCCGCTGCGAATCGGAAGGCGCCGCGCCGGTCGCCCGCCGCGAGCATCGCCACCATCACGGCGGCGGGGGCGGCGAGCTGCGTTTGCTTCGCGAAGAAGGCCGCGCAAAACAGCACGCCCGCGAGCGTGGCCCGCGTCCGCGCGGGGGCGGACAGGAACGCCGCGAGACCTCCCATCGCCAGGCCCACCGCGAGGAAGTCCACGCGCGCGTATGGCAGCCACGACATCCAGTCCCAGCTCGCCGCCGCGTGGCCCGCCGCGAGGAGCGCCAGCTCGGCCTGCCGCGTCGCGCGCCAGACGGCGGCGCCGAGCAGGGAGAGGGCCGCGAGCGCGGAGAGGAGCGAGAGCGCGCGCCCCGCGGCGAGTTCGCTTCCCGTCGCGGAGGCGAGCGCCGCGGTCCCGATCGGATAGGTCGGCGGGTAGTTGCCCACGAGCCAGGGGCGGTTGGCGATCGGTGGATAGATCGTGTGGCCCTCGCCAACCGCGCGCGCCTGCGCCGCCAGGTAGCCCTCCTCGCGGTCGAGCGAATAGGGGAAGGCGACGGCGTTGGCCGCGTAGCGGAAGGCCGGGAACGCGCCCCACAGGTGGGCCAGCGCCAGCACCAGGAGCAGCACGCGGACCAGGGCGGTGACGCGGCGCTCGAGGCGGGCGTCCAGCTCGCCGCCGGTCACGCGGGGCGGGCCGCGAGGACGCGCTCGACCGCGGCGAGGACCTCGGCGCCCGCGAGCCGCGACAGGCAGAACACCGGCATGGGGCACTCCTTGCGGTAGCAGGGCGCGCAGGGGAAGTCCGTGACGAGCTTCTCGCCGAGGCCGAAAAGGTCGACCTCCTGCTCGCAGGTGGGGCCGAAGAAGACGACGACCGGTCGGCGGAGCGCGATGGCCGCGTGCATGGCGAGCGAGTCGGTGGTCACGACGGCGGCGCAGCGCTCGACGACGGCGAAGAAGTCCTCGAGCGGGTGGTCGTTGCCGGCGTCGAGCACGCGCCCCGCCGGGAGGCCGCGGGCGGCGTCGAGGATCGCGGCGTGGAGCGGGCGCTCGCGGGGGCCCCCGAGCAGGAGCACCGGCGGACCGGGACGCGAGGCGGCTTGCTTGACAAAGTCAACCATGTTCCCGAGCGGCCACTGCTTCGTGGCGAAGACCGGGCCGCAGCCGGTGTTGAGGCCCACCGGGGCCGCGTCCGCGGGGAGGCCGAGGCGCGCCCACAGCTCCGCGGCGCGCGCGCGGGAGCGCTCCGGCACCGCGAGGCCGTAGCCGGCGCCGGAGTAGGGCAGCTCCGCCATGTCGTGCACGATGCGGGGGACGCTCTTGCTGTTCACGCGGAACTTGAAGTCGTCGCTGAGGCCAAGGCGGAGGGCTTCGATGCTGCCGTGGCTCCAGACGGTCGCGGTGTTGTAGGGCGTCGGAGCGAAGCCGCGCCGCTCCTCCGCGTCGAGGCGGGCGGAGAGGGCGACCGCGTGCGCGTCCTTGTCGAAGCAGAGCAGGAGGCGGAAGCGCCTGCCCTCGAGCGCGCCGATGCCCTCCGGTGTGAAGGCGCGGATTTCGTCGACGAGCGGATCGCGGACGATGGGCTCGCTGCCGGGGTTGGTGAGCCAGGCGATCCAGGAGTCCGGATGGGCGGCCTTGAGCGCGGGTAGGAGCGACTTGGTGCGGAGCACGTCGCCCATGGCGCCGAGCTTGATGACGAGGATCTGTCCGCCGCGGGGCGCGTAGTGGCCGCAGCCGGGGCAGGCGTCCGCCTTTCCGCACGGCTTGTAGCCGTTGTAGTGGCGGCAGTCGGTGCGGATCTGGTCGAGCGGCAGGTCGGCGAAGGTGGTCACTGGGGGGGCGGGTCCGGCTTTCGTTGCGCACGGTTCTGACGCTTTCGATTCTTGCGGGTAAGCGGGAACCGCCCGCGAGCCCATTCCGCCGCGAGCGACGCTTGGATCCGAGACAGCCCCTGAAAGCAGCCACCGACGCGCTGGTCCGGCGCGACGCGGGGGCGTTCGCGCGGTGGACGCTGGCGGGGGCGCTGCCGGCGCTGCTGCTGCTCCTGCCGTTCGAGGACGGAACGCTGGCGGGGCGCGTCGCGTGCGCGGCGCTGGTGCCGCTGGCGGCCCTGCTGGCGGTCTGGCGCGGCGGGATGGACACCGCGCCGCTCGGGGGGCTGCGCTGGGCGCTCCTGGCGCTGGCGGCGGCGACGTTGGCGAGCGCGGCGCAGTCCATCGCCCCCTCGGCGAGCCTCGCGGCGTGGTGCCTCGGCATGGCGCCGCTGCTGGCGCTCTTCGCGGCGACGCACCTCTGGCTCTGCGAGGACCCGGCGCGGCGCGGGCTGCTGGCGCGCGGCTTCGCGGCGGCGGCGGTGCTTGTCGCCGTGGTGTCGCTGGCGGGCTTCGCCACGGGCGACTGGGCGGAGCGGCACTTCGATTCGCTCGGACGCCCGTACCTGCGCGCGGTGGGGCCCTTCGACAGCTACGGGCGGCTCGCGCTCTTCGCGACACTGGCGTCGCCGCTGCTGCTGGCGGTCTCGCTGGTGGAGTGGCGCCGCGGACGGCGGGGCTTGGCGCTGGGCCTCGGTGCGGCGCTCGGCGGGCTGCTGATCGCGCTGCTGCTGACGCAGACGCGCGCGGGATGGGTGGCGGCGGCGCTGGCGCTCGGCGCGGTCGCCGCGCAGCACCGCCGCCTGCTGTTCGCGGGGCTGGCGGCGCTGCTGCTCGCCGGCGCGGCCGCCTTCCCCTTCATCGGCAACCGGGTGACGGCAACGCTGCGGGACGCGGCGAACCCGCACACGTTCCTCAGCGAGCGCCCCGAGCTCTGGGCCACGGGCATCGAGGCGATCCGCGACCGTCCGCTGCTAGGGATCGGCTACGGCCCGGACATCTTCAAGTCGCCCGCCGCGCGCCGCGACTACCCGCTCTTCAACCACAAGGAGCAGACGGACCTGCACAGCGTGTATCTGCAGCAGCTCGCCGAGTCGGGCGTGCTCGGCGCGCTGGCGTTCGCCGCGGCCATCGGCATGGCGCTGGGCCGGGCGCTCGCGTCGCGCCCGCTCCAGTGGGTGCGCTCGCTGGCCGACCTCGACGAGCAGCGGCTGTGGACGTGGGCCGCGCTCGCGGGGATCGGCGGGCTGCTGCTCTTCGGCCTCGTGTTCAACTTCCACAAGGACCGGATCGCGTTCTACTTCTGGGTGCTGCTGGCGCTGGCCTCCTCGGCGCCGCGCCGGAGCCTTTCCTTCCAAGCGTCGCCGTAGCCCGGGCCGAAGCGCACGGGCCGGTTCGCGCGAAGCTCGAGCAGGCGCGCCTCGCGACCCGCGGCGTACCGCTCGCGCCATGCGCGGCGCTCTTCCGTGTCGTAGTCGAGCAGGCGGACGAGCTGCCACGCTCCGCCGAGGAAGACGGGGTCGCTGGAGGTGGCGTCGCGGAGCGCGCCGAGTCGCTCGCGGAGCTCGGGCGCGAGCGCGGAGGCGTCCATCCAGCCGGCGTCGCCGCCGCGGACGCCGGACGCCGGATCGTCGCTGTAGAGCTGGGCCGCGCGGGCGAAGGGGAAGCCGGAGACGATCTCGCGCCGAGCCATGAGGGCGCGTTCCTGGGCTTCGAGGCGGGCGCGCTCGTCGCGGCCCTTGGGGACGAAGTGGATCGCGGCGAGGCGCACCCGCGTGGCGCGCGAGGGCGAGTCGTCCTCCGGGGGGAGCGCGTCGGGCCCCATGGTCGCCGCGAGCGCCAGCCGCACCAGGAACACGCCGCGGGCGCGCGTTTCGTTGTACTGCCGCAATCCGCGCATCGAGAGCCCCGCCTCCGCGAGCCGCAACTCGAGCAGCTCCTCGGAGCCTGCCCACTGCAGGTACTGGGCGAACTGCTCGTCGGCGACCCTTCGCACGGCCTCCGCGGGATAGTCGGTGATGACGGTCTCGGCCCAGCGGACGAGGAGCGCCTCGTCCACCGCCTCCGCGAGCGCGGTGCGGCGGAGCGTCTCGTCGGGGATCGTCTCGAAGACGGGGTCGCCTAGGCGGAGCTCGAACACCGCGTAGTTGAGGTCGCGGGCGGTGACGAGGCGGCCGTCCACGAAGGCGGCGGACTCCTCCATGGTGCCGCCGCGCGGGGCGGCGTCCTGTGCGCCCGCCGCGAGGGCGATGGCGAGGGAAAGCAGAGCGGCGGCGGCCTTGCGCAACGGAGGACCTCGTCCGCGCCGGTCGCGCGGGAGCGCAATGGGAGCACGCGGGGGGGCTTGGCGCGAGCGCAGAATCGGCGGCGCGCCTTGACCGGCCCCCGCGGCGGGCGTTGAATGGGGCTCCACAAGACAAGAGGCCACGCGATGTCCCTTCCCGAAAGCGCCCTTCCGGCGAACCCTTCCGACACGTTCGAGACCCACGCCGCCTGGAACAGCGTCGACACTCCCACGCTGCCGGGGAACGTGCCGCTTGGTCTGCTGAGCGTGCTGGACAGCTCGGTAGACGCGGACGCGCTGACGGAGGGGGCGGGGCGGCCGTCGACGCCGACGCCGACGCCGGAGGCGGGCGCCTACGTGCTTCATCGGCTGATCGCGCGCGGCGGCTTCGGCGAGGTCTGGGAGGCCACGCAGGCGTCCATCGGCCGCATCGTCGCGGTGAAGCGGCTCCGCGCGGAGGTGGTGAACCGGGGCGGATCGACGGAGGTCGAGTTCCGCCAGGAGGCGCTGACGGCGGCGCAGCTCGAGCATCCGAACATCGTGCCGGTGCACGACCTCGGGGCGGACAGCGCCGGGCGCCCGGTGATCGCGATGAAGATGGTGCGCGGGCGCACCTGGGCGGCGCAGATCGAGGAGGACTTCCCGCGGCTGCCGGTGGCGGAGTTCCTCGGCGCGCACCTGCCCATCCTGATGGCCACCGCGCAGGCGGTCGCGTTCGCGCACTCGCGCGGCGTGGTGCACCGGGACCTGAAGCCTTCGCAGGTGATGACGGGGGAGTTCGGCGAGGTGCTGCTGATGGACTGGGGCCTCGCGATGGCGTTCGGCGAGGGGAGGCAGTCGACGGACTTCGCGCGCGTCATCCCCGGGCGGGAGTCCGCCTCGAGCCCCGCGGGCACGCCGGTCTTCATGGCTCCGGAGCAGACCCGCAACGACGCCTCCGGCGTGGGACCGTGGACCGACGTTTTCCTGCTCGGCGGGATCCTGTACCTGCTGCTGACCGGGCGTCCGCCGCACGACGCGCCGACGTCGATCATGGCGATGAAGCTGGCGGAAGACGGGGCCGTGGAGTCGCCCGCGAAGCGCGCGAAGGGCCGCGAGGTGCCCTCCGAGCTGGAGCGCATCTGCCTGAAGGCGCTCGCGAAGGAGCCTTCGCAGCGCCACGAATCGGCGGGCGCGCTGCTGGTCGCGCTGCGCGACTACATTTCCGGCGCGAGCCGGCGCCGACAGGCGGAGGAGCTGGCCCGCACGGCGTCGCAGCGGCTCGACGAGGCGGCCTCGTCGTACCTTGTGCTCGGCGAGGCGATCTCGCTGGCGGCGCAGGCGCGCGCGCTGTGGGCGGAGTGCCCGTCGGCGCGCGGGGCGGAGGAGCGGGGGCTGGCGCTGTACGCGGAGGCGGCGCTCCGGAAGGGCGACCTCGGCCTGGCGCGCGTGCAGTCGGAGCGGTTGCCGGAGACGCCGGAACGCGCGTCGCTGGCCGCGCGCATCGACTCGGCGGAGGCCTCGCTGCGGCGCCAGGGTGCGCAGCGGCGCGCGGCGACCGCGGCCGCCATTGCGATGCTGGCGCTGCTGGTGGCGGGGACCTTGTTCTACAACACGCGCCTCTCGGAGCAGCGCGACCGCGCGGAGGCGGCCCGCCTCTCGGCGGAGTCCGCCCGCGAGTCGGAGGCCGCGGCCCGGGCGAAGGAACGCCTCGCCCGCGCCGACGCGGAGCAGCTCGCCCGCTTCATGCTCGGCGACCTGCGCGAGAAGCTTGCGCCGCGCGACCCCAAGCTCGAGCTGCTGGATGCCGCCGCCACGGAGGCGCTGTCCTACTACACGGGGCAGACGACGGACACGCTAGGGCCGGAGGAGCTGCTCACCTACGCGCAGGGCGCCTACACGCTGGCGGACCTGCTGCGGACGCAGGGGCGGCTGGACGACGCCGAGACCGCGGCGTTCGCCGCGGAGGCCGCCGCCGGCGCCGCCGCAGCCTCTCCCCAGCACCGCGTCGACGCGACCCGCACCCGCTCGATCCTATCGGGCATTTTCCTGCAGATCCACTTTGCGCGCGGACGCCGGGACCTCGCGCTCCAGACGGCGGCGGAGGACAGCGCGCGCCTGGAAGTCCTGCGCGCCGAAGGCGTCCGCGAGGTGGGCATGCTGAACGACCTGCTCGCGTCGAAGAGTTGGGAGGCCGCGCTCTCCCGCGATCTCGCCCCGCCGGAGGAGGTGCTGGCCAAGTGGGACGCCTATGCTGAAGTGCTCGCCGACATGCGCGACCTCGGCATGCCCGACGTGCGCTACCTGCCCGCCCTCGGCGCCCTCGCCCAGAACCGAGCCCGCCTGCAGGAGGACCTCGGCCAGATCGAGCTCGCCGACAAGACCTACCGCGAGGCGCTCGAGGTACTCGAAGGAGCCTACGCCGCCGCGGACCCGCCGGACCGCGACACGGCGCGGTTCCTCGGCACCACCTGCTACCGCTACGGGCGCTTCCTGATCCGGCGCGAAGACACCGCCGCTGCCGGGCCGGTGCTGCGGCGGGCGCACGAGGTCTACCTCCCCCTCGCGGAGGCATCGCCCGACAACTTCGAGCTCCAGAAGGAACTCGGCGTCGCCATCGAGGGCCTGGTCACGTTGCACGACGCCCTCGGCGAACACGCGGAGGCGAAGGCGCGGCTGGTGGAGCAGATCGCGCTGCTCGATCGGCTGCTCGAGCGAAGCCCCGACAACCTGCCGTGGTTCCGCGAGCGCATCGCCGCGTCGATATCCCTCTCGCGCACGGTCTCCAAGCTGGGGGACATCGCCGGCGCGCTCGCGATCCGGAAGGATGCCCAGGAGCTCCTCCGCGCGAAGATCGTGGATTTCCCGGCCGATCCCCCGCTGCGCGAGTTGGCGGCCTCCCTCGCCAACGAGGCCGGCGCCATCGCCCTGCGCATGGGCCGCGCGGATGAGGTGCGCGCCGCGTTCTCCGAGGCGATCGAACACTATCGCGCGATCCCCGAAGAGGGCCGCCCGCTCAAGAATGTTTTCCAAGAGGCGAATCTGCTGATGAACCTCGCGAGCGGCTACGAGATCGACGGCGACGACGAGCCGCTTCCGGCGCTCTTCGCGGAGGCGCGCGCGCTTTACGAACGCGTCCAGCGCGAGGGGCCCCAGCTCGATCCCGGCGGGGCGAACCTGACGCGGTGCCTCTTCGCCGGCGCGGAATCGAACCTGCGGCTCGGGCGCTTCGACGCCGCGCGGGACCACAGCGACGCGGCGCTTGCGATCGTGCGCCCCGCGCTCGCCGCCGCTCCGGACGACGCCGCGCAGCAGCGGCGCTGCGGCCAGCAACTCGTGCTCCGCGGGCGCATCGAGGCGGCGGCGGGCGGCGACGCGGCGCCGTTCCTCCGCGAAGGCCTCGCGCTGCTCGAACCGCTCGCCGAGGGTTCGGGCGCCGATCCGATGGTGCTGCAGGCGGTGGCTTGGGGCCGGCTCGAATCCGGCGACTTGGAGGGCGCGCGCGAGGCGTTCGGCAGGATGCCCGCCGCGCTTCGGAAGCCGCCGCTCTCGGAGCGGCTGGCGGAGCCGTGACGCGGCTTCCGCTGGACGGCGGCGGGCGCGCCGCCGCATAAGCGGAGCATGGAAACGGGCATGATCCTCAAGGCCGCGGCCGGCGTCGGCGCCGCCCTGCTCATCGCGGGGTGGTGGAACGGCGACCGCCTGCCGCCGCCGGAGTCGATGCTGTCGTTCATCCTGGCGGATCCGGTGCAGACGGCGCAGCGCCCGCCCATGGAGCCCTTCCAGCACGAGGCCGGCGGCACGGTCTACACGATCAAGCCGCTCTTCGACTACGAGCTCACCGGGCTGGTGGTCAGCGAATCCGAAGCGGACGCCTGGTGGAACATCTACCACAAGAAGTGGGGCGACTCGCTGAATGTGAAGGACCTGTGCGTGGTCTGGGGCGACAACCTCGCCAAGGACGTCTACCGCAAGATGTCCTTCAAGAACCTGAGCTTCACCTGCTACTGCCAGTTCAAGCGCGGCACGGGGCCGGAGGACTGGCAGGCGTTCCGGCCGGACCAGCTCTCGAACAACCACGTGCTGCCATCGAACGCGGCAATCCGCCGGGCGATCATGTCGACGCGGCGCGGCGACCAGGTGCGGCTATCGGGCTACCTGTGCGAGTACTCCCACGGCGGAGGCTTCCACCGCGGGACCAGCACCATCCGCACGGACGACGGCAACGGCGCTTGCGAGACGATCTTCGTGACGGACTACGAGATCGTGGCGCCGGCGAACCGGGTGTGGCACGCGGCCCACGCGCTGGGCCTGCTGCTGCTGGCGGGGTCGGGGGCCTGGCTGGTCGTGTCGCACCTGGTGCACGCGAAGCGCGAAGCCGCCGCCATGGAGGAGCTGCGCCGCTCGATGGGCTGAGCGGCGCTCACGGCTTGCCGGAGGCGATGCGGCGCAGGGCCTCGCGCCCACCGTTCGACTTGGACCGGAGCATGAATGGCAGGATTGTGGTCAGGAAGTGGCCATACGCCATGTGGTTCGCCTTCATCGAGGCGATCTCGGCGGCGTTCCCGGACGGATCGGCGAAGAGCAACGCGCACTCGTCGCGCCGGGCCTTGAACACCCGGACCACTTCCTTGGTGGCGCGCGAGGAGTTGAACCCCTTCGCGACCGCCTTCTTGTAGAGGTGGGGGAGTTCGCAGAGGTGGAAGACCGCGGAGCGCTTGGTGCCCCTCGCGAGGAACACGTCCGACAGGCGCATGACGCAGACGCGGGGGAAGAAGATCACCATGCCGCGGGTGCAGAGCTCCATGGCCGAGACCAGGTGCGGGTCCTGCACCTCCGCCTGCGCATCGCGGTAGGAGGTCGCGAGCCAGGAGGCGCGCTCCATGAGGAGGAGCGACGGGCGCACGAGCTCGTCGAGGGTGAAGCGCGACAGCAGCTCCCAGCCCGCGGGGAGTTCGATCAGCGAGGCGGTCACCTTCAGGTTGGCGAGTTCGTTCGGGCCCACGCCCTCGGAATCGGCGCCCGCGGAGAAGGCGCCGCTGTTCACGACGATGAGCTTCGCATTCATGCCGGCGGTGATGCCTTCGACCACGGCGATCAGGTAGAGGACCGATCCCTTGGCGGCGGCCATGCCCTCCTCGATGAACCAGACCCAGCGGCCGGTGGCCTTGCGGCCGAGGCGCCAGAACAGCTCCGCGTGCGGCGCGTCGTCAGCGTAGTACTCGATCTGCACCCAGGGGTCGGCGGCGTAGAGCCGCTGGACGAACTCGACCACCTTGCGGTCGTTCTGGTTGGCGAGGAGCCGGACTTCGGCGCGGTCGCGGCACTCGCGGACTTGCGCGACCGATTCGAGAATCGCGTTCTCGGAGTACTTGGTGTACGCCGACATGTAGAGGCAGAGGGACAGGAGCATCGGGGGGGGCTCCATTCGGGTTCGCACCGGCCTTACACGCTCCGGCCGGGCGCTATTCAAGTTCGGACTGTCGTGGACGCACTCTCGGGCGGGGGCGGGCGCCACGCAACGGCGATCGGTGGCGCGAGCGAGCCTCGCCTTGACCGTCGGGCTCCGGGGCGCGTTGCGTACAGCATCATGTTTCGACGCGCCGCGACCGTCTTCGCGGCGGCCCTGCTCGCGGCCGCCGCCTCCGCCGGGGGACCGGAGGCGACGCTGCGCCTTGTGGCGCAGGACCTCGAGGGGCTCCCGGTGCCCGGCGCGACGTTCCGGGTCGCGGTCGAAAGCGGCCTCGCGGAGTCCTTCGAGACCAATGAGATGGGCTGGGTGCGCGTGATCCATCCGGCGGAGGCGAAGGTCGAGGCGGGACTGGCGGCGGACGGCTTCGAGGTGGTGAACGAGACGGCGATGCGGACCGCGACGGGCGCGACCCGGGTGTTCCGGATCACGAAGACCGACCCGGAGCGCATGTTCCCGGAGGAGCGCGCGGCGTTCGTGCGCTCGTACCGCGAGGTGCTGGATGCGCGCCGGGCCCGGGGCGGCGACGCTCCGCCCGCGGCGGCGTTCCTGCTTCCCGCCCGGCGCGAGCTGCCCGCCATGGCGGCCCCGGCCGCGGCGGACTCCGGCCGGTCGACGGTCGCTGCCGCGCTGGTGGGGCCCGACGGCGCGCCGGCGCCCGATGTGATGGCGTACCTCTACCGGTACGATCCCGGGGAGCGCGCGGTGGCGCTGGCGGCGAGCGTGCGCTCCGGCGCGGACGGCCGCGTGGAGTTCGCCGACGTGCCCGCCGGGGAGTGGCACCGGATCGAGACGGAGCGGCGCGGCCTCGAGCGCGCGATCGGTCCCGCGTTCGCCGCGGGCCGGGGGGGCGCGCTGGATCTGGGCGCGCTGCCGCTGCTGCCGCCGGGGCGGGCGCTCCGCGGGATGGTGTTCCTGGGGGGCGAGCCGGCGGAGGGCGTGCTGGTGGAGAGCTCCGGCCCGGGACAGCCGGCGCTGCGCGCGGTGACGGGGCCCTCGGGCGCGTTCACGCTGGCGCCGCTGCAGCGCGGCGCCGCGGTGCTGCGGTTCTCGGTCGCGACCGCGCGGCTGCAGGGGAGCTTCCGCCTGGAGGCGGAGGTTTCGGAGGACGAGTTGGCGGTGCCGCTGGAGTACCTGCCCCGCGAGTAGGCCCCGCGGCACGGAAATTGTCGCTGCTGCAACTTTCCCTTCCCGCGCCGGGGGTCCATCCCCTAGGCATGGTGGGGCATCACGCCGCCGGGGGCCCGGAGCGCCCGGCCGACGAAGGAGCGCGAACGCCATGACGCTGCGTGCCGTAGTGATTATCCTGCTGATGGTGGCGGCGCTCGGCGCCGCGGGCTGCGGCAACCTGAACAAGGTGCCGCGCTACGACCTCGACGCCGCCGGCGCCGTCGCGCCCTTCAAGCGCTACGCCAAGTACGACGAGCGCGACTTCATCAACCGCGCCCGCGCGGAGGCCTACTACCCGCGCACCGGCGAGGTGGACGGCCCGCTCTCCGAGTCCGCCCGCGGCGCGCTGGAACGCCACGGCTCGCCGGACTACGTGCGCTACCGCTTCAAATCCACCACGAACGAACTCGTCGACCAATGGGCCTGGTGGGACCGCCGCACCACGGCGCAGTTCGTCAACGGCGAGCTGGTCTTCGAAGGACCGCTCACCGAGATGGACCAGTACATGATCCGCCACGGCTACCCGCAGAAGGCGATGTCGCAGGACTACACGCTCGGCGTGCGGCGCGACTACTGGACCTACTCGGGTCTCTTCCAGGCGCCGCTGAAGCACGTCACCTTCACGGGCGAGAAGCTCATCAGCGAGATCAACTACTAAGATGCCGAGCCTACGCGCCACACGCGCGTTCGCGGCGGCGTCGCTCCTGGCCGGAGCGGCGCTCTTCGCGGGCTGCGCCGAGAAGCAGTTGCAGATCGAGGAGCAGCGCGACCAGGCGTTCGCCCTCTTCACCGAAGGGCAGCGGTTCGAGGCGGACGGCAACTACGTCCGCGCGAAGGAGTTGTACCTCGAGGCCGCGCAGGTCTCGCCGCGCCCGCTCTTCTACTACCGGGTGGGGCACTGCCACTACCGCCTCGGCAACCCGGAGGAGGCGGCGGTCTACTACGAGCGCGCGCTCGCCGAGTCGCCGGACTTCGCGCTGGCGCGCACGGAGCTCGACCTGGTGCGGATGCAGCTCCGCGCGAGGGAGCTGGAGCGGCAGGCGGGCCTCGAGCGGGCCGCGGCAGCGCCCCCCGCAACACCGGTGGCCGCAGCGCAGCAGCCCGCCGCACAGCCGGCGCGGCAGCCCGCCGCGGAGCCGGCGCAGACGCGCGCGGCGGAACCGCCGGCCGCGCAGGCGGCGGCGCCGCGCACCACGGGCGTCGGCCTTGATGGCCTCCGCAGCGCGGTCGAAGCGCTATCCACGGAAGGCGCGGACCAGCCGCCCGCCACCGGCGCCGCCGCGGCGATCAGCGACGACGCCGCGCGCAAGGCGCTCTTCCCCGAGTTGGAGTCCGGTGCCGCGAACGTCGCCGCGGAGCGGCGCCAAGCGGCCCTCGACTCGGAGCGGCTCGGCCGCTGGGACCAGGCGGTACGCCGCTGGCGCGACTTGGCAGGGGACTATCCCGGCGTCACGGAGTACCGCGTGGCGCAGGCTCGCGCGCTCGGCAAGGCCGGCCGCACGGCGGCGGCGGAGCGCGAGTTCGAATCGCTTCTGGCGGAGCCTTCGCCCGCGCCCGAGACCCTGTTCGCCGCGGCGAACTTCCACGCGGCGCAAGGGGACGACGACCGCGCCCTGGCGCTGTACCGGGACGCCAACGCGGCGGACCCGTCGGATCCGCGCTTCCGCAACAACCTGGCGGCGCTCCTGATCCGGGGCGAGCGCTGGGGCGAGGCGAAGGAGGTGGCCGCGTCGCTGACCGCGGACGCGCCGGACTTCGCGCCGGGCTGGCTGAACATGGCGCTGGTGGCGGAGAACCACGACGGGGATTCCGCCGCGGCCCTGGCCGCGCTGGACACCTACCTGCGCCTTGGCGGAGAGGGTTCCGAGACGATCGAGCGTTGGCGCGCGCGCCTGCGGGCGGAGGCCGGCGGCGCCGAGATGCCGTGACGGGGGGCCGCTCCTAATCGAGCGGCTCGCCCTTCCATTCGGCGTCCATGCGGTTGAGCAGTCCCGCGTAGCTGCGGACCAGCGAGCCCTCCACGTCGCGGAGCGCCAGCAGTTCGTCCAGGCCGAAGAGCCGCGTGTTCAGGCTCGAGATGGTCGCGGCCAGCAGCGCCGCGCGCACCGGGTTGCCACCGCGCAGGTAGCCCACGAGGAATCCCGACGAGAAGCAGTCGCCGCAGCCTGTCGTGTCCACGACCGGGTCCATCATCATGGCGGGCACATGCAGGTAGAGCGCGCCGTCGCCGTCGGTCCGGTGGGCGACGCGGGCGCCGCCTTCGCCGAGCGTGAGCACGGCGCCGCGGAGTGTCGGCACCTTCATCATCGTCCGCAGGATGCGACGGTAGTCGTCCTCGTCCTCGGGGAACTTGCCGAAGAGGAGCTGGGCTTCCCACTCGTTGAACTGGATGAAGTCCACCTCGGAGGCCCAGTCGGGCCAGCCGGCGAACGTCGATGCGGGCGATCCGTCCGGGTTGCGCTTCCCGAGGTTGTGCACATCGAGGTAGACGAGCCCGTTGTAGTTCGTGCGCAGCCACTGGAGCGTCTCGAGGTCGAACTCGTGGCCGCCGACGATGTTGATGAGGAGTGCCTGCGCATCGAGGGCGCCTTGGAGCGTGGCGCGGTCGAAGGGCTTTGTGACGATGGAAAGGTCTTCCTGGCGCGAGCTCGCGGTGCGGTACACGATGCGGTTCGTGTCGGTGCCGTCGGGGTGCTGGACGACGTGGCGGGTGTCGATGCGGGGCTGGCGGGAGAAGAAACGCGCGTCGAGTTCCGCGAAGTGCTCCTTGGACATCTGGCAGAAGGGCCGGATGCGGTCCGTGGGGCGGGTGATGACACAGAGCGCGGCGAGGTTGTAGAGGATGCCGCCGAAGGAGGACCGCCGCTCTCCCGAGAGCGTGGTGATCTCGTCGTGCATGACGGTCCCGAGAATCGCGATATCCACGGCGCGCCGGCTCCGTTGGCGGGTTTAGGTGAACGCAGGGTGCCAAGACGCTCGCCGCTTGGCACCGCGGGAACAAGCGGGAATCGCGCCGCGCCCGATTCGGCGCGGGCTAGTAGCCGATCGCGTCGGCGTCGACGACGACTTCCTCGGCGCCCGCTTCGCCCGCGAAGCGGACCGCGTCCTCGTTGGCCATCGCGCCGCCGCCGATCACATCGGCGGCGATGGTCACATTGCGCATGGAGGAGGACTTCATCCATTCGAGGTCGCCGCAGAGGTAGCCGGAGCGGTTGACGGGGAGGATATAGCCTTGCGGGCGGAAGCCCCAGCGTTCGAGGCGCCGCACCAGCATCGCGGGGTTGTTGCTGCACAGGAAGGCGCGCTCGCCGCGGGCGCGGCAGAACTCGAGGAAAAGCTGGACCACGCGCGGATTGTCGAAGGCGACGGCGAGGTCGGTGATCTGCGGGGCGAGGACGAGGCGCTCGGGCTGGAGCTTGCCGAAGGCGCAGGCTTCGACTTCGAGGAGCACGCGGAGCAGCGCGGGGAACTCGCGCCGCAGGACCCCCGGCGCGACGGCCAAGCTGGCGAAGCCCACCCTCGCGAGCGAAACCGGGCCGAGCTGCAGCAGTCGCCGGATGCCCGCGCCCACCAGGCCGTAGTCCACCGTGTCGCGGATGTAGCCGGTCACGTTCGGCACCACCGGCACCACCTCGAACCCGCGCCAGAGCCCGCGGCGGATCGAGCGCATGAGTTCGAGGTTGTTCACGGCGAGCACCGAACGGATGCCCCCGTTGCGGGCGGCGTCCGGCAGGTGCGACCAGTCGGAGGCGCGCCGCAGGTGCACCACGGGTTCGTACCCGAGCGGCGATTCGCCGGTGAGCATCCGCAGAGCGAGGACTTTCGTGGGCAGGTCCGCCATGGGGCACCTTCGGGAAGTGGTGCGATTCGCGAACCGCCGGCGCACAAGGGCAAGCGCGGAACCAAGGTCGCCGTGAAGGGAACGGGCGCCTCGGGTGTAGGTCGGATGGAGTAGAGGTTGATACCCCACGCCGAGGAGGCTTCAACCGTGAAGGGCACCTGCAAAGCAAACAAGAGGCGCGACGAAGCGATGCTCTTGGGCATGAGCGTCGGCCTGTCCGTCGGCATCGCGCTCGACGCCGCGTTCGACTCGATGCCGCTGTTCTGGATGTTCGGCATGGCGGCGGGCATTGCGTGTGGCGCCGCCGTCGACAAGAGGAAGGCGAGGCGTCCCTAGGCGCTACACCTGCCCGTCCCAGTGGTGGCAGGCGAGGAACGCGTCGCGGACCGCCTGCGCGTCCTCCGGTGCGAGCGGGCCCTTCTCCGCGATGGCGGCGTTGCGCCGCAGGTTGGCCTCGGACGAGGTGCCGACGATTGCGCAGGAGACGCCCGGCGCGTAGGCGGAGAAGCGGAGCGCCAGCTCGTCCCACGGCATGTCGCCGGGGTTGAGCCCCATGGCGCGCATCCGGTGCCAGTAGGGCTCGCAGTAGTTCCCGTGCGGGCAGTCCGAAAAGCGCCAGGGCGCGTTGGCGAGGGGGCGCTTGGCGATGACGCCGAGCCCCGCCGCCGCCGCTCGGCGCACGCCGCGCGCGAGGCCCCGCTGGTCGAACACATTGACCGAGGTTTCGATGGCGCGGAAACGGCCGAGGCGCAGCGCCTCGTCGAGCGACTCGTTCTCGCCGGAGTAGCCCGCGGCGCGCACCTTGCCCGCGCGGACGGCGGCTTCGAGGGCCTCCACGAGTCCGTCGCGGTGCAGCGTGTCGCCCGGGCAGGAGTGGAAGAGCATCACGTCGATGCGGTCCGTGCGCAGGCGGCGGAGCGCCTCGTCGATGCCCGCGGCGACGCAGCCCGGAGTCCAGTCCGCGTGGCCGTCGATGCCGTAGCCGCACTTGCTGGCGAGGAGGAACTCGTCGCGGCGGCCGGCGAGGTGGCGGCCGATGCGCTCCTCCGACAGGCCGTAGCCCCGCGCCGTGTCGATCAGCGAAACGCCGAGGTCGAGCGCGGTGTGGAGGAGGCGCGAGGCCGCCTCCTCGGACATGTCGGGCGAGCCGATGTGGCCCGCGCCGAATCCGAGCGGCGAGCATTCTAGCCCGGTGTTGCCGAACGGGCGACGCTCCATGGGGCGCCTCCTTGCGTGGTCTGGGGCCAGCGTGCGCCGGCGGCGCGGCGGGGCTACGCCAAACGGAGCGGAGCGTCCTGCACCGGACTCGTCACGCGGGGCCCCGAAGCGGGATCCATCCAGACGTTGATTTCGAGCCGCACGCCGAACGCGGGCAGGTAGAGCCCCGGTTCGATCGTGAAGCCCAGCCTCGGGAGGAGGCGGCGCGTGTCGCGGGTCTCGAGGTTGTCGAGGTTGGCGCCGAGGCCGTGGACCTTCGAGCCGGGCGAAAGGCTGTGGCCGGTGCGGTGGCGGATGAAGTCGCCGTAGCCCGGCGCGAGCAGCTCGCGGCGGGCGGCCTCGTCCAGTTCCCAGCCCTGCGGCGCGCGTCCCGCGGCCCAGGCGGCGCGGGCGTCGCGCAGCGCGGCGTCGCGCGCGGCCTTCACCGCGTCGAACACGGCGAGCTGCTCGGCGGACGGTTCGCCGCAGGCGCCGACCCAGGTGATGTCGGCGAAAATGTGCTGGTTGCCGGGGCGCCGGGCCCAGAGGTCGATCAGGAGCCAGTCGCCCTTGCGGATCGGCCGGTCCCGTTCGGCGGTCGGTTCGAAGTGCGGGTCGCCGCTGTGCTCCTTCACGGCGACGATGGGGCCGTCGGGCCAGGCGAGGCCGTCGCGCGAGAAGCAGTCGCGGATGTGGTCGCGCACCTTGCATTCAGTGACGGGGGCGCCGTCCGCGAGCGCCTTTCGGACCATTTCGAAGGCGGAGTCCTTGGCGGCGGCGACCTTCGCGGAGTCCTCCAGGTGGGCCGCGAGCGCGGCGTCGCTCCACACCGCGAGCACTTCCTGCATCAGCTCGGCGGAGGAGGCGACCTCGACGCCGTAGGAGCGGACCAGCTCGACCGTGCCTGCATCGACGATACCGGCCACGGGGAGGGCGCCGCCGGGCGAGTATTCCATGGCGACGCGGCGGAGCGGGGCGAGCTCGCGGGCGAGCAGCGCGCGCATCTCCTCCCAGCCGCGGTAGAGCGCGAGCTCGGCGCCGGCGGAGGCGAACTGCCCCGCGTCGATGTGGCTGGCGACGACGAGCGGCCCGCGGCCCGGACGCAGCAGGAGGAAGACGCGGCGGGTGAGGTGCGTGCCGCAGGGCAGGAGCGCCGCCAGGAGCGGGTTGCTCCCGCGGAAGTCGTACACTAGCCACGCGTCGAGGCCGTGGGCCGCGAGCGCCTCGGAGATCGCCTGCTGGTTCATGGGTTCGGGGGCCGTTGGAAGGTGGTGCCGGGAGAGAGACTCGAACTCTCACGACCCTCGCGGGCCGGCGGATTTTGAGTCCGCTGCGTCTGCCATTTCGCCACCCCGGCACAAGGACGGGAGGCTGCGCGGAGGCGGTGCGCTTGCCAACCGGAATCGCGCGCCCCCGCTCGGCGCCGTTTGACAGCGGCGTCCCGATGCGCTGAAATGCGGCTCGGAAATCGCTCCGCCGGGAGCCACCAACCGGGAAAGGGAACCCGCCCATGTCCACCGCCATGACCACCGAAGAGAAGGTCAAAGACATCCTCGAAACGATCCGCCCCTACATCCAGAGCGATGGCGGCGACGTCGAATACCGCCGCATCGAGGACAACGTCGTCTATATCGCGCTGCACGGCGCGTGCACCGGCTGCGCCAGTTCGCTCGTCACGCTGAAGGCGGGCATCGAACGCAAGATCGTCGAGGACTGCCCCGAAATCGTGTCGGTCGAGATGGAAGACTAAGCGCGTCGCACCTCCGCAGGGCTTCGCGGACAGGCCCGGACGGGTGGCGGCTCGCCATCCGCCCGGGCCTGTTTCGTTTCCGGCGCCGATTCCCCGTCGATTTCCACCACTCCACGCGTTCTGGAACAGCACATCCGCTTCGAAATCGGGATGAAAAGGCGTCGAGGGCGTCCGAATCCTATAAAATCAGCGCAGGTAATCGGATTTGCTGTATCCGATTTGGGGCCACTGAAAGAGCGTGCGAACTATGACCACAAGGAACCACGCATCACTGATTCAATTCGACTTGATTCCGATAAAACTTGAGCGATAAAGTTTTAACGAGTCCCTGCAGCGCCATTCTGTCGCGGTAAAATTAATTTTCCAACTTTTGTGTCTTGACGGCAGCGCAGAAAAAATGCTCTTATGGTTCATTGCTTCGAGAGTTGGTTCGGTCTCCTCGGTCCAGATGCGCGAGGCCTCCCCTGCCGGCTCTCCACCCCAAACTCCCCGACCCCGGCACGGGCCGCCCGGGTCGACACCTAGGAGAAGGAACATGAAGAGCACACTGAAGGTCGCAGCAGCCCTCGCCGCCGTCGTCGCCGTCCCCGCCATGCTGTCCGCGGGCGTCATGATGCAGGGCTTCTATTGGGACACGCCGTCGGGCTGGTACAACACGATGAAGTCGAATGCGAACGGCCTGCGCTACATGGCCGGCGGCTTCGGCCTCAACCGCATGTACTTCCCGCCCCCGTGCAAGGGGCAGGGCGGCGGCTATTCGATGGGCTACGATGTGGCCGACTACTACGACCTCGGCGCCTATAACCAGCACGGTTGGACGGCGACCCGTTTCGGCACGCACGCCGAACTGAAGAGCGCGGCCTCGACGTACCGCGGCCTCGGCGTCGTCGCGATGGCCGACATCGTCCTCAACCACCGCTCCGGCGGCGCCTCGGAAAACAACCCGAACCTCGGCTACAGCACCTACACGAATTTCCAGTACCAGATGTCCGGCAAGGCGCTCTGGCACTACAACGAGTTCCACCCCTCCAGCTACTGGGGCTACGACGAAGGCGCCTTCGGCGGCTACTCGGACGTCTGCCATCGCAACCCGTTTGTCTGGAACGACCTTAAGGACTGGGGCAACTGGCTGAAGGTCGACGCGAACGCCGGCTTCAACGGCGGCTGGCGCCAGGACTACGTGAAGGGCTTCGGCCCTTGGATGGTGAAGGACTTCCGCCAGTACACGAACTGGTCCTACTCGATCGGCGAGTATTGGGACGCCAACACCTCGACGCTGGACTGGTGGGCCAACGCGGCCGACTCGGGCGCGTTCGACTTCGCCGGCGTGTACACGGGCGAGGCGATCTGCAACAACGGCGGCGGCGGCGGCTACATGCCGAACTACATCGACTCGGGCAAGACCTTCGCCGCGAAGAACTCCGGCCGCGCGGTCACCTTCGCCGGCAACCACGACACCGACCCGATCACGCGCGACAAGATGATCCAGTACGCGTGGATGCTGACCTATCAGGGCTATCCCTGCGTGTGGTGGAAGGACTACTTCAACTACGGTCTCGCCAGCGTCGGCGGCCAGTGGGGCAACGGCATCAAGCAGCTCACGTGGGTGCGCGAGAAGCTCGGCGCCGGCGGCCCGAACACCGGCCTTCTGAAGACCAACGACGGCAACTGCCTGATCTACTGCGACCGCGACGGCAACTCGTCGAGCCCGGGCTTCATCATCGTCATCAACGACGACAGCTACGCTTGGCGCGGGTCTTGGGTGCAGTCCCAGAACACCAACCTCCGCAACAAGACGCTCAAGTGCTACGCCTGGTACTCGCCGAACAGCGGCCAGAACTACCAGCCCGCCAGCAAGTACTGCGATGGCAACGGCTGGGTCGAGGTCTGGGCGCCGCCGCGCGGCTACGCGGTGTACGCGCCGGACGGCTACTGATTCCGGATCAAGCAGGCCCGAACGGACGGGGGGAGGAAACTCCCCCCGTTCTTTTTCCCCTACACCCCGCCAAGGGCGACATGCTTTGACCATCCAAAGGCCCCCGGGAACCGCGCCTCGCGCGCCCGGGGGCCGTCCGCATCATTGACGGAGCCGACTCATGAAGAACGAAGCGGGGCGGAACGCCAAGCTCGCGCTGGGAATCCTAGGGCTGGTCGCGGCGATCGCCGTGCTGCTGGTCATGCTGCGCGGGGGGGGCGAACAAGTCGCCACCGCCCCGCCGCCGACCGCCACCGCCGCACCCTCCCGGACCGGGGCCCCAACGCCGCCGCCCGCGGCGGCCCAGACGCCCGCGGCGCAGGCCACGCCCGCTGAGCGCGACCGCAACGCGCCGCCGAACCCCACGCCGATCCCGCCCGCCGACCCGATGGCCGAGTTCCGCGTCGAGCGCTTCACGGGCTTCGTGGTGGAAGCTCCCCTGATGCAGCCGATCCAAGGCGCCACGGTCGAAGCGACGCTCTTCCAGGGCGCCGACCTGGCGGTGCGCGATGGCTACCCGGCGCCGCTCGCGACCGTGACCACCGACTCGCGCGGGTTCTTCCGGTTTCCCGAGCGCGAGCTCGGCCCGAACGAC
This sequence comes from Candidatus Sumerlaeia bacterium, assembly GCA_033764015.1. GTDB lineage: Bacteria > Sumerlaeota > Sumerlaeia > SLMS01 > JANRJK01 > JANRJK01. The sequence goes on along the minus strand of JANRJK010000048.1, from coordinate 7,885 downwards.
ACGCTCGCGTGGCGCGCCTCCAAGGAAGGCTATTCGGCCGCGATCATGTTCTTCCCCGGAGGGCAGGGACTCGGCGACCGGCTGCGCTCGACGCTGATCCTCAAGCCGGGCGCGGTGATCGGCGGCATGGTGACCGATCCGCAGGGCATCCCCGTCGGCGGCGCCACGGTGGGCGACGCGCGGACGCGGCCGCTCGGCATCGCCGGCACGGTGCCGACCTCGCAGGAACCCTCGAGCTGGACCAGGACCGATGCGGAGGGGCGCTTCCTCCTGACCGGGATCGAGTCCGACGAGAAGATCCGCGAGGTGTCGCTTCCGGTCAGCGCGAAGGGATTCCTCCCGCGCATCTCGCCCCCGCTGCCGGTGGGCACCACGGACACGCTGATTGTGCTGACGCCCTCGGAGGCGTCGCTGCGGGGCATGGTGTACGAGGCGGACGGTTCGCCCGCGGGGGGCGCGCGCGTGCTGGCGACACTGCGCTCCGGCAACGTGACGGACCGCGCGACGTCGCTCCGCACGGCGACGACGGAGGCGGACGGGAGCTTCGCGATCGGCGAGATGCTGGCGGGCGCGTACCAGATCGACGCCACGCGCCCCGCGGCGGAGATGCTCGGCCGCGACGGGCCCTCGGCGTCGGTGATGGTGACGGTGCTGCGCGGCGACGACAACGAGGTGGAGTTGCGGCTCGCCGGCTCCGCGATGGTGGAGGCGCTCTTCACGGATGCGGAATCCGGACGCGGCGTCGAGGGCGTCACCGTCTTCTCGCCGATCGACGACGTGGTGGTGCGCGAGACGGCGGCGAAGGCGGTGACCGGCGCCGACGGGCGCGCGCGCTTCGAAGTGGCGCTCGCCAACGCGGTCGCGCTCGGGCCGCTTTCGTTCCCGATCGAGTTCCCCGAGGGCTACTTCCCCGCGGAGGAGGGCGCGGTGAACGCGACTTTCGCCCCGGGCGAGATCCGCATCGAGGGCCTCTCGTCGGCGCAGACGACCACGGTGGAGGCGGCCCTGCGGCGCGGCTTCGAGCTGAAGGGCGAAGTGATCGATGTCGGCGGCGCTCCCGCCGCGAACAACCCGGTCCACATCGTCGGCGAGCGATTCTTCGCCACGCTCAAGACCGACGCCTTCGGGAAGTTCTCCACGGCCGTGCCGTCCGGTGAGCGCTTGAAAGTCGAGGCCTCAACGGAATCCGGGATCGCCAACACGGTGCTCCGGGTGGACGGACCCGAGGAGGTGCGGCTGGAGCTGCTGCCCTACGCGAGCATCGAGGGCGTCGTCTACGACAGCCAAGGGTCGCCGGTGGCGGACATCGTGGTGCGGGTGCAGCGGGACGCGGGCCTCGAAACGTTCAAGGAGGCGCTCATCTTCGAGGAGGGCGCCCTCTCGCAGCCGGACGGCGCGATCGTCTTCGCGAAGATCGCTCCGGGCGCGGTGACGCTGGCGGCGATGCTGCCGCCGTCGTCGTTCTACGTGCAGACGCGCCCCCTGGCGCTGGAGCTGGCGGCGGGGGAAACCCGTTCGGGCGTGCGCATCGACCTCGAGGACGCGGAGTACTTGGAGGGCTACGTGCGGGACGGCCTTTCCGGCGAGCCGGTGGAGGGCGCGGCGGTGCTGACGGACCGCTCCGGCATCGGCGGCACGAGCGACGCGGAGGGGCGCTTCCGCATCGTTGGGCTGGAGCCGAACGCGGTCCTCGCGGAGGTGTCCGCGCAGGCGGAGGGCTACCAGTCGCAGACGCGGCGCAACGTGACCGCGTACGACACCGGGCTGGAGTTCCGCCTGATGCCGTTCGGGCGCCTGCGGGTGAGGGTGTTGGACGACGGCGGCTCGCCGGTCGGCGAGTTCCGCGCGCGCCTCCTCAAGCCCGGCCTGCGCGACGACGGGCGCTTCACCGACGTGGTCGGCGCCACGGTCTCGACGGACGGGTCCGGAGTTTGGGTGGTGGAAGGGATGGAGGCGGGCTCCTACCGGCTCGAGGTTTCCGGCCTGCGGCAAGGCGTGGGGAGCGCCGTGGAGGAGTTCGAACGGCTCGCCGACGGCACGCCGGCGGAGGTGCAGGTGCGCCTGGAGGCGGGGCTGGCGCTGCTGGGCTCCGTGGTCGAGGCGGACACGCGCGCGCCCGCGCCGGGCGCGGTTGTGCGCCTGCTCAATCCCCCCTCGCGGGACGGCATCGCGCCGCCGCCGGGGGCGCCGGGCTCGTACCTCGAGACGGTGGCGGACGGCGCGGGCGCATTCCGCTTCGAGGCGCTGCCGCCGGGGAGCTACCGCCTCGACGCGCGCACCGACTCGGCGGCCTCCGACGAGGCGGCGTATGAACTGGCGGAGGGCTCCGCGCCGGCGGTGCTGGAGCTGCAGCCCGCGCCGCGGCTGTACGGCTCGATCACCGGAGCGGACGGGCGGCCCGTACGTAGCGCGACGATGTTCTTCCTGAAGGATGGTCGCCGGCAGGACGGCGAGCCGCTCACCGCGCGGGGCGGCGAGTACGACCGGCGTCTTCCGAGCGCGGGCTCGTGGACCGTCGCGGTCTCCGAGGACGCGACCGGCGAAACCACGACGCGCGTGGCGGAGCTCGCGGCGGGCGAGGAGCGCGAGCTGGACATCGACTTCTCGCAGCAGAAGCTGTTGCGCGGCGCGATCAGCGTGAACGGCCAGCCCGGCGCCAACAAGGACGCGTTGATCCTGCGGCGGACGGACGGCGCCGAGGTGGTGCTGGTGCCCGGATCCGCGGGCGGCAACCGCTACGAGGCGCGCGCGTTCCCAGGAGACTACACGGTCTCCTTCGCCTCCGACAACGCCACGGTTCCCACCGGGCAGGTGGTGAACGTGCCGGATTCCGGCGACGGCTCCGAGCTGGACTTCGAAATCCCCGCCGGCACCGCCGAGGTGATCGTCGTGCCGCTCTCCGGCGCCGCGCCGCAGGGTCTGAAGCTCCGCATGGAGACGCGGAACGGCGGCGGCGAGTCGGTGCTGTTCGAGGGCTTCGCGGTGGACCGCGCGTCGATCCGCTTCTTCCGGCTTCCGGAAGGCCAGTACCGCGTGCGCGTCACGCGGGGCTCGGAGGAACTGGGCGTCTCGGACTGGGCGCAGGTGCCCGGCGGTGGCGAGACCACGGTGGTCGTCGAGGTGCCGTAGGAACTACCTGGCGAAGGATGCTGGAAAAGAGGAAGGCCCGCCCTCCCCCCGAGTGCGGGCCTTCCCCTTTTGGAGGCAGACTTCCCTTGGCTTGGAAGTCTTGGATGAAGAACTGCGATGAAGCTTCGCTGGACCTAGAACTCGTCTTCCATGGCGTCCTCGGGCGGAAGGGGCGGAAGGCCGCGGCGCCCACCGGCGCGGGGGCCGGCTTGCGGGGCGAAGCCTTCGCCGCGTCCCTTCCAAGCGCCGCGCTTGGCGCCGGGGGCGGGAGGAGCGGCGCCTTCCTCGTGGCGCTGCGACCAGCGGTCGAGGATGCGCTCCTGCATCTCGGGCGGCAGGCCGGCCTCGTCGAGGATGGCCTGGGCCTCTTCGAGCGTCTCGGCATCGCGGAGCGCCTCGCGCACTTCGGCGCCGCGCTCGCGGAAGGATTCGCGCTGCTCTTCGCGCCACTCCTTCAGCTTCGCTTCCTGCTCGGCGGAAAGCGTGGTCTGCACCGCGACGCGGTGGCCGAGCGTGATCTTCATGCGGTCGGTGCGCTGCTTAGCGCCCTCGTCGACGAGCGCGTTGATCGTGTTCATGTTCGGGGCGTCCGCTTCCATCTCTTCCTGGATGAGGGCGCGGATGTCGCGGGTGGTGCCTTCAAGCGCGTCGAGCGCCTCCTGCGTGGTGGTGAAGTTGGCGGCCAAGGCGGCTACCTGCGTTTCGCTGAGCCCGATGAAGGCGACCGCTTCCGGGTTCTCCCAGAACTTGGCGGCCTTGCCGAACTCGCCCGGGCGGCCTTCGCCGCGGGGACCGCGCTCGGCGTCGGGGCCGCGCTGGCCGGCCTTGGGGCCGCCCTGCTGAAGGCCGGGGGCGCGCTGGGCGCGGGGGCTCTGGGCGTTGGCGGTTGTCGGGACGAACGTGGCGGCGAGCAGCGTGGCGGAGGCGATGGTGGCGATGATGGTGAGGGTCTTCATGGTCCTGCTCCTGTCGATGTAGTGGTCCTGAGCCGGGGTCTCGCGCTCGTTCGGACGACTAGTTCAATGCAGGAATCGAGACCATCCGCCGGAAGAAGCACAGAAGTCTGTCGCGGTTCGACTTAAAGTTGTGGTGGCATGCGGCCGGGGCGGGGAGCGGGCGTTCCTCCGTACCAATGGGTACGGTTGCGCGCGTCCGAAGTGTACGCTGGGCGGCGGGTCAGCGCGCGGCGAGCGCCTGCGCGCCGCGGAGCTCCTCGATCATCGCGAAGTAGGCTTCCTCGAGCAGCCGCGTCGTGGGCCCCACGCCGCCGGTGCCGACGGGACGGCCGTCGATGGTGCCGACGCCGGCGACCCCCTTGGTGGTGCTGGTGAGGAAGACCTCGTCCGCGCGGCGGAGTTCGAGGTCGGAGATCGCGCGCTCGACCGCGGGGAAGCCGAGGTGCCCGGCGAGCTCGACGACGAGGCGGCGCGTCACGCCGGGCAGGATGCGCCGGGTGAGCGGGTGCGTGCGGAGCTCTCCGTCCACGACAGCGAAGAGGTTGGTGGAGGCGCCCTCGCGGACGGTGCCGTCCTCGGCGATTAGGATGGCCTCGTGGCAGCGGGCGGCGCGGGCCTTTTCGGCCGCGAGGCAGTTCGGCAGCAGGCCGATGGTCTTGAAGCAGCAGTTCGCCCAGCGCTCGTCCGGGAGCGTGATGACGTCGAGGCCGCGGGCGCGGTCGTCCGGCGCGACGGTGGGCAGCGGGCGGATCCACCAAAGCTCGGTGGGCTCGGTCTCCGGCGCGGGGAAGGGGTGCGCGCGGAGCGCGGCGCCGCGGGTGACCTGGCCGTAGATGAGCGCGTCGCCGGCGCCGGAGTCGTCGATGAGGCGCTGGAGGACCTCGCGGCGGGGGGCGCGGGCCAGGCGGGTGCGGAGCTGGATGCCGGCGGCGCTCCGTTCGAGGCGGTCGAGGTGGTACTCGGGCGCCCTCATGCGTCCGGCGTAGACCGCGATGACTTCGTAGATGCCGTCGGCGAAGTGGAAGCCGCGGTCGAGGACGGAAACGCGGCCCTCGTGGAGCGGGGAGAATTGGCCGTTGAGCCAGAGCAGTTCGGTCATGGGGGCGGGAGCGGGCCGGAGCGGGAAGTGACCCGATCGCGCCGCGCCGCGCCCTACAGCATCAAGGGGATTGTCGGGAAACCGGCACGTTTTCCCGCTCCGCATGCCACCACGCCCGGAGGCGGCCCGCGATGGCGACGTTTCGACAGCAGCTTGACGCATTGACGACTCCCGAGACCGGGGGGCGGCGGTGGGTGTACGTCCATGGCGACCAGCTTTCGGACCGGATCGGGCCTCTGGCGCGGATGGAGGCGGGCGAGGCGGGGATCGTGCTCACGGAGACCCGCTGGCACCTGGCGCGGCGCCCGCACCATCGGCAGAAGCTGGCCCTGCTGCTGGCGAACCAGCGCCATTTCGCCCTCGAACAAGCCCGCCGCGGCGTCGCGGTCGAGTACCTCGAAACCGAGGCGCCGCTGCGCGAGGCGCTCCGTCCGGCGGCGGCGCGGCGCGGGGCGCTGGCGGTGATGGAGCCCGCGGAGCGCGAGGTGCGCGCGGACCTCGCGCCGCTGCTCGCCGAGGGGCTCCTCGAGCGGCATCCGCACGACGGCTGGCTGACGACGCGGGCGCAGTTCCGCGAGTCGCTGGGGCGCGACGGCGCGTTCCGCATGGACGCCTTCTACCGGCTGGTGCGGCAGCAGTCGGGCTACCTGATGGAAGGCGGCAAGCCGGTCGGCGGGAAGTACAGCTTCGACGCGGAGAACCGCGAGCCGTGGCGCGGCGAGCCCCGCGCGCCGGAGGAGCCCGGCTTCCCCATGGACGCGGTGAAGGCGGAAGTCTGCGCGCTGGTCGCGGAGCGCTTCGCGCGCCATCCCGGAACGCTACGGCCGGAGGCGCTGCCGGCGACGGCGGAGGACGCCGGGGCGCTCTGGAGCTGGGCGCGGCGCGAGTGCCTGCCGCACTTCGGCCCCTACGAGGACGCGATGAGCCGCCACTCTTCGGGGCTGTTCCACACGCGGCTGTCGCCGCTCATGAACATCCACCGGCTGCTGCCGCGCGACGTGGTCGAGGACGCGCTCGCCGAGCCGCTGCCGCTCGCGTCGAAGGAGGGGTTCCTCCGCCAGGTGCTCGGTTGGCGCGAGTACGTGCGCCATGTGCATGTCGAGACCGACGGCTTCCGGCGGCTGCCCGGGGGCGACCCGCCGGTGGCGGCGGAGGCGGGCGACGCGGGCTTCGCGCGCTGGGCCGGGGCGTCGTGGCCGGGAACCGCTCCGCTGGAGGGGTTGGACGGCGGCGCGGAGCCGTCGGCGCTCGGCGCGGCGCGTCCGCTGCCGCCGGCGTTCTGGGGGGCGGAGTCGGGCCTCGCGTGCCTCGACCACGTGGTGGCGGATGTCTGGCGCGAGGGGTGGAGCCACCACATCACGCGGCTGATGGTGCTCTCGAACCTCGCCACGCTGCTCGATGTGTCGCCGCGCGAGCTGACCGACTGGTTCTGGGTGGCCTACGTGGACGCGTTCGACTGGGTGGTGGAGCCGAACGTGCTCGGCATGGGCACGTACGCGCTGGGGGGGCTGATGACGACGAAGCCCTACGTTTCGGGGACGCCGTACATCGAGAAGATGAGCGACTACTGCGGCGCGTGCGCGTTCCGCCCGAAGAAGGACTGCCCGGTGTCGCGGCTGTACTGGGCGTTCCTCGCGCGGAACGAGGCGGAGCTGCGCGGCAATCCGCGGCTCTTCATGCCGATGAACGCGCTGGCGAAGCGCTCGGACGCGGAGCGCGCGCGCGACGCGGCGGTGTTCGAGGCGGTCTCGGCGCGGCTTGCGGAGGGGAGGCCCGCGACGCCGCGGCTGGTGGCCGACGCGGTGGCGGGGGCGTGAGCGCTACGCGCCCGTGCGGAGGCCGAACCCCCGCACCGCAAGCAGCAGCCCCGCGGGCAGCGCGGGGAGGCAGAGCAGCAGGCAGAGCCCGGCGACCTCGGTCTGCGGTGCGAAGTGCATGAGCGTGAGCAGGCGCACCGCCCCCGTGGTGGTGCCCGGGGGGAGCAGCAGGACCGCCGCGCCGGCGTCGCCCGCGCAAAGCGCGAACGTCAGCACCCACGCGGCGGCGAGCGGCATCGCCAGTAGCGGCCAGCCGTAGAGCCGCAGGCGCGCCACGGCGCCCGCGCCCTCGGACAGCGCGGTGTCGCGCCAGGCGGACGGCGAGCGGCGCCAGGCGAACTCGACCGCAAGCGCGGAAAGCCCCGCGAAGCGCAGGCAATAGGCCGCCAGCAGCGGCGCGTGGCTGTCCGAGAGCGCGCCGAGGATCCGCCCCGCGGCGGTGCCCGCGGGGGCCCACTCGGGGCGCAGCAGCAGCGCCAGCGCGACTCCCCATACCGGGCCGGGCAGCAGGAAGAGCGCGCCGAGGCCAAGTCGCGCGGCGAGGGGACGCCGCAGCGTGGCCAGCGCGTGGCCGAGCGCGAGCCCGAGCGCGGCGCAGAGCGTCGCGGCGGCGGAGGCGATGGAGAGAGTCTTCGACACTTCCGGGCCGGCGAGGCTCCACGCGTCGGCGAGGTTCGCTGGTAGGCTGCGCGACGGCTCGAGCCGGTGGACGAGCAGCGCCAGGAGGAGGGCGGCTGCGCCGAGCGCTGGCGCCAGCGCGACCGCGCGCCCGGCCGGTCCGAGCAGCGCGCGGCGGGGGCGCTCCGCGTCGGCGGCGTCCTCCCCGGAAGGGCGGAGCGCCCGCGGCAGCAGCGGCCACGCGAGCAGCAGCGCGGCCAGCGCGA
>JANRJK010000047.1:0-40019 GCA_033764015.1 Candidatus Sumerlaeia bacterium | reverse complement strand
GGGGCCGGCTTCGGGGCGCGGGGCTCGGCGGCGCGGGGGGCCTCGGGGACCGGGCCGGGGGCGGCGCGGCGGCGCAGCGCGAGCTCCGAGCGCAGGCGGTCTTCGAGTTCGCGCAGCACATCGGCGCCCGAGGTGCACACGCCGGCGCCGGCGCGGAGCAGTTCGTTGCAGCCCTTCGCCCCGGGGTGAGACGGGTCGCCAGGGACGGCGAAGACATCGCGCCCCTCCTCGAGGGCGGCGGCGGCGGTGCTGAGGGCGCCGCTCCGCTCGGCCGCCTCCACGACCACGACGGCGAGCGACAGGCCGGCGAGGACGCGGTTGCGCCAGGGGAACTGCTCGCGCCGCGGCGGGGTGCCGGGCGGGAAGGGGCTCACCATGGCGCCCTGACCGGAGCGCACGAGGTGGCGACGCAGCTCGCGGTTCCCCGCGGGATAGTCGACATCGAGGCCGCAGCCCGCCACGGCGATGGTGCGCCCCCCCGCTTCGAGCGCGGCGGCGTGCGCGGCGGAGTCGATGCCGAGCGCCATGCCGCTGATGATGGTCAGGCAAGGCGCCAGCTCCGCGGACAGCGACCGCGCCATCGACATCCCGCCGTTCGAGGCGGCGCGCGATCCCACAAGGCCCACGGCGAGGCGGTCGTCCGGCGAGAGGTCGCCCCGGACGAAGAGCACCGCGGGAGGGTGCCGCGTCGCGGCGAGCGCGGAAGGATACTCGGGGTCCGCGACGGAGAGCAGCGCCATGCCGAAGCGGTCGAAGGCGGCGTGGGCCTCCCGCGCCTTCGCGGCGGCGGCGGGGTCGCGGAGCGCGGCGGTTTCCGCCGCGGTCGCGCGGAGGGAGCGCCCGAGCTCCGCGTCGCTGGCGGACAGCCAGTGCTCGGGGGCGTGCGCGGAGCGGGCCGCGGCGAGGGCGAAGCGGCTGCCCGCGCCGCAGAGCAGGATGTGGAGCCAAGCGCGGACGCGCTCCGCCGGGGCGGCGTTCACGGCGCGCCTGCCGGGGGCGTCAGAACGGCTTGACGCGCTGCAGGACCTCGCGCCGCACCATGTCGCGGACCTCGCGGTCGTCGCCGTGGAGGACCAGGGCGACGTTGACCTTGCGCGAGACGTCGAACTTCGAGTCCGCCTCGGCGGCGACCTTCCCGCGCATCTCCTGCTCGAACATGATCGCTTCCCCTTCGTTGAAGAAGGCGACCATGCCGACGTTCACGACCTTGCGCTGCGACGAGACGACGTCGTACACGGCGCCGGTGGCGTTCTTGGCGTTGTTGATCCGGTCGCGGAGCGTTCCGCCGTCGGTCAGGCGCTGGCCCAGGAAGTTGGCGAGCTGGCCGAGGTCGAGGCCGCTGCGGTTCCACTCAAGGACGCCGGCGGGCTTCTCGACCTCGGGGCCGAAGGCGGCGAGGACGAACTCCTCGGCGTCCTTGTACGGGGTGCCCATGCCGAGGTGGTTGCGGCTGAGGGTCATCAGCTTGGCGTAGTGGTCCTTGGACCACTTCTGAGTGCGGAAGAAATCCTGGAAGATGAAGAGGGAAGCGAAGAGGCCGAAGATGACGCCGAGGCCGATGAGCGCCTTGAAGGCGGGCCCCTTGACGAAGCGGGAGATGGAGGTGAACAGGGCCTCCTTCATCTTCGCCGCGCGCACCTGCCCGGCGCTGATCCCGGCGAGGCGCACGCGCTCCTCCTCGAGGGAGGTGACCGTGTCGCTGAGCAGCAGGTAGATCTCGTGCCACTCGATTTCCATCTTCTTGCTGTCCGCGGCGCCGAGCTTCGCGAGGTGCCGCAGCGTGATGGCGCGGTTCACGAGCTGGAGCATGTTCGCGCCGGTCTGCTTGTCGCGCTCGAGGGAATCCATGAAGGAGTCGTGGAGCATGGCGACGCGGGCCTTGACGGCGAGGAAGTTCTGCTCGGCGGTCGGGGTGATCGAGTCGGGCGTGCGCAGCGCGAGCGTGAGGTGCTCGAGGAAGGAGCGCCACGCATCGACGAGTTCTGAGCAGTCGGCGAAGCGCCGCTCGACGGCGGGATCGACCATGTGGTTTCGCGAGCCTCCGCGGTTCCTTTGGGGGTGGGGCGGGGGGCCGCGGCGCGTGCGCGCGCGGCCCCGGCCCGGCAATCAGCCTTTTTTCGACACCAGTTCGATCATCTTGAACATCGGCATGAACATCGAAATCACGATGAAGCCGACGACGACGCCGAGGAACACGATGAGCAGCGGTTCGATGAGCGACGTGAGGCCGGCCACCATCGCGTTCACCTGGTCCTCGTAGAAGTCCGCGATCTTCGTGAGCATCGCCTCGAGCGCGCCGGTGCGCTCGCCGACCTCGATCATGCGCGTCACCATCGCCGGGAAGACGCCGGACTCGATCAGCGGTTTGGTGATCGACTCGCCCTGCTGGATCGCGGCCTTGGTCTTGATGACGGCGTTCTCGATGACGACGTTCCCCGCCGTCTTTGCGACGATGTCGAGCGCGTAGAGGATGTTCACGCCGGAGCGGATGAGCGTGCCGAAGGTGCGCGTGAACTTCGCGATGCCGGACTTCAGGAAGAGCGGTCCGAAGATCGGCGCCTTCAGCGAGAAGCCGTCCAGCACCAGGCGGCCGTGCGGCGTCTTGTACCAGTACTTGATGCCGAAGAACGTGCCGATGACGATCGCGAGCAGCAGGTACCACTTCGACTGGATGAACCGCGACATCGCCAGGGTGATCTGCGTCGGCTTCGGAAGGTCGCCGCCGAGGCTCTCGAAGATGTCCTCGAACACCGGCACCACCTTGACCAGGAGGAACACGGTGATGCCGATGGCGACCGTCGACACGGTCGCCGGGTACATGACCGCGGACTTGATCTTGCGCTGCAGCGAGGCGATGCGCTCGAGGTAGTTGGCCACCTGGTCGAGGATCGAGTCGAGCATACCGGACGCTTCGCCGGCGCGGATCATCGAGATGTAGAACTGGTTGAAGATGTGTTTGTGCTTCTCGAGCGCCTCGGTGAAGGAGGAGCCCGCGTTGACGTCGCGTTCGATCTGGCGGAGCGCGTTGCGCAGCGTGATGCGCTCGGTCTGCTCCGCGAGGATGTCGAGCACCTCGATGAGGGGGAGGCCGGCGCGGATCATGACGGACATCTGCTGCGACATGACGCAGAGGTCCTCGAGGTTCGGAGCGCCGCCCTTGCCCTTCTGCTTCTTGGCCTTGGTCGGGGCCGAAGTGGTGGCCGAGACCGTGGTGGGGATCAGGCCCTTCTCGCGCAGTTGGCGGATCGCGGCGTTCTGGTCCGAGGCCTCGAGGGTCCCGGTGACGGTCTGGCCGTTGGATGCTCTGGCGGCATAGCTGAAGGCGGGCATAGGGCGCACTCGCTCGGCATGGGGGAATCGCTGGGAGTCTTAAGGCGCCTTTGGCGGCCGCGCAAGCCTGTAGTCGCCACGGTGGTAGCCCCGGACCGGGGCGGCGGAAGGCCCATCTTGACTCGCGCTAAGCCGGACAGACAATATCCCGTATCGGGCCTCGACGGCCCAGATCCAAGGAGCCGACGTACACCATGCAACGCCTCGAAAAGCTCTCCCCGGAAACCGCGCCGGAAGGCGCCAAGCCGATCCTTGCCGAACTCGGCGCGAAGGGGCCGCTGAAGAACATCTTCCTCGCGATGGCGAACAGCCCCTCGGCCTTCGAAGGCTACCTCGCCATGAGCCGCGCGCTCGGCAAGGGCACCCTCGGCAACAAGTCGCGCGAGGCGATCGCCCTCTTCCTGGCGCACCGCAACCAGTGCGACTATTGCAACGCCGCGCACACCTTCCTCGCGAAGCAGCTCCGCTACGAGGATTCCCAGATCTCGGCCTTCCGCCGCGGCGAGGCCGCCGGCGACGCGAAGGTGGACGCCGCCGTGCGGTTCGCCCGCGTCCTCGTCGAGACGCTGCACCACGGTCCCTCGGACCACGAGCTCGAGGCCGCGCGCGCCGCGGGCCTGACGGACGGCGAGCTGCTCGAGATCGCCTGCTGCGTCTGCCTGAACTTCTTCACCAACTTCGTGAACCACATCAACCATACCGAGATCGATTGGCCGATCCCGGCGGAGCACTGAGGGATCCCGCGGGCCCCGGCCGCGGCGCCGGGGCCCGCGCCTTCCGTCGGAACGAAAGAATTGCACTAGGCAAGCGCTCCGCCGTAGCCTAACACCGCTGCGATAACGCCGAAGCAAGGGCCCCCATGCCGCCGCCCCCGCTGCCCGAAGAGACCATCCCCGGGATTTCCCGCGCCGTGCAGGAAGTCAACCGCCGCGTCCGCGAATACGCCGACGCCCCGGGGCCGCTGTTCCTTTCGGGCGAGAAGGGGACCGAGAAGTCCATGGTGGCGAAGCTGCTGCACCACCTCAGCAACCGCTCCCGGGAGCCGATCGGCCGCCTACGCGTCTCCTGGAAGATGCCGCCGGAGATGCGCCAGCACGTCGAGCACGCGCGTAAAGGCACACTCGTCCTCCAGCTCCAGCGCGAACTGCCCATCGACCTCCAGTACGCCCTCGTCGAGTACGCCACCTCCGGCGTCTTCGAGGACCCCTTCAGCGGCGAGTCCGTGGCGTGCGAGCAGATGATGCTGGTTCTGATGACGTCGGCCCGCTTCGAGGAGCTCGCCGCGAGCCGCACGTCACCCGTGCTGCCGGAGCTCCGCGACATCCTCAGCGAGCGGCAGATCGTGGTGCCCCCGCTGCGCGAACGCCGCGAGGACGTTCCGGCGCTGGTGCGCTTCGCCATGAACCGCGCCCGCGAGACGCGCAAGACCGCCGCGCAGAACGCCGACGCCCAGGTGCTCGCGCTGTTCCGCCAGCACGACTGGCCCAACAACGCGGAGGAGCTGCTGCTGGTCACCGCGCAAGCGGCCATGGCGGCGCAGGGCACCTCGGTGACGCTCGAGGACCTTCCGGAGGAATTCATCACCCAGGTTTCGCGCGACGACCTCGACGCGGCGCGCAAGGTGCGCGTGCCGCAGCCGGCCCGCCGGCCCGCCCGCCGCCCGGCCGCAACTCGGCTCCGCGAGGACTTCAACGAGAAGACGCCGCTCGCGATCCGGGATGTCATCGAGGACATGCCTCAGGAACCCGTCCGTCCGGTCGACTACGAGAACGAACCCACGCGGCTCTTCCACCTCGAACGCACGCCCCACCCCGTCGCGCACGCCTCCGAGGAGGTGACACCGCATCCCGTCGAGCCGCTGGACACCTCGGGGCATACGACGGACGAGGTGCCGATGATCTCCGCAGCGGAGGTCGACGAGGAGACGGCTCCGCCGATCGCGGCGCCGCCGTCGCTTCCGGCCGCGGCGCAGGCCGGCGCCCAGCTCCCCCGCCGCCTGATGATCCTCGCCAAGCGCCTCAACGCCCAGTCGCAGCTCCTGTCGACCCAGATGGCGAGCCCGCTGTCGGGAAACTTGAAGTCGAACGACGCCCCGCAAAAGGCCATGGAGATCCCCGCGGACGAAACGGTGCCCGCGGAGGTCATCGAGGAGCAGCTCCAGCAGGGGCTCGACATGGTGTTCGCGCTCCGCCGCCAGCTCGCCATCCTCAACAAGCGGCAGCGCGACAGCGTGACCACCTTCAAGGACCTGATGCAGCGCATCAACATGGTGGCCGGCGGCTCGCGCGACGAGCGCGCGGAGCTCCTCGAGGCCCGCACGGAGCTCGCCGAGCAGCTCGACTCGATCAACGAGATCATCGACCGCGTCTCCCGCGAGGTGCCGAAGATGAGCGCGCGCCTCGATATGGCGATGGGGGACGACGAGTAGCGGAGATGGACATGGCGAACGGGAGGGCGGGCTGGCTCGCCGCGGCGCTGATGGTCCTGCTGGCGCTTGCCGCGCCCGCGTCGGAGCCGATCCGCGTCCTGTGGACCCGCACGCACGCACCCCGGATGGAAGCGGCGCGCAGCGAAGCCATCCGCGCCGAAGCCAGGGATTTCCTCGAACGCCACCAAATCGAACTGGTCGACGCCGGCGCAGCGGTCCCCGTGCCCGGGCCGGACGCGCGCGCCTGGCTGGGAGCGGCGCTTGGCGAGGCGCGCGGGCGACGCTGCCAAGGCGTCGCGGCTCTGCTCCTCGCGGACGATCCGGCCGACCCGATGCGCGGGACCGCGGTGCTCCAAGTTTGGAACCTCGAGGCGGCCCTGCTGGAGACCGGCAGCGGCGGCGTCGCCGGCTTCGACAGCGGAATGCCGTTCGACGAACGCGTCGAGGCGCTGCGCACCGCGCTGCGGGGCGACCTCGCGCTGGCGGAGCACCTGGCCCCGCGGGTCCGCGACGCGCTCCCCGCGGACGCGCCGGGCACGCTCGACGAGCGGATCGCGCCGCTGCTGCAACGGCGCCTAAAGACCATCGACGATCTTTCCCGCGCGCTGTCCCCGGAGTCGCAGGCGGCCTGGGCGTCCATGACCGCCCAGGCGGACCGCATGGCGCGGCTGGGCCAGCGGCGCTACGCGCTCCTCGAGCTCGAGCTGCTGTTCGCGCGGACCGGGATGCGGCCGCCGCGCGAGTCGCCGGTGGCGACGCTGCCCGCGCAGCTCGCCTCCTACGAGACGCTGCTCTGCGACGCCCTGGCGCTCGGCGCCGAGCGCCGCGCCCCGCACGACCTGGCGTTCATGATGTCGGCCTACGAATCAGCGCTCGAGTCGCAAGCCCGCGGCGACGCGGAGATCGCCGCCACGTCGCTGGCGCAGGGGCGCGCGGTCGGCGACCCGCTGGTGCTGTCGCTGGAGGCGGCGGCGGAGCGCGCGGCGCCCTCGGGCGCTCCGTGAGCGCGCCCCCGCGGCTGGTCGTCGGACGCGCGGGCTCCGGGCGCACCGCCTGGTGCGTGGAGCGCATCGCCTCCGAGTGCCGCGCCGCCGCGGAGGGCGCGCCGCTGCTGCTGCTGACGCCGGAGCAGGCGACCTACGAGGCGGAGCGCGCTCTCGCCGGCGCCACCGGCGGCTACGTCCGGGCCCAAGTGCTCAGCTTCACCCGGCTGGCGGGGTTCCTCGAGCGCGAGGCGCCGCCCCCCGCGCTGCCGCGGCTGGACGCCGCGCAGCGCACGATGCTCGCCGCCCGCGTGGTGCAGCGGCTGCGCGCGGCGGACCCGGGGGCCGAGCTGTTCGCTGTCCGCGGCATCGAGGAGCCGCTGGCGCGCTTCCTCTCCGACGCGCACCGGCACCGCCTCACGAGCGCGCGGCTGCGCGCCGCCGCCGCCGCGTCGCCGGCGCCCCGCTTCGCGCAGCGCATGGAGAGGCTCGCCGCGTTCCTGGACGCCTACGACGAGCTGATCCGCGACCGCTTCGAGGATCCGGACGCGACGCTGGAATCGCTCGAGCAGGGCGTGCGGCGCTCGGAGCTGCTGCAGGGCGCCGAGGTGCTGATCGACGGCTTCAACGGCTTCACCCCGCAGGAGGAACGGCTGCTCGGCGCGCTGGCGTCGCGCGCGCGGGCCTTCGCGCTCACGCTCGCCGTGGATCCGGCGCGCGCCAAGTTCGTCCACGCGGGCGAACTCGCGCCGGTGGACCCGGTCTTTTCGCCCACGGAGGAGACACTGCAGCGCCTGCGCGCGGTGTTCGACCGCGAGGGGCTACCGCCGGTCGAGTGGGTGCGGCTCGGCGCGCCGCGGGCCGCGCGGTTCGCCGCCGCGCCGGGGCTCGCCGCCATCGAGGAGCGCTTCCTCCAAGGCGCGGCGCCCGCGGACGGAGCCGCGGCCGGGGGCGTCGTGCTCGCGGAGGCGGCCTCGCGCCGCGCGGAGGCCCGGTTCGCGGCGGAGCTCTGCCGTCGCTGGATCGCCGAGGAGGGCGTCGAGCCCGCCTCCTGCGCGGTGCTTGCGCGGAGCCTCGACGACTACGCCGGCGAACTCGCGGCGCAGCTCACAGCGCTCCGGGTGCCGCACTTCATCGACCGCGTGCAGCCGCTCGCGGCGCATTCGCTGCAGCAGGGGCTCGGCGCGGCGCTCACGGTCCTCTCCGGCCGCTGGCAGTGGGAGGAGGTCTGCGAGTTCGCGCGCTGCGGCTTCGTGGAGATGTCCCGCCGCGACGCGGACCTGCTCGCGGACGCCTGCGCGCGGAACCCGCCGACCGCGAAGGGCTGGCGCGACGAGCGCCCCTGGGCGGCGCCCCCCGACCGCAGCTTCGAGGACGATCCGGCGCCGCGCGCGGCGGACGGCGCCCGCATGGCCGCGGTGGACCGCCTCCGGCGCATCGCCGCGGAACCGCTCCTGATCGCGGAGCAGGAGCTCCGCGAGGCCGCGGAGGAACCCGCCTCCGCGACGGTGGCGGCGCTCCTGTCGGTGCTCCGCCGCCTCGCCGCGCAATGGTGGGAACTTCTTCCGGAGGAGTCGCGGACGAGCGCGGAGCTCGCGGTCGCCGAACGCCTCTCCGCGCTCTTCGACGCGTGCGGCGACGCGCTCGGGGCGGTGCCCACGCCGGCGCCGGAGGCGGTCGAGCACGCGCGCTGGCTGCTCGGCCAGCTCTCCGTTCCGCGGATCCCCCCGCGCCTCGGCCAGGTGCTGGTGACGCAGCTCGACCGCGGGCGCACGCCGCCTCTCGAGCGCGCGGTGCTCGTCGGGTGGAGCGCGGCGCAGTTCCCCGCGCGGTTGCGGACGCGCAGCGTGCTCGGCGATGACGACCGCGAGGAGCTGGCGCGGCTCGGCCTGGACGCGCCGCAGTCGGCCCGCGGGCAGTTCGCGCGCGAGGCGTTCCTTGCGTACTTCGGCCTCACGCGCGCCTCCGGGGAGATCGCGGTGACGCGGCCGCTCCGCAGCGACTCCGGCGAGGAGCTTCCCCCCTCGCCGTACTGGACGGCGCTGCGGCGCCTGCTGCCGGACACGGAGCCCGTGCGCGTCGCCGAGCCTGGACCCGCGGAGGCGGCGCGCGAGCGCGAGCTGGCCGCGCTCGCCGCGGTGCGCTCGCCGCGGGCGCTGCTGGCGGAGCGGGCCGCCGCGCTGTTCGCCCCGCCGTCGGAGGAGTCGGCGGCGGTGCTCCGCGCGGCGCTCCGGACGCGCCCGTCCCGGGTGGACCCGGCGCTGCTCCGCGCGCTCCACCACGCCGCGTGGGACACGAGCGCGACGGCCCTCGAGTCGTTCGCGCGCTGCCCGTTCCAGCACTTCGCCGCGCGCGTGCTGCGTCCGGAGGAGCCGCTCGCGCCGGAGGGCGAGTCGCGCGACGCGGGCACGCTGGCGCACGCGTTCCTGAAGGAGCTGGCCGACGCGCTGATCGCCCGCGGGGCGTCATGGGGCGGAATGCCGGAGGAGGAGTGGCGCGCGCTCGGCGCGGAGCTGCGGACGCGGTTCGAGGAACGGGCGCAACGCACCGGCCTTTTCTCCGGCGCGGTCGGATCGGTGTTCCTCGAAGCGGTCATGGGTGAGCTGGAGGACCTGCTGCTCTGGATGCGCGCCGCGCACGCGCTCGCTCCCGCGCGCCCGGTCGCGGCGGAGGCGCCGTTCGCCGACGACCCGATCCGCGTCGAGAGCGGGGCGGGCCCATGGGAGGTGCGGCTGCGCGGGCGCATCGACCGCGTGGACGCCTGCGGGGCGGACGGGCGCCTGTTGGCGGTGGTCGACTACAAGCTGACCAAGGCGTCGTTCTCGCTCGCGCGTTGGCACCACGACCTCGCGCTGCAACTCCCGCTCTACCTGCTCGCGCTCGACGCCGCGCGGCTGGACGGCGAGCCGGCCGCGGCGCTGAATGTGGTGGTGGCGCGCGGGGCGCAGGAGAAGCGCTCGCTGCTCGCCGGCGACTTCGGACGCATCAAGATGGCGGGTCCCGCTTCGGACTCCTACGCCGCCCCCTTCAGGGAGGGGTCCGCGCGCAAGGGCAACCTGCCGTTCCTGTCGAGCTCCGGCGTGCTGGGCGACGCCGCCTTCGGCGAGCTGCTACGGCTGACGGAGAAGAAGGTGCGCGCGCTGCTGGAGCGCATGATGTCCGGCGAGCTGGAGCCGCGGCCGGTGCTGGAAGGAGACACGCTCGCCTGCGCCCAGTGCGGCTTCCAGGCGCTCTGCGGGTTCGATCCGCTGGAGGACGAGCCGCGGGAGCTGGCGAGGGTGCGCGCGGCGGACGTCCGCGCGGAGCTGGAGGCGGCGCCGTGAAGTGGACCGCGCGGCAGCGCGACGGCATCGAATCGCGGGCGCGGGAGCTCCTCGTCAGCGCCGGCGCGGGCGCCGGAAAGACGTCCGTGCTCATCGCCCGGGTGCTGGCGCAGCTCCTGGATCCCGCGGACCCGCACTCGCTCGACGACTACCTGGTGGTGACGTTCACCCGCGCCGCCGCGGAGAACATGCGCGCGAAGCTGGAGGAGCGGCTCCGCGAGCGCGCCGCCGGGGAGGCGGACAAGGACACGCGCGAGCGGCTGGAGCGCCAGCTCGCGATCCTCCCCCGGGCGCGCATCTCGACGATCCACTCCTTCTGCCTCGACCTCGTGGTGGCCAACGCGACCGCGCTCGGCCTGCCGCCGACGGTCGAGGTGCTCTCCGAGCAGGAGGCCGCGCTGGTGCGGCGCGAGGTGCTGGAAGAGCACCTCGAGGAGCACGTCGCGGACGGCGACGCGCGCACGCTGCTGGCGGATATGATCCGCGCACGCAGCAGCCTCGGGCGCGCGGACACGCTGCTCGCCGACATCGACGGCGTGCTCGCGGAGCTGGAGAACATGCCGGATCCGCACGCGTTCGCCGAGGCGGCCTGCGCCGAATGGACGGAAGCGGCGGACGCCGGGGGCGAGTGGGCGCGCACGCGCCTCGGCGCCGCGCTCGTCCGCGCGCTCGACGCCGCCCTCGCGGAGCTGCGCGCACTCGCCAACGCCTTCGCCTCGCAGCGCTTCGCCGCCGCCGGCGCCTCGACGCGCGCGCAGTTCCTCGACGACCTGGACCGCGCCCGGGCGTACCTCGCGACGGCGCCCGCCGTCGGCGGCTCGCCGGGATCGCCGCCGCCGCTCGGTCTCACCACACCGCGCGGGAAGCCGGAGAACGACCCGCTCATCGCGTTGCACCGTGCGCACATCGAGGCGTGGAAGGACGCGGCGGCCACCGTCTCGGCGATGGTCGCGCTCGATCCGATCGGCTACTTCGCACAGCGGGCGCAGGTGGTCCGCGTGCTCCTCCACGACTTCGGCGCGGAGCTGCTCGGGCGGCTCGAAGCGCGGCACATCGCCGACCGGAAGCTCCCCTTCTCGATGCTCGAGCGGCTCGCGCTGCGACTGCTGCGGGGGGTGGACGGCGCACCGACGGAGCTTGCGAACGGCCTCGCGGCTGGGTGGCGCGAGATCCTCACGGA
The DNA here is from genome assembly GCA_033764015.1 of Candidatus Sumerlaeia bacterium. Lineage (GTDB taxonomy): Bacteria > Sumerlaeota > Sumerlaeia > SLMS01 > JANRJK01 > JANRJK01. The sequence continues at coordinate 28,775 of JANRJK010000047.1, read as the reverse complement.
CGAGTACCAGGACACGAACCCGGTCCAGCACGCGCTGTTCGAGGCGCTGCGGCGCGCGCGGGGGTCGCGGTTCTTCGCGGTGGGGGATGTGAAGCAGAGCATCTACCGTTTCCGCGGCGCGGCGCCGGAGCTGTTCCTCGGCGAGCTGCGCGCGGCGGAGCCCATCCAGGCGGGGGCGCCGCGGGCGAAGCTGGCGCTCGTCGAGAATTTCCGCAGCGCGCCGGAGTTGCTCGAGGCGTTCAACGCGCTCTTCGAGCGCCTCTTCGACGCCGACCCGCAGGAGATCGTGTTCGACGCGGACCACCGGTTCTCGCCGGGACGGCCGGCGGCGTGCGCGCCGGGGCCCCGGCTCATGCTCGATATCGTCGCCGCCGCGCAGGGCGAGGACTCCGACCCCGAGTCCGAGGCGCCGTCCATGGAGGACGAGGCGGAGCTGCTGGCGCGCCGCGTGGCGGAGTGCGGGCCGGCGTGGGGCCGGATCGCGGTGCTGCTGCGCTCGACGTCGAAGTCCCTCGGCGCGTGCACGCGCGCCTTCGACCGGCGCGGCATCCCGTGGACCGCCACGTCGCGCGACGGATTCCTCTCGGCGCCGGAGATCGTCGAGGCGCTCGCGGTGCTCCGGGCGGTGGGGTCGCCGTACGACGAGGCGGCGCTGCTCGGCGCGCTTTGCGGAGCGGCGGCGGAGTGGACCCCGGAGGAACTGCTGCGCCTGCGGCATACGCCGGGAGGCCGCGCGTACATCGACCGGCTGGAGGCGGCGGCGGAGGGCGCGGACCTCGCGCCGCGGGCGGCCGCGTTCCTCGCCCGGCACGAGCGCTGGCAGCGCGAGAGCCTGCGCGAGCCCGTCGCGGACCTGCTCGCGCGGCTTTACGACGAGTTGCACCTCCTGGAGCGCGCGCGGGTGCGGCGGCAGGGTGAGCGCCGCGTCGCGAACCTGCTCTACCTGCTGGAGCTCGCGCGGCAGTTCGACACGTTCCAGCGGCGCGGCCTCGCACGGTTCCTCGCGTTCCTCCGCGAGCTCGAGTCGCGCGGCGGCGACTTCGGGATGCCGCCGCCGCCGGCGGAGGGCTCCGACGCCGTGCGCATCCTGACGATCCACCAATCGAAGGGACTCGAGTTCCCCGTCGTGTTCCTGCCGTTCGCGCACCGCAAGTTCAACCGCGTGGACGAGTCGGGACCGGTGCTGCTCGATCCCGCGGGGCGAGTGGCGGTGCGCGGTTTCTGGCGGGGCGCGTCGGAGGAGCTCGATCCGATCCGCGAGGAGCTCCGCGCGCGGGAGCGGCGCCTGGCCAACAGCGAGGAGCTGCGCCTGCTGTATGTCGCGCTCACCCGCGCGGAGGAGCAGGCGCACATCTCGGCCACGCTGGCGAAGCAGCGCGACCGATGGCCGGTGGAGCTCGATCCGGAGAAGCCCGCCAACTGCTTCGTCGACTGGCTCCTGCCGGTCTTCACGGCGCTGACCGGCGCGGAACCCGGGGCCGACACGCCGGTTTCCGCCCGCGCCGGGACCGTGGAACTGCGCGTGCTGGCGCCGGAGCACTTCCCCGAGCCCGCACCCGCGCAGGGCGCGGAGCCGGACAGCTACGACGCGGACGCCTTCCGCGCGGCGCTCGCCCGGCTGCGCTCGGGCGGGGCGGCGGAGCGCGAGCCGAAGTTCCGCGCGAAGGTTTCCGTCACCGAGGCGAAGCGCCTCCACGAGCAATCCGCGGCCGCGGAGCGTGGGGGCCCACCGGTCCGGCGGGAAGCCACCCAGCCGAATCCCTTCGCCGCGCGCGAGTCGGCGCCGGGCGACGACACCGCGATGCGCCGCGGCACGGCGACGCACCGCTTCCTGGCGCTGCTGGACGTGGAGGCGCTCAACAGCGGAGCCTCCCTCCGCGGCGAGCTCGCGCGGTGCGTCGAGCAGGGGTTGCTCGCGGACGCCGACGCGAAGCTCGTCCCGCTCGAGCGGATCGGCTCGTTCCTCAACGGGCCGCTCGGCGAGCGGCTCCGGCTGGCGGCGGGGACGCTGCGCCGCGAGGTGTCCTTCACCTGCGCGATCCTTCCGGGCGAGCTGCACCCGGACCTCGAGCGCGACGTGCGCGGGCCGGTGATCCTGCAGGGCACGGTGGACGCCCTCTTCCGCCGCCCGGACGGCGGGCTCGTCCTGCTGGACTACAAGACCGACCACTGCGGACCGGGGGACGCGCGCCTGCCGGCGCTGGTCGGGCGCTACACGCCCCAGCTCCAGCTCTACCGGCTCGGGCTGGAGCGCGCGCTGCGCGAGCCCGTGGCGGAGCTGCACCTTCACTTCCTTTCCGCCGACCGGACCGAGACGCTTCCCGGGCGCCCGCCGACCGCCGAGGAGTGGCGCGAGTGGCTGGCGCCCGCGGTTGTCGCGGAGCCCGATCCCGAGGCCCCGCCGGAGCGCCATGTCGCCCTCTGACGCTTTCCGGGAGTGGATCCGCGTCCTGCGGGAGCGCTTCGACCTCGGGGAGCGGCGTGTGTGGGCGGGCGCGCTCGCGGCGCTGTTCCTGCTCGGCGCGGGTTCGCGGGCGGGGCTGTGGTTCGAGCTTGGCTGGCATCCGGCGCTCCGGCAGGAGGAGCGCACGCACGGCGTGTCGTCGCACTGGTTCCGCACCGCGCGGCTCGCGGCGGCGGGAGACTGGGCGCTGGAGGGCGCGCAACCGGAGGTGACGCCGGCGATGGCGCGCCTGGCCCCGGGGCCCTTCTGGGCGGAGCTGTGGCGGTCGCGCCTGCCGCGCGGCGCCCCGGCGGTGTACCTGCTGTCGGCTTCCTTCGTGTGGGACCGCAGCGCCACGCCGTACCGCTGGGCGGCGGTCGCGGCGGGCGGCGCGATGGCGGTGCTGGCGGCGCTGTTGGCCGCTTCCTTCTTCGGCCGCGGGGCGGGCCTGCTGGCGGGCGTGCTGCTGGCGGCGAACGGCCCGCTCGCCACCGCGTCGCTGCGCGTGGGCCCGTGGGCGTGGGAGGCGCTGGCGGCGCTGCTGGCGCTCTGGCTCTGGCGGCGCGCGCGCTCGCGCCCGGACGAGCCGGCGGAGTGGCTGATGCTCGGCGCGGCGGCGGCGTTCGGCGTGCTGCTGCGCCCGATGTTCTGGTGGGCGCCCACGCTGCTCGCGCTGGACGTTTTGTTGACTAAGTCAAGAAGGCCGGCGCTCGGCGCGCTGCTTTGCGCGGCGCTGCCGCTGGTGGCGGCGGGAGGCGCGCTCACCGTGCGCAACGCGAGGGCGGGGGCGCCCGCGCTGCCCGTGGTCGGAAGCCCCGCGCTGGACCTGGCGCGCGCCTGGAACGCGGACTCCGTGGCGGGGCCCCGCTGGCCCTCGGAGCGCCTCCTGCTCGAAGCGGCCGGCGGCTCCGCCGCGCGCTACGCCTCCCTCGCGGCGGGCTCGGCGGAACTGCGCCGCTCCTCTCCCCGGGTGGCGCACGCCCTCGCGCACCATGTGGCCGGCGCGCGGGACGAACCCGCCGACCTTTCCTACGACTACGTGCGGCGCCGCTCCGGGTGGCTGCGCGCGACCACGCTCTCCTCCGACCTGTCGATGGTCCTGCTTTGGACCTCGCTGCTGGCGTTGCTGCTCCGCTCGCGGCTACCCGCGGGCCTCGGCGCGGCCGTCGGAGTACTGGCGCTGCACGGATTCCTGTTCACGCCGTTCGGCGAGGACCGCGCCCCGCTCCATGCGCTGGCGTGCGTGCTCGGCGCGGGCGCCTTCGCCGGGGCATGGGAGCGCCGCCACGCGGCCCCCGGGGGACCGTGGCTGCTGCTGGCAGGGGCTTGGACGGTGTTCGCGCTGCTGCGGGTGGACGACCATTCGCGCGGGCCGCGGCTGCGCTACGACGACTTCGCGAGGTCCGCGGCGGTGCTGTCGCGCGAGGGCCGACGGGACGCCGCCCGCTTCGAGCGCGCCGACTGGGCCGCGCGGGTCGGCTACGAGGAGCCGTTCGATCTCACCGCGCGGGAGCGGTGGGATGTGATCGAGTGGAACGGCTGACGGAGGCCCCTGCTTATGGCGCGTTGCCCGGCACGATCGAGGTGCGCAGCACGTAGGTCTGGAAGCCCGGGCCGGTCTGGTTTTGGTAGCCCGCGACGTTCGGGTTGTCGGCGCGGTCGCCGAAACGGACGTTGATGTCCACGTTCGGGCGCGCGGGGTCCTGCGCGAAGATCGCGACGCCGTTCGTGACCGGCGAGATGTCCGTGGCGAGGGTGCGGGCCACGTTTCCGTTCGCGTCCAGTTCGACGATGCTGTTGTTGCCGATCGTGTCGGGGTCGTTGTCGCCGTCGCGGTACTCGTAGCCGCGGGAGACGCCGTTCACGCTGCCGTTCGGGAAGAGCATGGTGAGGCGCTGGGACGTGCCGCTGGTGGTGAGGGCGAAGCTGGCGGCGGTCGCCGCGGTGAAGCTGAGTTCGGACTCGAGCAGGCGCGCGTCGTTCGCCATCTTCTGGCGCACGGTGAGGACCGCCATGATGCGGAGGTAGTAGACCATCGACGTCATGACGATGGTGCTGACGAGGAGCATGATCGTCGAGCTGATGAGGATCTCGAGGAGCGTCATGCCTCGGCGGCGGCGGTGCGGGAGGTGCGTCATGGTCCGGATTCCTTCGGGGCGTCAGTTCACAAGGACGCGGCGCGTGAGCGTCTGCTCGGCGCGGGCCGCGTTGTTCCAGCGCAGCATCATGTCGACGGTGCGGCCGTTGTTGATGCGGTAGAAGCTGGTGCTGTTGGGGGTGACATCCCAGGGCGCGGCTCCGTTGTAGGCGGGGGTCGCCGGCACCGGATTCGCCGGGTCGCGGATGTCGGTCGTGATGTTGAGCTGCGTCGGCGTGTTCGAGATGATGCGGCCGATCTGGTTCTCGCCGGTGCCCCGGATGATGAGGACGAGGCTTCCCGCCCACTCGTTGTTCTCGGTCTTCCCATCGATCGTGGTGTTCCACGCCCGCTGGTTGTTGACGGTGCCGGAGGGGTTGGATCCGACAACGCCCTTCACCAGATTGTTCGGGCCCGTCGAGTTCGCGGCGAAGCCCCAACCGGAATAGGCGAAGGAGACCCGCACCTGGACCGACTCCGCGTTGTACTGCTGGTCGGAGTAGTGGTTCGTCGTATTGCTGGGGCGGATCGCCCACTCGAAGGCTTCCGAGGCCGTCAGGTTCGGCTCGCCAATGCGCGCCTTGTCCGCGGCGAAGATGCGCGCCTCGTAGTAGCGCGCCGCGTCGAGAACCATCTGGCGGTCCACGTAGTCCTGCGTGGCGCGGAGGCTGAACACCGCCCCGGCGGCGAACGCCACCGAGACGATCGACATAAGGCCGATCGAGATCACGACCGACACTAGCGAGATGCCATTCCGCAGCGACCGGCGGAGGAGGAGACGTTTACGATGGAGCGCGGCAATCATGCGGACGCCTTCCTGCGAGCTTTAGCTTCCGGTCCAAGGGCAAGGATCGAACCAACACCGGGACCGGACCGAGTGCTTCCAAGTCCAGTCCCCTCAGCGGCAACACCATTCCAGCCATTCCCCCACCAACCCGCGCTTCAAGGCAATGCACAAGAAGTGTGCGGTGCTTGGGAGGCATCTACCCGTCTTCCCGACCCCGGGCTGGCGCAGCAACCCGGAGCAACGCCTCGGCGGCGCGGCGCCAAGTCCAACGCGCGGCACGCTCCGCCGCGTGGGCCCGCCCGGCCCATTTGCTTGGCTCCGTGAGCGCGCCGCCCACGGCGAGGGCCCACGCGGTCTCGTCGCCGGGGGGCAGGAGCCGCGCTTGCGGGCCGGCCGCCTCGCGCACGGCGGGGATGTCGGACGCGAGCAGGGGCGCTCCGCAAGCCATCGCCTCCAGCACGGGAAGGCCAAAACCCTCCGCCGTGCTGGGAAACAGCACAAGGTCTGCGGCGCGCAGCAGCTCGGCGATCCCCTCGGCCCCTTCCGGAGCGCGGAATCGGAGCGGGAGCGGCCCCGCGAGGTCCGCGAGGCGGCGGCGCTCCCCCGCCGGCCACGGACCCGCGAGGCACAGGACCGCGTTGCGCGCGTGGGGCCGGAGCGCCCGGACGGCGAGCGCGTGGTTCTTGCGCGGCTCGGGGCTGCCGACCATCGCGATCAGTCGCGCCTCGGGGGGAATGCGCCAGCGGCGGCGAACCTCGGCGGTCTCCGCCTCTTTTCGGCGCGCGTGGAACACCGCGGTGTCGATGCCGCCGGGGACGACGCCGAAGGGGATCTCCCGCGCCGCGGGCAGGTGTCGCCGGACCGCCGCCCTCGCGGCCCGCGACAAGGCGAAAAGCGCGTCGGCGCCGTCGGCCGACCGCCGCATCGACCAGCGCAGGTAGTGCCGGTAGCCGAACGGGTAGCTCCCGGGCGCCTCCCACACCAGCGCGTCGAGCAGCCCCGCAACGCGCCGGAAGGGAAAGCGGCCCGGCGGGGAGAGGAAGAACGGGCTCACCAAGGTGTCGGCGCCGAGGCGCGAGACGATGCGCGGCAGATGCGCCCGGAGCCACCAGTCGCCGCCGGGGTGGTCCCGGAAGTCGGCTTCGACCACCTCGATGGCGACGCGGCGGAGAAGGCCGAGCGGGCTCCCCGGCAGGAGGGCCGCCGGGAGCACGAGCGCCGTGGCGCGCGGCGCGGAGTCCCCGAGCGCGTCGAGCCCCGCGAGGAGCCCCGCGACGTAGCGGCCCACCCCGGTCGCCCCGGGCAGGACGCAGCGGGCATCGATGGCAAGGTGCCGCGGCGGCGCGGCGGGCCGGGATGCGGCCACGGCGTCAGGCCGGGTCGGCCGTCTCCAGCATCACCACGCGGTCCTGCTCGTCCATTTCGGAAAGGAGCACCCGCACCTTCTGGTCGTGGTTCGTTTCGATCTTCATGGAGGCGTAGTCGGGCTGGATCGGGTACTCGCGGAGGCCCCGGTCCACGACCACGGCGAGGCGCACGTAGGCGGGGCGGCCGAAGTCGACGATCTCGTCGAGGGCTGCGCGGATCGTGCGGCCCGTGTAGAGCACATCGTCGACGAGGATGACGGTCGCGCCGGAGACGTCGAAGGGTAGTTCGCTCTCGCCGACCTCGGGCTGCGGACGCAGCGGCGAGAGGTCGTCGCGGTAGAGCGTGATGTCGAGCGTGCCGTAGCCGATGGAGATGTCGTAGCGGGCCTTGAGGGCCTGCTGGAGGCGCTTGGCGATGATCGCCCCGCGCGTCCGGATGCCGAGCACCATCATGCCCTGGCCTCCGGGGAAGTCGGCCACGATGCGGTCCGCGAGCGCTTCGAGCGCCTGCGCGAGCTGCTCGCCCGACATGAGTTCCCGCGCTGGTGCCAGCGCTTCGCCGTTCGCGTTCATCGCAAGTGCTCCATCGAGGGGATTCGCCCGCTGTCCAAGGCCCGTTTTTGTCATCCCCCGCCCCGCCGCCGCGCAAAGGTTTTCGGCGCGGCGCGGCGGTGCCGACGGAACGGGCGCCGGATCGCTCCGGCGCCCGCGCCTCGACTGCTCCGCGCGCGGGGCGCGGGCTAGAACACCGGCTCCATGCCGATCTTCTTCTGGAGCTGCATGATGCCGTAGATCAGCGCCTCGGGGCGCGGCGGGCAGCCGGGCACGTAGACGTCCACCGGCACGATCTCGTCCACGCCCTGCAGCACCGAGTAGACATTGTACATCCCGCCGCAGGACGAGCACGCGCCCATCGCGATCACCCACTTCGGCTCCGTCATCTGGTCGTAGATGCGGCGCACCACGGGGGCCATCTTCTTGGTCACGGTGCCCGCGACGATCATGAGGTCGGCCTGGCGGGGCGAGGGGCGGAAGACCTCCGAGCCGAAGCGCGACAGGTCGAAGCGCGAGGCGGCGGTGGCCATCATCTCGATGGCGCAGCAGCTAAGGCCCATCATCACCGGCCAGATCGAGTTCCGGCGCGCGTAGTTCACCGCGTCGGAAAGCGTCTTCGTCAGCGCCAGGTCCGGCGACTGCAGCGAGACGAAGTCGGTGACGCCGGGCTTCGCTCCGGCGATCGGCTTGTCGAGGATCAAGTCCATTCCAGCGCTCCTTTTTTCCACTCGTAGAGAAGGCCGACGACCAGAATCGCCATGTAGACGACCATCACCACGGTTGCGTAGGGGAAAAACCCCGGCAGGTCGGCATGCTGCCGCACCGCGAGGGCCCATGCAACCACGTAAACAATTTCCATGTCGAAAAGCAGGAAGAGCAGCGCCACCAGGTAGAAGCGCACGAAGACCTGCACGCGCGCGGTGCCCACCGAGGGGATGCCGCACTCGTAGGGTTCGAGCTTGGCTTTATTGGGCTTGCGCTTGCCCAGGAACCACGAGGCGACGAGGTTGAACAGGCCGAAACCGACCGCGACCACGAGCATCAACAGGACGGGCAGGTAGGCCTCCTGAAGCGTCGCGGCGGCGTTCTGCGATTGAAACAGGGGCTCCAAAGAGACACCTCCAGCGGTGAGGCCGGGGCGTTTCGTCCACCGGACCGTGGCCCACTTCCGGCAACCCCCGAGGACCGGGGCAAGGCGAAGCGACACGGCGCCGCCCGTCCGCGCGGCAAGGGTCGGCCCGACAGGGCGCCGTGCCGCGTCGCGCGCATCCCGGCGACATCGGGCGGCTCGACGCCGGAACCCGCTCATGGAATCGGACCGCAGGGGCGCGCTGCGCCGCCGCCTACGAGCCGACCGGAAGGCCCGCGGGCGGGTTCGACGCTCATCGATTGGTTCATGGCGAAGGATTGCAATCTAGATTCGGCGGAATAGTTCTGCACATAGATGGGCTGGAACGCGGGATCCACTCAGCGACTCAACACCAATGTAATATCCCCGGTGGATGTAATGCCATTGGTGGGGTCGTACTCCAGCAACCCGTGTTGATCGAGCAGGTCCGGCCCCAGGGACCAAACGAGACCTCGTGCTGGATCTACCCGATAATCGGTCGCTTGCTTAGAGAAAGGGTCGGGCAGTCCACTTGCCCCTTCCAAACCGACTCGACGAATCCCTCCCAAGTCACTGCGAACGCGCGCAATCCTGGACTCGAGTGAAGCTGGCAAGAATCCCTGGATCGCATTCCAAGCCACTACCAGCGCCACGAAGATCGCGCAGCCAAAGGCGAAACGCACCGTCTGCGTGGTGCGGACCGCCGGGGCGCGCCGCGCATCCGCCGCCACGCCTTCGCGGGCGTTCGAGTAAAGCGTTGTGTTGCCAGCTCTTTTCGACACCTTCGCCTCATCCCAGACCCGGAGCTGCGTCGATCTTTTCGCTTCGCGCGAGTGGATCGTCGACACACCGTAGGGACTGTACTCATTCGCCACTACGGGGTTCAAGGAGAAGCGCCTCCTGCCGGCATCAACACGCGCGCGGCCTCGCTGTGCGCGCCTTCCCCTTGCGGGAGTCCTCGGGTCCCGGCCATTGTGGTGTGCTTGATTCTTCCGCAGGACGGTGAGTGCGATGTTGCAGGCGACGGAAAACGTGATCCACCCGGTGACGGGCCAGGCTTATCCCGCGTATCTCGTGGGTGCGGTGGCGCCGTTGTTCACGCCGGAGCGCCCGGACGGGCGGATCGACTTCGACGGGTTAGAGGCGCAGGCGGACTTCCTGTGCTCGTCGGGCGCGGTGTCGGCGGTGATCGCGCGGTCGGGCGTGGGGCGCATGTGGTCGTACACGATGGAGGAATGCCGCGATGCGTTCCGCGTGGTGCTCGACGTGGCGCGGGGGCGCAAGGCGGTGCTGGCGAATTGCGCGGGGGTGTGGGACGGCAACCGCAGCGAGCCGCCGCGCCCGGCGGTGTACCGGCGGCAGGCGGCGGAGCTGGCGGAGTTCGCCGCGGTGAACGGCGCGACGGCGGTGCTGCAGCCGGTGCCGACGCCGCTGCTGATCGATGCGGAGTACGCGCCGCAGGATGTGATCCTGCGGTTCTTCGAGGACCACGCGGCGGCGGTGGCGCTGCCGGTGGTGCTGTACAACCAGTCGGAGACGGCGCCGGGGGCGGCGCTGACGCTGGGCACGCTGCAGCGGCTGTCGCACCGCGAGCGGATCGCCGGGGTGATCTACAACACGGCGGACGCGGCGCTGCTCTCGGACGTCGCGCGCGTGTGCCGGTCGGGTTTCGCGGTGGGGACGGCGTCGGACGCGATGTGCGGGTCGGCGTTCGCGGGGGGCGCTGCGAACTCGGCGGGGCCGCTGGCGGCGGTGATGCCGGAGCTGGTGTCGGCGGCGTGGCGCGGCGCGCTGGAGGGCGACCTACCCGCGATGTGGCGCGCGCAGCGCGACCTGCTGGCGGCGGCGGAGTTCCTGGCGCAGTGGACGCCGTGGGATATCGGCTGCGCGGTGATGCAGCGGCTCGGGGTGCCGATGGCGGCGCGGTCGCGGGACGGCTCGCGGGCGCCGCTGCCCGAGGAAACGGATCTCGCGATGAAGCTGCTCTCGCGGTTGCGCGCGCCATACCTTTGATGCGAGGCTGATCCCTGGGCGCGGCGCGCCCGAATCCCGGATGCGAGGCGCACCATGGATGGAAGCGGCGAAGTGCTCGACGCGATGGCGCACCGCAAGCTCGCGGTGAGCTACTTCAATGCGACCTGGGACCTGATGGAGAAGAAGGACCGCTCGCGGGACGAGGCGGACCGGATGATCCACATGGCGCACGCGTCGCGATTCCATTGGGAGATCGCCGGCACGGAAGTGAACATCGCGCGGGGCGAGTGGCAGGTCTCGCGGGTGTATGCGATCCTGGGGCGGGGCGAGCCGGCGCTGTACCACGCGCGGCGCTGCCTCGAGGTGACGGAGGCGGCGCGGCTCGGCGGCTTCGACGTGGCCTTCGCCCACGAGGCGATGGCGCGCGCGCACGCGGCGCTTGGCGAGAAGGAGGCCGCGCGGCGCTTCGCGGACCGGGCGAAGTCAGTCGGCGCGGCGATCGAGGAGCAGCACGACCGCGAGCACTTCTTCCGGGAACTGGCGACGATTGCGCTCTGACGCGCAGGAGGGGGAGTTCGCGATTTGGAGGCGCGCGGCCTCGGCGGTGCGTGCGCTCCCCCGCTGGCAACGGGCCGCCTTCGCGCTGCTGATCCTGCTGTATGCCAGCTTCCTTCCATTCGGGCGCGGTCCGCTCCACGACGTGCGCCGCCCCGGTGTCGAACCGCGAGACCAAGGCAGCATCTGGGCCCCGCTTTCCGTGGACGCCGGCTACCTGATCCGGCACAGCCCCGGCCTCGACTTCTACTCGATCTACAACGCGGGTTCGCGCGTGCTGGCGGGGCTCGATCCCTACGGCAGCGACGCGGACCCGCCGCTCCGCGCGCCGTACAAGACGACGTTCCGCTACCTGCCGGTGACGGCGTACTGGCTCGGGGTGCCGCTGAACGCGCTGCCGCCGGAGCCCGCCTGGAAGGCGTGGGTCGCGCTTCTTTGGCTGATGCCGGTGGCGGGATTCCTGGCATGCGCGGGGCGTCGCCCCGGGCTGCTGTGGGTGTTCGCGCTGCTGTGGTTCTGCTGGTTCCCGCTGGTGCCGGAGTTCCATCTCGGCCAATTCACGCTCTTCATGGCGACGCTTCTCTTCTGGTTCGCGCTGCGGCTGTTCGAGGGTGGGCGCTTGGCGGGCGCGGCGTGGGTGCTGGGCGCGCTGGTGAAGGTGTATCCGCTCGGGTTCGCGCTGCTGCTGTGGTCCTGGGGACGACGGCGCGCGGTGGTGGTCGCGTTCGCGCTGGCGGTGCCGCCGCTGGCGTACTTCGCGGCGACGCCGAGCGGCCTTTCCGAGGGGCTCGGCGGCGCTGGCGTCCGCGGGCGCTTGGTCGGGGCGATGGACGTGCCCTACGCCGGCGCGCAAGGGGTGCAAGCGCTGGTCAACGTGCTGGCTTGGAAGGCGCAGGGGCTGGCGATGCTTCCGCCGGGCGGCTTCGAGCGGCTGGCACCCGGGCGCGACCCGGTCGCCTACGCGTCGGCGGCGATCATCCTGCTGTGGGGGGCGCTGTGCGTGTGGGCGTGGTGGCGGACCCGGCGCGCTCCGGACGAGGCGGCGCTGGCGATCTTCTGGCTCACCTGGTTCGTCGTCTTCCGCGACGCTTGGGAGCACCACACGGCGCTGGTGCAAGCGCTCGCCGCGTTCCTCTTAGTGCGCGGACGGATCTCCGCGCGGCTGGCGCTGCTTGTCTGGTGCGCCGCGGGGGCGCCGTCCCTTTGGTACTTCTGGCAGAAGGCGGGCTACACCGGCAACATCCTCGCTGAATCGCTCGGGGTGGCGTACTTCGTCCAGCGCCCGGTCGCGACGCTGGCGCTGGCGGCGGCGATGGTGGCATCGCTCCGCCGCATCCACCCCGCAGGCCCTGGAGTTACCGAATGAGGCGACGCGCCTTCACCCTGATCGAGCTCCTCATCGTCGTGGCGATCATCGCGATCCTGGCGGCGATCGCGGTGCCGAACTTCCTGGAGGCGCAGGTGCGCGCCAAAGTGTCGCGCGCCAAGTCCGACCTACGCACGCTCGCGACCGCGATCGAGAGCTACGGTGTGGACAGCAACCGGTACCCGCCGCACCGCTCCGGCGCGGGGGAGATTGCCTACCCGGAGCGCTATGTGATCCTGACGACGCCGGTGGCCTTCATGACGTCGATCGCCGCGACGGTGGATCCCTTCGTGACGGAACCGGCGGGGGGGCAGGGTGGCTCGGGGATCTACTACTCGTACACCAACTTTGCCAGTTTCGACGACACGCACCCGCTGGCCCCGGCGGTTCCGACGCACCGGTGGCTGCTCCGAAGCCGCGGACCCGACAGCGTCAACGAGTCGAACGATGTGCGGAACGAATTCCACGTCAACGGGCTAACCGCGATTTCGGAGTCGTGGATCTACGATCCGACGAACGGCTCCGTGTCGCGGGGCGACGTGAGCCGGACGGCGCGCTACGTCCCCTGAGCGGGGGCGCGCTCCATCATGAAGCCCCAGATGAATACCCCAAGGCGCCGATAGTCGGTGCTCTCGGGATCGTAGTCTCTCGGCGCGAAGGTGCTGTCCACGCGCACCTCGAGCCAGCGGCGGGGGGCGAAGCGGGACGGGGCGCCGTGCTCGAGCGTCCGGGCGAAGGAGTGCTGCCCCTCGGGTCCGATCGTCGCCGTCTCCTCGTGTCCATCGGGCCAGCGGACCGTGACCGTCGCGGGGGCGTGCTTGCGGTAGGCGGAGAAGCGCACCTCGGAGACATCGGGATCGACGGGGAAGCGCCAGACGCGGTCGGTCCAGATCTGCCAGCCCGCGGTTTCGGGGTGCCACTCGGCGGCGCGGGGGTATTGCCCGGTGATGGGGCGCGACAAGTTGGCCGAGGCGGTGGCGAAGGCCGCGACCGCGGACGCCGCGAGGATGGCGCGCGCGGCGGTGCGGGGCGACTCGGCGGCGAAGGCGTCCGGCGCGCCGCGGCGCAGCAAGCCCGCGAGCAGCCCGGCGCCGACCCATAGCGTCAGTTCGATCACGCGGATGTCGCCGAGGTACTGCGCGACGCCCACCACCAGGAGCCCCCCAACGGAGCACAGGAGCGCGAGGGCGGTGCGCTGGGGATCGGGCGCCAGCCGCGGCCAGGCGCGCCGCAGATCCCGCGCGAGGAGCAGTCCGCCGAGCAGCAGCAGCGCGAGCGCCGCTGGGCCGTTCTCGATGAGGATCTGCAGCGGGTAGGAATGGGCGCTGACGTGGTCGAACTGGTAGTGCGCCGAGACGGGCCAGGGCAGGAAGAGCGATTCGTAGTAGAGGTAGTGCGTGCCGAGGCCGGTGCCGAAGGGGTACTCGCGGAGCATCGTGGCGCCGCTGGAGTAGTAGTTCAGGCGGTCGCCGACGCGGAGCAGGTTCTCGATGCGCCGCGAGACGACGTCGCTGAAGAGGGCGGCGACCGCGAAAAGGGCAGCGGCGAGGGCGACGCCGATGAACATCCAGGGGCGGACGGCGCGCTCACGGCGGTAGAGGTAGGCGGCGCCGAGGGCGACGCCGAGGCCGACGCCGAGCCAGCTCGCCCGCGCCGCGGTCAGGATCAGGGCCGGCGCCACCAGGAAAAGCAGCACGGAAGCGATCACGAGGCGGAACTTGCGGCTAGGCACCGCGAGCCACAAGGCGAGGCCGGGCCAACAGGCGACGATCCACATGCCGAACCACCCCGCGTGCCCGCCTAGCCCCTGCAGGCGCCCCGCATGGAGCGGATCCGGGTTGGGACGGCGGAAGGTGTCGAGGTCGATGAGCCCGAAGCGGTCGAGGAACGCCGCGGCGCAGGCGGCGGCGAGCCCGAGGCCGGCGAGCTTGAGCCATCGCGCGGCCACCAGCGGCGTGGCGAAGCGCGCCGCGAGGAACGCCGCCAGGATCGCGGTCCACCAGTTCCAGAGCGCGCGCAGGCCCCAGTCCGGCATGGTGGACCAGCCATAGAAGACGTTCATGGCGGTGGCGAACACGGTGTCCTCGCGGCCGGCGAAGGCGTCCTCGCGGAGGAGCACGAGCCGCGCTCCGACGATGGCGGAGGCTCCGACGAGCATCGCCATCGAGGCGGCCCAGGCGGGCCAGGGCCCGGCGGGGCTCCCCGGCGGCGCGTCGCCGGCGGCGCCGAGTCCGTCGATGGAGCGAAGCCGGACGTAGCCGCTGAACGCTCCGAGGAGGAAAACCTCCAGAGTGACAAGGAGGTGCGTGTTGCCAGGATCGTTCAAGAAGAGCGGTCCGAACAGCGCGATCGCATACAACGCCCACACCGGGCGGAGGAGTCCGACGCAGAAGGCCGCAGGGTAGAGGATCTTGCTATATGGGGTTCCGCCCCAGTTGAACAGATAGAGAAGGGCGGCGGCCAGAGCGGCGATGGCGACCCGCGGCGTCCAGTAGCGCAGGAGGCCGGCGCCGGTGATCGCACGGGGGACGCGCACGAGTCGCGCCGGCGCGGCGCGGTCTGGCGGGGCGGCCTGCGGCATGGGGTCTGCGGGGATCTCCGGAATGGAAGCTGCTTGCGACACCTCGCGCGAGGGCCGATAGACAACGAACGGGCCGCCGCGCCGAGTCACAAGCCTTTCCGGAGCCGCCATGCAGCCGATCCGAGTGCACACCCAGAACCTAGTGAAAACCTACGGCACGAAGACCGTTGTCGACAGGGTTTCGCTCGAGGTTAAGCAGGGGGAAATCGTCGGCCTGCTGGGGGCCAACGGCGCGGGCAAGACAACGACCTTCAAGATGATGGTGGGCTTCACGCGACCGACCAAGGGCAGCGTGCACATCGGCGACCGCGACATCACGCGCCTCGCCATCCAGGAGCGGGCGCGCCTCGGCATCAGCTACCTCTGCCAGGAAACCAGTGTCTTCCGCAAGATGACGGTCCGCGAGAACCTGCGCGCGATCCTCGAACCGCACGGCCTCAAGCGGGCGCAGATCCGCGAGCGCACGGACGAGCTGATCGAGGACCTCGGCCTCGGGGGCGTCGCGCGCCAACTCGCGGGAACCCTCTCCGGCGGAGAGAAGCGCCGCGTCGAGATCGCGCGGGCGCTCGCGCTGGAACCCAAGATCATCTTCCTCGACGAGCCGTTCGCCGCCATCGACCCGAAGACGGTGGAGGACCTGCAGGCGATCGTGAAGAAGCTCAAGGAGCGCGGGCTGGGCATCCTCATCACGGACCACAACGTCCGCGAGACGCTTTATGTCACTGACCGGTCTTACCTGATGCACGAAGGCCAAGTCCTTGTCTCCGGCACGGTGTCGGACATCGCGCAGAACGAAGAAATCCGCCGCGCGTACATCACCGACCGCATCGTGCGCGACTTGCTGGCGGACCAGCAGCCGAGCGAGACGCCGGCGCCCACGGCGCCCTGAGTCCGCCTTCCGCAACCTAGGAGCGACACATCGCGATGAAGCATGCCCTGCTGACGATCCTTCTCGCCGCCGCCGCGCTGCGGGCCGCCGCCGACCCCTTGGCAGGCTGGGAGCCCCCCGCGCCGGAGTCCATCCTGACGGCGCCCGCCGCGCCGATGCGCGCAATGGCCGGCGGCCCGGCAGCCCCGGGATACGATGCGCCCCTCAGTGGCGAGTGGGTCGAGGGCCGGGGCGTGCACCGCCGGGCGACGCTCCTGAATCCCCGCCTTCCCGAGGGCGCCCCGCTGCGCCTTCGGATCGAGTTCGAGAACCGCGCCGCGGAAAAGCAGGAGATGCGCGGCCAGCTCCTGTTCGGCTACGACCTGATCGTGCGCGTGACGCCCCCGCGCACACGCCCCTTCGAGTACAAGCCGATCGCTCCCGGCGCGATCATCCCCACCACGGTGCTCGAACTCGCTCCGGGCGAGATCAACCGCCGCGACTGGGAACTGCTCGCGGATCCGGAGACGGTGAGCGGCGCCCTGTTCGACTGGCCCGGCGTTTGGACCGTCGATGTCGCCATGCGCGCCCTGTCGAAGGATGAACCTCCACCGCACCCGGTCGTGGTCTTGGGCAGCTTCCCGGTCGAGGTGCTCCCCGCTTCCGGGGACGACGCGGCGGCACGGAAGATCCTCGGGAAGGATCCTTCCAGCTATCTGGGCATCATGGCGCCGAACCAGATGACGCCGCGGCACTACGACCTGGTCCGGCAGGCCGCGGAGGCGGGGCCGTCGGCGATGATCGCGCCGCGGCTGCTCTTCACCGCCGCGTTCTACGAAACGCTCTCGGACGACACCCGGGCCGCGGGGCTCGCGCGCCTGGAGGCGCTCGCCACCGGGGCCGCGGGAACCCCGGTTTGCGAGGACGTTTGGGTGTCGCTCCTCAACAACCGGTCTTCCTACAAAGAGGAGCCCGCGACGACGCGGCTCTTCAACCGGATCTGGAGCGATCCCGTGCTGACTCAGGTGATCCCGCGCGACTCGCCGACGATCACGGACCGACTCGGGCCCTCGGGCAAGGGCCTGTTCGACGACGAGACCGCGCTGCGCTGAACGGCTACTCCCCCGCCAGCGCGTCCACTTCGATCTCCACCACCAGCTCCGGGTCCACCAGCCCGGCTACGACCAGCATGGTCGACGCGGGCCGGACCGCACGGAAGAGCTCGCCATGGGCGGCGCCGACGGCTTCCGCATGGCGGAGGTCGGTGATGTACATCCGGGTGCGGACCACGTCGCCGAGGCTGGAGCCGAGGGCGCGGAGCGCCTCCTCGATGCGCGCGAAGACGAAGCGCGCCTGCGCGCCGCCGTCGCCGGGCGCGACCGCGCGTCCGTCGGGGCCGATGGCGCAGGTGCCCGCCACGGCGATCCAGTTTCCGGCGCGCACGGCGCGGCTGTAGCCGACGCGCGCCTCCCAGGCGGTTCCGGTTCCATGGTGCAGGCGTTCGGGCATCGGGGCATCTCCGGCGGGTGGTGTTGCGGCGACGATGGCCACGGGCGCGCGGAGGGCTATCACTTCTTGATTTTGAGCGCGCCGCTCGAATAATCCAAGTCGGAAGCATCCGGAGAGGAGCCGCACCGGCGGAGCCATGTTCGCGGAAGAGTTGAGGCGCTACCTGAGCGAAGCCACGGGACGCCCCGTCCGCCTGCGCGTGAGCGACAGCGCCAGCGTCCCGTTGAGGGTGGTCCCGGATCCTCCCGGGCCGGGGCTGCGGGTTTCGCTGCACCGGGTCTTCCTGGAGCACGGCGACGAGTTGCGGCCGGTCATCGCGCGCTTCTGCGTGAAGCCGACGCCGGAGGTGCGCACCGCCATCCGCGCGTTCCTGGCGGAGCACCACAGCCAGCTCGTGTCCAAGAAGCGGCTCCGCGAGCGCCGGAGCGGCACCGCGGAGGGCCGCGTCTTCGACCTGCGGGAGCGGGCGGACGCGGTGAACCGGAGCTTCTTCGAGGCGCGCCTCGATTTCCACATCGTCTGGTCCAAGCCGGTGCGCCGCGGCGAGGTGCCGCGCCGCGTGACGCTCGGCCTGTGGGACGCCGCGCACCGGACCGTGCTGATCCACCCCCTGCTGGACGATCCCCGCGTGCCGACGTACTACATCGACTACGTGATCTACCATGAGCTGACGCACGCGTTCGTGCCGTCGCGGCCCGACTCGGCGGGGCGTCTGCGGCACCACTCGCGCGACTTCTACGTGGTCGAGACCGCGTTTCCGCACTACGAGCTGGCGCGGGCCTGGGAGCAGCGGCAGCTCCGTGCGGTGATGCGCGACTGGTACCGCCCGAAGCGCGCCGCCGCGCCGCTGAACGCCGCGCAGGCGGTGCTCGACCTGTTCCGCAAGTCCGGGGGCTGACGCGCGATGCTGCGCGCCGCCGCCGCCGCGCTGCTGCTGATCGTCGCGAACGCTCCCGCGGACGCGCGCGAACCCGCGCGAATGGTCCCGGAGCCGCGCGACCGGGTGCTCGTCCGCCTTCGCCCGGGCGCTGACGCGGCGACGGTGGCGGCGCGCCGCGCGCCGGGCCGCTCCGCGCCCCGGCCGCTTCGCAGCGGCGACGCGCGGTGGCAGTCGATCCCGGCGCCGGCGGCGGACGCGGCCGCGCTCGCGAAATCCCTCGCCGCGGATCCCGACGTGCTTTGGGCGCACCCCGACTACTTCGCCGAGAAGTCGCCGCACGGCCCCGCGGCGGACGGCCTCTATCCGGAGCAGTGGAATCTGCGGAACACAGGCCAGGAAGGCGCCGTCGGCAACATCGATATCGGCGTGGAAGAGGCATGGGCGTTCACGCGCGGGACCCCGGAGATCGTCGTCGCGGTGTTCGACGATGGGATCGAGGGAGCCCACCCGGAGTTCGCCGCGCCCGGGAAGCTGCTCCCGGGGTTCAATGTGGTGGAAGCGGAGGCGGACGGCGGGCCGGACTACGACAGCTCGCGGCACGGCCACGCGGTCGCGGGGATCGTGGGAGCGGAGACGAGCGCCGACTTCGGCATCACGGGCATTGCGCCGAATGTGCGGCTGCTTCCGGTCGCGGGGGTTTACCGCGCCTCGGAGGGGGAACTCGCCGCGGGCTTCCTGCGCCTCATCGACGAAGGGGCGGATGTGGTGAACTGCAGTTGGGGGTACTCGGACCCCACGCTGCTGAGCGACGCGCTCGCGGACGCCATCGCGGCGCTGGCGGAGGAGGGGCGCGGAGGGCTCGGCACCACCATCGTCTTTTCGTCAGGTAACGATAATCTCGCCGCGATCCCGCGGTTGCAGGAGCAGGAGTCGGTGCTCGCGGTGGGCGCGGTCACGGACCAGGGGAGGCGCGCGGCGTACTCGAACTCGGGCGCGGCGCTCGACCTGGTGGCGCCGAGCCGCGGGGACGCCGGGTTCAACTGGCCCCCGGACGGCGCCACGACGCGCGGAATCCTGACGACGGACCGCGTCGGGGTGCTCGGCTACACCTCGGGAGCGCGCGGGCGCCAGTCGCTCGGGTTCCTGCTGCAAGGCTCGATCGCCGGCGACTACCTGCTGATCGCACTCAATGGCACCGGCAACACCGGCGTGTTCGAGGGCTGGTCGTTGCGCTTCCAGGACGAGACCGGCGCTTGGACCGAGCAGGCGTCGACCACGCCTCATGTGTTTGACGGCTCGATTGAAGCGCGCTCGTACAACTCGACCCTAGCGTTCGACGGGGCGGGCAAGCCGGTGGCCTACGAGTTGCGCATCGATATCGCGCAGGAGCGGAGCGCGCCGCTGCTGCTGTACCTCGCCAAGGACAACGGCCCGCGGATCGAACTCTACAACTCGGACGAGGGGACCGGTGCGGTGCGGCGCCCGATCGAGCTGATCGGCGCGAATCCGGCGGAGAACGCGGCGGCGGAATCGGGGGATTTGTTCGGCGACTACACGGCGACCTTCGGCGGCACCTCGGCGGCGGCGCCGCAGGTCGCCGGCGCGGTCGCGCTGATGCTTTCGGTGAATCCCGACTTGCCGCGCGAACGGGTCCGGGACCTGCTTCGCCAAAGCTCTTGGCGGTTGGACGAGTCGGGCGGCTTCTACGACCGGAACGGCGTGTCGCCGTACTATGGTTGGGGGTTGCTCGACGCCGGGCTGGCCGTTCGACTGTCCTGGGAAGCGCGTTACGGCCCGGGTGCGACTGGGGGAACCGGCTGGCTCCTTCGCTAGCGCGCCCTCGCGGAGAGGCTTTCGATGCTGGCGAAACAGATGTCGAACCGCAAGATCGCACTGCTGCTGGCGGTCGTGCTGGCGGCGGTGCTTGGCGCCTTGGCGCTGCGCGGGATCACCGGCGGCGAGCCATCGGGCAGGTCGGAAGGCGCCACGCAGTCCGCCGGCGGGCGCGACGCGGCCCCCGGTCGGCCCGGGCGCAACGCCCCCCGCGTCGGCGCCGACGCGACCACCGACGCCGCGGCCGCTGCCGCCAGTGCGGACTCCTCCGCGACCGACCGCACCACCGTCGCCGCCTCGAAAGATACGGACACGACGACCACGCTCGCGGATGCCGCGGGGGCGCTCGCGGGATTGCCCGGCGCCACCGGGGGAGGCACCGCCTTCGGCGCCACCTCCGGCGGCACAACCGCGGAACCCACCCCTTCCCAGTACGATCTGGAACGCGAGGAGGCTCGCCGCAAGAACAGCGAAAAGCTGAGCGGCGACCTCGAGCCCGGCATGGGGCTGATCGGCGGGCAGGTGCGCCGCGGCGAGTCCGGCGTCGCGTCCGCCGAACTGGTCCTCACCAACAAAGCCACCAGTGTGGACGTGTACACCGCGACGGGAACGGAGGGGTTCTACACCTTCGCGGCGCAGCTTCCCGGCGAGTACGTCGTCCGCCTGGTGCGCCCCGCCGCGCCCAACTCGACGCGGTACCTGACGCTGGCGGCGGACGAGCGGCGGCTTTCCGAGGACTTCAACATCCCGTCGACGGAGCCCGTGCGCGGGCGGACCGTCAGTTCCTCCGACGGCTCCGTCGCCGCCAAGCCGACCATCACGGTCTACGCGGGCAGCGCGTTCATCGGCTATGTTTACGGGTTGGACGACGGCACCTTCGAGCTGATGCCGCTCGATCCCGGCGCGTACCGCGCGACCTTCCTGGCGACGGGCTTCACGCAGGGCGAGGAGTCCTTCACGGTGGTCGAGGAGGGCGAGCAGCCGTTCCTGCTGGTCGAGCTCGATCCCGCGCAGCCGATCACGGGGACGGTGCTGATGCCGGACGGCTCACCCGCGGGGTCGGCGCTGGTTTCGCTCTTCCGGCAAGGTTCGAACTTCGGCGACCCGTACTCGTCGGCGGGCGTGCTGCGCGCGGACGGCGCGGGGAACTTCACGTTCCCGAGCCTCCCCGCGGGCGCCTCCGAGCCATTCCGCGCGGGCGCGCACAGCCCGGGGACGATCGCGGCCTACAGCGCGGCGTTCATCGACCCGGCGGATTCCTCGGCGCTGGCGCAGCCGCTCCTGGTCCGGCTCGGGGACGGTCCCCCGGTGACGGGGAGGGTCGCGGACAAGGACGGCAAGGTGGTCGAAGGCGCCACGGTGACCGTGGTCGACGGCTTCTCGACGGTGCGTCCGATCTACCAGCGCTTGAACCAGTCGCTCGGGACCGCTTCCACCGGGGATGACGGCCGCTTCGAGATCCGCCCCGTCGAGCCCGGCGCCGCCAAGGTCTCCGTGGTCGCCGTCGGGTTCCTCACGAAGGAGGTCGAAACCACCGTCGGGGCGCAGGGCGTGGACCTCGGAACGATCACGCTGGAGAGCGATTCGGATCCCGAAGAGGGGCGCATCTTCGGCATCGTGGTCAACGAGGTGGGCGGCCCGATCCACAGCGCCGACACCTACGTGCGCTGCCTCGATTGCGAGGAGCCGGCGGAGCGCTACCGGCGCACCGACAGCGCGGGGTACTTCATCTTCGACGAGCTGCCGGAGGGCTCGTACTCGATCTCCGTCAACGGCGCGACGGTGCGGGAGGGCATCTACATCCCGATGAGCCAGGTGCTCGCCCCGGTCGCGACCGGCGAGACGCAGACCGTCGTGCTGTTCGACCAGGGGCAGTCCGCCGTGGCGGATGTGACCGGCGCGGACGGCCAACCCGCGGGACGCGTCCGCGTGTCCGTGGTGATCGACGAGTCGCGCCCGAGCGGCACGACCGCGGACAACGAGTGGCGGATGCGCTACGACCACGAGTTCAACACCTCGGGAGGGCGGCTGACGGTGCCGCACCTGATGTCGGGGAATGCCAACTTCGTCTTCTCCGTTCCGGGCGGCGGCACCACGTCGGTGAACAACGTCCGAATCTCGCCGGGCCAGGTGGTGGACCTTGGGGACATCCTTGTCGGCGAGGCGGGGACGGTGACCGGCACGATCGTGTCGGAGGGGGTCGGCCAGCCGGTGGCGGGCGCGTTCGTGGCGCTGCTGGCGCCGCGCGGCGCCCCGCCGGAGCACCCGCTCCGCGTGGCCACCTACTCGACGTCTGCGCTCGCGGACGGCAGCTTCGTGATCGGCGGCGTGCCGCTGGTCGAGGAGGCGATCGTCCTGGTCACGGCGGCGAACCACGTCGCCACCTACGTCGAAGGCGTCGCGATCCAGCGGGCGACGGACCTGGGCGCGGTCGAGATCCTGCGCGCGGGGCGGATCGCCGGCACGGTGCGCGACGAGCGCGGCGCCGCGCTCGTCGACATCTACATCCGCGCGGACGGCTGGGTGGCGTACACGGACGGGCAGGGCGTCTTCGAGACGACCAGCGCCCCGCCGGGACGCGTGCAGATGGAAGTGATCGACCGCTCCGGCGCGCACCTGACGGTGTTCCAGGAGGTCGAGGTGGTGGCGGGCCAGTCGACCACGGTGGAAGTGATCTTGCCCGACGCGTGAGGCGGCGTCGAAACAACCCTCGCCGCCAGACCCCACCCACCGGAGCGCTCCGTGTCGAAACGCAAGCCACGCATCCTGCTCACCAACGACGACGGGATCGACGCCCCCGGGCTGCTCGCGATCCGCGACACGCTCAACGCGACCGGGCTTTACGAAGTGCTGGTGTGCGCTCCGCTCCGCGAGCGCAGCGGCAGCGGCTGCGGGCTCTCCGTGGTGAAGGAGATGCGCGTCGAGGCGCGCCGCGGCGCCGACGGCGAGGTGTGGGGCTACGCGGTGGACGGGCTGCCGGCGGACTGCGTGAAGTTCGCCGTGATCGGCCTCGGCGGCTACAAGCCGGACCTCGTGCTGAGCGGCGCCAACCCCGGCTCGAACATCGGCAACTCGGTGTTCTACAGCGGCACCGTGGGCTGCGCGATCGAGTCCGCGTTCTTCGGCCTGCGCGCCATGGCGGTGTCGATCTGGCGCCGCGGCGAGCCCCATTGGCGCTTCGACACCGCGGCGGGGTTGGCGGCCGCCCTCGTGCCCTGGCTCCTTCAACAGTCGTGGCGCCGCGGCACGTTCTGGAACCTGAACCTGCCCAACGTCGCGCTCGACGAGCTCAAGGGCGTCCACTATGCGCGGCAGGGCACTGCGTTCTACGTGGACGAGTTCCAGCTCCAGCGCGAGGAGTTGGATGCGAAGTACTACATGAACGTCGGCAAGACGATCATCCACACCCCCGAGGCGCCCGACAGCGACGACCGCGTCATGGAGCGCGGCTACGCGGCGCTGTCGCTGCTGCGGACGGACCTCACAGTGGACATGCCGCGCGCGGCGCAGGAAGCGCTCGAGGCGGAGTGGAACCGCGTGGTGTTTCCCGCGCGCTGATCCGCTACCGGGCGAGCGCGCCTTCGAGCGCGATCAGCTCGTCCAGCGAGAGCGTCTCGGGCCGGCGCTTCGCGTCGATCCCCGCGCGGCGCAGCGCGTCCTCCCCCGCCGCGCGGTCGGGCGCCAGATGCGCCTCGAGCAGCCCGTTCGACAGCGTCTTGCGCCGGTAGCGGAAGACGCCCTCGACCACGCGGTACAGGCGGTCGCGGTGCGCGGCGTCGCGGAACAGCGGCGCGGGCAGCGGTTCGAGCACGAGAACCGCGGAGCGCACCGCGGGCGGCGGGATGAACTCGCCGGGCTCGATCCGCATCTCGATGGAGGGCTTGTAGGAGAGGGCGATCTTGTACGAGAGGGCGCCCGATTCGCGGTGCGCCGGCCCGCAGGCGATGCGCTGCGCCACTTCGAGCTGCATCATCACCACGATCCGGTCGAAGCGGAACGGCGCGTCGACGAGCTTGAACAGGATCGCGCTGGTGATCTGGTACGGCAGGTTGCCCGCGGCGACCAGCGGCGTACCGGCGGCGCGCGCGGCGGCGGTCAGCTCCTCGAGATCGAGCTGGAGGAAGTCCGCGTGCAGGAACTCGATGCGCGGCGAGAGGCGCACGAGCTGCCGGTGCCACTCGATGAACTCGGTGTCGGGCTCGACGGCGACGACGCGGGCGGCGCGGTCGGCGAGCTGCACCGTGAGGTTGCCGAGGCCCGCGCCGACCTCGACGCAAAGCGCCCCCGGGTCGGGAAGCGCCAGCTCGGCGATGCGGCGGCACGTCTCCTGGCGATGGAGGAAGTGCTGCGCCCGGCGCTTGTCCGGGCGGATCCCGAGCCGGTCCAGCAGCTCGCGCATGGGGGGGAAGAGGCGCGCGGGGGCGTCGCCGCCGGGCGCTTCGCGATTCGACACAGTGTTTGCCTCGGGAGTGTGCGGGGGGCATCGTGCCCTCCGGACGCCAAGCGACAAGGAAACCCCACCATGGGCCACGGCGCGGAGCAACTGCTCGACGCGAACCTGGAGCTGCTGCAGCGGATGATCGAGCAGCAGCGGGCGAAGGTGCTCAAGATCGCCCGCCAGATCAACCCGCGGATCACGAACGACGACATCATGAACCCGTTCGATTGGCCCGAGGTCTCGAACAACCCGCAGTTCAGCTTCGAGGACGGCCTGCTGGCGGGGTTGATTTCCGCCGACGCCGCGCTCCGCGCCCAAGCCCGCGACGCCGGCATGTTCCCGGCGCCCTTCAAGGACACTCCCCCATGAACGTGCCCGAACTGATCCGCCGCAAGCGCGAGGGGGGCGAACTCGCCCCCGCCGAAATCGCCGAGTTCATCGGCGGCTACGTCGAGGGGCGCATCCCGGAATACCAGGTGAGCGCCCTCCTCATGGCCATCTTCTTCCGCGGCATGTCCTTCGACGAAGCCGCCGCGCTGACGCGCTGCATGATGACCTCCGGGCGCACCTACGACCTGTCGCACCTGACGGGCGCGAAGGTGGACAAGCATTCCACCGGCGGCGTCGGCGACAAGGTGTCGCTGATCCTCGCGCCGCTCGCCGCGGCGGCGGGGCTCGTGGTGCCGATGGTTAGCGGGCGCGGCCTTGGCCACACCGGCGGCACGCTCGACAAGCTCGACGCGATCCCCGGCTACCGCTGGGCGCTGTCGGAGGACGAATTCGTCCGCCAGCTCGGCACCGTTGGCTGCGCCATCATCGGCCAGACGCCCGAATTCGTCCCCGCGGACCGCAAGCTCTACGCGCTCCGCGACGTGACGGCGACGGTGGAGAGCATCCCGCTGATCTGCGCGTCGATCCTGTCGAAGAAGGCCGCCTCCGGCACGCGCGCGCTGGTGATGGACGTCAAGTTCGGCAGCGGCGCCTTCATGCCGACGGTCGAGGACTCGCGCGCGCTGGCCCGCCAGCTCGTCGGCATCGGCAACGCGCTCGCGCTCCCGACGGTCGCGATGCTCACGCGCATGGACCGCCCCCTCGGGCGCTACGTGGGCAACGCCCTCGAAGTGATCGAGACGGTCGAGATCCTGCGCGGCGCGGGCCCGGAGGACTCGACGGAGCTGACGATCCTCGAAACGGCGGAGATGCTCGTCCTCGGCGGCGTCGAACCCACGGTCGAGTCCGCCATCGAACGCTGCCGCCAGCACCTCGCGGACGGCTCCGCCATGGCGAAGTTCCAAGAGTGGGTGGCGGCCCAAGGCGGCGATCCGCGCATCGCGGACGACACCTCGCTGCTCCAGCTCGCGCCCGACACAACGATGTTTAACGCCGCCGCGGAGGGCTTCATCGAAGCGGTCGACACGCGCGCCCTCGGCGTCGCGGCCAACACGCTCGGCGCCGGACGCCTCAAGGCAGACGACCAGGTGGACCTCGGCGTCGGCTTCGAAGTGCTCCGCCAACCCGGCGACCCGGTGCGCGCCGGCGATCCGCTGCTGCGCGTCTGGCACCGAAACGGCCGCGGCCTCGACGAAGCCCGCCGCCTCGCGGAAGCCGCCTACCGCATCGGCCCGAACAAACCCGCCGACGTTTCGCTGGTGCTGGAGCGGATCGGGTAAGGGGGAGCGCCTTCTCACGGCCGAGCAGTTCCAGGGGCTCGCCGACGTGCCGCCTTGGATCGAGTGGCTCGCGAACATCGAGAACGCCCGGACTCGGCGCGCCTACCGGATCGACGTGGCCGATCTGATCGCGTTCCTCGGCATCGAGGGCGGGGCGGAGTTCCGCCAAGTGACCCGCGCGCACATGATCGCATGGCGCGACGAGCTGAAGCGCCGGGGCGCGTCACCGGCGACGATCCGCCGCAAGCTCTCCGCCGTCGCGTCGCTGTTCGACTACCTCTGCGAACGCAACGCCGTCCCTGACAACCCCGCGAATGGCGTGCGCAGACCCGCCATCGAGAACCCGAACGAGGGCAAGACTCCCGCCATCAGCGACGACCAGGCGCGCCAGCTTCTCGAGGCCCCCGACCCCGCGACATTGAAGGGTAAACGCGACCGCGCGATCCTCGCCGTGTTCCTCCATCACGGCCGCGCGTGAGACCTCCCCCCGCCCGCAGATCCGGCGCAGGGTAACCCTGAAGCGCACATCAGCCCCGCTTCGCGTCCTCGCGGCTTCGCGTGAGACTTTCTCTTCTATCCTCCCGCAACGCTCGCCCCGCACCCCCAGCCCGAATCCGTCCTTCGCGACATCGTCCAACACCACGCGCGCCACGCCGGCATCGACATCCGCGGCCTCTGCGTCCACTCGCTCCGCGCAACCGCCGCAACCAACGCTTTGGAGCACCAAGCCGACATCGCGAAGGTGCAGGAATGGCTCGGCCACGCGAACGTCAGCACGACGCGGCTCTATGACCGGAGGCGGAGCAGGATGGAGGAGTCGCCGACTTGGCGGGTGGACTTCTGAACCATCGCCTCTGGCTCCTTCCGACAGTTCGCTCCGTACACTGGTACCATTGGCACTGAAGCCAAAAGACCATGGATAGCTGAACAATAGGCTCAAAACCGTACACTTGCAGTTATCCCGGAACTTCCCCTGTCTCGATCCTTTTCCGGAGTTCGAGTCCTCGCTCTAGAACACTAGGGTCTACCTCTGTGCCAAGAACCTCGTCGAGGATACTGATCACCAACGGCTGATCTAGCCGCAATGACGCCAACTCTTCTATACTGGCGCTATCCGAGGCAAGTCTGACGGAAATGAGCGCCCGCCACACCTCCCGCTGTAATTCCATGTCCGCAGCAGAGCTGAGAACGCAATCGAACCACTGTACATCGAGATGAAGAAGGTACGACCATAAGGTAAGTTCTTCGATCTCCTTCGCGTCAAACACTTCAAAAATGTCCGCACGCGCCCTGTAGAAGAACTCCCTCATCGCAATCCTGCGCACATTCCAGTCGGGATGAAACAGGAGCGCTTTAGAAATGGCTGGGCATTCTATCACGAGCACTTCGATGTCTCTGGAGTTGATCACAACTCTTCTCTCTACTCTTGGAAAAGCTGTGACAAGATCAAGTGTGCAAGTGGACGGCAGATCTCGTCGCAAGATGTCTTCGCATATGACTTTGTTGACCAACTGGGGTTCATTCCACGGCTGTCCGCTATCGATCAATTCCTCGTAGACAGTCGGAGCGTTCTGATAGAGCATTCTGTATGCCTCCAGCAATCCCACGTTCGGGTCCGTACTTGGCGCAGCGAGGTAAGATCGCATCCAAAAATGCTGAGTGAGCAAAGACCTCCCCGTCTTCCCATTAAAGCTCCCAGATGCAATGTTTGATACACTCGGCCAGTTCTCTATGCTCGACAACACGGCCCCCACACCTGAGCTGGGCGCACCACACAAGCTACAGGGCAAGCAGACTATCGCGAGCCGTATAGCTACCGCACGGAGGAGTGAAGCAACTCTAGTGTTCACGCATGTACCCCGGGTTACGTCGCTCATAGTCCCAATTAGGGAATCCTGCTTGGACACCCTGATCTATGTACATCCAGTCAGAGTTGACGTCGTGTGTCAACCCGATGCTATGACCTAGTTCGTGCACAACTGTTTGGAGGAGAGTGTAACAGTCATCATAGTTTGATCCTTGGGGATACAGCGTCATTGAAGAACCTCCCCGCCGCGCGCTCCCTGCTATGGGGTCACCGCTAGAAGTTCGACGATCTTCGTTACTTCCGCCAATCTCGTAAGGAGGTGACTGACTAATCTTGTCTAAGACCATGCTCTGATATGGTTCGGACAAGTTTTGCAAGAAATTACTGAATAGCTTGGACCGAAGGCAATCTTCGATGTTGTCAAACTGCTCGTCAGAGAAGCCGCACACAAAAAATCTGCACTCAATGGATCGGACGACAGGATCGTCCTCCATAAGGAAGACGATCCCATCTGTGGGAATCGGAGGAAGCTCAATAACGATCTCAATCAGTCGTTCCAATCCCCACGGGTCCACCCAATTCACGGGATCGCCGCCGCAGTACATATACACGTTGCTACCACCATCGTATCCAATCGGGTCCATCGTGAGGAACCGGCCCTCAAGTGGCGAGTACCACCGCGCGCGGAGGTGGTACAGTTCGCCCACGGGGGTCCAGGGGCGCGCGGTAAACAGGAATTTGAGCCCGATGGACGACTGCGCGGCGGAGAGCGGCGCGCGGACGGACTGCGTGGTGCGGACCGCCGGGGCGAGCAGGGCGCCCGCCGCCACGCCTTCGCGGGCGTTCGAGGAGAGCGTTCCGTTTGCTGCCCTTACCGACACCTTCGCCTCGTCCCAG
>JANRJK010000046.1:0-266835 GCA_033764015.1 Candidatus Sumerlaeia bacterium | reverse complement strand
GCCGCGGAGGCGCCGCGCGCCCGCCCCGAGCGCCCACGCGGCCGCGCCGGCGAACAGCAGCGCCCCGACCGCGCCCTGGTCCACGGCGCGCTGCACCAGCCAGTTGTGCGCGAACTTCGTCTCGTTCGCGCCGGCGATCCGCCGCGTGTGGTAGAGTGTGGCGTAGCCCCCCGCGCCGAGGCCGCGCAGCGGATGCGCGCGGGCGAGCTCCGCGCCGGTGCGCCAGTAGGCGGCGCGCTGCGCCACGGTGGTCGAGCCGAGCCAGCGGGACGCGTCCGAGGACGGTCCGCAGGAAGCCGCCAGCAGCGCCACCAACGCGGCGGCGGCGCCCGTCCGGGCAAGGCGTCCGCCGCCGAGCAGCGCGGCGAAGACCACGGCGCCCGCGAGGAACCCGAGCACGCCGCCGCGCGATCCGCTGAGCCATAGTCCCGCCAGGCAGGCCGCGCACGCCGCGGCCAGCGCGGCGCGTCCGGTGCGCGCGGCGCCCGCCCAGCATCCCGCGGCCAGCAGCGCGCCCGCCGCGCAGATGCTCGCGAAAACGTTCGGCGAGCCCAGCGTCCCGGCGGCGCGGCGCTCCGAGAGCGTGTGCGCGAGGCTGCCAAGCAGCGGGTCCGAGGGGTCCATCTCCGACGCGAGGCGCGCCGCGAGCGTCGCGTAGGTGCGCGGCCAGCCCGCGGGGCCGACCGCCTGGTACGCGCCCCACACGGCGAGCGCGCCGATGAAGAGCGCGCCCCCGGCGGCGAAGCGGCCCCGGCCCGCATCGGCCAGGGAGAGCGCGAGGCCGAACGCCAAGGCGAACTGGACGGCGCCGGAGGCGGCCTCCAGTCCGTTCGCGGGAACGGGCGCCCAGGCGAGCCCCGCCACGCACCACGCGGTGGACAGGATCGCCAGCGCGAGCGCGCCCCGCCGCGGCGCGGCGCCGTCCGCCGCGAGCGTCGCGGCGCCCAGCAGCAGCAGCAGGCACGAGCCGAGCGCCCAGGAAGGATAGGCGGCGGGAACCCAGACGAGCGACAGGACGACCGGCGCGGCGAGGCAGAGCAGCCGCGCGCGGGCCAGGTCGGCGGGCGGGGCGCCGCCCTCGGAGGCGCCGGCGTTCAGGCGTCGCCCCCGCGGAGCAGCGCGCCGGACTCGATCTCCTCGGAGACCTCGACGACGATGGACTCCCAATCGTCTTCGGGCACGTCGTCGCGGAGGACCGCGAGCAGGCCGTTGGCGATTTCGGCGCCTTCGCCCCAGTCGTAGCGGCGCGCCAGCCCTTGGGCGCGGAGCAGGTGGCGGACGACGGTCCGCGGGTCGCCGACGGCGGCGTAGGCGGTGGCGAGGCGGAGGTGCTGCTCGGCGATGGCCAGCGGGGCGCCCGCCCGGCGGAATGCGTCGAGGGCGAGGAAGTGTTCGGCGGCGGCGCGGTGCGGGTCCTGCATGGCGAGCAGGCACTCCGCGCGCTCGCGGTGCAGCGCGCCGACCAGGGCGGGGTCGCGGAGCGCCCAGGAGCGGGTGAGCGCGCGCTCGCAGCGCTCGGCGCCGCGGGCGGGATCGTCGAGGCCGCGGGCGCAGCGGGCGAGGAAGAGCGTGGCCGCGGCGGCGCCCACCGCTTCGCCGGCGGCCTCGTAAAGGTCGTGGCTGAGCTGCGCCTCGGGCTCGGCCCGTGCGTGGTCCTCCGCGGCGAGGTGGATCTCGGCGGAGGCGAGGGAGGCTTCCGCCCGGACGTTCGGCAGCCCCGCGGCGAGGGCGGCGGCCTGCACCGCGCGCAGCGCCGCGATGCCATCCGAGGGGCGCCCGGCGGCGCCCAGCGCCCGCCCGAGCAGCAGCAGCGTCTCCAGCTCCGCGGCGGTTTCCGTGGCGGGCGGACGGTCGACGATCTCCGTGAGCCACTCGACCGCTTCCCGCGGACGCTTCTCGGAGAGGAGCAGGCTCGCGGCGCAGTTCACAACGTCGCGGAGCCGGTCTCGGTCGCCCGCCTCCGACGCGGAGTCGCGGGCGGCGGCGAACTGCGCCAGCGCCTCCGAGCTCCGACCGAGGTCGCGCAGCAGCAGCGCCGATGCGGAGTGCGCCAACGAGGCGTTTCCGCCCCGGCCCAGCGCGGCCTCGACCGCGGCCGCGCGGCGGTAGGCGTCGAGCGCCTCGAAGGGCTTCTTGCGCGCCTGCCAGAAGCGTCCGAGGAGGAAGAGGAGCGGGCCCCGGTCGCGTTCCTTGCCGGTGCGCTCCGCCGCCGCGGCGGACGCCTCGAGGAGCCGCGCCACATCGTCCGAGGCGCGCTTGACCAGCTGCGCGCCGAGGTGGATGCCGAAGGTCACGAGCGAGGTGGCGACCTCGTCGTAGGACTCGCCGCCGGCGGGCCGCGGCTGGTGCTTCGCGTCCAGCTCGACGGCGGCTTCGTAGGCGGCGAGGCGGTTCGGGAGCGCCGCCTCGTCCGCGCGCCCGGCCCCCTTCCCCACGCTCTCCAGCAGCACCTGGGTGCTGAAGTGGCGCACCATGCGGCGGCGGACGAAGTCCAGCTCGCGCTCCGGCCAGTAGCGGTGGTCCTCGAAGGCGATGCGCACCGGGAAGGGCGTCACGCAGCGCCCGCGGGGCAGCTCGATGAGGAGCCCGGCGTCGGCGAGCGACCGCAGCGCCGCCGCCGCGCGCTGCCCCGCCCCGGGGGGGAGCGGCGCGATCTCGGAGACCGCCTCGACCCCGAACTCGCCGGGCAGCAGCAGGATCGTCCCGAACACGCCGGCCACGTCGGGATCGCGCGCCACCAGCTCGCGGACCAGCTCGTGCACCACCGCGCGGCACAGCTCGACCCGCTGGAACGGCGGGAGCGACTGCACCCATTCCCCTTCCGGGCGGCCGGGCGCGTCGAGTTCCAGCGTTCCCAGCGAGCGCTCCCACAACGCCGGGTGCAGCCCCGCGAGCCGCCCGAGGAACGTATGCAGGTGGTGCGCCTGGTGCGGGTTGGCCATGTCGCTCAGCCGCCGAGCCGGTACAGTTCCGTGTACTTCGCCTCGAGGTAGTGGAGGAAGGGTTCGGGGGTGAACTCGCGGCCGGTCGCCGCGCGGACCAGCTCGAGGGGCTTCATGCGCGAACCGACGGTGTGCACGTTGCGACGCAGCCAGCCCAGCACGGGGCGGAAGTCGCCCGCCTCCATGTCGGTCCAGAGCGACGGGTGGTCGGCCTCCATCTTCTCCATGAACATGGCGCCGAACATCGTCCCGAGCGAGTAGCTCGGGAAGTAGCCGAAGAGCGCCTCGGCCCAGTGCACGTCCTGCATGCAGCCCAGCACCGGATCCGGCGGGGTGATGCCGAGGTACGCCCGCATCTTCGCGTTCCACGCCTCCGGCAGGTCGCGCACCGCCAGTGTGCCGGCGATCAACTCGAGTTCGAGCTCGAACCGCAGGATGATGTGGAGCGGGTACGTCACCTCGTCGGCGTCCACGCGGATGAAGCTGGCGCTGACTTCGTTGATGGCGGCGTAGAGCTGCTCCGCGGAGACGTTGTCGAGCTGGCCCGGGAAGTGTTCGCGGAGCACCGGCGCGTAGTGGCGCCAGAAGGGGAGGCAGGCGGCGACGCGGTACTCGTAGAGGCGCGCCTGCGATTCGTGGACCGCGGAGGAGGGCGCGTGGCCGAGCGGCGTGCGGGCGTCCTCCGGGCGGAAGCCCTGCTCGTAGAGCCCGTGGCCCCCTTCGTGCGCGGTCGCCATCAGCGCGCTGAAGAGCGATTCCGCCTTCAGCCGCGTCGTCAGGCGCACATCCGTCGGCGCCATGCCCATGGTGAACGGGTGCGTGCTGCGGTCCTGGCGCCCGCGCGCGAGGTCGAACCCGAGGTCCGCCAGGACGCGCATGCCGAACGCCCATTGCGCGTCCGGGTCCCAGCGCTGGTCGAGGAACGACAGGTCGTGGGCGGGGCCCTTGGACTGGATCGCCTTCAGGAGCGCGGTCACACGGGGCTGGACCTTGTCGAAGACGGGCTTGATGAGGGCCGCGGTCATGCCGCGCTCGAAGCCCGGCACCAGGGCGTCCCACGGGTGCGCGTCGTAGCCGTAGTGGTCGGCGAAGCGGCGGCGCAGCGCGACCACCTTCTCGAGGTGCGGCGCGAACTGGGCGAAGTCCTTGGTCTTCCGCGCTTCCTCCCACGCCTGGTACGAGGCGGTGACGGCGAGGGAGTTCTCTTCGACCAGCGTGGCGGGGATCCTGCGCTCGCGGTCGCGCTCCCAGCGGAGCAGGTCGAGCGTGATGGCGTCGTCGCCGGGGGGCGCCTCCGCCTCCGCCGCCGCGACCAGCTCGTCGAAGCGGGGCGACAGGTAGCGCTCGTGGGCGATCTGCGCCAGCGTCGCGACGACGCGTCCGCGGGTGGCGAAGCCCTCCTTGGGCATGTGTGTCTGCTGGTCCCACTCGAGCAGGCCCATCGCCGCGCGCAAGTCGGCGATCTCGCCGTACGCGGCCCGCAACTCCGTCATCGTGTTCGACATGGAAAGCTCCTCACGGTCGGGAGCTTTCCGCGCCCGGCGGGCTTCGGGCAACCCGAAGCCGCCGGGGGTGAAGCGGCGTCCGCTACCGCGCCATCCAGTCCTCCACGCCCGCCGGCGGCCCTTCGCTGAAGGAGAGCCGCGCGATCAGCGGCACCTCGCCCGCCGGCGCGGCGGCGCCCCAGGGGAGCACGTTGCGCGTTGGCATGGGGACGCCCTCGGCAACCGCCGGCGTCCCGGTGGCCTGGTGCCAGCCGACCACCAGCACGCCGTTCGCCACCGGCAGCACGCCCTCGAGCGTGGTGTTGTCCGCCCCCGATTGCGTCGCCGTGTCCCACGCCCCGGTGAGGAGCGAGCTGTAGGCGAGCGTGGTCATCTGGTGCGCGTAGACGCGGACGTAGGCGTTCCAGGCGGAGAAGCCCTCGGCGGGCTTGGGCATTTTCTGGAAGGCGTTGGCGGTCGTGATGGAGCGGCGCGCGCTCCGGGCCAGCACGTACACCTTCCCCTCGGCGTCCGTCCCGAGGACGCCGGGCGCCATGCGCGTCGTGTTGAGGTCCGGCCAACCCGACTGGTGGCTGGGCCAGCCATCGAGGTTCGGGTCGGTGTAGAGGCCGCCGCCGAGCGCCGCGCCCTCCGCGTACTCCGCGTTCCACGATGCGTATTGGAGCGCGCCGTCGGACTGGCGGAACCGACCCAGCCACGAGATGTGGATGTTGCCCGAGGTGCCCGTGAACTGGTGGTGGAACGAGTAGCCCGGGTTGCCCGGGTTCGCGGCGGTCGAGACCTGGTTGCCGTTCCAGAAGTTCGACACGTTGTTGCCATGGCAGCGCGCCAGCACCACGAGGTCGCCGTCGCCCTCCGGCTCCGAGTAGTCGATGGCGAGCGCGTCCACGTACTGGTCCGGCGTGGAGTTGAGCGGCGAGCCGGTGGCGGGGTCCCCGTTCCACTCGCGGTAGAGGCGCTGCCACCAGCGCTGCGAGCCGTCGGCGTCGAAGGCCACGACGGCGGGCTCGAAGTCCGGGTTCCCGCCGGGGAGCACCGACTTGAAGCTGAACCCGAGATAGAAGGCGTTCGTCCGGCGGTCCACCGCGACTCCCACGCAGCGGGCGGTGGTGCTGCCGCTGTCGGGGAGTCGGTAGCCGGTATAGCCTCCGAGCGCTTGGTTCGAGGAGGGCGCGGCGGGGTCGAAGGGCGCCGTGTAGAACACGTCGCAGGGATAGGTGCCCTTGCGGACGCCTCCGTTGCCGTCCGGCGTCCAGGCGTCGTACTCCGCCTGCGTCCAGGAGCGGAGGCACCCGCGGCTGCGGGGCTTCAGCACGTAGCCGCTGCGCTGGACCGGGTTCGGCGAGTCCGCGGCCAGGCCGTAGAACTCGGTGGTGCCGCCGCCGGAAAGCGTCGCCCAGTGCGTGCGCCAGTTGGGTACCGTGTCCTCCGCACCGGTGGCAGTCAGCCGGTAAGCGGCGGCCCAGCCGGTCGAGTGCGGTTGGCCGGTGACGTACACCACCTTGCCGTCGCCGCCGACGTCCCACGGCATGACGGACTTGTGGTCGCCCTCGGCCCACACGACGTAGGCCCACTCGGCCCCCGTAGGGACCGCATCGGTGAAGTTGCCGTCGAGCCGCGCGACCCAGTAGCCGTCCGCGCGGTAGAGGTTCGACGAGTTGCGGCCCGAGATGTAGAGCGCGCCGGGGGGCTCGCCGGGCGCGCTGGTGAAGCGCAGGCGCCCGACGTCCTCGACCGCGCCATCGGCGAAGTGGGCGACCCGCTGGATCGACTGCAGATCCGCCGACAAATGGAGGATGAAGCCGACCATGCCGGTGCCCGTGTTGTTGTCGACCACCCCCGCGGGCAGGGTTAGCGGCGTCCGCGGGGTGGCGGCGTCGATCCAATCGAGGTCCGGGGACTTTCCGGCGACCAGGAAGGAGCCATCGGGGAGTTGCGCCGCGTCGTAGAAGCGCGAACCGTGCGGCGCGTCCGCGTAGCAGGAGATGTCCGTGGAGGCGCCGGCTGCGTCGCGAGCCCCCGCGACGGCGAGTAGGAGCGCGCACGTGAGCACGGATGCGCCTCGCCCGGTGGAGCGGGTGTTGAGTCCTTGCATGGGGATTGTCTGTGGGTTTGGCGGCCGGCCGTGGCACCGACCGCCGGGGTATCGTAAGACTACGGTACGTCGGATTCGGCGGTCTCGCGCAAGCCGGAAGCACCGCCGGCGGTGTCGATGGTGAAGCTGCCGGACCCCGCTGCGTATCGGATACAGCATCAAACGGGGCCCGCTTCCAACCGGGAGGCGCCTTCCGACACTAGGTTCACGGGCCGTCGCGGGGAATTCCATCCCGGGGCCCACCCGAAAGGACACGATTCCATGCGCAAGAAGCTGATCCTGCAGGCGGTCCTCGCGGCCGCGTTCGCCGCCGCCGCCCCCGCGGCGCTCCACGCGGACGAAGAAATCAAGCCGGAGGTGGTCCAGGACGAGCCCGCCGCCGCCCCCAAGGACCCGGGCAAGGGCCGCAAGGGCCGCACCATCCTCATCGACCCGATCACCGTGAAGGTTGATGCGGACGTCGACTTCGACGACGACGACGACGACGAGGACGACGACGAGGACGACGCGGAGGACGAGGACGAAGACGAAGACTGGGACGACGAGGAAGACAACGAGGAGTGGACCGGCGACGGCTGGACGCCGCTTCAGCTCGGCGCCATCCCGCGCTACCAGGTGTTCCCGCGCGGCGCCTCCGTCTACGGCCTTTCGCTGGGCCTGCTGGGCGTGGCGAACAACGAGCAGTACGGCGTCGCGGTGGCGCCGTTCAACGTCGAGTCGCGCGATGGCTTCGGCGGCCTCCAGGCCTCCGTCGCGAATGAAGGCGGCGACGGCTGGGGCGGCTCGCTCGGCCTGATCGCCAATTCGTTCGAGGGCAGCCACTCCGGCGTGCAGGCGGCGGGCATCGCCAACTCGATCGAAGGGCACCAGACGGGCATCGCGCTGGCCGGCATCGCGAACTCTGTCGAGGGCGACGCGACGGCGCTCTCCGGGGCGTTCATCGCGAACGTCACCGAGGGCGGACACACGGGCGCCCAGCTCGCCGGCATCGCCAACGTGGTCGAGGCGGACGCCAACGCGGTCATGGCCTCGCTGATCGCGAACGTGGTCGAGAGCGACGCCGCCGGCGTGCAGCTCACCGGCATCGCAAACGTGGTCGAGGGCGACGCGGCGGGCATCCAGCTCGCCGGCATCACCAACGTCGTCGAGGGGGAAGGGACCGGACTGCAGGGCGCGCTGGTGGCGAACCGCGCGGAATCGCTCGGCGGCGTCCAGTTCGGCGGTTGGAACAGCGGCCAGGTCGAGGGCATCCAGCTCGGCCTGCTCAACAACGTCGACCTCGGCATCAGCGGCGACACGATGGTCGAGAATTCGTCCATCGGCGGCTTGCAGCTAGGCGTCGTGAACGACACGGCGCGCATGAGCGGTCTTCAGGTGGGCGCGCTGAACTTCAACCCCGAGTCCGGCGGCGAGTACGTGAGCGGCGTGCAGCTCGGCGTGGTCAACACAGCCCCGCCGGTGTCGGGCCTGCAATTCGGCCTCATCAACAGCGCATCAAGCCTGGACGGCGTCCAGATCGGCATCATCAACGTGGTGGACGGCAAGCTGCGCCTGCCGCTGGTGAACTGGGCGTTCTAGGGCCTGCCGCGCGGGGCCGGGCGGACCGGCCCCGCGCGCCTTCTCTTCCCTTACAAGTCCACGATCGTCACGCCGCCGCCGCCCTCGTCGGGCGTCGCGAAGCGGTAGGCGCGGACGCTTTGGTGCCCGCGCAGGAACTCGTGCACCGCGCGGTACAGCCGCCCCGTGCCCGTGCCGTGGCAGATGCGCACGTAGGGCAGGCTCGAGAGCAGCGAGCGGTCGATGAAGCGGTCCACCATCTCGAGCGCCTCGTCCACGCGCTTGCCGTGCAGGTCGAGCTCGAGCGCGCTGCCGAACTCGGCGTCGGCCACGGGGCGCGAAGAAACGGCGGCGGCGCGTCCGATGGGGCGGGAGGCGAGGAGCACCTTGTGCCGCATCGGCGGTTCGGAAGCGGCCTCCGCGTCGCGGAGCGCGGCCTTCAGGCGCTTCGAGCGGCGGGGCTTGGGGCCGCCGGCGCGCGGCGACGCCGCCTCCTCCATGGCCGCGCGCCACTCCGCGGCTTTCTCCTTCGGGTCGTGGGCGAAGCACTCGCGGCGGTCCGCCTCGACCTCGAGGCGCCCGAGCAGCAGCCGCACCTTCCCCTTCGGCGGAGCGGAGAGCACTTGGGCCCAGTCGCCCAGGGTGCGCACCCAGACGCGCGCGCCGGGCTTGAGGAAGGCGTCGGCGACGGGCACCTCCTCGCGCTGGAGCGACTTGCGCTCCGCGACCGCGGCCTCCCCCTCCGCGTGCAAGTCCTTGCGGGCGGAGGCGAGCACCGAGCGGCGCCGCTCGTATTCGTCCTCGGACGGCAGTTCTGCGATGAGGCGCTCGAGGCGTTCGCGGGTTTCGCGCACCAGGCGCTCGCGCTCCTCGGCGAGGCGGATCTTGTCGGCGCGGCGCTCCTCGCGCAGCGCGGCGGCGCGGGCGCGGGCGAGCGCCTCCTGCTCCTCGAGGGAGGCGACGCGGCCCTCCGCGGCCTGCTGCGCGGCGGCCAGGCGGCGCTCGCGCTCCTCGATGGTCCGCAACAGCTCGCCGAGGCGGAGGTGCTGCGCGCCGACCAGCCCGGCGGCGCGCGCCAGGATCGGCGCGGGCAGGCCCTCGGCGCGGGCGATCTCGAGCGCCTCGCTCGCCCCCGGCAGGTCGAGCCGCACGCGGTACGTCGGCTTGCGCGTCGAGGAATCGAGGGAGAAGGAGGCGTTGCGCGCGCCCTCCGTCTCGCCGGCCCACTGCTTGACCGCCTCGAAGTGGCTGGTGGCGAGCGACAGGTGCGCGGTGCGGTGCAGCTCCTCGAGCATGGCGACCGCGAGCGCGGAGCCCTCGCGGGGGTCGGTGCCGGTGCCGAGTTCGTCGAGCAGCACCAGCGCGCGCGAGGTGCCGGCGATCACCGAGAACGCCTCCGCGAGGCGGCGGATGTGGCCGCTGAAGGTCGACAGGCCCGCCGACAAGTCCTGGCTGTCGCCGATGTCCGCCACGAGGCCGTCGAAGAGCGGCACGTTCGAGTCCGGCGAGCACGGCGCCGGTAGGCCGCACTGGAGCATCGCGGCGGTGAGGCCGAGCGTCTTCATCGCGGTCGTCTTGCCGCCGGTGTTCGGGCCGCTGAGGACCACCGTCCGGTCGCCGCGGTTGAGCGTCACCGTGATCGGCACCGAATCGCGCCCGCGGTCGAGCAGCAGAAGCGGGTGGTGCGCGCGCCAAAGGCGGAGCGGCTGCGCGTCGTCGCAGAGCGGGAAGGCCCAGCCCTGTTCCCCCGCGAGTCGCGCCGTGGCCTGGTACGAGTCGATGCGCGCGACGACAGCGACGTTGTGTTCGGCGGCGGCGAGCCAGGGGCGCAGCTCCGCGGTGAGGAGGCGGAGCACGCGCAGCTCCTCCGCGAGCGCCTCCGCGCGCCACTCCTCGAGCCGGTTCGACTCCTCCACAAGTTCCGACGGTTCGACATAGATCGTTTCGCCGGATGCGGAGCTGCCATGGACGATGCCGGGGATGCGCCCGCGGAAGTTCGACTTGAGCGGCAGCACATGGCGTCCGCCGCGGAGCGTCGCGTACGCCTCCTGCAGGTATCCGCGCCGCGCGAATTCGCCCACCAGCTTGTTCACGAGGCGGCCGAGCTGCCCCTCGGAGCGGCGGATCGAGCGCCGCAGCTCGCCGAGCTCCGCCGAAGCGTCGTCCCGCACATCGGTGGTCAGGTCCTCGCCGCGCCGCTCGAAGACCCGTTCGATGGCGGCGCGCACCTCCGGGTTGGGGAGGACGGTGGAGGCGAGCGCGGCGAGCTTCGGATGCGGTTCCGCCGCTTCGCGGGAGAACGCTTCGAGGCGCTCGCAGACCAGGAGGAGGCGGTACATCTGGGGCCAGTGCTCGTGCGCGAGCGCATAGCCCGGGATCGCGGCCTCCTCGAGGAGCGGACGCGGGTCGCCGAGCCCGGAAAAGGAAAGAAATCCGCCGCGCTCCGCGAGCGCCATGGCCTCGGCTGCGAGGCGCTGCTCGCGCTCGACGGCGACCCGGGAGGACGTCGGGGCCAGCCCCCGCAGACGCTCCGCCCCGGGGGGCGTCTGGCAACGCCGGGCCGCCTCCTCGAGCACGCGGTCGAGGTCGAGCAGGGCGCGGGTTCTTGGATCAAGCTTCACAGGGGCGTATGCTGGCGGATGTGGAGTCGGTGCCGGGAGGCGACGGGGAGATTGCGCCGTATCGGCCGCGGAATGCAATCGGCAGCTCGGGGCGTGCCACGACGGCACGGAACTGGGTTGTCTGGCGGTGGCCAAAGCGCGGCGTGGCGCGATCCGCTCCGGACCCTTGGAACGGGCGGACGATTCCGGGACACCCATGGGTCGCGCTTCGCGCCGGCGCATCGCCAGCGAGCACGTCCGCATGCCGGAAGGAATCCCGATGCAGAATCCACCAACCGCCCAGTCCGGCAACAGCCACCCTTCGCCGGAGGAACTCGCGAAGGTCCTCACGACCGCGAAGAACGAGTGGGAAACGACCTTCGACGCACTGCCCGACGCGGTGCTGCTGCTGGATCTCGAGGGCCGGATCGGGCGCGCGAACAAGGCGGCCGCCGACAACCTCGGCCTCCCGATCCGCGAGCTGGTCGGCAAGCGGTACTGCGAGTTGTTCGGCAGTCCCCACGGCGACGGCGAGGAATGCTGCGTCGAGGGACTCCTCGCGGCGAAGGAGACCAGCGCCCGCGAAGTCTTCGAGCCGCGGCTCGGGGGCTGGGTGCTCATCTCCGGCAGCCCGATGATCGACAAGGCGGGCGGACGGACCGGCACCGTGCTGGTGGCCCGCGACATCAACGCCGGCAAGCAAGCGGAGGACTCCCTGCGCGGAAGCGAAGAGCGTTTCCGCGCCCTCGTCGAGACGATCCCCGACGGCATCATGATCGTCGACGAGGGGCGCATCGCCTTCGCCAACCACCGGCTGGCGGAGCTGACAGGTTTTCCGCTCGACGAGCTGGCCGGCATGTCCCCGGAAGCCCTCGTCGATCCCGCGGACCTCGAGCGCTACCGCTCGGTGCTGCACGACTTCGGCACGGACGACGTTTCGCCCTGGCGCTTCGACGTGCGCCTGCGCGCGAAGGACGGCGGCGTGCGGGTGGTGTGGAACCGGATGCGGCGCATGCCCGCGCCGGGCGGCGGCCGCGCGCCGCTGCTCATGGTGCTGGCGGACATCACGCGCGAGTACCAGGCGCGCGAGCAGCTCCGCCGCACCCAGGCCAACCTCGTCAATTCGCAACGCCTCGCCCGCCTCGGGAGCTGGACCCACGAGCTCCCGGAGGATCGCATCGAGTGGTCCTCCGAGATGTACCGCCTGCTCGACCTGCCGCGGCGGACGACGCCGAGCGAAGCGCTCCTCTTCGCCGCCATGGCGCCGGAGGACGTGGCCCGGATCCGCGACCTGCGCGCATCGACGCCCGCCGGCCCGGAAGGCTTCTCGACGGAGGTGCAGCTCCTGCGGACCGGCGGCGACGCCATCACGATCTGCATGTACCACGAAACCACGGAGGCGGGGGCGGACGGCGCCCCGGCGGCGCGCAACGGCGTGCTGCAGGATGTGACCGACCTGCGCGACCTCGAGCGGCAGCTCGCCATGGCCTCGCGCCTCGACAGCGTCGGCACGCTCGCGGGGGGCATCGGCCACGACTTCAACAACTTCCTCACCGGCGTCACCGCCGGCGCGTCGCTCGCCAAGGTGGACGCGCGGCGCGGCGATCTCGCCGGCGTCATGGAGGAGCTGACCCGCATCGAGGAGGCGGCGATGCAGGCGCGGAACCTCGCGCGCCAGCTCCTCGTCTTCTCGAAGGGCTCCGAGCCCGTCCGGGCCGTCGTCGACGTCCGCGGCGTCGTCGAGGAGGCGGTGGCGCTCGCGTGCCGCGGCACCTCGGTGCGCTTCACGATCAACGACGACGCCGCGGGGGTGCGGGTCTACGGGGACCGCGGCCAGCTCTACCAGGTGTGTTTCAACCTGGCGCTCAACGCGCGCGAGGCGACCGCCGGCACGACGATGCCGCGGCTCGCGGTGACGCTCGAGCACCGCCGCCCCGGCGCCTCCGAGCTGCTCAAGGGAGAACACCTCCGCGTCGTCTTCGCCGACAACGGCGAGGGCATCCAGGAGGACGTCGTCTCGCGCGTGTTCGACCCGTTCTTCAGCACCAAGGGCAGCTCGGGGCTCGGCCTCTCCGTCTGCCAGCGCATCGTCCGCAACCACTCCGGCCATATCGCGCTCGACTCCAAGCGCGGAGTCGGAACGCGCGTCATCGTGGACCTTCCGGTCGCGACGGAGACGCAGGTCGAGAAGGAGGGGTCGGGTACCGACAGCAGCTTCCACGGCACGGGGGAGGTGCTCGTCATGGACGACGAGACGTTCATCCTGGACACCTACGCGCGCCTGCTGCGGCACTTCGGCTTCCATGCGGTGAAGGTGTCGAACGGCGAGCAGGCGGTGGAGGCGTACCGCTCCGCGCTGGCGACCGGCGCGCGGTTCCGCGCGGTGCTGCTGGACCTGACGGTGCGCGGCGGCAAGGGGGGCGACTACGCGGCGGCGGAGATCCTCAAGCTCGATCCGCAAGCCTGCGTGATGCTCGCCAGCGGCTACTCGGAGAATCCGATCCTGGCGCGGCACGCGGAGCACGGGATCCGCGGGGTGCTGACGAAGCCCTTCGGCCTGGCCCAGCTCCGCGAGGCGCTGTCGAAGGCGCTCAGGTAGCCGCCGCGAACGCCGACGCCCGCGGACCCGTCACCGCCGCGAGCAGTTCCGCGTGCACCAGCCCGTTCGTCGCCACCGTGGTGCGCGGCGCGAGCACGTCGTACGCGCGCCCCTCGAAATCCGTCAGCCGCCCCCCCGCCTCCTCCACCAGCAAGGCCCCCGCCGCGACATCCCACGGGTGCAGGTGGAACTCGTAGAACCCGTCCAGGTGCCCCGCCGCGACCGCCGCCATGTCGAGCGAGGCGGCGCCGAGCCGGAGCACTCCGCGCGAGCGCGCGAGCGCCGCGCCCATCATCTCCATCAGCGGCCCCAGCACCCGCGCCCGGTCGTAGGGGAAGCCGGTCACCAGCAGCGAATCCGCCAGCGCGGCGCGCGTCGAGACGCGGAGCCGCTCGGCGCCGTTGCGCCACGCGCCGCCGCCGGGCGACGCCGTGTAGCATTCGTCCAGCGCCGCGGCGTGGATGCAGCCCGCCACCGGGCGCGTCCCCTCGAGCACCGCGATGCTGACGGCGAAGAGCCGCATCCCGTGCGCGAAGTTCGTCGTGCCGTCCAGCGGATCGACCACCCAGGTGACGTCCTCCGGGCCGGGGGAGGCGCCGCTCTCCTCCATCAGCAGCCGGTGCCCGGGGAATCGCGCGCGGATCCGGTCGCGCACCACGGCTTCCGCCTCGCGGTCCGCCACGGTCACCAGGTCGATGGCGCCCTTCTTCTCGACCGATTCGAGCCGGCGGAAGTAGCGCAGGTGGACCTCGCCGGCGGCGCGGGCGGTTTCCTCGATGAAAGGAAGGAGCGCTGCGGGAGCGATCATCGAGCGCTCCCGGCGAGCTGCGCCGCCGCCTCGGGGCCGAGGTACGCCTCCACCACGCGGGGGTTGCGCTGGATCTCCGCGGGGAGCCCCTCGGCGATCACCTCGCCGTGGTCCAGCACATAGATGTAGTCGCTGAGTTTCATGACGAGGTGCATGTCGTGCTCGATCAAGAAGACGGTGATGCCGAGGGCGCGCACGCGGAGGATGAGCTGCACCAGGTCCTCGGTCTCGGTGGGGTTCATGCCGGCGGCGGGCTCGTCGAGGAGCAGGAGCGCGGGGCTCGGGGCGAGCGCGCGGGCGATCTCGAGGCGGCGCTGGTGTCCGTAGGGGAGCGAGCCGGCGCGCTGGTACGCCTCGTCCGCGAGGCCGACGAAGCCGAGCGCCCGCATGGCGCGCTCCTCGACCGCCTGCTCCTCGCGCCGCGCGGCGGGCGTCCGGAGCACCGCGCCGAGCAGCCCCGTCGAACCGTTCTGGTGCGCGCCGAGCTTAACGTTGTTCAGCGCCGTCAGGTTGGCGAAGAGGCGGATGTTCTGGAAGGTGCGCCCGATGCCGAGGCGGTTCACCTGGTCCGGGCGGCGGCCGCCCACATCGACGGCGCCCCGCCCTGCGTCGAAGCGGATCCGCCCCGAGGTCGGCTCCACCAGCCCCGTCACGGTGTTGAAGAGCGTCGTCTTGCCGGCGCCGTTCGGGCCGATCAGCGCGACGATCTCCCCCTTGCGGACCGACAGCGACGCG
This sequence comes from Candidatus Sumerlaeia bacterium, assembly GCA_033764015.1. GTDB lineage: Bacteria > Sumerlaeota > Sumerlaeia > SLMS01 > JANRJK01 > JANRJK01. The sequence goes on along the minus strand of JANRJK010000046.1, from coordinate 251,994 downwards.
TTGTTCACGGCCTTCACGCCGCCGAAGAACTTGCAGACGGACTCGGCGGCGAGCACGACGGGCTCCGGCCGCGGGGCGCTTTTCTTGACTGTGTCAATCATCCGTTCCGTCTCCTTCCGCCGCCGGCGGGGCGACGCTGACGATGGCGAAGTCGCGGCCGCGTTGCGGGTCGAACCAGACGCCGTGCGACCGCAGCGGCGGCGTGGCGGGGTTGGCGCGGAACTCCTCGAGGCGCTCCTTGCTGGTGATCAGGAAGCGGCCCGGCGCGGCCAGCAGCCATGTCCTCGCCTCGCCGTTGTTGTCGAACTCGAAGGAGGGGAACCGGCCGTAGATCGTGTGGTGGTCGCTGGCGGGCTCAAGCACCGCCGCCGCCGCGCCGGCGCCGCCGTCCGCCTCGATGCGCGCCGCCATCTCCCGCGCCACGGTGTCGTCGCGGTTGATCGGGAACAGCGCCGCGTGGAGCCACCAGTAGGCGGGGTGGACCGCGAGGACGAGGCAGGCCATGGAGGCCACGAGCCGGCCGCGCTTGAGCTGGAGCAGCGACGCGCCCGCCGCCAGCGCGATCGGCAGCGCGAACCCCGCGTTGACCCATGCCGGGGGGGATTCGCGAAGCCCTTCGCCGAACCCGAAGGTGAGCCAAAGCAGCATCGGGGCGGCCAACAGCAGCAGCGCGGAAGCCCCCCACTGCATCAGCCAGAGGCCCCGCGCCACGCCGCGGTGCGCGCGCTCCTGCGCCGCCCAGAGCGTGTGCGCCGCGAGCAGCGCCGCCGCCGGGTAGAGCGGCAGGATGTAGAGCGACCGCTTGCCCGTCGGCAGGCTGAAGAAGACGAGCCCCAGCAGCAGCCAGAGGGCGGCGAACTGGAGGCCGGGGCGCTCGCGCAGCGCGCGCCGCCCGCTCCAGAGCAGCCAAGCCGCGAACGGCAGCACCGGACCCACCGGCGCGGAGTCGTACAGGATCTTGTGCCAGAAGTAGTGGAAGGGCTCCTCGTGCCGCACCGCGCCGATGGCCCGTTCGACCACGTGCGTGCCGACCATCGGGCCGATGTAGTCCATCCCGCCCAGCAGCGCCGCGGGGACGAACCACAGCGCGGGCACCGCCAGCATGACGGGCACGCCGAGCAGCGGGCGGTGCGCCCTGACGACGGACCAGTCCCGCCGCGCGGCGGCGAAGGCACCCAACGCGATCCACCACACGAGGAAGCCGGGACCTTTCGCGAGGATGGCGAGGCCCGCCGCGGCCCATCCCCAGAGCACGACGCCCAGGCCCGCGGCCCGCTCGCCCGCGTAGGGGAACAGGATCCGCGCCGTGGCCCAGAAGCTGCCGAACGTGAAGCAGCACATCGCCATATCAAGCCGCGCGAAGCGCCCGGAATGGGCGAACCGGAACGCCACGGTCAGCATCGCGAGCGCGAGCAGCGCCACGCGGGCGCCCCCGAGACGCCGCATCGCGAAATACGCGAACGCCAGCGCGCCGAGCGTGTACGGAACCAGCGGCAGCCGCGCGCCGAGCGGGCTGAGCCCGCCCGTGAGGCGGTACGCCAGCGCCTGCGACCAGAACATGAGCGGCGGCTTGTCGGGGTAGAGCTCCCCCATGAAGTGCATGACGAAGAAGTCCTCGCCGGGGCCCACCTCGAACGCGACGCGGGCGTAGCGCCGCTCGTCGCGCCCCTCGAAGCCGCTCTTCCCGAGGCCGACGGTCAGCAGCAGGAACGCCATCGCGAACAGCAGCGCGAGCCAGCGCCGCTCCACGCGCGGCGAGGGGCCGTCGGCGGGGTGGCGTTCCATCGGCTCGTGGGGTTGCATCAAGGCTCGGATCCCGTGGGCCGTCGGGCCTTGTGGCCCGCGGCAGGGGTTGAGCGCACCGGCGATGCACCCACGGTAGCAACCGGGAACGAATCCGCTTGCAAGACGGCGCACCGCGCGCGCATCCACCGGCCATTCCCTCCCAGGAGTTTCCGCCATGGCTCCGCGCATCCGCGACATCGAGAAGAACTACCCCCGCAAGCGCTTCGTGGCGATGCTGCGCCGCTTCGCCGACGCCATCGAGGCCGGCAAGCCGGTCGTCGTCACGGTCGGCGCCAACAAGGTGAAGGTTCCCGCCGACGCCGTCTTCGGGATCGAGCACGATTCGACCGCGAAGAAGGGCGAGCTGGAGTTCGAGATCGAATGGTCGAACGCGCCGGCGAAGAAGGAGCCCGCCAAGAAGGCGGCCGCCGCGAAGCCCGCGGCGAAGAAGCCGGCCGCCAAGAAGGCGCCGGCGAAGCGCGCCAAGGCGGCTCCCGCCCCGGAGCCCGCGCCGGCGGACGCCCCGGAGCCGAAGCCGTAGGGCTGAGCCGCCTTCCTACTGCGAAGCGCGGCCCAGCAGCTTCGATAGCGCCTGCTCGAGTTCCTCGAGGCCGTAGGGCTTCTGCAGGAACTCGACCGGCCCGGTGCGCTCCGCGACGCGCGGCACCGGCGCGTCCGCGTAGCCGCTCGACAACAGCACCGGCACGCCCGGGCGCAGCTCGCGGATGCGCTTCATCGTTTCGACGCCGTCCATGCCCGGCATCGTGATGTCGATCACGCAGGCGATCGGCTGCCCCGGGGGCATCGCCGCGACCGCGCGGGCCGCGTCGCGCCCGTCGCCGAAGGGGGCTGGGTCGAAGCCGAGGCGCCGCAGCATCTTCGCCCCCGTTTCGCGCAGCATCGCCTCGTCGTCCACGAACAGCACCGTCCCGCCCGTGACCTTCGCCGTCGCGAGGGGCGTCTGCGCGGGCACCGCGGTCTCATCCTCGCGCAGCGGGAAAAGGAAGAGCACCCGGTGCCCCATCGGCGTTTCCTCGACGGCCAGCGACGCGCCCCAGGCCTGGACGATCTTGCGCACCACCGTCGACGAAATGGCGCCCAGACCGACCGCGTCCTCCGGCCCGGCCAGCTCCCGCGCCCATTGGCCCGACGGGTCGAAGAACTGCAGCGTCGCGTATCCCCCGCGTCCGAGCGGCGCGCCGGCGAACACGCGCGGCGCGGAGGCGCCGCCCGCCAGCCGCGTCCGCCCCGTCAGCACCCGCAGCACACCCGACTCCTCGCAAAGCCGCGCCGCGCACTGCGCGATCAGCTGGCGCAGCGTGGACTCGTCGCCCTCCACGGGCGACACTCCGGCCAGCTCGAGATCGAGTTCGACCGGGCGGGGCGAGTGCCTCGCCGCCAGCTGCAGCTCCTCCGACACGATCGCGTCCAGGTCGAGCGGCCGGATCAGGAAGCGGCCCTTTCCCGAGTAGGCGAGGAGCTGCCGGCAGAGCGCGGTCGCGCGGTCCGCCGCGCGGCGGATGTCAACGAGGCTCTCGTGCGCGAGCGAGTCGTCCGGGAGCGTTTCCAGCGCGAGGTCCGCGTTCGCGGTCACCGCCAGCAGGAGGTTGTTGAAGTCGTGCGCGATGCCGCCCGCGAGCTTCGCCAGCGCCTCGAGGCCCTGCGTGTCCTTCAGCCGCTCGGCGAGCGCCAGGCGCTGCTCCTCGGCGCGCTTGCGCTCCGTCACGTCCACCGCCAGTTCGACGATCGACTGCACCGTCCCGTCGGGGGCGTGCACGGGGCACAGGCGGAACTCCTCGATGCGGCGCTCGTCGCAGACGCGCTCCCCGCGGAGCGTCTCGCCGGTCGCGAACACCCGCTCGTAGGCACCGCGGAGCATGGCTGCCTTCTCCGGCTTCGCACGGCCGTAGACGCTGGCTCCGATCAGGTCCGCCGGCCTCGCGCCGAAGCGGGAGGCGAAGAACTCGTTGCAGTCCTCGACCACGCCGCCCGGGGCGATCAGCCCCACCGCTCCCTCGAGGGACGAGAAAATCACCCGCAGACGGTTCTCGCTGCGGCGCAGCTCGCGCTCCGCGCGCACCAGCTCCGTCACGTCGAAGATGGAAAGCACCACGGCGGAGGGCTCGTGCTCGACACCCTCCAAGGGGGCGGCGTTGATCGACAGGTAGCGGGCGGAGGCGCCTTCGCCAAGGCGCCGCTCGATGTTCGGCACCGGCTCCCTGCGGACGCGGACCAGTTCAAGCAAAGTGTCTTTGCGATCGGGGGCATTGCCGTCGAAGTCGGTCAGTTCCAGCGCGTCGCAGTCGATCGTGGTGCCGTCGAAGGGCACCCCGGCCTGGGAGAAGAACCCCCGCGCGCGGTCGTTCATCTGGAGGATGCGGCCTTCCACGGTGCAGACGATGATCGCTGCCGCGCTCGTCTGGACGATTCCGCGAAGCAAGGCGTGCTCGCGCCGAAGGATGAGCTGGGCCTTGGCCAGCGAGGATAGCTCTTCGCTGACGAACCCCACTTCACCCAGTTCGGGCCAAGTGCGGTCTCCATAGGAGACCGGCGGCTCGGAGATAGACTCCCCCAGCCCCTCCACCCCCGTGTACCCCGAGAACGCTTCGCGGAGTTCCCGGAGATGCGACTCCAATAGGGCGCAACGAGCACGCAAGCGTTGCAGCTCGTTGTCGGGATCGGTCGGGAAGTTTGGAGAGTTCATTCGCTCTGGCGGCTCTGGTTCTAACAGACCATGCGAGTCAGCCAAAGTTAGACCATGGACTTGAGATAGCTCAAGTCCATGATCGCACAATACTCCTGACTATATGATTCTATATGATTATCGGGTGCGGGAAACCCCTAACCGCGGCGCATCAGGTCCCGAGCCCGCGAAGCGACCGCCTCGACCGTGAATCCGAACTTCGCCGCGAGCACCGTGTCGGGCGCCGACGAGCCGAATCGGTCCAACGTCACCAGTTCGCCCTTCGATCCGGCCCACTCGTGCCAACCGAGCGAGACTCCGGACTCGACCACCAGCCGCCGCGAAACCGCGGGCGGAAGCACGCTGTCGCGGTAGTAGGCGTCCTGCTCGCGGAACAGTTCCATACTGGGCATCGAGACCACGCGGGGCCGCAGGCCCTCGGCCTCGAGCTTGCGGGCCGCCTCGACCGCGAGGTGCAGCTCCGAACCGGTCGCGATAAGCACCAGGTCCGGCGCGTTGTCGCCCTTCTCGGGGCGGAGCACGTAGGCTCCGAGCCGGAGCCCGTCCGCCGGGTTGAATTCGTCGCTCTTGCGGTCGAAGACGGGGAGGTTTTGGCGCGTGAAGAGGAGGCACGAGGGGTGGTGCTTCTCCTCGACCGCGAAGAGCCAGGCCTGGGCGGACTCGGCGGCGTCGCCGGGGCGCAGCGTCACGAGGTTCGGGATCGAGCGCAGCGCGGCGTAGTGCTCGACCGGCTGGTGCGTGGGGCCGTCCTCGCCGAGGAACACGCTGTCGTGGGTGAAGACGAAGATGCTGGGGATGTTGCTGAGCGCCGCGAGCCGGATCGCGGGACGCATGTAGTCGCTGAAGGTGAGGAAGGTGGCCGTGAAGCAGCGGAAGAAGCCCTGCGAGGTGAGGCCGTTGGCGATGGCTCCCATGGCGTGCTCGCGGACGCCGAAGTAGAGGTCGCGCCCCTTGTAGTCGCCCGCCTTCACGCGGGTGGTGCCGTCGATCACGGCGTTGGTCGAGCTCGACAGGTCGGCGGATCCGCCGACGAGCCAGGAGGCGTGCTTGGCGATCGCGTTCAGCGCGTCCTTGGACGAGCGGCGCGTGGCGACGCTCTTGGCGGGATCGAACGCCGGGAGGTCCTTGGCCATCGCGGCGGGCGTCTTCTGCGTGCGGAGCGCCTCGTACTCGGCGAACGCCTCCGGGTGCTTGGCGGAGAACTCGGCGAGGCGCGCCTTCCAGTGCGCGTGCTCCTCGCGGTTGGCGCGGGCGCGGGCGGCCCACACGTCGCGGTCCTCGGCGGGAACGTGGAACGCCGCGGCCGGGATGCCGAGCTTCTCCTTCGTCAGCGCCACTTCCTCCGCGCCGAGCGGGGAGCCGTGCGCCTTGGACGAGCCCGCCTTGTTGGGGGAACCGTAACCGATCACGGTCTTGCAGGCGATCAGGGAGGGGCGCGGGTCCTGCTGCGCGGCGAGCGTCGCCTTCGCGACCGACTCCGGGTCGTGGCCGTCCGCGCGGAGCACCTGCCAGCCGTAGGACTCGAAGCGCTTCACCGGGTCCTCCGCGGAGAAGGACAGGGAGGTGGGGCCGTCGAGCGAGATGCTATTGTCGTCGTACAGGACGATCAGGTTCGAGAGCCGCCACTCGCCGGCGAGGGAGCACGCCTCCGAGGCGACGCCCTCCATCAGATCGCCGTCGCTCGCGAGCACGTAGACGAAGTGGTCGAAGAGGCCGGGCGCCTTGTCCGCGAAGCGGTCGCGCAGCATCAGTCCCGAGAGCGCGACGCCGACGGCGTTGGACAGCCCCTGGCCGAGCGGGCCGGTGGTGGCCTCCACCCCCGGCGTGATGTGCAGCTCGGGATGCCCGGGGGTGCTGCTCCCCCACTGCCGGAACGCCTTCAGGTCGTCCATCGCCACTTCGTAGCCCGCGAGGTGAAGCAGCGAGTAGAGGAGCATCGAGCCGTGCCCCGCCGACAGGATGAAGCGGTCGCGGTTCGGCCAGGCGGGATCGGAGGGATCGTAGCGCAGGAAGTTGAGCCAAAGCGTGGCGGCGAGGTCCGCGCAGCCGAGCGGCAGCCCCGGGTGCCCGCTGTTCGCCTTCTGGACGGCGTCGATGCTGAGGCCGCGGACGGTGTTGGCGAGGCGGCGGACGAGTGCGGCGTCGATCTGCGGGATGCTGGCGGACATGGCGTGGGCTCCGTGCGGGACGTGTGGTTCTCCCGGGAGGCTACCGGCGGCCTGCGCGCGGGCGCCAACGGATTTCCGAGCGGCCGGTGGCGATCCCGCTGGACCGGGGGGCGGGTCCCCTATAGATGTTACGCATCCAACATCTCCGGCGCGGGCGGGCAGGTCCGCGCGGAACCGAGGCCATCGATGCAGCCGGGATCGCGTTTCCGTGAGGCCGTGGCGAACGAACGACCGCTCAAGGTCGTCGGCGTCTTCCATCCCGCCGTGGCGATGCTCGTGCAGCGCGCCGGCTTCAAGGCCGCCTACCTCTCCGGCTCCGGCGTCGCCGCCGCCTACGGCTTGCCGGACCTCGGCATGATCTCGATGACCGAGGTGGTCGCCGAAGCGCGCCGCATCACCGCCGCCGTTCCGAACCTCCCGCTGCTGGTGGATGTCGACACCGGCTTCGGCAGCGAACTCAACGTCGAGCGCTGCGTGCGCGAGCTGATCCACGCCGGCGCCGCCGCCTGCCACATCGAGGACCAGGAGGGCGCCAAGCGCTGCGGCCACCGCCCCGGCAAGCGCGTCGTCCCCGCGGCCGAGATGGTGGCCCGCGTCCGCGCCGCCGCCGCCGCGCGCCGCGAGGCGTCACCCGCCTTCTACGTCATCGCCCGCACCGACGCGTTCGCGGTCGAGGGGCTCGACGAGACCATCGAGCGCTGCAAGCGCTACGCCGACGCCGGCGCCGACGCCATCTTCCCCGAGGCCATCGTCGACCTGGAGCACTACGCCAAGATCGCCGAGGCCGTCGACATCCCGGTGCTGGCGAACATCACGGAGTTCGGCAAGACGCCGATCTACACGCAGCAGCAGCTCCACAGCGCCGGCGTGCGCATCGTGCTGTACCCGCTCACGCTTTTCCGCGTCGCGATGGGCGCCGCCGCCCGCGCGGTCCACCAGCTCCAAGTGGACGGCACGCAGGAGGGGCTCCTCGAAACCATGATGACGCGCCAGCAGTTCTACGACCTGATCCACTACGCCGAGTACGAGGAGCGCCTCGACCAGCGCGGCGAGGAATAGCCCCCTCGCCGGACGCGGTCCGGCGCATCCCGCACTTCCCGACGCGGCGCAGCCGCGCGCACACCCGATCCGGAGGCCCCGCCATGCGCACCTTCCCGCGCGCCCTGCCGTCCCTGCTCGCCGCCGCGGTGCTCGCCGCCGGCTGCCGCGAGAACCCGGAGGCCCCCGCGCGGGGCGCGGCGGAACCCAGCGCCCCCACGCTCCGCGTCATGCACGACAATGTCGGCGCCGCCCTCGAAGTGATGCGCGGACTCGCCGCCGGCTTCGAGTCCGAGACCGGCGCGAAGGTCGAGTTCGTCATCACCCCCAATGACGGCAACGAGCGCCTCACCCAGTACCTGAACTTCCTCGGCGCCAAGTCGCCCGACGTCGACGTCTACATGTGCGACGTGGTCTGGACCGGGATGCTCGGGCCGCACTTCGCCGACCTGGAAGCGCTCCGCCCCGCGCTCGAGACCGAGACGTTCCCGAGCGTCATGGCCAACAACACCTATGACGGCAAGCTGGTGATGGCGCCCTACTACGTCGACGCGCCGGTGCTCTACTACCGCTCGGACCTGCTGGAGAAGTACGGCTTCGAGGCGCCGCCGAAGACGTGGGACGAGCTCGAGTCGATGGCCCGCGCGATCATGGAGGGCGAGCGCGCCGCGGGAAGCGCGAGCTTCTGGGGCTACGTCTGGCAGGGGCGCTCCTACGAGGGCCTCACCTGCAACATGCTCGAGTGGCAGGTGTCGAACGGCGGCGCGCCGGTCCTCGACGGCGCGGGCGCGGTGCGCGTGGACGAACCCGCGCTGGCGGAAATGCTCCTGCGGGCGCGCGGCTGGGTCGGCACGATCTCGCCGCCCGGCGTCCTGTCATACGGCGAGGAGGAATCGCGGGGCGTCTGGCAGTCCGGCAACGCGGCGTTCATGCGCAACTGGCCCTACGCCTACGCGCCGGGGCAGGCGGAGGGCTCGCCGGTGCGGGGCAAGTTCGCCGTCGCGCCGCTCCCCGGCGGGGAGCGTTCCGCGGGAACCCTCGGCGGGCAGATGCTCGCGGTCTCGCGCCACAGCCGGCACACGGAGCTCGCGATCCAGTTCGTCGCGCTGGCGGCGTCGCTGGATGCGCAGAAGGAGCGCGCGCTGCGGGGGAACTACCTCGCGACCGCGCGGAGCCTCTACGACGACCCGGAGATCGCCGCGGCGATCCCGTTCTTCCCGGAGATGCGCGCGATCTTCGAGAACGCCGTGCCGCGCCCCACCACGGCGGCGGGGCGCTACTACAACGAGCTGTCGAGCATCTACGCCTCCGCCGGGCACGCGGTACTCACCGGCGGCGCGGAGCCCGCGGAGGAGCTGCCGCGCGCGCAGGCGGACATCGAGGCGCTGCTGAAGCGCTGACCGCGGTCAGCCCAGCAGGATGATCTTGCCGCCCGGGTTCTTCCGCTCGCCGGGCGTCGGCGTGGTGAAGGCGACGCTCGCGAAGGACACGAGGCACGAGCGGTCCGGCGAGTTCGCCTGGTGGTACTTCAGCACGCGTGCCTCCGCGCGCCCCGCCATGGCGTCCAGCGCGAGGTAGATCGGCCCGACGCTGCAGACCTTGCGCGAGTTGAAGTCGGGGCGGAAGGAGTCGAAGAACGCCTCCGCGTCCACGCGCTCGATCGCGTCCAGCGCCGCGCGGTCGCCGCCCTTGATCTGCTCGCAGCGCGCCGGCTCGTTCAGCTCCTCGTCGCCGAACTCCGGCCCGCAGTGCGAGAAGTCCACGCCGCCGACCAGCGCGACGCGGCTGCCGTGCTTCTCGAGCAGCCGGCGCAGCGCGCCCGCGAAGGCGCCCACTTCCGGATCCGCAACCTTGGGCGGACCCTCCGCCTCGAGCAGGTCGTCGAAGCTAGAGACCAGCACCGGCACGACCTTGAAGGGGCGGTCGCCCAGCATCTTCTTCAGGTAGACCACCTGCAGCTCGATCGAGTGCTCCGCCGCGTGCTGGTACTCGTCCTCGAACAGCATCCCGCCGAAGTCCGCGGCGAACTCGTCCAGCAGCGCCGTGTCGCACGGCACGGTTCCGAACGGCGTTTCGAAGTGCTTGCGCGTGGCGATGAAGCGGTGCATCGCGGGGCGGTGCACCACGCCGAGGATGAAGTAGGTGTCGGGCGACCGGCCGTGCTCCGCGAGCGCCTTGTAGGACCAGGCGTACACCTCGCCGCCGCGCTGGTAGTCGATGTGCGGCGCGAGGACGCCCTGCACCGACCCGGCCGCGAGGTCGAGCCGCTCCGGCGGCGAGATCGACGACATCAGGTGGCGGCGGAATTCCTTGCCCAGCTCCGCGATCACCGCCAAGCGGTCCATCGCCGCCGGGATCGGGAACACGGAGGACTTGCGGACCGTCTCCTTGGCGTACGCCTCGCGCTTGGCGGTCCACGCGGCGACGAAGCGCTCGGACTGGAGCAGGAGCGCCTCGTCGAGCTGGCGCACCACGTCGCGCAGCACCTCGTGCGAGATGATGTGCCCGGTCGCCTGCGTGGCGACGGAGGCCATCTCGCCGATGGTGCGCTGGCCGTCCGCGAGCTGCAGCACGATCAGCAGCATCGGGTCCACCGCCAGGCCGACGGGCTGGGGGATCACGCCGAGCGGGTCGCGCACCAGCAGGAAGGGCTGGCCGCGCTGCTCGAGGGGGATCATCTCGAGCGGGCGGATCGCCGGCGTTTCGATCGGGAAGACGGGGATCTCGTGGGTCAACGTCGCGTTCCTGTCGGGGCGGGGCCCGCCGGAACGGGGACGCCGGATGGAGTTCTTCGCAGGGGCACTCTGGGTGGCGGACGCCCTCCGGGCAAGTCCCGCAGGAGGGCCGTCAGCCTTCTAGCGGCCACTCGGAACGGCGCACCCCGAGCACCACCGCCGGCCCCGCCAGGCACACACCGCACGCCCGGGTGCCCCGCAATTCGAAGGACACCTCCAACGCCGCGCCGCCCGTGGGAACGACGGCTCCGCGCTGCGGTCCGGAACGCCCTGCGCGGACGGCGGCGCCGATGGCCGCCGCCACGGCGCCGGTGCCGCAGGCGCGGGTTTCCGCTTCCACGCCGCGCTCGAAGGTGCGCAGGCGGACCCCCCCGGCGCCGGAGTCCCGGGCGAGATTGACGTTCGCCCCCCCGGCCCCGGCGCCGGGGTGCCAGCGGAGCTCCGCCGCCGCCAGCGACAGCGCTCCGGAGTCCGGCTCCCCATCGGTCCAGACGAGCGCGTGGGGCACGCCGGTGTCGATGAAGTCCGCGGGCGGCGCCCCCCGCCGGTCCAGCGCGCCGGCGCGGTACTCCGTCCGCGGGTCGGGAAAGGCCGCCTCGAAGCGCTCCGCGCCGAGCCGGCGGGCCTCCGTGAAGCCCGCGTCCGTGGCGAACCGCATTTCCGTCCCGGCGGCGCCGACCAGCCCGGCGAGCAGCGCGATGGCGCGCGTGCCGTTGCCGCAGTAGCCGGCGCGGCTGCCGTCGCGGTTGCGGTAGTGCATGGCGAAATCGGCCCCCGGCGCCGCTTCCAGGAGCAGCAGGCCGTCGACCTCCCGGCCCGGCTCGGCGCAGAGCCGGCGTGCGAGGGCGGCCGCCTCCGCATCCCCCAAGGGGGGGCGTCCGCGCCAGTCCACCCCGGCGAAGGTGTTACCCGCCGCGTCGAGACTGAAGACTTCGAGCACCTGGCGCGTAGCCAACGTGTCACCTGCCGAAGGGATGACCAACCGCGGGCCGTAGGACGACTTCCCGGCCCCTAGTGAGGAAAGGAAAAACCACTGATGGCAATTCGCACCGCCCTGATGTCGCTGGTTCTGGCCGTGCTCCTGCTCGCGCAGGGGTGCATCATCGTCCCGCTGTCGGGACTGGGCGGCACCGCCGCCTACGAGGAAGTGACCCTCCGCGACGGACGCTACGGCGCGGGCAAGATCCTGGTGCTCGATGTGGACGGCGCCATCACCGGCGGACCGGACAGCTCCGGCTTCTTCTCGAGCGGCAGCACTGTGGTGGAAGTGACCGAGAAGCTGGGCAAGGCGCGCGAGGACGACCGCATCCGCGCTGTGGTCCTGCGCGTGGACTCGCCGGGCGGCGGCGTCACCGCCAGCGACGTCATCTACAAGGAGCTCCTCAAGTACAAGGAGGAGACCGGCGTGCCGATCTACACGTCGATGCTCGATCTCGCGGCCTCCGGCGGATACTACATCGCCATGGCCAGCGACGAAATCTACGCCCACCCCACCACCGTCACCGGTTCCATCGGCGTGATCGCCATGTTCCCGCAGATGAAGGGCCTCGGCGACAAACTCGGCGTCGGATTCGAAGTCATCAAGAGCGGCGCCAACAAGGACATCGGCGGCTTCTGGAAGCAGATGTCGCCCGAAGAGCGCGCCATCATGCAGTCGATCATCGACGACATGTACGGCAACTTCGTCGAAATCGTCGGCAAGAACCGGACGGACCTGGATGAAGCCACGATCCGCAAGCTCGCCGACGGGCGCGTCTACACCGCGTCGCAGGCCTACGACGCCGGCCTGGTGGACGGCATCATGTACCTCGACGAGGTCATCGACCACGCCGCCAACCAGTACAAGGAGGGCTCCAAGCCCACCGTCGTGCTCTACCGCAAGACGAGCAACCGCACCGCCGAGAGCTTCTACGTCAAGGCTCCCGCCGCCGTTCCCGCCAGCGCGGGCGTGCAGACGCAGCTCAACCTGCTCAATGTCTCCGGCGCCGGCCCGCAGGCTCCCAAGTCCGAGGTGTTCCAGTACCTCTGGGTTCCCTGACCGGCTCCGCTTGCCCGCCCTCCGAGGCGGAACATCTCCTGACGCCGCTCCGCCCCCGTGCGGAGCGGCGTCCCTTTTCCCCTCCCCGGAGCGTCCCATGCACCGCGCACTCCTCGCAGCCGCCGTCTCGGCGATCCTCGCCACCGCCCAATCCGCGACGGCGCAGGAGGACCCCGCTCCACGCGAGCTCCGCCTCGCCTTCTGGAACATGGAGCACTTCGTCGACGCCAACGACGACCCCTACGTCGACTCCGACCTCGAGAACACCACGGGGCGCGACGACGCGGAATTGGCGAAAATGGCCGAGGTGATTTCCGAATTGAACGCGGATATCCTGGTGGCCTCGGAAATCGAAGGCGAAGCGTGGGGGCGCGACTACGCGCTGCGCCACCTGCCGGAGCTGGGCTACACGCGCATCGTCGGCGCGCGCGACGAGAGCTGGTACCAGAACATCGTCGTCTTCAGCCGCGTGCCGCTCGGCCCGATCGTCACGCTGAAGGCGGCGGAGAGCACCGACGGCAAGGGCGGCAACCAGTTCTTCCTCAACGGGCGCATGATGATCGTCGAGGTGCGGCCCTCCGAGGACTACACGTTCCTCCTCGGATGCGTGCACCTCAAGGCGGGCGCGAAGGACGAGGACCGCGCCACGCGGACCGGGCAGATCGAGCTGCTGAAGCGCGAGGCGGCGCGCTACCTGAAGGTGACGCCGGGCGGGAATTTCCTGGTTTTCGGCGATATGAATTTCGCCCCTGAAAATCCCGAATTCCAGGCAATTACGAAAACCGGATTTCCGTTCGTGAATCCGTTCGAGGAATGGGGATTCCCGCCGACGCACCCCGCGGAGTACCCCACGCGCCACATCGATTCGATCTACGTCAACGAGGCGATGGCGCCGGAGATCGTCCCCGCCAGCGCGGCGGTCGCGAAGCCCTTCGAGCTGTTCGAGATGAGCAAGATGAGCGACCACCTGCCGATCGTCGTGACGATTCAGGCGCGCGAGGCGGAAGCGGCCTCCGAGTAGAGCGCGAGGTACTCGCCCGCGCAGCGGCGCAGGTCCGCCGTGGCCTCCGCGTGGGCGCGGCAGCGCGCGCCGATCCCCGCCCGGTCGGCCGCCACGGCGTCCGCCAGCCGCCGCGACGCAGCCGCCCAGTCCCCCGGCGCTTCGCCGGCCACCGTCTCCGAGTCGGGCGCCGGCGGGAGCAGCTCCGAGGCGCCGGTGCCCGCGCGCGCCACGACCGGTAGGCCGCTGGCGAGCGCCTCCGCGACGACAAGGCCGTAGGGTTCCTCGACCGCGGGGTGCATCAGCACGTCCGCCGCCGCGACCGCCTGCGCCGGATCGGGCAGGTAGCCCGCGAGCGTCGCGCCTTCGCGCAGGCCGAGCGAATCCGCCACCGCGCGCAGCTCCTCCGCGCGCGGCCCCGTTCCCGCCAACAGCGCCCACGCCGGCATGCCGGCGGACCGCAGCGCGGCCACCGCGCGCAGCGTCGTTTCCGGCGACTTGCGGCGCGTCAGCACCCCGAGCGTCAGGAGCACGGGCCCCGCTCCGTCCGGGATGCCGAGCGCGCGCCGCGCGGCGGACCGCTCCGCCTCCGGCGCGATCCGCGACATCCCGAGGTCGACGCCGTTCAGGACGGTGCGGATGCGGGCGCCGGGGACGCCCTCCGCCTCGAGGGCCCGCGCCTCCCAACGGGAAATCGCCACAATGGTCGAGCGCTCATCCAATGAGCGCACATACCAGCGCCGCACGAGCGGGCGGAGCAGCGGGCCGCGCTCGCCCCACCCGTGCAGCGCGTGCTCCGTCACGAAGTAGGGCAGCCCGGGGAGCTGGTCGCGCGCGACGCGCCCCACGGCGTCCGCGCGCAGCAGGTGCGCGTGCAGGTGCGTCGCGCCCTGCGCGCGCGCCAGTTCGGCGATGCGCCGTCCCGCGGCGCGCACGCCGAGCCAACCGGTGGGCAGCGCGGCGGTGGTTCCGCCGTGGCGCGCCGCCTCGCGTTCGAACGCCGCGCGGAGCGGGCCGTCCGCGGCGAGCGCCACCACGGAGACGCGCGCCTCGGCGGGGTCGAGGTTCTTGACGACGCCGAGCGCGAGGCGGCCGGGGCCGTCGTCCTCGAACCCGCGCAGGATTTGGAGAACGTGCGGGGTCATCGCCCGGCCGAAGGAGGCGCCTCGGCGCGCCAGCCCGGGTCGCCGCGGCGGAGCATCTTGATCAGCACCCGGCACGACTCGATACGCCCGCGGGCGCGCTTGGGGTCCATGCGGCCCAGCACCGCCGCGGCGCGATAGAGCGGCTGGCGCAGCCAGAGATCGGCCTTGAGCGCCTCGAAGTAGAGGAAGCGCTTCGGCGGCGGCATCCACTTGATCGCGTACAGAGCCATGCTGCGGTAGAGGCGGCGGAAGGTGAACTCCGGCGATCCCTTCGCGCTCGTCTTCTGGAAATGCGTCATGCGGAAGTTCGGCAGGAACACCACGCGCCAGCCCGCCTCGCGGATCCGGCGGCACCAGTCGGCGTCCTCGGAGTACATGAAGTAGCCTTCGTCCAGGCCGCCGACCGCCTCGTAGACGTCGCGGCGCAGGACGATGCAGGACCCCTGCAGCCAGCCCACCGCGCGGGGCCGCCGCGAGCCCCCCGTGAGCCGGTGCCACGCCTTGCCGGCGCGCTCGAAGAGCGGCGACAGGCAGGAGTTGCCGAGGAGGAACGACAGCGCGCCGGGCTCGCCGTGGGCGGTGCGCTGCGGAAGCCCGTCGCCGTGCAGCAGCGCGCAGCCCGCCGCGCCCGCGGAGGGGTGCCGCCGCAGGTAGCCGACCATGCCCGCCAGCGCGCGCGCATCCGCCACGCAATCCGGATTCAGCAGCATCAGGTGGTCTCCGCGCGCGGCTTCGAGGGCGCGGTTGCTCCCGCCCGCGAAGCCATCGTTGCGGTCGTTGCGCACCACGCGGACCCACGGGCAGCGCGCCTCGATCCGGTCCGGAGTCCCGTCCGAGGAGGCGTTATCGACCACGATCGCCTCGAAGGGGAAGGGGGCTTCCGCCTTGAGCGCCTCGAGGCCCGCGAGGAAGGCGTCCAGCTTCGCGCCCGAGTTCCAGGTGACGGTGCAGGTGGAGAGCGCCGGCGCGGGACGGCGCCCGGCGTGCGGGGTCATTCTTCGAGGTCGGCGCCGCTCGCGCTCGCCCGCTGCGCGGCGGGGCGCGGACCGCGGGCGATGCCGCGCTTGCTCTTCGCGAGGCAGAAATCGAGCAGCTCGCGCGCCTCGCCCGGCATCTCGCGGCCGGACCACTCGGCGGCGAGCGACTCCGCCGCCTTGCGCAGCGGGCGCCCGGAGCGGAAGAGGGCCTTGTAGAATTGCTTCAGCACGAGGCGCGTCTCCGCGGAAATCCCCGCGCGGCGCAGCCCGATCGTGTTGAGGCCCACCAGCGTGCAGTCCCCCCGCACGTTCATGAACGGCGGCACGTCCTGGCCGACGCCCGTCATGCCGCCGACCATCGCGAGGCGCCCGACGCGCACCCACTGGTGCACGCCGACCGGTCCGCTGATGAAGGCGCGGTCCCCGATCTCGACGTGGCCCGCCACTCCGGCCAGGTTCGTCATGACGATGTTGCTGCCAAGCACGCAATCGTGCGCGATGTGCCCGCCCGCCATGAAGTAGTTGCCGTCGCCGATCACCGTCCTGCCGCCCTCGTAGATCGAGCGGTGCGCGGTCACGTGCTCGCGGAACGTGTTGTTCGCCCCGATCTCGAGGAACGACGCGATGTCCGGATCGCACGCGACATGCTGCGGCGCCTCGCCCACCACGGCGTACGGGTAGAGCTTGTTGCCGCTTCCCATGCGCACCCGGGGGCCGATGACCGCCCCCGCCATCAGGACGCAGCCTTCGCCGACGACGGAGCCGGGCCCGATGATGACCCGCGGGCCGATATCGGCTCCGGGGTGGACTTCTGCTGAGGGATGGATTTCGGCGGACGGGTGGATCGCCATAGGGGTTGCGGGAGCCTTCGCAGCGGCGCCGTTGGGGCGCTTTGTTCAGGGATGCCAAGCCCGCCACGCTTTCGACCCCCGCCGGGGGGGGTCAACCGGGTTCCGTGGCGCGGTCCGCGGGCGACCGGTGCAGCAGCGTCGCGTCGCCGTATGAGTAGAACCGGTAACCCGCCGCCACCGCCTCGCGGTACGCGGCCAGCACCCGGTCGCGCCCCGCGAACGCCGACACCAGCAGCAGCAGCGTGCTCCGCGGCAGGTGGAAGTTCGTCACCATCGCATCGACCACCCGGAAGCGGAACCCGGGCTCGATGAAGAGCTTCGTCGAGCCGGCGCCGGGGCGCACCTTGCCGTCGGCCTGCGCGGCGGTCTCGAGGGTCCTCACGCTGGTGGTGCCCACGGCGACGATGCGCCGCCCGGCCCGGCGCGCGCCCTCGATGCGCTCCGCAGCCTCCGGGGGCACCTCCCACTCCTCCGAGTGCATCTCGTGCGCCGACGTGTCCTCCGCCGTGACCGGCTTGAAGGTGCCTGCGCCCACGTGGAGCGTGACGAACGCGCGCTCGACGCCCATCGCGTCGAGGCGGGCGAAGAGCTCCGGGGTGAAGTGCAAGCCCGCGGTCGGCGCGGCGATGCTGCCGAGGCGGCGCGCGTAGACGGTCTGGTAGCGTTCCCGGTCGAGCGCGTCCCAGGCGGCGAGGGCGTCCTCGGGAGCGCCGCGTTCGCGCGACTTGAGGATATAGGGCGGCAGCGGCATCCGGCCCAGTTCCTCCAATCGGTCCGCGAAGGCGCCGTCGTGCTCGAAGCACGCCACGCGAGAGCCGTCCGCCTCGACCGCCTCGATGTGCGCGGTCATCACGCCGCCGATCTCGACCGTGTCGCCGGGGCGGAGGCGCCGTCCGGGCTTGGCGAGCGCCGTCCAGCGCGTCGGGGAGCTCGAAACGCAGTGCAGCAACAGCAGCTCGGCCCTGCCCCCGCCGCGCAGCGAGCCAAGCAGCCGCACCGGCATCACGCGCGTATCGTTGAGGACGAGCAGGTCGCCGGGGCGCAGATGCCCCGGCAGGTCGGTGAAGGCGCGGTGCGCGGGGTCGCCCTCCGCCGGCAGCACCAGCAGGCGCGAGGCGTCGCGGCGCTCCGCGGGGAAGGCCGCGATCAGGTGCTCAGGGAGGTCATAATCGAACAGGTCGAGGTTCATGGAAACGGAACGGGGCGGGCCGTCGCGGTCCGCCCCGTGGAGGTTTCGTTCGGGTGGCGGGTCGTCAGGCGGAGGCGCCGGCGGGCTGCTCGACGGCGAGCGTCTTGCGGCGCCAGTCGCGGACCTTGCTGGCGGCCTGGATGATGCGGCTGCCCTTGAGCTCGGCGAGCTGCCGCTCGAGGTCCGCGATGCGGTTGTCGCGCTGCGAGCGCTGCATCGTGAGGCGGCGCATCTGGCCCACGTAGTTGATCTCCTTGGCGAGCTGGTTGAACTCGGTCCAGGAGTCCCAGAACTCCTTGCGGGTCATGTTCTCGCCCATGAAGGGGAACGTTTCCCAGTCGAAGGTCTCGTAGGTGGTGGCTAGGCGGCTCCACTCGAAGTTGTCGTTCACGAGGCCCTTCATCTTGGCGATGTTCCAGATGGCGGTGCCGGGGAGCGGCTGGAGCGGGCCGACGCTGCAGCGGTCGATCGCGTCGCGGTTGGCGCGCGCGAATGCGATGGACTGCTGGATGTCCTCGATGGTCTCCGGCGGCGAGCCGATGATGAAGTTGGCGCCGACCGAGACCTGGTTCTTGTAGAGCATGTCGATGGCGCGCTGGTTCACCTCGGGCGTCACGCGCGTCTTGGTGAGGAACTTCAGGATCGGCTCGGAGTTCGACTCGAAGCCGAAGTCGATGTACTTGAAGTTCAGCTCGGCGAACTCCTCGGCCATCTGCGCCGTGACGAGGTCGACGCGGGCGTAGGCGCGGAAGTGGACGCCGCGGTGCAGCCCGCGCTCCTGGAACAGCTTCACGACCTCGCGCCAGCGGCCGATGTGCCCCACGAACAGGTCGTCGAAGAAGTAGAGGATCTCGGGGTTGTAGCGCTCGCGGAGGTACTCGATCTCCTTCGCCACGTACTCCGGCGAGAAGAAGCGGAAGCGCTTCCAGTGCAGCGACGAGCTGCAGAAGGAACACTTGTACGGGCAGCCGCGCGAGCTGACCAGGTGGACCGTCTCCCAGTTCGGCACGCGCCAGCCGTGGTCGATCAGGTCGCGGTCCGGATACGGCAGCGTATCCATTTCCTTGATCATTTCGGCGCCGGGGTTGACCGCGACCGCGCCGTTGTCGTGGTAGCTGATGCCGTTGATCTTGGCGAAGTCCTCGGGGCCCGGGCTCGACTTCGCGTGGTAAAGCTCGACGACGGCCATGAAGGTGCCCTCGCCCTCGCCGACCACGCCCACGTCCATCGTCTTGGGCAGCGTGTGGGGCAGGCTGGTGATGTGCATGCCGCCGACCACGATGGGCACGCCCAGCTCCTCCTTCACGCGCTCCGCGATGTACATCGCGTCCAGGAAGTTCTCCGAGGCGGAGGAGATGCCGACCAGGTCCGGCTTGGCGTCGATGAGCTGCTCCACCGTGTGGTGGAAGGACGTCTTCACCCACCCGAAGTGCTGCTTGAGGAACGCCGACAGGTAGCCGATGCCGAGGGGCGGGAGGCTGGCCTGGTAGGGGCTGAGCGACTCGTACGGGTTGATGAAGGCGATGTGGAGCAACGGAGCACCTGCCTTGGCTGCGGTCGGTGGAGCGGGCGGGCGGCGCGCCCGGAAGCGTGCGCCTTTTCCTGTAGGGAATCTTGGACGCCCGCCGGGCGCCTGTCAAGCGCGGCGGGGAGGGCTCACCCCGCCGCCAGCTTGCGAAGCGCCTCAAGCACCTCCGCCGAGTGGTCCTCGCTGCCCGACGCCTTCGGCCAGTGCGCGGCGATCTTGCCGTCGGGACCGATGAGGAACGTCTCGCGCGAGATGCCCATGTACGTCTTGCCGTACATCGACTTCTCCTTCCACACGCCGTACGCCTCCGCCACCTTGTTGTCCTCGTCGGCGAGGATCGGGAACGCGAGGCCGTGCTTCTTGGCGAACTTCGCCTTGGACTTCACGTCGAGCATCGACGCGCCGAGGACCACGGCGCCGAGCTCGGCGAACTCCGCGGTCCGGTCGCGGAAGCCGCACGCCTCCTTGGTGCAGCCCGGCGTGTCGTCCTTCGGGTACCAGAAGAGGACGACGTAACGGCTCTTGTAGTCGGCGAGCTTGTGGGCCTTCCCGTTTTGGTCGGGGAGGGAGAAAGCGGGGGCCTTCTTGCCAAGCATGTCGGAGGAGGCTTCTTCGGGTTTCTTGGCCATGGGCTTCGTTGGACCTTGGTGGGCTGATGAGGCGAGCGCAGCAACCATTGCGCCCAGACGCAGGTGAAAACTGCGCGCCGCGGCCTATCGAGGTCGCCTCACTTCCAAGGGTCGTAGGTGCCAACGCTCCAAACGTGGCGCTCCGGGTCGGCACAGGTGAACCCGCGCCCGCCGTAGTCCTCGTCCTTGATCGGGAGGAGGATCGACCATCCCGCAGCGTTGACTCGTTCGTAAACCGCGTCCGCATCCGGCACCACGACGTAGGCAGCCTGCGTAGTCAACCCGCCCACTTGGCCGGGTTGGGCCATCCAGCGTCCGAATTCGGTATCCGTCGCCGAGCCGAGCATGACCATGCCGCCTCCGAGTCGAAGTTGCGCATGCGCGATGGTCCCGTCCGGGCCGGGAACCACGAGTTGCTCCTCGAATCCAAGCACCTCGCAAAGCGAGGCGATCGCGGCGTGCGCGTCGCGGTAGCGCATCGTCGGAATGATCGTCGAGTTCCGGGCCATGGCTGCTTCCTCGATTCGGTGCGGCGCCGCCGCTCCCGGAGTGGGAGCGGGCATTGTGCGCGGAGCTGACTCAAGAGCCGGGAAGTTCGTGCGGGATCGCATCGCCTCGCAAGCCGAGAAAGGCGTCCGGCTGCTGGCGAATGGACTACGCCTTCTGCGCGATGATGTAGACGTGGAGCTCGGGGAGCTGGTCGTACTCCAAGTGCCGGCAGACGCAGCCGCACTGCGCCAGCACTTCCAGTGTCTTGGGAATCCCGAGCACGCTGTACGAGACCGTGGGTCCCATACTGGCATCCACTTTCTCTACCGGCGCATCGAGGCCCCCGGTGGTGAAAATGCAGACGCCGCCCGGCGCCAGCCCATCGAGGAGCTTGCGCAGGACCGCTTCCGCCTCAGCGGAGGGCACGTGCCAGATGCTGTCCCAGGCGGAGACGAAATCGTACTGCGCGGGGAACTCCCAGCGGCAGATGTCGGCGTGGTGGAACTCGATGCCCGGGTGCCGTGCGCGGGCCAGTTCGATCATCCGCGGCGAGATGTCCAGCCCCTCGACGGTGTAGCCGTGGCTCAAGAGCAAGTCGATGAAGCGGCCACTGCTTCCGCAACCAACGTCGAGCGCGCGCCCCCGCGTTCGGGCGAAGGCAATCGCGCGCTCGTGCTGCCGGATGCCGTTCGCCCGGTTGAAGGTCGGGCTGTTCCATAGATCGGCGAGTTGATCGTAGGCTTCGCCAGTTCGCAATGGGTCCATGTGCCGCGCCTCGGGCTTCGCCCACTCAGCTCTCCTTGGCCACGAGGCACACAGTCCCCGCCGGGTCCATGATCCAGAAGCCGATGAAGCCGTCGGGGAGTTGCTCGAGGCCGATGATGTCACGGTAGAAACGGACCGTCGCCTCGTAGGCGTGCGGCGGCGTCTTGAGGGCCATGTTGATGCCGGGGCGGTAGGCGGGTGTGGTTGGTTGGCTCATCGCTGGGCTTCTCCTCTCGATTGTTGTTCTGTGTGAAGGCGGCCAGTGCGGAGGCTGATTCTGCTCCAACAGCGCGCAGGGATGGTCAGGGCGGGGTCGCAGTGGTTGCCCATCCCTCCGGCAGATCCACCCCGATCCGCCGCGCGACTTCCTCCAGCAGCGATTCTTCGCGCGCGAGGGCGCGGCGGTGCTGGCCAGGGGGGCGGGCGGCGATGAGTTTCGCGTAGGCCGCGCGGGCCGCATCGTCGCGGCCCGCGAGGTGGTGCATCCAGCACTCCCAGAGGAACCAGCGGGGACTGCCGGTGGAAATGGAGCCGTTCGCGTCCGCGAGCGAGAGCGCTTCCTCCAGGAGCGCGCTGCCTTCCGCGTCCGCCGGGTTCGCGAGGAGCGGCGCGCGCGCGCGGCGCACCAGCGCGGTCGCGAGCGCAGCATTCAGCTTGTCGGGCGTCACGCCGGCGCTCGGGTCCGCGGCCAGCGCCGCGCGGAGAGTGCGGTACTCTTCGATCGCGCCCGTGTGGTCGCCGAGCAGGGAGCGGATGGACAGGTATTCGCGGGCGTACTCGACCGCGCTGGGCGTCATCCCTTCGCCCGCTTCCGCCATGATCGCGAGGCCATCGGCGAAGTCGGCGAGCAGTTCCGTCCCCTGTCCGGCGCGGAACCGGATCCGCGCGCGCTCGATGAGGATCTCGCCCGTGTTGCGGTGGCGCTCGCCGTAGAACTTCGCGTAGATCGCCACGGCGTGGTCCGAGTGGCCGACGGCCTCCTCGTGGCGTCCCGCGGAGGCCAGCGCGTCCGCGAGCTTGCCGTGGACGACCCCGACTCTCCCGTGCCCCTCGCCGAATGCCTTCGCGGTGCGGCCGAGGTCCTCCTGCAGGATCGCGATCGCCTCGCCGTCGCGCCCCATCTTGGAGAGTACCGTGGCGAGCATCGCGCGCGCCGTGAGCGTGTCGGTCGCCTCCGTGCCGATCGTCTTCTCGCGGATGGCGACGGCGCGCTGGATGTCGGCGAGCGCCGCCTCCATGCGGCCGAGCTTGTTGAGCGCCGCCGCGCGGCCCACCAGCGGCGTGGCGACGCGCTCGGTCTCCGGGCCGAAGACGCGTTCGCGGATGGCGAGCGCGCGCGTGAACCAGTCCAGCGATGCGTCGGACTCGCCGAGCATGTGGTAGCGCATGCCGAGGTTGTGCATCGCGGTGGCGTAGGCGGCCTCGTCGCGCTGCGGGCTCCGTTCGTACGTGGCCGCGATGTCGAGCTCCATCTCCAGCGCCTTGCGGATCTCGCCCTTGTCCTTGTAGGTGATCGCGAGGCTCGACAGGTTCGCGAGGAGCTTCGGGTCGTCCGGCGCGAGGCGCGCGCGGCGCAGCGCCAGCGTCGTCGTGCCCAGCTCCAGCGCATCGTCGAACAGGCCCAGCGTGCGGATGTAGCCGGAGGCTTGCTGCATCGAATCCGCGAAGGGCAGCGCGAGCTCGTCCGGCCACGCGGTCGCGTCAACGCTGCGGTAGTACTCCACCGTCGGCTTCACCACGCGCCCGGCGATCGCATGGCGCATCCGGTTTGCCGTCTTCGGATCGAGGCCCTCCGCGCTGTCGAACTCCTCCGCCATGGCGGCGCGCAGCTCGCCGAGGATGTACCCGACGAGCGCCGCGGAGCCCTCGCCCTGAGCCTTCGCGGCGGCGAAGTTCCGCTCCGCCTCCGACTGCTTCTCCTCCGCGAGCCGGCGCGCGGCCGCTTCCGATTCCGCGCGCGCTTCGAGGACGCGCGTGTAGTAGGCGGATCCGCCCAACAGCGCCAGCAGCAGGGCGAGGCTGGAGCCGATGGCGAGGCGGCGCGTGCGCTCGCGCGAACGGATCCGCGCCTCCGCCGCCGCCACTCCCCCCAGCAGCGCCTCGCGCACGCCCGGGGCGCACTTGCGCGCCTGCAGCGACGCCAGCGCGAGGTCGCCCCGCCGTAACGCCAGCCGGCCGTAGTACTCGGCCAGCCGGTGCCCGAGCCGCATCGCCTCCGGATTGCCGGGCCACAGCGCCGACGCCTGCTCCAGCCGCGCTCCCAGCGCGTTGCACTCCTCGTAGTCGGCCGCCTCGGCGATCCGCTTGGCGGCCTCGGCGGTGATGGCGGCGGACTCGCTGCGGGCCCGCGCTCCGGAGAGGTGGCCTTGCAGCCGCCCGACCACCTCCGTCGCCGCCGCCGGCCGCTTCGAGCGGTCCGGCTCGAGGCACTGCAGGCAGAGCTCGACCAGATCCGCCGGCATCGCGCGGCCCTCCGGCGCCACCTTGCCGATGTCGTCGAAGCGCCCCGCGGCCGCCGCCGCGAACGCCCCGTGTCCTGTCGTGCCGCTGCGCGGCGGCGAGCCCGAAAGCAGCACGAACAGGATCGCGCCGAGCAGGTAGATGTCGGTCCAGGGACCGACCGCGTCGGCGGTGCGGCGCGTCTGCTCCGGGGCCATGTAGGCCGGCGTGCCGGCGGGGCTCGACGCCTCCTCCGCCGTGGGCGCCGACCCCATCGCGAGGTCGCCCCGAGTCTCGCGCAGCCGCTCCGGGTCGAAGTTCACCGCGAGGCCCCAGTCCATCAGGAGCACCTCGCCGAACTCGCCGATCATCACTTGGTGCGGCTTGAGGTCGCGGTGGATGATGCCGCGGCTGTGGGCGAAGGCGACCGCCTGCGCCACGGCGACGAGGATCGGGATGTGGCGGGCCAGGAAGTCCTCCGCGGTCGAACCCGCGAAATCCGATTCGATGGCCCGGTTCCAGGGGACCCCCTGGACCAGCTTCATGGCGAGCATCGACGCGCCGCCGCGTTCCGTGGCGAAGTCGTAGACGGGCACGATGTTCGGATGGTCGAGCTGCGCGGCGGTCAGCGCCTCGTCGCGGAAGGCGCGGCGCAGCAGCCGGGCCTCCTGGCCCTCCCCCGCGCCGCCCCGGATGATCTTGACCGCCACGGTGCGGCGGAGCGCGACCTGCGAGGCGCGCCACACTTCGCCGAAACCTCCCGCGCCGATGCGCCGCTCGAGGACGTAACCCTCGCTCGAGGCTTCCGCCCGCAGCGGCGCGGCGGGATCCGTCCGGACCTGCGCGGTGGCCGCCAAGGATCCATCGCCGGCGGCGCCGCCCGGGCGGTCCCCGGGGCCCATCACATAGCCGAGGCGCGCCGTCTCCTCATCCCCCGGGCGGGACGGGTCGAAGGTCAATGTCGCGTCCGGCGGGAGCGCGGGCGGCGGCAGCGTGTCGGGGGCGTCTTCGATGTTCAATCGGGCTCACTCCGGATTCGCGCCTCGCCACCGTCACGGCGCGCGGCTAGTTCGCCAGCCGGATCGCGGAAGTGCAAGCGGACCGGTCGGAGGCGCGCCGCGCCACTCAGCCCCGCACCGCTTCCGCGCGCGCCGCGAAGTTCACGAGGATCTGCTGCCAGCCGTCCCGCTGCTGCTCGGCGGAGTGGATATCCTCCGCCTCGAACGACTCGCGGATCAGCGCGCCTCCGGGGAGCTCGCTGAACTCGACGCGGACCGCCCGGCCGTCGCCCATGGTGAACTCGATGAGGCGCAGGGGGTCGACCCGCGTGAACACGCCCTCGAAGTCGAAGCCCATGCTTCCGTCGACCGCTTCCATGCGGTAGCAGAACGATCCGCCAACCCGCAGGTCGAGCCGCGCCGACGGGCAATGCCACCCCTCGGTGGCGAAGTTCCAGTGCACAATATCCGCGGGGGTGGTCCAGACCCGCCACACGTGGTCGATGGGTGCCGAGATCCGTTGTTCGATGGTGATGGTCATTTGGACGGCGTCCTCTGGCGGTTGGGGTCTCTCATCCACCCACCGTGCACGGCGGAGGCCCCCACGCAAGCCCCGCCGCACCTTCGCTGTTGCGCGCGTGCGACGGCCTGACGAGGACTCGGCGGGCGGAAGGAGCGGCGGCGCGATGATTCTCGGCTTGACCGGCTCGCTCGGAAGCGGGAAAAGCACGGTGTCCTCGATGATGGTGGAGCTTGGCGTGCCTGTCGTGTGCGCCGATGCGATCGCCCGGGAAGCCACCCAGCCGGGTGCGCCCGCGTATCGAGAGATCGTTTCCCACTTCGGCCCGGAGATGCTATCTCCAGACGGGTCTCTCGACCGGCGGCTCCTCGCCGCGCGCGTCTTCGCGAACCCACAGGATCTACGCCGCCTTGAGGAAATCGTCCACCCCCGCGTCCGCGCGCGGGAACTCGAACTGCTCGCACAGCTACGGAACGAACCGTTGATCTTGCTCGATGTTCCGCTCCTCTACGAATCCGGCGCCGAGTCGCTTTGCGACCGGGTCGCGGTCGTCACCGTGGACGAGCCCACACGATTCGAGCGGCTGCGCCGCGACCGCGGGATGACGGACGAGGAAATCCGTCGCAGACTTTCGGCACAATTGTCGCAGGAGGAGAAGGCGAAGCGCGCCGACCACCTGATCGACAACTCCGGCAGCTTGCAGCGCACCCGCGCGCAGGTCGAAACGCTCCACCGGCTCCTCACCACGGAGACACGGGGCTGACCCGCTTCGCTCCGCTTCCACCCCCCGGCGCCCTCCGGAACGCAGCCCGGACCACGCGCCGCCCATCCACATTCCGAGTTACCACCAGTTCCGAACCACGACCAAACCAAGCAAGGACATCGCAACGATGACTCCTCCCCAGCAGGGCCAGCAAGGACAGGGGCGCCGCCGGCGCCGCTACAAGCCGAACGCGCAGCAGGGCGGCGGTAACAACCACGGCAACAAGTTCCACGGCGAACGCCAGCCCCCCCCGCCCCCCGGCATGGACGCAGACCTGTTCTACGATCCGGTCCCCATGGACGAGGACGACGATAGCGATTACGAGCCGCTCCCCGGCGTCGAAGGAGCCGGC
This sequence comes from Candidatus Sumerlaeia bacterium, assembly GCA_033764015.1. GTDB lineage: Bacteria > Sumerlaeota > Sumerlaeia > SLMS01 > JANRJK01 > JANRJK01. The sequence continues at coordinate 225,881 of JANRJK010000046.1, read as the reverse complement.
GACGGCAAGCGGGTCCTCATCGACCTCGGGCAGCTCAAGAAGATGACCATGGTCGAGCTCTCCACCATGGCCAAGGAGATGGGCGTCGAGAACGCCGCCAGCCTCCGCAAGCAGGACCTCATCTTCCAGATCCTCCGCCACAACACGCTCAAGGACGGGCAGCTCTTCGCCCACGGCGTCCTCGAGATCCTCCCCGACAACTTCGGCTTCCTGCGCTCCGCCTCCTACAACTACCTCTGGGGGCCGGACGACATCTACGTGTCGCCCTCCCAGATCCGCCGCTTCGGCCTGCGCAAGGGCGACACCGTCACGGGCACCGTCCGCCCGCCGAAGGAGGGCGAGCGCTACTTCGCGCTCCTCAAGGTCGAGACCATCAACGGCATCGATCCGCAGACCGCCCGCCAGAAGATCCTCTTCGACAACCTGACGCCGCTCTACCCGCAGCAGCGCATCCGCCTCGAGACCGACAAGAAGCAGATGACGACGCGCGTGATGGACCTGCTGACGCCGCTCGGCATGGGGCAGCGCGCCCTGATCGTCGCCCCGCCGCGCACCGGCAAGACGATCCTCCTGCAGCACATCGCCAACGCCGTCGCCACGAACCACCCCGACGCGGTGCTCATCGTCCTCCTCATCGACGAGCGCCCCGAGGAAGTGACCGACATGGAGCGCACGGTGAAGGGCGAGGTGATCAGCTCGACCTTCGACGAACCCGCCGAGCGCCACGTGCAGGTCGCGGAGATGGTGATCGAGAAGGCCAAGCGCCTGGTCGAGCATGGCAAGGACGTGGTGATCCTGCTCGACTCGATCACGCGCCTCGCCCGCGCCTACAACACCGTGACGCCGCCCTCCGGCCGCGTCATGACAGGCGGCCTCGACGCCTCCGCGCTCCAGAAGCCCAAGCGCTTCTTCGGCGCCGCGCGCAACATCGAGGAGGGCGGCTCGCTCACCATCGTCGCCACCGCCCTCATCGAGACCGGCTCGAAGATGGACGACGTGATCTTCGAGGAGTTCAAGGGCACCGGCAACATGGAGGTGAACCTGGACCGCAAGCTCTCGGACCGCCGCGTGTTCCCCGCCATCGACATCATCCGCTCCGGCACCCGCAAGGAGGAGCTCCTCCTCAAGGAGCGCACGCTCCAGCGCGTCTGGCTGCTCCGCAAGATCCTCCACGAGCTGAACCCCGTCGAGGCGATGGAGTTCCTCCTCGAGAAGCTGCGCCGCACCGACAGCAACGCGGACTTCCTCGATTCGATGAATGCCTGACGCCCCCGGGCGGTAGCATTCGCAACAGGTCGCGCGGGCGGCGTCTCCCCTCAGGGCACGCCGCCCGCGCCATTCCAGCCCAAGGAGCCCCGCGCCATGGCCGACCAGCGCCGCATCCACAAGCTCCTCGACGAGCGCCGCGGCACCACCGCCGCCGACGCGGCCACCGGCATCCTCGACGACCTGCGCACGCTCTGGGGCATGGTGCGGGACCCGCGCTACCGCTTCCCCAAGTGGGTGCCCGTCACAATCCTCCTCGGCCTGCTCTACCTGATGTCGCCGGTCGACATCATCCCGGACTTCATCCCCGTGCTGGGCACGCTGGACGACGCCGGCCTCGCCGCGCTGTTCGCCCTCGCGCTGCGCGACCTGGTCGCGCGCTACCGCGCCGGACGGCGGTGAGCGGGCGCGGGCACGCCGCTTGCCCGCCCATGCCCCACCCGACGATACGTCCCCGCTGATGAACCACCTCCCCCTACTCCAGCAAGCGCGCGCCCTCTTCGCCGAGCGCAGCCAGCCGTTCAAGCACGCGCTCGAGGCGCTCGCCGCCCGCGGCCGCCGCACCGTCGTCCTGCAAAACCTCGGCGGCGGCGCGCTCCCGTTCGTCATCGCCGCCCTCGTCGAGAAGCGCCCATCGCCGGTGCTCGTCCTCACCGCGGGGCTCGAGCGCTCCGAGGACCTGGTGAACGACCTCGAGTTCTCCGGGGTCGCGGACGCGCACCACTACCCTAAGTGGGAGGTGCTCCCCTACGACGAGGACGAGCTGAACGCGGAGGGCACGGCGAAGAGCCTGGACGTGTTCGAGGCGCTTTCCCGCGCCCGCTCCGGCGCCGCGAAGGCCCCCGTCGTCGTCGCCCCGGTCGACGCGCTGCTGCAGCGCATCCTGCCGGCGCAGGAGCTCGCCCGCCTCACCGTCTCCCTCGAATGGGGCGAGCGCATCGAACCGGCGGAGCTGGCCAAGCGCCTGGAAGCCGCCGGCTACGCCCGCGAGGCCATCGTCGAGTCCCGCGGCGAGTTCGCCCTCCGCGGCAACATCCTCGACGTGTTCCCCGTCAACGCCGAGGACCCCTGGCGCATCGACTTCTTCGGCGACGAGATCGAGCAGATCCGCGTCTTCGAGGTGGACACGCAGCGCAGCAAGTCGACGCTCGGGACGGACGCGCGCATCCTGCTGCCGCCAGCGCGCCTCAAGGGCGCCGCGGAGGCGCACCTCCGCGCCGGCGGCCGCCTGGGCACGCTGCTCGACCTCTTCCCGCCGGACACGCTGGTGCTGCTCGACGCGCCGGAGCGCCACGACGAGCAGTGCGCCTTCTTCGAGCGGGCCGTCGAGCGCCAGTACCACGAGGTGCTCCACGAGTCGGCGGAGCTGCCAGCGCCCGGGCGGCTCGTGCTGTCGCGCGCGGAGCTGCTCCGCGAGCTCGAGCGCTTCCACCGCGCCGAGCACAGCGAGCTGCCCATCGAGACGCTCGACAAGACGGTGGCGCGGATCCCGTTCGAGACGCGCTTCGTGCAGCCCGCCGCGCCGGAGGTCGACGCGTGGCTCTCGACCTTCCGCAAGCTGCGCGAGGCCGACACGCAGCTCTTCGTGGTGTGCGACAACGACGGGCAGGTGCAGCGCCTGGAGGAGCTGCTCCGCGCGAAGGACATCCCGGCGCGCGCGATCTACGAGACGACGAAGCCGGAGGCGCTGCCGAGGCTCGGCGCGCTGCGCGGCACGCGCGAAGTGGTGGTGCTCACCGGGCGCCTCGCGGCGGGCTTCCACTTCCCCGACGCGCTGCTGGCGTTCGTCACGGACCGCGAGATGTTCGGGCGCTACAAGCGGCGCCACGTCTACAAGAAGATCTACAAGGGGAAGCCGATCGCCTCCGCCGGCGAGATCCGCCGCGGCGACTACGTGGTGCACGTCGAGCACGGCATCGGCCGCTTCCTCGGCATGCGCACCCAGTCGATCGACGGGCGCGCGGTGGACCTGATCGAGCTGAAGTACGCGGACGAGAACAAGCTGCTGGTGCCGGTCGAGAAGATCCGCATGGTGCAGAAGTACAGCGGCACCGACGGCGCGGAGCCCGCGCTGGACCGGCTCGGCAGCGGCAAGTGGGCGAAGCGCCGCTCGAAGTCCAGCGCGGAGGTCGAGAAGGTCGCGGAGCAGCTCCTGCACCTGTACGCGAAGCGCGAGGCCGCGCGCCGCAAACCGTACCCGCCGGACACGCCGCTGATGCGCGAGTTCGAGACGAGCTTCCTCTACCCCGAAACCCCGGACCAGGCCGCCGCCATCGCCGCCGTGAAGGAGGACCTCGAGGGGCCGCGCCCCATGGACCGCCTGGTCTGCGGCGACGTCGGCTTCGGCAAGACCGAGGTCGCCATCCGCGCGGTCTTCAAATGCGTCACCGGCGGGCGCCAGTCCGCGATCCTCTGCCCCACCACGATCCTCGCGCAGCAGCACTACCTGAACATGAAGGAGCGCTTCGCCGACTTCCCCGTCCGCATCGACGTGGTCTCGCGCTTCCGCACCGCCAAGGAGGTGAAGGAGATCCTCGCCAAGCTGAAGACCGGCGAGATCGATGTCGTGGTCGGCACGCACCGCCTGCTCGGCAAGGAGGTGAAGTTCCTCGACCTCGGCCTGGTGGTGGTGGACGAGGAGCACCGCTTCGGCGTGAAGCACAAGGAGCGGCTGAAGGAGCTGCGCGCGGACGTGGACTTCATGACGCTCTCCGCGACGCCGATCCCGCGCACGCTCCAGTTCGCGCTCTCCGGCCTGCGCGAGCTGTCGCTCATCACCACGCCCCCGCCGGACCGCCAGCCGATCAAGACCAAGCTGATCCAGTTCGAGGAGGCGCAGGTCGCCGAGGCGATCCTCCGCGAGCTGAACCGCGGCGGGCAGGTGTACTTCCTCCACAACCGCGTCGCCACGATCCAGGAGGTCGCCAAGCGGCTGAACGAAATCGTCCCGCACGCGCGCGTCGCCGTCGCGCACGGCCAAATGGACGAAGGCGATCTCGAGGATGTGATGCTCGCCTTCGTGGACCGCGACTTCGACATCCTGGTGGCCACGACGATCATCGAAAGCGGCCTGGACATCCCGAACTGCAACACGATCATCATCAACCGGGCGGACACGCTGGGCCTGTCGCAGCTCTACCAGCTCCGCGGGCGCGTCGGGCGCGAGAAGCGCCGCGCCTACGCCTACCTGATCGTCCCGCAGGGCGAGGGCATCACCGACGCGGCGGTGAAGCGCCTCGCCGCCATCGAGGAGTTCACCGAGCTGGGCAGCGGCTTCCAGGTCGCCATGCGCGACATGGAGATCCGCGGCACCGGCAACCTGCTCGGCCTCGAACAGCACGGCACCATCAACGATATCGGCTTCGAGCTTTACTGCGAGATGCTGAAGGACGCGGTCTCGAGCCTGCGCGGCGAAGACATCCCGGAGGACCGCGACGTCGAGATCAAGGCGGAGCTCTCCTCCGTGATCCCCGCGCCGTACATCCCCGTCGAGACGCAGCGGCTCACGTTCTACAAGCGCCTCGCCGCCGCGCGCGAGGAGGCCGATGTCGCCGCCGCGGAGGCGGAGCTGCGCGACCGCTACGGCGAGGCGCCGGAACCGGTGCGCGCGCTGCTACTGGCGACGCGCCTCCGCATCGCGGGGCAGCGCCTCGGGCTCTCCTCCATCCGCCAAGGGGCCGCCATCGTCCGCATCTCCTGGTACGCGCCGGAGGCGGCCAAGTGGCTGCCGGACTTCGAGAAGGCCACCGCGCCCGCTTCGAGCGGCTTCCGCGCGGCGAAGGTGGACTCGCGCGACACGCTCGCGCTCACCGCCGCGCCGGGCTCCGCGCCCTACGCGGTGCTCGAGCGGCTGCTGCCGCTGCTGCTCGGGATGTCGCTCGAGTAGCCGCTACCAGCGGCGCCGCACCGGGCGGCAGGGGTTGCCCGCGGCGACCCACCCGGCGGGCACGTCGCGCACCGCGACCGCCCGCGCGCCGACCACCGCCCGCGCACCCACGCGCACCCCGGGCCCGATGAACGCCTCCATGGCGATCCACGCCTCCGGGCCGATGGCGATCGGGCGGGGAACCAGCGGCATCCGCGCATCGCGGTGGTCGTGCGTCGCGGCGCACAGCGTCGCCCGCTGCGACACGGTGCTCCGCGCGCCGACGGAGACCGTCGCCACGTTGTAGCACTCCACGCCCGGCCCGAGGCACGCCTGCGCCCCGAGCCGCAGATTCCAGGGCGCCCAGATCCGAACCGACGGGTGCACGTAGGCGCCGCTCCCGATCCGCGCGCCGAACAGCCGCAGCACCGCGCGCCGAACGCCATGCAGCGGGGGCGGAGTCCAGCGGAACACGCCATGGTAGGCGACCGCCCAGAGCAGCCGCGCCGCCTTGTTCGCCGCCGAGTGGGGCGATGGCTGGTCCGGATCCATGCGGTGCGGCTCGGGCGTCGGCATGGCCGGATTGCGCCCGCCGGCCGCCCGGCGGGCAACAGGCACCCGCGTGGCGGCGGGGGCGTGGCCAAACGCAGGGCGCTCCCCGTCGGTTGTTCGGTTGCACGCGGCGCCGCCGAGCCGCGAGCCTTGCCAGCCCGGAGGAGGAACGCCCCCATGACAACCAACGCCCACCGGACCGCCGCGCTGCTGCTGGCGGCGCTCCTCGCCTGGAGCCCCGCCGCCGCCCAGCACGCGTCCGACGCGCCGACCACCGCGACGCTCGAGGCATCGGCGCCCGCCGCTCCCCGGCTCTCGGCGCTGGCGCAGGCGTTCGACGGCGAGCGCGCCTTCCGCGACGTCGAGAAGCAGCTCGCATTCGGCCCCCGCATCCCGGGCACCCCCGGCCACGACCGGCAAATCAACTGGATGGCCTCCGAATTGAAGAAGGTCGGCTTCGCCGTCGAGGTGATCGATCTGGGCACGTTCCGCCCCAAGATCGCCGGCGGCGGCGTGATGCCGATCCGCCACGTGATCGCCCGCTGGAAGCCCGAACGGCCCCGCCGCATCCTGTACAGCGCGCACTTCGACACCCGGCTGCACGCCGACTCGCCGAAGTCGACCGCCTCCGAGCGCCGCCTCCCGGTCCCGGGAGCCAACGACGGCGGCTCGGCGGTCGCCGTGCTCCTCGAAATGGCCCGCGCGATCCAAGCCCACCCGCCTGAAAATGTTGGCATTATCATTCTGATGCACGACGCCGAGGACCAAGGCTACCCTCCGAACATGAGCGGCCCCCACCCGTTCGGCGAGTACGCCTACGGCGCGGACCTGCTCGCCGCGCAGTGGCAGCCGAAGGACCGTTTCGAGGCCGGGGTCAACCTCGACATGGTGGGTGAGAAGAAGGATCCGAGATTTCGGAAGGAATCTTATAGCCTTCGCTTCCAGCCGGAACTCGTCGACGAGTTCTGGACACTTGGTAAAGAGCTTTACCCGGACCTCTTCGTGTCCGAAGCGACCGGATTCATCATCGATGATCCGGTTCCCTACCAGCAGCGTGGATTTCCGTACATCAACGTGATCGATCTTGAGTATCCAGAGCACCATACGGTCCGCGACGACCTGTCGGCGGTTTCCGCGGAAACCTTACAGAAGATTGGTCTTGTTTCACTTGAGTTCATCGCGCGCCGCGACTTCGGCGCCGGAGAAAAGCCTTGAGGACCGGGCCCTCCCCCCGTATCCCGGTCCTTACTTGAGCGACACCCCCCTCGCCACACCCCGGAGCTCGAACGCGATGCCACGTCTGTCAGAGGATGTGTGGGAACAGACCCTCGACCTCTTGCGCCAGGACATCGGCGAGCCGAACGTGCGCGCCTGGCTCGGCAAGTCGCGGGTCACCTTCCCCGACTCCCCGGACGCGCCGGTGTCCCTCGCGGTGCCGAACGAGTTCTTCCGCCGCTGGATCAACAAGCGCTTCCGCGCGAAGATCGAGGCCGCGCTCGAGACCGCCGCGCAGGAGCCGGTCGAACTCGAGATCGTGATCTGCGAGGACCTCGACGAGGGCGGACGCGGGCGCCGCGAGCTGCCCGCCGTGAACGGCACGGCGCCGGTGCAGCAGACGTTCTTCGAGGATGACGCCGAGGTAGCGGACGACCCCACAGGTTCCAACGGAACGGCGCGCAAGCTGCGGGGAACACCGCGTGCGAAGGCGGCCGACGCCACCGACAGCTCGCCTCCCGCAAGCACCGACGCGGCCCCGTTCCAAGTGGGCGCGTACAACCGCCTCAACCCGCGCTACCGCTTCGACGAGTTCATCATCGGCGAGAGCAACCGCTACGCCCACGCCGCCGCCAACGCGGTCGCCGACCCCCGCTCGAACGGCTTCCACCCGCTCTTCATCTACGGCGGCACCGGCCTCGGCAAGACGCACCTCATGCAGGGCATCGGCCACAAGATGCTCAAGGCCGACGGCAAGGTCCGCGTCCTCTACGTGACCTCCGAGCAGTTCATCAACCACTTCATCGACTCGATCCAGCACCGCAAATCGAACGACTTCCGCTCCTACTACCGCAACGTGGACCTGCTGCTGATCGACGACGTGCAGTTCCTCATGGGGAAGGACCGCTCGCAGATGGAGTTCTTCCACACCTTCAACGCGCTGTGCGAGGCGGGGAAGAAGGTGGTGGTCAGCTCGGACCGCGCGCCGAAGGACCTGCAGGCGCTCGAGGACCGGCTCCGCTCGCGCTTCGAATGGGGCCTCCTTGTCGACATCCAGCCGCCGGACCTCGAGACGCGCGTCGCGATCCTCCGCAAGAAGGCGGAGATCGAGCGCATGATGCTCCCGACGGAGGTCGCCATCTTCGTCGCCGAGCGCGTCACGTCGAACGTCCGCGAACTCGAGGGGATGCTCAAGCGGCTGCGCGTCTACGCCAGCCTGCACGGGCGCTCCATCGACCTGGCGCTCGCCCGCGAGGTGCTTGGCACCGGCACGCAGAGCGACGCCTCGCGCGCGATCTGCCCCGAGGACGTGCAGCGCGCCGTCTGCGACTACTTCCAGATCAAGATCAGCGACCTGCTCGGCAAGAACCGCTCGAAGAAGTTCAGCCGCCCCCGCCACATGGCGCAGTACCTCTGCCGCAAGCTCACCGACCTCAGCTTCCCCGACATCGCGCTCAAGTTCGGCGGCAAGGACCACACCTCCGTCATCTACGCGTGCAAGAAGATGGAGGCGTCCGCCCGCACGGACCGGCAGCTCGCCGAGGCGCTCCAGACGCTCGAGGACCGCGTGCTCCGCGGCGGCAACTGAAGGCCTAGCGGGCCAGCGCCCGCAGCTCGCACAACCCGAAGCGCACCTCGTTCCGCGCCGCCGGAAAGCGCCGCGTCGCGGGATGCAGCACGATGACCACCGCGGCGCGCTCCGCGCCCTCCGGCACCGGCGACCGGAAGGCCAGCCGGTGGAAGCGCCCGCCGCGCAGCGGTTCCGTCGCGGGCTCCCACTCGACCCGGCAGCGCAGCAGCGGTCCGGAGGCTTCGCGTTCCGCGACCAGCGCGCCCCGGCGGTCGGTGAAGAGCAGCAGCGCGTTCGCCTCCGCGCCCCAGCACTCGTCGAGGCGCAGTTCGACCACTCCCTCGACCCACTCCGCCCCTGCCACATCGAGCATCGGCGACACCACCCTGCCGACCGCGTGCGGCGCGTAGCGGAAGCGCGCGCCCTCGGGCGCGTCCGGCAGCGGTGCGAGCGTCGCGGGCGTCAGGGCGAGCCACTGGTCCGCGGGGCGGGCGGCGGGGCCGTGCGCGGCGCGGCGCGCGCGGAGCACCCGGACGCCCGGCGGGACATCGGACTGGATGCCGCTCCACCGGTCGGACAGGTCGCCGAAGGACGGCGCGTTCGCCGGCGCCTCCGCGCCGGGGACCTCCAGCCGGAAGAGCACGGAATCGTGCGCGGCGCCGCGGGCGGACGGGACGCGGAGCACCTCGCGCCCGCTCCGCGCGAGCAGCCCGCGCACCGCGGGCGGCACGTCGTGGGGCCAAAGCTGGAGGAAGTACGCCGGGCCGGCCTGCGCCTCGCGCGCCAGCATGGCGGCCTCCTCGGACCCGTCGTTGCGCTGCCACGGAATGTGGCGGAGCCGCGCGCGCGCTCCGGGATCGGCACGGGTCGCGTGCCATGCCTGGTAGGCCGCGTGGCCATAGACGAAGACGCGGGACTCCGGCTCCGCCAGCGCTTGCGCAAGGGGCGCCCGGAAGGCGGCGGACTCGAGCGCGAGCTGCTCCCGCAGCCGCGGCGCCGCGGGGAGCAGGAGCAGCGCGAGCGCGATCCACGGCGCAAGGGGCGGGATGCGCGCGGAGTTCCCGCGCGCGCGGAGCACCTCCTCGAACTCAGCGGCGAGGCCCGCGGCCAGCAGGAGCAGCGCGGGCTGGACCGCAACCGCGTACTTGGGCTGGAAGACCTGCGCGAAGGTGACGGCGAACACCGCCGCGACGGTCGCGAGGATCGGCGGCAGGGTCGCCAGCAGCAGCCCCCCACCCCGCCTCGCCGCGGCCAGGAACACGACGCCCGCGGAAAGCGCCAGGAGCGCGGCGAGGGAAGCGGCTCCGGCGGCCGGATCCGCGCGGCCGTCCAGCAGCAGGCCGGACAGCACCTGCGCGAAGAAGGCGGGCGTCGCCTCGACCCCCGGCGTCGCCGCGAAGGCGAACCGGTCCCATGCGGGGACGCGGTCGCCGAGGAGGCGCCACGCGGCGAGCGCGGCCCCGGCGCCCGCCGCGGCGTAAAGCGCCGGGAGCGCCCGTCGGGGCCACCCGGCGGGAGCGCGCTCCGCGAGCGCCCGGTGCGACGCGGCCGCCGCGAGCGCCCAGACGGTGGCCGCGCTGGCGCCGAGCGCGGGAAGGGCCGCGGGGTGGTGCGCCTCGCCCTGCCATGCGAGGAGGCCGGCCGCCAGCGCCAGCGCGAGCCGCGGTCCGAGGCGCTGCGTCCGCAGCGCGAGCGCCGCGCAGGCGACGCCGAGCGCGCCGAAGAGCGCTACGGGAGCATAGAAGCGCGCCTCTCGCGCGAACGCCAGGGCGGCGGGCGAGAGCGCCGCGAGCAGCCCCGCCGCCAGCCCGGCGCGGTGCCCCGAAAGCCAGCGCCCGGCCACCATCGCCGCCAACACCAGCATGACGCCGCACAGGACCGGGTGGATGCGCAGCGCCAGCTCGTCCGGCATCGCCGGGAACCAGGCGCGGAGCTGCGCCGCCGCGTCGAAGAAGCCGACGTGCTGCCAGTGGCGCGGCCTCGGGTAGTCGAGGTCGAGCAGCGTGCGCACCTCGTCGAGCCAGAACTCGCGCCCCGCGAGGCCGTGGAAGCGGAGCGCCGCGGCGAGGGCGGGGACCAGCGCCAGGGCGGCGGGCCACCAGGCCGGCTCGCGCGGAGTCGGCGGAGCGGCGGGTGGCGCGCCGCTCATCGCAGCGCGTCGAGCTCCGGCACCGGAGGGGCGCCGAGCTCGAGCGCCCGTTCGTACTGGCGGCGCGCCACGGCGGGATCGCCCCCCGCGCGCGCGTGCAGCAGCGCGAGATCAAGGTGCACCAGCGCGTCCTGCGCGCCGTCGTCGCGGAATCGCGCGGCGAGTTCGAGCGCGCCCCGCCGGTCTCCGCGCTTGAAGAGCGCGACCGACCGCATGACGAGCGCGCGCTGGCGGAAGACCGGCCACAGGCCCACGAACCGGCGCGCCGCGTCCGCCTCGCCGCTGCGCCCGAGATCGTCGAGGATCGTGGCCTCCGCCGCCGCCGCCTCGGTACGGTAGGCGATGTAGTTCGGCATCGGATGGTGCTGCTCCGCCGACTCGCGCAGGTGGAGGATCGCGGCGTCCCAGGCGCGCCGCCGCTGGTTGATGAATCCCAGGTTGAAGTGCGCCGCGTTGTTCGTCCGGTCGATGGCGATGGTGTGCAGCCAGACGGACTCCTCGCTGAGCCAGACGAGCGACTGGCGCAGCGAGAGCGCCGCGGTGATGGCGAGAGCCGCCAGGCCCAGCCGCGCGCCGCGCGCGGAGAGCGCCGCGGGACCAGCCACCCCGCACCCCGCCGCGAACGCCGCGGCAAGGCCCCACACCGCCTGGTAGAGGTAGCGGTCGGCCAGGACGCGCTGCCCCACGACATGCGTGATCGCCGTCCCCCCAGCGAGCAGCAGCAGCCCCGCGAAGGCGAGCCCCCCGGCGGGGCCGGAGCTGCGGAACGCGCGCCACAAGGCGAGCGCGACCGCGCCGCAAACCACCGCCCCAGCGACGCCGAAGCCCAGGTGCAGCTCCCAGTCGATCGGATAGTTCGGGAAGAGGTCCATCGGCCACAGGAGCTGCCGCAGGTAGAAGCCGTAGGCCCCGAGCTGGCGCCACAGGTAGACGGCGAGCCCGTCGCGGAGCGGACTCGGCAGCGAGCCGATGGTGCCGCGCACGAAGACCAGGTAGCCGAGCAGCAGCGCCAGATGCCCCGCGACCGCGAGCCGAAGTGCGCCACGCCCGGCGGACGCGCGCGCGGCGGGATGCGCGAGGGACAGCCCCGCGGCGATGCCGAACACGAGGGCGACCTCCTTCGAGCCGAGCGACAGCGCGTAGCAGAGCCAGCCCGCGGCGAGGAGGGCCGCCCGCTTCGCCCCGGACGCCGCCATGGCGCCGAGCGCCGCCAGCGCGGCGAGCTGCGCGAAGAGCACCGCGAGCATCGCCGGCCGCGCCGCGGGCCATAGGACCGATTCGACCTGCAGCGGATGCAGCGAGAACAGCGCGGCGCCGGCGAACGCCGCCCACGGGGACACCCCGGGGATGCGGCGCAGTAGCCCCAGCGCCAGCAGCGCGTTCCCGAGGTGCAGCGCCAGGTTCGTCAGGTGGTAGAGGAGCGGATGCGCCTCCGCCACGCGGAACTCGAGAAGGAACGAGAGGTCCACGACGGGGCGGAAGTAGTTGTAGGCGCCCTCGGGGAACAGCACGCAGCGCCCGGTGAGGAGGCGGGCGAAGGTGGCGTTGTCGGCGATGGGGCCGTCGTAGCGGATGACGACGTGGTCGTCCCAGAAGAGCCCGGCCCGCAGCGCCGGGGCGAAGGCGGCGAGGCAAAGGACGGCCAGCAGCGCGAACCAGCGGCGCGGGGAGTCGGCTTCGGAGCGCATGGTGGACGCTTGCGGGCCCGGGGCGCGGTGCGCAAGCGGCGCGGCTCAGGAGTTCTCCGCGGGGCCCTCCGCCAGGTGCTCCGCGGCGAGCGCCCCGCGCACGGCGCGCAGCCGGTGCGCGGCCATCAGCAGCTTCGATCCGATCGTGAGCAGCGTGAAGACCGCGAGGCTGGCGACCGCGGCGGTGTGCAGGCGCGCGCTCGCGAGGTCGGAAAAGGCGCCGGGCACGGAGTCCGCGCGGACCGCGTCGAGCGCCCACTGCCAGAGCGGGATCGTCGCCATGGCCGTGGCGAGGAGCGACGCCGCCACGACCACCGCGAGGCGGAAGCCCTGCGAGGCGAGCGTCCGCGCCCAGGCGAGCGCGCCGGGCGCGGCGCCGAGCGCGCGCTCGGAGGAGTGCGCCGCCGCCCAGAGGCACGTCGCGAGGTGGCTCGCGGTCGCCGCGACCGGGAAGAGCACCCCCGCGCCGAAGGCGAACCAGGGGATGTTGAGCGCTTCGAGGTTGTTGCCGAGCCGTGGATGGTACGCGAAGAGCGCTTCGCCCACACCCGCTCCGACGCAGCCGGCCGCGAGCAGCAGCACCGTCGAGGCGACGAAGCCGCCGCCGATGTCCTGCGCGCCGAGCGGCGTCAGCAGCCAGTCCCGAAGCCGCCCCTGCCGCCGCGCGCGCCCCAGCGTCGAGAACGCGTGGTCCGCCGCCATCCAGCACCAGAGGAACTCGCCGAGCCCCCAGCGCAGCGCCCCGTAGAGCAGCACCGTCTCGGGCGTGCTGGTGAAGCGCATCTTGAGCATCGCGAGCGCGCCCACGAAGACCAGCGTCACGTAGGCGAGCATGAGGAGCTGCGAAACCCGCAGGTCGCGCCGCAGGAAGTGGCGGAACATCGGGTTGGCGGGGAGCGCCCGCAGCGCGCCGGCCCACCGCGGGGCCGCGGCGGCGCTCACACCCGCTTCTTCTTGTTCTTGGCGTAGTCGGCGAAGATGAACGAGCCGAGGTTGTCGAGGCTCGCGTAGTAGGCGCGCCCCTTGTTCGCCTTCGTCATGCGGTCCACGAAGTCCTGCAGGTGGGGGTCGGTCGTGATCATGAACGTCGTGATCGTGATGCCCTTCCGCCGGAGCTGCGTCGCCTCGTTGATGGTCTGCGTCACGATCTTGGGATCGAGGCCGAAGGGGTTCTTGTAGAGTTCGCCCTGCTCCGTGATCGCGGAGGGCTTGCCGTCGGTGATCATGAAGACCTGCTTGTTGACCGCCTTGCGGCGGAGCAGGAGGCGCTGGGCGAGCTGCAGCCCCGCCTTGGTGTTCGTGTGGAAGGGCCCCACGCTGACCCGCGCCACCTCCGCGGCCGGCACCTCGACCGCCTCGTCGCCGAACAGCGCGACGTCGATGGAGTCCTTCGGGTAGCGCTGCTGGATGTACTCGATCAGCGCCATGGCCACCTTCTTCGCCGGCGTGATGCGGTCCTCGCCGTACAGGATCATCGAGTGGCTGATGTCGATCAGGATCACCGTGGCGCAGCTCGTGAGCTGTTCGCGCTGGTGCGTCTCGAGGTCGTCCTCGTCCATGCGGAAGTCGTCGTCCACGCCGCTGCGGCGGACCGCGTTGCCGATGGAGGAGGTGAAGTCGATGTCGACGATTTCGTCGCCGAAGGCGTAGCGGCGCGTTTCCGCCAGCTTGTCCCCGCCGCGCCCGGCGGTGCGCCCCGGGTGGTCGCCGAAGGTGTCGCTGCCGAGGTCCTGGAAGATCTCCTCGAAGGCGGCCTTCTGGATCTCGCGGTCCGCGCGCTGCGTGGCCGCGAGGGCGCCGGTCTGGCGGTCCTGCTCGAGGAGCTGCTGCTCCTTCAGCCACTCGCGGAACTCGGCGAAGGACATGCCGAGCGCCTGCTCGAGGTTGTGCTGGTCGAAGAGGCGCTTCAGGTACTTCAGCGCCATCTCGGCGTTGCCGGAGGTCTTCAGGAGCAGCTCGAGGAAGAGCTGCTTCATCTTCTCGCGGTTGATGTTCTCGAAGAGCGAGCCGTCGAAATGTTCGTAGCGGAATTCCATCGGGTTCCTCGACGGCGGGCGCGGCGCGCCGGGTCTGGGACGGACGCTCGCAAGTTTCCCGCCCTTCGCGCAACAGGGGAGGCGGCGGGGGTTACGGGGCCTGCCGCGGTTCCTCCGGCTGCCCCACGAGGGGCGCCCAGAGCAGCGTGGCGACGTGCCACTTGCGGGTGCCGCGGTCCAGCTTGAGCACGAAGTCGACGCGCATGAAGGCGTCGCCGTTTTCGCCGACGAGGCTTGTGGTCCCCTGGATGGGGCTGATGGAGGCGTCGCCGAGCCGCGGCGCCTGCGCGGCGCCGAGCCGGCTTGCGAGCGCCGCCGCCTCGAGGCGCTCCACCTCCGCGAGCAGCATCGCCGCCCGGCCCGCCGCCTCCTCGCGGGCGAACCTGTCCGCCGCCGCCGGATCGCGGTCCACCAGCGCCTCGAAGAACGCCCGCGCCACTCCCCGCGGCGTGTCCGCCGGGTCGCCGCCGGAGATCGACTTGATGAGCAGCATCCCGACCAGCACCACGGCGAGCACCGCGCCGAGCGCCGCGCCGAGCTTCACGAGCAGCGGCTTGTGGCGGTGCAGCGCCCGCTGGGCGGGGGTGCGCTGCGCGTCGGCCTTGCGCTCCGCGAGCTCCTTCTCGTCGCCGACGGCCTCGCGGGCCAGCCAGCGCTCGAGCATCATCACCGCGACCTTCGGCTCCGGATAGGCGCCGCCCTGCGACACCAGCAGGTTCGACAGGAGCGTGGAAAGCTTGGAGTAGGGCACACCGCCGCGGCGGTCCCCGGGCGAGGGCGGGCCGGGCTTGCCGGTGGCCGCCGCGACGACGAGCAGCCCGAGCGCGAACACGTCCGCATGGCGTTTGTCCCAGTCGTCCTCCGGCAGGAGGTTCGGCGCCTGCCAAGCGGCGGCGTCGTGGCGCGAACGCTCGGAAGGGTCGAACAGGCCGAACGGGAGGATCGCGAGGCCCTCGGGCTTGCCGCCGGGGCCGAGCTGGATGCGCTCCGGCGAAAGTCCGAGCGGGAGGATCGCTTCGCCCTCGAGGGCGACGAGGGCGTGGCCCAGTGTCGCGCCGAGGCGGGCGGCCTCGCGGCCGGTGAGCGGACCCTGGGCCAGCCTCTCGGAGAGCAGCGGCGCGCCGGAGTCCGGCAGCAGGAGGTGCGGACGGGGGGCGCCGGGCGAGAACCCGGCGACGGGGGCGAGGTGCGTGATGTGCTGTGCCATGGAGCGCCAGCGCTCGAGGCGCTTCGACGCCTTGGCCGTGTCGGCCGGGTCGTCCCAGAAGACGGCGAAGACGGCGCCGTGGCGCGGATGGTCCGCGCGCCAGACGGCACCCCATCCCGCCTCGATGAGCCGGGACTTGAGCTGGAGCTCCTCGTCGGCCAGAAGCTGGCCCGGTTCGAAGCGGGGGGGCATGGTTCGCACTCCGTGGCCGGGATCGGTCCTCGCGATTTCGCGGCGACTTTTAGCGCCGCCCAACCGCCGGAACCTTGGCAACATTATAGGTGTTCCATCCCCGCTAGGGGAAGCAAGGGTAAGCTCCACACCCTCCCCATAAAGGCTTTTAGAGCCCAAAACCCCTTGTCGATGGTCCCGGTCTCTCTCCAGTAGTTGGCCCAAGCATGGAACCCCTCTCCGCAAAGGAGCCGCAACTACAGATGCTCAGGGAACTCCTCAAGACCGTTCCGGTGTTGCTGGCGCTCGCCGCGATGCCGGCGGTGCTCCCGGCCCAAGGCGACGCGGCATCCCAGCAGCAGCCGGTCGACACCGGCGACCACCTTCCTTGGAGCCCGATCCGCGACGCGGTCGCCAAGGACACCGGCAAGGGACTCGCGTCCTACTCCTACATCCGGTGCACACTCGTTTCGATCCAGAGCCCGCAACCCGGCACCCGCCAGCCTTGGAAGCTCTTCATCGCCGACGACACCGGCCAGGCGCCGGTCGTTGTCTTCGAGGACGTCTGGCTCCAGGTGCCGGACCGGGAGAAGTTCGTCAAGGGAGCGGTGATCGACCTGTTCGCCGAAACCGGCGAGTACCGCGGCGAGCGCCAGCTCAACATCACGCAGCCCACGCACATCCGCGTGAAGCCCGGCTTCAAGGTGCCCCGCTGGAGCGCCAACCGCGTCGATCCCAACGTCTTCGTCCCGGTGACCATCGGCGCCATCGGCCTGCACACGGTGGACTCGCGCGTCCAGCTCGCCGGCGTCATCGAAGAGTACGCCCCCAGCCCCGTCCCCCGCACCCCCACCAAGATCACGCTCCGCGACCAGACAGGCGCGGTCGAACTGGTCTTCTGGCGCGAGGTGTCCGACAAGCTGGACCCGACGGTCCGCCTCGACCGCGGCATGCCGCTCGTCGTCAAGGGCGTCGTCCGCACCTACCGGAACCAGATCCAAGTGAACATCGAAGCTCCGGAGCACCTCGCGAACTCCGCGACGGCGTTCGCGTCGGGCAACGGGTCCGGCGAGGGCGTCCCGCAGTAAGCCTCCCTCGATAGCCAGTGAATGAAGCGGCCCCCGGAACCAATCGTTCCGGGGGCCGTCCTATTCCGGGCGGTGGAGCCGGGGCGGCTTGGGAGCCGCCCCGGCGCGCCGCTGTTACTTCATGACCGTGACGAACTCGTCGATGGAACCCGCGTCGCTGTACGTCTTCACGGCGTAGACGCTGCCCATCGCCTTGAGGACCTTGAGCGTGCTGTTGATGGCGGCCTGCGCGTCGGGCGGCTGGGTCGCGCCGAAGACCAGCATCAAGTTGGTGCCCGTGTCGGAGATCGCGGACAGGTTCACCGCCGTGACCGAGTTGCGGTTCGTGTCGAAGAGTTGCTGCGCGCGCTGGAACGAGGCCGACGTGGTGGCCGTCTCGCCGCCGCCGGTCGCGCGGGCGAGGGCGTCCGTGACGCCCTTCTCCGAGAGGCCGAACACCAGGAAGCCGTCGTCCGTCAGCGTGTAGGCGGGCGTGACGGGCACCTGCGCGTCGAAGCCCTCCGGCGCCTTGAAGACGCGGAGCTTCTGGCCCGAGGACTCCTTGCCGATGAAGGCGGAGAAGTCGTCGCCCGGCGCCATGCCGGTCGCCATGAGCTGCTCCTTCAGCGCGGCGTTCACCGACGCCTCGAGCTTGCCGAGGATCTCCTGGAGCTTCGCGGCGTCCTTGGCCTGCGCGGCGAGCGTCAGGTCGACGTCGATCGGCGGCTGGATCGTCGGGTTGAAGGCGAGCTTGTTGATGCTGACGCCCATGTTGGAGCCGAGCGCGGGGAAGAGTTCGTCGAAGACCGAGAACCCGAGCGACTGTTCGCTGCCCTGGAGGCTCCCCTGGATCATGCCGAGGCCCATCTGCGCTTCCGGGCCGGCCTTCTGCGCGTCGGCGATCGTGGCGTCCCAATGCTCCTTCGCGCTGAGGTAGTTCATCGTGAAGGAGAGCAGCGAGTTGCCGGGGAGATAGGCCGCCGCCTTGAGGTCGTTCGAGCTGGCGTTGGCCGCGGAGACCTGCTGGGCGCCGGTGAAGTTTTCCTTCGGCGTGAAGGAGGTGAGCTTCACGAAGTCGCTCTGGAAGTCGCCGACCATGGCGATGGTCTGGCCCTTCATGCTGTTGAGTCCCGAGGCGGCGTCCGGGGGGACGACGGCTCCGAGCGCGTCGACGAGCTGGTCGCCGGCGCCGTAGACCCACATCTGGTGCGGGCGCTCGGCGAGCTGGCCCATGGCGCGGGCGAACTCGGGGCTCTCGAGGATCGCCGCCTTGCCGTCGCTGGTGATCGCGGCGCCGACCGCCTCCGCGGTGGTGCCGGCGACGATGAGGTCGCCGTTCACGGCGATGTGGAACTCGCTGGTCGGGAAGCTGTGGACCGTCGCGCCGCCGACCTCGGCGGTGGTGGCGTCCGTGGCTCCGTCGCCGAGCTCGGCGACGACCAGCTCTGCGATCGCCTCGGCGTCGTCGGCGCTCTTGAACTTCAAGACCTTGACGATCGACGGCACGGTGGCGCCGTCGCTGGTCGGGAGCATGTAGACGTCGACGCCCGTGACCTTGTCGCCGAGCATCGTGTCGGCATTGACGGGGAAGCCGAGTTCGGCCTCCGCCTCGGCGAGCGCGCCGGCGAGTTCGCCCATGCCCTCCTGGAGGGCGGGGAGGGCGAAGAGCTCCTTCACGGGGCCGACGAGCGGCGACTTGGCGAGGTTCCCCCACATCGTGTTCGTGTCGTTGATGCTGACCACGGCGACCGCGTCGGCGGGGACGTGCTGGGGAACGGCGAGCGACTGCGCGGCGGCGAACGCGGGGGCCGCGGCGAGGATGGCGGCGGCCATCATGGTGTGACGGAGCTTCATCGGGGGTCTTCTCCTTGGGACAGTTGCGGGAGCCAAGCGACCCATGCGCCGCTCCGCCTGTGTTCGTGTGGTGATACAGCCGGGGCGCCGTTTCCTTCACGCCGCCGGCGGACAAGCAGACCGCGGGGGGCGCCGCGGGGTTGGTTCCGGGCCAGCGCACGAGGCAAGGGGGCCGCCCCCGGGCGGGTCAACGGCGCTCCAAGCGCGCTATTCGTGCCGGAGCGCCTCGACCGGGTCGAACCGCGCCGCGCGCCGCGCCGGGATGATCGAGGCCAGCAGGCACACCACCATGGCGCAGCCCGCGATAAACAGCACCACGGACGGCTCCACCAGCACCGGCAGCCGCTCGAGCCCGTACACGCCCGAGGGCAGCCGGAAGATCTTGTCGATGTCGTTGTGCACGAAGAGGCAGATCCAAAGCCCCCAGGAAACCCCGAGCGCGGTGCCGATCAGCCCGATGAAGAAACCGTGCGACAGGAAGATCCGCATCACCGCGCCGGAGGGCGCGCCCATGCTCTTCAGGATGCCGATCTCGCGCGTCTTCTGCACCACCGTCATCACCAGCGTGCCGACGATGTTGAACGCGGCCACCAGCACGATCAGCATCAGGATGATGAACATGGCGACCTTTTCGACCCAGAGTGCGTTGAAGAAGTCGCTGTTCCGCTGCTGCCAGGTGACGAGCTGGTAGTTGCCGCGGGTGATCGTCGCGGCGAGCTGGCGCGCCACGAGGTCCACATCCTCCGGCTTGCGGAGCTTGACGTGGACGCTGGTCGCGGCGCCCTCGTCCACGAAGATGTTCTGCGCCGTCTCCATCGAGACATAGCCGATGCCGTTGTCCACATCGTACAGGCCGGTCCGGAGCAGCCCGACCACCTTGAGGCGGCTCAGGCGCGGGTAGGTGCCGTTCGCGGTGGTGACGACTTTGCCGAGGACATAGACGTCGTCGCCGGGGCCCACGCGGAGGGTGCGGGCGAGCTGGATGCCGAGCACGATCTCGCGGAAGCCGGGGCGGGCGGCGCCGGGTGCGGGCACGTTTGCCATCAGGTCGGAGACCTTCGCCTCGCGGTCGAAGTCGATGCCGCGGATCAGCCCGCCGGCCTTGAACTCGGAGCCGCCGGTGTCGCGCTGGAAGAGCGTCTGGCGGACGAAGAGCGGCGCTGCGGCGACCACCTCCGGGTTCGCCTCGACCGTCTCCATCAGGTACTCGACTTCGCTCCAGGAGATCGTGCGGTCGCCGCCGAAGGTGGGCGAAATCTCGACGTGCGAAATCACGCCCATGATCTTCGCCAGCAGCACGCGATCGAAGCCGTTCATCACCGACATCACGACGACGAGCGCCATGACGCCGACGGCGACGCCGGAGACGGAGACGACGGCGATGAGCGAAACGAGTGAGCCGCCCTCGCGCGCGAGCAGGTAGCGCTTGCTGACGAAGCTTTCGAAACGGCTCTCGACGAAGCGCGCCAGGAGCCGCCGGCGCACGCGGAGGAACAAGCGGTGGAAGAGGATCAACAGCACCGAGGCGAGGATGCTGCCGCCGAGCACCAGCCAGTCTTCGCGGTGCCGCGCGGGCCAGTCGGACTCGATCATCCCGAAGCGGTCGTTGGCGTGCTGCGCGTAGCCGACCACGAGCACGACGACGGAGATGAGCACCTGAAGCACCGAGGTGGCGGCGGCGAGGAAAGCGCCGAGCAGGAGCAGGTCCGCGAGCAGCGCGCCGATCCGCGAGAGGAAGCCGGAGGCGTTGGAGGCGGCGGGCGGCTGCTGGGTGGTCATCGGGGGGGCGGAGTCCGGGAGGCGTTGCGTTGCAAGGGCGCGGGACTATCTCGGCGCGGCCTACGGGGTCGAGGTGGAAAGCTCAGCGGGCGGGCTTCATGAAGCGCGCCGGCACGCCGCCAACCAGGGCGCCCGCTGGCACATCGCGCGCGACCACGGCGCCGGCGGCGACCACCGCGTCCTCGCCGATGGCAACGCCCGGCAGGATGATCGCCCCGCCTCCGATCCAGACGCGGTCGCCGATCGTGACCGGGCGGCCCATCTCGCCCCCGCTCGTCCGCGCGGCGGGATCGAGCGGATGCTCCGCCGTGTAGATGTGCACCCCGGGCGCGAGGAAGACGCTCCGCCCGATCCGCACTTCGCACACGTCGAGCACCACGCACCCGAAGTTGGCGAAGAAGTCCTCGCCGATGTGGATGTGGCAGCCGTAGTCGCAATGGAACGGCGGCTCGATCTCGAAGCGGGTGCCGATGGCGCCGAACAACTGGCGGAAAAGGCCCGTGCGCGCGGGCATGTCCGCCGGGTCCGAGTGGTTGATGCGGTGCATCAGGCTGCGGGCGCGCAACCGCATCGCGGCCAGTTCCGGGTCGGCGGGGCGGTACAACTCCCCCGCCAGCATCCTTTCGCGTTCTGTCATAAGGGGTACTCCTCGGGGTGCGGGCTTGGCCCTGCTTGTGCTCCACTGGATGCAGCCGGCGGGCAAGAAACACAGCGCCCGCCCACACTCCCCAGAACGGAACCCATTTCGATGAACGTCCTCGACGCGATTCGCGAGCGCCGCGCGGTGAAGCACTTCGACCCGAACCACAAGATGACCGCGGAGGAGGAGCGCACGCTGCTGGAAGCGGCGATCCAAGCGCCCACAAGCTTCAACATCCAGCACTGGCGCTTCGTGATCCTCCGCGATCCGGAGCTGCGCGCCCGCATCCGCAAGGAGTTCGGCAACGACCAGTCCCAGATCACGGACGCTTCGCTGCTGGTCCTGTTCACCGCGGACGTGAAGGCGTGGACCAAGGAGCCTGCGCGGTATTGGCGCAATGCGCCGCAGGCGGTGTCGGACCTCCTGGTGGGCTGGATGGCCCCGTTCCACGAGGGCCGCGAGTGGCTGCAGCGCGACGAGGCGCAGCGCTCCATCGGCATGGCGATGCAGACGCTGATGCTCGCCGCGAAGGAGCTCGGCTACGACTCGTGCCCGATGATCGGCTTCGACATCGAGCAAGTGGCGAAGCTGGTGAAGCTGCCGGCGGACCACGCCATGGGCCCGCTGGTCGCCATCGGGAAGAAGACGAAGGACGTGTGGCCCAAGCCCGGCCAACTCGACCTCTCCGAGGTGGTGCGCGAGAACTCGTTCTAACGGGATCCGGCGAGGGCGGCGGCGCGTCGGCGGCCGCCGCCCTCGACACCGCGCGCAGGGGTCGCGCACGCTGCCTGCGAGGTGAGCGCTTCGTGCCCTACGCGGTGAAGGAAATCTACCTGACGATTCAAGGCGAAGGCGCCCAGTGCGGGCGCGCGGCGGTGTTCTGCCGCTTCGCCGGATGCAACCTTTGGAGCGGGCGAGAGGCGGACCGCGCCTCCGCAGTGTGCCAGTTCTGCGACACGGACTTCGTCGGCACGGACGGTTCGGGCGGTGGACGCTTCGCCGATGCGGACGCGCTGGCGGAAGCGGTCGTGGCGCAGTGGCCCGCGGGGAAGGGCGCGCGGCTCGTCGTGCTGACCGGCGGCGAGCCGCTCCTGCAAGTGGACCCGGCGCTGGTGGAGGCGCTCCACGCCCGCGGCTTCGAGATCGCGATCGAAACGAACGGCACGCGCCTGCCTCCGCCTGGGATCGATTGGATCTGCGTGAGCCCCAAGGCGCGCGCGGAGCAGGTGCTCTTCGAGGGCGACGAGCTGAAGCTGGTCTTCCCGCAGGAGGCCGCGGCGCCGGAGCGGTTCGCCGGGCAGCGCTTCAAGCATTTCTTCCTGCAGCCGATGGACGGCCCGGAGGTGGAGGCGAACACGCGCGCGGCGGTGGCGTACTGCCTCGCGAACCCCCAATGGCGCCTAAGCGTGCAGACGCACAAAGCGATCGGCGTCCGCTAGCGCGCGCTACCGGAACGGGTCCTTCTCCGGCGGATAGTCGACGCGTTCGAGGATGAGGCCGCGCGCCTCCGCGGGGGCGATGTCACGCGGGCGGCGCCCCTCGGCGAGCGCGAGCGCCAGCTCCTCCATGGCGACCTTCCGCCGCGCCACCGAGATGCAGCCGCCGACCAGGAAGCGCACCATGTGCTGGAGGAAGCTGCGCGCGGAGAACACGAAGTCGTGCCACGCCTCGCCGGTCTCCTCCGGGGTGCGGACCTCCGCGCGGGAGATCGTGAGGAGCGTGCGCTTGCCTTGGCACTGGGCGGCGCGCCACTCGCGGAACTCGCGCTTGCCGAGGTAGAGCGGCGCGGCCTCGGCGAGGAGTTCCGGCGCGGGCACGCGCCCCACGTAAGCGACGAATCCCCTCGCGACCGGCGGCACCGGCACGCCGACGCACACCCGGTAGCGGTAGGTGCGCATCACGGCGTCGTGCCGCGGACCGAACTCCTCGCCGCAGGGCACGGCGCGGCGGACGCGGATGTCCTGCGGCAGCACGCTGTTCATCGCGAAGGCCAGCTTGTCGGCGGGGAGCCGCTCGGGGAGGGAGAGCGCCACCACCTGCCCCGCGGCGTGCACGCCGGCATCGGTGCGGCCGGCGCAGATCAGGCGCGGCGCGTGCGAGCCGACCTTTTCGGCGGCCTCTTCCAGGGCGCCCTGCACGGTGCGGGCCTCGCGCTGGCGCTGAAAGCCCTCGAAGGCCGTGCCGTCGTACTCGACCAGCAGCGCGGCGCGCCGCAGCGCGAGCGGCTCAGCGCGGGGCGGGCGAGCCATGCCACGCGCGGAGCGCCGCGTCCACCGCGAGGATCCCGCGCAAGGTGTCCTCGAGGTCGTCTAGCCACACCTGGTTGGGACCGTCCGACTTCGCGCTGGGCGGGTGGTCGTGGACCTCCATGAAGAGGGCGTTGATGCCGACGGCGGCCGCGGCGCGGGCGAGCGTGGCGACGTGCTTGCGCTCGCCGCCGGTGGCCTCTCCGGCGCCGCCCGGCTGCTGCACGCTGTGCGTCGCATCGAAGCACACCGGCAGCCCCGTCAGCTCCTGCATGGTCGGGAGCCCGCGGAAATCGGAGACGAGCGTGTTGTAGCCGAAGCTGGCGCCGCGCTCCGTGAGCAGAATGTCTTCGCAGCCCGCCTCGCGCAACTTCGCCACGACGTTGCGGATGTCGTGCGGGGCGAGGAACTGCCCTTTCTTCACATTCACCGGCTTTCCGCCGCGTCCCATGGCGTAGATGAAGTCGGTCTGGCGGCAGAGGAACGCGGGCACCTGCAGTATGTCGCACACCTCCGCGGCGGCGGGCACCTGCTCCTCCGTGTGAACGTCGGTGAGGACGGGGAGGCCGGTCTCGCGCTTGGCGCGCGCGAGGATGCGGAGACCCTCCGCGAGGCCGGGGCCGCGGAAGCCCTTGAAGCTGGTGCGGTTCGCCTTGTCGTAGGACGCCTTGAAGATGAGCGGGACGCCGAGGCGCTCCGCCACCGCGCGGATGCCTTCCGCCATGCGGAGGATGTGGTCCTCCGATTCGATCACGCAGGGTCCGGCGATGAGGGCGAGCGGCGCGGAGCCGCCGACGCGGACCCCGCCGACGTCGAACCCGCGGCAGGTGGTGAGTCCCGCGGGGCGGGGCGAGGGGCGTTCGGTTGGCTGCGTCACTGGGCGGCGTCCTCCGGGAAGTCGACGCTGGCGCCTGGCCGGGCGCGGGGCAAGCCGCTCGGAAAAAGAGACCGGGCGGGTCCTTGCGGACCCGCCCGGGTTTACTGCGGCCTGCGCTGGAGCGCCACTAGGGCGCGCCATTTCAGGGGATGACGTCGACCGCGTCGATCGAGGCGATGTAAAGCGCCCGGTCGTACGAGGAGCGTTCGGTGAGGATGATGGCGGGGCTCGTCATGCTGGCGCTGGCCGGGAAGGCGGTGCGCCGCGGAGACGGGTCGATCTCGCCGTTGTCGAGGTCGGAGCGGAGTTCATCCAGCGTGAAGCCTTCGTTCGCCAGTTCCTCGAAGGGAATCGTCGAGGCGCCGGTCGAGGCGAAGTTGTAGCGTCCCACGCGGCCGCGGAAGTCGAAGCGGCCGAAGCGGTACGGCGTCGGGCGGATGTTGGTGTAGTACGGACGGAACTCGGTGCGGCTGAGGCCGCCGCGGCTCTCCTGGGACGGGACGAACTCGCTGTTGAGCAGGAGCAGGTCGCCGGTCCAGAGCTTGAGCTGCGAGGGCTGCAGCACGAAGGAGCTCTTCGTGATGGCGGGGCGGAAGTCGTCCATGACCAGGTTGTCGGCGAAGCCGTTCGCGCGGCCCGCCGCGAGCGCCTGGACCGAGGTCTGCAGGAGCGTGCGGTACGGCGGCAGGAGGTTCTCCTCGCCGCCCTTGCCGCCGCGGGTGGGCTGCGGCTCGGGTTCGTTGGCGTAGAACGTCTGGTTGTAGTCGAGGCGGCCCTGGAGGCGGAACGCGAAGAGGCGTCCCTCGCCGTTGCGCGCCTGGCCCTTGAACTCGAAGCCGCCGCCCACCTTGATGTTGTAGGAGCGGTTCAAGCCGTAGGTGTATTCGCCGCGGTCGTCCATGTAGGAGCCGGGGGCGAAGAGGTTCGTGAGGTCGCGGCGGAAGCGCAGCGAGCCCTGGACCGGGATGCCCGAGAGCGACTGCACCGGGTTGCCGGCGGAGTCGAACGTCGAGACGGTGGCGAAGCCGGTGATCACGCGGCCGTTCGCGTCGGCGGCGAGCCCGAAGAGCTCGACCACCGTGCGGATGCCGTTGCGCGGATCGACCGTTTCGAGGCGGGTCACGTTACCCTCGGGCAGTTCCGAGGTGTAGTCGATGTTCGCGATGTCCGAGAAGCCCGACAGCATGTCGTCGAGGCCGAGCTGGAGCTCGCTGAGGTCGTAGTAGTTCTGGTCCTGGAAGACCGTGTGGATCGCCGTGCGTCCGGTGCGGGTCGTGACCGTGATGGTGCCGGTGCGCGACTCGTCCGGACCCGGAACGACGTTCGGGTCGACTTCGTAGGAAACGTCGCCGGTGCCGACGCCAGTGGAACCCTCGATGATGCGGATCCAGTTGACGTTGGCCTGTGCGCGCCACTCGCAGCCGTCGATGCCCGCGGGGAACAGCACCGTGAAGCGGCCCGAGTTGCCGGAGCCGTCGGCGCGGAAGCCGCGGTTGTCGAAGCTGAGCGAGCTGGGCGAGAGCCCAACGATCAGGCAGAGGTCTTCCTGGTCGACCGTGTGCGTCGCGGAGGCGCCGAAGGAGCCGTCCGAGTTGACCACGGTGACGGTGATGGTGCCGGTGCGGGCGGCCGGCGGCCAGCTATCGGCCGGGAGGCGGTCCACAACGTAGGTGACGAGGCCGTTGCCGGTGCCCTGGGCGCCCTCGAAGACGTCGATCCAGTCGACGTTCGAGACCGCGATCCAGCGGCAGTCGGCCGTGGCGTTCGGAACCGAGAACGTGACCGTGAACGCGCCGTTGCCGCCGTTCTGGTCGAAGAACGCGCTCGGCGGGGTGACGACGGGCACGCAGGCCACGCCGGTCTGGTTGATGGTGAAGGTACGCGTTTCGAGCGTGCCCGTCACGGTGACCGTGGCGGAGCGCGCGACGCCGGTGTTCTGCTCGACGCGGAAGCTGACCGTGGCGGGGCCGGCGCCGGTGCGGGCGCTGGTGACCTCGACCCACGGCGTGTCCTCGTTCACTTCCCAGGTGCAGTAGGCCGAGAGGCCCGTGATCTGGAACGTGCCGTTCGTCGCCTGGCTCGGGGCCGAGAACGACGTGGGCGAGAGCGTGAACGCGCAACCCGGGTTCTGGGTGAGCGTGAAGACCGACGTGTTCAGGTTGCCGGTGACCGAGATGGTCGCCTGGCGCTGGGCACCGAAGTTGTTGTCCCAGCGCACGGTGATCGTGGCGGGGCCGAAACCGCTGAGCGGGCTGATGTCAACCCACTCGGTGTCCTCGGTGGCGATCGACCAGGCGCAGTGGGCGGCAAGGCCGGTGATCTGGAACGTCGTGGAGCCGGCTTCGCCGCCGCCCGTCGCATTGGCCGGGTTCAGGGCGAGCGTGCAGCCAGCCTGCTGGGTGAGCGTGAAGACTTGCGTGTTGAGGTTGCCGGTGACGGTGATCCGCGCGACGCGCTGGATGCCCGGGTTGGCTTCCCAGTTGATCGTGAAGGCGCCGGGGCCGAGGCCCGTGGCCGGTGCGATGTCGACCCAGTCCGCATCCTCGACAACCGCGGTCCACGGGCAGTGGGCGCCGAGGCCGGTCACGTTGATCGTGGCCGAGCCCGCGAGGCTATCGCCGGTGGCGGAGTTCGAAGAGAGCGCGAGCGCGCAGCTCGGGCCCTGCGTGAGGGTGAACGTCTCGGTGTTGAGGTTGCCGTTGACGGAGAACGTCGCGACGCGCTCGGCGCCGGGGTTCGCTTCCCAGTTGATCGTGAACGAGCCCGGCCCGGTGCCGCTGAGCGGGAACACGTCGATCCAGTCGGCGCCGATGTTGGTGATCGTCCACGGGCAGTGGGCGCTCAGCGTCTCGACGTTGATCGTGATCGTGCCGGCGAGGCCCGTCGCGTCGGTGGCCGAGTTGCTCGAGAGCGTCAGCGCGCAGCCGGGCTCCTGGGTCAGCGTGTAGACGCGGACCGTGGACTCGGTGGCGAAGGTGATCGTCGCCGTGCGCTGGATGCCGGGGTTCGCTTCGTAGTTGATCGTGACGCAACCCTGGCCAATCCCGGCGGTCGGGCTGATGTCGATCCAGTCAGTGTCCTCGGTGATCGCCGTCCAGGCACAGAAGGCGGCGATGTCCTCGACGCAGACCTCGACCGAGCCGGCGTCGGGGCCGACGGTCGCGGAGTCGAACGGGTCCGTCCCGTCGGTGATCTCGAACTGGCATCCGGCGCTCTGGGTGATCGTGAAGAGGCTGGAGTTGATGTTGCCGGTGACGGTGATGTTGGCGACGCGCTCCGAACCGGAGTTGTTGTCGTAGTTGACCGTGATCGTGGCCGGTCCGAAACCGCTGAGCGGCGCGATGTCGAGCCAGTCGTTGTCTTCCGTCGAGATCGACCACGCGCAGTGTTGGGCGAGCGGTGCGCCACCGAGGGCGGTGATTTCAAACGTCACAAAGCCGCCGACCTGGCCGACCGATGCCGTCCCGGGAGTGGCTTCAAGGGCGCATGCATCGCCCTGGCTCAGCGTGAAGGTTGCGGCGTTGAGGTTGCCGGAGACCGTGAAGGTCGCCTCGCGGGCGAAGCCCGGGTTGGCGGTCCAGTTGATCGTCACCGTCGCGGGGCCGAAGCCGCTCGTCGGGAACACGTCGGCCCACTCCGCGTCGTCCGAGATGCTCCACGGGCAGTGAGCCCCGAGCCCCTCGATGTTGAAGGTGGTCGTGCCGGCGAGGCCGGTCGGATCGTTGGCGGAGGTCGACGAGAGCGTGAAGTTGCACGACTCGCCCTGGGTGAGCGTGAAGGTTTCGGCGTTGAGGTTGCCGTCGACCGTGAAGGTCGCCGCGCGGTCCGCGCCGGGGTTGGCGGTCCAGTTGATCGTCACCGTCGCGGGGCCGAAGCCGCTCGTCGGGAACACATCAGCCCACTCCGCGTCGTCCGAGATGCTCCACGGGCAGTGAGCCGAGAGACCCTGGATGTCGAAGGTGGTCGTGCCGGCGAGGCCGGACGGGTCGTTGGCCGAGGTCGAGGAGAGCGTGAAGTTGCACGCCTCGCCCTGCGTCAGCGTGAAGGTCTCGGTGTTGAGTTCGCCGATGACGTTGATGAGCGCCGTGCGGGTCTCGCCCGGGTTCGCGTCCCAATTGACGCGGACCGTGGCGGGGCCTTCACCGGCGAGTTGGTCGACCTGGATCCAGGGGGCGGAAGCCACCTCGACGCGCCAGTCGCAGCCGGCGAGCAGGTTCTGGATGTCGAACGACAGCGAGCCGGCGTTGCCGGACGGGTCGTTCGCGCTGTTGGACGACAGGGTGAGCTGGCAGCCCGCCGTCTGGGTGAGGACGTACGTGGTCGAAGCGGTCGAGCCCGTCACCACGATGGTGGCGGAGCGCTGGTCGCCCGGGTTGAAGTCGTAGTTGAGCGAGATCGTGGCGTTGCCGAAGCCGCTGGTGATGCCGGCGACTTCAAGCCAGTCGGCGCCCTCCGTGACAGTCCAGGGGCAGAACGTGTCGAGGCCCTCGATGTCGAAGGAGATCGTGCCCGCCGCGGCGCCGACGGTGTCGGCGGTCGAGCTGAGGGCGAGCGCCGTGCAGCCCGCGAGCTGCGTGACGGTATAGGTTTCGGTGTTCAGCGAACCGACCACCTGGATCACCGCGACGCGGTCGAAGCCGGGGTTGGTCGTCGTGCTGAAGATGACCGTCGCGTCGGCGATGCCAGCCGCCGCGGAGGTGATATCGAGCCAGTCGGAATCTTCCGAAACCGTCCAGGGGCAGGCGGCCGTGAGGCCGGTGATGCCGAAGCTGCCGGCGGTGTCCGTCGAGGTGAGAGTGGTGCCCACCGCGCTGAGGGCCAGCGTGCAGTCGTCGTTCTGCGTGAGCGTGAAGGTCTGGGTCCCGAGCGGGCCGGTGACCGTGAAGACCGTCTCGCGCTCGATGCCGGTGTTGGCCTCGAAGGCCACCGTCACCGTCGTCGAGCCGGCGCCCGTGAGCGGACCGTCGACGTAGGCCCAGTCCGAGCCGCCGCTGATCGTCCAGTCGCAGAACGTCTGGTTCAGGTTGATGTCGAACGTCGTCGTGCCCGCGTCCGCGCCGACCGTGGCCGAAGCCGTGGAGAGCGTGAGCGCGCAGTCGGAGTCCTGGTTGATCGTGACGATGACCGAGTTGACCGCGGTCGAAACCGTCCAGCTCTTCGAGCGGGGCGCACCCGGGTTCGACTCGTAGGCGAAGTCGACCGCGATGTTGCCCGTGCCGCTGGTCGGGTCGGTGATACGTACCCAGTCGCCACCGCGGTTGTCTTCCGTGATGGTCCAATCGCAGAAGGCGTCGAGGGCGAAGTTGAGGGTGGCGACGCCAGCAACGGCCGAGACGTTGAACGCGGCGTTGCCGGGAAGGCCGCAGGTGCCGTTCTGCGTCACCGTGAAGGCGACCGTGTTGAGCGGGCCGGTGACCGTGACGACGGTCGAGCGCGTGGCGCCCGTGTCGTTCGGCTGGAGTGCGTAGTTGACCGTCGCGTTGCCGAAGCCCGTCGTGGCGCCCGTGATGGCGAGCCAAGGGGAGTCCTCGGAGACCGTCCATTCGCATTCGGCGAAGAGGCCGGCGATGTCGAAGGAGGAGGTCTGGGCCGCGGAGGCGAAGCTGGCCGGATCGGCGATCGCCGTGATGGTGCAACCGGCGTCCTGGACAACCTCGATCGTGGAAACCCCTGCCGCGCCGACCAGGGTCAGCGTGGTGCTGCGGGCCGCCCCGGTGTTGGGGAAGGCGGTGAGGTCGATCGGCGTCGTGCCGAAGCCGGAGCGCGGCGTGAAGTCGAACCAGTCGGCGCCGCCAAGAATCGTCCAAGCGCAGTCCGCCGAGCCGGCGTTCACGCTGAAGTTGGCGGTGAAGGTGCCGCTGGCGCTGGCCGAAAGGTTCGTGGCGGTGGTGCTGAACGCCAATGCGCAGCCGTCAGCCTGGTTCACATAGTGGTAAACCGGGCCGGTTTCCGTCGCGAGGGTGATGATGCCCTGGCGCTGCTCGCCGGTGTTGGCCGTCGTGTCGTAGGACACGACGCCGTAGCCGACGTAGATGCCGGTCGGGTTGCCGAGGTTGTCGAGGACCTCGTAGCCGGTGAGGCCGTCAACGGCGACGGCGACATTCGTGATCCAAGGCGAGGTGGAGTCCTCGTCCACGGTCCACGAGCAGGACGGGAGGCCCTCCTGCGGCGGGGTGAGGTTGACGTCGAACGTGTTCGCCGCGCTGGCGCCCGCGGGAAGCAGGGCCGACTGGACCGGCTCCGCCTCGTAGCGGCAGGTGCCGTTCTGCGTGATGTCGAACCAGTCGAGGTCGTAGGTGACGCCCTCGACGCGGATCCGCGCGGAGCGGTTGGTCGGGTTGAAGTTCTTCTGCAGAAGGATCTGCAGCGAGATGTTGCCCGTGCCGGAGGGGAAGCCGATGCCGGTGGGCTCCTCGATGGTGACCCAGCCCGTGTCGTCCGACGGATCGGCCGTGCCCTGGTCGTTGTACTCGGCCTCGGGCGGGTCGATGCGCAGCGTGTAGCCGCACAGGATGTTGGTCGGGAACATCGCGAAGTTGTCGCGCTGGAGGTCGGAGCTGTAGACCTGCGACTGGCGCGGGAGCGTCCAGCGGCAGCCGTCCTCCTGGAAAATCGTGTAGGTTGCGGAGGGCTGCTGGTTGACGCTGATCACGCCGACGCGGGCGGGGCCCGGGTTGGAGCGGACGTCGAACTCGACCGTGGCCGGGTTGGAGCCCGCCACGCTGATGTTCGCCAGCATCGCACCGGTGAAGTCCACCGGGTTCGTGGTGGCCGTGACGCTCACCGGGCAGGTCGCGGCGATCGCGTTGAC
Organism: Candidatus Sumerlaeia bacterium; assembly: GCA_033764015.1. Taxonomy (GTDB): domain Bacteria; phylum Sumerlaeota; class Sumerlaeia; order SLMS01; family JANRJK01; genus JANRJK01. The sequence goes on along the minus strand of JANRJK010000046.1, from coordinate 194,888 downwards.
CGTGAAGGTCCGGTCGAAGGCGGTGAAAGCGGAGATCGGGTTGCCCGGTCCGTCGCCGACCGCGCCTTCGCGGGCCGCGATGCGCTCCAGCGTTACGTTGTTGCCGTTGCCATCGACGTTAAGGTCGCTGACCACGTACGTGCCGCCGCAGTAAACCGCCGTGCCGTTCTGGAACGTGCTTCCCGCGAACGGCGTGATACCCGGGTCGAAGGGGTTCGTCGGGCAGGCGCCCGCGAGCGACGGATACGCCGTCGTGCCGTTCACCCAGGTCAGCGTGTACGGTCCCGGGTTGGATCCGTTGTTGCGGTTGAAGGTGAGCGTGGTGAGGAGGAACGAGCCGTTCGTCTGCTCGGCGCCGCACGCGGTGATCGCGCGGAAGCGGACGTCCGTTCCGGACGGGTCGCCGCCGAGGGGGCCGCTCACGGCCTGCGCGTCCGCCGAGGCGAACGCCGCGTTCAACGCGGTGGCGGAGTTGAAGGTGAGGCCGTTCGCGCCGGTGTCGATGTCGATGAAGCCATCCACGCGGCGCACATTTGTGCCGGCGGGGATGTCCACAAAGACCTGCACCTGAAACGTCCCGCCATCGGTGTCGACCACATTCACCGGCTGGAAGCGGATGGTCTGCGCATCCGCGCTCGAGCCGAGGAGGGCGATACCGGCAGCGGCGAGACCGATCAGCGTCGATCTCAGACCAGGAGCCTTAGTCATGGAAAACTCCAAAGAATGGTTTTCGTTTGGGGTTCAACCGAGTTGCGGGGATCGGGATCGGGACCGTGGGGTCTGTTGCCATGGGGGCGTTGCGGGATCGTCTCGACAGGGTGTGACGTCTAAATAGGCACCTGGCTTGCTGTTGCTTGTTACGGCATCCTCGCCTCGCGGCGACGGGTCCGTGATGTCGCGTTGCAGGTAGGCTCCGACGCGCGGACTTTGACGTGCACAGGCCGTGGGGGCTTCCTAGATAGAGGCTCAAACCAGACAAGTGAACCCGTCCGCGGGCTGGACGGGGCAACAACAATCGCCCCACGCGGTATCGGAACTGCTGGATATAGAGCACTTAAGGGGATTCCCGGGGCGCTCCTCAGGTGCCCTCCCCACTCCCAACCACCCGTTGCCCCAAGGCCATCAGGCGCGGCGGAATCCCCGCCCGAGGTGCCAACCATGGACGAACCGCAGGGCCACGAACCCCAGCTCCTGATCGAACGCTGCCGCCTGGTCGCGTGCTTCGACGACGCCCGGCGCGAGCTGGAGCACACCGACCTGTTGCTGCGCGGTGGCCGGATCGCCCGCATCGGAACGAACCTGCGCGATTCGGAACGCCTCGCCGCCGACATCCCGTGCCTTGACGGCCGCGGGATGCTCGCCTTGCCGGGCCTCGTGAACTGCCACCACCATATGTTCCAAGTCCTCACCCGCGTGTGGCCCCGCGTGCAGGACGCGGGGCTCTTCGAGTGGCTGGTGGAGCAGTACGAGGTCTGGACCGGCCTCACCGGCAAGGACGCGCTCCGCGCCGCGACCCAGATCGCCATGGCGGAGCTGCTCCTCACCGGCTGCACGACGACCACCGACCACCACTACCTGTTCCCGGTCGCGGCGCCGGTGGATCTGATCGACGAGCAACTCGCCACCGCCCGGGAAATGGGCATCCGGTTCTACCCCACCCGTGGCTCGATGACGCTGGGGGTCCGCGACGGCGGGCTGCCCCCGATGGCGCTGGTCGAGGCGGATGAGCGAGTGCTCACCGATTACGAGCGCCTCGTCGCGGCGTACCACGATCCGTCGCCTCAGGCGATGACGCGGATCGCCTTCGCGCCTTGCTCGCCGTTCAACGTCACCGAGCACCTCTTCCGTGAAACCGCGGTCCTCGCCCGTAAGCACGGGGTCCGGCTCCACACGCACCTAGCCGAAACGGACGACGAGGACCGCTACTGCCTCGAGCGCTACGGCTGCCGCCCGCTCGACTTCGTGGCGAAGCTCGGCTGGGAAGGCTCCGACATCTGGTTCGCGCATTGTGTGAAGTTGAACGAAAATGAGATGGAGCGCTGTGCCCGCCTCGGCATGGCGGTGGCCCACTGCCCGTCGAGCAACGCGCGGCTCGGCAGCGGCACCGCGCCGGTGCCGGCGATGCTCGCCGCCGGGATGACGGTGGGGCTCGGCGTGGACTGCTCCGCCAGCAACGACAGCGGCGACATGGTGGGCGAGGCGCGGCAGGCGCTGATGGCGCACCGCGCGGTGGGCGGCCCCGCGGCGGTCACCGCGCGGCAGGTGCTCGAACTCGCCACGCGCGGCGGCGCCGCGGTGCTGGGCAACCCGGCGCTGGGGCGGCTGCAGGAGGGCGGCCCCGCAGACGTGGTGCTGTTCGACATGGACCAGGTCGGCTACGCCGGCGGCGCCTCGCTCGATCCGCTGGCGGCGCTGGTGCTCTGCGGTATCGGGCACCGGGTGGCGTGGAGCATCGTCGCGGGGCGCATCGTGGTGGAGCGCGGCCAGCTCGCCGGGCGTTCGGAGAAGGCGCTGGTGGCGGCGTGCAACCGCGCGACGGAGCAGCTTTTCGAGGCGGCGCGGGCGGGCGGGCGGCTCCGGGGGGCCTGAGCCGCATGGCCGCCGAAGCGGGGCTCCACCTCGCGGCGCTGGGGCTCCTCGGCGTCTGGCTGCTGTCGCTGGAGGCGGCGGCGGCGCGCGCCGGTCTCCCCCGCCGGTGGGCGGTGGGCGCGCTGGCGTGGGGCCTTTTCGGCGCGGCGCCGCTCGCCGCGGCGGCCGCGCGGAGCAAGCTCGACAGCCTCGGACTCGCGCAGGGCGGCGGCGTGCGCGAAGCGGTCGCCGTCCTGCTGGTGGCGCCGCTGGCGGAAGAAGCGCTGAAGCTGGCGGTGGTGGTCGCCGCGCAGTTCGCGGGCGGGGCCGCGAGCGCAAGGCGCCGCTTCGTGCTCGGAGCCATGGCGGGAGTCGGCTTCGGCGCCGCGGAGCTGGCGTGGTTCGCCACGCAGTCGCTCTTCGCGGGAGCGGGGGGCGGCGCGCAGGCGTTCGAACGCGCGCTCTGCGTCGTTCCGATGCACGCGCTGGCGACGGGCGCGGGGGCGTCCCTCGCCGGGCCGCGGGCGGGTGCGCGGCTGGCGGGCGCGCTGGCGGCGGCGGCAGCGCTGCACTGGCTATGGAACGCCGCGGCCTGGAGCGGCTTCGCCGCGGCGGGGACGGTCGCGCGCGGCGCCGTGGCGGTGTCCGCGGCGGCGGCGGCGGTGTGGCTCGCGAGGGGCCCGCGCCGGCCGGATGGTTGAGCCCTCAACTTACAAGCGCTCGATGTTTGCCCGCTTCAGCCCGCGCGTGGCGTTGCGCGTGTCGAACACGTAGGGCGCCAGCCGAGCCACGCGCGCGTAGTCGATGGCGCTGTGGTCCGCCACCACCACGACCGCGTCGCTCCCCTTCAGCGCGGCGTCCGTGAGCGGCCGTGACGCGAGGTCGAGGTGCCCCTCGGCGAGCCTCGGCACGAACGGGTCGTGGAAGGAGACCTTCGCGCCGAGGCGCTGGAGCTGCTCGATGATATCGAGCGCGGGGGACTCGCGCACGTCGCCCACGTCGCGCTTGTAGGAGACCCCGAGCAGCAGCACCTTCGCGCCCTTCACCGGCTTGCGCCGCTCGTTGAGCGCGAGCACCAGGCGCTGCACCACGTAGCTCGGCATCCCGGTGTTCACTTCCGACGCCAGGTCGATGAAGCGCGCGGTGTAGTTGAGCGTGCGCAGCTTCCACGAGAGGTAGAGCGGATCGACGGGGATGCAGTGGCCGCCGAGGCCGGGGCCGGGCTGGAACGGCATGAAGCCGAAGGGCTTGGTCGCCGCCGCGCCGATCACCTCCCACACATCGAGTCCGAGCCGCTCGCACATGATCGCCACTTCGTTCACCAGGCCGATGTTCACGGCGCGGAAGGTGTTCTCGAGCAGCTTCACCATCTCGGCGGCGCGGGGCGAGCTGACCAGCACGAGCTGGTCGAAGACCGGCGCGTAGTACTCCCGCGCGGCCTCCGTGCACGCCGGCGTCACGCCGCCGAGCACCTTCGGCGTGTTGCGCGTGTGGAAGCGCTTGTTGCCCGGATCGACGCGCTCGGGGCTGAACGCGAGGAAGAAGTCGCGACCCGCCTCGCGCCCGCCGTCCGAAAGCTTCGGCAGCACCAGCTCCTCCGTCGTCCCCGGATACGTGGTCGATTCGAGCACCACCACGGCGCCCGCGCGCAGGTGCGGCCGGATCGAATCGACCGCGGAGATGATGTAGGAGAGGTCCGGCTCGCGGCTCTTGCCGAGCGGCGTCGGCACGCAGATCGACACCGCGTCGGCCTCCGCGAGGCGCTCGAAACGCGTCGCGGCGTCGATGCGTCCGGCGGCGCGGAGCTTCGCGACACGCTCCTCCGCCACGTCCGGGATGTAGCTGCGCCCGCCGCGGACGGCCCCGACCTTCGAGGGGTCGAGGTCGATCCCGATCGCATGGTAGCCGGATTCGGCGAGTTCGACCAGCAGCGGGAGGCCGACGTAGCCGAGGCCGACGACGGCGGCGGTGCGGGTGGCGGGGGAAGCGGGGGCGGCGGGTTTCCGGGACATGCGGCGAAGTCTGGCGGCGCCGCGCCGCGGGGCAAGGGCCCCGGTCAGGGCAGGTACTGCTCGGGATTCACGGCGGCGCCGTTGCGGCGCACTTCGAAGTGGAGGAACGGCTCGAGGCCGCGGCCGGTGTTGCCGACGCGCGCGATGATTTCGCCCTGGCGCACCTGCTGGCCCTCGCGCACCAGCGCCCCCTGCGTGTGCGCGTAGCACGTCGCCACGCCGTCGTCGTGCTGCACGATCACCATATGGCCGTAGGCGTCGATAGCGTCGCTCGAGTAGATCACGCGGCCGTCGCGGGCGGCGCGGACGGGCGTCCCCACCGGCGCGGCGATGTTCAGGCCGAGCTGCTTCTCCGTCGCCGTGTCGCGGAAGCGGCGCACCACGCGCCCCTCGAGGGGCCAGATGAAGCGCCCGCGGCGCGCGGACGGCGACGACGCGGGGGGCGCGTTGCCCCCGCCCCCGGAGCGCGTTTCGTTCCGCGCGGAGGGCGCGGGCGGCTCCTCGCGTCGCTCCGCCCGCGGCGCCGGCTCCGGCTCCGCCGCGCGCCAACCCTCCGGCGGGACCTCGAGCCGCTGGCCCACCTTCAACGAGTTCGGATTCGAGATGCCGTTGAACTCCGCAAGGTCCTTGGTGCTGCGCCCGAGGCGGGCCGCGATGCCCGACAGCGTGTCGCCGGAGCGTACGGTGTACTCGTTGCGCGCCGGCGCCGGCGAGGCGGCGGGCGCCGCGGGACGGGCCGCTGGACGCGGCGCCGGCGCGGAGGCGGATCCCGCCGGGCGGCCGCGCGAACTGTCGATCTTCGGCACGTAGAGCAGCGTCCCCGGCGAGGGCCGCGCGTTCGCCGCCAACCGGTTCGCCCCCGCGACGGACTGCGTGGTGACGCGGTGCCGGCGCGCGAAGTCGGCCAACGATTCGCCCTGCCGCACGCGGTCGTAGAATCCCGCCTCCGCCACCCCGGCAAGCAGCATCGCCGCGGCCAGGATCGGCAGCAGGCGGCGCAGGCGGGTCGGCACGGGACGAAGCTCCATCACCGCGACTGGCCGCGCCAACGGCTAGAACGTCAAGCAGGGAGTGAGGCACCTGCGATTCCCGTTGCCGAAACCCCTCCCGGCGCGCTTCCTTCGCCGCCACGGAGGAAGCCGACGACGTGCGCTGCCCGAACGCGATGACGACGGAACACCTGACGCTCGGGCCCGGAACCAACACAACTAGTGAGTCAAGATGCATGATCATGAGCCGAAGCCTGCTTCCGGTTGCAAGTAGTGCATGTTAGTACCTCTCACTTGTAGCGGCGTTGATGTATTTTTATCATCGTCAGGCTGTTTTTGAGTTGCGCTGGAATCTTTGGGTGTGGTTTTCCTTCAGTGGCAGAGTACTGTTTGCATTTTTGGCATACAGTATTGTTGTGAAGGGGAACCTCTGCGCATTCCCACCTGCCCTGATTCTTGCTAAGTGGAGCCCTGTCAGCCACTTAGGAGCCTTTTCATGGCCTTTCGGACGCAGTCCAACGCAGCACCCGACGCTTTCGACGCGGTGATCGCCGGGGCTCCGGCCAACGCGACGCTCGCGGAACTCGACTCGCTCATCGATTGGGCGCCGGTCCGCACGATCTTCGCCGCCACATACGATTCGTCCGGCCGCGGGCAGGCCGGGTTCGACCCCGTGGTACTATACAAAATGCTGCTACTAGAGGAGTTATACGCGCTCTCCGACGTCCAGGCGTCGCGCGAGGCGGGCGACCGCATCTCGTTCCGCCGCTTCCTCGGCCTCGGCGTGGCCGAGGCGCCGCCGGACGACACGACGCTGGTGCGGTTCCGCGCGCGAGTCCGCCCGGGCGCCCTCCTCGAGAAGGCCCGCCACGAGGTCGAACGCCGGCTCGCCGCGCACCGGCTCCGCATCCAACCCGGCTCCGTCAAGGTGGTCGATGCGACGCTGGTACCCGCCGCCACGCGCCCGCCGAAGGGAACCTCGAAGACTGATAATACAGATGATACATCCGCATCCTCACCGTCCCCGGAGGCCCCGTCGGAACCAGTGGCGCGCGCCTCCGACGGCCCGTCCGCCGCGCAAGAGGCGCCCCCTCGCCGAAGCCGCCTCGATCCAGACGCCCGCTTTGGCGGCAAGAAGGGGAGGCTCCGCTTCGCCTACAAGATGCACACGGCAATCGACGCGGCAAGTGGCGTGATATCAGACTTCCGCGTAACGCCCGCGAACGTGGCCGACACGTCGGTCTTCGCGGAACTGCTCGAGGAGCAAGAGGCCGCCGTGCTGGCCGACAAGGGCTACGACTCGGCCGCGAACCGCGCGGCGCTGGCCGCACGCGGCGCCCGCGACGGCATCATGCGCCGCCTCTTCATCGACCCGGACTCGCTCATGGGCCGCATCGAAGTCGCACGAAATCAAAAGCTGGCGCGGCTCCGCGCGCCATCCGAAGGCGTCTTCGCCAGCCTCAAGCGCTGGCGCCGACTCCCCCGCGCCATCTACACCGGCATCGAGCGCGTCACCCAACAAGTCCAAATCGCCGTCACCGTGCACAACGCGCTCAAGTACCTCACGCTCAGGCAGAAGTGTGCGTAACCGGCCAGATCAGAGGAAAACTACCGCGCCGAACCGGTACAACCAATCCTGAGCCAGCCCAGAACTCCGGCAAAGTTGCTTGAAAGCAACCTCCAATACCTCGCAGCTTGCCGCGCAACGGGCTGCAACGCAGGGGAAGAGGCAGATCAGAGGTTCCACGACATCTTCGAATAATGACTCAATACAGATCGATTTTGATTGCCCCCATGTCCTGTATGACCCTAACCTACTGATCATCTCGGGAGCACCAAGACCATGCGCTATACCTTCAAGCTCGCCGGTTCCCCCAGCCCCCGCCCGCCGAACGCGGGCCACCGCATCGCCGCGTTTCTTGGCGCGCTCGGCCTCGCTCAGCCTCCCCATGACACCCGGCAAGACGACCTCTACGCGAGGTGCGACCCCACACCCACGCCTGGGCCGCAGGCGACGCCATGCCAACAGACTTATCCTTGTTACTTCGCCTTTCCACCTTCTTGGTCAGAATACACCGTCGGAGACTGTATCCGCTTCGACATCGGGGATGTCCCCGGACTAGTTCGACCGCTTGAAATGAGGCTTCGAGGAGTTGAGACTTTCGAAGGTGATGGTCTGATTGGCGGCGCGTTCTCTCCATACTTTTCCACATCAAACTCTTTCATCTACGTCCTTACGGACCTATCTGGGGTGTATGACGTAATTGGCTCTGAAGCCCTTGCAGGAGCTTTCTGCCCCTGCGGTCCTGCGATTGTAGTTAGACCTCGATCTGGCATCGTAGCGACACCCACCCCGACCCCGGTGGCCAATGAGGGCGATCCGGCGCCGCAAATTCGTGTGTCGAGCGAGTTCTCTGACACGGATCAGTTTGTGTTCACGCGCGGTAAGCTTAGCCTAGATGGAAAGGAAAGCTGGATCTATCCCATCACGATTGAAAACGTGGGCACGGCTCCCTTGGTCGTCTATCGCGTCTATCCGCGAAACTACCCTCTGCCTTACAAGATTAATGAGGTCGAGTTTCCAGAGGGAAGAGTGATCTGTCCTGGAGACGCCTACTGTGTTCCCTTGACCTTGGATGCTGACATGAAAGGCTTGGCGCGAGACATTAACGGATTTTCAACGGGAACAGGCTTGACCCAGTCTCTTCAGATTGGAATTGAGTCTAACGATCCTCGCACGCCCATCCCAACTGGTTCCTTCGGCTGGTTGGCGAATGTTCGAGTAGAGTTATTCACGACTCTATCGGCAGATGACACCGTAGGAGTTCCTGCCGTGGCCCCGCCAGAATGCTTCTCCAACTTCTGTTCCTTTTCTTCCTGCAACGGACTTCTGGACATCAATTGTGACGCAATCCTTGACGTTTCGGACGTTCTTGACTTCGGCCCCAATTTGGACGCATTACTTGGCAGAACCCGATAGGGGCCCTTCACCTCGGCAACACTACATCTCCACAGGAGTAGCAGGATGTCAACTGGTAGCCTCCGCCGCACAGGTCGATCCATCCTCACCGTACTCGTAGCGCTGGGACTTTGCGCCACGGTATCCGCCGAAACAGAGAATGAAGTCGTCAAAGTTGTCTTGCCGATCCAACAGATCCGAGGCCAGTCTACTCAATCTCCCCTCGTTGTCGACGGGGAGGATGCGCGACAGTTCATCATGAGGCTTCCGGGGGCTGTTCGATTGCGCTCCCGGGAGCTGATGGAGGTATGGGAAATTCCATCCAGCTACGCGCCGCTCATTCCTGCTTCCCTCCTTCGGAAATCGGACGATGAAATCCGACTGGCGCGCCGAACGGTCTTCACTGGAACTGATCAGGCCCGATTCGAGGTTCCAGCGACTCGCCTTCAGATTGTCCAGTTCCCCACGCCGCCCACAGCGGAAGAACTAAGGGACTTGGAAGCTGCAGGAGTCCGTCGCCTGTCGTACCTTGACGCCAACGCCTTCTTGGTCTGGGTGCCCCAAGGCGACGCCGAACTGAACTTGGAACGCCTGCGCGGCGATGGAATCATCCAATACCGAGGGGCCTTCCTGCCCGAGGACCGTTTGTCCCCCACTCTGGACAGGCACCGGACGAGCAGTCAAGCGATTCCGGTGAGCATCGAGATTTATGGGGACGCTCAAGACGCCTTGGACTTCGTTGGATACTTCGAGGGAGGAAAGACTTCGACCCGGCGAACCCCGAGTGGCTGCGTCGTCCTCTCTGGAAGACTGTCGGGGGGCGAGTTACCCAACTTGGCGTCGGACATGCGTGTCGTGAGCATCACTCCGGACGGCTCCCCAGCGCATCAGGGAGAGGATAGTGGCCTACTAACCATCACGCTACCTCCTGACGTTGCTCGAGTGTAACCCCGAGCGCGTGGTCGAAGTAGCTTTGGGTGTTTGCGTGGGCGGCGCGTTGGCGTGCGGCGCGGAAGCGGTGTTCGAGGGCGCCGAGGTCTTCCGCGTGGTGGTTGCCGAGTTCCACGCGCTTGATGGACGAGAACAGCAGTTCCACCGGGTTCAGCTCGGGCGCGTAGGGCGGCAGCCAGGCGATTTCGAGGCGCGCGGCCACGGCGGGCTCTTCGAGCCACTCGCGGATGGCTCGGCTGCGGTGGATCGAGGCGTTGTCGAGGAGGAGCACGATGCGCCCGGGGATGGTGGCCAGCAGCGCCTTCAGGTTCAGCAGCACGCGATCCGCGGTGAAGGCGCCGGGGACGATGTCGCAGAGCGCGGCGCCCCGGTGCGTGAGCAGCACGAGCGCCGAGAGCTTCTTCCAGTTGAACGGGTGCCGGAGCCGCGGCGTGCGCCCGCGGCGCGCCCAAGTGCGCACGACGGTCGGCACCTGCGAGAGGCCCGTCTCGTCCGCCGCGACGAGCGTTGCGCCCTCAGCCACCTTTTTTTTCCAGCTCCGGCGGCACCTCGCGCCGCCAAGCCGTGATCGCTTCCTCGTCGCGTTCGCGCGCGCCGCTCCGGCTTCTGCGGCGAGAAGCCCATGCGGGCGAGCAGCCGCGCCGTGTAGCCCGGCGCGTACGCGACCCCTGTCTCCCGCTCGATCAGGCGGGAGGCGAGCCGCGCGGTCCATGCGTCCGCGTCGAAGCCGCAAGCCCGGGGCCCCTTGTCGAACTGCGGCGCGACCTTCAAGGCGAGCACGTCGAGCGGCACGCGGCGCTTGGGGCCATCGGGCTTGAGCGGCACCTCGCGCGTCTCGGGATCGGCGAGCTTGCACCAGGCGTCGACGGTCTGGCGGCTGACGCCGTTTTGGCGGGCGACATGGGCCTTCGTGGCGCCACGGTCGACTTCGAGCACCGCCTCGCGGCGGGCCCGCGCGGCGCGCTCCGGATCGACAAGCATGTGGTAGGGGTAGGGTTTGCGGCTGGACATGGCGCCCACTGCCGCAGGCGCGCCGAAACAACGTCAAGCGGTCAGGGGGAGGTCAGTAATGCAACTGTGCCTCATCGCGTCCGAGATCGACACGCTGCTAGGGCGATCCATCGTGGGCCTTTGAGCGGGGCGGCGGCTTTGGGCATGGGGTGAGGCGGCGGCGAGCGCTCGAGGCGGATGATCCGAGTTCGATGGTGTGCTTTCCCGGGCGTCCCTCGCAGCGCGCGAAGACACTCCGGGTCCGCGCACCGTTTGGACTTTGACCGCAGCACCGGAAAGCGCCACGATACGGTGTTGGTTACCACACCTAGGAGACGGGCAATGATGCTTCGGGGGCTCGGTGCGTTGAGCGCAGTGGTGCTGTTGGCGTTGGCGGCGGGATGCGCGACGCGGGGAGGTGGCGTCGAGGTTGGAACGCAGCGTGTCGCGAGCGCGCCGGAGCTCGGCGAGCTGAGCGCCATCGGTGGCGTCCTTCGCGGCGTCGACGGCGAGCCACTCGGTGGCGCGCTGGTGTCGCTGACCCCGGCCTCGCAGGTCGCCGGGAGCTCCTCCTTGTCGACCACCTCCGACGCCGAGGGACGCTTCTCCCTCGAACGGGTGGCACCGGGCAGCTACCGGCTTTGGAGCCAGACTCTCGCGGAGAGCGAGCTTCTTACGGAGGAGACGCCGGTGGTGCTCGCACCGGCCACGCGCACGAGCGCCGAACTGTCCTTTGGACGTTGGGTGCCGGTTCGCGGAACGGTGCGCATCGGCGGCGAAGTCCCGCCGGCGATCGGCTTCCGGGTCGACCTTGTCGCGGAGGATCGGCGGCACGAGCTGCGCCTCGACGGGAACGGCGCGTATTCGTCGCGCGTCCTCCCCGGCGAGTACAAGGTCGGCGTGACGTCCGGCTACTTCGGCCTTCGGATGATGCCCGGCACCGTGACGATCCCGGCGAAGGACGGGGGCGACCTGGCCATCGACATTCCGACGGGCAGCGCCACGGTGCGCCTCACCGGCGGCGGCGAGGCGCCGAAGGGGATGCTCACCGCGGAGTACGAGACGTTCACGGAGCCGATCGTGTCGCGCATCGCGCTTTATGGCGCGGAAGTGCGGCTGAAGAACCTGCTGCCGGGCGAGTACGCGGTCGGAGCGATCTTGGACAACGGGCTTCAGGCGCAGTCACCGTCGTTCTCGGTCGCGGCCGGAAACAACACCGACGTCAACCTCGAGCTCTCCCGCCCCGAGATCCGCACGTTTCAAGGGAAGCTGCGCTTGGAGCCGGGGCGCTACGCGTACAAGTTCTACGCGCCCGCGGACAATTGGCAGGACGACATCCTGAACCCGATGAAGGTCGGCGAAGGCGTGATGGCGAACGCCGTCTTCTCGGTGCCCGGTGGCGCCAAGGCCGCCGATGGCTCGCGCTTGCGTTGGCCCGCCGTCGACGACAGCACCAACGAGGTGACCTTCCGCGTGTCGATGCCGACGCTGCGCGACACCGTCTACGTCCGCGGCACCTTCGCCAATTGGCGGCGGAGCGACGCCTACCGCCTCCAGCGCGTGCCCGAGCGCGCATTCGAACTCACCACGACGATCCCCGCCGGGGTCCACGAGTACAAGTTCTACTCCCCGTCGGAAGACATCTGGTTCGTCGATCCCTCGAATCCGGGCAGACGGGGTTCCGACTTCGAGATCAACAACGTCCTGGAAGTCCCTGCCGACGGTTCCGCCTCGCCGGACGGCGCGTGGCCGCAAGTCCGTGGCGGCTCCGTCACGTTCAGGGCCGAACTGCCGACGTTCTCCGACGAACTCTACGTCCGCGGTTCGTTCAACAACTGGGAAATCCGGGAGGAGCATCGGCTTCTGCCGCGGTAGGGTGCGCCAATCCGGTTGCCCCGCGCGGGAATCGTACAATCATCCCGTCACTCGGAGCACACTGGAGAGACCGCGAGGAATGTCGCCGCAGCACCCCGCCCACGCGGACACGCTTCCCGCCGGCGCGCCGTCGTCGATTTCGATCAGCGATGTGCGCCCGCGCCTCGAGGGAGGACGCTACCCGACGCGGCGCATTTCGGGCGAGTGGCTCGGCGTGACGGCGAGCGTGCTGCATCCGGAGCCGCTGGAGGCGCGCGCGGCGGCGCTGTTCCGCCACGAGCACGACGAAACCTGGCAGTTGGTGCCGATGAAGCCGCACGGCGACGGGCTGTGGGCGGCGGCGTTCCAGCTCTACGCGCCGGGGCGCTACTTCTACACGGTCGAGGCGTGGGTGGACGAGTTCGCGACGTGGCGCGAGCGGCTGCGGCGCGCGGCGATGGCGGGTCGCGACACGGAGGCGGAGCTCGCCTCGGGCGCGGCGATGCTGAGGGCCGCCGCCAAGTCGGCGAAGGGCGCGGTGCGCCTCGCGCTGCAGAAGGCCGCAGCACGGCTCGCCGACCGCGATCTCGGCATGGCGCGCATCCACACGGCGCTCGACGGCGAACTCGCGGAGCAAATGGCGGAGCACGGCCCGCGCGGGCAGCACACCGCCTACGAGCAGGAACTCGTCGTGCTGGTCGAGCGCGAGCGCGCCGCCTACGGATCCTGGTACCAGTTCTTCCCGCGCTCCTGCGGCCCGGACGAGCGCACGCACGGCACGCTGCGCGACGCGGAGCAGCGGCTGGACGACATCGCGCGGATGGGCTTCAACACGGTGCTGCTGTCGCCGGTGCATCCGGTGGGGACGACGAACCGCAAGGGGCGGGAGGGCCAAGGGGCGGCGCGCGCCGGCGATCCGGGATCGCCCTGGGCGATCGGCTCGCCGGAGGGGGGCCACACCAGCATCGATCCGCGGCTCGGCACGCTGGAGGACTTCGAGCGCTTCACCGCCGCCGCGCGGGAGAAGGGCCTCGAGGTGGCGATGGAGATCGCGCTGCACGCCTCGCCGGACCACCCTTGGATCGCGGAGCACCCGGGCTGGTTCCTGCGCCGCGCCGACGGATCGCCGCAGCCCGTCGACCATCCGCGGCAGGCGTTCACCGACATCGTCGCGTTCGATTTCTGCGGCGCGGAGTGGCGCGCGCTCTGGGCCGCGCTCCGCGACGTGTTCCTCTTCTGGTGCGCGCGCGGCGTGCGCTGCTTCCGCGTGGACCATCCGCACGCGAAGCCGCTCGCCTTCTGGGAGTGGGTGCTCGCGGAAGTGCGCGGGAAGCACCCGGACGCGGTCTTCCTCGCGGAGTCCTTCACCACGCCGCGCCTTCAGGAGGCGCTCGCGAAGGCCGGCTTCTCGCAGATGCTCACCTACTTCCCCTGGCGGAACACGAAGCAGGAGCTGGTCGAGTTCTTCGCCGACCTGCGCTCGGACCAGAAGTCGGAGTACTTCCGCCCGAACCTGTTCCCGACGACGCCGGACGTGCTGCCGGAGTACCTGCAGGCGGGCGGCCGCGCGGCGTTCCTGGTGCGCGCGTTCCTCGCCGCGACGCTCGGCGACTCGTGGGGCGTCTACTCCGGCTTCGAGCTCGGCGAGAACGAGGCGATTCCCGGCACGGAGGAGTACGCGCACTCCGAGAAGTTCGAGCTGCGCCCGCGCCGCGGACCCCAGCGCCAAGGCATCCGCGAATTCATCACGCGCCTCAACGCGGTGCGCCGCGACCACCCGGCGCTCCAGCCCGGCGGCGTGCTTTCGTTCCACCGGACGGACAACGGCAGCGTGCTCTTCTACAGCCGGCGCACGCTCGACCTGCGCGACGTGCTCCTGTTCGTCGTGAACCTCGATCCCCGGTCGGTGGAGGCCGCATGGCTCGAGGTGCCGATCGACGAGCTTCACATCCCCGAGGACGACGTGTACCAGGTGCACGACCTGCTCGGCGACATCCGGCTGCACTGGCAGGGCCGCTACGCCCAGCTCTTGCTCGATCCGCGCACGCTCCCCTGCCATGCGTTCCTTCTGCGCCGACGGGTGCGGAGCGAACGGGATTTCGACTACTTCGGGTAGGGAGTTGCGTGATTGGGCTTGCGGAGTCGCTCTTGACCGGGCGCGATTGAGCCAACCCCTCCGGCAAGGCTCCCGCAAATGGCCCTCAACTACTATCCCAGCCCCTACAATTACTTGGATGGAAAAGTCCGCACCGGAAGACAGGTGCTCCAGTGCCACCACGAGACATTCGAAGAATTACCCTTCGGTTGGGCGCGGGACCGGAAGCGGGTCTATCAGGAATGGTCCCAGTGCAACAAGGCGGATCTGGCCACCTTCCGGGTGCTGAATGTGGTTTACGGGGTCGATTGCAAGGCGGTCCATGTAGGGTCCTCTGTGATGAAGCAGGCGGATGCGTCGACTTTTCGCGCTCTTGATCCCGGCTATCTAATGGATAGTCACGAGTATTATGGAAGAATGGATGAAATCTCGTACGGGGCCGATAACAAGAGGGCGTTCTTTCGGCGGTTGAGCACCGGTGGCAGGCCCACCGGGCCACTCGCGAAGGCTGATACAACCAAGTTGATTTCCCTTCGCAATGGCTTTGCGGAAGATGGAACCCGGGCCTACGTGGGTTGCAGCCTGCTCAAAGGGGCGGACCTGAAATCATGGTTTCCGCTTTATGGACTGAGTTCCATCGACAAATCACACATCTTCTATGATGATGAGGCGCGGCCGCGGCCAACGAAGGGGTTGAATTGCATGACCCTTAGGGTGGACTCCCACTACGCGAAGGCCGGCTCGCGGTTCTTCGTTGGCGACACCCATGTGGATCACGAGCAGGGGCAGAAGGATTTCTTGGCCAAGTGGCTTCTCAGCGCGAAGGCGTTGGACTCCCTATTCCTGAAGCTCGTAGAGGATCCCTCGTTCGAAGATGAGCGCTTCAGGATCCCGGATCCGATCGAGATCCGGACGACTGGCGGGTCGGTTTCCTGGGACGGGAGGATCCTGGATGGCATCAACCCGCTGGAGTTTCAGCCGCTGGACGCAGGGCTCTTCGTTAGGGGTCTTTTCGATACTCCGCAGCCGGGAGGGTACGCACGCGATGGCGCGCGGATCCTCTGGCTGGATCGTCGGGGAGCCACTGTGGTTCCGGGCGCCGATCCGGAAACATTCCGATCATTGCGATATGGTTATGGAATCGACAAGGAAGGCGTTTGGTGCGCCGAAGAGCGACTCCCGGCGGCTTCGCCGAGCGAGTGGATGTATCTGGGCCAAGGCTACAGCAGAACGATCGCGGATTGCTACTACTTGGCGAGGCCCCTGCAAGTGGAGCATCCGTCCTTCCTGAGGCCGGTTGTTGCGATGTGTCCCAATTTTGTGTATTCCGGCGACGGCAGCGCCTTCGACAGGCACACGAGGCATTCCCTAACGCGCAAGAAGCTTAGTTTTGTCGCCGAGGAGTGGGCTTTCCTGGGGCCGGGCAATAGGCCTTTGATACGGGATGAAGAGGAGCATAAGCGTGTCGCCCGATACGCGAAGGAGGTAGCCGACCAATTCGATGCAGGGAAGTTGGAGTTGCGAGCTCCAACCCCAAAGAACGACCCTCCCCCCACACCCATTGCCGAGGCGCCCGTGGTCATCCCGCCCGAGCCGAGGCGCATGGGTTCATCCATCACGCTCACCTTCGGCCCCGATGAGCTGAAGGCGACTCCGGTCGCCAGTCTTCCGATGTTCATGCGACTTCTCTTCCAGGGTGAGTGGCACCTGCTTGCCGCCGAACTGGACAAACTGCCTGCTCCATGGCGGCGCAGCGAAATCATGAACCTGCTGGTCGTGGCGCCAAGGGTTCGGTTCGGAGAGATTCTCCGTTCAAATCAAGACTCGATGGATTGCCTCCGACGCCTAGAGGACCAGTTGAGCGCCGAGGATCGGCACTATTTGGAACTCCATCGGACCCCGCGCGTCTATTCACTTGGCGACGCCACCATGCGGTTCATCTTCATGCCGCCTGGCTTCTATCGGCGCAATGCATTCCTCGCGGGCGGGACGGACCCCGAAGCGGCGGAGGGGGTTCTTCTTGGGCGTGTGGCGCGATGCATGGAGGGATTCTGGATCTCCGAGTGGCCAATCCTGCAGGCGGAATACAAGCATGTGATCGGGAAGCTCCCGAAGGGATTGAAGCACAAGAAGCCGTTCCTGCCCGTCCACGGGCCGAGTTGGGTGGATGCGATGGGGGATCACCCGAACGGATCGCCCGCGACGCCAACCCCCGATTCGGTGCTTGGCCGCTTCGGCGCGGCGCTTGGGCTCCCGCTGACCCTTCCCACGATGCAGCAGTATGAGCGTGCGGTCGCGCTCGGCTCAAGCTTCGGAACGGTGCTCGGGTACGCGGGGCACCTTGTCACGGGGTGGTTGCCCGACGGTCCGGTCTCCGCCGACCTGGCGAAGAATCCGGATACGGTGGCACCCGTGACCTCTCTGTGGAGCGAGATCGGGCTGCGCATCGGCGTGTCTTCTGATTACGCGTGCCTCACCATGATGAACTACGAGCCCTACCGGCCGCGGCCCATCCCCTCGGGGCTCCGCCTTGCGGGGCCTTGGAGCGCCCACGAGCTCGCGTTGGGGCCGCTCTCCCCCGAGGACGGGCTGCCAAGGCCCAACGAGTCCGAGCCGGGGTGGGAGCGCGATCCCGATTTCCGCGCCGTTGCGCGGCTGGCGTTGGTTTCGAAGTCCGGAAAGATGGCGTTCGATGAGCGGAGCAAGTACGAGGAAGGCTTCCGCGACTCGATGTTGAGGCCGTGCTTCGCGCACGAGGAGTAGTCCGCCGAGCGGGGCGGCCGCGCGAACCGGCCGGGGGTTGCCCCAAGCGCACCGCCCCGCCGGGATCGGGTCCCGGCGGGGCGGTGTGGTGTTGGCGCTGGGTGCCGGGCGTTGCGGCCCGGGGCCGGAGTTAGCGGCTGGCGCGGAGCGGGCGCTTGGCGGGGATGCCTTCGCGGCGCGGGTACTTGTCCGGCGTGAGGCCCACCTTCGGGATGAAGAGGGCGGAGCGCTTCTGCGCGCCGGCGCCGGGGGTGTAGGTGCGCGAGACGATGGGGCCGCCGCCGAGCTTGCCGAGGGCGAACTCCGCCTCCTTGATCTCGTCGTTCGGGTTCAGGCTCTTGTAGGTGAGGAAGTAGCCTTCGAGTTCGAGGAAGGGGAGGCAGAGCTCGAGCGAGATGGGGAGCGGCGCGAGGGCGCGGGAGGTGACGACGTCGAACTGCTCGCGCCACTGGAGGGCGTGGGCGTGGCTTTCGGCGCGGCCCTCGAGGACCTCGACGTTCGGGAGGCCGAGTTCCTCGACCACCTCGCGGACGAAGTCGATGCGCTTCTTCTGGGAATCAAGGAGGACCACCTGCGTGGCGGGCCAATAGATGGCGTAGACGAGGCCGGGGAGTCCGGCGCCGGTTCCGACGTCGAGGAGCCGGGTGGGGCCGTCGAGGGGGAAATCCTCGGGAGCGACGGCGAGGGGGGCGAGCGCGTCGCCGACCACCTGCACCGCGAGGTCGTTCGGGTCGCGGATGCCGGTGATGTTCACTTCGCGCTGGCGTCCGCGCACCATGTCGAGGAACGCGCTGAGCTTTTCAAGGACGGCGTCCTGCCGCGGTTCGGGCAGGTAGGCTTCGAGGACTTCGGCCACTACGGTCTGCATGTTGATCATAGGGTTCGCACCGGTGCGGGCCGGAACCGAAGGCGCCACTGCGCCATGAGTCCGGCCACCAGGATTCGAGAAGTGAGGGACGATGCCCCCGCCTTCCGTTCTTCGAACAGGATCGGGTGCTCCTCCACCCGCGCGCCGAGGGCTCGCGCGGCGACCAGGACTTCCTGGACGAGCGCCGGACCCCGGCTTTCCACCCGGCTCCAGTCGATCCGCTCCAGCACCCAGCGGCGGAACACCCGGAAGCCGCTGGTGCAGTCCCGCACGGGGAGCCGCAGAAGCGTCCTGATGTAGCCGTTGGCAAGCAGCGTGATCCACTTTCGCGCGGGCGACCGACCCACCTCACCCCCGCCCGGGGCCAGGCGGCTGCCCACCACGACGTCGGCTCCCGCTTCGGCCCGTTCGACCATCGGGGCGATGAAGCGCGGGTGGTGGGACCAGTCCGCGTCCATCTCGACGATGTAGTCGGCTCCGAGCCGGAGCGCCTCGAGGAAGCCCGCCACGCCGGCGGTGCCCCGTCCCTTGTCCTCCGTCCGGTGCAGCAGGTGCACCCTTGCGTCCGAGGCGGCCCGCCCGCGCACCAGCTCGTGCGTGCCGTCGGGCGAGTTGTCGTCGATCACAAGGAGTTCGATCCGGGGATGGGCTTGGAGCACCGCGTCGATCAGGGTTTCGAGGTTTTGGCGTTCGTTGTAGGTCGGCAGCGTCGCGATGATTTTCATCGTGGTTCTTGGAGCGTCCTGCGGAACACGGATGTTGAGCGTGTTCCAGAGGCCGGAGGAGCATCCTTCCCCAAGGAACGCCGGATGCTCTCCGGGCGCCGTCGCAAATGCAAGGGGGATTGCGCAATTCGTGCTTGCCCCGCTTTGCGGCGGGGCTGGCGGGCGGGACGATTTTTCGAAGATTCTCCTTGCAAGAAGCGGACTTCCGCTCCATCCGCGGCTCCGCGCGGGCGCTACTCCCGGATGAACTCCGCGCGCCAGCGCGCGGTCCGTTCGCCAGTATGGTCCGCCACGCGCCCGACCGACAACACGCGGAGCGGCGGCTCCGCGAAGAGCGCCAGCTCCGCCTCGGTGAGCGGCCACGGCGGGCCCGATTCCGCGTTCATGCCCTCCAGAAATCGCCGCGCAATCACCACGGCGCGCCCCCCCGGCGCCACCAAGCCCCGCACGCCGGCCACCGCCCGCGCCCGCATCGCCCGCGGCAGCGCCTGCACCGTGTAGCTCTCGAGCACCAGATCGAAGGCCCCCGCCCACTCCGCCGGCGGCGCCAACAGGTCCGCCACGCGGTAAGCGACCGGCGAACCGGGAAAGCGCCCGCGCGCCCACTCGACGGCGGTCGGCGCGATGTCGAACGCCGTCACCGCGTAACCGCGCCGGGCCAGCTCCTCCGCATCGTCGCCGAGCCCGCAACCGACCACCAGCGCGCGGATCCCCGCCGCGGGCGCGTCCGCGCGCCCGAGCCACTCCAGCAAGTGCGGGTTCGGCGCCAGGTCCGCCCAGGGGACGAACACCGCGTCGCCGCCGGCGTTGCGGTAGATGTTGTCGAAATGCGAGGCGGGATCGTTCATGGGCCGTAGGAGAGCGCCCGCGCCCCCGGGCGTCACGGGCAAAACGGGAGCGAACGCAGGAGCCACCGCTCTCCCCCGCACGCCCAGCCGCCCCAACGCCTCCCGCGGCCGCACCGTGGCCCCGCTTCGCGTCCTCGCGGCCTCGCGTGAACCCATTTCTTCGATCCTCCCGCACCGCTCGGCCCGCACCCCCACCCGGAGCCCGTCGTCAACGCCACTCCTTGCGGGCGACCGCCGCAGCCGACGCTCCGGAGCACTGGACCGACGTCGCGATAATGCAGGAGTCGCTCGGCCATGCGAACGTCCGCACGACGAGGTTCTGTGGCGGGGCGGATGAGTCGTGCGGAGGGGTCGCCGAGTGGGGGGGACGCGGGGTGAGTCCGACCCCGCCCAATTCTAAATCCAGTCTAGATTCGCTCCCTTGGGTGCATCAGCAAGAGGAAAGCTCCCCAACTATTGCTCGAAAAGCGTTTGCGCGCCGACCAATACTGCACCGTAGCCGAAGACTTGGAGCGAGGGCAGCACGATATCAAACAGAAACACTTTCTCGTGCCTAATGGTTTCGCAGAAGAATCACTTGTTGCAGACTAGCCCCAAGCTCGAAGAACTTCAATGTCATCTTCAATTGGATTGTAAATTTCGATCGTGCACAAGAATTGCATTCCTTCCTCCCTGCTCGACAATGCGTTAAGGCAACGCTTTTCGATCGTTATGATTGTGCGGTCGGTTGAGTGCGCAGCCTCGAACAAGTGAATGTCCTTGCTGATCGCCCTCCTCTCACTAGATGGATAGTTTTTCAGCTCGACGGGAACTGTTTGCGGGTTCGAGATACTTGTAACGCGACCGGCTCTTTGCATTGCGGTTAGCCACATTACAGCAATTTTTGAAGCATGCTTCTGCCACTCAGCACGCAACTGATTTGTCATGACCGCCTTGTGTGCGGTTTTTTCGCGAATCTCCATAAGACAGTTGGCACATGCCAGTGAACTTCCAACTTTCTTCTCCCCTGCAGATCTACCTACGCACGCGTCAACGACTACTCTAAGTGGCATGATCCTAACCCCCCGCAGACTGAGCAGCCTTCAGATAATCCACCTCAGCAGAGAGAGCTACATCATCGAAGTCTTGGGGCCAGTCCCCATAAGAGCCGTCCGGCTGAATCTCTGCCGTCCGGACGCAGGTCTGACCAACGTCGTCCCTCGACGCCCAATGGAGTGCAAGATACTTTCGGTCAAGCTTGCCTTGTGCGACCAGAGTACAAAACTCGTTCAGCAGCAAGCTACTATGGGTTTCTAATACGACTTGGACACCCCGTAACACGGCTCTCAACACAAGCGGAGCAAGGAGGCGCTGCGCTCTCGGATGTAAGTGAAGCTCTGGCTGCTCGATATACACAAGCGATTTGGCTGGCGCTGCGATCAGCGAAGCCACGACAGGCAAACACTGGGAGACACCGAAACCGACGTCAGCGATACTGACGAGATCATGAGAGCCGCCGCGACCTGACTTTCCGAGACGCCCCACTTTAATCTCAATTTCGACATCATTGACCGGAACCGCCCTTACCTTCCATGTCAATCCCAGTGCGGACAAGTCCTCATTTAGCTGAGCCAGCTTGTTTTTGTTGTCGTCGGTATTGGCGGCTTGCCACTGATGGACAACGCTAGCGACAAAGTCATCAAAAGGTCCATCAAATGATCTCGGAACGCCAGTTCTCCGATAGGTGCGGGACGGCTGCCCTCTAAGCCCTGGAACATGCACAATTCCCTTGAGGACTTGCAAGGCAGACCATCCAAAATTTGGGGGCCAGGGGCCAAATAAAGACAATCCCTGACTGCCCTGCAGTGCCAATGAATAGTAAAAGCGAGTTCGTGTAAACTTGCCGTTTTGGGAAAAGTCTCGAAGTGCAGTCGAGGAGAGACTAACTTTGAGTGATGAAACACTCGCGCCCTCCCTGATGACTACGTCCTGCTTCTTATCCTTAAATCCCATTTCCTCAAGAGTGATCAACTGCCCCTTGCCAGCAGGTTGGGAGAATGAATGGCTTGTGATCATTTCTTTCGTCCAGCCAACCGTGATCTTCAGTCTCCGGTTGTCGCCCTTTACCGACTTGCTCAACAGCTGATCAAAGCTTGTGAAGCGAACATGCGGCCCGTCAAGCTTGAGGGGACCGGGGTCGGTTGCTGCATCAAGTGTTTGCTTGAGCAGCAAGAGTGGTTGCATGAAGGAAGACTTTCCGCTGCTGTTTGCTCCTGCCAATATGGTGAGAGGGCAGAGCTGAATAGATGTCTCGGCTCCGATCGACTTGAAGCCTTCGATTGCGATGCGGCCAATTACTGTTGTAGGAGTGATGCTCATCTAGTATTCACCTCATTGATGAAAGTCTCCCAGCGCTGAGGTGCGGGCGTCAAGTAGAGTCTTGTCCGCAAAGTGTTTGCGATCCGCCCGAAGTCTCGCACCTGATCGCCATCGCGGCGCTTGCGGGCGGCGCGGGCGTCTAGACGGAGCGCGAGATCGAGTGGACGCTTTCGAACGCCTACTCCGGTTTCCGCGCCGCCGTTCTGCGCTCGCAGGCCGCCGGGCTTCCGGCGGTGGTGCATTCCGGCTACTGGGGTTGCGGGGCATTCGGCGGCAACCGCGAGCTGATGCCGACGCTGCAGGCCGCCGCCGCGGCCCTCGCGGGCGTGCGGCTCCTCGTGCTCCACACCGGCGCAGCCGGCGGCGACACACCCGCACGCAACGGCCTGCGAATCCTAGACGAAGTGGCAGGGTCCGAAGGGCTGCCCGTGGGTGAACTCGTCGCCGCCCTCGCCGCCCGCCGGTTCCCCTGGGGCTTCAGCAACGGCACCTAGCCTTGCCGCGCGGCGCCGGGTGCGCGCACGTTCGCCGCACCATGCGACTCGCGATCTACCACGGCACCTTCCAGCCCGGCCAAGACGGCACCATGACGACGCTGATGCGGCAGCACGACCGCTTCTGGGCGGAGGGGGTCGAGCAATTGGTCCTGACGCCGCTCCCGCCGAAGCCTGGCGCGGGCGTGCGCTCGGAGATCTTCCCGCTGCCCAAGATCGCCTTTCCCGCCTACACCGATTACGCGGTGGCGCTGCCGCGGCGCGCGCCGGTCTGGCGAAAGCTCGACGCGTGGCGTCCGGACCTCGTGCAGATCGGCACGCCGGACCTCGGCGGGCGCTGCGTGCTGCGCTGGGCGCGCGCGCGCGGCGTGCCGGTGGTCGGCGCGTACCACACGCACTTCCCCACCTACCTGCGCTACTACGGCGCGGGGTTCCTCGAAGGGTGGCTGTGGCGCGACTTCGCCAAGTTCTACAACCAGTGCGACGCCGTGCTGGTGCCGACGAAGCCGATCGAGGCGGAGCTGGCCGCGCACGGCATCGGCAAGCTGGTCCCGTGGCCGCGCGGCGTGGACCGGGAGCGCTTCCACCCCGGGCGCCGGTCGGAGGAGCTGCGCCGCCGCGCCGGCGTGCCGGAGGGCGGCGTCCTCGTCGCCTACGCAGGGCGGCTCGTGTCCGAGAAGAACGTCGAGCTGGTCGCGGAGGCGTGGGCCGGCATCCGCGAGCGGTTCCCCGCCGCGCGGCTGATGTGGCTCGGCGACGGACCGCGCCGCGGGTGGCTCGAACGCCGCACGCCGGACGCGTTCTTCCCCGGCTACCTTCACGGGGAGGACCTCTGGTCCGCCTACGCAAGCGCGGACGTGCTCGTGTTCTGCTCCGTCACCGAGACCTTCGGCAATGTGGTGCTCGAGGGCATGGCGAGCGGCCTGCCGGCGGTGGGCGTGGCGGGCACGTCGATCGCCGCGCTGATCGAGGCTTCCGGCGCGGGCCTCGTGGCGGAGCGCGCCGAGCCCGGGCCGGTCGCCGCGCGCCTCGCGGAGCTGCTCGGCGACGCGGCGCTGCGCACCGCGATGCGCGAGCGCGCGCTCGCCTTCGCCGCGGAGCAGTCCTGGGACGCGGTGCTCGGCGCGCAGCTCGAGCTCTACCGCCGCCTCATGGCGGAGCGCCCTCAGCCCGGCGCGGGAAAGCGCTTCTCGAGCAGCCCCATCACATAGCCCCATGCGCGGTCGAAGTACGCATAAACCTTCTGGCTCTCCTCGTCCTCCTGCCAGCCGAGGTGCGTCAGCGTGACGGACACCTTTCCGGGGGCGGACTCGGCGAATTCGAGCACGACGTGGTTCTTGCGCTTGGCGCGCCACTCGGGGAACGAGGGCGGCGCGTTCCACTCGAAGGAGAACATGCGCTTGGGCAGGACGCTCAGCACGCGGCACCCCTCGCTGCCGCGCTGGCCCGGTTCGCCGGGGCCCATGTAGAGCTCGAATTTGCCGCCGGGGCGCGGATCGATCCGCGACTCCTCCACCCACCACGCGGCCATGCCCTCGGACGAGGTCCAGGCGTCCCACGCCTCGTCGAGCGTGCAGTGCAGCTCGGCGGTCTTCGTGATGCGCTGCTCGCGGATCGGCGCGGTCCCGTGGCGGCGGCCGAAGTCGGTCTCCGTATCGCGCCCCGCCATCAGCGACACCGCCATCGGCGCCAGGCGCGCCTTGAACACACCGGCCGCGACGGCGGCGTCGGTCGCGAGGAACGCCTCCGCGTCCGCGCGGTCCTTCGCGGTGAACACCACGATGCCGGTGTGGGGCGGCTCGAGCGACGGCCCCGCCAGCAACACGCGCCCCGATTCCGTCGCCGCCTTGAGCATCCGGAAGTGCTCGCCGATCAGGCGCGACTCCTCCTCCGTGGGGCTCTGGATCATCTCCGGGCGCGCGGGCTCGATGAAGTATACGAACGATTGCATCTTGGGCGCCTCCTGGGCGGCGGCGGTGGAGAGGACGGCGCAAGCCGCCAACGCGGCAAAGCACACACGCAAAGCAGTCACGGCGGCGTACCTCCAGCAAGGAATGGCGCGGCGCCAAGCACCGCCGCAGCGGTTTGCCCGGTTTCGGACGCGGTTGCGAGGGGAATTCCGGGGGGGGGGGGCGCGGCAAGGCGCCAAGAGCAACTCCCCCGGGGCGGCCTGTGCTGACGCCCCGGGGGAGTCGTGCTGCTCCGAGCCTCGGGCGACTTAGTAGTCCATCAGGTTCCAGTCATCGACGGAGGAGAGGTCCACGTAGGTGATCCACTGGGTCCAGACCTCATCGGTGGTACCGATCTGGGAAGCAGAAAGCGTGGCAGGCGCATCGCCGAAAGGCTGCGCAAACAAGAATCCATCGCCGATGGTTCCTTGAGTGTAGCTCGGAACCAGAGCGTCGGAGTCTATCTGCCATGTGGCCCAGTAGGTGCCCGCCGCCAAGTTCAGCGTGGGCGGCGTTCCTGAGCTGATCGGAACCGTCAACGTGGAATTCGCTGCGGTGTTCGCGACCTCACCGGACTGCCAGAGGAGGTTCTTCGGTTCCGCGTTGTCGTAGATCGCCATGCGAACGTTGCCGACGGCGGCGTGACTATGCATACGGACATCGGTGACGGAGACGAGGCCCTCGGGGATGGTGAATCGGGTTCCTTTGAGTAGACCGACGGGAGTTAGCGAGACCTTTACCAGTTTTCCCGGAGCGGTGCTGGTTCCCAGATAGAGGTACCGTTCGTTAGGGTCCATAGCGGCGGATATGAAAAATCGCTCTTCCGAAGCCGTCATGGTGATGGCGCTGAGGCGGCTGGGAGGATTGCTCCCACTCCCGAGCGCTACCTTTACCACCCGCCCTGGCGATGTTGAGGTGCCGAAGTACGCGTATCCGTTGGTAGTGTCAGCAACGGCGCACGTGAGGATATCTTCCCCCGGGTTGAGCGTGACTGCGCCCACACGTGTGGGGGGATCGGCTCCGTTCCCGAGCGCCACCTTCACCACCCGCCCTGGCGATGTCGTGGTACCAAAGTAAGCGTAGCCGTTGGCAATGTCGGCGATGGCGCACGCGAGGCCAGTTTCCCCGGCGTTAAGGGGGGCGGCGCCGACCCGAGTTGGCGGATTGGCCCCGCTCCCCAGGGCAATCTTCAACACGCGGCCTGAGCCTCCTCCATTTCCAAAGTATGCATGGCCCGTGGTAGTGTCGATCACGGCAGAACGAAGCCCGCCGTTGTCCTCCACTCCAAGGGTGAGGGCACCAACACGAGTAGGTGGATTGCTCCCGCTGCCTAGAGCCACCTTGACAACGTGCGCGGGAAGCGTTCTTGTTCCAAAATAGGCGTACCCGTTAGCGGCATCGATCACGGCACAGCCGATACTGTCTTCACCAGTGTTGAAAGTGGTGGAGCCAACACGGGTTGGAGGATCGCTTCCGCCTCCAAGTGCAACTTTTATCACCCGCCCACGCGTAGTATCCGTCCCAAAGTAAGCGTAGCCGTTGGCGGGGTCGATAACACCGGTAGTGAGATCGATTTCGGACAAGCCTGCGTCGAGGATTAAGGAGCCGACATTTTCGGGCGGACTGCTCCCGTTTCCCAGCGATACCTTCACGATCTGGCCGGGACTTGTATTTGTGCCAAGAAATGCGTGTCTAGTAGCGGGATCGACAACAGCGCTATTGGGGAACGATTGAACCCTGTGAAGGGTGACGGCGGCAACTCGGGTTGGGGGATTGCTACCACTTCCTAGCGAGATTTTTACTACCTGCGCCGGATTGGTCAGAGTTCCAACGAAGGCATGTCCGTTGGCCGGATCGATTACTGCGGAGTGAAGATAGCTCTCTCCTGGCAAGAGACTGACTCTACCAATACGAGTGGGGGAATTGCTACCGCTACCGACTGCCACCTTCACCAAGTAAGCCGCCAATTCGTCGGTACCGAAGTAAAGGTATCCACTTCCAATATCGATCACCGCGGACACAAGCTCAGATTCGCCCGTTTGCAGCGTAAGGGCACCGACGCGCGTAGGAGGATCGCTGCCGTCTCCCAGCGCCACCTTAACGACAATTCCAGGTGTTGTGTAGGTGCCGAAATACGCGAATCCGTTTGCCACGTCAATTGCTTCGGAGGATAGATCATTTTCGCCTGTCAGCAGCGTGACTGCGCCGACGCGTGAAGGAGGGGCGCTTCCGGCGCCAAGCGCAAACTTCACCACTCGGGCAGGTCGGCTGACTCGGGTTCCTACGTACGCGTATCCATTTGCGGTATCGATAACTGTGGCGCCTATAGATCCTTCTCCGGCGTTGAGGGATGCGGCACCGATGCGGGTGGGAGGATTGCTTCCAGCACCCAGCGCTACCTTGACCAATCGGTCGGGCGCTCCAAAGTATGCATAACCATTTTGAATATCGATCGCGGCAGAGTATAAAGTACCCTCCCCTGGATCGAGAGTTACGGCACCCACGCGCGTTGGTGGATCGCTACCTGCCCCGAGCCCTATCTTCACAATACGTCCGGTGATTCCCCCGAAGTACGCGTAACCATTCACGGGATCGATCACGGCACATCTCAAGTCATCTTCGCCCGTGTTGAGACGCACGGCACCGACTCGGACGGGAGGGGCGCCGCCGCTCCCAAGCGCTACCTTGACGACTGTCGCAGGATAACCTCCAGTCCCAAAATACGCATAACCGTTCGCGGCATCGATCACGCCGGAGTAAAGGGAAGCTTCAGAGAACTGTAAGTTCTCTCCAGCCACTCTGCTCATCGGATACGCTGTCGTCCCCACCGTCGAATTCCCCGCCGCAGGATCGCTAAACGCTAGCGAGTGGTCGGTCCACGAGTGGCCATCGACGTCGGTGATGGTGAGCGTGACGGCGTACACCTTCTCCTCAAGGCCGGCGCCGGTCCATTCGCCTTGGTAGACCGCGACCGACTCGCCGGTGGCCATCTGGCCGAGGCCGGCACGGGTATTGGGTTCGAGGGTCACCTGCGCCATGCCGCCGAGGTCGGCCACCACGGAAGCGACCGGGCGCTGCGACCGGACGACGGCGGAGAGCGTGAGCTTCTCGCCGTTCTTGATCGAGTAGGGCGCCAGCGACGGGATCACGTGGATGCGCCCGTCGCCGGTGCCGAGGGGCTGCGCCTCCGGCGGTGCGTCGGCGAGCGGCTCGCCGGCAGCCGCGGCAACAGGGAACGATCCCGCCGCCAGCAGCAGGACGAGGAGCGCGATCAGAAGCCCCCCGAGTCCCGGCCTCGGGGCGCTGGACGGAAGGGATCGGCCAACGGAGGGATGCCCCGTGGGGCGCGCGGTTCGAAACGTGCTCGGTTGATTGAGCATGGGAGGGGTCTCTGGGGCGGAATGCTCGAAAATCCCCACGGTCTCGATTTGCCGTCAAGGACTATAAGAAACGCCGCGTCGTGGGCGGGGTGCGGGAGCACGGTGGATGCTTACCGGCGCCGGCGGGCCTAGCGCGGGCCGATCATTCCGCCTCCCCGCCGGCGGCCGGAAAGGATCAACTCGTCGTATAGGTGCCGTCCCCACCCTTCCTCGGTGGAGGTAGGGCCGACACCCAAGCACGACTTGAACCGCGACTGCAACACTGCGCTCCCGGGCTTCGGTGTTGGATCTTCAAAGCGGAGGGACGCGGAACCCGCGACGCGAACGAGCGCGTGGACTTCGCCACAGCCCGGCGCCACACCCCCGGAGGCGAGTGGCTCGGACGGTTCGTCCGCCGTCTCCGGAACGCCTTTCAATTGGTCCGCACCGGATTCGACAAGCACGCGGCGCAAGGCTACGCGGGATTGTTCGAGGCGTCGCCACTGGTACAGCACCAACACCGCGACCGCCACCACCGGCGCCAACGGCAGCAGCCGCGCGATGCGGCGGCGCTTCGATGGGGCAGGTCTCGCTTCGGTGGGCAAGCGGCGGGGCTCCCCGATCGGATATCGAAAGCTGATCGCGAAGTTGGATGGCGCGCGCTAGCGCCCTCCGCTACTCCCCGCCCGGCATCTCCCCCGTCAGCGCGCGTTGCAGGACGCCGTCTTCGCCGAGCGATTCGAGGTACTTGGCGGCCAGTTGCGGAGCGTTCGCCGGGTCGCCGTATTCGCGCTCCGAGAGCACCGAGAGGCGCATCGCCGCGCGGGCGTCCTCCTCCTTGTAGTCCGTCCAGCCCGGCGTCGCCGTGCCGTCCGCGGGGCGTGTGGACGCGGCGAGTTCCGCCGCCTTGTGGAAGTACTCCATCGCTTCCGCGTGCTGGCCGTCCTGGCGCAGCAGGTAGCCCATCATCAGCCAGAGCTGGAACGCCTTCGGGTTGTTGCGGAGGCCCTCTTCGAGGAACTTCACCGCCTCGGCCTTCTGCTCATCGGTGCCGAAGCCCTTCAGCCACCAGGCGCCGATCATGTAGCCGCGCACGTTGTGCGGGTTTGAAAGCGTCATCAGGCGGTACCAGGGGAGCAGCTCGGTGCCCGAGTCGTGGATGTGGTCCAGCGACGGGTCTCGCCATGGCTTCACCTCGCGGTGGAGCGCGCCGATGAACGCTCGGAAGTCCTTGTCGGGCGTGGGGATCAGCGTCTCGACGCCGGCGTGCTCCTCCTCCTCCCCTTCCTCCTCGTCTTCGAGTTCGAGCGCGGCCATGCCGGAGGCGCCGCCGACCTCGTGGGGCCCGTGGACGTCCTCGGGCTTGCCGCCCTTGTGGGCCAGCTCGCCGGTCTGCGCGGTGCGGTCCAGGTCCATGTGCGGGGCGTAGCTGATGCCGCCGTGGAGGTACTTCTCGGTCTTGATGAACATCATGTCGGACATGGAGGCGCGGAACTCGCCGAGGAGGCGGGCGACGGCGCTGGTGTTGCGCGCCTCGATCGCGGCGATGTCCGTCGAGCGCCCGCCGTCGTACTCGTTCGGCGCGAGGCTCGGCACCCAGAGCGGGAGGGAGAGGAGCGCGGCGGCGGTGCCGGCGCGGAGCGCGAGGATTTGCGGCGGTGCCATGCGGATCGTCTCTCCTAGAGGGGTCGCTTGCCGAAGCTGCGGGCGCCGGCGAAGAACGCCGCGGCGGTCCAGACCGACGCGTAGGCGAGCAGGCCGAGGAGCTGGCCGCCGCCGAGCGCGCCGATGCCGTCCGTGAAGCGCGTCACCACGTTGAGCAGCGAGAAGTTGGGGAGGTACGCGGCGAGGACGCGGGCGGGGCCCTCGAGCGCGCCGCCGGCGGTGGCGGCCTGGAGCAGGTTCGCGCCCTTCGCCCCGAAGGCGTACACGAGCGCCAGGAGCACCAGCACCACCGGCGTCGGCATCCAGAGCGAAAGCGCCAGCGCCGCCGCCGCCATGAAGGCGATCGACACGCCCTGCAGCAGCACCAGTTGGACGAAGAGCGCCGCGTCGTAGCTCTCCATCTTGGGCACGCTGGCCCACACGAGCACCAGGAGCACGAGGAAAACCGCGTAGCCCGCGCTCGCGACCGCGGCCCACTTGCCGAGGAAGAACTCGCCGCGGCCGATCGGCTTCGCGAGCATCGGGTAGAGCGTGCGGTTCTCGATCTCGGCGGGGATCTGACGCGCCGCCGTCACGAGCGTCAGCAGGTGCGCCGCGCCCGCCGCCAGCGTGAGCCCCATGTTGAGCAGCAGCGTGGCGGTCTCGGGGTTCGAGACGCCGACGATGGACACCGCCAGCGCGGCCAGGCAGAACAGCGCCACCAGGATCAGCAGGACGTAGAATTCCTTGCGGCGGACGATTTCGATCCAGACGCCGCGTCCGACGAGGAGCACGCGGTCGCGCGCGGGGGGGAGGACGGGGGCGGCGGTCACAGCGCGCGCCTCCGGAAGCACCACAGCGCGCAGCCGAAGTACACCGCCGCGAAGACGCCGCCGTACAAGGTGAGCGACAGCATGGTGTCGAGCCCGAGCGGCTGCCAGAACTGCTGGCGCACGCCGCCCATCTCGAGCTCGGAGTGGACCGCCTTCTCCGACAGGTCGAACAGCTCGAGGTGCGGCACCGCCACGTTGAGCACGCGGAGCACCACCTGCGCCGGCGGCGCCACGAAGTCGTAGACGAAAACCATCGCGTTCGACACGACGCTCGAGGTGGCCATGAAGAGCGCCCCCAGCGTGATCGCCGCGTCGAGGTTCATCAGCATCGACAGCCAGAACGCCAGCGTGGCGAGGACGAGGAACTGCAGCATCTGCAGGTAGACGTACTGCGCGAAGAGCGCCCACGGAATCCCGCCTCCGAGGTAGAGCGCGCCCGCGAGGTAGACCGACATGAAGAGCCCGAAGCAGAACGCGGCGGCCAGCATGACGCCGAGCAGCTTGCCGGTGAGGAAGCGCGCGCGCGAGACCGGCTTGGCGAGCAGCGGGTAGATGGTGCGGTTCTCGAACTCGCGGGGGAGCTGCCGCGCGGCGAGCACCACGACGGTGAGCGACGTGGCGACGCTCATCACCTGCAGCGCGATCTCGCGGTAGAACTTCACGATGCCCTCGAGGCCGAAGAAGTCCACGGTGAAGACGGCGCCGATGATGACGGTCGAGACGAGCACGATCGCGTAGATCTCGCGGCGGCGCATCGCCTCGATGAGGACGCTCTTCGCGATCAGCCAGGCGGCGTTCACGGTTGCCGGTCCCCCGTCACGCGCCCGCCGCCGCCTCGTCGCGGCGGACCAGTTCGATGAAGTAGTCCTCCAGCGAGCGGGTGCGGGTGGCGGTCGAGGTGATCGTGGCGCCGTGCTCGGCGAGCAGCGCCACCGCGCGGGCGTAGAGCGAGGCGTCCGCGATGGACGCGCGCCAGCCCGCGCCGTCGCGCTGCGCGCCGAGCTGCGCGAGCGCCGCGGGCGGCTCCCCGGCGGGGAGCGAGAAGGCGATCTCGAAGATGTTCAGCGGCTTCATCAGGTCCGCGACGCGCGCCTCCGTCACGATGCGCCCCTTGTGGATCATGATCACGCGGTCGCAGAGCGTTTCCACTTCGGAGAGTTCGTGCGAGCTGAAGAAGATCGTGCGCCCGCGCTTCTTCAGGTCGAGCAGCACGTCGCGCAGGTCGTGCCGGCCGACCGGGTCGAGGCCGCTCGACAGCTCGTCGAAGATGAGCAGCTCCGGGTCCGCGATGATGGCCTGCGCGATGCCGAGCCGCTGCTGCATGCCTTTCGAGAAGTTCTTGAGGAGGACGTCCGCCTTGCCGCCGAGGCCGACGCGCTCGAGCAGCGGCGGGATGCGCTTCTTGAGTTCCGCGCGGGAGAGGCCGGAGAGGCCGCCGTACAGCTCGAGCAGCTCCTTCGCCTTCATGAACGGGTAGTAGAGCGACACCTCGGGGAGGTAGCCCACGCGGATGCGGCTTTCCGCCGTGCCGGCCGGCTCGCCGAACAGGCGCACGTCCCCCGAGGTCGGGAACAGGAAGCCCATCATGGTCTTCATGGTGGTGGACTTGCCGGCGCCGTTGGCGCCGATGAAGCCGACGCACTCGCCGTCCGCCACGGAGAACGAGATGCCCTGGACCGCGCGGTTGCGCTTCTGGCCGGAGCCGTACTCGACGACGAGGTCGCGGACTTGGATCACGGGACTGTCCATCGGTTGCCTTCCGCCGGGGAGTTAGCCACGGTGAACTTCGTTCGGGAGGGCTTATTGGCGCCGTCCCGCCCGGCGCAAGCGGAACGCGTCCCCGAACCGCGGGCAATCCTCCCCTTCAACCGGGGGCCCTGAAAAGAGAAGCGCCGGGGGAAGGCGCATCCGCCCGCCCCCGGCGCTCGACTCCGCACCGCGAGCCGCCGCCTCAGCCGGCCGCGGGCTCCGCAGGCGCGCCGCCGCCGAACAGCGAGCGCAGTCCGTTCGCCACGCGCTTCGCCAGGCCCCAGAACGCCTTCAGGATGTAGTACGCCGCGACCATCATCACCGCGACGATGAACAGCGACAGCACCGGGTTCGCGGCCACTAGGCCCATGGCGGCGACCACCAGCACGTCCTCGCCGACGCTCACGATGGGTGCCGCGAGGCTGCCGCCGCTGCCGTGCAGCGCGAGCCGCGTGGTGGCCTTGGTCGTGTGGCTGGCCAGCGCCAGGCTGCCGCCCAGCAGGCCCGCCAGCAGTTGGAACTCCATCGGCACGTCGCCGAGCGCCGTCGCGGCCAGCACCGCGCCCGCGGGAACCCGCAGGAACGTGTGCACCGTGTCCCACGCGGAGTCCACCGCGGGCACCTTGTCGGCGACGAACTCGACGCAATACAGGAACAGCGAGGGCCAGAGGACCCAGTCGCTGGTGATGGGCTCCATGCCCGCCGGGAGCTCGAAGCCCGTGTAGCGGTGCAACGCGCCGAGCACGAAGACCGTCGCGTAGAGGTTGATGCCGGCGCACCAACTGGCGCCGAGCGCGAGCGCGAGGGTTGCGATGATTTCCATGGAACGGGACTCCTTCCGGGCGCTGGATCGACTACGCCCGGAGCCCGCCGTTATTCAACGTAAACCCGCCGCGCCGCCGATTTTCAGTCGAGCGTGAAGGGCAGCGGATGGCGGCAGTGCGGGCACTGGCGGGCGCCGGGCTCGAAAAGCACCTGCTGCGCCCCGCTGCGCCGCACCAGCGTCCGGCCGCACTTGCCGCAGCGCGTGTCGAGCCGCGTGCTGTCTTCGTGCGCCACGTAGGCCGGGTGGCCGAGCGCCTCGAGCAGGCGGCGGAACGCCTCCACCGCCGCCAGCGACGCCGGCGCCGCCTCGCGCCACTGGAACGACGGCTCGAACGGTAGCAGCACCACCGGGAAGCGGATCGGCGTCTGCCCCAGCAGCTCCGCGAACGCCTCCGCGTCCTCCGTGCGGTCCGTCCGCCCGGGGATCACGAGGTAGGTGGCCTCCGTATGGACGCCGACCGCGATGGCCGCATCGAGCGCGTGCCGCGTCGTTTCGAGCTGGCCGCCGACGACATCGAGGTGGAAGCGAGGGTCCGCGCCTTTGAAGCCGAACGTGACCGCGTCGAGGCCCGCCAGGAGGTCGCGCAGCGGCTCCTCGCAGAGGTAGCCGTTCGTCGCCACGTGGCGCTTCAGGCCCGCCTGCTTCGCGAGCGCGAACACGTCGAGCACGTACTCGAGCGACACCACCGGCTCGGCGATGCCGAAGGACACGCCGCCGCACTCCTGCAGCACCGCCTGCTCGACCAGCTCCTCCGGCGCGAGCGGCTCCTGCGGCGCGCCGGCGAGCTGGCTGTAGCGGCTCGTGGTGCAGAACGGGCACCGCATGTTGCAGCCGCGCTGCCCCGCGAGCAGCCAGCGCAGGTGCGGGTCATGGTGGAAGAGCGGCAGCCGCTCCGGGATGACCGGTTCCAGCACCGACACGCGGCCGTAGCTGTCGAGCACGAGCTCGCCGCGCCGGTTCGACCGCACGCCGCAATGGCCCGACCGGTTGGGCGCGATGGAGCACTCGATGGGACAGAGCGTGCAGACCACGGTGTCGTGGCTGGAGGGCTCGAAGAAGGTGGCCTTCGGAGGTGCCATGCCGCCTCGCCGCCCCGCGCACCGCGCGCGGGCCTTGCCGGGTGATGCGCCGTTGTGCCCCAGCCCGCGGCGAGCGTCAAGGAGGGGGAGTGGGCGACGGCGGGGTGATGCACCGCAACCATGCCATGGTGGCTTTTTTTCCTTGACCCAGCTCATCTTCGCGCTGACCCGCTGTCCCAGCATCTGGAAGGCACACCCATAACCGCCCACACAAAAGGATACGACCATGCAGCGAGGCACTCCTACATTTGCCGCTCGCCTTTTCTCCACTGTGATTGCCCTTTCTCTCTGCGGCGGTTCGTGGGCAGTCGAGTTCGTGCTGCCCGATGAGGCTGGCGCTTTTCAGGCTGCTTATGTCGTGGGCTCCTTCAACGGCTGGCAGGCAGCAGTTAGTCCGATGAGTCGCACCGTGGACGGCTTTCGTCTTTCCCTCGCCGTTTCGGACGGCGAACACCAATACAAATTTCTCGCCCTGCCCGCCGGGTCGGATGAGGGCGTTTGGCTTCTGGACTATTCCAGTGCGGTCTATGTTAGGGCAGAGGAGGGTGAGTGGAACAACTATCTCAACGTGTCGGGTGGAGTTGCGGTCGGTCCTCCCGCGACTGCTTTGACCTTTGAGCATGTCGCGCCGGGCGCCCATGACGTCGTGCTGTCGGGCGACTTCAACTCATGGGAGCAGGGAGCGCTCAAGTTGATCCCTGATGGTGAAGGGACTTGGCGCTGTAGTTTGGTTCACCCTCTTCCCATAACTTACAAATTTGTCGTAGATGACATCTGGGTATCTGACAATGATGCTCGGGGGCGGAACGTTACTTACGTTCCGGATGGTTATGGCAGATTTAACACGGTTTGGCTACCTGAGCGAGGTGTGGCGCAGGAGTACCTGTTCGAGCCATCAACCGGAAGATTCATCCAACAGAGTCGCTCTCTGGCGGGCGGGCGCTTTACTTTGGATACTCAAGACGAGCTGGACTTGGTCGAGTTTTCCAGAGCGACCGTCGACGACCTCGCGGCACTAAGAAGAGAGTTCGTTGCTAGCGGCGAACTCTCAAAGGCGAACGAGATCGACCTACAGATCATCTCACGTTTCCCCGAGATTCCCGTCGCATCAGATGCGATGATGGCCGCTGCGAAATACGAACTCTATAGTGTCAAGAGTCCTGAGCGTGCTAGGGCGATCCTGTATTCCCGACTGGGCTCGGTGACGGAGCAACTCGCTGTCGCTGACTCTCTGCTTTGGATCGGAGTCACACATTTCGAGGAGGGTGATTACGAGAGCGCTTCAGTTCCTCTACTAGAAAGTCTCGATCTCTTCGATTCGCGACCGACAGAATTGGAATCGGCTCGCATTTATGAGGAGGTGCTCTTCTATTTGGCCTGTACACGCTATCATACTGGCCAGCTTGTAGAGGCAAGAGAACTCTTTCAGCGTGTCGTAAACGAAACGGTGTACCCACGGTCCCAGAACGCCCAGTTCGCGCGTCGCTGGATTTCCAAGATCGACTCCCAAACCAATTCAACAAGCGAATGACACAGGAGAATTCCGACGATGCCTTCATTGGTCAACACTGATTCTATCGTGGCGAAGTGTAAGCTGCGGGTTGTTATTGCTCTACTTCTTGCTGTGGTTCCAAGTTTGCATCTGTACGCAGGGCCACCTCCGGAGGAGGAATGCTGTCCTCGGGGATCGATCCTCCTACCGTTCTATAGTGAGACAGATGCCAAACTCGGGACGACCACTGTAGGAACTATCACTTCGGCTCGCCTAGCAGAGGACATGTGCGTCGAGTGGTCAGAGGGCTTGATGATACCTATCCAAGAAGAGGGAGCATCAGATATTGATGTGTGCGTAGATGAGTCTAAGCCTGCCGGGAGGCGAATTGTGAAGCAAGTCCCGCAGGTTATGTCGTATACTTGGATTGTTGGCCAAGGCGGGGGTGGCCAACCTGAGGCAGTGCGTCCAAGTCGATTCTTGTTCACTCCAGAAAGACCTGAGAATGGCTGTGCAACTGTGACACTTAAGGTGATTGCCCAAGGCGCAGGTAACGGTAGCGGAGACTGTAGTGCATCTGAAAGTTCGGCAACAGACTCCATAACTTTCAAGATTTGGAGATGTAAGAGTGAACGCGTCACAGCGAGGGGAAGTTTCGTGGACATGGTGAACCTTACCCCCATTTCTGTGGTTTGGACTGCCGTTGTGCGATTCGAGAATTGCAATGGCGAGATGAGGGGGACCACAACAACCTTCACTTTCTACATGCTAAATGGCTCAAATCAGATTGAGCCGAGCAAGGCTTTTGATGATCCAGAAGTGGACTTTAGCATGTCGAGCAATCCTGAAGTTGACTTAGTGCGACTCCAAAATTGTCAGGAATTCGTGATAGGACAGAATAGTGTTTGTCGGGACGGAGCGGTAGACTTCACCATCCCTTGTGGAAGTTCGGGTGAAGCGTCGTTCAAACTCTTTGCGAGGATTCTACTTGGTGCTCACTTGGACTCAGATAGGGGGAATATTCGGCAAACCTTACGTGTTCCGCTTCCCGCCCTCAATCCATGTTGCGGAGACTGCCCGTGAGCAAGAGTAAACTTAGCTTGGTGAATCACGTGCTGATGATGATCCTCCTCGCATCTTTGGGCTTGAACCTGCCTGCGCAAACAGTTCAAGGATTTGGGGCGGTTGACAACCTTCCGCTTGAATTGAGTTCGCCTTCCCAGCCGCAAAGGCAGAGGGTGGATTGGTTGGTAGAGTTCTCCGATCAACACCTAACACAGTGGCTCAAGGCCCGGCAAGGCGGAATTTCTGAAGCCGAGTTCCAAGCCGCATACTCCGAGTACGTGGCTCACGGGCACGTTCTCGGGTTCGGCGAGAAGTATTTGGCAATCGCGCGAATCCGTGGGGAGTTGATCCCCCGCGCAGCCAAGCTGCCATCGGAGGACGAAGAGGGCATCGCGACTCTCTTTCGAGAAGCGGAGGAGGCAGCCGCAGGCTTCCCTGATGTGGCACTAACTCGGGAGGAGTTTGAAGAAGAAGTGGAGTTCTTCAGGGAGAACTCAATCTCTGCAGGGGTTTTCCCAGCAACCGAGCAAGAACTCATGGAGGAGCAGCGTCCGTTCGTCGAGAAGCTTCTCGTTCATTTTCGCACTGCAGACATGCAGATTGCGCTCTTGCAACTCGACAAGTCCGAGAAGATCAAGACCGAGTTTGAGACTTGGGCTTGGAGTTATCCACTCGGCAGCAGCAAGGAAGAGAAGTTCCTCGGGTGGCTGCGTATCCGCGAGTGGAACCGCTACAAGTACTTGATGATCCGTGATCACGTCGTGGTGGATGACCCGGAACTACAAGAGGCGCTCGTCAAGTACTGTGACGAACGGCTGGCCGAGGTGGGCCCTTGGAAGGAACCGTTTTCCGAGGAGTAGCGGATGGATGAGCCCGGCAGAAGGCTTGGTGTGGGTTCGGCGCGCCCCTACCTCGCACGCCTCTTGACCTCTGCGCGGCGCCGCTGCTGACCTGTCCGCGTCATCGCGGCCTCGCGTGAAGAAAACCTTCCTTCGGAGCGGGGGGCCGCGCGGGCGGGTCGCCCGCGATACCTTGCCCGTCGCACCGCGCCCGTCGCGCCGCCACCTGCCCGTCGCACCGTCCCCCTCCTGAGAACCGTTGCCCCGCCGTTTCCCGCTCCCGTGACTTGACGCAGCCACACGAACGCTCCCTGGAGCCCGGAACCATGTCGAACCCGCGCCACCTCGCCATCCTCAAGTCCCTCGCGACCAAGTCCGATTCGAAGATCGTCTTCCTTGTGATGGACGGTATCGGCGGCATCCGCACCACCACGCACGGCACCACGGAACTCGAGGCGGCCTCGACGCCGAACCTCGACCGCTTGGCGCAGCGCGCGTCGCTCGGGCGCATCATCCCGGCGCTCCGCGGCATGACGGTGGGCTCGGGCCCGGGGCACTTGGCGCTGTTCGGCTACGACCCGGTGGCGGAGGAGAACGAGATCGGCCGCGGCGTGCTCGAGGCGGTCGGCGTCGACTACGCGCTCAAGCCCCACGAGGTCGCCGCGCGCGGCAACTTCGCCACGCTCGACGCGGCCGGGCTGATCTCCGACCGCCGCGCGGGGCGCATCGGCTCCGACGAGGGCACCCGCGTCTGCGCCAAGATGCAGGCCGCCGTCGCCGAGCCCATCGACGGCGTCTCCGTCAAGGTGCTCCCGGTGAAGGAGTACCGCTTCTGCGTCGTGTTCGACGGGCCGGACCTCGAGGGGGCGTTCCTCGACACGGACCCGCAGGTGACCGGCAAGGCGCCGCTCCCGGTGCGCCCCTCCGTCGAGGGCCCGCACACGGAGCGCACCCGCAAGGTGATCGAGGCCGCCATCGCCAAGATGTCCGCCGCGATCAAGGACGAGCCCAAGGCCAACGGCTTCTCGCTCCGCGGCTTCGCCAAGGACCCCGGCATCGAGACCCTTCAGCAGCGCTGGGGCATGCGCTGCGGCGCCATCGCCACGCACCCGCTCTACCGCGGCGTCGCCCGCCTGGTCGGCATGGACATCCTCAAGACCGGCACCGAGATCGCCGACGAGTTCGAGACGCTCAAGCAGCACTGGAACGAGTACGACTTCTTCTTCCTGCACGTGAAGAAGACCGACTCCTACGGCGAGGACGGCAACCGCCGCGGCAAGATTTCGATCATCGAGGAGACGGACCGCCACCTGGCCTGGCTGGGCGAGAAGCTGAACGACGTGATCGTGGTCACCGGCGACCATTGCACGCCGCCGCCGATGCGCGGCCACAGCTTCCACCCGGTGCCCACGATGATCGCGGCGAAGACCTCCGACGTCGGCGGCAACCTGCGCTTCTGCGAACGCACCTGCGTGACCGGCTCGCTCGGCCTCTTCCCCTCCATGGAGCTGATGCAACTCGCGCTCGGCCACGCGGGAAAGCTGCAGAAGTTCGGGGCGTAGCGGGCGGGCGGGCGGCGCTTCAGTCCCGGTCTTGGGGGGCAGGGGCGGTGGCCGGAGCAACGCGGTCGCGCAGGGACAGCGCGACCGCGCTGTAGAAGTTAAGCCGCCCTCCTCGCGCGGCCACCCATCGGAACGGCTGATCGGGCGCCCCGATGAAGGGGCGAAGAGTCCAGGCCATCTGGGCGGCGACAAAAAAGAACACCAGCACCCACGGCAAGAAAACGGTCGGCGATGCGCCGTCCGCCGCGCGGAGCGTCCGGAGGAGGGCGAGTGCTCCCGCAAGGCCGCCTAGCGACGTCGTACCGACGTGCAGCAGTTTGCAGAAGTGGTAGTCGGAGGTCGCGCCGAAGAAGACCAGCAACGGAGTTGCGGCGCCGAGCAACAGGCCCGCGACGGCGAGCGGCACCAAGCTTAGCGCGACTGTAGCCGCGACGCCTCCCCCGCCGGAAACCACTAACGCGAGTGCGTGCAAGAGAGGAAGCGTCACCAGAAGTGACAGCAGAGGCACGAGGGGCGCCTTTAGCGCCGAGGCGAACGTCTGCCAACCCGGGCGGACGAGGCCCAAGGTGATGCCGTGCGCGGCGAATCCGCCCACGACGATCGCCAGCAGCTCGCCGGCGAGCGCCCATTGCGCCGCCCGGTCCCACCCCTGCGCCAAGGAGGCGGGATCGGCAAGGAGCCGGTTCACGGTTGGCAGGAGTGACATCACTGATTCGCTCATGCGACGTTGACCTCTGTTGGATTTCCGGTGGAATTGCCCGTGATTATTGTCGGAAAAGTGGTCGGGGGAATGGGGCGAATGCTCAAAGACCTGTTTGAGACGCTCATCTTCGGCGCTGGATGCCGGGAGCGCTTCCTTCCGCTGGAGGGTGCCGCGGCGGAGCCGTTGCGCGGAGCAGGCGTCCAACTGGCAGGCGTTAGCCGCCTCACGACGGGCTACCGTGTTGAGCGGACGGCGCCGCGCTACCATGTGGTGCTGGCCACGACCGACGGGAGCGCCGTGCTGGACTCGGGCTCGGGTCGACGGAACATCGACTCCCCGTCGATCACGGTGTTGGCGGCGGGATCCCGTTACGCTTACTCAGTGGCGGCTGGCGAGTGGCAGGTGGCTTGGTTCCATCTGGCGGCGCGCTCCCGTTGGCGGCATTTCTCGGGCGTGATCGCTTGGGGGGGATCGGACGCGGCGACCCTCCACGCTTTGGCTTCAGTCTACGCTGAGGAGCGCGCAATGGATCGACCCGCGGTCGCGCACGCCGTGGCGCGGTCGCTCACGGCCGCACTCGGAGAGTTGCAGGCCGGGGGGGGGCTCGCCGACCGCGAGGTGGAGGAACGAGTCAGAGCCGTGGCGCGCGCCATCGAGGCCGATCCAGCCCGCCGATGGACGGAGGCTGAGTTGGCCTCGCTCGCCCACTATTCGCCTCAGCACTTCCGACGCCTCGCGAAGGCGCAGTGGGGGGTGCCGCCGCTGCGAATGGTGGCCCGCGCCCGCATGGACCGGGCCTGTGCGCTGCTCGAGCACACGGGCCTGCGCGTCGCCGCAGTGGCGGGGGCGGTCGGTTACTCCGACGAATTCGCCTTCAGCGCCGCCTTCCGGCGCCACACCGGCCTCAGCCCGAGGAACTGGCGCGCCGCCCGCGCACGGCCCGGCGGTTGACTTCGGCCCGCTTCCTGCCTCTGATTTCGGCAGAGCAGGGGAAGGCCACGATGAGCGTTTTCAAGTTCCAGATCGCCGCGGCGGCCTTGCTGCTCGCGGCCAGCGCGGCCCGGGGGGCCGAGGAGCCCGCGGCGTATTTGCTGCTGGGCCGCAATGTGCCGCCGGAAATCGCGGAGCTGGCGTGCCCGGAAACGTCGACGCCCGGCTACACGGTGATCGACCTCTCGATCCCCGGGCGGCGCGCGGCGGCGGACCGCGTGCTCGGCGGCTTCTATGGCGGTGTCTTCCGCCGCGCCAACGTGCCGATGTCGGTGGGGCATTGCCGCGACTTCGTGCCGGTGCCGATCCCGCTGGCGGAGCGCCGCGTGCCCGTCGAGCGCTCCGACCGCGCATCGCGCGGCGGCCTGCCGGCATCCGGCCTCACCCGCGCGCAGATCCAAACCTACGTGGACGAGGTGGACCAGACACGCTACATGGCGGCGCTGACCACTATCGTCGGCTTCGGCAGCCGCTACACGTTCAACGCGGGGAATACGAACGCGCGGAACTGGCTGGAAGACCAGTACGACGCGCTGTCGATCCCGGTGTCGCTCCAATCTTTCAGCTACTCTTCCACCACGCAGTACAACGTGATCGGGAGGATCGTGGGTTCGACGCGGCCGGACGAGTTCCTTGTGGTGGGCGCGCACTACGACTCGCTCCCGTCGGGGTCGACCGCCCCCGGCGCGGAGGACAACGGGTCGGGCACGGCGGCGGTGGTGGAGCTGGCGAAGGTGTTCGCCGCCATGCCGCAGCCGCAGCGCAGCATCGAGTTCGTGCACTTCGGCGTCGAGGAGCAGGGCCTGGTGGGGAGTACGCGCTACGCATCGGCGATCCAGTCCGCCGGGCGCGCGCCCAACCTGATCGGCGCGCTCACCATGGACATGGTTGGCTACTCGTCGGACGCCCAGCTCGATGTGCTGCTCGAGACGAACGCGACCGGTTCAGCCCTCGGCGACGTGCAGGAGGCGGCGGCGGAGGAGTTCACCTCGCTGGTGGTGTTCCGCTCGCTGAACCCCTTCGGCAGCGACCATGTGCCGTTCATCCAGCGCGGGATGAAGGCGACGCTCGCGATCGAGAACGAGTGGGACACCTACCCGGGCTACCACAACACGGGCGACACGCTGGCCCGGATCACTCCGGCGCAGGCCGCGGAAGTGGTGCGGATGCAGGCGGCCGCGCTCGCGATGCTGGCGAACCCGGACGTCGTGAACGCGGGCGTGGACGGCTGGATGCTGTACCAGTAGCCCCGACCGGCACGCCGCGCGCTCCCCGTTGCCCCGGAGGGCCTAAATCGCCACTCTTTCCGCACGACGCCATGGAGCCGCACCGATGACGACCGCCACCCACGAGATCCAGGACCTGCTGGAGCGCGCCGCCGCGGGCGAGCGCATCTCCGACGAGGAGGCGCTCCTGCTGTTCGAGCGCGCCGAGCTGCCCGAGCTCTCCGTCGCCGCGCACCGCGCCCGCAAGCGCCTGAACCCCACCTCCGTCGTCACCTACATCATCGACCGGAACGTCAACTACACGAACGTCTGCCTGGCGGACTGCGAGTTCTGCGCCTTCTACCGCAAGCTCGGCGATTCGGAGGCGTACGTGCTGACGCACGAGCAGCTCGCGGAGAAGGTGCGCGAGACGCAGGAGCTCGGCGGCAACCAGCTCCTGCTCCAGGGCGGCATGCACCCGCGGCTCAAGCTCGAGTTCTACGAGGACATGCTGCGCTTCCTCACGACGGAGTTCGGCATCCACGTGCACGGCTTCAGCGCGCCGGAGATCCACGCGTTCTCGAAGATCAACAAGCTCGGGTACGACGAGGTGCTCGGGCGGCTCAAGGCGGCCGGGCTGGCGTCGCTCCCCGGCGGCGGCGCCGAGATCCTCTCCGACCGCGTCCGCAAGGAGATCACCCGCGGCAAGGTGCTGTCGGACGACTGGATCGAGGTGCACCGCGCGTGGCACAAGCTGGGCGGGCGCTCCACCGCCACCATGATGTTCGGCCATGTCGAGACGCTGGAGGAGCGCATCGAGACGTTCCGCCGCTTCCGCGAGCTGCAGGACGAAACGGGGGGCTTCACGGCGTTCATCGACTGGACGTTCCAGCCGGAGCACACGCGCCTCGGCGAGCAGAAGGGCGTCAAGGAGGTGGGGAGCTGGGACTACCTGCGCACCACCGCCATCGCGCGGCTCTACCTCGACAACTTCCAGCACATCCAATCCTCC
Organism: Candidatus Sumerlaeia bacterium; assembly: GCA_033764015.1. GTDB lineage: Bacteria > Sumerlaeota > Sumerlaeia > SLMS01 > JANRJK01 > JANRJK01. The sequence goes on along the minus strand of JANRJK010000046.1, from coordinate 152,107 downwards.
TGGGTCACGCAGGGCGGACGCATCGGGCAGGTGTCGCTGTTCCACGGATGCGACGACATGGGCTCGATCATGATCGAGGAGAACGTGGTGCGCGCGGCGGGCGCGAACTTCCGCATGACGGAGCTGGGCCTGCGCGCGCTGGTGTCGGAGGCGGGCTTCACGCCGCGCCGGCGCAATTTCTTCTACGAGCTGCTGCCGGAGCCGGACTTCGTCTGAGCGCGGCGGTCAGGGCACGCGGCGCAGGACTGCGCGCTGCCACCCGATCACGGGGATGTTGTCGAACGCCGGCACGCCTTCGGCCCCGCCGGTGGTCGAGGTCGCCTCCGGCGCGGTGCTGACCAGGTCGAACTTCATCGTCTCGCCGTCGAAGTCGTACCGCACCGTGTAGGCGCCCCACGGGCCGGCGTAGTGGCAGAAGAGCACGCCGCCGAGCAGCCGCGCGTCCAGCACGATCGAGTTGTTCTCGTCGATGCGGTACTCGCCGGCGTCGGCGTCCACCGCTTCGAGCGCGTAGTCGCGCACCGGCTGGCCCGCGTAGCCGATGCGCCAGTGCCAGCGCGCCGGGTCCTCCGTGGGGGCGATTTCGAGCGTCATCGGCACCGACTGCGCCGGCCGGCCGGGCATGTCCACCAACATGGTGCCGGCGTAGGAGCCGTACCAGGCGTCGGGGAACGGCTGGGCCGGGGCGGCGGTGCGCTTCGGCGCGGAGGCGCATCCGGCGAGCGCGAGCGCGGCGGCTACGGGGATCGCGAGGCGCATGTTAGGGGTTCCTTTGCGGGGTGCGCTCAGCCCTTCACGGCGCCGGCGGTCATGCCCGAGACGATGTGCTTTTGGAACAGCAGCACGATGAGGACAAGGGGCAGGGTGACGAGGACGCTGGCGGCCATGATCTCGTTCCAAGGGATCTCGAGCGCGGATTCGCCGGTGAACTGGGCGATGGCGACGGGGGCGGTGCGGGCGCTCTCGTCGATGGTGAAGCTGAGCGCGTAGAGGTACTCGTTCCAGGTGTTGATGAAGGCGAGGATCGCGGTGGTCGCGAGGCCCGGGGCGGCGAGCGGCAGCAGCACGCGCCAGAAAACTGCGAAGGGCCCGGCGCCGTCCACGAAGGCGGCCTCCTCCAGCTCGCGCGGCAACTGCCGGAAGAAGTTCGACAGCACCCACACGGTGAACGGCAGCGTCGTCAGCAGGTACGTCGAGATCAGCGCGAGCGGCGTGTTGAACAGGCCCGTCGTGGTGACGAGCGTGAAGAGCGCTCCGAGCACGGAGATCTGCGGAAACATCGTCATGGCGAGGAAGAGCGACAGGACCGCGCCGCGGCCGGGGAAGGCGTAGCGCCCGAGCGCGCACCCCGCCGCCGCGCCGAGCGCCAGCGAAAGCACCGTCGCGCCCCCCGACACCAGCGCCGAGTTGAGTACCGCGCGCAGGAAGAGCGGGTTGCCGAGCACGCGGCGGTAGCCCTCGAGCGTGGGCGGCGAGGGGACGTAGTCCACCGGCGTCTTCGCCACGTTCTCCGGCAGCGCCAGCGACGTGTTGACCGCCCAGTAGAACGGCGCGAGCAGGTGGAAGGCGAGCAGCGCCAGCAGGAGGACCGCGCCCGCGCGGCGCAGCGCCTTCACCGGTCGCGGTCCACGCGGAGCACCGTGACATACGCCGCGGTGAAGAGCGCGATGATGAGGAACACGAGCACGCTCGCCGCCGCCCCGTAGCCGAGCCGGTTGAACGCCATGGTCTGCCGGTAGGTGTAGGTGGCGAGGCTCTCGGTGCCGAACTTGCCGGCGGTCATCACCCAGATCACGTCGAACACGCGGAGCGCGTCGAGCGTCCGGAAGATGAGCGCGACGAGGATGGCGGGCTTGAGCAGCGGCAGCGTGACGGCGCGGAACTGCTGCCAGCGCGAGGCGCCGTCCACGCGGGCGGCCTCGTACAGCTCGCGCGGGATGAGCTGAAGCCCCGCGAGGAGCAGCAGCGCCATGAACGGCGTCGTCTTCCACACGTCCACGGCGATGATCGCGGCCATCGCGAGGCCCGGCGTCGCGGTCCAGGCGAGCGGCTCCGGCAGCAGCCCGAGGCGGGTGTGGAGCAGGTCGTTCACCACTCCGAAAACGTCGTTGAACATCCACGCCCACAGCCGCGCGGCGACGACGGTCGGCAACGCCCAAGGAATGAGCATCGCGGTGCGCATGAAGGCGCGTCCGCGGAACTCGCGCGCGAGCAGCAGGGCGATGCCGAGGCCGAGGAGGAACTCGAGCGCGACCGACGCCGTCGCGAAGACGACCGTGTTGCGGACCGCCTCGCGGAAGGCGCCGTCCGCGAGCAGCGCGCGGTAATGGGCGAACCCCACCCAGCGCGCCGGATCGGGATCGCCGCGGAAGGCGTCGGTGAAGCTGAGGCGGAAGGTATCGAGGAGCGGATAGAGCCCGACGGCCGCGAGCGCCAGCAACCCCGGCGCAAGGAACAGCCACGCGGCGCGGCGCTGCGCCCGGGCGAGGGTGGATCCTTCGCGGGCCTTGTTCACAGCGGGCGATGCTGCGGGCGCCCGCGCACCGGATCAAGGCGGCAGTGGGGGGCATTTCTATTGCGCGACGCACCACCGCGCCACAACCTTTCGCTATCGTTTCGGCCCCTAGATTTGGTTCATACCGTCCGCCATGACCCTATCCGAAGAACAAGCGGCGTCGCTCATCGGCCAGATCGACGACAACAAGTCGGGCGGTCCGGAGGCGCTCCTCGCGGCGAACCGGGCCCTGCGGCTCGCGAGCTGGCCCGAGCCATTCCACCGCACAGTGCACGAGCTCCGCCTTGGCGATGCGCGGCATCTTGACTGGATCGCCGACGAGTCGGTGCATCTGGTCGTGACGTCGCCGCCCTACTGGACGCTTAAGGACTACGGCGAGGAAGCCCCCGGCCAGCTGGGCGCGGTCGAAGATTACGAGGAGTTCCTTCGCGAACTGGACAAGGTGTGGAGCCACTGCGCGCGGGTGCTCGCGCCGGGCGGGCGGATCTGCTGCGTGGTGGGCGATGTCTGCGTGCCGCGCAAGAGGGCGGGGCGCCACTTCGTCATGCCGCTCCATGCGGACCTGCAGGTGCGTTCGCGGCGCTTCGGCCTCGACTGCCTCACGCCGATCCTCTGGCACAAGATCGCCAACGGCGCGAACGAGACCGAGGGCAACGGGGCCGGGTTCTACGGCAAGCCCTACCAGCCCGGAGCGATCATCAAAAACGACATCGAGTACATCCTCTTCTTCCGCAAGGGGGGCCAGTACCGCTCGCCGTCGCCGCTCGCGAAGGCGCTTTCGATGCTGACGAAGGAGGAGATGAAGGCGTGGACGCGCTCGATCTGGTCGGACGTCCGTGGCGCCTCGACCCGCGAGGGCCATCCGGCGCCGTATCCGGTCGAGCTCGCGGAGCGTCTGGTGCGGATGTTCTCCTTCGCGGGCGACACCGTGCTCGATCCGTTCGCGGGAACGGGATCGACCGCGCTGGCGGCGATGTCCGCCGGCAGGAACTCGATCTCCAACGAGCTGGAGCCGGCGTACTTCGGGATCGCGAAGACCAGGATCGAACGGGCCGGCTCGGTGCGCCACCTGTTCGGCCCCGCCGAGGTGGAGGTGCGCATTGGCGGCGCGACTGCTTGAACTGTTCGAGGCCGCTTTCCGCGGGCGCCCCTATCTGCACCGCAACTCGTCCATCGGTGACGGAGTCGCCGCCGGGCTCTTTGAAGATCTCTACACGCTCAAAGACAGGTGCGCCCGTTTCCGGAAGGAAGTCGACTCGGGGCGCGCCGCGCTGAACCGTCAGAATCGCCGAGTGGGTGCCCGGGCCCGCCGCGGAGACGGGACCTTCGGCGAAACGGTCCCCGGCGAGGAGTTGCTCCGGGTGGATGGGTCGCCGATCCCGCGCGCGCCCATCGCGAGTATCCAGATCGGCTGCGAAGCCAAGATCCTCGCTAAGGCGATGATCAAGCAGATCGACCGTGTTTGCGGGGACTTGCGCAACCAGGTGGAACAGTTCCGCTCCTCCGGCGACAACCCGGTGACGGTCGCCATCGTGGGCGTGAACCACGCGGAGCATTATGTGAGCTTCGAGGGCGAGCGTACGTTCCCGACGGACGGAAGGCGTTACAAGCACCCCTTTCAAGAGGCGGACGAGGCCACCCGCCGGGTGCGCGACCACGCAGGCCCGGTCTACGATGAGCTTCTGATACTTCCCTTCCGCGCGACGAACGCGGACCCCTTTCCCTTCGAGTGGGTTGATGCGGCGGCGACGCGCAGGGAGTATTCGGCGGCTCTTGCCCGGATCTGCCGCCGCTACGCCGAGCGGGCCTGACGCCTTGCCCCCCGCGCGCCCTGTTCCTTCCGCGCCGGTTTTCGGCTTGCGGGGCGCCGTGGGGGCAAATGACAGTCCCGGCGGCCCCAGCGGCCACATCCAGCGGCCGCTCCCCCCGCCGGTGGCGCCGCACAAAGGCGTCGTTGCCCATGAAACACAGCGATCTGTTCCCCGCGCGCTTGCGCGGGTTCACCCTGATCGAACTGCTGATCGTCGTGGCGATCATCGCGATCCTGGCCGCGATCGCGGTCCCGAACTTCCTCGAAGCGCAGGTGCGCTCGAAGGTCAGCCGCGCCAAGGCCGACATGCGGTCGATGGCGACCGCCCTTGAGGCTTACCGGGTCGACAACAACTCGTACCCGAAGTGCAACAACTTCGCCTTGGCGGGCGCCCGCGTCAGCCCGGACGAGCGCTCCACCGCCGCGATCAACGAGCAGCGCAAGGTGCTCGAGCGCCTCAGCTCCCCGATCGCCTACATCACCAATGCGTTTGTGCAGGATCCGTTCACGCCGCAGTTCCGCACGGGAACCATCAACTCGACGGACGGCTCGTGGCCGTTCCCTCCCCCGTCCACCAATTCAATCGCCGGCGACGCGAACGCGGCGCTGTTCGCTTTCATCAAGTACGCCACTCCGCAGGGTGTGGCCGGAAACACCAGCACGCTCGCCGACGTCGAGAACTCGACAGACGTGGCGAAGTGGTACTACATCCTGTTCTCCTCGGGTCCCGACCAGGTGTATCCGAACCTCGGCGGCCTCCTGAACACTACGACCACGCCCGAGGCGGTCGCGAACAACTACTACGACCCGACCAACGGCACCACGTCGCTCGGCGACATCTACCGGATCGGCGGCACCCCCACCGGCGACGCCACCTCCGGCTACCGCTTCTTCGACACGGCGCGGCGCTTCCCGCAGTAGGCGGCTCCACGACCCCGTCGGCCATGATGCGACCGGCCCCGCTCCTTTGGAGCGGGGCCGGTTTGTTTAGGGCCGCTCGTTCCAAGGGGGAAGAGACTACTTGAGGGCTTCGAGCGCCTCGATGATCGCGGCCGGCTCCGCGCGCTTGCGGTAGTCCGCGTCGAGGAATGCGTAGGCGATCTTGCCGTCCTTGGCGATCACGTAGGTCGCCGCGAGTGGCAGCCGCCACGAGTCGTCGCCGTTGAACTTCGGCAGGTCGAGTCGCCCCTTGAACTGCTCCACCACGTCCGCGGGCAGGTTGTAGACGACGCCGTAGGCCTCGGCGACCTTGTTGCCTCCGTCGCTCAGGACGTGGAAGGCGAGTTCGTTCTTCTCGGCGGTGGTGAGCGAGTTGTCGGGCAGCTCGGGGCTGAGCGCGACGAGGCGGGCGCCGTGCTTCTGGAACTCCGGCAGGGACTGCTGGTAGGCGCGGAGCTGGATGTTGCAGTAGGGGCACCAGCCGCCGCGGTACCAGGTCAGGACCACAGGCCCGTCGGCGAGGAGGGCCGAGAGGCGCACCTCGGCGCCGTCGGCGCCTGCCAGGGTGAAGTCCGGCGCTTGGTCGCCTTCCTTGAGGGCGCGCTCGAGCGCGCCGGACTCGGAGACCTGCTGGATGCCGCGCTCGTAGACGGCCTTGGTGGCCTCCGGGGCGGACTGGTTGAAGCTGGCTTTCTTCGCGTCGAGCTCCTGGGAGAGCGTGGGCGCGGACGCGTCCTTCGTCGCGGACTCCTGCGCGGCGGCGCCGAGGGGCGCGCCGGCGATGCAGGCGGCGGCTGCCGCCGCCTTCAGGGTGCTGCGGGTGGTGGAGTGCATGCGGAACGGCCTTTCGCCGGAGGGTGTGGGCGCTTCGCCCGCGGTCCCTCCAAGCGTCATCGGTGCCAGTCGCAACCGCTTGCGGCGGCGTGTTCCGCCGCGCGGGCCGCGACATCTCGCGCCTCGGCGGCGCGAAGTTCCGTCAGGGCCAGGTTCCGGGCCAGTCGAGCCCTTCCGTCTCCGGAAGGCCCATCATGATGTTGAAGGACTGCACCGCCTGTCCGGCGCCGCCCTTCACCAGATTGTCGATGGCGCACATGGCGATCAGCTCGCCGTGCCGGGAAAGGCGTGCGCGGACCTCGGCGTAGTTTGTGCCGTTGACGGGGCCGGGCTCCGGCTCGCGGTCGCGCACAAGCTTGATGAACGGTTCGCCCGCGTAGGCCTCCTCGTAGATCGTCTCCAGCTCGGTGGCGGATAGATCGCGGGCGAGGGGCGCGGTGGCGATGGCGAGGATGCCGCGGACGAGCGGCGCGGAAACCGGCGTGAAGGTGAGGCGGAACGGCGTCGGCGAACCGGCTGCCTCGCCCAGCGTCTGGACGATCTCGTTGCAGTGCTGGTGGCCATCAACCTTGTAGGGGCGGAGCGTCTGGTCGCGGGTGGGGTGGTGCGTGCCGCGGGTGGCCTCGGCGCCGGAGCCGGAGGAACCGGTCATCGCGACGACGGAGAGCCGGTTGCCCAGGACGCCGGCGCGGGCGGCGGGGAGCAGCGCGAGTTCGATGGCGGTGGCGAAGCAGCCCGGCGACGCGAGGACGCGCGCGCCGCGGATGCGCTCGCGGTGCAGTTCGGGGAGGCCGTACACCGCATCGGCGAGCAGCTCGGGATGCGGATGCGTGTGGCTGTAGGCTTCGTGGTAGGCGTCCGCGGTGCGGAGGCGGAAGTCGCCGGAGAGGTCGACGACGCGCTTGCCGGCGGCGATGAAGGGAGCGAGCGCCTTGGCCGAGGCGGTGTGGGGAAGCGCGCTGAAGACCACCTCGCAGTCGCGGAGCAGCTCCGCCTCCGTCGGCGCGGAGAAGCGGAGGTCCGTGAGGCCGTCGAGGTTGCGGTGCGCGGAGGAGACGTGCTTGCCCGCCTCGGTGCGGCTGGTGGCGTGGCGGATGGCCACGTCCTTGCGGCGCAGGAAGAGGCGCAGGAGTTCGCCGCCGCCGTAGCCGGTGGCGCCGAGGATCGCGATCGGGATGGTCATGCGCCCAGCTCCACGGTGATCCCGGCGACCTCCGAGACGTGGCGGACCAGCTCGAGGGGGGAGTTGCGCGCGTTCGCGCAGCGGAGCTTCAGCTCGCGGTTCACGTAGTTCGTGCCGACCGTGTTGTCGGTGACCGGGCCGCTGATGACGTGGGGCGGCTTCTCGAACTTCTCGAGGTACTGCACCGCGCCCCAGGCGCCGACCAGGTCGTTCGCGCAGAGGATGCGGGCGCGGGTGCGCGCCATGATGCCGTCGTCCATGAGCAGGCTACCGACGTTGTAGCCGCCGATGATGCCGTCGCCCATTTCGAGGATGATGAGGTCCGGGTCGGACTCCTCGAGGTGCGCGATGATGGAGCGCGCCACCGGCGCGAGGTCCTTCGTGCGCACCGTGCTGGAGAGGCCGCAGTCGAGGAACGAGGCGGTGGCGACCGCGCCGTTGTCCGCCATGACGAGCGGGTCGCGGAGCGCGGCGACGCCGGAGAGCTTGCCCGCCGCGATGCGGACGCCGGCGTGCGAGAGCACGCGGATCAGCTCGCCGGCGACCATCGTCTTGCCGGCGTTCATGCAGGTGCCCATGACCAGGACGATCGGCGGTCCGTCGGGGCGGAGCGCCTCGACGCGGGGCAGGCCGTAGTCGCGGATGTTGAGCGCCTGGCCGTTGCGCGTCACCTGGCCGATCACCTCGAGGTTGATCGGGGGCCCGACGTCGCGGTTGAAGGAGTGGCAGAGGCCCATGACGCCGGCCATGTTGAGGAAGGAGATCACGTCGCCGGTGGCGAGCGTGGCGGGGACGTCGCCCATGTAGCCGTGGAGCGCCTGGCGGGCGCCGAGGGCGCCCACGAGCAGGTTGCCGCGCACGATGCGCGCCTTGCGCCCGGTGGGGAGTTCCACTTCGCCGTAGAGTTTGCTTTCGTTGAGCACGCGGCCCACGATGACGGAGCCCTCCTCGGCGACGCACTCCGGGGAGACTTCGACAATGGGGCCGAGCTTGGCCGGGGTGGTGACGGAGCCGATCCGGTCGAGGCGGATCTTGCGCGTCAGCTTCATCGGCATCAGCCGGTCCAGCGAGTTGCCGGAATCGCTTGCTATCGCCATGGTCGGGCGTTGTTTCCTTGCGGCGGCGGTCCGACGCGCGGCTGCGGGCCGCGCATCGCCGCGAATTTGTCCGTCAATCCACCCCGCGCCGCAATCCCGGATACGACCGGCGGGCGGCGAAGGCCGAGGTTCCTCCATGGGCAGCGACGCGATCGTCATCACCGGCGCCTCCATGGGCCTCGGGGCCGAGTTCGCCCGCCAGCTCGCGGGGCGCGGCATGCCGCTGGTCCTCGTGGCGCGCAACGAGGCGAAGCTCCGCGAAGTGGCCGAGGCCGTGCGCTCCGACTTCCGGGCCGACGCCCATATCTGCGTGTGCGATCTCGCGGAGCCCGGCGCCGCCAAGCAGGTGCAGCGCTTCCTGCGCGACCGCGCGCTCCGTCCGGCGTGGCTCGTCAACAACGCCGGCTTCGGCGACGCGGGGCGCTTCGAGTCCATGAAGCCGGAGCGCCTCACCGACACCATGATGGTCAACATGGTCGCGCTGGTGGACCTCACGCGACTCCTGGTTCCCATGATGGAGGGCGTCCCCGACGCGCGCATCATCAACGTGGCGAGCACCGCGTCCTTCCAGCCCGTCGCGCTGTTCAACGTCTACGCGGCGAGCAAGACCTTCGTGCTCCACTTCAGCGAAGCGCTCCACGAGGAGCTGAAGCCGAAGGGGATCAAGGTGCTGTGCCTGTGCCCCGGGCCGACGGCGACCAACTTCGGCGTGAACAACGGGCTGGACGCGGCGATCTTCGCCAAGGGGCAGACGGCGGAGTATGTGGTGCGTGCGGGGATCAGGGCCAGCGACGCGGGGAGCGCGCTGCTCGTGACGCAGCGCAAGCTGGCCGTGATGGCGCAGCGCTTCCTGCCCCGGTGGGCGGTCCGCAAGGCGGCCGCGACGGTGGCGAAGAAGTTCCTGAAGGAATAGGCGCCGGACCGGAGCCGCCTGGCGGCGTCCGGCCCGGGTGCGTTGTCCGCCGCGGAGGGGCGTTACGCCGTGGCCTTGGCCTTCTTGGCGGCCATCTTCGCCTCGTGGTACTCCTTCATGATGCCGAGCTTGCGGAACAGGGAGCGGACCGTTTCCGACGGCTGGGCGCCGTTGTGGAGCCAGTAGAGGGCGCGCTCGCGGTTCACTTCGAGCTTCGTCTCGGCGTAGATCGGCTGGTAGCGGCCGAGGATTTCGATGAAGCGGCCGTCGCGGGCGCGGCGCTCGTCGGCGACCACGACGCGGTAGAACGGCGAATTGGTGCGTCCGATGCGGGTGAGGCGGATCTTGACCACGGGATGTTCTCCTTCTTGCGGGGAACGGGATGGGTGGCGGGGGCGGATGCCCCGCGTACGGGCTAGCGTTTCTTCTTGGCCTTCGCCTTCGGGACGAAGCGGGCCGCCACCTTCTGGCCGTGGCGGTAGTCGCGGTACTGCTTCATAAGCTTGTCGTACATCGGGTCGCCGGGCTGCGGCATCTCGCCCGGGAGGTCCGGCGGCATCGGGGGCATGCCGCCCTTGCCCGCCATCTCGGGGGCCTGGGCGCCGCCGCCGAAGAGCCCGCCGGCGGAGAACGCCTGCATCGCCTGGCGCATCTGCTGGAACTGCGTGACGAGGTCGTTCACTTCCTGCAGCGTGCGTCCGGAGCCCTTCGCCACGCGCATGCGGCGCGTGCCGCTGCGCACCAGCAGGTCGCCGTTCCGCCGCTCCTCCTTCGTCATCGAGTCGATGATCGACTCGACGCGGGTGAGCTGCGCGGTGAGCACGTCGTTGTCCACGTCCTTCAGCATGCGCCCCACGCCGGGGAGCATGCCGAGGAGCCCCTTCAGCGGGCCCATCTTCTTGAGCACGCGCATCTGCTTGATGAAGTCGTCGAAGGTGAACGTCCCCTTCGACATCTTCTCCTGCATGTCGGCGGCTTCCTTCTCGTCGATCGCCTCCTGCGCCTTCTCGACGAGCGACACCACGTCGCCCATGCCGAGGATGCGCTGGGCGACGCGTTCCGGGTGGAAGCGCTCCAGGTCCGTGGGCTTTTCGCCGGTGCCGGCGAAGACGATGGGGCGGCCGGTGACCGCCTTGACGGAGAGCGCGGCGCCGCCGCGGGCGTCGCCGTCCATCTTCGTCAGGCAGACGCCGTCGATGCCGATCTCGCGGTGGAACGTCTGCGCCGAGTTCACCACGTCCTGGCCCGTCATGGCGTCGCAGACGAGGAACGAATAGTCGGGGCGCACGCGCTCCTTAAGCTCGCGGAGCTCGTCCATGCGGACTTCGTCGATATGGAGGCGGCCCGCGGTGTCGACGATCAGGACGTCGCGTCCGGCGGCGCGGGCCTTCTCGCGCGCCTTGGCGACGATCTCGTGCGGCGGGTGCCCGGTGCCCATCTCGAAGACGGGGATCGAAAGCGCCTTGCCGACGGTCTTGAGCTGTTCGATGGCGGCGGGGCGGTAGATGTCGCACGCCACCAGCATCGGACGCATCTTCAGCTTCTCGAGGTGGAGCGCCAGCTTGCCGGAGAACGTCGTCTTGCCGGCGCCCTGCAGGCCGAGCAGCAGCACCGCCTGCTCCTTGCCGGGGACCAGCTCGAAGGGCCGGTCCTCCTCCGTGCCCCGCAGCATCTTGACCAGCTCGTCGTGGACGACGGAGACGAACTGCTGCGTGGGGTTGACGCCCTTGACGACCTCGCGGCCGACGGCGCCCTCCTTCACGGCCTTGACGAAATCCTTCACCACCTTGAAGTGGACGTCCGCCTCGAGCAGGGCCAGCTTCACCTCGCGGAGCGCGTCCTCGACGTTGGCCTCGGAGAGCTTGTCGGTGCCGCGGATCTTGCGGAAGACGTTGTCGAACTTGTCGGAGAGGGAGTCGAACACGGCGCTCAGTCCTCCCCGGCCGGTTCCGCGGCGGGCGCGGTGGTGTTGAGCAGCGCGATCACGGCGCGCAGTTCCGCGGCGAGCGCGGCGACGTCGTAGAGGATCCCGCCGCTCTGGCGGAGCTGGTCGAGGAGGCGCTCCAAGCGCTGGGCCGCATCGCGCGCGGCGGAGGCGTCGGCCGCGGCGCCGTTCTCGACGAGGCGCAGGACCGACTCGTACTTCTCCAGCGCCTCGGTGCCGTGCTTGATGGCGTCGTGGACCGCCTGGCGGGTGACGTCGTACTCGCGGGCGATCTCGGAGAAGCTGAGGTCCTCGTCGTAGTGGAGGCGGATGAACTCCGACTGCCGGTCCGTGAGCAGGCGGCCGTAAACCTCGTGCAGCGCACCCATGCGGATGCGGTGCTGGAGGCCTGGGTTGCGCTCTTGGGAGGGGTCGGGGGGCTCGGGAAGCTTGTCGTTCATCGGGTTAGTGCGCGACGGGACTGTCAACGCAAGATACTTGTCATCCCCGAGCAGCCCCTCGCCGTCAAGTGGAACAGCCGGTCAGGCCCGAATTACTTCTCGCGGGCCGTGGAGGTGAGCTTGGGGACGGTGCGCGAGCTGCGCTGGGCGCCCGGCCGGACGCGGAGGGGGAGGCGGACCCAGCAGCGCACCTCGCCCTCCTCGTACTCGACCTCGAGGACGCCGCCGTTGGCGAGGACCGCCTGGAAGGCGATCGGGACGCCGAGCCCGGTGCCTTGCGCGCGGGTCGTGAAGAAGGGCTCGAACCACTGCTCCATCGCCTCGCGGGTGATCGGCTCCGAGGGATTGGCGATGCAGACGATGACGGGGCGCTTCTCGTTCACCGGGAGGTGGAGCGTCGAGACGCGGACGTAGGGGTTGGGCGCCGCGGCGGCGGCCTGGAAGGCGTTGGCGATCAGGTTGTCGAACCCCTGGCGGACGCGTCCGGGCTGCACATGGATATGCGGCACCGAGGGGTCGAGTTCCAGCCGCAGCTCGATCCTGGCGCCGGTGGCGGCCTCGGCGCCGATGCGGCAGCCGTCGGCCGTCTCCCGCACCATGGCGTTCACATCCACCTCCTGGGCGGGCGCCTCGTTGCCTTGGGCGAAGTCCATGATCGAGCTGATGAGCTGTTCGAGGCGGGCGATCTCCGCGGTGATGCGCTGGTAGTATTCGTCGGAGCCCGTGCCCTCCTTGCGCAGTTCGAGGAGCTGGACCATGCCCTTGATGGAGGCGAGGGGGTTGCGGATCTCGTGGGCGATGCCGGTGGCGAGCGTGCCGATGGCGGCGAGCCGGTCGGCCCGCTGCATCTGCTCGTGGAGCGTGGCGATGCCGGTCACGTCGCGGATCTCGAGGAGCCACTTCGCGGAGCTGTCGCACTCCTCGAAGGAGGAGAGGGCGACGGCGACCAGCAGTTCCTCGCCGGCGACGCGGACGCGGATCTGCCGCTCGCGGGAGACGCCGGAAAGGGCGCTGTCGAAGAGGTCCGCGGCGGTGGTGGCGATGGGGAGCAGGGCGGCGGCGCCGTCGGTCCGGGAGGGCGGGTCGGTGATGTTGAGGCCGATCAGCTCCTCGCCGGAGGCGCCGAGGAGGCGGCGGACCGAGCCCTCGACGCCGAGGATGCGCCCGCCGTCGTCGAGGAGCATGCGGACCTTGGCGCCGGTCTGGCTGATCTGGCGGTCGCGCTCCTCGATGGTGCGTTCGAGCTGGGCGACGAGCTGGCTGAAGCTGGAGCCGATGGCGCCGAGTTCGCCGGGTGGCTGGAGCGTGGTGGGCAGGGGCTGCTCGCCGCGTCCCAGGCGGGTGATCTGGCGCTCGATGTCGCGGAGCGGGCGGACGATCTGGAGCGCGAGGAGCAGGCCGACGAACGCCGACAGGAGCGCCACGAAGGCGGTGAAGTAGATCATGATGTCGGCGGCGAAGACGAGTCCCTCGCCGAGCCGCGCGGGGCCCTGGCCGGGGGTCTCGGCGATGCCGCGCAGGTGGGACTGGATCAGGACGCCGCCGATCACCACCACGAGCGCGAAGATCGCCGGGATCGAGATCACGAGGCGCACGGAGGGCTTGTGGATCCGGACGGGGGGGGCGGGGTCGTTCACGGTGCGTGCTCCTCGGCGGCGAGTCGGTGGCGGAGGCGGGCGAGCTGCGGAAGCCCCAGCACGCCCAAGGCGAAGTAGCCGGTCAACGTGTACACCACGCCGGCGGCGAGCAGCGCGGGGCCGTCGATGGCGCCGTGCGTGAGCGCGAGCAGCGCGGCGTCCCGCGTCCCCGCCCCCGCCACGGTCACCGGCAGCAGCCCCGCGAAGGTCGCCGCGGGCAGCACGCCGACGACCAGCACCAGCGGCGACGGCGCGCCGAACGCCCGCAGCAGCAGCCAGAGCTGGAGCATCGACAGGAACCAGTTGAGCGCGGACGCCCCCGCGCAGCGCGCGAAGCAGCCGGGCGAGCGCGCCAGCGCCGGGAGCGCCTCGGCGAGCCGGAGCAGTTTCTCCGCCAGCTTCCCCGGCCGGGCCGCCGCGAACCGGCGCGAGAGCGGTCGCGCCAAGCCGAAGGCGGCGAGCGCCGCCGCGAGCGCCGCGGCCCCGGCCAGCGCCGCCGGCGCGGAGCCCGCCGCCAGCCCGAAGGCCGCGCCGAACGCCCCGAGCACGCCGACATCGACGACGCGCTCGGCGAGCGCGCTGCCGACGCCCTGCCCCAGGGTGCCGCCGGGGCGGACCGCGAGCGCCTTGAGGAATTCGCCCGCCTTCGCCGGCGTGAGCGTGCCCACGGGCCACACCGCCATCGTGACGCGCAGGCATTCGGCGAAGCCCATGCGCACGCCGACGGCTTCGAGCGCGGCCTGCCACCGGGCGGCGTTCAGGAGCGGAAAGAGGAGGACGATGGCGCAGCCGGGCGCGAGCCACGCGGGGTGCGCCCGCGAGAAGACGCCGCCGAGCGCGCGCCACTCGACCAGGTTCGCGAGGAGCGCGAGCAGGACGATGGTCGCGGCGGCGGCGAGGGCGCGCTTCATGGGCGCGATGCTGGGCCGCCGCGGGGCGGGGTCAAGCCACGGGGGAGGAGATCAGGAGCAGCTTCTCGACCAGCGTCACGATGCGCGAGCGGTCGGTCAGCTTGCGCAGCCAGACCGGGGGGATGCGCGAGAGCCCGAAGCGCGCGCCGAGCAGCGCGCCGGCGAGCGCGCCGTTGCGGTCCGCGGAGCCGCCGAGGCTCACGAGCTGGCTGACGCCGGGGCCGAAGTCCTTCGCGTTCGCCAGCGTCCAGGCCGCCGCGGCGAGCGCGCTCGCCGCGGTCCCGGTGGTCCGCAGGTCGAAGAGCTTCGCCTTCTTGATCGAATCGAGCGCGTCGGACACCGCCTCGACATCCTCCGGGTAGGGCAGCGAGGCGGACGCGATGAACTCGCTCCGGAAGCGGAGCTCGCCGAAGTCGAGCACCACGCGGGAGTACATTTCGGAGTGGCGGAGGTTGACGACGAAGCCGGACGCCTGCGCCGGAAGGTCGGTGGAGAAGTGGCCCTTGAGGCATTGCAGCAGGAGGAAGTTGAAGGCGAGCGCCGCCTCGACGCAGCGAGGGTCCGCGTGCGTGAGCTTGCAGAGCCGGATCGTGTCCTGCGTGAGGAGGTCCATGTTGTCGGTGTGGACGGCGGCGACGAGGGCGCAGCGGGGAAGCGGCGAAGCGTCGCTGACCATGCCGCAGGAGCGGGACCAGTAGTCGTTCGCCTGCGAGTCCCAGCGCTCGGGGTTCTCGTAGAGGTGGGCGAGGATCGTGCGCTCGTCGTCGCCGAAACCCTTCACGTCGGACTCGGTCAGGGAGCCTAGGCGGAAGGCGAGGTCGAAGCCGTCGACCTCCTGGTTGACGGCGTAGGACTCGATGCATTCGAGGAGCTGCGTGGCGCCGGAGAGGAGTTCGCCCGGTGCGGCGCGGTACGGGCCTCCGCCGTGCAGGTCCTGGATGCCGCCGGGGTGCTCGGATTCGACCGCGTAGTGCGCCCGGCCCACGGCGGGCGCGGCGAGGGCCTCGCCGATGGCGAGCCCCACCATCGCGCCAAGGAAGCGGTCGCGCATCTGTTCGGAGCGTGCCGACATGTCGGATGCCTTCCCCCGGGGGTGGAACGGACGACGCCTAGACTCTGCTGCGGGGGTTAGCCAAGCAGCGAACGGCTTGGAGTTCAAGCCGATACGAGCACCCGGGACCCGCGGCGGCGGTTGATGAAGCGTTTTGCCATGCCACCCCGCATGTCCGCTTTAGGGTTGCCGTGCCCGTCGCTCCGGTGCGCTCTACCTTGAGTATACTGGACTATCTTGGACCCCGGCCCTACTAACTGATGGCACCATCGGATCCGCACCAGCAAGACGACACGGTCTACATCCCCGGCAACCACTTGGGCCCGGCCTTGGTGGGGAAGACGCTGGACGAGCTGTACCGGATCGAGGCCCTCATCGGCGAGGGCGCGATGGGCTATGTGTACCGCGCCACGCAGCTCCGCCTGAAGAAGACCGTCGCGATCAAGGTCGCCAAGAAGGAGTTCGCGCTCGACCAGGAGTTCATGGGCCGCTTCGAGCGCGAGGCCCTCACGCTGGCCAAGTTCGAGCACCCGAACATCGTGCGCATCATGGACGTGCACCTCGCCGCGGACTCGGTGAAGGGCGTGAACTACATCGCCATGGAGTACGTCGAGGGGAAGCGCCTCGACCACTTCATGGAGGGCTACCAGGACAAGATCACCATCGGCGAGGTCTGCAAGATCCTCGCGACCATCGCCGACGCGCTGGACCACGCGCACCGCGAGGGCGTGATCCACCGCGACATCAAGCCGGGCAACATCGTGGTCCGGCTGCCGGACCAGGAGCCGCGGCTCATGGACTTCGGCATCGCCCGCGCCTCGATCCCGGACGCCTTCCGCACGGTGACGATGACGGACAACTCGGCGCCGCGCCTCTCGCTCACGCCCGCGTTCGCCTCGCCGGAGCAGATCAAGGGCATGGTGGTCGGCCCCGCGTCGGACATCTACTCGCTCGCGGTCACGTTCTACAAGTGCTTCGCCCGCCGCGACATCTTCGACTGCGAGTCGCCCAACTGCTTCCTGCTGCACCACGTGGACTTCCCGCCGGTGCCACTGCAGAAGCGCAACCCGATGTTCCCCGACGCGCTGAACGAGGCGATCATGCGCGGCCTCGCGAAGGACCCGGACGAGCGCTACCAGACGGCGGAGGACCTCGCGGCGGCGATCACGCAGGCGATGGCGCCGTGGGCCGCGACGAAGTTCTCGGACTTCTTCCAAGGGCGCCGCACGAGCGTGGACACGGACTCTACGCTGGCCTCCTCGACGCAGGGCCCCCCGACGGTCGCCCCCTTCGGCACCCAGCGCGCCACCGCCACCATTCCGCAACCCGCCGCGCAGACGCAGGCGCCGGCCGCGGCGACACAGCAGCCCGCCGCGGCCACCACCGCGCCGGCGCAGCAGACGGCCCCCGCGCCGCAACCAGCGCCCGCCCCGCAGCCCGCACCCAAGCCCCGCAAGGAGGGAAGCGGCGCGATGGGCGCGATCATCACGGTCCTCGTGTCCGTGCTCCTGCTCGCGGGCGGCGCCCTGGGCGTCTGGTACATGCTCGACCCCGCGGGGGCTCAGCGCTTCCTCGCGCAGGGGCAGAGCCTGGTGCAGAATGAATCCACGCCGATGCGCCTCCAGGGCCCGTCCGGCGAGGACGCGCTGCAGTTCGGAAGCGGCGGCTCGCCCAACTACTTCGTGCGCGTCTCCGCCGCTTCGCGGACCTCCTGGACCGCCTCGACGACCAACGCGGACATGGTGAAGATGCAGGGCGACGGCTCGCCCCGGACCGGTGTGGGCGAGGTGCGCTTCGACGTCGCGCCGAACTCCGGGCTGGCGCGCGAAGCGAAGATCGTGGTGGCCGCGGACAACGGGCAGACGCTCGAGTTCGCCCTGTCGCAGGCGAGCGGCTGCGCGGTGAAGGTCGACACGCCGCGGATCGCCTTCGAGCCCGGACGCGCCGACGGCTCGAAGTTGAAGGCCGAGCTCAAGGTTTCCGCGGGAGCGGATTGCGGCTGGAGTGTTTCCGGCCTGGACGGAATCGCGTGGCTTGAAGCGGAGGACCCCGAATCCTCGTTCAAGGGGCCGCTCTCGCTGCGCCTCTCCGCGGAGCCGAACACCGGCGACGTGCGGCGCGCGACGGTGGTGGTGACCCCCGAGGGCGGCGCGCCGATCGAAGTGGAGATCGCGCAGAAGGCGGGCGACTGCCGGTTCGAGATCGTCCTGCAGCGCAGCGAGTTCAACTTCGACGCCGGGGACTACGTGTTGGACGTCCGCCCCAGCAGCACGAGCTGCCGCTTCCGCGTCGAGTTCCCCTCCTGGGTCGTGGAGCGCAGCGCGGCGCGCAACGCCGAAACGAAGATGGACGAAGGCAACACGCGCATCTTCTTCCGCATCACCCGCCACGCGATCCCGGAGGACCGCACCGGCGACGTGGTGGTGTACGACCACAACGGCGACGAGAAGGCGCGGGCGACGATCAAGCAGCGCGGCCTGTACGCGCTGCAGAAGGTCGAACCGAAGGTGTCGCAGCTCGCCGGCACCGACACGCGGGGCGTGTTCCAAGTGGTCGCGGACCCCGGGTGCCAGTGGACGGCGCGCGTGATTTCCGGTGACGACTGGCTGTCGATCACGGGCGACCTGAAGGGCGAAGGGCCGGGCAACGTGGAGTTCGCCGCGCAGCCGGCGCCGGCGAACTTGCCCTCGCCGCAGCGCTACGCCCGCATCGAGGTCCGCGCGCCGGGCAGCGACCCGGTCGTGCACACGGTGGAACAGGCCCGCCGCTAGCCCCGCGGGCGGGCGGTCGGCGGCGGCTACTTCGCCGCCGCCGCCAACTCCCGGAAGTGCGCGACCGTGTGGAGCAGCCGCTCGCGCACGCCGTCGCTGAAGGCGCCGGCGCGCGCGGCCGCCTCCGCCTCGCCGATCAGGTCGAGCGTCCGCTCCGGCGTGATCTCGCTGAACTGCCCGCATCCTTTGCAGGCGTCCCAATAGGTTCCCTCGATGAAGCTGCGGCGCAGCTCGCGGGCCTTCCCGCTGTTGAAGATCTCCTCCATGGGCGCCTCGGCGGTGTTGCCGAAGGACGTGGCCAGGTAGCAGCAGGGCTTCACGTTGCCGTCGCGTTCGATGATGAGCGAGCGCCAGGCGGAGGGGCAGCCGTGGCGGACGCCTTTGCGGGGCGCGGGGTTCGGCAGCTCGAGCCAGGGGAACGGCTTCTGGGGGAAGTAGAAGCATTCGAGGCCGGCGCGTTCCGCCGCTTTCTTCGCCCGCGCGAGGTTCCAATGGAACATGCGCGTGCCGACGATCGAAGCGTGGGCGTGCTCCGGGTGGTCGAGCACGAGGTTCGAGAACACGAGCCGGTCCGCGCCGAGGCGGAGCGCGAGGCGCACCATCCCCGCCATGTGCCAGACGTTGTACTTCGAGACGGCGCAGGCGATGTGGACGCGGGGCAGCTCCTGGCCGCGCGCGCCGCGGCGCCGCAGCAGCTCGCCGACGTTGCGGCAGACCGTGTCGAAGTCCGCGCCGTCGCGCAGGAAGTTGAAGGTCCGCGGCGTCGGGCCGTCCATGGAGACGCACAGCTCGTCGAGGCCGGAGTCGAGGATCGTGTCGATCATCTCGCTGGTGAGCGACATGCCGTGGGAGCTGGTCATGGCGTAGCTGCCGCGCGCCTTGGTCTCCTTCAGGTAGCGCATGAAGTTCTTGTTCAGGAAGGGCTCGCCGAGGCCGTAGAGGCCGGTCTTGTGGCTCACCTCGAGGTGCGGCGCGACGGGGTCGAAGTGCTCCTGCTTGAGCAGGCCGGACTTCACCTCGTCGCCGAAGGTCTGCCGGGGGCAGAACGGGCACTTGATGTTGCAGACCACGGAGACGGCGATGTCGTAGTGCGTGGGCCTTCCCACGGTGCGCTCGCTGAGGTACGTCTGGTCCAGCAGCGTGAGCACGTCGTTGATCGCCCGCGGAGAATCGACTTCCGTTCCGGGGGGTGTTGCCGCGAGGGTTCCGCCCATGACGCCTTCCTCCGCCGCCAAGCTTGAGTCGCCGCCCTCCGACCGGCAAGGAGGAAGCGACGCGGCGCGCTTCCGGCGTTGGCTGGCGGCGGCGCTGGCGCTCTCCGCGCTCGCGGCCGCGCTTTGGACCGCCGCGCACCACCAGCGGGTGCCGGGCCTGGTGCAGTTCGACGCGGTCGGCTACTGGCGCGCGGCCGAGAACCTGCGACTCCACGGCGTCTTCTCCGAGATCCCCCCGCCCGATCTGTTGCCTTCCAGCATGCGGACCCCGGGCTATCCGGCGGTGCTGGCGCTTGCCTTCGCGCTCTTCGGCTCCGACCCGTTCGTGGCGGTGGGGCTCAACGCGCTGCTGGCGCTTGGGGCGGGGCTCTTCGCGGGGCTCGCGGCGCGCGAACTCGGCGCCGGCCCCCGGCGCGCGGCGGTGGCCGCCGCGTTCGTCGCCGCCCACCCGCTGACGCTCCAATGGGTGCTCTACGTCTACACGGACGTGCTCTTCCTGTGCGGCGTCTGCGCGGCGCTGTGGCTGGGGTTCCGCGCGGGGCTGGGCGGGCGGACGGGGCGCGGGCCGCTGCTGATGGGGTGCGCGGTAGCCGGGCTGCTGCCACTCGTGCGCCCGGTGGGGTTGTACCTCCTGCCGCTGGCCGGTTTGGCGGTGGCGGGGATCGCTTGGCGCGGGCGCCTGTCCCCGCGCTGGGCCGCGGCCGCGCTGCTCGTGCTCGCGCTCCCGGCGCTCGCGTGGACGGCGCGCAACCGGGTGGTGCTCGGCTCGTTCCATTTCTGCGAGATCGGCGCCTGGAACCTGCGCTTCGAGCACGCCAACCGGGTCCGCGCCGAGGCGGAGGGAGTGGACTTCTGGACGGTCTACATCGCCGAGTTCAAGGAGCACTACCACCTCATCAGCCGGCCGTCGCGCGAGGCGCCGCCGGGGCCTCTCGCGGACCGGTGGACTTCGGAGGCGCTCGGGATCTTCGCCGGGCACCCCGCCGCGACGCTGCGCGTGACGCTCCGGAGCCTCGCCGCGCTCTACGCCCCCGCGTTACGGGACTATGGCCCGTGGGTCGGGGCCGCCTACCCGGGCACGGGGGCGATGCTTTCCGGCGGCGGCGCGCTCGACCGCGCCGCGTGGAAGGGCCTACTGCTCGGCCTGGCGGAGCAGGCGCTCCTGTTCGCGGTGCTGTGGCTCGCCATCGCGCGGGGGTGGCGCGCGCTCGGGGAGCGCGACGCGCGGCTGCTGCTGCCGCTGGCGGCGGCGGGGCTGCTCACTGGTCTGTCGCTTTGGGCCGGCGGCAACACCGGCCCGCGGTTCCGGCTGCCGATTTGGCCGTTGCTGGTGGTGGTGGCGCTCGCGCCGGCGGCGCCCCGCCGCGCTCCGTAGACAAGGTTGCAGCGCTGCAACGGCACCCGCACGGCGCAACGCGCGCCGTTGCGGCGGGGCCGTGGATTCGCACCGGCGCACCGTCGGCGGCGCCCTCCCGAAGAGCCGTTAAGATTATTGAAATCAGCCCTGTGCTTGCCGGACATAGCTGCTCCGCGCGTAGCGGCACGAGACGTGGTATAGGGTAGCCATAGCAACGGCACGCTGGGGGAACAGCTTAAGGGAGCGGAGTTTACATCTCCATTCGTAAGCCGATGCCGGAGCGTGACGATTCCGGGGGCACGCTCCGGCATCACCTTTTTGCAGACCTAGCCTGCGACGCGCTGACATGGCTCATCGATCCATTGCTGCCCCGTACGCAGGTAAGCGGGACCGCACTCGCTCGCGCTCTTGCGAGTTCTTGAGAACAATCTTGTTGCGCCGGACGTTCGGGGGGAGGGGCAAACACCATGCCATCCCAACCCGGAAGGATGGCACCAGGCATGATTTCCAAGAAGTCAATTGCGTCCCTTGCAGCGGTAGCGATAGCGGTCTCGCTCGCGTTCGCGAGTATTCCTCTAGAGAATCCTGGAGATGCCTCCGAGGTTGAGGAGCCCGATCTCGTCAAGAATCCTTGTGGGGACCCGCCACCGTGCGTGGAGACGGACTGGATCTGCGATGATCAGTACACCAACGGGACCTTCGAGAATAGGGCGGGATGCCCGAGGTACAAGTACGTCACGACCTACACGAACGGTATCCTGTGCACAAGGATCGACAAGTGCTGCCGTTGGACCTACAAGGTCATAAACTCAACGAGATCAGTCACCAAGAAGGTATCGCCTTGTTGACGCATCCTCTGGTGCCGCGCTTGGTAATGGTTGCGCTGTTGCTCTTGTGCGCCTGCTCACCCGATCACGACGTGGAGAGTCAGGGAGCGGCGCCGCAGCCTTCCCCGACAATGGTTTCAGTGAGGCCAAGCGACCTCGCCAAGCGCCGGAACGAAGCCGTCAACCTTTTCGAGGACAGGGTGCCGCCTGATGTGGCCGACTCCGTTGGCTTGGGGCGCCGAGCACTCGCGGAGCGCGTCTTGGGGGTCTACTCGGTGGTCGCCTCGACGACGCCGGAGTCGGCGGACTTTATGGGGCCAAGTTGGGGTTTGGCTCCTCCGGTCGACGGAGGCTTCGCGGCGTTTCGAGGCATGCTCGGCAGTGAGAACTACCGCTGGGAATCAATTGATCCCAGTCGGCTTGAGATCGCGCTTGTGGCGGAGGGCGACCCCTTGCTCTCCGACCTGCGCGACATTGCCAAGCTCGACGTCGGCGGGGACGTGGAAGCGCTTGCCTTCGTGTCCGCGCGCTTTTCGGCGAATGCCAAAGGGGGCAGCCTGCCGGGGGAGTACACCTTCTACCTTGCAGTCGCCCCGTCCGGTGCATGCACGCCTCTATCCATCACCTCCGCAAACACGCCCGAGCTGCACATCGAGGGCGAACCGGCGCCCTAGGCGGGCATCGGAGGCTCCCGCTCTCCCCCCCCTCGCCCCTCGTGATCGCCGGATGCTTTGTGCTCCATCAGGGCACGAAAAGCGTTGACGCGCGGGGGCGGGCGCGGGTTCCCTTCCATTTCCCGCCGCGTGCGGGACAAGTAGAGGCTCTCCGGCTTCTCACCCGTCGGCGCCCCGCGAGGGCTGCGGCACGGGTCGGTTCCCCAAGACGGATCGCGCCGCGCCCCGTGGGCTGCGCGCTCCATCCCCACAACCGAAACGCCCGGAGCGCCTTTGCGACCATTCGACGCAAAGGCCTTTTTGTTTTGGGCCCCGCAGCAACGGACGGAGGTGTCCTATTAAGCCCGATACCCGCGTGAATCGGCAGATCCGCTCGCCGCAAGTCCGCCTGGTCTCCGCGACCGGCGAGATGCTTGGCGTGTTGTCGTTCGA
Organism: Candidatus Sumerlaeia bacterium; assembly: GCA_033764015.1. GTDB lineage: Bacteria > Sumerlaeota > Sumerlaeia > SLMS01 > JANRJK01 > JANRJK01. Next base: position 129,557 of record JANRJK010000046.1, on the reverse strand, counting down.
GGAGGCGCTCCGCAAGGCGGAGGAAGCCAGCTTGGACCTCGTGGAGGTGGCTCCGGAAGCGGACCCCCCCGTTTGCCGGATTTACGATTTCAAGAAGGCCCTCTACGACCTGAAGAAGAAAAAGAAGGAAGCGCGCAAGAAGGCCCACGCCTCGGAGCTGAAGGAAATCAAGCTCCGCATCTCGATCGACAAGCACGACCTCGAGACGAAGCTGGGGCACGCGCGGAAGTTCTTCGACAAGGGCGACAAGGTGAAGTTCACCATCACCCTGCGCGGACGCGAGGTCACCAAGCCCGAGCGCGTGCACGAGCTGGTGGAGAACGTGACCGAGTCGCTGAAGGAAGTGGCCGACGTCGAGCAGGGTATCCAGCGCATGGGCCGCATCCACAACTTCATGATGAGCCCCAAGAAGAAGGCACAGGCGAAGGCCGCCGCCGCCAAGGCCGCGGACGCCGAAGAGTCCTGACCCCGCGGTCCAGCAAGCCGCCGCACACGGCAACGAAAGGAGATTCCCGATGCCGAAGATGAAGACCCACTCGGGCACCAAGAAGCGCTTCAAGGTGACCGGCACCGGCAAGGTGAAGTACACCAAGCAGAACCGCCGCCACATCCTGACCAAGAAGTCCGTGAAGCGGAAGCGCCACCTGAGGAAGGCCGGAACGCTGGCCCCCATGGAAGCCGCCCGCGTCATCAAGCTGCTCCAGGCCTAACCCCGCTCCGAACGCCTCCGCGCGCCACTCCGACTTCCCCTCGATCGAGGACCACCACCGATGAGAGCCACAAACAACCCCGCCTCGCGCCGCCGCCGTAAGAAGATGCTCAAGCTGGCCCGCGGCTATTTCTCGGGGCGCCACCGCCTCTTCCAGAACGCCAAGGAAACGGTGCGCCGCGCGCTCCGCTACGCCTTCCGCGACCGCAAGCAGAACAAGCGCAACTTCCGCCGCCTCTGGATCGCCCGCATCAACGCGGCGTGCCGCCAGAACGGCATGCCCTACAGCCGCATGATCAACGGGCTCAACCTCGCCGGCATCCAGATCAACCGCAAGATGCTCAGCGAGATCGCGATCCACGACGCGGCCGGCTTCACCAAGCTGGTCGAGTCCGCCCGCGCCGCCCTCGAGAAGCACTCGCCGGACAAGCACGCCGCCCGGCGCGTCGCCGCCTTTTGATTGATTCCCTCCGGCGGGACGCGGCGATCATCGCGCCGCGTCCCGCACCGCTGAGGAAGGTTGGCCGAGTGGTTTAAGGCAGCTGCCTTGAAAGCAGCCGTGCCCGCGAGGGCACCGAGAGTTCGAATCTCTCACCTTCCTCCAGCACCGCGGGCCCGCCGCCGCTCCCAGGCGCCCGCCGCGCACACCGCCGCGGCCCCCGCGCAATCCGCCGCCCAGTCCCACAGCTCCATCGTCCGGCCGCGGTCCGCCACGCCTTGCAGCAACTCGTCCAGCGCGCCCGTCGCCGCCACCACGCAGACCGTGAACGCCGCCGGGTCGGGGAGCGCCGCCGCGCGCCTACCGCCGGGCGGCACCGCGGCGCGCCAAAGCAGCGCCGCGTAGAACCCGTAGGCCAGGAAGTGCGCGATCTTGTCGCCGGGCAGCGGGAGGCCGAGGTCCAGCCGCGGCACCTCGCGCCCGGGCCGCTGGCCCAGCGCGATCAGGAACAGCCCGCAGCACAACGCCAGCGCCGCGTAGCGGCGGTCCCAGCCCCCGCGCTCAGCCACGCCGCACCTCGAACAGGTAGCGGTCCACGTCCGCCCGGTGCGCGCGGAAGAGCTGGCGCGTGAGCGACCCCGGCCCGCCGGAACCCACCGCCGCGCCGTCCAGCGTGACGATCGGCTGCACTTGGATCATGACGTTGGTTGCGAAGAGCTCCTGCGCCTTGCGGAGGTCCTCCGGAGTGAGTGGCACCTCGGCGCTGTCGAGGCCCAGCTCGTCGGCGAGCGCCAGCACCCGGCGGCGCATCACGCCCGGGAGCGCGCCCTCCTCGACCGGGGGCGTGGCGATCAGGTCGCCCTCGAGCACCGCGAAGAGGTTCGCCATGGCGCATTCGGCGACGCGCCCGAGCGTGTTGAGCAGGAGCGCCTCGTCGGCGCCGTTCGCCTGCGCCAGGCGGCGCGCGCGGACCTGCTCCAGGTACGAGCCGCACTTGTGCCGCCGGAGCGAGGAGCGCTCGTTCACCGGTTCCTGCACCGTGAGCGCGTGCCAGCCCGCCATGCGCTGGCGGTCCAGCAGCGCGTCGTCGATCGGCAGCGCGGCGACCAGCAGGGTCGGCGCGCCGCCCGGTTCGGAGCCGGGCGATAGCGTGATCCGCACGCGCGCCGCGGCGAGGCCGTTCGCATCGACCGTCTGCTGGATCACCTCGAGCAGCTCCGCGGCGCCGGGGCACCGGACGCCGAGCCACGCGGCGGACGCCTGGAGCCGGCGCGTGTGCGCCTCGTACTCGAGCGGCTGCGCCTGCTCGACGCGGATTGTCTCGAAGACCGACTCGCCCAGCAGGAAGCCACGGTCGGTGGGATCCAGCGAGGCTTCGAGCAGGGGTTTGAACACGCCGTTGAGGTAGACGATCATGGCGGTGTTCCTCGCCCGGATGCGGGCGCGGCGCAAGACAACGCGCGCGCCACTTTCCCCTTTCGCAGGCGGGGGCGCCGCCGCACGGTTCCGCGGTAGCTATCGGCCCCACTCCCCCGCCCGGACGCCGCGTCCCATGAGCCGCCCGAGCCAGCTCCTCTACTCCGCACCGAACGGCGGCGAGCCGCAGCCGCTCCTCGTCTCGCCGGACCGCATCCCGCTGCTGTGGCTGTTCTGCTTCGGCGCGCGGAACACGGTCGCGCCGGGCGAGTCGGTCCTCGCGGCGCGCGCGGCGCACGGCGACGCGAATTCGTTTTCCACGCGGATCGAGGACGCGGAGTTCCGGCTGGACCAGGTGCGCAGCACGCTGGAGCCGGCGACCGACTATTGGGCGTGGATCGCCGCGCTGCCCTCGCTGCGCGGGCGCGTCACGTCGAAATCGCGGCAGGGCGTGCTCCGCCTCGAAGCGCCGTGGGCGACGAACGATCCGGACAACCTGGCGGCGCTGCGCCGGAGCATCGCCTTCCTCGAGAACGCCGTGAACATGATTTCGATCGGGCGCGCGGACGCGGTCCGCGCGGGTCTGGGGACGATGGAGCCCTTCTGCCCCTTCGTCGTCTACGGCGACGGGAGCGACTGGGGGCGGCTGCAGGCGGCGGTGGCGCACGGCGAGAACCCGACGCTCGCGCTCGCCCGGCTGACGCTCGGCTCGCCCTCGAGGCCCGGGGATCCGTTCCTGTCCGCCGCGGCGGCGCAGATCGATCCCTACGCGCCGCGGCTCGCGAAGACGGTGTCGCCGCCGAAGGCCGCCGCGCCCGCCGCCGCGGCACTGGCGGAGGCGAAGCCGGGGCTGCTCGGTAAGCTGGGCGGCCTGTTCAAGAAGAAGTAGCGGCGGGCGCCCCTATTCGCCAAGTCGGCGCAGGCTCGCGGTGGCGACCTTCGCCTCGGAGCTGCGCGGGGCTTTCTCCAGCACGGCGTTGAACTGCTCTCGGGCGCGCTTGGCGTCGTCGGACGCGGCGTAGACTTCGCCGAGGCCCAGCAGGGCGGCGGCGCGGTCGTTCTGCCGCTCGAGCGCGCGGCGGTAGGCGGTCTCCGCGCTGGCGAGCTGGCGCCGCGCGGCGCTGCGCTCCGTGGTGGAAGCGGCCTGTTCGCGGAAGGTGCGCCCCAACTGCTCCCAAAGCTCCGCTTCGCCGGGGAGGAGGCGCGTCGCCTCCTCGAGCGCCTTGACCGCGCCTGTGTGGTCGCGTTCCGCGGAGCGCGACTTCGCGTGCATGGCGAGCGCCCACGCGAGGCGCGAGTTGACCTCCGCCGAATTGGACGGGTGCTTCACCACGGCGGCGCGCAGGACCGACACCGCTTCGTGCGCCTGGCCGCGGCCCAGGAGCCGGTTGGCGTTGTTCAGTTCCTCGCGCAGTTCCGCGGGCACGTCGTCGAGCTGCGAGAACGCTTTCTCCCCGCCTTGAAGCGTTCCCCAGGATACGCCGGGCTGGAGCATCGCGGCGACGAGGGCCACCAGGAGGATCGCGGCGGCCGCGGCGATGGCGGGCTTCAGCCAGCGGCGGCGCGGCGCGTCGTCGTCGAACGGCGTTTCGATCGGCCGCGTCCGGCGCGCGCGGCGCGCGGGCTCCGGCGGTGCCGGATCCTCGTCCACGCCGGCGTGGTCGAACTCGCTGCCGAGGTCGGCGAGGCTGAACCCGGCGGCGCGCGGCGCGCGGGCCGCGGGCTGCTGCGGCGGGCGCTGCGGGCGCGGCGCGTCGGGGTGCCGGGGGATGGGGCGGGGCGCCGGGCGCTGAGCCGGGGGCGGCGCCATGTGCTGGTCGAACTCCTCCGGGAAGGGATCGTCGGGGATAGGCGAGACGTTGGCGGGCTCGAGCGCCTCGCCCGCGATCTCGCGTTCGACGCGCTGGTAGAGGAGCTGCGTGTAGAGCTCGCGGATGTCGGGGTTGAGCGGCGACAACAGCGTCGCGCGTCGTGCGCAGTCCACCGCGAGGCGGAGCGCACCTTCCTTGTGCGCGGTCGCCGCGCGGCGCGCCCAGTCCTTCGCGGTGAGCGCGCGCTGCGGGGTGGCGGTGTGCGGACGGGGCTTGGCGAACACGGCGGGGCCTCGGAGGGAATTCGCCTCCGGTGGAGGCTCCCTTCAGGGCGCGCCCGCTGCCGGAACAACGGCAAGAAAAAGTTCGGGCGCACGCGCGATCGGGTCCCCGGACGGAGCGACGCCCCCGCGCCGGGGGGCGCGGGGGCGTCGAGGGTCCGTGCGGACGGGTTCGCGGCCCGGGGACGCTACTTCTTGCCGTAGCTCCCGCCGCCCATGCCGCCCATCGGCGACGCGCTGCCGGCGTACGGGTTCCCGGCCGGGGGCCCGCCCATGGAGCCGGAGCCGCCACCCATGCCGCCCATGCCGGAAGACGACATCGAGCCGCCGCCGCCGCCGATCGCCTTCTTCACTTCCTCCGGCTTGCGCGCGTTCACGATGGCGAGGTCGCGCGTGATCGAGCCCTTCTTCACCAGGTCGATGAGCGCGCGGTCCATGGTCACCATGCCGTACTTGGCGCCCGCCTCCATGAACGCGGGCACCTGGTGCGTCTTGCCTTCGCGCACCATGTTCCGGATGGCGTCCGTGCCGAGGAGGATCTCGATCGCGGCGCAGCGGCCGCCCTTGATCGAGGGAAGGAGGCGCTGCGACATGATGCCTTCCATGACCGAGGCGAGCATGATGCGGATCTGCTCCTGCTGGTGCGGGGGGAACACGTCGATCACGCGGTCCACGGTCTGCACCACGTCGACCGTGTGGAGCGTGGAGAACACCAAGTGGCCCGTTTCCGCCGCGGTGATGGCGGCGGAGATCGTCTCGAGGTCGCGCATTTCGCCGACCAGGATCACGTCCGGGTCCTGGCGGAGCGCGTACTTGAGGGCGGTGGAGAAGCTGATCGTGTCCTCGTTCACCTCGCGCTGTTCGACGAGCGCGGTCTTGTGGTGGTGCAGGTACTCGATCGGGTCCTCGGCGGTGATGATGTGGCAGGCGCGCTCGCTGTTGATCTTGTCGATGAGCGCGGCGAGCGTCGTCGACTTGCCGGAACCCGTCGGCCCGGTGACGAGGGTGAGGCCGTTCGGGCGCGAGCAAAGGAACTCGCAGACCTGGCGCGGGAGGTTCAGCTCGTCGAAGCTCTTGATCTGGCTCGGGATCAGACGGAAGGCGCCGGCGACGGAGCCGCGCTGGAAGTGCGCATTCACGCGGAAGCGCGCCACGTTCGTGACCGACAGCGAGAAGTCGAGGTCCTTCGCGTCCTCGAACTTCTGCTTCTGGATGTCCGTCAGGATGCCGTAGATGAGGCGGCGCGTGTCGGCGGCGGAAAGCGGCGGGTGGTCGATGTTGATCAGGCTGCCGTCCACGCGGATCACGGGCGGTCGCCCCACGGCGATGTGGAGGTCGGAGGCTTTGCGCTCCACCGTGATGCGGAGCATTTCGGTGATATCGAGCACGCGGGATTCCTTTCGGAGGGCCGTCTGGTTGTCGTCGGGGACGGGGCCCCAATGGGCCACGGCGCGCCCCGACCGTCAAGGGCTTGCGGCGGGGGCGAGGTCGCCGGTGGCGATCGCCTCGAAGACCAGTGAGCCCTCGTGGTGGCGCGGGCGCTTGCGGACGGAGACCTCCGTGCCGGGCGGCAGGGCGTCCGGCACGGCCAGTTGCTTCGCCAGCGACGGCAGCACGCGCACGGGAAGCTCGCGGCCCGAGGGCAGCCGCAGAACCACGCGCGGCCAAGGGTCCTCCGCGCCGGCGGCGGCGTGGGAGGCCACCACGGCATCGAGCCGCTGCGCCCCGACGGGGGCGGCGTGGGAGCGGGTCCCGTACTGGGTAGTCGGGCGGGGAGGCGGCAGGAGGTCCTTCGTGATGGTGAAGACGACCAGCCCGGCATCGGCATCGACTTGGTATGCGAGCGGGGGCGGGGTGCCTTTCGGTTCCGTCCAGTCGCGCGGCGGCGGGTAGCCGTGGCGCTCGAACAACTCGTCGAGGCGCTCCGGGGGCTGCCAGGTTCCGGGAGCGGCGGCGAGCTCGTCGAGGCGCAGCAGGGCGAGGGCGCGGATGACTTCGCTATGGGTCATGGAGGACCTGGTGGTCGCTGCGGCCCTTGCGGTGCCCGGGATCGCCATGACGGCGATGGGTTGTGAAAACCATTCATCCTCAAGCTCTTGGTAGTCGGAACGGAGCGGCCCCCGGCGCCAGCTTCCGACGCTGACTCCGGTGAACTCGGTGTGCATCGCCAAGGCCTCGAGCGAAAGCGGCGCGGTGTAGGTGTGGGTAATCTCCGAAACCAAGCTCTCCTTGAGCGAATAGACTCCCGCCCCGGCGGGGGCGCCCCCGCGGATCCCCGAAACCACGTCGCGGAAGCTCGTCCCGCCCCCCCAACTCCTCGGCACAGTGCGGCGGCGCTTCGCCGCGAACTCTAACACCCCCCGCATACCGAGGGTCTCGGTCAGGAAGCCGCGCTCGTAGAACCCCGCGAGGCTGGCCGCGTCGAAGCGCTGCGCCGCCAACTTGGCGTGCGCCTCCCCGGGAGGCGCCTCCTCGAAGAGCTGGCGTGCGGCGGTTTGCGAAAGGCCCTCGAGCACGATGCCGATCATTGTGTGGACGAAAATCGTCGCGTTCGCGCCCTGCGCCCGCGCGTAGTACTGGAATGCCAGAGCCCGCTCCCAGGCATCGCCGACCGACCCGCGGTCGAGCGCCTCGGCGATCCAGACCGGCTGGATGGTCCGCCCCTGCCCGCGGAGGTCGCTGAAGACCGTGCCCCGGGCAGTGCCCGGGTCGATTTGGCCGAACTGCCGGGTTCTTGACTCCAGCGGGGCGGGTGCATCGGGATCGAAGCGCCAGCTCAGGAGGTCGATCGGCGGTCCGTCGCGCGAGAGCAGGAGCATGCGCTCGAGTGCCGGGCGGGAGTTGGAGACTTCGACGGCGGCCTGAACCGTATCGAAGAAGCCCGGGCCAAGCAGGCCCCAGTTGGCAAGGAAGGCCGCGCCTGGCCCCCCCGGCGGGGGGTATTGGTCGGGGACCGTCCCCGAAAAGCTGTCCACGGCCTTCGGGATCGGGGCGAACATGCGGAACACGTGCGCGGCCTCGGCCACTGCGCGCTCGCCCTCGGCGGTCGTGGGATGCGCGGCGTTGTACTCGTCGCCCGTGATGGGGACCGCGATGGCCCGCGCGTCGGCTTCCGCGCGGGCGAGGCGGCGTTCCGCGTACCCTTTGAACACGACGAACCACCAGACATGCGCGGCGAGCAGTGCCAGCAGCACGAGCGCCGCGCACGCCACCTCGATCCTCAGAATCAGCGTCTTGCGCGAGAGCGACTCGATCCGGCGGGAAATCCTGCGGAAGTCGGCGAGCCGCCTCGCGGGGTCGCCCCGCAGCAGCCGCCGCACCAGCCCGCGCGTGGGCCAGTTGCGCACCTCGCGCGTCCAGCGGTCCGACACCGCGAGCCGCGGGTTGCCCGCCGCCGCCTGCATCAGCGTGACGCCGAACGCGTAGGCGTCGCTGGCGGGCGAGACCTCGCCGCCCTCGAGCAGTTCCGGCGCGAGGAAGAGCAGCGTCCCGCCGCCGGAGCCGCTGCCCCCCACCGGCGAGGCCACCGTCGCCTGCGTGAACCCCGTCGTCCGAGTCAGTCCGTCCGCCAGCGCGGAGCGGTCGCGGAGGCGTCCCACGCCGAGGTCGGTCAGCAACAGGTGGCGCTTCCCGTCCTCCCCCTTCCGGACGAGGATGTTGGAGGGCTTGATGTCGTTGAGCAGCACGCCGGCGTCGTGGATTTCGGCGATGGCGAAGGCCGCCGGCGCCAGCAGCCGCGCGCGGCGCAGCGGCGTCCAGGAGCGCCCTTCGTCCAAGAGCCAATCCGCGAGGTTCGGACCGGCGACGTACTCCATCGCGAGGAAGAGCGGCGCGCTTTCGAGCTGGAAGTCCACCAGCCGCACGATGTGCGGGTGCTCGCCGAAGCGGGCCTGCAGCATCTTGAAAAGGGTGGCCTCGCGGCGCATGGCGCGCGCCTGCGCGAGGTCGAAGCAGAACTTGAAGGCGAGTTCGGCGCCGACGGGGAGCGCGGCCAGCGCGCCCTCGTGCGAGCCGCCGGGCGCGGGCGAGTGCTTCGCCGCGCGCCACACCTCGCCGAAGCCGCCCTCGCCGAGGCGCTCGAGCACGCGCCACCCCGGCGCCGACGGGATGTCCGCGCCGGCGGAGGGCCGCCAGCCGAGCACGATCCCGGCGTCGACCGGCGCGTAGCTTTTCGCCTTCTCGCTGTCCGGCGGCGGTCGCAGCGGCGCCGCGCCCTCCACCCCCGCCTCGAAGACTTCGACCGGGTCCTCGACGCCCTTCAGCGAGTACGGCCCGTGGCAAAGCCAGCGCGTGCCGGAGGGAAGGAGCTGTTCGCCCACCGCGCCACGCCGCGCGAGGTCGAACGCGCCGCGCGTGAGCAGCGTCTGGCCCGGCACCGCGAGCGCCATGATCCGCGCCGCCATCGGCTTCGCCAGGCCCTCCGCTTCGAAGGGCTTCGCGCCGCGGGCGACCTGCTCCGGCGGGTTCGCGCGGATCATGACCTCGCCGAGGTGGACGGCAGCGCGGACAGCGAGCGGGCGCCCGATTTCCGCCGCCAGCTCCGCCAGCACCGCGTGGCCGCGCAGGGTGAACGCCAAGCCGTCCACGGGGCGCTCGAACAGGACGAGGAAGCCGTCCGAGCGGTCGATCTCGGTGCCGCCGAACCGGACCATTTCCGCGCGGAGGAGCACGTCCACGCGCGCGTTCAGCTCCGCCGCCGCGCGGTCGCCGAGGGCCTCGGTGAGGCGCGTGCTATCCGCGAGGTCCGTGAGGACCAAGGTCTTGAGGACGGGGGCGGGGCTGCCGAGCATGGGCCAAGTCCCATCCGGCGGGCGGCTTTCCCGCAACGGGATTCGCACTGCGCGGAGCCGCTGGGCGTTGACAGTGTGCGCGGCGGAGCGCCATCGCGGGGGGACACCCGCGCCCCGGCGCCGACGCCGGGGACGCCTCGATGGAAGGAAACACCCCCATGAAGCACCTGCTCCTCGCGGCCGTCGCCGCCGCCACCCTCCCGCTCGCGAGCGGCTGCGGCGTCCTCTACTCGCGCCAGGACTTCGGCTCCGCCCGCCTTGGCGCCGTCCTCTCCGAGGGCGCCTCGCGCGCCGACGCCTTCGTCAACCTCGGCAGCCCGAACTCGATCTACGAGCGCAACGGGATGGAGATCCTGGTCTACAAGAACCTGAAGGGGCGCAACTACCTCGGCCTCTACAGCACCGTCCGGCGCACGGACACCATCGTCATCATCGACGCGAACGGCCAGGTTGCGTCGGTCCAGCAGGTCGAGGTCGGCAGCGGTTCCACCGTGATCTCGCCGCCGGGGCTCGACGCGACGCATCCGGTGCGGACGAAGGAGCTGTACTTCGAGCCGGAGAACTTCGGCTACGAGGACGCCAAGTAAGCGGACCCGCCGCTACTCGCGCGACATCGTCGGCTTCCCCCCCGGGGGGAGGCCGGCGATCGCGCGCATTCCCTCGCAGAACTCGAGGACGTTGTCCGGGCGCCAGTGGAACGGGAAGTCCCGGCACTGCTTCGGCTTCGAACCGTGGACGCGGCAGGTGTTCTCCGGCGTGAGGAACACGCAGGACTGCTCGGCGTCCCCCTGGTCGCGGAGGACGACGAGGTCCTCGGGGAGTTCGCGGCAGTAGGTGTCCTTGAACTCCGGCACCGGCACGCCGATGTGCCGCGCGGCGTTGGCGATGTCCTCCGCGCTCATGGAGACGTAGCCGGAGCCTCGGCAGCAGTTTCCGCAGCGGTGGCAGGCGAACTCGCGGTCGTAGGGCCAGCCCGGGCGGGGGCTCATGCGCCGCCTTCCGCCGGGCGCGGCAGCGTGGGCGGCCCGTCCCCCGGCATCGGCAGCTCCGCCAGGCTGGTCAGCCCGAAGGTGCGGAGGAAGAGTTCCGTGGTGCCGTAGAGCGACGGGCGCCCCGGCGTTTCCTTGCGGCCGACCGATTCGATCAGGCCCGCGTCGAGCAGCGAGCGCACCGCGCCGCCGCAGTCCACGCCGCGAATCGCTTCAACTTCCGCGCGCCCGATCGGCTGCTTGTAGGCGATGATCGCCAGCGACTCGAGCAGCGCCGGCGTCACCGGGCTCTTCTTGCGGTGCCCGTGCAGGCGGAACACCCAGTCCGCCAGCGCGGGCTTGGTGGCGAGCTGCCACCCGCCGGCCACATCGAGCACCGCGAGCCCGGCGTCGAGCGCGGCGTAGCGCCCGCGGAGCAGTTCGACGGCGGCGGCCGCCTCCGCCTCGCCGACGCCTAGGAGCGCGGCGAGCTGCTCCGGGCGGAGCGGTCCCGGCGCCGAGAAGAGCAGCGCCTCGAGGACGGCCAAGCGCATGGGTCCTTCGGGAGCGGGCGCGGCGCCTTCCGGGGCCAAGTCGTCCGCGGCGGCGGGGAGCGCCCTATCCAAGTCCTCAGCCGACATAGACCACCTTCTCGTCCCACGGCTCCACGAGGATGTCCTCGAAGCTGCCCGCCTGCGCGATCGTGATCTCGCGCATCTTGGCGAGTTCCAGGATCGCGAGGAAGTAGCAGACAATCTCGTCCTTGTTCACGCAGGTGGAGAAGAGCCGCGTGAGGTTGAGCCGCCGGTCGCGGCGCAGGCCCTCGCGCATCGCGGAGACCTTCTCCTCGACGGTGAAGCGCTCCTCCTGGACGTGGTGCTCGGGGCGCGCCTTGGCCTGGTTGAGCACCTTCACGAACTGGTCGAAGAGCGCGAGGATGTCCTGCTGCGGCAGCTCTTCGCGGGCGGGCGCCACGGGGATCACGGTGGCGCCGCGGTAGAAGATACCGGCCTGCGCCTCCTCGCGCTCGCGGAGCGCCGCCGCCAGCTCCTTCACGCGGCGGTACTCGACCAGCCGCCGCACCAGGTCCTGCGTGGAGAGGATGTCGTCCAACTCCGCCTCGTCCTCGGCGGCGTTCTCCTTCGGCGGTGCGGGGAGGATCGAGCGCAGCTTGATGTTCATGAGCGTGGCCGCCATCACGAGGAAGTCGCCGGCGACCTCGAGGTCCATCTCGGCCATCGCGTGCAGGTACTCGATGTATTGGCGGGTGATTTCGGAGATTTGCAGGTCGACCACGTCCATCTCGTTGATCTTCACGAGGTGGAGCAGGAGGTCGAGCGGCCCCTCGAAGACGGGGAGGCGTATTCTGCCCGGAACGGCGGGGATTGGGGCTTCCGACATGGGGCGGCTGCGCGGGCGCGGAGGGGGATGGGCCGATGCTGGCCGCCATGAAACGGCGGCGGGGGCGCGAATGCAAGCGCGAGTGCGGCTCCCTTGCGGTTGCGCCGCGATGAAGGCGCGCGATGCTTGCCGCGTGAATACTTCCGCAGCCGGCGTGTAAGGGGCACCAGACGCCGCCGGGAATCCACCCGAGAAGGAAACCGGCGTTGGCAGGTCCGGAGGACTCTCAGCACCATGCGTTGGACGCCGCCGCGGAGCGCCGCCTGGTCGAGGCCGCCCGCAGGGGCGACCGGCACGCCTACGGCGAGCTGGTGGAAGCGCACCGCGAGCGCCTCTTCGCCGCCGCGTTCGCCCTGGTGCGCAACGAGGAGGACGCCCGGGACCTGTCGCAGGACGCCTTCGTCAAGGCGTACAACGCCCTCGACCGCTTCGACACCGCGCGGCCGTGGTATCCTTGGCTCTACCGGATCCTCCGCAATGCCTGCCTCAACCACCTCAAGAAGCACGGCCCCCACCGCACCACCTCGCTGGACCGCATGGCCGACGAGGACCACATGCAGTTCGAGGCCGCCGCCGACGACCCGGTGGAGCGCATCCAGACGGAGCAGATGGCCCGGCACATGCGCCAGGCGATCGGGCAGCTCAAGCCGGACTTCCGCGAGATCATCCTCATGAAGCACTTCCAGGAAATGACCTACGAGGAGATCGCCACGGTCCTCGATATCCCCATCGGCACCGTGATGAGCCGCCTTTTCCACGCGCGGAAGAACCTCGCCAAACTGATGGAGCCCTACCGGGTCGGTTCGTGAGATCGCACCAGGACGCCGCATGATGCCCGCCAAGACACCGATGACCGAGGAGACCATCGCCGCCTACCTGGACGGCGAACTCTCCCCCGCGGAGCGCCGGGAGTTCGAGCGCCTGCTCGGCGACCACCCCGAGTGGCGCGCCGAAGTCGCCTCGCAGGCCGCCCTCATGGCCGCGATCCAACCGCTGAAGGTGAAGCCTCCCCGCGCCGCCGTCTGGGACGGCTACTGGGAACAGATCGACGAGCGCCTCGCGCGCCGCACCGGCCAGTCCGTCATGTACGCCGGCGCCGCGGTCCTCCTCGTCACCGGCGCCGTCCTCATCATCCTGCTGACGCCGAACCCCTTGCTCCAGCTCGGCGAAGCGCTCTTCTTCGCGGGGCTTTCGATGCTTTTCGCGCTCGCGTTGCGCGGCCGCCTCCGCGAGGCGCCGAAGGACCGATACCGGAGGATCCGCCGATGATGCTCCTCACCACGGAAACCGTTCCCGGACACAAGGTCGTGCGTGTCTGCGGCCTGGCGAAGGGCTGCTCCGTCCGCGCGCTTCCCGGCGGGGACGACGTCGTCGCGTACTTCAAGAACATCGTCGGCGGCGAACTCCACGAGTACACCGCCGTCATCGCGCAAACGCGCGAGCAGGCGCTCGACCGGCTGATCGAGGACGCGCGCTCCATGGGCGCCGACGCCGTCGTGGGCCTCCGCTTCACCACCACGGAGGTCGCCCACAACGCGGCGGAACTGCTAGTTTACGGGACGGCGGTGAAGCTCGAGGAGGGGTGAAGGGGGGGCCTTTCCCGCCCCCAAGGCATCGCGGACAGAGTGGACTCGGGACACGGGTGAATCCCGGTCACGCCGGGGCTTGCTTTCTACTCGGCACTGACCAGCCCATCCGCTCTGGGGCGTTCGGATAGCAGGATAGGCGGCCCGGCCCGCCATCGTTCACTTCGCTTCGCAGAGTGCTTTGACCCCGCCGGCGGTTGCGGACATGTCCGCGAGGCTCGCCTTGGCGAAGGCGGCCTCGATGGCGGCCGTGGCGTCGTCGACCAGCCGGTGCACCGGGCACAGCCGTACATGTCCCGCCAGCCCCAAGGGGCACCGGGTGATGCGCTGCGGGGCGGCGTCGACGGCGCGGAGCACGTCGAGGATGGAGATCTCCGCGGCGGGGCGCGCGAGGACGAAGCCGCCGTTGAGGCCGCGCTGCGAGGCGATCAGCCCGGCGCGCACCAGTTGCTTCAGGACCTTTTGCAGGTAGCCGTGCGGTACCTTGGTCGCCTCCGCGATGATGGCTGAGGTGGTGGAGCCGGCCGGGTGCTGCGCGAGGTAGGCGGCGGCGCGGAGCGCGTATTCGCCGGTGGTGGTGATCACGTCGGGCGCCTCTGGGAAGTGGCTGCGCGCGGGGGGTTGCGCCGCCCCCGCGCGCACTTACCAGAGCTTCCCATCCGCAACTCTGTCAAGCCGCCCCGCCCCGGGTCACGGCTTCGACTCGAAGTAGCGGTCCAGCAGCGCCGCGTCCTCCGCGCTGATCGAGAGGTTCGGGTTCGCCTTCAGGATCTCCGAGACCTGCTTGGCGACCTGCGGGGAGTCGCCGCTCATCGCGTCCATGGCCGGGGTGACGGGGGAGGTCCATGCGGGCTTGAGGAACACGTAAAGCTCCGTCTCGCGGACGATGTCGGTCTCGCTGGAGAAGAGGTACTTGAGGACGGGGATGTCGCGTAGGAGGGGGAAGCCCTTGCGTTGCTTGGCCGTGACTCCCCGGCGCACGCCGCCGACTTTGTAGAGTTGGTCCTGTTCGAGGGTGAGTTCCGCCGCGAGGTCCTGCTCCGAGAAGATCGGTGCGCCGGTGCTGTCGACGGCGACCGGGCTGCGGAGCGCGAACGCCACATCGAGGCGCGCCGCGTTCATGGCCACCGTCGGCACCAGGGCGAGGGAGAAGCCCTCCGTCGTCGGCGTCGAGGGGGTGCGCGTCAGCAGCGACTTCCCCAAGTCCTTGTTGAACGTGTAGGTGAAGGCGGGCACGTCGGTGCCGGAGGAGACGGTCGAGAGCGTGCCGTTGGTGACGGTGAGGTTCGTCCGCAGGAGGATCTCCGCCTTGCCGGTGTCGACCAGGTAGCCGGCGAAGCGCGCGGCGGTGGTCGCGTCGAGGGAGAGGATGCCGTCGAAGCTGCGGGCCTGCGCCTGGAGGACTCCCCCGCTGGAGGGCTCCGTCCGCGAGGACGACGAGGCCAGCGTGGCGGAGCCGGAGAGGGCGCTCTTCCAGGCGTCCCAGTCGAGCCCGAGCCGCGTCTGGTCGACCTCGGTGAGCTCGACGACGGTGACCTCTACATCGAGCTGCGGCGCGGGGACGTCGTAGAACTCGATCTGCGCCAGGTCGCGGCGGAAGTCGCTCGGCGAGTCGATCACGAAGATCGTGTTGGTGGCCGCGTCGCCGCGGATCAGGCCGTCCGGCGAGAGCGTGGTGGCGCGGATGAAGTCCGCCACCTCGACCGCGTTGCGGTACTTGGTGCGGTAGCTGAAGTGGACGTTGCCGGGGATGGAGGCGAAGTCGGGCACGTCGTAGGCGGCGACCGCGGCGTCGAGGTAGGGGATCTGGAACTCGGGGACGTTCACCTGGATCCAGGCGCTGGCGGGCTCGCCGGGGCGGGGGATCCAGGCGGTGGCGACGCTGCCCTTCTCGAGCGCGGCGGCGGTCCGCAGATAGGGGAGGATCTCGTAGGGGTTGGCGTGCTTGAGCGGATAGACCTTCGTGACGTAGCGGTTGATCTCGAGCTTGTCGCCGGAGCGGAGGATCTTGAACGACTCGGAGTCGGGCGATGCGTCGCGGTTGATGTTGAGCACTTCGTCCTGGCGGTTCTGGGCCTCCCGCGGCTGGGTCTGCGCGGCGAGCGCGGCGGGCGCGAGCACCGCCAGCGCGAGGAGTGGGGCGGACGGGATGCGGCGGAACGCCATGGGAGGAGCCTCCGGGCTCAGGACTGGGTGTAGGTGTGGACGCTCGCGTTGGCCGCGGGCATCATGTTCAGTAGGAAACAGCAGCAGAGGACGACCGCGAAGGACACAGCGACAAGGGCGAGATGGCGCCGTGGCGCGAAGCGGCGGAGCCGCCGGTTTGCGGCATGGCCGCGAGGCATGTCGGAGGGGACGGGCGGCCGGCCTCCGGTCCCGGCCGGTGGTCGCAGGATGCAGCCGCCCGGGACGGACCACCCGGGCTCGCTTCTTGCCCCCATGGGGCGGAATGGCCCGACTCAACACATGGCGAAGCCGATGACCCCCGAGAAAGAACGCCCCTTCGAGGGCGCGCGCATCCTCGTTGTCGACGACGAGCGCAACCTCACCACCATGCTGGCGAAGATCCTCCGCCGCGCCGGCTTCGACGTCTCCACCGCGGGCGACGGCACGGAGGCGAAGGCGCTCCTGGACGCGCCGCCGCCCCGCGAGGACGCGCAGCCGGACGATCCGCCGCCCCCCTTCGACGCGGTGCTGACGGACCTCCAGATGCCCCGCATGGACGGCCTCACGCTGCTGCGCGCGGTCCGCGAGGAGCACCCCGAGGTGCCCGTCATCATGCTCACGGGGCACGGCTCCATCGAGTCCGCGGTCGCCGCGATGAAGGCGGGCGCGGCGGACTACCTGATCAAGCCGTGCAACGCGGACGAGATCCTCCTGGTGCTCGAGCGCACGCTCGACATGCGCCGGCTCAAGTCCGAGAACCGCCAGTTGAAGGAGCGGCTGAACCGCTACGAGCCCTCGAACGAGATCATCGGCGAGTCGCACCTGATCCGCGGCATCCACGGCATGATCCAGAGCGTCGCGCGCAACCGCAGCAACGTGCTGATCACCGGCGAGAGCGGCGCGGGCAAGGAGCTGATCGCCCG
This sequence comes from Candidatus Sumerlaeia bacterium, assembly GCA_033764015.1. GTDB lineage: Bacteria > Sumerlaeota > Sumerlaeia > SLMS01 > JANRJK01 > JANRJK01. Next base: position 113,067 of record JANRJK010000046.1, on the reverse strand, counting down.
CGCGGTGCACGACAGCGGGCCGCTGGCGCGCTACCCGTTCGTCGCGGTCAACTGCGGCGCGCTGTCGGAGACGCTCCTCGAGTCGCAGCTCTTCGGCCACCGGCGCGGCGCCTTCACGGGCGCCGTCGGCGACCACATCGGCTTCTTCCAAGCGGCGGAGGGCGGCACGCTCTTCCTCGACGAAATCTCCGAGATGTCCCCGCACCTGCAGGTGAAGCTGCTGCGCGCGATCCAGCAGCACGAGATCATCCCCGTCGGCGACACGCAGGCGATCCGGGTGAACGTGCGGCTGATCTGCGCGACGAACCGCGACCTCGAGTACGAGGTGCGCAACGCCACCTTCCGCCAGGACCTGTTCTACCGCCTGAACGTGGTGAACATCCACGTGCCGGCGCTGCGCGAGCGGCAGGAGGACATCCCCCTGCTCATCAACCACTTCATCGTCTACTACGCGAAGGAGTACGACGTCGCCCCGAAGAGCGTGGACCCGGACGCGATGAACGCGCTGGTGGCCTACCCCTGGCCGGGCAACGTGCGCGAGCTGCAGAACGTGATCGAGCGCTGCTTCGCGCTGTCGACGGCGGAGACGATCGGTGTTCGCGACCTGCCGCGGCAGCTTTTCCGCTCCCGCGAGGACGCGATGGCGGCGGTGACCGCGACGCGCCCGATGCCGACGGCGCAGAGCCTCGCGTACAACGCGGACGGCGAGCCGGAGCCTTCCGCTTCGCGGCGGACGGCCCGCCCCGCCGCGCCGCAGCCCCCTCCGCCCGAAGCGGCGCCCGCGCCCCCGCAGCTCTTCGCCGAGGCGTTCGTGCCGAAGATCCCGGAGGGGCCGCTCACGCTGGAGGAGATCGAGAAGCGCCAGATCCAGGACGCGATGCGCCGCGCGAAGGGCAAGCGCGTCGAAGCGGCGAAGATCCTCGGCATCGACCGCAAGCGGCTGGCCCGGAAGCTGAAGAAGTACGGTCTGGAATAGCCCGCGCCGCGGTTCGGTAAGTGGTGGCGCCCCGGCGGGAGAACCTTCCCGCCGGGGCGTTGTCGTTCCTGCGGCCAGTGCCAGCGCCGGGGGTCGGGGCGCGGACGCGGGTTTCAGCGCGGGGCCGAAAACAGAACTCCCCGACCCTTGCGGGCCGGGGAGTCGCTCTGTCGGTGCGTGTGGTGCGGGTAGGCCGGTTGGCTTACTCGTACATGTTCCAGCTGTCGGCCTCGGAGGGCGGGGCGGTGAGGAAGCCCTTGATGTAGATGTCGTCGATCGCCGTGTTGTCGCTCGCGACAAACGTGTTGTCGGCGTCGCCGCGGAAGTAGACGTACGCGTCGCCGTTAAGGAAGGTCGTCACGCGCGCGCCAGCCGAGGAGTTCGCCGGGGACTTGACGCCGGTGGAGCTGGCGGAGGCGAGCTGGTACGAGTCGGCGGTGACCGGCGTGCGGCCGAGGAACGCGTCAGCCTGGGTGTCGATGTCGTCCGTCGAGATGTTGTCGGCGGTCGAGATGAAGGCGAACACAGTGCCGTTCGTGTTGGCGTTGCTGCCGTTCAGGTTCGAACCCGTGGTGGGGTTCGTGAGCGGAGCGCCAGCCGTGTCGAGCGACAGGATGGTGAGCGGGCCGGTGTGGATGCCGGAGGAGTTGACCGAGCCGGAAGCAAGGGACTTGAGCCAGAACTGCTCGTCCGTATTGCCGAAGGTGTCAGCCTCGCCCTCGAGGAGGATCGAGAGGCCGTCGCCGGTGAGCGTCGCGAAGTTGGCGAAGGTCAGGTTGAAGTCGGGGGCCGGAGCGTCGGCGTCAGCCGCCTTCACGCCCGCCGCCGTCGACGAGACCAGGTAAACCTGGCCGACGCCGTCGTTCGGAACGCCATCGGTGAGGTCGTCGAAGATGTAGAGCTGGCCGATGTCCGCGGAGTCGCCACCGGGGTTGAGAATGTCGTCGGCATTGCCGCCGGTGACATCCGCAAGCGAGCCGAACAGAGCGCGCTGGCCCGTGTCCGAAAGGCCGACCATGATGGTCGAGCCGATGGGGAGGCCGTCCGCGTTGCCGTTCGAGGTGTTGCGCTTGTTCGACACAAGACGCGTCACGCCGGTGACCGTGTCGTAGATGTACGCGGTCTGGACCGCGCCGGAGGGCGAAGAGAGCGGATGAACGTTGTTGTTGGGCGAGGTGAAGCCGATGTAGCGGCCGTCGGGCGTGATGTAAGTGGCGTCGTTGAAGAAGATGCCGCCGCCGTCGTTCTGGTGCACCTGGCCGGAGGCGTTGAGCGCGGCGAAGGCGCCGACGCCGTTCGGGCCGGTGAACATCAGCGCGCGATTGCCCGCGACGTTCTGAAGGTCGGTGTTCGCCTCTTCGGGGCCGTAAACGTCGTCGATGGTCATGAACGCCACGCGGCCCGTGTCGGAAACCGACACCGCCCAGGAGTCCAGGAAAACCGTGCGCGAAAGGAACTGGCCCTCGAGGCGGAGCACGCCGTCGGTGAAGAAGTCCGTCGAGGCGGCGGTGAAGCCGAACGAGGAGCCACCGACCTGGTAGTCGGCCGCGTCATCCGTCTTGGCGTCCACGGAGACGAACCTGAGGGAGTTGGTCTGGAGATCGGCGAGCGCGATGTACACGCCGCCTTCGACGAGGACGTGAGCAGCGTCGTTCGAGATGCCAAGGTTGAAGATGGCGTCGGCGCCCTTCATCGGGAAGGCGATGTAGCGTCCGTTCGGCGAAACGGCCGGGCGGATGTTCACCGCGAAGTGCTCGTGCGGGTCCGTTGGGATACCGAGGGAGTCGGCGCCGGTGGGTGCGGAGGTCGAGTGCTCCGACACAAGCGCCACGGCGGTCGGCGTGCCGGTCGTCGAGGCGGTCGGGATCGTGGCCTGGTACACCTGCTGGATGCCGCGCGTCGGGCCGGTCCAGTTGGGGGCGGCGTGGATGAACGTGAGGATCGTGTCGGCGCCGGAAGTGCCAACCTCGATGCGGTTCTGCGGGCCGTCCCAGAAGCCGTCGCCGAACTTGGTGAGCGACGAGAGGATGTCGAAGTCGAAGAAGGAGTCGCCGGAGTCGTCCGTGAGCTCGTAGATCTGGCCGGACTGGTCGGCGGTCGACGTCGAGGCGGTGGTGGTGTCGAACACCTTCACGACCGGAACCGGGTTGGCGTAGAAGATGTTCGAGTTGGTGTCAGTCACGTGGTACGACCAGAAGGCGACCACGCGGCCGTCTTCCGAGACCGTCACCGGGCCCGCGTCGAGGCGGCCGAGGCTGAAGCCGAGCGTCGACGTCTCGTTGACGTTGGCGCGGCGGATGGCGGCGGCGGTCGGCGGGAGCGTGGCGACATTGCGGACAACGGCGCGGACGCCGTTCGTGCTGCCCGTAGCGGTGATCGACGGCGTGAGCGCCTTGCCGGTCTGGAAGGCGACCCAATTGCCGTTGCGGGTGATGTGCGGGAACAGGCAGTCGTCCGAGGTGCTCGTCGCGGCCGGGATGGCGCCGGTGTTGGACACGCTGAGCAGGTAGTTGGTGTTGCTGGACCGCTCCCAGATGAAGGCGTTGGAGCGCGGGTAGCGGTTCGTGCTGCCCGTCGTTGTGAAGGGCGCCGGGAGGACGTCGGCGGTCAGGTTCGTCGCGCGGGACACGTAGGCGAGCTTCGAGCCGTCACCGGAGATGGAGAGGTGGTAGCTGTCGGAGTTCGCCTCGGTGTTGTTCGCGCCCGTGGCGTGCGTGACGAGCGTGAGCGAGGCGGCGCTCGCGACCGTGCGGTAGAAGATGTCCTGCGACACCGTCGCCGCGGTCAGGGTGGTGCCAGCGGCGGGCTGGACCGGGTCGCCATTGACGTCGACCGCGTTCGCGGCGCGGAGGTCGCCGCCCGTGCGCCCGAAGGCGTCCTGCGAGAAGAAGGCGATGTGGTTGCCGTCGCCCGAGACGACGCCGTCGTAGGAGGCGCCGACGAGTTCGGCGCCGGCGGCGTCCACGCTCATGCGGGAAACCGTGGGCGTGCCGCCATTGAAGTTCCAGAGGAAGACGTCGGTGACGCCGTTCGTGTCGCCGGCGACAAGGTTGGTCGCCTCGGACGTGAAGGAGATCTTCGTGCCGTCGTCGCTGATGCCGAGGGCCCACATGTCATGGGTGAGCGGGTTGCCGCCTGTGAAAGTCACCATGCCGGAGCCGTTGTCGCCGGCGCCGGTGCCGGTCTTCGAGACCATGATCACCGTGCCGGTCTGGCGGTCGTAGCGGTACACCTGGGGCGCGCCGTTCGTGTCGTCGGCGGTGAGGTTGGTGGCGAGCGACGTGAACGCGACGAAGCGGCCGTCCGGGGTGGCCGCGGTGCGGATCGCCGGCGCGTTGCTGATGCCGAGGTCCGCGGCGGACTCGCCGGTGACGAAGGTGATGTCGAGGCGATCAAGCGGCGCGAGGTTCGAACCGCGCGAAAGGTTGAGGAGGCGCTGGCGCTCCTTCTCCGTGAACACGCCATTCAGAACCAGATTCTGGTTCGCGGCGGCGCGCTGGGCCGCGGTGGCCGGGCGGACATAGGGCTGCCAGTCCGGATCGAGATCGAGCAGGGCGCGCTCGTTGACGATCTCGCTGCGCGGCACCATCGCCCAAGGGGCTGCGTACTGTCCTGCGGTGCGGAAGTCGTTGGCGGCGGAGGCGCCACCCGCGAGCAACGCCGCGAAGGCGGCGGTGCCGAGGATTCTCAAAGAGGTCTTCATCTTCATTCCCTGTATCTCCTGGAGGAGGGTGGGTTGTCGGAGGTGGCCAGAGGCGTGGAAAGGATGTTGGCGCGGGGTTCGATTGCTGTCAAGCTGGTTTGCCGTTCATCCGCCCCCGCGCGCTGGCGGGGGCGGACAAACCCGGAGATCCAGATGGCGCACCCCGATGGTTAGTAGCGGGTCGGGTTGAAATACTCGGGCTGGCTGGTCTTCTGGGTCACGAAGATCGCGCCGCCGCTGACCGTGCCGTTGGTCGGATCGTACTGCATCCAGAAGGGGGTGTCGAGGCCGCCGCTGGCGACCGAGTCGAACTGGTCCGGGCCCGCGGGGCCGATGGACCAAAGGGCGTACTTGCCGAAGTCCGCGCGCATGTTGCGCACCTGGCTGGCGTTGCCGGGCAGATAGACGTAACCCGCCATGCCGGGAACCGGGCAGGCGCCGCCGGAGTTGAACAGGAACAGGTGGGTGTCCGGCGCCTGGTAGGTGTACACCTTGGCGTCTTCGCTGGCGCTGGTGTTCGCGGCGAACGGGTCGAAGGGCTGCGAGCTGATGTACTGGATCGGCGACGTGATGTCGTTCGGGAGGGTGCCGAAGAGCTGCGAGCCAGTCGACGACTGGTCCTGCACCCAGCGGCAGCCCCAGGTCATGCGGGGGACGACGTTGTTGTCGACGGCGTACGACTCGACGGCGGTGCGGAGCGTGCGCAGGTCGGAGAGCACGCGGCTCACCTTCGAGCGGGTCTGGGCCGCGAGGAAGTTCGGGACGGCGATGGCCGCCAGGATGGCGATGATGGCCACGACGATCAGCAGCTCGATGAGCGTGAAGCCGTGGGTCTTCGCGATGGGGTTGCGCTGAATCATCAGCTCGATCTCCGTAGAGAGGGGATGTAACGCCGGATCGGAGCAGGACGGCCCGCCCTAGTCAAGGGGGAAGCGGAATTTTTCTTCCCACCGGGAACTTCCATCGCCAAGTCGGCCTTCCGGGGCGCCGAATTTCTCGGACATTTTTTATCGCCACGGGGGTCGGGAGAGGGTGCCGCGGGGGCTGCCGCCGATCCGTCCTCCGGCGGCGCGCTGCCATCCCGGAGGAACATGAAAGGTATGAATCTACCCGCTCCCACCGTCAAGGCAGAATTATTCATCAAGTTTTTTATTGGTCGCCTCGCGCAACGCCCGCGAGACGTCGCCCGCCAGCCGCGCGAAGGCGCCGTCGGCGCGCAGCTCCGCGCCGCGCGGGTGCGCGAAGGGCACCGGCAGCTCCGCGGCCACGCGCCCGGGGCGCCCGGACATCACCAGCACGCGGTCCGCGAGGAAGACGGCCTCCGAAACGTTGTGCGTCACGAGCGCCGCGGTCCAGCGGTCGCGCGCGCGCAGTCGCAGCAGGTCCTCCTGGAGCTGGAGCCGGGTGAGGTCGTCCAGCGCGGCGAAGGGCTCGTCGAGGAGCATGAGGTCGGGGCGCGTGGCGAGCGCGCGGGCGAGCGAGGCGCGCATCTTCATGCCGCCGCTCAGCTCGCGCGGGTACGCGCCGGCGAAGTCCGCGAGGCCCACCAGCGCGAGGGTGTCGGCGACGGATTCCGCGGCGGCTCCGCGGCGCCGCGGGCCCAGCTCGAGCGGGAGGCGGACGTTCTGCTCGACGGTGCGCCAGGGGAGCAGCGTGGGGGACTGGAAGACGAAGGCGATGTCGCGCTTGGTTTCTCGCGCGCGGCGCGGCGGCTCGCCGGAGACGAGGATTTCGCCGGCGGTGGGTTCGAGGAGGCCCGCGGCGAGGCGCAGGAAGGTGCTCTTGCCGCAGCCGGAGGGGCCGACGACGGCGACGAACTCGTGCGGGGCCACGTCGATGTGGAGGGCGTCGAGCGCGAGCGTGCCGTTGGGGAAGGCGAGGCGGACGCCGCGCGCGCTGAGCGACGCGGCGTGTCCGGGCGCCGGTGTGGACGGTGTGTCCGCCAAGGTGCGCGCGGCGATCAGGTGCCGAACATGCGGTCGCCGGCGTCGCCGAGGCCGGGGACGATGTACTTGCGCTCGTCGAGGCGCTCGTCCATGGCGGCGACGTAGACGTCGACGTCGGGGTGGTCGCGCTCGATGCGCTCGCGGCCCTCGGGGGCGGCGATCAGGCAGATGGCGCGGATCACGCGGGGGCGGTTCTTCTTCACGAGCGAGATGGCGGCGCTGAGGCTGCCTGCGGTGGCGAGCATCGGGTCGACGATGATGGCGGTGGCGCCTTCGATGCCCTCCGGGAGGTTGTAGTAGTACGTCTCGGGGAGCGCGGTCCGCTCGTTCCGCCGCAGGCCGATGTGGGCGACCTTGCCGAGCGGGAAGATGTCGAGCATGCCGGGCACCATGCCGAGGCCGGCGCGCAGGATCGGGATCAGGAACACGCGTCCCTCGTCGGGGAGCACCCGGGCGCGCGTGGTGCAGACCGGCGTCTCGATTTCGACCTCCTTGAGGGGGAAGTCGCGCGTGGCCTCGTAGGTGAGGAGCAGCGTGATCTCGGAGACGATGGTGCGGAAGTCGCGCGTGCCGAGGCGCTTGTCGCGGATCACGGAGATCTTGTGGGTGATGAGCGGGTGGTTCACGATATGGACTGGCATCGTCGGGGCTCCGGGTTCCGCGGGGGTTGCGCGATAGGGATGTTCGCGCCGCCGCGGGCGCGGGTCAAACGCAGCCGGACCTTGCGCCGCTCGCCGCGCGCGGATGGACTTTGCGCATGAACATCGCGATCCGCGGCCTCCATCTTTCCTTCGGCGACCTCGACGTGCTGCGCGGGGTGGACCTCGACGTCCCCGCGGGGGAAATCTCCGTGATCCTGGGCGGTTCGGGCTCGGGAAAGTCAGTGCTGCTGAAGCTGATCCTCGGGCTGCTGAAGCCGGACGAGGGATCGATCAAGCTGGACGGCGAGGAGATCACGGGCCTCGACGAGGACGCGCTGGTGCCGCACCGGCAGCGCTTCGGCGTGATCTTCCAGAGCGGCGGACTGCTGCAGTCGCTGACCGTGGGCGAGAACGTGGCGCTGGGCCTGGTCGAGTTGAGCGGCAAGGGCTATCCGGAGATCCGCGCCTCGGTGCGCGAGCAGCTCAAGGCGGTGGGCCTGGAAGGGCGCGAGGAGCAGGAGCCGTCGACGCTCTCCGGCGGGCAGCGCAAGCGCGCGGCGATCGCGCGGGCGCTGACGCAGCACAACGAGTGCCTCCTGCTGGACGAGCCGACGGCGGGGCTCGATCCCCCGACGGCGGCGAAGGTGGACGACATCGTGATGAAGGTGAACCGCGAGGTGGGGAGCACCTGCGTGCTCGTGACGCACGACCTGGTGAGCGCGATGCGGCTCGGCTCGCGGCTGAATCTGCTCCACCAGGGGCGCATCGTGGCGAGCGGCACCCCGACGGAGTTCGCCGCCAGCAAGGATCCGCACGTGGTCGAGTTCCTGCGCCGGGAGCGCGACGCGGATTGGCGCCGGACAGGCTGAGCGGCGGGCGGCAGGTGGGTGGGAATGGAACCGGGCCCCTTCGCAGGGGCCCGGTCCGTTTGCCGTAGACCCGTCCCCGCGGGGACGGCGGCCCTCACGGGGGGAAGTTGGCGGTGATCAGGTCGGCGAGCCCGACGATGTCGTTAGTCGAAACCACGAGGCGGCCGCCGTCCTGCGCGCCCTGAAAGGCGACGTTGCGGACCAGGACCGGGTCGTAGGTGTCGGGATCGTAGGACATGTAGTTCATGGCGGCGACGATGTCGCCGGAGTCGGCCTGGTTGTCGCCGTTGGCGTCGCCGGTGAGCGGGAGCGCGACGCGGAAGCGGTCCGCGCGGAGCTCGGTCTCGGCGAGCCACTGCGTGCCGGAGAGCGACGTGACGTTGTCGCGGAAGCCGAGCGCGGAGGAGTTCTTCTTCACGCCGTCCACGTAGACGTTGTACGTCTGCGCGGTGTAGTCGAGCTCGAGGGTGATGCGGAAGTAGGTGTCCTGGTTCGGGGTGCCGAGGGGCTGGGAGAGCGAGGTGACGGTGCCGGCGCCGGAGCCGTCGCCATCAAGGGCTTCCATGCCGTTGGCGGAAGAGAAGTGGATGATCGCGGAGGTCGCCGCGCCGCCGCCGGAAACCGTCGGGTAGTTGGCGTTGGCGAGCGTGACGCCGCTGCCGGCGCCGCGGAAGAAGCCCTCGACGAAGACCTTGCGGCCCGCCGGAACCGAGAGGTTGGCGAGCGAGCGGTCCACGCGGGCGCCGTTGCTCATCCGCACGACGCGGGTGGGGCCGTCGGCCTCGACGACCGCGTCGCCGGCCTGCGTGGTCCAGAAGGGGCCGGACACGTTGGTCGTGCCGTCCGGGTTCTGCGTGGGCTGTCCGTTGAGGTTGCCCGTGGTGTAGCGGCCATCCCGGTCGATCGCCTCGAAGCCCGTCTGGAAGAGGATCTGGGCGGGCAGCGCCGAAGCCATAAGCGTCGCGGCGGCAAGCGCGGCGGCGTAGCGAACTGTGGACATTGCTGGTTCTCCTCGATTCGGATGGCTAGTACCACCGATTCAGTTGCCGGAGCATGGACGCGCCGTGATGCGCTCGGCAACCACAAAGTCAATGCGCGTCCGGGCGAATCCGACGGCCGTTAGCGGGGGCGGGAGGCGGCGGCATCCTGCTTCCCGAGCCCTTCGATCCAGGCGACGAGCGAGCGGACCACGTCCTCGGAGAAGGGCAGCGCCATGCTCTGCTCCATGGACTGGCGGAAGCTCGATGCCGCGCGGAACCCGTGGTCGGCGCCGGGAACCATCAAGAAGGTGCCGTTGCCGGGGCGCGCCTCGTTGACGACCGCGGCGATGGCCTCGTGCTCGTCGCGGTAGGAGACGAAGTCGGCCTCGCCCCACATGGCGGCGACGGGGGCCTCGACCTGCGCCCAGACGCGGGCCATCTCCTGGTCGTAGAGCTCGTGGAAGAATTCGGCGGAGCGGCTATACATGGTGCGCCCGTCCGGCGAGTTTCCCCGGACGTACTCCTCGATCTCCGGGTGGCGTTCGAGGATCTCGGGGATCGTGAGCTTGTCGACGCAGAGCAGGGTCTGGAAGCGAACGGCGAGGCGGACCGCGTCCTCGACATCCGCGCGCGCGGCGCCGGCGAGGGCGGACTGGTCGCGGTTGATGCGGATCACGTATTCGACCCAGTTCTGCATGCCGGTGCCGTAGGCGGCGACGCCGGCGACGGGGACCTCGGCCGCGAGGCGCGGCGCGAAGAAGCCCCCCATGCTGTGGCCCATGAGGTAGATCCGCTGGGGGTCGACCCCGTCCATCGCGCGGAGCTGCTCGTAGCCCGCGCGGTAGCCGGCGAGCTCCTGCTCGAAGCCGATCTCCTCGCACGGCGTGCCGACGCTGTCGCCGATGCCGCTCTTCTCGACGCGGTAGACGGCGTAGCCGAGGCCCGTGATCTGGTCCACGAAGCGGGCGTAGGGGTTGTCGCCCCCCATGGGAGCCTCGACGGTCGCGCAGGAAAGGCCCTGGATGAAGAAGACAACGGGGAAGGGGCCGTCGCCGGCGGGCTTGACGAGGATGCTGCGGTGCGTGCCGGTGGGGGATTCGACCGAAGTGTAGACCGTTTCGCGCCCTTCGTAGGACTCGTAGGGGAGCGCGCCGAAGGTCCACTGGATCTCCAGCTCCTCGCCGCCACGGCGGATCTTGGCGGGGTAGGCGGCGCCTGCATCGAGGGAGCGCACCGTCTTGGTGAAGTCCTGCGGCGTTTCGATCAGGTCGTTGTCGACCTCGATGATGATGTCGCCGACCTGGATGCCGGACTTGGCGGAGGGTCCGTCCGGGACGACGCCGCTTACAGCGATGTTGGCGCCGTCCGGGGAGGGACCCACGGCGATGCCGGCGTAGGGCCTGCGGGCGAGTTCGCCCGCGGCGGTGAAGGCGGGGAGCGCGGCGGCGAGAAGCAGTGCGATGCGGAGGCGGCGGGTCATGGGGACGTGTCCTCGGGGGGATTGCCCGGGGATACGCTCGCGGGGCGCGGCGCCTTCAACGCGGCGTCAGCGCACCGGCACCGCCACCTGAAGTTCCGGGAACCAGACGGGCCCGGTGTTCGAGTTCGAGTAGAGGACCGCGGCCTCGGTCGCCCCTCCCTCGACCGGGATCGGCGCGAAGGTCTCGCCGTGCACCGCCACGGTGAGCGCCGCGCCGTCGCGCAGCAGCGAGAAGCCGGTGGGCCCGCCGGCTCCGGGTTCGATCACCCGGCTGTCGAGCACCCTGCGCGTCGCGATCCAGTCCTCCGCGTCCGCGTCGAATCCGACCGTGCTGACGGTGAGTGTGGTTTCGTCGAGCGCTTGGAACGCGACGCCGTACCACATGCCTCCCTCGATATGGAGGAGCACGCCGCCTTCCTTGGCGCCCGGTAGGAGTTGGATCGAGCCGTCGAGGCGGTGCGCGTCGCCGGGGTAGTCCGCGGCGAGGGGGCGCGCGATGTGGCTGGTTCCCGCGCCGACGATGCCGGACTCGAAGTCCTGCGCGGCGTCCCAGAAGCCAAGGCCCGACTCCATGATCCAGCCGGTCTTGGAGTTCTCGATCGTGCCGCCGATGAGGGGCTGGCCGTCGTCGGGGAAGATTGCGGCGGGGCGGGGCGTGGCGGTGGCCGCGGGTGTGGCCGTGGGTTGCGGGGTTGGTGCGGTGGTGGGCGCCGGCGGGGGCGTGGTGCGGATGGCGGTGTCCGTGCCGCCATCGCCGCCGTCCTTGATCATCACGAGGACGATGATGGCGACGAGGAGGAGGCCGCCGCCGATGGTGGCGGCGGGCATCATGGTGCCGCCGCCGCGCGGTTGGCGGTCCAGGTCCACCGGGGTGGTTCCGCGGGCGGTGGCAGGCGTCGCGGTTCCCCCGATGCGCAGCGCGTCCGAGGACATGCCGAGCGTCGAGCGCAGGCCGTCGATCTCGGCGAGGAGCTCCTGGTAGGAGGCGTGGCGGCGGTGGGGCTGCGCGGCCATCATCTTGCGGCACAGCTCCGCGAGGGGGTCCGGGAGGTCGGCGCGGATCGCCCGCGGGTCCGGGACGTCGCCCGACATCTTGCGCTTGATGACGTCCATCACCTTGGCTTCGGGGAAGGCGCGCTTGCCGGTGAGGAGGTGGTGGAGGACGCAGCCGAGGGCGTAGATGTCGGCGCGGAAGTCGACCTTCTCCGGCGCGTCGAACTGCTCCGGGGCCATCATGGGGGGCGTGCCGAGCACCATGCCGTCGGCGGTGAGCTTGGTGTCCATGTCGTCCTCGCGGACCACGCGGGCGAGGCCGAGGTCGACGAGGCGCGGCGTGTAGGGGAAGGGGTCGTCCTCCGGCGCGCGTTCGCGCTTCTGGAGGAGGATGTTCTCCGGCTTGATGTCGCGGTGGATGATGCCGTTATCGAGGGCGTAGCGCAGCGCGTCGGCGGTGGCGCGCACGATGGCGAGCGCCTTGGACGGATCGAGGGGGCCGCTGCCCCGCAGGAAGTCGTGGAGCGTGGGTCCGTCGACGTACTCCATCGCGAGGTAGGGCTCCCCCGCCGCGGTGGTGCCGGCCTGGTAGCAGGCGACGATGTTCGGGTGCGCGAGCGCGGCGAGCGAACGCGCCTCGCGGCGGAAGCGCTCGACGTAATTGTCCTGGTTGGACATGCCCTGGACGGACACGATCTTCACCGCGACGCGGCGCTCGAGGTACGGCTGGCGGCCGAGGTAGACCGAGCCCATCCCGCCGCGCCCGATCAGCCGTTCGAGTTCGATGCCCTCGATCCGGGGAAGGCTGGGCGGCTGGCTGGGGGTCGCGGAATCCATGGAGCCGTCCGTGGGAAGATTGGCGGGACGCAGCGCCGAGGCTGCTTGCTTCCGGCGCCGTCGAACAGCGACGAGTAGTTCCGTCCCCGATGGACGGGCGCAACGGGAGCGACCCGCCGGTTGCAAGAAGCGGGGCAGGACGAAGGGAGCGGGAGATGGCGCGGATGTGCGGAATTCCGTGGGTGTGCGCGGGGTTGCTGGCCCTCGGGGCGACCGGGGGCTTACGAGTTCTCGCGGACCAGCCGGTGCAGTTGCAGACGACTCGCGAAACTTCGTTCGGCGAATCGGTCTTCGTGCTCGGCGACCACCCGCTGCTTGGCGGCGGCGAGATGACGCGGGCGCTCAAGCTGTCGCCGCACGGATACCCGCAGTGGTCGGCCACCGTGTCGCTGCCCGAGGGAACCACCGTGGAGTACCAGTTCGCGGTGCGACAGGACAGCGCGGCGGCGCAGGCGAATCCGGCGAACGGCGCGCTGATCGGATCGCCGTTGTCGCTGACGGTCCCGGGCCAGGCGGAAGCCCCGCGCCGCGGCTTCTTCCGCTATATCGGATCGGCGCCGGCCCCCGTGCTCGAGATCCGCGAGGGCGCGGACCACCGCGCCGTGGCGCTGACGCGGACCGGCGACGGGCGCACACCGCAGGAAGGACTTTGGAGCGCGCCGGTCGACGGCCTCCCGGCGCGGGGCGAGTGGCAGTTCCGCGTCGTCCGCGGGGACGGCGGGTTCGACACGCCGTCGGGCGCCGCGTACTACACCACGGCGCTGGCGTCGCCTTGGCTGCAGGACCGGCAGCTCTTCAACTACCGCCCGGCGCCCGCGGTTTCCGCTCCGCGCGTCGTGAAGATCCCGAACTTCACCGGCTCGCTCCCGACGCGCGCCGTCTACGTGTATCTGCCGCGCGGCTACGACCAGCACACGGCGCGGCGCTATCCGGTGCTCTACATGCACGACGGGCAGAACTGCTTCCAGACGTTCGCCGGCGACAGCGGCTTCGGCAACACGTGGCGCGCGGACGAGGCGGCCACCGCGCTGATCGCCCAGGGGCGCATGCGCGAGGCGGTCATCGTCGGCGTCAGCCACGGCGGCAGCGAACGCATCCCCGAGTACCTGCCCGAGTACGACACGGCGGTGATCTACACCGGGCGCGCGAACCAGACGGCGGCCTATTACATCAACGAGGTGAAGCCCTACATCGACGCGAACTACCGCACGCTCACCGGCCGGGACGACACGGCGACGGCGGGATCGTCCATGGGTGGCTTCTTCTCGACCTATCTCGCGTGGGAGTACCCGTCGTTCGCGCGGCACCATGCGGCGCTCTCCCCCGCCTACTGGGCGTCGACGGTCGGTGGCCGCACGGAGTTGATCGAGCGGATGCGTTCCCAGGCGCCGCGGCAGGTGCGCCTCTACCTGGACAGCGGCACGGTGGGCGGCGGGCTGATCCCCGCGGACGACGGCGCGTCGACGACGCTGCAGGCGCGCGACGCGCTGATCGAGAACAACTACCCGGTGGGGCCGGACTTCCTCCACACGATCGCCTACGGGGCGGACCACACGGAGCCGGCGTGGGCCGCGCGTTTCCCCGCGGTGCTGCAGTTCCTGCTCCCCGTGTCGCAGGAGCCGGAGGAGGCGACCGCCTCCGGCGACGGCGTCGTGGTGCGCTAGCCCAGGAAGCGCCGCAGCTTCGCCTCGACGCGCGCGGCGTCGCCGAGCTCGCACTCCCACAGGACGAGGGACTTGTAGCCGAGGCTGCGAAGCTCGCGGATGCGGCGCAGGTCGCGCTCGCGGTTGGCGGCGATCTTGGCGGCCCAGAAGGCGACGTTGCTCTTCGGCAAGCGGGCGTGCGGGCAGCGGCGGGAGGTGTGGCCGTGCCAGAAGCATCCGTGCACGAAGACCACCTTGAGCCGCTTGCGGAAGACGAGGTCGGGCCTGCCGGGGAGGTCCTTGGCGTGGAGCCGGTAGCGGTAGCCGAGCGCGTGCGCGAGGCGCCGGACGAACAGCTCCGGCGCGGTGTCCTTCGAGCGGATCCGCGCCATGAGCTCGCTGCGGCGGCGCGGGTCGAGCGTGTCCACCGGCGGGGCCCCGGGGCGGGCTAGAACGCGGCCCCCGCGGGTTCCGCGGCGGAGGAGTCCTTCGCCTGGGCGAGCACCGCCAAGGTGCGGCCCGCGACGGCGAAGCGCCCTTCGACCGCCTGCAGCGCCTCCACCGATGCGGTGTGCCCGCAGGCGTGGACGTTCCAGACGCCCTTCGGCAGCGGGAAGGTGCGCGCGCGGTGGTACGGGTTGATCAGGACGAGCGCGGCGGACCAGCTCTCGCCTTCCAGGCCGTCGCCGTCGAGCGAGAAGGAGATCGCCTGCGGGCTCTTCGGCAGGAGGAAGAGGAAGTCGATGCGCTTGCGGACTTCGGCGCCGGTGGGGAGGCGGAAGAGCGGGTGCGCGCGGCGCAGCCGGATCATGTCGCGCGTGTAGGTGAAGGTGTTGGCGTAGCGCGCCTTGCGCGACCAGTCGATGCGGTTGATCTCGTCGGGCGCGTTGTAGCTGTTGTGGTTGCCGAACTTCGTGCGGGTGGTTTCGTGGCCGCCGTGTAGGAACATGGCGCCCTGGCTGACCGCGAGGATCGCCATGGCGAGGTTGTACATGCGGATCCGGTCCGGCTCCGTCTCGTGGGGGCAGCAGGCGGCGATCTTGTCCCAGAGGCACAGGTTGTCGTGGCAGTCGCCGTAGTTGATCGAGTCGCCCGGGTGGAGCGCCCAGTCGTCGATGGAGCCCGCGATGCCGCCGGCGACCGCGTCGCGGTGCGGCGCGCCTTGCACGTAGCCCCAGTGGTGGTTGTCCGGCTCGCCCTTGAGGGCGTTGCGGTAGTGGTCGTTGAAGGCGCCGACGCCGGTGCCGCGGACCGCCCACTTGTCGGTGACCGCATCGAGGCCGCAGCCGGCCGCGACCCATGGCTCGCCGTAGATGAGCAGCGTTGGATCCAGCTCGAGGAGCTCGCGGCGCGCCTGCATCATCGTCTCCCGGTCGATGAGCCCCATGAGGTCGAAGCGGAAGCCGTCGACGCCGAACTCCTCGACCCAATACTTGAGCGAATCGATGATGAAGCGTCGGCCCATGGGGGCTTCGCTCTTGAATTCGTTGCCGCAGCCGCTGCCGTTCCAGCGGGAGCCGTCGGCGCGCAGGCGGTAGTAGTAGCCCGGCGCCACGGCGTTGAAGGACGCGTTCGGCGCGGTGTGGTTGTACACGACGTCCATCACGACGCGGATGCCGGCTTCGTGGAGCGCCTGGATCATGCGCTTGCATTCGATGATGCGGGAGGCGTCCTCGAGCGCGGAGGCGTACCAGCCCTCCGGCGACCAGAAGCAGGTCGTCATGTAGCCCCAGTTGTAGTCGTGGCGGTCCTCGAAGTTGTCGAAGTCCTGGATGGGGAGGAGTTGCACGTGCGTGACACCGAGCTCGCGCAGGTGCGCGAGGCCCGTGGAGACCTCCGGGTGGTGCGGGAGGTGAGTGTCCTTCTCGGTGAAGGCGAGGTAGTTGCCCTTCGCCCGCATGCCGGAGTTGTGCGAAACGGAGAAGTCGCGGACGTGGAGCTCCGTCGCGATCAGGTCGGCCAGGCGTCCGCTGAAGGGCGGCCGCTTGACGGGGCGGAAGCCGGGGGGGTCGGTGCGGCGGAGGTCGGTGATGCGCGACCGGCGGTCGCGGCCCGTCGTGTTGACCGAGTAGGGGTCGGCGGCCTCCACCGGTTCGTCGGCGAAGGAGTTCTTCACGCGCAGCAGGTAGTAGAGGCCGTCGAGGTCGCCCTTCTCCGTGGCCTCCCAGACGCCCTTGCCGAGGTGCTTGAGGGGGACCTCGCGGGGTTCCTCCTTGCCGAGGGCGGTCTTATAGATCACCACGGCGACCGCGTCGGCGCAGGGGGCGAAGACGCGGAAGACGGTTTCCGCCGGCGTGCAGAGGGCGCCGAGCGGCTTGAGCGTGCCGAACTCGGTGCCGTCGAAGAGGACGTTGCGCGGGCGGAGGCCGGCGGGGCGGAAGTTCGGCACTTCGATGTCCCAGCGCTGGCAGAGGAAGGGGATCGCTTCGACAAAGACGAAGGTGGCTCCGTAGTCGTGGACGTGGTGCACCTCGCGGGTGGCGATCGTCTTGCCGCCGGGGCCTCGGACGACCGTTTTCGAGAGGTCGCCCGCGCGCGAGACGTGGCCCGTGAAGCGCGCCACCACCACGTTCCCCTTGTCGAGGAACGCCTTCACGGTGGGCGTCGTGTCGGGGCGCTTCGTGTAGATGCGCTCGTCGTCCTGGATGATCCACACTTCGCAGCCGCAATCGGGCGTCCACTTGCGCTCCGGATCGTCCTTCTTCTCCCAGTTCCGCTCGATGCGGGGCAGGATGCCGATCGTGAGCTGGTCCGGGTTGAGGCCGTACTTGTCGGTCGGGATTTCGAAGACGACGCCGAAGTCGTCCTCGGCGGCGGGGGCGAGGTCCTGCTGCGCGGGGTTGCGGTTCCCTTCCCAGTCCCAGGTCCAGATCTGGACCTCGGTGTAGTTGCCATCGTTGCGATGGTAGTGGACGCGGACGCTGGGCATCTTGAGGCGGGGCTCCTGGAAAGAGGAACGCCCCGCGCGCCGAAGAGGGGCGCACGGGGCGGGGGAAAGTTGCTCGGCGGCGGGTATTACTGCCCCCGGTTGTACTTCGAGTTCCCGACGGCGCCGCGGACGTGGTAGCCGTCGTAGCTGACGAGGATGGCGGACCAGCCCTTGGAGTAGACTTCGACGCGCTCCATGAAGTCGCCGTTGCCGCGCATCAAGGCGTCGTTCACGGCGTTTTCGACGTCGGGCTGGGAGGCGGTGGGGATGAAGAGGATCCAGTAGCGCCCGCTCTCGCCGCGCACGTCGTTCGTCAGGGGAGCGTTGTCCATCGAGTCGAACTGCGGCGCGCCGGTGGTCATCATCGTGAACTGGCCGAGCTTGGTCGAGCAGCCGGTGAGGGCGATGGCGGCGGCGATGCCCGCGGCGAGGGCGGCGGTGCGGAACAGCTTCATCGGTGGGGAGGCTCCGGGATTCCGTGGATTTTCGGCCCCGCGATATGAGCAGGCGCGCGCCGCGCGGGCAAGAAGGGATTGCCGCGCGCGCCCCGCGGGGCCGCTAGGAGAACTCCACGAGCACGTAGTTCTTCTTCCCCGCGCGCAGCAGCACCATGTGGTCGGCGGAGAGCGCGTCCTCGGCGAGGAGCGCGAAGCCGTCGTCGATTCGCTGCTGGTTCAGGTAGGCGCCGCCCTGCTGGATCAGGCGGCGCGCTTCGCCCTTGCTGGCGGCGAGGCCGCTCTCCACCACCAGGTCGAGCAGGGTGAGCGTGCCGATGCGCTTGCGGTCCATGCTTGCGCGCGGCGCGTCGGGGACCAGGTCCGCCAGCTTGGCGCCGGGCGCCACTTCGACCGAGCCGCCGTAGAGGGCGCGGGCGGAGGCGGCGGACTTCTTCGCCTCCTCCTCGCCGTGGAGCATCGTCGTCATCTCGTGCGCGAGGCGCTGCTGCGCGAGGCGCTTCTCCGGCGCCTTGCGGTGCTCCGCGGCGAGCGCCGCGATCTCGTCCAGCCCGATGAAGGTGAAGTACTTGAGGAGCCGCTCGACGTCCGCGTCCTCGGTGCGGATCCAGAACTGGTAGAAGTCGTAGGGGCTCGTCAGGTTCGGATCGAGCCACACGGCGTTGCCTTCCGACTTGCCGAACTTCTCGCCTTTCGAATTGAGCAGCAGCGGGTAGGTGACGCCGTAGGCCTGGCCGCCGCAGCTCTTGCGGATGAGGTCGGTGCCGGCGGTGATGTTGCCCCACTGGTCGCTACCGCCGCCCTGCACCTGGCACCCCTCCGCCTTGTACAGGTGGAGGAAGTCGTAGGACTGGAGGATCATGTAGGTGAATTCAGTGAAGCTGATGCCGGCCTCGGATTCGAGGCGCGAACGGACCGAGTCCTTTTCGAGCATGTCGGAGAGGCGGAAGAACTTGCCGACGTCGCGGAGCATGTCGATGAAGGAGAACTGGCAGAGCCAGTCGGCGTTGTTGCGCATGCGGGCCGCGTTGGCGCCGGAGAAGTCGAGGAGGCCGGCGAGCTGCTTGCGGATCGATTCGGCGAAGCCGTCGATGGTGGCGCGGTCGAGGAGCTTGCGTTCGGCGCGCTTGCCGGAGGGATCGCCGATGAGGCTGGTGCCGCCGCCGACGACGACGATGGGTGTGTGGCCGGCGAGCTGGAAGCGGCGCAGGTTGAGCGCGGGGAGCAGGTGGCCGACGTGGAGCGAGTCGGCGGTGCAGTCGAAGCCGCTGTAGATGGTGAGCGGCTCCTTGCCGACGCGTTCGCGCAGCTCGTCGCCGGTGATGGCCTCGAGGAGCCCCCGCGCCTTCAGTGTGTCGATGACATTGCCTTCCATCGCCGCGTCCTTCCGTCTCCGTTGGGCGCCCCTTGGCGGGGCGGTCGCGAGGTATCGCGCGGCGGCGGCGCGCGGGCAAGGGACGAGGCGGCCACCCGCCCGTGCGCCGCGCCGGGGGGCCGGGTAAAAAAGTCGTTGACCGCCGGGGGGGCACCGCTACTCTCTCCCACTTCCGGCGCGCGAATCGTTCCGTGCCGTGTCCCGTTCGCCCGTAGCTCAGCGGATTAGAGCACTTGACTACGGATCAAGGGGTCGGGGGTTCAAATCCCTCCGGGCGAGCCACTTTTCCTCCATCCGATCCGATCCGCACCGCGCGCGCCCTTGCGCGCGTCGGAAAAAAAGGCTCGCGCCGGGCGCGTTGCCGCCACACCCTTGCGGGCTGCTTTATCGTTCGGCGCCCATGCCGCCCCAACGTCAGCGTCCCCCCTCAGGAAAGAAGGCCACACCCATGATGAAGTTCAAGATCGGCGAGACGATCATCGAGCCCACCAACGGGATCTGCGTGATGCGCGGGATGAAGCGCATGACCGTGGACGGCGCCGAGATGACCGTCTATATCTTCGACGCGCAAAGCGCCAAGGTCTTCGTCCCAGCCGATCAGGTCGAGAGGCGCAACATCCGCCGGCCGATGAGCCGCGAAGAGGTCAAGAAGGTCCTCGCCGCGCTGAAGGCCCCCGTTTCGCCCAACCGCAACGACGCGCGGATGCAGTACAACAACTACCGCGACATCATGAAGTCGGGCGACCCGATGCGCATTTCGCGCCTGCTGCGCGACCTCTACATCCTCGACGAGATGGACGACCTCAAGGGGAAGGAGAAGGAGATCATGGAGCAGGCGAAGAAGTTCCTCTGCGACGAGATCTCCTTCGTGCGCACCGCCTCGAAGCTGCAGGTGATGGAGGCGATCAACGAGGCGCTCCGCCAGATGTACAAGAAGAAGGTCGCCAAGGACAAGGAGCGCGCCAAGAAGTCCGGCGTGGGCCTCCCCCTCGAAGTGCTCGGCTACGGCGACGACGAGGAGGATTTGGAGGACGACGGCGGCGACGGCAGCGACGCGGACGACCTGGACGCGGTGATCGAGCGCAGCGCGGCGCGGCGCAAGAAGCCCGCGGCGGCGCCGGCGAAGGGCGCCTCGAAGAAGGCCGCCGCGCTCCCCGACGATGAAGAGGAAGCCGAAAGCCTCGACGCGGATTTCGCCGAGGAAGAGGAAGAGGACGAAGACGAGGAGGAGTGAGCGGCGCCCCCGCGCGCCCGCGCTCCAGCCAGGATTCCGGCCCGTTTCGCGCTAATCCCTTTCCCCTCATGGGGCGCGGGCGGGCCACCACCCATTCATGATGCATTCTTCGTTTCCCAGGAGCAATCCGGTGAATCCAGCGGCACTGCCGGGCGTGATCCGCATCGGCATCTTCTATGACGGCGGCTATTTCAGCGAGGTCAGCAAGTACTACCGCTACCACCACGAGCGCCAGGCGCGCATTTCGATCAACGGCCTGCACGAGTTCGTGCGCGCCCGCGCCGCCGACCTCGAGAAGCGCGACACCGAGTACTGCCGAATCGTCGACGCCCACTACTTCCGCGGGCGCTACAGCGCGGAGGACTCGGAACGCAAGGACATGCTCCTCGGCGAGCGGATGTTCGACGACATCCTCATCAAGTCCGGCGTGCTCGCCCACTACCTGCCCCGCGGCACCTACGGCGAGAAGGGCGTCGACGTCCTCCTCGCGCTCGAGACCTACGAGCTCGCGGTGCACAAGCAGTTCGACATCGTGTGCCTGGTCGCGTGCGACGGCGACTACCTGCCGCTGGTGCGCAAGCTCCACGCGCTCGGCACGCGGGTGATGCTGCTGGCGTGGGACTTCACCTACAACGAGGGCGAGCCCGCCCGCCAGCACACCACGCGCACGGCGGAAACGCTCCTCAAGGAAGTGACCTACCCGCTGCTGATGAACTCGATCATCGACGCGCGCACCTCGCGCCGGGACCAGACGATCGAGGGACTTTTCATCGAGCCCTCCGCGGAGGCGCTGCAGCGGCGCGAGGAGCGGGCCACGAACGGCGGCTCGCTTCCCGCCGGGCCGCCCCTCACGCCCCCGTCGCCCGGTTTCCGGCAGGGGCGCATCAACTTCCTCAACCCGAACGGCACCGGCTGGATCACGGACGAGACGGAGGCCGGCAAGAGCTGGTTCTTCCACCACTCGGTGATCATGGACGCCAGCTTCTTCCAGCTCAAGGTGGGGCAGGAGGTCGCCTTCGAGGCGGGTATCTCCGACAAGACCGGGAAGTACGCCGCCGTGAAGGTGCGCCCCGCGACGCCCCAGACCGGCGAGGAAGTGAACGAGGACGACTCGGACGGAGTCGGCGTGGGCGCCCCCGCCCCCGGCACGACGCCTCCCGCGGCGGCCGACTGACCACGCGACGGTCCCGATCTTGCCCCCCGGAGCGCCACCGGGCCGGAAGGCCCGTTACGCCCCAGCCCAGGAGCACGCCATGGACAGCACCGCAGCGGCCACGCGCCAACTCACGCTCGGACACTCCCCCGATCCCGACGACGCGTTCATGTTCTACGGCATGGCGTGCGGGGCGGTGGGCGCGCCGGACCTCGCGTTCGAGCACATCCTGCAGGACATCCAGACGCTGAACGAGCGCGCGCTCCGCGAGGAGCTGGACATCAGCGCGATCAGCATCCACGCCTACGCCTACGTCACCGGCAAGTACGCGCTGCTCCCTTGCGGCGCCTCCATGGGCGACAACTACGGGCCGCTCGTGATCGCGCGCGAACCGCTCGAACCCGCCGACCTCCGCCGCAAGGTGGTCGCCGTGCCGGGCCTGATGACGAGCGCCTTCCTGTCGCTGGCGCTCTACCTCGGCACGAAGGACTTCTCCTACAAGGTGGTCCCCTTCGACGAGATCATGGACGCGGTGCGGGCGGGCGACGCGGACTGCGGCCTGCTGATCCACGAGGGGCAGCTCACCTGGAAGTCCGAGGGCTTCCACAAGGTGGTCGACCTGGGCGAGTGGTGGCACGACCGCACCGGCGGCCTGCCGCTCCCGCTGGGGGCGAACGTGGTGCGCAAGTCGCTCGGGCCGGAGCTGATCGCCCGGCTCAAGACGATCCTGATGGATTCGATCGAGTACGGGCTGAAGAACCGGCAGCCGGCGCTGCGGCACTCGATGCAGTGGGGACGCGGCCTGGACGAGGGCCTGACGGACCGCTTCGTCGGCATGTATGTCAACGAGCTGACGCGGGACTTCGGGGACCGCGGGCGCGCGGGCGTCGAGCGGTTCCTCGCGGAAGCGCACGCCGCCGGCCTGATCCCGGAGCCGGTCGCCCTCGAGTTCGCCTGACGCGGTGAAGTCCGCGCGAGCCGAGACGTACACGATACCGGGTGTCCCGTTCGGGAACCGGACTTGCTCTCATAATTATCGGAATTCAAGCGGAACCGCCCGTTGAAGGCTCCGGAGGGAGTCTTCGCCCTCCCCCCAGCGGAATCTCAACCTCAACAGAACAAACACTCTATGAAAAGCTCCCGCGTGCTTTCCGGCGCCTCCGCAGTGGCACTGGCCCTCGGCCTCTGGGTTAGTGTGATTCCGGCCCAGCCAGACGAAAGTTCGGCTCCCGCCGGACCTCCGGCATCCGTGGTGACGGCGCGTGTCGAGCTCGGCTCGATCACGCAGCCCATCAAGCTCACCGGGTCCGTCGAGGGCTTCGTTCGTACCGCCATTGCCTCCGAAGAGGAGGGCGTGGTGTCGGAGATCCTCGCGCTCGAGGGCGACTACGTGACGACCGGGACCGCGCTGCTGCGGATGCGGCCGGAGCCGTTCCAACTGCGTCTGGCGCAGGCCCGCGCGCAGGCCGACGCGGACCGCCAGCGCTATCTGGAACTGGCCAACGGGACGCGCGCGGAGGATCTCGAAATCGCCCGCGCGAACCACGAAGAGGGGAAGACCAACGCGGAGATCGCCAAGGCGGACTTCGAGCGCTACGAGCAGCTCCTCCGCGACGGCAACACGAGCCAGAGCGAGTACGACCGGGTGCGGCGCGCGTATGTGACGGCGCAGGCGAACGAGCGCGTGCTGAAGGCGCGGCTGGACATCGCCGAGCGGGGCTCGCGCGCGGAAGTGGTGGCCGCGGCGAAGGCGCAGGCGGAGGCCTCCGAGGCGCTCGCCGGGCTCGCCGCCGACTCGCTGGAGCGCTCGACGGTGCGCGCGCCCTTCGCCGGCGCGATCACGAACAAGTACATCTCCCTCGGCAGCTTCCTCGACCGCGGCACGCGGCTCTACGACTTCGAGTACATGGACCACCTGAAGGTCGCCGTCGAGGTGCCGGAGCGTTACTTCTCGCTGATCGAGGTGGGCGACACGTTCCAAGTCGCCATCGACGCCTTCCCGAACGAGCCGTTCACGGCGCGGGTGCACCAGAAGGTGCCGCGGGCGGACCGGCAGAACCGCGCGTTCCAGATCTTCCTCGAGATGCCGAACCCGGGGCGCCGCGTCGCTTCGGGAATGCTGGCGCGCATCGAGCTCGACGCGCCGTCGGCGGACGAGAAGTCCGTGCTTGTGCTGCGCGACGCGCTGGTGCCGCAGGGCCCGGCGCTGTTCGTCTTTAAGGCGGTGCGCACGGAAGGAGGCGTGGTGGCGGAGATGCTGCCGGTGACGACGGGGCGCTTCTTCGGCCAGTCGGTCGAGGTGTTCGGCCCTCTGAAGGCCGGCGACGAGGTGGTGATCCGCGGCAACGAGCGCCTGCGCCCGGGCCAGCCCCTGCTGACAAACCAGTTCGTGACCGACGCCCTGAACAGCGCGGACCGCGTGGACCCGACCGGATTCTTCGACGAATCGAACCGCGTCGAATGACGCTCCCCGCGCAACCCGGAGGGACGCCCACTTGATCCGCTACTTCCTGAACAACGGCATCGCCGTGGCGGTGCTCTGCATCACGATCATGCTGTTCGGCGTGCTGGCGCTCTTCAGCATCCCGGTCCAGCTCACGCCGAACGTGCGCGAACCGGCGATCACCGTCTCCACGATCTTCCCCGGCGCCTCGCCGGAGGATGTGGAGCAGGACATCCTGATCGAGCAGGAGCGCTTCCTCCGCTCGGTCCCCGGCCTGAAGAAGATGACGAGCAACGCCACCTTCGGGCAGGGCGAAATCATCCTCGAGTTCAGCGTCGGCTCCGACCAGTCGGAGAATCTGGTGCGCGTGAACAACGCGCTGGCGCAGGTGGCTTCGTACCCGGAGAACGTGGACCAGCCGGCGATCTCGACCACTTCCTCCGCGGACCAGCCGGTGGGCTGGTTCAGCATCCGCGCCGCGGAGGGCATGGAAGCGCAGGTCGACATCCAGGCGCAGTTCAACTACGTCGAGGACTTCGTCAAGCCGCGCTTCGAGCGCATTCCCGGGGTCGCCTCCATCCAGGGCGTCTACGGCGGCTCGCCGAAGGAGATGCAGCTCTTCATCGACCCGACGAAACTGGCGGAGCGCGGCATCACGATCTACCAGGTGCGCGAGGCGGTGCGCTTGAACAACCGCGACGTCTCCGGCGGCGACCTGTACGAGGGGAAGCGGCGCTACAACGTGCGGACGCTGGGGCGCGTCCGCACGCCGCAGGACCTCGAGAACACGATCATCACGGTGCGCGACGGGGTGGCGGTGTACATCCGCGATGTCGGCTACGCGGCGCTCGGCACGGCGAAGCAGCGCTCGCTGATCCGCCACAACGGTCGCCCCGCGCTCGCCATGGGCGTCCGCCACGAGCCCGGCACCAACCTGCTCGTGGTCATGGACGAGGTGAAGCGCGTCGCCATCGAGGTGGAGAACGAGATGCTCGCGCCGCGGAACCTGCGCATCACGCAGGTCACCGACGACACCGAGTACGTGCGGGAAGCCACCGAGATGGTGTATTCGAACCTGTTCAGCGGCGGCGCGCTGTCGCTGGTGGTGCTGATGATGTTCCTGCGGCACCTGCGCAGCACGGCGATCGTGGGCGTCGCGGTGCCGCTGTGCATCGCGGGAAGCCTCTTCATGATCAACGCGCTGGGGAGGACGATCAACGTGATCTCGCTCGCCGGCCTGGCGTTCTCCGTGGGTTCGGTGCTCGACTGCTCGATCGTGGTTCTGGAGAACATCTTCCGGCATCGAGAGATGGGGAAGGGCCCCTATAAGGCGGCGGAGGACGGCATCGAGGAGGTCTGGTCGGCGCTGCTGTCCGGCACGCTGACGAACGTGATCGTGTTCCTGCCGATCATCACGCTGAAGGAGCAGGCGGGGCAGCTCTTCAAGGACATCGCCATCGCGATCACCGCGACGAACCTGCTGGCGCTGCTCGTCGCGGTGCTGGTGGTGCCGTGCCTCGCGTACCACCTGCTGCACAAGCTGCCGGAGGAACCGAAGCACGCCGGCCTGCGGCGGAACGCCTACAACCTGTTCGGGCTCGCGCACCTCGCGGGCGGATGGCTCCGGATGCTGGAGCGGCTGCTGACCTACCTGATGCGCAGCACGGCGCGCCGCCTCGCGGTCGTCGGCGGCGTGCTCGGGCTGTCGATCCTCCTCATCTTCGTCTTCATGCCGAAGACGGAGTACCTGCCGGACGGCAACCAGAACACGGTTTTCGGCCTGATGATCCCGCCGCAGGGCTACAACATCGACGAGCTGTCGGCGGTCGGCGCGGAGCTCGAGAGCCGGATCCGCCCCTACGTGGAGGGCACGCCGGAGCAGTTCGAGGCCGGCGAGCTGGACGGCCCGCCGATCAAGGACTTCTTCTTCGTCGGCTTCGGCGCGAACATCTTCATCTTCTCGCGGGCTCAGGACCCGTCGCACTCCGCGCTGGTGCCCGACCTGCTGACGCGCTACTTCAACCAGGTGCCCGGCATGTTCGGGTTCGCCCAGCAGGTGTCGATCTTCGAGTCGGACCTGCTCGGATCCCGCGGCGTGGACCTGGACATCATCGGCACCGACTACCCGATGATCACCGGGGTGGCGGCGCAGGCGTTCGTGAAGACGATGATGCTGTTCGGCGAGCCGCCGCGTCCGCAGCCCGGCATCGAAATCGGCCAGCCGCAGCTCACGATCCGGCCGAACTGGCTCCGCGCGGCGGAGTCGGGCGTCAGCTCATCGAGCATCGGCTACGGAGCGTGGGTCCTCGGCGACGGCGCCTACGTGGACGACTACTACGAGGACGGCCGCAAGTACGACATCTATATGTACTCGACGCTCGGCGCGCTGGACACGCTGACGAACTTCGACGCGCTGCGGATCGCGACCGACACCGGCTCGACGGTGCCGATCGCGGACGTGGCGACGTTCGGGTTCGACTTCGTGCCGGAGGCGATCCGCCGTGTGGACCAGCAGCGCGCCGTGACCCTCGGCATCGCACCGCCGCAGGAGAAATCGCTCGAGGAAGGCATCGACGCGATCCGCAACGAGATCGTCGGCAAGATGTTCGAGGAGGGCTTGGTGCCCCCCGGCGTCGAGCTGCGCATCGGCGGCTCCTCCGACAAGCTGACGGCGATCCGCGACGCGCTGTCGGGAGACATCTTCCTGGCGCTGGCGCTGGTGTATATGGTGATGGTGCTGATCTTCCACCACTGGGGCCACCCGTTCACGATCCTGCTCTCGATCCCCGTCGGCATGTCGGGCGGCGTGATCGGGCTGAAGTTCATCAACCTCTACCTGGCGGTCGTCCAGCCGGGCCAGATCCAGTCGCTCGACGTGCTCACGATGCTCGGCTTCTTCATCCTTCTGGGTAGCGTTGTGAACAACCCGATCCTCGTGGTGGAGCAGACGCTCAACTTCGAGCGGCAAGGAATGGACCGGCACGACGCGGCGGTGAAGGCGACGCTCTCGCGAGTGCGCCCGATCCTGATGACGACGGGCACCACGATCCTCGGCTTGGCTCCGCTGGTGCTGATCCCCGGCGCCGGCTCGGAACTGTACCGCGGCCTCGGCATCGTGATGTTCGGCGGCCTGCTCCTCGGCACGATCACCACGCTGTTCTTCATCCCCTCGGTGATGACGCTGCTCCAGGACGCCGCCGAGAAGTTCGCCGACTCGAGGCTCGGCCAGCGCGCTTCGACCGTGGTGACGAAGCTGGAAGAGGGCTGACCCGCCGCGGCACCGCGCCGCAGGCCAGAGCAAGCGCTACCCGCGGGGGCGCGCCGGCAACGGCGCGCCCCCGTCGCTCTTGCGGATGGGGAGGTGGTGTTGCCTTCCAACACGGGGGGCCCTCCCCATGACCGACTACTCCAAGCTCAAGGCCGCCCTCGACCATCTGGCGGAACAGATCGCTAACCATGAGCGCGCCGCGCTCGAAGAAAGCAACATCCCGTTCAAGGTGCAGGTCCACGTGTGGGACGAGACGCCGGAGCACTGGCGCGCGGTGATCCGCGCGCGGCGCGTGGTGCTGCGGCCCGGTTGACCGGGCCGCAGCGGGGTTCGACGTCCCCCCCTCAGCGCGGCGGGTCCGCGATGCGGACCCGCGCGCGGAGGCCGTCCGGCTCGAAGGTGAGGCCCGCCTCGACACGGCCCGTCCGCGGCCACGGCACGGTGGCCTCCTCGACCATCTGGTTCGGCGAGCCGAAGACGACCGACTCCATGGTGCGCTGCATCTCGTTCCAACGGTAGCCCTGCCCGCCGGGGCACTCGAGGACGGTGCCGAACACAATGCGGTGGCACTCGACCGGGTCGCGGTCCGGGTAAAGCTGCCGCCAGCGGTTCAGCACCGGGATGTTGGCGAAGGACGCGGTGCGGGCCGCGCGGTCGTAATCGCCGAAGTCCAACGAGCGCAGGAACGGCATCATCTTAGGCTCGACGAAGAGCGCGACGTGCTCGCCGAGGGGCTCGGGCGTCCTGACTCCGGCGCCCCAGTTGTTCTCCATCAGCTCCCGCAGCGCCTCTTCCTTCAGGCTGAGCGTCAGCATCGAGTTGTCGGTGGCGTACTGGAACGACGGGTCGCCGGGGGCCCCCCCGCGGCTCACAACTCTGCTGTAGGCGCTGTTCGCATGCGTGATGGTCTCAAAGGCGATCGAGTTGTTCATCGCCCTCACGCCCTCAAGCCGGAAGGCGGTCAGGATCGATCCGAGGAGGATCTGGTTGCGGCTGCCGATGCGGGTGATGAGCGGCAGGCGCCAGTGGTTGCTCATGAGCCAAGGGTAGAGGTCGTCGCCACCCGCGAGCGGCATCTCCTCCAGCACCGGATCATCCAGCAGGGTGAGATCCGCCCAGCCGTCCAGCCACGCGGTGGCCCAGGACTCGCGCCAGCCGAAGATGTCTCGCGGGTGGAAGCACCACTGGAACCGCAGCGCCGTGCCCGGCAAGGTCGGCGGCACGCAGCCCGGCGTCAGGTAGAACGCGCCGTTGCGCCACTCGGCATAGTCGGTGCCCGCGACCAGCGGCATCACGGTCGTATCGAGCGACAGGCCCTCCTTCGCATCGACTTGGATCGCAATGGGATCGAAGAAGCGCGTCCACTTCGTCTGGTAGCCTTCGCGGAACCTGCGGTACTCCTCAAGTTCGGCCACCGTGGCGTGGGTGATGCCGAGTTCCTGGATCGGCGTGAGGAAGTCGAGGGAGCCGTAGACCTCCTGCCGGGGCGACTCGCGGTCGGCGACGACGGTGGTGGGCCCGGTGAGCACCCAGCCGGTCGGATAGCTGCGCGGGCCCGCGGCCGCGTTGAGGCGCGCCTCGCGGTCCATCCCCGCCACGCGGAGCAGCCCCGCCGCGGCGCGGAGCCGGCGGCTTTGGCCGATGCGCCACTCAGGCCCGGTCCACTTGCGGATCGCGGGATCGCTCAGGACCACCAAGGCGTCCTCGTGCTCCGCGCCGGGGCGGTAGCGGTCGCGGAAGAAGCGCCACTCGTCCAGCGCGCCGAGCGCGGGCAGCTCGCCGCGCGACACCGCCGCGACGCGGCCCAGCAGCGCCGCCGAGTTCGCCACCGCGACCACGCCCCCGGGCAGCACCGCGAGGTGGCTGCACACGCCGCGCGAGGGAGTCGCCACGCCGCTGTGGCTCAGGCCGCCGGTTTCGCCCTCGAACGCGCGCGCGTCGGGGTTCGTTCGCAGCTCCGCCGCGTGCAGCGCGCGGATCGCGGCGGCGAGCTGCTCCGGCCGGCGCGAGCGGAACAGCACCGCGATCCCGGTGCCGTCCACGAAGTAGAGGTCGTCCGCCGTGATCGCCAGCTCGTCCACGAGCGCCGCGCCGAGGAGCTGCGCGGCGGTGTCGAGCGGGAGCAGGAGCTGGCGCTCGATGCGCTCGCGGGTGCGCTGGTTCGTCGAGCGTTCCGTCGCCGCGTCCGCGAGTGGATTGCCGAGGCGCTCGATCTGCTCGGCGACGCGCGCGAGCGCTGCCACGGAGGGCGCGAAGAGCGCCGCGTTGTCCTCCGGAACAAGCATCGGCAGCGGGCCGGCATCCTGCGGCGCGACGCCCGCGAGGTACGGCGCCCAGTCGATCGCGGCGATCTCGAGCCCCGGTGTGTTCCCGAGGGGGATTGTCGCCTGGTCGGCGGACGTGTCGGGGCGCAGCTCGATCTCGAGCGCGAGGTTCTCCTGGATCGCCCGGCCGCCGCTCAGCATGCCCATGGTGTTCGCGCTGTCGAAGCCGCGGCGCAGCGTGGACGGGGGCGGAGCGGCCGCCGACTTCCGCACCGGATCGTCCGCGGGGAGCTTCGCCACCGCCTCCTGCAGCTCGGCGTCGAGGAGCGCGCGCCCCACCTCGACCGCGTTGCGCCGCGCGACGGCCTCGAGCGCAGCGGAGCGCAGATAGTCGAGATCGTCCGGCGCAACCTCGCGAACGGTCAGTTCGCCCTCGTCGAACCGATCCCACCCCGGCGATCCCGCGTTCCGCGTGCGAAGCGTCACGGTCGTCGTCGTGAGCGAATCCGTGGTTGCGAGGTAGAGGGCGCGGTCGGCCTGGATCGGCTGTCCCTTATCGTCCAGTCCCCCGTAGGCGCGCACCACCTCGCCCGGCGCGTCGTAGTCGAGGGGCCGGTGCAGGCCAGCCGCGAGGGTCCCGAACGGGATCGAAAGCGGGCGGTTCAGTTCGACGCGGTAGACATGCGTGGCCGGCGGCTCGGCGCCGTGGGCGGCGGTGGTTCCGGCGAACGCCGCGATGAAGGCGAAGGCGGCCGCCGCGGCGGAGAGGGATCGGAGGGAGTGGCTGGCGTTAAGCATGGCGGGCGCTCCTCGCGCGGGATAGTTTGTGAATACTCACAAACTATCCCGCCGCGCAAGGGGATTTGTGGGCGGCGCTGAGGTTGACGCACCTGGACCCTCCCAACGGCGCGGGCGGGCTCCCGCGCTTCGCGAGGCGGCGAGAGAATCGGCGTCTGCGGGGCTTGCGCGAAGGGCTGCGGCGATGCTTGGCTAACGCTGGATGAGGAGCTGACGACGGATGGGCGCCGCGAAGAACGGGACGATACCTGAGTCGACGCCTGCGAGGCCGGTCGCCGTGGATCTATTCTCGGGGGCTGGCGGCATGTCGCTCGGGTTCGAGCAAGCCGGTTTCGATGTCCGCGCGGCGGTCGAAATCGATCCGATCCACTGCGCCACCCACGCGTTCAACTTCCCGCAGGGGGCGACCATCTGCGCACGCGCTCAAGACTTGACCGGGGCCGAGATCAGGCAACGGGCGGCGGTTCCCGGGGATGTCGCCGTCGTGTTCGGGGGGCCGCCTTGCCAAGGGTTCTCCATGATCGGCAAGCGGATGATGGACGATCCGCGCAACTCCTTGATGCTCGAATTCGTGAGGTTGGTGCAGGAGCTCGAGCCCCGCTACTTCGTTCTGGAAAACGTCGCGGGGTTGGCGGTCGGGAAACACCGTGCCTTCCTTGATGATGTGATCTCGGCATTGGAGCAGATAGGCTATTCAGTCCGCACCCCGTATCGAGTATTGTGCGCCGCCCACTTCGGCGTCCCTCAGGATCGGAGACGCCTTTTTCTTCTTGGCACCCGCAAAGGATTGGAGCCGCCGGAGTACCCAGAACCAACGCATCAGCCACCGTCACGAAGAACAGGGGCGGGAGGGGGCGATCTGTTCGCCCTGCCCACCACCCCGACGGTTTGGGATGCGATCGGTGACTTGCCGGATCCTGAGCAGTTCGAGGAATTGCTTGAGTCGGATTGCGTTGTGGCGGGCTTGGGCACACCGTCTCCCTATGCGGCCACCCTTCGATATCCATGGAACGATCCGACGGACTTCTCGATCATCCGCGCCTTCGACCCTTCGTTGCTGACCTCCAGCATGAGGACCGTCCACACCCAGTTGTCGATCAATAGATTCTCGGCCACTCGCGGTGGCGACACGGAACCGGTATCCCGCTTCTACCGCTTGCCTCGATTGGGATTGTGCAACACGCTGCGCGCTGGGACGCCAAGCAATCGAGGAGCGTTCACGTCCCCGAGACCGATCCACCCGGAGGCCCCGCGATGCATCACTGTTCGCGAGGCCGCACGCCTCCATTCATACCCGGATTGGTTCCGCTTTCACGCCACCAAGTGGCATGGTTTCCGACAGGTGGGTAATTCCGTGCCTCCACTGCTTGCCAGATCGGTGGCTGCGAGGGTGATGATCGCATCGGGATGGAAGCCCACGAAGACCGACGCGCGCATCATCTTGGGCGACGAGTGCCTCCTGCGCTTGGCGATGGGTGATGCGGCCGCCCTCCATGGTGTTGACAAGCATGTCATCGAACCCCGCAGGAGGCGAGTCAGTGCCTGAGGCCAAGAAACCGGGGAAGTACTCGAGGATCATTGAGGAGCTTTTCTTTCGCCACTTCAACCCGAAGCGGCCGCGCAAGTCGTTTTGCTTTGAGCGCAGCGAGATAGAAGAGCTTGCAGCGAAGGACGGCATCAAGAATCTCGGCGATCTAGTATATTCCTTTCGATTCCGAGCAAGCCTTCCCAACAGCGTTTTGGAAACACAACCAGACGATATGGAGTGGATCATTCGCTTAGCGGGGCCCTCTCGCTACGAGTTTCAGCTTTTCAGGCGTCCAAACATCGATCCCGACCCAAGCATGCAAGTGATAAAGATACCCGATGCCACACCGGAAATCATCCTCGGAAACGCGCAGTCCGATGAGCAGGCCATCCTAGCCAAGATTCGCTACAATCGACTTCTTGATCTATTCTTGAAGATTGTGGCCTACTCGCTACAAAATCACTTGAGAACGCAAGTGGATGACCTCGGCCAGATCGAGATCGACGAGGTCTATGTTGGTGCAAGCAGAGGCGGTTCGCAGTACATCGTGCCGGTCCAGGCAAAGACCGGAAGAGACAAGGTTTCCGTTGTCCAAACCCTCCAAGATCGGGAGTTCTGCCGCTCCCGTTTTCCCGACTTAACTCCAAGGCTCGTTTCGGTGAAGGCGATGCCGAACGACGTCCTCGCGATGTTTGAACTCGTCGTCGAGGAGGACCGCATCGCGGTGGCCGAACAACGACACTACAAGCTGGTGCGGGCAGCGGAGATCACCTCGGCGGATCTCCGTGGGTACCAGCAGCGCGAGTCCGACTCCTAACCCATGCTCGCCCGCATTCCATCGCTTGCCATTGTCGGTGTGGACGCCGTGGCCGTTTCGGTCGAGGTGGACGTCACTGAATTGCCGGGCGATGCGCCGTCGACGTATTCGATTGTCGGCTTGGGCGACGCGGCGATCAAGGAGGCGCGCGAGCGGCTGCGCTCCGCGCTGAAGAACAGCGGCGTGGGCCTGTTCCAGAAGCGCGTGACGATCAACCTGGCGCCTGCGGACCTGCGCAAGGAAGGCAGCCACCTCGATCTGCCGATGGCGCTCGGCGCGCTGGTGGCCACGGGACGGCTGAAGTCGCAGGCGCCGTTCGCCGCCGCCGGCGAGCTGGGCCTCGACGGCACGATCCAGCGGCTCCACGGCGCGCTGCCGATCGCCGCGGGCGCCCGCGCCGAGGGCATCCCGCGGATACTCCTCCCGGCGGAGAACGCCGCCGAGGCCGCCTGCGTGGAGGGCATCGAGATCATCCCCGTGGCGACGCTGCGCGAGGCGGTGGACTTCCTGAACGGCCAGTCGGTGATCGCGCCCGCGCGACCGGAGATGGCGGTCTTCGGCGACGAGGAGATCCGCGACGACCTCGAGGACGTGAAGGGGCAGGAGGGCGCGAAGCGCGCGCTCGAGATCGCCGCCGCGGGCTCGCACAACCTGCTCTTCCTCGGGCCGCCCGGCAGCGGCAAGACCATGCTGGCGCGGCGGCTGCCCGGCATCCTGCCGCCGCTCGGGTTCGAGGAGGCGCTCGAGGCGTCGAAGATCCACAGCATCGCGGGCGCGCTGCCGCCCAAGTCGGGCCTGCTGCGCGCGCGCCCCTTCCGCGCGCCGCACCACACCGCCAGCCCCGTGTCGCTGATCGGCGGCGGCCCCGTGCCGCGCCCCGGCGAGGTGTCGCTCGCGCACCACGGCGTGCTGTTCCTGGACGAGCTGCCCGAGTTCAGCCGCACCACGTTGGAAGTTCTGCGCCAGCCCCTGGAGGATGGAGTTGTGCAGGTAGCGCGCGCGGCGATGTCGGTCGCGTTTCCCGCGCGGATCGTGCTGGTGGCGGCGATGAACCCGTGCCCGTGCGGCTTAGCGGGGCATCCGTCGCGCGCGTGCGTGTGCTCGCCGGTCGCGGTGCAGAAGTACCTCTCGCGCATCAGCGGCCCGCTGCTGGACCGCATCGACATGCACGTCGAGGTGCCGGCGGTGCCGCTGGAGCAGCTCCGCGAGCGGCGCGCGGCGGAGGGCAGCGGCGCGGTGCGCGCCCGCGTGCTCGCCGCCCGCGAACGCCAGCGCGAACGCTTCCGCGGACGCGCCGGCATCCACGCCAACGGCCACATGTCGGCCAAGGAGCTGAACGAGTTCTGCCACCTCGAACCCGCCGCGCAGAAGCTGCTCGAGACGGCGATCCAGCGGCTCAACCTCTCCGCGCGCGCCTACGACCGGTTGCGGAAACTGGCGCGCACCATCGCCGACCTCGCCGCCAGCGACACCATCTCGCCCAGCCACGTCAGCGAAGCGGTGCAGTACAGGAGCTTGGACCGGTTGGGGGTGTAGCCCTTACGCCGCCACCACGACCTTGCCGCGGGTGGCGCGGCGGTGGATGCTGTCGCCCGCGCCGGGGGGATAAGGGGAGAACCGATGCCCCGGAGCCGTTCACCCAAAGGGCTAGCGCGAACGTCGGGAATGCGAACGCGCCGTTCGGATCGAAAGGGTTCCCGTTGACGGGACCCGAGACGACAGATTTCCTACTCGGGATTCTGGGCGGAGACACACCGAGCAAGTCATCGCCTAGTCCTGCTCGCGGCAGGGAATGTCCATGAATCCGGGCGAAGCCAACAGCGCAACGTAGTCGATCAGGTCTCCCAAAGGAGTATGCAAATGAAGAACCTCAAAGACAGCAATACGAGCAGGTGCCTCTACTGCACGGATGAAGTCCAGAAGCGTAAAGGCCGCTGGAGGGGGCATGTCATACCTAGAAAGTTAGGGGGATCGCTAGAGTTTGTCGTTCCAGTTTGCAAGGTATGTAATTCCGAGATAGGAGGGTTGATTGAAAGTAAGGCAGTCGATCACGAACTCTTTTATCTGCATCGACTTCTTCTTGGAATAAACGCGAACAGCGGGAAGCCACCGGAGGGTCACAGGGTTCGAGGACGTGATCCCGAATCGAGCGCATCCAAGCAAGCTCCGCAGAAGCCCTCGGGCGATCCGCTAGGACGGCCCGAGTTTGATATCGAGGGCAGAATGTCTCCCAGCCTCGGGAAGTCAACGAATTACGAAGCCACTAAGCCAAGGTACGAGTTCGACGGGGAGGGAGACATATGTGAGATTGCCGGAGGAGATTTGGATCAGCTCGTCGCTCACGGCGCTGGAATCCAGTTTGCTGACAATCGTCTCACGCTGGTCCCAGGTTTTAGTTTTCTTATGGCTAAGAGCTTTGACATGTCAACATTCAAGGCTCCGCTGGATGTTCTCGGAGCGAAGATTGCGCTTGAAAGTCTGGCGTTCTTGGGGCACGTGACGGACGCCCTTTTGGCTCGCTTTCCGCTGCTGTTGAAAGGTGCTAACGCTCTTGAGGTGCTTGCCTCGAGACCTGCACACCGTCGACTCGACGAACCGGCGCCGTTTGGATTGGTCAGCCATGTGATTCGTTTCTTTGAAGAAGGGGGGGAGCTCGTATGCCGGGTTGAGTACTTCGGCATGTATCATGTCGACTTCAAAGTCTCAGAAGTTCTGAATTCAACTTCCGCGAACTGCCTGCGGGGCGCAATCCTCATCTGCGATCCATCGCCGATTGAGCGCAAAAGTAGTTTCGCGAGGATCCCGTTGGGAGCGCGAGAGCCGGTTCCGATCGGATTTGGTCAGCACCGCCCTCGGATGCTCACTGAGGCGGAGTCTGAGGCGCTTGGAGAAAAGATCAACGGGGAGCAAAACATCGACAACCTGCTAACGATCCATGCCATGCGCTGGGCGCAGACACTCCGAGATATCGAATCGGGTAACTCGCCCCCGATTGATGTCTTTCGAATCGACTATCATTGGAAGGTGGGGCGAGCTGCGAATTGACTCTCGTCCCGCCCCTACCCCTCCACCAAAATCTTTCCGCGCACGCCTCGGCGCTCGAAGCGGTCGAGTGCGCGGGGGAGGTCGGCGAGGGCGAAGGTGCTGTCGAGGGCGGGGCGCAGGGTGCCCGCCGCGAGCATCGAGGCGAGTTCCGCGAGCAGGCGCTGCTCGGGCGTTTGCGTGACCAGGCGGACGCGTGCGTCGCCGAGGGCGTGGCGCAGCGCGGAGTGCAGCAGGACGCCGGTGAGCGGCGAGAAGTAGCCGCCGCGGTCCACCGAGCCGAGATGGACGTAAACGCCTCCGGGGCGGAGCGCGCGGAGGTTCTCGCGGAGCGGGCGCGCGGCGGCGACGTCGAGGATCGCGTCGAAGGCGGCGGCCTCGCCGAGCCAGTCCTCGCGGGCGCGGTCGATCACGCGGGACGCGCCGTTCGCGCGGGCGAGGTCCGCGGCTTCGGCGGAGCAGACGGCGGCCACTTCGGCGCCGCGGGCGGCGGCGAGCTGGACCGCGAAGCCGCCGACGCCGCCGGTGGCTCCGGTGACGAGCACGCGCGCGCCGGCGCCGATGCGCGCGCCGGCCGCTTCGATGCCGCGCAGCGCCGTCATGCCGGCGGTCGGCAAGGCGGCGGCCGCGGCGAAGGTGGCGCCTTCGGGGACTGGCGCGAGGAGCGCTCCCGGCGTGACGACGCGCTCGCCGAACGCGCGGTCGATGTCGGCCTTGAACTCGTCGCGGACCGATCCGAACACGCGGTCGCCGGGGCGGAAGCGCGAGGCGCCGGGGCCGACGGACTCGACCTCGCCGGCGAAGTCGCAGCCGAGGCGCGTGGTGTTCGGGCGTCCGATGCCAAAGACCACGCGCGCCACGCGCGGGCGGCCGTGGAGGATGTAGCGGTCGGCGGCGTTGACCGACGCCGCGCGGACCCGGACGGCGACTTCGCCTGCGCCGGGCGCGGGCGCGGGCACCTCGCGGAAGGAAAGCACCCCGGGGCCGCCGTACCGGGTGCGTGTCCAGGCGTTCACTCCTGTACCGCGCGCTCCGCTTCCGCCTTCGCGACGGATTCGTCGAAGCGTCGGCTAGCTTCCTCGATGGCCTCGTCGCGGGTCATGCCGCCGAGCTGTCCGCGTTCGAGGCGGTCGAGCACGTCGCCCATGAACTCGGTGA
This sequence comes from Candidatus Sumerlaeia bacterium, assembly GCA_033764015.1. Lineage (GTDB taxonomy): Bacteria > Sumerlaeota > Sumerlaeia > SLMS01 > JANRJK01 > JANRJK01. Next base: position 76,535 of record JANRJK010000046.1, on the reverse strand, counting down.
GCGGCAGATCGCCGGGTGGCGGGGGCGGGAACTTCGCCTTCGCTGCGGCCTTCGCCGCAGTGAAGTCCGGCATCGGCGCGACCTCGTCGACCCAGTCGAGGATGTCCTTCTGCATCTGTTCGAAGATGGCGTTGCGGGCCGCTTCGTGGGCCTCCGGCGACCGGCCTTCGGGGGCGAGGTCGAGGTAGTCCCCGAGGGATCCGTTCCGCACGTAGTCGAAGCCGGTGCCCGGCCGGACCTTGATCTTCTCCGGTGGTTTCGGGATGTCGGCGGCTCCCATGCGCAGGCGCCGGAGCTGCGAGGGCCGGTTCTCATAGTATCCCTGGGTGGACATCAGCGCGGAAGATCGGCGGAGGAGCGCCCTCGCCAGCTCCGGGTGGCCGAGGACTTCCAGCTGGGTGGCGTAGCTTCCGCGCGCCCAGGGGGCGTGCTCGAAGGGTTGGCGGCTGAAGGTCTCGGCTTGTTTCATGGCCCGCAGTTCCGTGTACGGCGCCGCCGCGCGCAGTAGGCTGTGCGTGGGCTCCGGGTCGAACTCGCTGTCGGGGATGTTGTCCCAGTAGCCGTTCGCGAAGTGATGCCAGTCGTGGTCCGGCTCGGCGGTGTAGAGGGCGCCCATCTTCTGGAACAGCTCGCCTAGCGCTGGATTCTCGTGCCGGACACGGCCGACGAGGTCCAGCACCATGCTGTCCAGGTCGCCGATGAGCTGGCGGCCGTTCTGGGCCACGGTCCCGCGGAGGGATGCGCGAACCGCCGGGATGCTGGAGGGGGCCGCTTCCACCGCCTTTCGCCTCCACCAGTTGCGATGCTGCTCGCGGCGCCAGAGTTCGAACCGGTCCTGGAGCGGCATTCCGGCGTCGCCGGGGAAGTCCTCCGCCCTGTGGGGCGGCAGCTCGATCACCACGTCGCGGGACATGCGTGCGACGGAGGTGCGCAGGATGAGGCGACGCGACTTGAGGCTCACGTCGATCGCGTCCTTCACGCGGGCGACTTCGCGGCCCTGCATGTCCCAGACGCCGAGGGTGCCGTCGCCCAGGCCGAAGATGCGTGTGCCCTCCTGGTTGAGCTGTATTCGGTGCACGGCGGAGTCGATGCGGAAGCGCAGGAGCTCCGCGCCGTCCGCGGTGGACCAGACCACGACTTCGTTCGCGTCGGTGAGCGCGAGCAGGCGGCTGCCGTCTTCGGAGAGGTCGAGGAGCACCGCCGGCTGGTCCCCGGCGGGCAGCTCGCGGAGGAGGACGGGTGCCTCCGCGCCCCAGGAGTACGCGCGCACCCGCCGGTCGCCGCCGCTCACGTACAGGCGCCGCTCCGCGCTGTGGAGCCGCAGGGCCCAGACGGGCGCGCCGGTGTCGAGGCGCCGGCGCTCGCGCCCGTCGGCCAGCTCCGTCTCCACCAGGACGCCGTCGTTGTGCCCGACGATGGCGGTGTGCGCCTTGGTGAAATGCATGGCGGTGGCGGGGGCGGCGGTCGGCGGGATCGTTCCCGCGAGCGCGCCGTCCTCGGTGTCGAGGATGAGGCCCGGCCCCCCCGCTTCCCAGAAGAGCACCGCGCGGCCGTCGTCGGGGCTCGTGTTCCACAGGTAGGGAAGCGTGCTGGGCTTCTCGCCGACCTTCACCCAGCGGAGGTGCTCGCCGGTCTTGTGGGTGCGCACCTCCCAGCCGAAGCAATCGCCGAAGGCGCGGGCGTAGCCGAAGGTGAGGATGCGGTCGCGCTCCTCGGCGATGTGGATGCCGCGGTAGAGGCTGAAGAGCCTGCCGACGCGGCGGAACGCCGAGCCGCTCTCGATGTCCGTGATGCGGGCGTCGAAGGTCCCGATGGACACCGCGAAGCGGCCGTCCTCGCGGAAGCTGCTCCACTGCCCGGGCAGGTCGGCGATGGACTTCAGCGGGGTGCCCGGCCACACCTGCGTGGAGCCGTCGGTCGTCGTCGAGAACACGCGGTCGACGCGTTCGGGGATGTCCGTGATCGTCGCCCACATGTTCGCCACCTGGCCGGGGAAGCCGCGCAGCTCCGCGACCTGCCGCAGGTCCGCGGCGATGACGCCGGCCTCGCCATTTGCGCCTCCCCAGTAGCAGGCGAACGCGGGATGCACGTACTTCGCGCGTGTTGCTTCCGCGCGCCCCACGGGCAACAGGCCGCGCCATTCGGCGTTGTGGGCGGAGGCGAGCATCGGGCCGATGATCAAGGTGTTCGCCCGGGGATGCGTGTGCATCCGCGTGCCCAGGAGATAGGTCTGGAAGTGCGCGTTCCTGTCCAGGTCGTAGAGCTGCGTCGCGTCGCCGGACTGGATCGCGATGGAGTGCCCTTCGTTGGAGAGCCCCGCGCTGTACACCGCGTTCGTCCACGCGGAGATCGAGGTCTCCTCCGAACCGTCGCTCAGGCGGTGGATGCGGAAGAACGTCTTGTATGCCACGAGGAGCCGGTCCGAGTGGTCGTCGCCGTCGATGGCGAGCGGCTCCAACGGCACCGGCGGAGTCGCAAAGCGTAGCTTTCCGGTAGTCGCCTCGTGCACCGCCGCGGAGCCGTCCGGGTACAGCATCGCGATGTTCCCGTCGCCGTAGGTGCGGCGGGAGTGCATCGGCGGGGCGGGGAGCTCCGCCACGATCTGGCGCTTCCACTCCGGCGGCGCGAAGCGCAACAGCCGGGTGCCGGCGACGATGTCGATGTGCGTGTCCTCCGGGGCCGCGAGGATCATCACGGAGGTCGTGTCGCAGTCCAGATCGGCCACCAGCGCGCCCGCCATGGTGTCGCGCACGCGCACCGTGCCGTCGCCCAGGTCCGAGTAGAAGTAGCTCCCTCCGGCGCTGACCTCGGTCACCGGGAACGGGAACTCGGCGAGCGTCTGGTGCGAGCGGTCGAGGAGGTAGGCCCACTCCCAGTCGCGGGCTTCCTCGGGGATGCTCCAGAGGACGTCGCGGGCGAGTTCGTGGCGGCCCGCATCGACCAGCGAGGTGGCGTAGCGGATCTGCGCGTAGAGCTGCTCGTCGCCCGCCTTGGCGCGCTGGCGCTCGGCCTCGACGCGGGCTGTCTCCGCGGCGCTCAGCGCCCCCGTCGCGATGTTCTTCTGCGTCACCGCCTCGTTGCGCTCGCGGTTGATGCGGCGGAGCGAGAGGCCGCCGCCGACGAGGACCGTCGCGAGCAGCATGGCGACTGCCGCGACGGAGTAGCGGAGCGCGCGGCGGGTGCGGAGCCGCTGCTGCTTCGCCGCCTCGATGCGCCGGTAGAGGTCGCCCTGCGCGAGCGCGTCGTCGAGCTGCTCCGCCTGCGTGAGCGCTAGCAGCAGGTCGCCCTTTCCGAGCGCGAGCTCCGCGTAGGCGGCGAGGGCTTCGCGGCGGAGCGGCGGGGTCTCCGGGTTCGCGGGCCAGAGGCCCGCCGCGCGGTGCGCCTCGTTGAGGAACGCCTCGTGCGCGGAGTAGGTGCCGCGCATGGCGGCGGCTTCGCCGGCGAGCCGCCGCGTGATCTGCTGCGACTCTCGGCGGCGGCTCGCGCCGCTCACCCAGTCGTCCAGCCGGCGGACGAACTCCTCGGCGCTGGCGAGCCGCGCGGCGGGATCCGCGGCGAGCGACGCGAGCGCCAGCTCCGCGAGGTCGTCCGGGATGCCGGCGCGGGGGAAGAGCGTGCGGGGGTCCTCCACGTCGCCCACCGCGGCGCGCATGAAGGCCTGGTGCGACTGGGCGCTCTCGTGCGGCGCCACGCCGGTCAGGACGTAGTAGAGGGAGCCGCCGAGCAGGTACACGTCGGTCCAGACGCCGACGCCGGTGGCCTGCCCGCGGGTCTGCTCCGGCGCCATGTAGGCGGGCGTGCCGGCGGGGCTGCTGGCGTTCGCGCGCGTCGGCAGCGAGAACCACGAGGGCTGCTCGTCGTCCACCGCGGCGGCCGCCCCGCCGTCGTCGCTCAGCACCATCGCGAGGCCCCAGTCCATCAGGAGCACTTCGCCGAAGTCGCCCACCATCACCTGCGACGGCTTGATGTCGCGGTGCACGATGCCTCGGGAGTGGGCGAAGGCCACCGCGTTCGCCACGTCGGACAGGACGGGGAGGTGGCGCGCGAGGAAATCGTCGAAGGAAAGCTGCGGGCGCTCCTCCTTCAGCAGCCGGTCCCACTGGCGCCCGCGCACCAGCTTCATGGACAGCTCCGGCGACGCGCCCTGCCCCGTGCCGTAGTCGTACACCGGCACGATGTTCGGATGGTCGAGGCGGGCGGAGACGAGCGCCTCCTCGCGGAAGTTGCGCACGAGGATCGCGCGCTCCTCCGGCGAGGAGCACTCGGCCATGCGGTCGCCGCGGAGCGTCTTCACCGCGACCGGGCGGTCCAGCTCGATCTGCACCGCCTCCCACACCTCGCCGCAGCCGCCGCGCCCGATCAGGCGCACCAGGCGGTGGCGCCGCGCGGACTTCGGCGGCGCGCCGGGTTGCTCCGCGACTTCCGGCGCTACCGGGAGGTCCGGCGGCGGCGAGTGCGTCTCGGCCGAATCGTCGTCGGGCCACTGCGGCACGGGGCTTTGCGCCGGGATCGCCTCGGTCTCCAAGTGCTCCGCGATGCCGGTCTCGGGCCCGTCGCCCGTGCCGCCGCGCGGCGTGAAGCGCGACTTGTGCGGGTTGTAGGAAACCAGCGAATCGTGCGGCAGGTCCCCGGGGACGGGGATGTTTTCGAGAGAAGGGGGGGCCCTCTCGATGTTGTCCATGCCGACGGGCCTCCGGGGGGCGGAGGGATAGGTCCTCGCGGAGCGATTTCCGCGGGGCATGCTGTCGCGGGCGTGGCGGACTGGCAAGGAGTTACCGGCGACGGGCGGCTCCACGCGGTTCGGCGGGGGTTCGGGCTGGCCCCTTGACCCCCCGGAGACGGCCAACCAGCCTACAAGCCGGTCCTTCGCCGCCGCCCGTTCCGCGGCGGCGAAGGACCCCCCCCGAGCTTCCTTCCGGCGCGAGCGCGCCGCTAATCCCCGACCCGGAGTTTCCCGCGCCCATGGCGACCAAGCTTCTTGTGGACGGCCCCGGCATCTGGGCCTTCAACGTCACGCTCGAAATCGGGCGCCTCACCACCATCGGACGCTCCTCGGACAACGTCGTCGCGTTGCAGGACCGTTCGATCTCGTCCCGGCACGCGGAGATCACCTACGAGATGGGCGACTGGGTGGTGCGCGACCTCGGGAGTTCGAACGGGAGCCTGGTGAACGGCCGCAAGTTCACGGAGCACAAGCTGAAGGACGGCGACATCCTGAAGTTCGGCCAGTGCGAGGTGGTCTTCCTGAACGCGGACGCGAACAAGCACGCGGACCCGTGGGAGACGCGCTACGATTTCAAGGTCCACGAGGAGGCGCTGCGCCAGGCGATCGACCACCCGCGTCCGGACGAGGGTGTGCACATCCCAACCTTCATCGGCCAGGCGAAGGGCGTGACGGCGCCCGAGAAGGAGGTCGGGGTGGAGAACGCCTCGATGCCGAACGCCTTCGAGCCGATCCCCGGGGTCGACATGAGCAGCACGCCGGCGACGTCGCCGGAGATGATGACGCCGGACGACACGCTGTGGGTGGCGGAGACGCTGGCGGGGATCCTGGGCGAGCTGGCGAAGGCGCGCGGGAGCGAAGAGGCCGCGCTGTACCAGGTGGTGCTCAGGCAGTTGAAGGCGGCGCTCGACGCGGACAACGGCTTCGTGATGGTGGCGGACGGGGAGCGCAACCGCTGGGTGATCAAGTCCTGGATCGGCGACGCCAGCCAGTGGACCACCTACGAGAAGGAGCACCCGGTGCCCCTGACGGTGGCGAACAAGGCGTACATGACGCGCAAGTCGCTGTCGAACGTCGGCGTCGGCGGCGGCCCCGCGATGGACGCGAGCGCGTCGATGATGAAGCTGAACGTCGTCTCCTACATCGCGACGCCGCTGCTGGTGCAGAACAAGCGCAAGGGCGTGCTGTACTTCGACACGCGCAAGGTGAAGCGGAAGTTCGCGCTGAAGCACGTGCGGCTGCTGGAGCGCGTGGGCGGCTACATCCTCGAGATCGAAAGCCAGGGCAAGTAGCCCGCGGCGCGTCAGCGGTCCGGCGGAGCTTCCGGCTCCGCCGCCAGGTAGGCGCGGAGCTCGTCGTCGTAGGCCCATGATCCGTTGAGCGCGGCGAGCGCCTCGTCGCGCCGGTCGTGGCGCCCGGTGGCGTGGTACGTCCATGCGGCGGCGCGGAGCAGGAGCGGTTCCTGCGCGGATAGCGGCGACTCGGTTGCGGCGAGCATGGTGTCGATCTCGACCGCGGCCTCTTCGAACGCCGCGGCGGCTCCGGTGGCGTCGCCCATCAGCGCGCGGAGGCGGGCCTCGAGGTGGGCTCCGCGCGCCTCGAGCGCGAGGAGTTCCTCGTCGGGTATCGCGTCGGCCAGTTCGATGACCGCCGCGCGGGCGTCGGCCAGTCCGGCGCTGGCCGCGGAGGGGTCGCGCCGGCGGAGCTGGAGCTCCGCGAGGGAGAGGCTGGTGGAGGCGACGAACTCGCTGGTGGGGACGCGCCAGGTGCCATTTTCGACGAACTCCGCGGCGCGGCGGAGCGCCTCGCGGTAGTGGGTCTCCGCCTCCTCCGGGCGGTCGAGGAAGGCTAGCCGGTCCGCGAGGGCGGCCATCCGGTACAGGTAGGGAAGCAGCCAGGTCTGGGGGCTCGCGCCGGCATCCTCGGCGATCGAGAACCGGCCGAGGGCGGCGCGGGAGAAACGGAGGTTCTCCTCGACGTCGCGCGAGGCCATGCCGCGGACCCAGTCCGCCTCCGCCAACCCGGTGGCGACCATCGGAAGCAGGTTCGGCGCGGCCGCGGTGTCTACCTCGAGCAGGAGCGCCTCGGCGCCGTCCGCGAGCGCGGTGGCGCTCTCGAAGCGGTCCTCCTCGGCGTCGAGGCGGGCGAGGTCGAGGCAGGCTTCGGCGTAGTCGAGCCGCCATTCGTCGCTGTCGTTGGCAGCTTCGCGGGCATCGAGCGCCATGGCGGCGGCGGCTTCGAGGTGGGTGCGGCGCGAGGCGGCGTCGCCAAGCCGCCCGTCGAGCACGGCGAGGAATGAAAGCTGGCTCCGGATGTCCGCGGCGTACCCTCCCGCCTCGGGATCGAGGGCCGCGGACTGGCGGGTGAGGGCGAGCCGTTCGAGGAAGCGCTGGCGCGACTCGCGCAGGCGCCCAAGGGTGAAGAGCGTTTCGGCCACCTCGCCGATGGCTCGGCCGGCGCGGTAGGCGTAGTAGGTGTTCGCCGGCGCGTGGGAGTGGAGCGTCGCCCAGAGCGCGTGGGACTTCTCGTAGTCCGACAGCGCCGTGGCGAGGTCCCCCCTCAGCGAGGCGAGCCATCCGGTGTGGCCGTGGATGCCGGCGAGGGCCGCCGCGGCGTGCGCGTCCCGCGCGGGATCGACGTCCGCCGGCAGCAGCGCGAGCGCCTCCGCGTAGTTCGCTTCGGCCTCGCCGTACTTTCCGCTCGTCATGCGCAGGCGGCCGCGGTCCACCAGGACTTCCGCAAGCTCGACCGATGCGTCCTCCCCGTCCGCGACCAGCGCGCGAAGTACCGCCGTGGCCTCGTCGATGTAGAGGAAGGACTTGCCGGAGTCGTCGAGGTCCGCCTGGGCGTTGCCGGCCTGCGAGAGGAAGTCGGCGAAGGCGCGGCGGTTGGCGGGCGACGGGTCTTCGCTCGCCGCGCGCCGCCCCAGATCCGCGGCGGCCTCCGCGGTGCCCCGGGCGGCTTCGCTGTCGCCGCGCAGGTACTCGACCTCGGCACGGGCCGAGAGAGTCTCGGCGCGGGCGACCTTCCAGCGGGGGGAGGCGTACTCCGCGAGCCCGCGCTTCGTGTATTCCTCCACCAGCGCCACGGTTTCGCCCGAGCTGGCGACATTGCCGATGGTCGCGAAGACGTCCGCGGTCTCGATCAGCCCCGACACGAGCCGCAACCGGCCCTCCTCGTCGAGGCGGTCCCAAGGCTGCTTGCGGTACACCTCGAGCGCGCGGAGGGCGGTTTCCGAGAGCAGGTCCGGGCGGCCCAGCTCGTCGAGCCGTTCGCGCAGGTCGCCGAGGGCGAAGGAGAGGAGCCGTTCCGAGTCGGCGCGGGCGGCGTCGGCGATTTCCGACGCCGCGCGGGCTTCGTCGCGGGCGGCCTCGGCGCGGGACTTTTCGCGGGCGAGGGAGACGCTGAAGACGGAGATGAGCAGGACCACCGCGGCGACCAGCACGGCGGAGGCTGCGAGCGCGGTGCGGCGCTGGCGCTCCTCGCGCTCCATGCGCTCGCGCGCGTCCGCCACCCGGAGGCGGTATTCCGCGCGCCCCTCGTCCAGGCGGAGCGCGCTGGTGGCGGCGAGGCTGAGGTCGCCGCGTTCGAGCGCCACGTCGCAGATGCGCTTCGAGACGCGCTGGCGGAGCTCGCGCGCCCGCGGGTTCGCGGGCCAAAGGATCGCCGCCCGGTCGTTCGTGGCGGAGAGGGCGGCGAGCGCCTCGTAGTCCGCCGGGGCCGTCCGGAGCGCCTCCTCGACCTGCGCGGTGAGGTCGAGCGACTCCTTGCGGCGGGCGGTGCCGCCGAGGAACTCGGCGAGGCGCGCGTGGAACTGCTCCGCGTGCGCGATGCGGTCCTCGCGGCGCGGCGCGGTGGCGTCGGCGACGAGGCGCTCCAGCTCGGGCGGGATGAAGCGGTGCGGCGCGCGCTCCGAGGGGTTGGGCACCACGCCGGCGCGGGCGAGGCGCAGCGTCTCCGTCTTGTCGGCGTGCGCGTGCGGCGCGTGCAGCGCGAGCAGGAAGTAGAGCATCCCGCCCAGCAGGTACACATCGGTCCAGGGGCCGATGCCGTCGGCGCTGGCGGTGGTCTGCTCCGGCGCCATGAACGCGGGGGTGCCGGCGGGGTTGATCGAGAACTCCCGCGTCGGCAGCGGCACCTGCCGCTCCGACTCGTCCTGGAACTCCTCCTCGCGGAACACGAGCGAAAGCCCCCAGTCCATCAGGAGCACTTCGCCGAAGTCTCCGACCATCACCTGCGAGGGCTTCAGGTCGCGGTGCACCACGCCGCGGGAATGCGCGTAGGCGACGGCGAGGGACACCTGCATCAGGATCGGGATGTGCCTGGCGTAGTACTCCTCCTCGGGAAGCTGGAAGAAGTCGTCGCGGAGCAGCTCGCGCCAGGAGCGCCCCTCGACCTTCTTCATGGCGAGCAGCGGGCGCCCCTCCGCGTCGGCGCCGAGGTCGTAGACGGGCACGATGTTGGGATGCTCGAGGGCGGCGGAGACGAAGGCCTCCTGGCGGAAGGCGAAGTCGAGCGTGACGGCGCGGCTGGTGCCCTCGACGGCCTTGACGATGTCCTCGCGGAGCCGCTTGACGGCGACGCGCCGGTGGAGCGGGACCTGGAGCGCCTCCCACACTTCGCCGCAGCCGCCGCGCGCGAGCGGCGCGCGCAGTTCGAAGCGCGCCCGCCCGGGCTCGCCGCTCCAGCGCGGCTGCCTCCCGGGCGGGATGAACGCCGTCTCCGGGTCCTGCGCGGCGGCGGCCGGCGCCTGCGACGGCGTGTAGGACTGGATGCCCGCGCGGCTCGGGTCGTAGGACGCCTCGATGTCGTCCGGCACCCACGAGCAATCGACCACCGACGCGGTCTCGGTCGGCGGAGGCAGATCGTTCAGGGGCGTGGCGCTCTCCATGCCGGCAGTTTCTTGGGGTCCTGTGTCGGGAAGCAAGATCAAGCGCGCGGGAGGTTAGGCTGGGCGGGCGGGGGCGAGGACGTCTTGGATCGCGCGGGCGAAGCGCGCGGGGGCCCCAGGGTGCCGCGACAGGAACATCAGGGGCTCGAACACCTCGAGCTCCATGAGGAGGAACTGTCCGTCGCTCACCACGCCGTCCACGCGAGCGTAGGCCAGCGGCGTCGGTGCGTGCGCGATGCACCTGGCAGCCTGCGCAACGAGGCCGCTGTCAACCTCCACGATCTCGCTGGTGCCGCCGAAGGAGAACTGGACGCGGAAATCGCCGGGCTTGGGACGCTTGCGGACGGCGTGGCTGTAGGCGCCGCCGAAGAAGAGGAGCGAGAGTTCGCCGCTGGTCTGGATTTCGGGGAGGAAGGGCTGCACCAGGACGCCGCACACATCGAGCGTCCGGGCGATCTCCGCCCTGTGGAGGTCGATCTCCTCGATGCGGAAGCGATGGAGGCGGTATGCACCTCCGGAGATGGTGGGTTTGACGATGATGTCGCTCCAGCCGCGGTCGCCCGCCAGCTTCGCGATGTCCTCGTTCTCCCCCTTCGCGATCCGAACGGTCGGCACGATCGGGACCCCGGCGCGCTCAAGGTCCGTCAGGTAGCCCTTGTCGAAGTTCCAGGAGAGTGTCGCGAGCGGATTGCACAGGGGGACGTGCCCGGCGGCGCGGGCGTCGAGCCAGGCTCGGAACTCGGCCACGCGCTCGAAGTAGTCCCATGGGGATCGGATCACGATGGCGTCGAAGGAGTTCCAATCGATGCCGTGGTCGTCCCACACCGCGGGCGAGGAGGCGATCCCGAGGTCCGCGAGCGCCTTCACCAGCAGCAGGTCGTCTTCGTAGAGGTCCGGCAGCTTGCTGCAGGTGACGAGCGCCACCCGCTGACGTGATTCGCCCAAGGGGTCCACCTCGATGGGGGGGTAGTTGCGGGAAACGGCCCAGACTAGCTAGTTCAAGATGCGAAGCGATCCACCGGAGCGGCGCGGTCCAGCATTGCCTCGGCGGCCCTAGGGGCCGGCCGCTCACGATATCCCCGCCGACCTTGAGTTTGAGCGTCGAGTCGATGCCGAGCGTGGCAATGTCGATCTTAGGGGGCTGCCCGGGGCGGCGCGCGATCCCGGTTCGGCGCGCCGCGGCCGCTAGTCCGCCCGCTGCGACACCAGCGTGCCGAGCGCGAGCAGGGCGTCGAGACGGTGTTTCGCGACGAGGCGTTCGGGGCGGCCGTCGGCTTGCGAGACGCGGTAGTAGAGGTCGGCGGCGGCTTCGTAGTGGCGCTGGAAGCGCGCGCGGTCGAAGAAGGCCTGGCCGGGGGGGTTGAGGCGGAGTTCGAGGCGGGCCATGTCGGCGTGGAAGTCGCCGAGGCGGAGCGCGTGTTCGAGGGCGCGGGCGCTGTTCTGGTGGGTGCGGACCAGTTCGTCGAGGGCGGAGCGGGCGAGCTCCTCGCCGTTGGGCAGGAGCAGGACGTTGGCGGCGATGAGTTCCGCGCGGCGCACGTCGGCGTTCTCCCACTCTCGGCGCGCGAGGGAGGCGTAGAAGGGGTCCTGCGAATCGAGCGTGAGGTCGGCGTAGGCGCGCGATTCGGCGGCGAGCTGCTCGAGGCGCGCGAGGAGCTCGTCCGCGCGGTCGGGGGCGCCGGGGGCCTGGGTGACGCGGCGGAGCGCGGCGAGGCGCGAGCGGGCGGTGTCGCGCAGCTCGCCGGGGGTGGAGGCCAGTTCGTCGTAGATGCGCTCCGCGGCGGCGAGGTCGCCGAGCCATTCGAGGGCGCGGGCGCGGAGCATGTCTATTTCGGGGGCGAAGCGCTCCGGGTGGAGTTCCTGGTAGTTCTCGAGGCGGACCAGCGTGGCGCGCGCGAGCGTCTGCCCGGCGAGGTCGCGGGCGGGGGGATCGTAGTAGGGGTCCTGGGCGGCGAGGAGCTGGAACTCGGTGGCGATGGAGAGGATGTTCTCGTGGGGCGAGTACGCCGGGTACTTGCGCCCGCCGCAGGCGGCGAGGGCTAGGCAGGCGGCGGCGGCGAGCGCGGCGCGGTTCAGGCGCCGAGGTCCTGTATCCACTGGCGGACCGTGTTGGCGTCGGCGCCGCCCATGCGGATGTACTCCTCGAAGTAGCGGCGGGCGTTGGCGAAGTGCGCGGCCTTGTTGTTGGGGTCCGCGGGGCCGAGGGCCTGGTGGTAGAGGATGCCGAGGGCGAGGACGTAGGTGGGGTTCGCGGGTTCGATCTCGTGGGCCTTGGCGAGGTTGCGCTCGGCCTCGGCGAGGTCCTCTACGTTCTTCGCGACGCTGAGCGTGAACTTGGCCTTATAGGCCTGGCCGATGTTGTAGTAGGCCATGGGGTAGTCGGGGATGGAGGTGAGGGCGGCGTTGAAGTCGCTGTTGGCGGTGGCGGGGCCGGTGGTGAGGAGGCGCGCCTCGCCGCGTCCGATGAGCGCGTCGGCGCGGCGCTTGCGCATCTCCTCGCTGGTGCGGTCCTCCTGCCCTTCGAGCAGGTCGAGCGTGCGGGTGAAGGCCTCCGCGGCGCGGTCGAAGTTCTCCTGCGCGCGCAGGAGCCGCCCCATTTCGTAGGTGGCGTCGAAGTTCCCGGGCTCCTTCTCGAGCACCTTCTCGATCAGCTCCATGCCCTGCGCGTACTGGGCCTTGCTGCGCATCACCTTCGCGAGGCCGATGAGGCCGCGGGTGAGCTCCGGCTCGACTTCGACGGCGCGTGTGAAGCGGCGTTCCGCCTCGTCGTACTCCTCGCGGTCCGCGGCGAATTCGCCGAGCTGGCAGAGCACCTCGTAGCTGTCCGGGTCGACCTCGAGTTCGAGCTCCAGGTGGCGGCGTCCCTCGGTGTTGTCGCCGCGCCGGAAGAGGAGCTGGGCGACGTTGTAGTTGGCGTTCGGGTAGCGCGAGTCGATGGCGAGGAGGCGGCGGTAGGTTTCGAGGCCGCCGTCGAAGTCCTTCTGCTCCACCTGGAGGCGGCCCTTGATGTTGAGCAGGTCGGGGATCTCGCGGACGGCGAGGATGATGTCGATGCCGAGGATCGCGCGGGCGGGCTCGTTGAGCGACCAGATTTCGACGGTGCGCTCGCCGGTGGTGACGAGGCGGTCCGCGAGGCGCGGGTTCGCCATGGGGTCGAGGCGGTGGGCGTCGACGTAGTTCTTGAAGGCCATGGGCCAGTCGAGCAGCTCGCGGTGGATTTCGCCGATGCGCCAGTGGATGTCGGCCTTCTGCCGCGCGGCGAGCTTGGCGCCGCCGAGCTGGAGGCCCTTCTCGTAGGCGGCGATGGCGTCGGTGCGCGTGCGCGAGTTCTTGGCGTAGAGTTCGGCGAGCTCCATATAGGGCTCGATGCGCGAGGGGTCGAGCTCCGTCACCGCGCGGAGCGCGCCGATGGCGGAGACGTCGTCGACGACGTCGCGGAAGTTGCGGGCGCGCTGGAGGTGGAGCGCGACGAGGCGCTCGGCGAGTTCCGGCTTGATCGCCGAGTCCGCGTCGAGCGCGGCGTGCACGGACCCGAGGACGTTCACGGCGGTCTGGAGGTCGCCCCGGGCCTCGGCCGCGGCGGCGGCGTCGAGCTGCTCCTTGTGGACCATCAGGTCCAGTTCGCGGGCGCGGGCTTCGAGGCTCGCTTCGACGCCGGCGAGCTGGTCCGCGGGGGCGCCCTTGGCGCGGGCCTCCTTGAGGAGCTCTTGCGCGCGCGGCAGTTCGTTGCGGCGCACCGCCTCGGCCGCCTGCTGCAGCTCGAGCACGCCGGGCGCGGACTCCTCGATGGAGACCACCAGGTTGCGCGGGATGCGCATCATCGATCCGTCGGCGCGCTGCACGTTGAGCGCGGTGCGGTCCTCGGACACGACGCGCGCCTCGATGGTGGTGCCGTTGCGCAGGGTGATCTTCGACGCCGGGGACGCGGCGGTCAGGGCGAGCGATGCGGCAAGGGCCGCCAGCAAACGCAGCTTCATCAGCGGATAACTCCTCGTGCGGACGGCGCGGAGGGAGTTGGGCGCCCTTCGCCAGCCAGACCTATATGAGGCGACGCCCGCGAAGCGTCAAGGTTTGGCGCCACCTTCCGGGGCGTCGCGCGCCTTGACACGGCGAATCCCGGCGGCCGACCTTTGACCTTCAGTCAAATTTTGGACTTGCGTGTGGGGCACCCCTGTGTCCCACTGTCACGCTTCGGTGTCGGAAGTAACTGAAGGGGTGCAGAAATGAGCAGAGAACTCTCGGTGTTTACCCTGACTTTGGCGATTTCCGCGGCTCTCGCAGCCGCGTGGGCCGAGCCGTCCTCCGGGACCGGCGATCTGACCGACCCCTTCAACAAGCCCCCCGACTACTTCGTCTCCGGTGACGGTGCCCGGGTGGTGGCGTACGAGCCGACGCCGATCATCCTTGCGCAAGTCGGCGCCTCGGAGGGTGGGGCGCAAGCCGCCGCGCCCGCCGGGACGGAGACCGCGGCCAAGAGCACGGCTCCGTTCGCGGCGTTCGACGGCGCGGTCGCCGCCGACACGCTGACGCGCGACATGATGGGCAAGCAGCTCGCCATCACCGGCACCATCGCGAAGTACGAGGCGTCGACCGGCGACCGCGTTCCCTTCCGCCTGACGCTGGTGGACCGCGAGACCGACCCGGTGATGGTGGTCTACTGGCCCGACGTGGCGCCGCGGATCCACGGCACCGAGGGCAAGGAGCCGGAGGTCGGCCTGCAGGTCTCCGTGCGGGGCGCGCTGAGCGACTACCGCGGAGTCATGCAGGTGCGCGTCGCGAATCCGAACAACTTGCGGATCCAGGGGCTCACCGCGGCCGGCGAGGACGAGGGCGGCGCGAAGCTGAAGACCGCGCTGAAGGCGTTGGCGACCGGCGGCGACAAGCTCACCGTCTCCGAGGCGCTCGCCAAGGAGCCGGGCAGCGGCATGGTGACGGTTTTCGGAGAGGTCGAGTCGTTCCGCGCCGCATGGAACGACCGCGCGCCGAACATCATCACGGTGACGGACGGCGAGGCGTCGCTCGACGTGGTCTATTTCTCGAACGAGATCGAGTCGATGCCGGAAGAGCTGACGAAGCCCGGCGCGATGATCCGCGCGAAGGGCGTCCGCAGCGATTTCCAGGGCAAGAAGCAGCTCCGCGTGCGCAACGCCGAGGCGGTCGCGATGGCGGACGCGGCGGAAGGCGGCGCGGCGGCGGATGCGGCGGCGGCGATGGGCGGCGACACGCCCGCGCTGACCACCAGCGTGGGCCTGACGCGCAGCCTGGAAGGCAAGGAAGTCGCGATGGCCGCCACGTTGACGCGGTTGAACGACACGCCGGCCGGTACGTTCCTGGTGCTCAAGGACGACGATGGCGTGGCGGTTGCTTTCCTGGATAAGGAGTTGGCCGCGACGGAGGGTCTCCGCGAGCGGCTCGTCACCGGCAGCAAGCTGCTGGTCGCGGGGAAGGGCGAGTTTTCGAGGCTTCGGTCTCAGATGGTGCTTCGCGTGGACTCGGCGGACTCGATCCGAAAGATCGAGTAGCCGCCGAATCCGTCGCGGGAGGAAGCGAGGGCCAGCGGGGAGGGGTTCCGGCAGGCCCTCGCGTTCCTGTTTTTCCACACCCGGTCGAGGCAATAGGGAATTTCCCTGAGTCCGGCCTGTGGCCAACACAACCCGCCCGCGCTTGACCCAGTTCAAGCGCGGGTGGTTTCTTTTCCGCTGATGAAGCGAACGGCGGATCCACTCCGTTTCCATTCCTGGCGCACGACACCGGCATCGAGCGGCCGCTCCGGCCCCCCTTCCCAATCGGTCCGCGCCATTCGACTCCAAAACCGGAAGGAGCTTGCGCACACACGATGCGAGCCCAACACCCCTTGACGTTCCTCGGAAGGGTCCGGGTCGTCCCGAACATCCCCGCCCGCCTGAAGGGCCTGGCCGACCTCTCGAAAAACATGTGGTGGACTTGGAACCCGCTGGCGCGGTCCCTGTTCCGCCGGATCGACCTGACGACCTGGATCTCCTGCAACGGCAACCCCCTCGAGTTCCTCCGCCGCGTGCGCCAGTCGGCGCTGGACGCGGCCGCGAAGGACAAGGAGGTGCTGGGGCTCTACGACCGCGTGATGGAGATGTTCGAGGAGTACATCCGCTCCGAGAACACCTGGTACTCGAAGATCGAGAAGAAGGGCTCCGAGTTCCTGATCGCGTACTTCTCGGCGGAGTTCGGCCTGCACCACACGCTGCCGCAGTACTCCGGCGGCCTCGGCGTGCTGGCGGGCGACCACGTGAAGTCGGCGACGAACCTCGGGCTCCCCTTCGTGGGCGTCGGCATCCTGTACCGCGAAGGCTACTTCTTCCAGGACATCGACGAGAACGGGGTGCAGCAGGCGATCTACCACCAGTTCGACTACGAGACGCTGCCGATCAAGGCGGCGCGCTCGAAGAAGGGCGAGGCGGTGAACGTCTCCGTCGAGATCGGCGCCCGGACGATCCACCTGCGCATGTGGGAGGTCTCCATCGGACGCAACTCGCTGTACCTGCTCGACGCGGACGTGCCGGAGAACTCGGTCGAGGACCGTCGGCTCACGGCGCGCCTCTACGGCGGCGACCACGAGCTGCGCATCCAGCAGGAGATCATCCTCGGCATCGCCGGCGTGCGCGCGCTGCGCGCGATGGGCAAGGAGCCGAGCGTCTACCACATGAACGAGGGCCACAGCTCGTTCCTCGCGCTGGAGCGCGTGCGCGAATACGTCGTCGAGCACAAGCTGTCGGTGCCCGAGGCGATCGAAATGGTCCGCGCCACGACCGTCTTCACGACGCACACTCCGGTGCCCGCCGGCAACGACGTCTTCGGCTTCGACCTGATCGACAAGTACTTCCGCGGCTTCTACCCGCAGCTCGGCATGAGCCGCGCCGACTTCCTGGAGCTCGGCTACGACAAGGCGCCGGACAACCGGGACGTGTTCTCGATGACGGCGCTCGCGCTCCGCATGGCCTCGATGGCCAACGGCGTGTCGAAGATCCACGGCCACGTCTCCCGCGGCATGTGGGCGCACCTGTACCGCGACGCGCCCCCGGTCGAGACCCCGATCGACTCGATCACGAACGGCGTCCACACGCTGTCCTGGATGAGCTTCGAGATGCAGGGGCTGATGGACCAGTACCTGCCGAAGAACTGGCGCAACAACGTGATGGACCGCAAGCTGTGGGACTCCCTGGACAAGATCCCCGACGAGGAGATCTGGGAGGTGCGCCGCGTGCTGAAGAGCGAGCTGGTGAAGTTCATCCACCGGGTGCTCTACCGCCAGCACGAGCGCTTCGGCGAGACGCCGGAGCAGCTCCGCGAGGTGGACAAGGTGTTCCAGGACGACGCGCTGACGATCGGCTTCGCGCGGCGCTTCGCGACGTACAAGCGCGCGACGCTGATCTTCCGCGACCGCCGCCGCCTGGCGCGCCTGCTCAACGACAGCGAGCGCCCCGTGCAGATCGTCTTCGCCGGAAAGGCCCACCCCGCCGACATGCAGGGCCAGGAGCTGATCCGCCAGATCCAGATGGTCTCGCGCGAGCCCGAGTTCCTGAACAAGATCATCTTCATCGAGAACTACGACATCAACGTCGCCCGCCGCCTCACCGCCGGCTGCGACATCTGGCTGAACAACCCGCGCAAGCCCCTCGAGGCCTCCGGCACCTCCGGGATGAAGGTGCCCCTCAACGGCGGCCTCAACGTCTCGATCCTCGACGGCTGGTGGGCGGAGGCGTACGAGATGGAGCCCCTCTCCGGATGGGCCCTCGGCGACGACCACGACTACCCCAACACGGAGATGCAGGACGCGGTGGACGCGGAGTCGTTCTACCGCACGCTCGAGAACGAGGTGATCCCCACCTACTTCGACCGCGACGACCGGGGCATCCCCCGGGCGTGGATGCGCCGCGTCCGCGCGTCGATGAAGGCGCTCACCCCCGTGTTCAGCACGGACCGCATGGTGAGCGAGTACGTCGAGAAGTTCTACCTCCCCGGCACGGAGCGCCACAAGGCGTTCAAGGCGAAGTCGTTCAAGCGCGCCAAGGACCTCTCCGAGTGGAAGCTCGCGGTCCGCGGCAACTGGCCGATGGTCCGCCTGCGCACCAGCGTCCTCGAGTCCGACAGCTCCGAGGTGCACGTGCGCGAGCCGATCCGCGTCTCGGCGGAGGTCGAGCTCGGGCGCCTCAAGCCGGAGGACGTCACCGTCGAGATCTACGCCGAAGCGGTGCACTCGCGCAACGGCGGCAGCGGCGCCGAGGTCACGCGCATCCCGATGAAGCTGGTCCGCGCGGACGACGGCGGACGCTACCATGTGTACGAGGGCTCCCTCGAACGCATGGAAAGCGGCGAGTTCGACTACACGGTCCGCGTGCTTCCCGCGAACAAGGACCTGCTGAGCCCGGTCGAGATGGGCCTGGTGCGCTGGGCGTAAGCCGGGCGCGCACAAGAGAAGGATCGGCGGCCCGGGGAGCGATTGCTCCCCGGGCCGCCGCTTTTCCCGTGGAGCCTACCGCCCCGCCAGTCCCGCCAATGCGGCGCCCAGAGCGTGCGCGTCCTCTGGCGTGTTGCCGGCGCCGAAGGTGATTCGGAGGGCGCCCGCGGCCCGCGCCGTGTCGCGCGGGAACATCGCGTGCATCGCGGGCGACACCTCCATCACGCCGGTCGAGCACGCGGAGCCGGAGCCGGCTTCGAATCCGCGCGCATCGAGCGCGATCACGAGGTCCGCGCCCTCGAGCCCCTCGATCGAGATGTTGAAGAAGCCGGGCGCGCGCGGCTCGCCGCCGTTGCGCCGCCACGGGACGCCGCGCGCATCGAGCGCGTCCGCGACAATGCGCTCGAGTTCCGCCATGCGGGCGGCGCGCTCCGCGAGGCGCGCGACCGCCGCTTCCGCCGCCGCGGCGAAGCCCGCCGCGAGCGCCACCGCCTGGGTGCCCGCGCGGAGGCCGCCTTCCTGCGGGCCGCCGGTGATCTGCGGCGCCAGCGCGGTAACGCCCGGCCCCACCAGTGCGCCGATGCCGGAGGGCCCGCCGACCTTGTGCGCCGAAACGGAAACGAAGTCCGCCCCGGACGCGCGCACGGAGAACGGCACCTTGCCGAGCGCCTGCGCGCCGTCGCAGAGCCAGCGCGCGCCGAGCCGCGCGGCGAGCGCGCGGGCCCCGGCGAGGTCCTGCACGGCACCGGTCTCGTTCTGCACCGCCATCAGGCACAGCAGGGAGGCGCGCTCGAGGCCCGGCGCGGCGGTGTCGGCGCGCCCCTCCGGCGAGACCGCCAAGGTGTGGACCGCGGCGCGCCCCTGGATCGCGAGGCGGGCGACGGTTTCGCGCACGCAGCTATGCTCGAGCGGGGAGCTGGCGATCGCAGCGCGGCGGCCATGCCCGGCCTCGTGGTCCGCATGGCCGCGGATCGCGAGGTTGTTCGCCTCCGACGCGCCGCTGGTGAAGACCACCCACGAGGGCTCCGCATCGAGCGCGGCGGCGAGGCGCGCGCGGGCGTCCTCGAGCAGGCGGCGGGCGGCCTGCCCGGCGCGGTGCGCGGAGGAGGCGTTGCGCGGGCGCTCCCACGCGGCGCGCATCGCCTCGAGGGCCTCGGGCGCGAGCGGCGTGGTGGCGGCGTGGTCGAGGTAGGGCATCGGGGGGATCTCGGCTGGATCAAGGTGGCCCCGGCGCGCGGCTGGGGAAGGCGCCCGCGTGCCGCGGAGCTCGCGGGCGCCGATCCTCGAAGAGCATCGGCGGCGTCCCGCCCGCGCGTCGAGCGGAGGCGGACAGGCAAGCGGGGCCCTTCGCGCACGGGTGGCAGGCGGATCACCGGGCAAAGGCGGAGAGGCTGTCGTTGCCGCCGCCGAGGGCCCGCGCATATCCGTGCGGCCATGCCTACCATCGACCACATCGCCCCTGGCGACGCGGGAGCCAAGGAGCGCCTCGAGCGCTTCTTCCGCCGGGCCCCGCAGCTCCACTTCTACAGCTTGGGCGACCTCGACGACTTCTTCTGGCCGCACACCCGCTGGTTCGTGCTCCGCGAAGGCGGGTCGGACGAGGCGGCCGTGCTGCTGTACACTGGCGGAGCACTCCCCGCCTGCCTCGCGGTTCACGACGGGGCTGAGCAACCGATGGTGGAGTTGTTGACGGCCATCCTGCCCGAGCTGCCTCCGCGCCTCTATTGGCACTTGTCGCCCGGGCTCGAGGAGGCCGTTGCGCAGCGCTTCCGCCTCCAGAGCCACGGGTCGTTCCTCAAGATGGCCTGCGCCGCGGCGAGCCTCGAACTGGTCTCGTCGCCGGGCGTGTCGCCGCTCGGGCCGGGCGACTTCGAAGAGGTGCTCGCTTTCTACGGCGAGGCGTATCCGGGCAACTGGTTCGAGCCGTTCATGCTCGCCACGGGAAGCTACCTCGGGATCCGCGAGTCCGGGCGGCTGCTGGCGGTCGCCGGGGTGCACACCGTGTCGGACCGCTATCGGATCGCCGCGCTTGGGAACATCGCGACCCATCCGGAGGCGCGGGGAAGGGGCCTCGCGACGTTGGCGACCTCGGCGATGTGCGCGCTGCTGCGGCCGCGGGTGGACCTGATCGGCCTGAACGTGCGGGAGTCGAACGCCGCCGCGATCCGATGCTATTCTAAACTCGGCTTCCGGCCGGCGGCGTTCTACGGGGAGTGGATGGCGGAAGCCCAGGGCGCCTGACCGCCGCGCGCCGCCGGGCAACTTCCCGTTTCCACGGGGAACGCCGCTCGCTCACGCTGCGCCGTGGGGCACCAGGCCCCGATCCCCCGCTCCGCAGGCAGCCCATGGGCACGCTCCGACCCGGCTTCGTCCACAGTCCCGCGTACGAGATGGACATCGGCGCGCATGTGTTCATCACGAGCAAGTTCCGCCGCTACCGCGAGGCGTCCGAGCGCGAGGGCCTGCTGCAGCCGCACGAGGTCGAGGCGCCGCACGCGGCGGACGACGCGGAGCTGCTGGCTGTCCTCGAGGCTGAGTACCTCGCGGACCTGCGCGGGTACCGCCACACGGCGCGGACGCGGCGCAGCGAGCTGCCGCTCAGCCGCGAGATCGTCGAGGGCTGCGTGCTGTGCGCGGGGGGCTCGATCCTCGCCGTCCGGCGCGCGGTGGAGCGCGGCTGCGCGATCCACTTCGGCGGCGGCTACCACCACGGCTTCGCCGGGCACGCGGAGGGCTTCTGCTACATCAACGACGCGGCCATCGCCGCGGCGGTGGCGCTCCGGCGCGGCTGGGCGTCGCGCGTCGCCGTGATCGACACCGACGTGCACCAAGGCAACGGCACCGCCCGCATTTTCGCGGGCGAGGACCGCGTGTTCACGTTCTCGATCCACCAGGAGAACCTCTATCCGATGAAGGAGCGCAGCGACCTCGACATCGGACTCGCCGACGAGTGCGGCACGTCGGTGTACCTGCGCGAGCTGGAGCGGGGCCTTCGCGTGGTGCTGGACCAATTCCAGCCCGACCTGGCGCTCTACCTCGGCGGCGTGGATCCCTACGAGCACGACCGGCTCGGCGGTGTCGGTGTCACCATGGAGGGCATGGCGGAGCGCGAGCGGCTGGTGCTGGGCGCGCTGGCGGAGCATGGCATCCCATTCGCGACGTTCACCGCCGGCGGCTACGCCCTCGATCCCGACGACACGGTGCGCCTGCACGTCCTGACGGCGCGCGCGGCGCTCGAGGCGTTCGAGCGCGACGGGCACCGACTCCAGCGCCGGGCGGCGGAATGACGGGCACCGAATGAACCGACTGCTGCTGATCGAGGACGACCGCGACTTCGCCCGCCGCATGGCGCGCAACCTCGAGCTGGACGGCTTCGAGGTCGAGACCGCCGCGGACGGCGCGGAGGGCGTCGCCGCGCTGGCGCGCGGGCGCTTCGACGCCGCGCTGTGCGACCTGCGCATGCCCGGCAGGGACGGCCTCGACGTGCTGCGCCACGTGCGCGGCGGCGAGGACCCCGAGATCGACCCCGCCATCCCCATCGTCATCCTCACCAGCGTTTCGAGCGTGGATGCCGCGGTGGAGGCGATGCGCCTCGGCGCCACCGACTACCTGACGAAGGAATCGGGCCGCGCGGAAATCGCGCTCCGCGTGCGCCGCGCGCTGGAGCAGCGCCGCATCGCCGCCGAGAACGAACAGCTCCGCGAACGCCTCGCCGCCACGGACGACTTCCGCGACCTGATCGGCGCCTCGGAGGAACTCGGGCGCGTGAAGCGCGACATCGGCGAGGTGGGCCCCACCAACGCCACGGTGCTCATCCTCGGCGAAACCGGCGTCGGCAAGGAGCTGGTCGCCCGCGCGATCCACAACGCCTCCGGCCGCCGCGGGCAGTTCATCGACCTCAACAGCGCGCTGCTCCCCGACGACAACCTGCTGCAAAGCGAACTCTTCGGCCACGAGCGCGGCGCCTTCACGGACGCGCGCGCGATGAAGCGCGGAAAGCTCGAGCTGGCCGACGCCGGCACGCTGTTCCTCGACGAGATCGGCGAGCTGCCGCGCGAGACGCAGGCGAAGCTGCTCCGCGTGCTCGAAACCATGACGTTCACGCGCCTCGGCGGCACGCGCCCGATCCGGGCGGACGTGCGCATCGTCGCCGCGACGAACCGCGACCTGCGGGCGGAGGCGGAGGCCGGGCGCTTCCGCGAGGACCTGTACTACCGCCTCAGCGTGTTTCCGATCGAGGTGAAGCCGCTGCGCGAGCGCCGCGCGGACGTGCTGCCGCTGGCGGAGCACTTCCTCGCGCTGTTCGCCAAGCGCTACGGGCGCCCCGCGCCGCGCCTCGACAGCGCCGCCGCCGCCGCGCTGGAGCGCTACCGCTTCCCCGGGAACGTCCGCGAGCTGCGCAACATCTGCGAACGCCTCCTGATCCGCGCCCGCGGCGGCGCCGTCACCGAAGCGCTGCTCGCGGAGTGCGGCATCGGCCCCGCCCCCGCCGCGCCCAAGGCGCTCGCGCTCCCCCCCGAAGGCGTGCAACTCGACGACCTCGAACGCCGCCTCGTGGTGGAAGCGCTCGACCGCGCGGAATGGAACCAAACGGAAGCCGCCCGCCTCCTCGGCATCTCCGTGGACCGCATGAACAACCGCGTGAAGAAGTTCGCGCTCACGCACGAGAAGTGGCGGGTTCATAAGGGGGAGTAGCGGGGCTTCCAGAGCGCGAGTGTTGACCGGAAGCGCGGAATGGATGCACGTTTAGGCAGCACTTCCGACCGCCTTCGAGAGCGACGATGATTTTCACCCGGATCGAACTCCAGAATTGGAGGAATTTCACGAAGGCGGACGTCCCGTTGGCGGGGCGTTCGTTCATCGTCGGGCCGAACGCGAGCGGAAAGTCGAACTTCCTGGATGCATTCCGTTTCCTCCACGACTTGGTGGTCGAGGGTGGTGGCCTTGCCCGGGCGGTGGAGGTGCGCGGAGGGATCGCCCGGCTGCGCAGTCTTCACCAGAAGGGAACGAACTCGAACGTCGGCATCACCGTGGAGTTGGCGGACGGCGATGCGCCGCGCTGGTGGTACCGGCTCGAGATCAACCGCGATCAGGGCGGGGCGCCGGTCGTTAGACACGAGGAAGTGCGCCGGTTGAACGAGGCGTCCGAGGAGACGGTCCTATCACGGCCAAACGGTGAAGACAAGGCGGACCCCCGCAGGCTCGGCCAAACCGCGATTCAACAACTCAATGCGAACCGCGAGTTCCGAGAGTTGGCGGACTTCTTCGCCAGCGTCCTCTACCTGCATGTGGTTCCGCAGTTGATCCGCGAGGCGCAGGGGCCACCCGCAGGCGCGATCGGGCAGGACACGCTGGGCCGCGACTTGCTCGACAGGATGCGGGACTGCAACAAGCGGACCCTCGCTGCGCGGCTGAACCGCATCCAAGAGATACTGGCGGTCGCCGTCCCGCAGTTCGAAGAGATCCAGCTCGAGACCGACGATCGCGGGCGCCCACATTTGAAGGCGAAGTTCAAGCACTGGCGAGGAAATGGTGCTTATCAGAACGAAGCCCAATTCTCCGACGGCACACTGCGGCTGATCGGACTCCTATGGGCAATGCAGGAAAAAGGGGGGCCGCTGCTGCTCGAGGAGCCGGAGCTTTCGCTGCACTCCGCATTGCTGCCCAAGCTCCCGGCGTTCATTCAGCGGGCGAGGAAAGCTGCAGGCGGGCGCCAGGTGATCCTCTCCACCCACAGCGAGCACATGCTCTCGGACCCCGGGATCGGTGCGGACGAGGTCCTTGTCGCAACTCCAAGCAACTCGGGCAGTACCGTCTCGCTGGCCTCTTCGGACGAGATGATCGCGGTGTCGATGAACCAAGCGGGATTGACGGCGGCGGAAGCGGTACTGCCACGCACCCGCGCCGAACAAGCGGACCTTTTCGACACCCTCAGGCCATGACCGCGCGGCGCCTTGTCGCAATCGTCGAAGGGGAACTTGAGAAGCCCGCATCGCTGCGGCTGCTCTCCGCCGCGGGGATTTCCACGGAAGGCGTGATCCCGGTTTCCAAGGGCGGCGCCTCGTGCTTCTGGCGGGAGGCCCCCCGGTTCAATGAAGCAGCCCGAAAGGGGCTGACGGTCTTGGGGCTCACGGACCTCGACCAAGCTGCGTGCCCGTCCGGTCTGATCGCGAGGCACATACCCGGGCCGCTTGCCCAGCGTTTTCTCCTGCGCATCCCGGTCCTCTCTTTGGAGAGTTGGCTGCTGGCGGACCGCGAATCCATCGCCAGCTTTCTCGGTGTCCCAGCGGTAAGGGTTCCCGCCTTGCCGGAGGAGGTTGCGCATCCGAAGCGGACCCTTGCCACATTGGCAGCCGGATCGAAGAAACGGGAGATTCGGGATGGTGTCGCCCCGGCACCGAATCGAAGCGCGATCGTTGGGACGCAATATCTGCCCATCATGTCGCGGTTCATCACTGAAGAGTGGGAGCCCTCCCGGGCTGCGAAGCGGTCCCCAAGCCTGGCGCGGGCCTTGGCCGCCCTTGAGCGAGTCCAACTGTAACAGAAGCGCCCCTCGTTTTCGAGCACCCTTCCGCCCCCCCGCCCCTTCCCGTTGCGCCCCGCGCCCTCCCGCCGTTACCCGCCACCCCATGACGCAGCACTCCTCCCCGACCTTTCGTCCTGTCCGATTCCCTGCGGAGACCGAGGCGTTTGCGGATTTCCTCGCTTCCGAGGTGTGGCCGTTCCACGGCAGCCCGGTGGTTGCGCGCGAGTCGATCCTCGCGCATGCGCGGGAGGGGCTCTACACCGGCGGGACGCGCGAGGTGCATTGGATCGAGTTGGAGGGCGAGGCGGTCGGGATCATCCAGCTACTCGAGCTGGACGATCTCGACGATGGCGACGGCTTTCCGCTGTTCGACCTGCGGATCCGCGCGGCGGTGCGCGGGCGGGGGATCGGCGGGGCGGCGGTCCGCTGGCTGACGGGCCACTTGTTCGCGCGCTATCCGCTGCTGACGCGGATCGAGGGGACGACGCGCGCGGACAACTTGGCCATGCGGCGTGTGTTCGAACGCTCGCTTTTCGCGCTCGAGGGGCGCTACCGCGAGTCGTGGCCGGACGCGTCGGGCGCGATGCACGACGCGGTTCGTTATGCGATCCTGCGCAGGGATTGGGAAAGCGGCACCGTCACGCCGGTGCGTTGGGGGGAATAGGATCGCGGCGCGGGCCGGCGCCGCGCGCGGCGCCCAGGCGGATCCGATCCGACACAGACGCGGGCGCCAGAACGCGGAGCCGCCAAGCGCGCGGCGGGAGGCTCCGCCCGGGGTCTCGAGCCGACGATCGGAGAATCAGCCGGGATCCCCCAGTTCCCAAAGCAGCAACTGGAGCGTCGCGTGGGCGGCGCGCGCCTGCTCCGGCGACAGGCCGGGCACGGCGATGTCCTGCGCCGAGTGCGTGACGATGCGCAGCACCGCGCGCCGGCGCAGGACCAGCGAGAGCTGGTCGTAGGCGATGCGCGCGCCGTAGCCGCCGTCCCCGAGGGCGACGATGCCTTGCTCGAGGAGGACGAGCCTTGGTCCCCGCTCATCGCGGAACCAGAACAGGTCCCGGTCCTCCGTGCCGAGCCGCGCCATCTGGCGCCAGCGCCGGCCCTCCTCGCCGGTGAGGGACTCCCCGCCGAGGATGCCCTCCGCGGGATTCTCCACGAGCACTTGGCGAATCGCGTCCCGCACGCGCCCCTCCGCGGCGCGGGGCTCCTCGATGGCGCCCGCGGGGTGGGCCTGTGCCGCCTCGGGTCCGGGGGGCGCCGCGAACTGCTCCTCGGCTTGCTCGGCGGGTGGTTCGACGGCCAGCGCGGGGGGTGCCTCGGACGGCGGTTTGGCCTCCGCGGGGAGCTCGTCCGGCGCGTCCCGGGGCTTGGGCATCCAACCGGGTGGCGGCGGGTCCAGAGCGCGCGCGAGGCCATGCGCGGAGGACGCGGCGTCCGGCGGCGGCGCGTCGCGGTCCGCGAGCCACGAGAGCACGCGGTCCTTGTGGAGCGTCACGTAGAGGCCGGCCGCGAAGAGCAGTCCACCGAAGAGCAGCGCCGCGACCGCGGGATCGACGCGGACCCGGAGGTTGGCGTCGCTCACGATCCAGTTCGCCGCAACGACCAGGGCGACCACGAGGGCGGCGGCGAACTCGCCGCTCCACCGGTTCGCCAGTCGAAGCACCAACGCCAGGAGCGCGACGGCGGCGCAGGCTCCGCCGATCCACGGGTCCCCCGCCTTGAGCGGCAGGAGCAGCGCGGCGACGGCGAACAGGAACCGGAATCCCCGGACCTCCAAGGGGAAGTAGCGGTCGACCGCGATGGCGCCGAGCAGGAAGTAGAGGCCCATGGTCTCCGCCACGTGCTCGCCCGGCAACGCGGCCATGGTTCCGCCGGCGGCCGCCGCGCAGGCCAGGAGCGCGGCCCAGTCGTCGCGGCGCATCCACCACCACAGCCCGGCGGCGAAGAGCACCAGCGCGTTGAAGCCCATGGCCGCGGAGGGGAAGGAGGGCGGTTCGAGGGAGCCGATCCACGCGAAGACACCGGCCGCACGCAGCGCCGCGACCACAACGGCGAGCAGCAGGACGCCGATGCGGATGAGCAGCGCCCGGTGGCGGAGCCGCCACCACAGCAGGCCATAGCTCGCCAGCACGACGGCTGCCGCAAGCGCGCTCCCGAGGTGCTCGTGCGCGAGCTGCAGGTTGCGCATCTGGTTGGTCGAGACCACGTCGCTCCGGTGCAGGCTCAGCCAAAGGCCAAGCGCGAAGCAGATGTCGACGGGCACCAAGCCGCCGCCCGGCTCCTTGGCGCTCTCCTGCCGGATCAGGAGCAGGCCCACCGCGATCAGCAGCGGCGCGAGGTCCGCGCGGTGCGGCGGGATCTGGTAGACCGCCATCGCCTCCAGATGATGCAGGGCCACGACCGCGAGGGGGATCCCCGCGAGCAGCCGGGGGAGCCAGAGCCGCTGGCCCTCCGTCGCGCCAGGGGGATCGAGCGCGACGACCGCGCCGACCGGCGGCATGAGCAGCGCAACCGCGCCCAGCGCCCACGCCATCGCGTAGAGGTGCAGCCGGGCCTGCGCCGGATCGGTCGCCCAGGCCCCCAGGGGGCCCGGCGCCACGTACACCATGATCCCCGCGGCCAGCATGCCGAGCCGCGCCGTGTTCGTGAGCCGGAAGCCGAGGCACCCCTCCAGCACGCCCACCTTCAGCAGCGCGAGCGCGAGGCACACCGCGTTGGTGCCGTAGATCAGCGAGGGCGGATGCCCGTTCTTCATCATGCTGAAGAAGTTGTTGTTGAAGAAGGTCGGATCGAACAGGAGGGCGATCTCGATCAGCAGGAGCACGTACCCGTCGCCGATGCCAGCGAAGCGGCGCCGGATGAAGAGCGCGGTCGCGATCACCAGCAGCTCGTAACCCTGCAGCACCGCGAGCGACTTCAGCACCCGCAGGTACTCGTCGCCGGAGACGAGCGGGGACTTCATCAGCAGGTAGCACCCGACGATCATCAGGAGGGCGCTGGCGATGTAGAAGTAGTTCCCTTGGATCGCGGCGCGCAGGAACTTCCTCGCCGCATCGCCGAAGCCCAGATCCGGATCCCGCTCCATCGCCGCCTCCTCCCGTCTCCCGGCCGCCCCTGGTGGGGCCATCCATCACCGGACTACAGCATGTCCCCTGCGTTCTTGCAAGCGCGACGCGCCGCTGCCAGCCGCGAGCCTGTCGAGTGCCCCGTCAGCGAACGATGAACCCGGTCGCCCCGAGGGTCGGCGACGCGACGGTGACGTCGAACGAGGAGGCTGCGTCGCCAACGCGCCCCGCCTCGTCCACGGCCCGCAGTTGCACGCGGAACCGCGCCCCGGTGGGCAGGGCACTGGGCACCGGGAGGACAAGCGATTCGGCGAGGCCCGTCGACTGCCATCCCGGGAGGTCGAAGCCCGGCGCGACGAAGCGCACCTGGTAGCCCGCGATGGGGGCCGCGGTCTCCATCGGCGCGGTCCACTCCGCCACCACGTTTCCCCCCGGCGGACCGGAGGTCGCGTGCAGGTCGAAGGGAATGCCGGGGCGTGAGTTCGGAGTCTAGTCGAGCGCGCGGGTGTTTCCGGGAAGGTCGGCGATGGTGGCTTCGATGTGGGCCCCCGAGAGGTTGCCGAAGAGCGTCGCCTCCCATGCCCCCTCGCCGCGCTGCTCGAACAGCCCCGTGGCGGCGGTGCCGTTGATGAGCGCCGCCAGTGTGCCAACGTCCAACCCCGAGGGGTCCCACGCAGCGAGGCGAACGGTGGAAAGGCCGCTGGCCAGATCGCTGTCGACGGCAAGCTGCAGCCTCGGGCCATCCAAGTCGATGCTGTCGGGGGTTTCGCTCCAGTCGCGCTGCGGCGCGCCGCCATGGGCGAATTCCCGCCAGACGCCCGCGGGTACTGTCGCGGCGGGAGTCGCGCTGCCGGCGGGAAACATCGCCACGGCGGGGCCCAGCGATTGGGCCACGCGCGTCGAGCCGTCGTAGTAGGTGGCGAGATCCACGCGCGGCGGACCCGCCCCGAGGAGCGGCGCGGGATCCCCGCGGGAGCCGCCCGCGGTCGAGTTCACCACCCAGTCGTAGCTTTCGCCGGATGCCTGCTTCACCGCGTACTTCAGCGCGAAACCCGTGATCCCGCCCACGGAAACCACCGAGGACGCGGCGCCGGTGACCACCACCTTGCCCGTGAAGGTGGCCCACTGCGCGGGGGTCGTGGGGAGCCCCGCCACCTTCTCGCAGAGGTAGCGGCTCACGGTGCCCAGCCGCGAGTTCCCGGGGATCACCGACGCGTCCTCGATTCCGTCGTTCCCGATCTTGATCAGGTCCGTGATGCACGCGTTGGTGAAGACGTCCTGGACGATGCTGGCGTCCGTGCCGTTGACGAAGCGCAGGCCCAGGCTGGCGCGCTTGCCTTGCTGGGCGCTGAGCGACAGCACCGTGCCGGGCCGCAGCACCTCGCCGACGACGACCGGGCCGCGGTACTGCACGTTCACAACACCATCAACCATGATGACGACGCAGAACTGGCCGGAGATTCCATGCGTCCGGATCAGCTCGCGGTACTTCATTTGCAGGCTGCCCAGCGCATCGGCGCGCGGCTCCGCGCGCTCCCGGCCCGCCTCGAACTCCTCCGGCGCCACGAAGGCCGCGACGGTGAAGTAGCCCTCCGCGTCGGTGGAGGCCGACTCCGGCGTGAAGCGCACGCCGGTTCCCGAAATCTCGACGGTCTCGCCGGCGAGCGGGTCGCTCCCGCGGTAGATCGCCGGCGGCATCGGCGAGCAGTTCGTGAACTCGTCCGGCCAGCGGAGGCCCAGGAGGCGGAACCGCCGGTCGATCGGGTGCCCCGGGTCCGCAGGGGCCTCCTCGATCGCGAACGGTTCCGAAACCGAGAGGACGAAGGTCGCGTAGCGCGCTTCGCCGTAGACGTGTTCGTCGATCCCGAGGAAGTAGTAGTCGTTGGAGCCCCAACCCACATAGGCCGTCAGGGTGACGAGAACCTCGACGAAGTTCGCGCCGCCCTGCCCGTAGGCGGCGTTCACGATCGTGAATGTCGGCTGCGGACCCGTCCAGCTCAGCGCGCGGAACTCGTCGGCGCCGATGCTCCCCACGCCGTCGGGGAAGCCCTCGAAGCGCATGAGAAGCGTCAATGGTTGCGCGAACGCACCGGTTTTCGGGATCAGATAGTAGCGCCCGATGTTCGTATTGGTCGAGGCGGCGAGGAGAAACGGCATGCTCTCGCCGTTGTCGGCCCGCCGCAGGCAGTTCGCAGCCAAGTCGGGGAAGATCACCGAGGCGGGCGTTTGGAACGACACCGTGGCTGTTTGCGCGCCAGCCATCGCCACCAACAGCCCGCATAGGCACACCAAGAGGGAAACGCGCGGACGCAGGACCATTGCAGGCCTCCGGCTGTTGTCGGCGAAAACCAACAACAATTAGATGCGAAGCAGCAATTTCCGGGTCAATGGGAGCCGTGCGCTCCATGAGCCTGGCGGCTGGCCACCCCGCGGAGGGATGCGGCATGGGGTTGCGGGCTTGGGGCGGCCGGCGTCGGCGATCGCAGCGGACCGCTCGGGTCTTGGCGGTGCTAACCGCTCGTCGGGCACCCGCAAGCCGGAGCCAGTGCTTCTATGGATCGACCGGGCTAGCCCGCGCGCTGCGGCGACTTCGGGTCTTCGCCGCAGCGGAGCGAAAGGGCGACGCCCTCCTCGCCGAGTTCGAGGCATTCGAACAGGTTTCGGACGCACTGGCCGAGACGGTCGGAACCCGCGGCGCGCGCTTCGATTTCGGCGGCGAGGGAGCGTCCGAGCGCGGCGGCCTGCCGGCGCAGCGGGTCGGCCTGGTCCGGCAGCGGATTCTCGCCGGCGTCGCCGCAGGGCCGCAGCAGCCGCACCAGCGCGGTGGCCGCGGCGTAAAGCGCGGCGTTCTCCGCCAGCTCCGGCGGACGCGTGCGGAGGAGCACCTGGACGATGCGCTCGCTCACGGTGGCGGCGTGCGGGAGGTCGAGGGGGATCTGGAAGTGGGGCATGCGGGCCCTATAGGCGTCCTCAGAACGCCGCCAGCACCTTGTCCGGGGAGGGGCGGCCGCGTTCGGCGAAGACGATGACGCCGTTCTTGTCGATGCCGTAGACGGTGCGCTTGGTGATGCCGAGGAGGCCGCGGGAGCCGTAGGCGGAGGTGATCTTGCCGTCGGCGTCGACCAGCAGCGGGAAGGGGAATTCGTTCTTGCCGGCGAACTTGGCGTGGGACTCGACGGAGGCGTCGTTGACGCCGAACACCACTGTGTCCTTGGCCTCGAAGTTTGCGAATTCGTCGCGGATCTCGCAGAGCTGGGCGGTGCAGACCGGCGTGTTGTTGCCGGGGTAGAAGACGAGGACGACGTTCTTGGCGCCCTTGTAGTCGGCGATGGAGACGGTGTTTCCGGTGTTGTCCTTCGTGGTGAAGGCGGGGGCTGCGGTGCCGATGGCGAGCATGTCGCCCTCCTCCTGGGCCGTGGTGCCGGCGGCGACGGTCGTGTCGGTGGACTGGGTGCTGTTCGACGCGCACGCCGAAAGGGCGATGAGGGCGGCGAGCGCGCAGGCGGTGTGCTTCATCGGAGCGGGGTCCTGGTGGTGCCGGGCGTCGGGCACCAAGAGGCGCCCGCGCTGTCGTTCAGGGCAACGCGCGTGCCAAGAGCCCCGGTGGGGGCGCCGGGTCAGGATTGCTCGTAGAGCTTCTCGAGCTGCGCGGCGAACTGCGTGTCGAGTTCGCTGACCGCTTGGTACTTCGGGGTCCAAGCGACGACCTTCACCTTCTTGTGGTGGAGGGCGATCTCGGGGAAGTGGTTGAGGCGCCGGCAGACTTCCGCCGCCTGGTTGGTGAACTCGACGGCCGTGTCGAAGTCGGGGAACGCGTACGTCTTGACGATCTGCTTCCCCTTCGGTTCCCAGTCGGGAAGCTGCATCAGCGCGTCGGCGAGGGCCGCGGGATCGAGAGCGCCTTTTCCTTCGGTGCCAGGCACGGCGGACGTGCTCCAGTCGGGTGGTGAGTTGCGTTAAGGTTTAGGGGAAGGCGGCGCGGGCAACGCAAGCATAACGGGACGCCGGAGGCGGAAAAATCGCCACGGCGCCGTCAGGAGAGGAGGCGCGCCGCGAGGCGTCCGGTGAGCGGCGCGAGGAGGATTCCGTTCCGGAAGTGCCCCGTCGCGACCGACAGGTTCGCCAGCACGCCGGAGCGCGCGATGACTGGCTGGCCGTCGGCGGTGCGCGGGCGGAAGCCGGTCCAGGCGTCGAGGAGGTCGAGCTCCGCGAGCGGCGGCCAGAGCGCGGCGGCGGCGGCGGCCATGTCGCGGTTCGCGCGCGTCGAAAGCGACGGGTCGAAGCCCGCCTCCTCCATGGTCGCGCCGGCGATCACCGTGCCGCCGCGCGGCGCGAGGTACACGCCGTGCGTGTGGATCGTGTGCGCGAGCGGCACCGCGCCCGCCGCGAACTGCATCACCTGCCCCTTCACGGGCGTCATCGGGATGTCGATGCCGAACAGGGCGCCCGCCTTGGCGCTCCAGGCGCCGGTCGCGAGGAGCACCTCGCGCGCGGTGATCGAGGCGCCGGCGAAGGTGCTCAGCTCCCCGACGCGGTCGCCCTCCACCCGCGCCTCCACCGGTGTGTCGTCCAGCAGCCCGACGCCGAGCGCGAGCGCCGACTGCCGCAGCGCGTCGTGGAGCTGGCGCGGATCGACGAGGCGCTCGGGGAGCAGCAGCGCGCGGCGCACCGACGGCGCGAGGCCGGGTTCGAGCGCACGCAGCGCGGCGCCCTCGATCAGGCGCGCCTCGCGACCGTGCGCCGCGGCGAGCGCCGCGCGCGATTCGAGGCGCCCCGGCTCCGCGGGGTCGTCCGGCAGGAGCGTGCCGCGGCCCTCGAGCGAGACGCCGGGGGCGAAGCGCGCGAGGAACTCCGGGTAGTAGTCGAGGCTGGCGAGGCACATGCGGAAGAGCGGCGTGTCGGCGGCGAATTCGGCGAAGGGCGCCAGCATGCCCGCCGCCGCGCGCGAGGCCACGCCGGCGTTCGTCGGGCGGTCCAGCACCGCGATGCGCTTGCGCGGCGCCAGGTCCGCGGCGTGCAGGGCGCAGGAGAGGCCGATGACGCCGCCGCCGATGACGAGCAGGTCGAGTTCCAAGCGAGGCTCCGGGCCGACGGTTTCGGCACCGGCGACGCTCGCGCGGCGGCGCGGCGCGGCCAAGCGGGATGCGGGGCTAGCGCACGCAGCGCCGCAGGCGCGGGTCGCTGTCCGTGAGCCGCTCGATCTCGGGGAGCCAGTCGCGCTCGCTCAGCACCGTGTGGTAGCCCGGCTTGATCCCCGGGGCGCGGCGGCACGCTTCGAGCCACTCGGCGCGCGGGATCGGATCGGCGGCGGCGCCCTCCCAGAAGCCCGTCGCGTCGAACAGCTCCGCGACGCGCCCGGTGCCATGGCCGCCCTGCAGCAGGCTGGCGAGGTAAGTCGCGACGCCGACCTGCAGGCCGTGGAGGCGGGGGCGCACGCAGACCGCGTCGAGCGCGTGCGAGACGAGGTGCTCGCTGCCGCTGGCGGGGCGCGAGGAGCCGCAGATCTCCATCGCCACGCCGTTCAGCATCAGCGCCGTGGCGAGCAGGCGCACGCCCTCCGGGTCGCGGGCGGGGCTCGCGAGGAATTGGAACACCGTGGCGTCGGAGAGCAGCGCCGCGAGGTCGTTCACCGGCTCGCCGGTGGCGTGGAAGGCGCGCTTCCAGTCGGCCACGGCGGTGATCTTCGAGGCGAGGTCGCCGACGCCGGAATGCCAGAGCGGCATCGGCGCGCCGAGGCAAACCTCCGTGTCGACCACGACGGCGTCCGGAAGCGTGGCGGGGAGCGAGCGCCGCGCGCCGCGCAGCGTGAGCGAGGACTGCGGGCTGCAGAAGC
This sequence comes from Candidatus Sumerlaeia bacterium, assembly GCA_033764015.1. Taxonomy (GTDB): domain Bacteria; phylum Sumerlaeota; class Sumerlaeia; order SLMS01; family JANRJK01; genus JANRJK01. The sequence goes on along the minus strand of JANRJK010000046.1, from coordinate 43,066 downwards.
CGTCGTTCGACAGGGAGGTCGGCGCGGCGGCGTAGGGGAGCCGCGCGAGGTGCGCGACGTACTTGGCCACGTCGAGCGCCTTGCCGCCGCCGAGGCCCACCACCGCGGCGGTCCCCCGCGGAAGGGCGGCGAAGAGTTCTCCGGCGGCTTCGAAGCTCGCGTCCGGCACCGCGGCCTCCTCGAAGGCGACGCCCTCGGCGGCGAGCGCCGCGCGGGCGCGCCCCAGGAGCGCGGGGACGAGTCCCTCGCTCGCCAGCAGCAGCACGCGCAGGCGCCCGGCGCGGCGCAGGTAGAGCCCGAGCCGGTCGAGCGCGCCCGGCTTCATGCGCACCAGCGACGGCACGCGGATGCTGGCGCCGGTGCTCACAGGCCCCACTCCTGCGCGAGGAGGGCGGCCGCCTCGGTCCAGCGGTCGAAGGGGCGGAAGGGGACGCCGCGGGAGCGGAAGTCCGCGCGCAGCCAGCCGGTGGCGAAGCGCGCCTCCGGCGGCAGGAGCATCGCGGCCTCCGTGTCGGGGCGGCCGTCGCCGAGGAACGCCACGGGGGAGTGGAGCGCGAGCGCCTCGCGGACCACGCCGGCCTTGTCGACGCCGGTGCCCTCGCGGAAGTGGCGCGAGCCGCGGTCCAGCTCCATGCGGAGCCCCGCGCCGGGGCGGAAGGAGCCGGGGTTGGTGTAGACTTCGACGCTGCCCGGAGTGGGCCCGAGCGGATCGCGCGGGTTCACGATGGCCTCGATGCCCTGGGCCGCGAGCGCGTGGCGGATGTACCAGCCGCAGCCCGCGGAGGCGATCGCGACGCGCCATCCGCGCGCGGCGAGGTCGCGCAGCGTGGCGCCGGTCGCGGGGTCCAGCTCCATCGCCGCCAGCCGCGCGAGGACGTGCGCCTCGTCCCGCGCGATGAGGCCGAAGATCGCGTCCAGCGCCTCGAAGTGCGTGAGCCGCCCCGCGACGTAGTCCTCCCAGAAGCCGGAGATGTCGCGGTCCACGAACTCCTCGACGGCGAGCTCGTAGAACTCCTTGCGGGTCATCGTGCCGTCGAAGTCGACGATCAGTGCGGGTCGCTGCGGCATCTGCGGGGTCCGTCGGGGGGGAAGGGGTGCGGCGAGGTTGCGCGGACGCCGCGGTGAGCGTCAAGGCGGCGGGGGCCGCGCGGCCTACGGGCGGCCGCGCTCGTAGAGCACCATGCGCCCCTGCAGGCGCCCGCCGAAGCCGTCGGTCATCCAGCGGGGCCACTGGCGCAGCTCCGCGTACTCCTCGCGGAAGCGTGGGTGCTCACACATCTGGCGGTCCGGGGGCCAGGTGGGGGCCGGGCCGGCGGGCGTGTCGGTGAAGCCGAGGAGGATGAAGCGCGGCGCGCGGCGCAGCACCGAGTCGGCGTCGTACTCCGCGTGGAGGCCGCCGTCGCCCTCTGCGATCTCGCGGTCCACGAGGCCCAGCATGTCGATCAGGCGGAGGCCCGAGTAGTAGGGCACCACGCCGGCCTCGGACATGGCGATGGTGTCGTCGGCCTGGGAGAGGGCGCGGAGCTCCCAGCCGATGTCGACGAGCGGCTGCACCAGGGGGCGCCCGTCGGCGACCCAGCGCGCGGTGCTGAGCCCGACCGCGAGTGCCGGCACCCCCTTGTCGTTCTTCGCGTCGAGAACCCCCGCGAGCATGAGGAAGAGGGCGGCGACGCCGGCGGCGAACTTGGGCGCCATGCCGAGGCCGAACGCGGCGAGCAGGCAGAGCGGCGCCAGCGCCGGCACCAGGAAGCGGTAGCCCGGCATCCAGTCGCCGCCGACCGCGACCGCGAAGGAGAGCTGCAGCGCCGCAAGCGCGCCCGCGAGGGCGAACACCGGATCCGCCTCGGAGCGGTGTCGCCACGCGCGCCAGGCGCCCGCCGCGGCGAAGGCGAGCAGCAGCGCCGGCGCGCCGAGGAAGTAGCCGCCGAGGTAGCGCAGCCCGCTGCGGGCCGCCGCCAGCGGGTCGCCGCCGATCTTGGCGGAAACGGTGTTGGCCACGATGGTTCCGAAGGTGGCGTGGCGCCACCAGGTGTAGAGGGCGAGCACCACGGCCGCGCCGAGGAGCGCGGCGGCGAGCGGCTTGGCGCCGGCGCGGCGCTCCGCGGACCCGAAGAGCGCGAGCCCCAGCGCCACGACCGGGACCGCGGCGTACATCGGGCCCTCGGGGCGGAGCAGCAGCAGCGCGGAGAGCGCGGCGAAGGCGCACGCCGCGGCCAGGCGCGAACCGCGGTCCACCGCCGCCGCGCTCGCCACCGCCAGCGCCATGGCGAGGAACGCCTGCGCCACCGTTTCGAGGCCGCCCGCCACCCACGCCGCCAGCGGATAGCACGAGCCCAGCAGGAGCGTCGCAAGCAGGCTGCCGTGCGGGCGGCGCGGCTCGTCGCGCCCCGGATGCATGCCCGGCGCCACGAAGCAGAGCAGCGCGAGCAGCCCGAACGCCGCCAGGGCGGAGACCGCCCGCGCCGTGTCGAGCGGCTCGACGTTCAGCGCGAGCGAAAGCGCCGACAGGAGCACCCAGAGGAAGTTGCTGTAGCCTTCGAGCGGATCGCCCGGGTTGAAGGCGAAGCCGTGCCCGTCGAGCAGGTTGCGCGCGTAGCGGAACGTGATCCAGGGGTCGTCGATGACGACGTTGCGGTTCGCCCAGGCGAGCGCGGCGACCCAGGCGCACGCGATGGCGAGCGGTCCGAGCCGCATGGCGCGGAACTCGATGCCGTCGCGCCGCAGGCCGCCGGCCGGCGCGGTCACTGCTGCTGCGCCCCGAGCGCCGCGTCGAGCAGCATGCGCAGCAGCTCGGCGCGCGGCTCCGCGAGGTGGCTGCCGTCCGCCGACGCCGCGACCGCGAAGCCCGGCAGCGCGAAGACGCCGTCGGACTCCTTCCCCGGCAATCCGTAGTACAGGTGCACCGCGTCGCCGCCGCGGCGGTAGCAGCGCCAGTCGGCGCCTCCCGCGGGCGCTTCGTAGCGCGACCGCTCGAGCACCGCCGCCACCGCGCGCATCGCGCGCGGGTCCAGCTTCGCCAGCACCGGCGGGCCCGCCGGCGCGGAGAGGTGCCCGTAGAGCGTCGCGAAGAACGAACGGCCAACGCGGTGCAGCGGCGCGCAGAGGATGTGCTCCGGCTCGACGGAAACCTTCGGCGACAGGTTCACGGAGTTGCCGCGCGAGGAGGCGCCGCGCGCGCCGCAGAACTCGTGGACGAGCGGCAGCGGCTCCTCGACCGGGATCGGCGCGACCGCGAAGCCGCGCTCCTCCGGCGCCGTGAGCACGAACGGCGCTTCGGCCCCGACGCGCGGCACGGCGGACTCGAAGTCGTCCATGCGTTCGATGTGGAGCGAGCCGTAGAGGGGCAGCGACCGGCCGGGACCCGGGGCGGCGCCCTGGTGCTCGTCGTAGTCCTCCTCTGCGAAGGACTCCGCCGGGGCGTCGGAGACGCGGGCCCAAAGCACGAAGCCCTCGGCGGCGAGCCGCTCGGCGAGGCCGGCGGCCTCCGGGTCCGCGTCGCGCGGGCGGGAGAGCAGCGCCTCGTCCAGCTCGGCGCCGAGCGCGCCGAACTCGGCCGCGCGCGGCGAGAAGCGCTTCGAGGCGCGGAGCGTCCCGAGCGAGGACTCGAGCTTGGCGGAGAACGCGTCCGCGCCGGTGGGCGTCGCGGCGAGGACCGCGTGGAGCGCGTCCACGGCGAGCACCTGCCAGCGCTGCAGGTCGTACACGCGCAGCAGCCCGCCGGGCGGGACGAAGACGATGTTCTCGGTTCCGAAGTTGATGCTCATGGCTGGGCGCCCCGGCGCTTGAGGAGTTCGACCACGGGGCGGTCGGCCTCGAGGATCGCGATGGAGTCCATTTCGGCGGGCGTGGCCCAGGCGAGGGCGTTGCCCTCCTGGGCGGCGGGCTCGCCGGCGGCGATCTCGCAGTCGTGGAACAGCAGCGCCACGCGGCGGTCCGGGTAGTCGTGCTCGATGCGCGCGGCGAGGGCGCCGACGCGGACCTCGACGCCGATCTCCTCGCGGCATTCGCGGGCGAGCGACTGCTCGGGGGTCTCGCCGGGCTCGACCTTGCCGCCGGGGAACTCCCACCGGCCGGCGCCCCAGGAGCCCTCGGGCCGCTGGTTCACCAGGTAGCGCTCCCCGCGGCGGATCAGCGCCGCCACCACCTCGACGCGCCGCGCCATCTCCGCGTCACACCTCGAGGACGACGGGCAGGATCATGGGGAAGCGCTCCGTGCGCTGCTTGAAGAGCTTGCGGAGCGCCTTCTTGACCGCCGCCTGCACCACCGAGAGGTCCTCGAGGTTGCCGGGGTTCTCCGACTGGATCGCATCGAGCACCACCTGGCGCGCCTCCGCCAGGAGGGCCTCGTTCTCGTCCTCGTGGATGAAGCCGCGGCTCACGATGTCGGGGCCCGAGAGCACCTCGCCGGTTTCCGTGTCGATGGCGAGCGTGACGAAGACGGTGCCGTCCTGCGCGAGCGTGCGCCGGTCGCGGAGCACCACCTCGCCGACGTCGCCGATGCCCTTGCCGTCCACGAGCACGCGCCCGTGGGGCACCTTGCCGATCACGCGCGCGGCGCCGTTCATGAATTCGAGGCAGTCGCCCGTCTCGAGCATGAGCACCTCCTGCGGCTCGAAGCCGAGTTCGAGGCCGATCTGGCGGTGCGTCTGGAGCTGGCGGAATTCGCCGTGCATCGGGACGAGGTACTTTGGGTTCGTGAGGTTGATGAGCGTCTTCAAGTCGTCGCGGTAGGCGTGGCCGCTGACGTGGATGCCGGGCGTGGAGCGCTCGTCGTGGACGTGGATGCCGCACTTGCAGAGGTTGTTGAGCATCGTGTAGATGGCGCGCTCGTTGCCGGGGATCATGCGCGCGGAAAGGATCGCCGTGTCGCCCGGCTGCGCCTTGACGAACTTGTGCGTGCCGAGGGAGATGCGCGAAAGGGCGGACATGGCCTCGCCCTGGCTGCCGGTGGTGAGCACCAGGCGCTTGTGGCGCGGCACCGTTTCGAGGGCCCGCAGGTCGGCCTCGTAGCGGCAGCGGATGTCGAGGTACTCGAGCTCCGACGCCACGCGGATCACGCGTTCCATGTTGAGGCCGGCGGCGAAGACCGTGCGCCCCGCGTCGGCCGCGATGTTCATCACGGTCTGGATGCGGTGCAGCGCGCTCGAGAAGCAGGACAGGATCACCATGCCCTCGGCCTCGCGGATGAGCTGGCGCAGGCGCGGCACCACCTCGATCTCGCTGGGGCAGCTTCCGCGGCGGTCCGCGTTCGTCGAGTCGTTGAAGAGCGCGAGCACGCCGTCGCCCCCCTCCTCCGCGTAGCGCGCGAAGGCGTAGTGGTCGAACGCGACGCCGTCCGGCGGCGAGGGGTCGATCTTGTAGTCGGCGCTGTGGACGATGACGCCGGCGGGCGTGCGCACGACGGCGGCGAAGGTGTCCATGGTGGAGTGCGTGACGGCCACCGGCTCGACCTCGAAGGAGGCGCCGATGCGGTAGCGGCGGCGCCCCTCGTAGACGGTGAAGCGGGGCTCGATGCCGTCCTCGCGGAGCTTCTCGCGCAGCAGGGCGGCGGTGAATTCGCCGGCGTAGACGGGGATCTTGGGCGAAAGCTTGGGGAGCAGGTAGGCGAGCGCGCCGACGTGGTCCTCGTGCGCGTGCGTGATCCAGATGCCCTTCAGCGCGTCGGCGCGCTCCTCGATGAAGCGGAAGTCGGGGATCACGGAGTCGACGCCGGGCAGCTCCTCGCCCGGCATCATCTGGCCGCAGTCGATCATGAGGAATTCGCCGCCGTACTCGATGAGCATGCAGTTCATGCCGAACTCGCCGAAGCCTCCCAACGGGATGGCGCGGAGGGCGCCGGGGCGGTTCGGGAGTGTGGCGAGGAGTGGCTGGGTCATGATCGGCCTGGACAAGGGATGCGGGGGCGCGGTCGCCACCCATCGCAATGAACGGCCACGCGGGGCGCGGGGGACAACGCTTGATTGGTGGTGTCGGCGCGCTGAGAGGGCGGAGACACCGGTTAACCGGCCCCACCGTTGATGATCCCCCCTTCAACCTCCCGCTGAAGCGCTTTGGGGCCTGCCCGATCTCAGAATTGACTTATCCCGCAGCGACTCGAGGCCAACACCGAAAAAGTTGTGCGTTTGAAGTAAATTCTGCATGCCAAAGCATGTATTCCCATTCTTCACACCTTGACTTTGTGGCGATGAGTTGCATCGAGATTCAACAAGCAGACTTTGGCTGCCGACCAAAAAGCGACGGCATGTGAGGGAAAGATGAATGAATCGGCTGGCCACAATGGCGTTGCCGATGCCTTGGTCATAATCAGTAGGCGGATACCTTTTCAGTTGCCATCGGCGCTACCAAATCACTTCACACGCAATGAACTCGCTTAGGACGATCGCGACTCGTGACTCGACGACGCGATAGCGATACCGACCCTCCTGAATGACCCTCCATGGCGTGGGGACTATACCCTCGGATTCGCTTATGCATTCTAGAAACGACCTTGAACCTATCTCAGGAAGAATGCGACACTCCCCTGAAAAGGCCTCGAATGCTTCCATCTCTCCACTATCCATCTCCGCAAACAGCTTGATGCCCATAAATGCTGGCGTCTCCTCTGCAAACTCCGCCATTTCGTACCAAAAATGGCCACGCGCCACCTTGAGAAGGACTCTCATGACTCTGTCGGATTCCAACATGCCAGTTCGAATAGGGTGCATCGGAAGTTGCTCATGCAAACGTGTTGCCATCGCTGGTTGTTCGACGAGCCAGCGATCTACCTTCTTACGATGACTTTGTTGCCCGAGTGAACTCAGTACCAGCGCTTTGTCTACTAGACAAGCCAAGTACAGCTCATCGCCCGAAAAGGCATTATTGCACGTTTCGCACATTGGGACAACAGGAAGATTGGGCGGATAGGGCTCATCTAAGAGGGCCTTTGGCGGACAGTGATCTCTAGAGTTTGGGACATCTCCACACAGAATACAGTGTTGACCTAGGCGCTGGTCGAAAAACAGCTTGCGAGGGTCCATGCTAGTGTTTCCTGTTGTGAATGCATCCTTCATGTGAGAAGAACATAAAACCAAATCGGCGGTGTCAACCCGTTTCACCGGGTGAGAATTGATTCCGTTAGGCCTGATCCACCTCCTCCTCGGCCCCTCCGCCCACCGCATCCCGCCGTTCGAGCAGTTCGCCAGCCTTCCCGGCGTCGATTCCACCAGCGCCCGCGGAATCGTGCGCGCCATGCGCTCCGCCGCGGCGGACCTCGACGCGCGATAGAAGACCGGGCGCCGCCTGCGCATTCACCCCTTGCGGTTCTTCCCTCCCGCGCCGCAGCAACCAACGCTGTTGCCCTGTATCCGATCCAACGGGGCACGATGGAAAGCGCAACGCCCATGCAGACCCTGGACATCCCGGCACCCGTGACCCAAGCCACCGAACCGTTCGACGCCGCCGCCGCGCAGCCCTTCACGTTCCGCGGACGCGCCCTCCGCGCGCTGATTTTCGACATGGACGGCGTCATCGCCGACACGCAGCACGCGCACCGCGACGCGTGGCTGCTGTGGGCGCGCAAGAACGGCATCCCGCTGGACGAGGAAACGTTCATGCGCGACTACTTCGGGCGCTCGAACCTCGATGTGCTGCCGCTTTTTTTCCCCGAGCACGCGCACGACCGCGAGTTCATCCTGCGCATGGGCGAGGACAAGGAGGAGCACTTCCTCCAGCGGCTGCGCGCGGGCGAAATCCCGCCGCTCGACGGCTTCTATTCCGTGATCGCGCGGGCGCGTTCGCGCGGGTTCGGCCTCGCCGTCGGCAGCAGCTCGCCGCGCCGCAACGTCGAAACCGTCCTGGGCCACTTCGGCGTCCGCCGCCTCTTCCCCGTCACCGTCTCGCAGCAGGACGTCCCCATCAGCAAGCCCGCCCCCGACATCTTCCTTTCGTGCGTCGCGCAGCTCGGCCTCCAGCCGCACGAGTGCCTCGTGTTCGAGGACTCGCTGCACGGCCTCGAGGCGGCGCGCAAAGCGGGCTGCCCCTCCGTCGGCATCGCCACCATGCACACGCCGGAGGAGCTCGCGGGGCACTGCGACCTGGTCGCGCCGCACTTCGAGGCGCTGCTCCAGACGGAGGAGTGGCAGGGGCTGTGAGTGCGGGCGGCGGCTGGCCCCCGCCGCCGTCCCGAAGTCCGCGGTTGACCGCGCCGCCCGCCGGGCGAGACTCCACAACTGTTGTCGACAACAACTCCCCGACCAAAGGCCCCTCGGATGCCCGCCATCTGGCTGTTCCCCTCCGCTGACAAGCTGCCCACCGCCAAGGCGCTGACCGAATTCCTCAAGGAACAGATGGGCATGCCCGCGACTGTCGCCGAGAAGAAGGGCGAGGGCCCCGTCGTCCACTACACGCTGACGATCAGCCCGGAGGAGGGCGCGAAGCCCGAGACCGGCCACGTGCGCGCCGCCGCCGTGCTGCGCACGGAGCGCGACGAGGAGGCGCAGCAGCTCGTCGACGAGGTCGTCGGCCAGGCCGCCGAGCTGCAGGAGGTCTTCGACGGCAACGTCCTGGACGTCACCGTCGAGTTCGACGACACCGAGACCGACTCGTTCGCGGGCTGCGTGATCGCGTACGCGTTCGGCAGCCTGTTCGAGTGCGGCCTGCTCGTCACCGACCTCCCGAAGGAGCCCCTCGATGACGAGGAGGAGGAGGAGGACGACGAGGAGGGCATGACCGTCTCCTGCTGGTACGACGACGCGGAGGAGTTCGCCGACGACTTCTTCATGGACGAGGACTCCGAGGACGACCTCGAGGACGAGGACGAGGAGTACGAGGACGAGGAAGGCGACGACGAGGACGAGGAAGACGACAAGAAGTAAGGCGGCGGCCGCTCCGGACGGGGGCGGGACACGATGAGCATCCACCTCTACAACAGCCTGGCGCGCGCGAAGGAGCAGTTCGTCCCCGTACGCCCGGAGGCGCCGGTCCGCTTCTACAACTGCGGACCAACGGTCTACGCGCCGTTCCACATCGGCAACGCGCGCAACTTCGTCGTGATGGACGTGGTGCGCCGCTGGTTCATCCACCGCGGCTACCGCGTCCATTTCGTCATGAACATCACCGACGTGGACGACAAGATCATCGCCAAGTCGGTCGAGGAGGGGCGGCCCCCCGCCGAGGTGGCGGAGCACTACGCCGGCCTCTTCCTGCACTACCTCGAGCGCCTCGGGAACCTGTCCGCCACGGACCACCCGCGGGCGACGCAGTTCATCCCCGAGATGATCGCCTCGATCGAGGCGCTCATCGCCAAGGGGCACGCCTACGCCACGGACGACGGCTCGGTCTGGTTCGAGGTCGCGTCGTTCCCGGAGTACGGCAAGCTGTCGAAGAAGCCGCTGGACCAGATGGCGCAGGGCGAGCGCGTGAACGAGGCGCAGCAGCGGCTGAAGAAGAGCCCGCTCGATTTCGCGCTGTGGAAGGGCGCGAAGGAGGGCGAACCCGCGTGGGAGTCCCCCTGGGGCATGGGCCGCCCGGGGTGGCATATCGAGTGCTCCTGCATGGTGCACGAAATCCTGGGCGACACGATCGACATCCACGGGGGCGGGGTGGACCTGCAGTTCCCGCACCACGAGAACGAGATCGCGCAGGCGGAGGCGCTCTCCGGCAAGCCGTTCGCCCGCTACTGGCTGCACAACGGCTTCCTGAACATCCAGGGCGAGAAGATGTCGAAGTCGCTCGGCAACGTGCTGAACATCGACGAGGTGCTGAAGCGTGTGGATTCGCTGACGCTGCGCCTCTTCCTGATGTGGGCGCACTACCGTTCGCCGCACGACGTGACGGACGACGCGCTGCACAGCGCGAAGTCCGCCGCGCGCCGCCTGGCGCAGTGCGACAACGAGGCGGCGGCGCTGCTCGACAAGGCCGCGCAGCCGCTGGGCGACTGGCAGCGCGACGAGGAGCTCGCCTCGCTCGAGGCGCAGTTCGGCGCCGCCATGGACGACGATTTCAACACGCCGGAGGCGCTCGGAGCGCTCTTCCGGCTGGTCACGCTGGTGAACAGCCTGGCGGACGCGGCGCGCAAGGGCGACACCGCCGCGCTGTGGCGGCTCGCGGACGCGCTGGCGCTGCTGCGCGACCTGCGCGGGGTGCTGGGCCTCACGGCGGACCTCGAGCCCGAGGACGCGCCGCTGGACGAGTCGGGCCTCGCGGAGCAGCTCCTCGCGCTCCTGGTCGAGGTCCGAGCGGAATCGCGCAAGGCGAAGCAGTTCGCCATCGGCGACCTGGTGCGCGACCGGCTGCGCGCGATCGGCTTCGCACTCGAGGACCGCCCCGGCGAGACGGTCTGGAAGCGGATCGACAAGGAGTGATCCGCGCCCGCGCCGCCGGACCGCTCCGGCACCTCCGCGCCGCGGCATGACGGCGCTCGCCGGCGACGCGGGCCTCCACGCTTTCCTCGACGCCCTCGCCATCGCGTTCAAGGCCATCGCCAAGCTCTTCCTGCTGGGCCTGATCGGCTTCGTGCCGATGAAGCTCGGGAAGATCACGGAGCGCCAGTTCAAGCTCGCGGTGCGCTTCGCGGTCGACGTGTTCGTGCCGCTAACGCTTGTGCTGGCGCTGGCGCGCAGCTTCACGCCCGCCGCGCTGACGGAGGGCTCCATCGTGATCCTGATGGCGGTCTTCTGGATCGTCGGCGGCGCGCTCCTCACGCAGATATGGTTCCGCTTCCGCCCCGGCGAATCGCCCGCCCAGGACCGCGCGATCTCCGCCGTCGTGGCGATCCAGAACTCGATGTACCTGCCGATCCCGATGGCGATGGCGGTGCTGCCGCCGGAGCTGCGCGAGCAGGCGCTCGTCTACATCGGCCTGGCGATCTTCGCCACGAGCCCGCTGCAGTGGACGCTCGGCACGTACCTCGTCAGCGACCGCCGGGACGAGCCGGCGCATTGGCTCGAGACCGTGAAGAAGAGCCTCAGCATGCCGGTGCTCGGCGTGGTGGCGGGCGTGCTGCTCAGCATGGTGCCGCCGGTCGCCGCGGCGGCGAAGAACGACCCGGCGTCGCCGCTGCTGCTGCGGGAGGCGTTCGGTGTGGTGCGGATCCTTTCGCTCCTGATCAGCCCGATCGCGATGATCCTGCTGGGGATGATGCTGGCGTCCGTGGACACGAAGGAGCGGATCCGAAAGCGCCATGCGGGGCTGGCGATCACGGTCCGGCTGCTGGTGATGCCGGCGCTGGTTTTCCTCGCGATGGGCCTGGTCGAGGGCGTGCCGCCGCTGGTGCGCTTCATCGTGATGCTCGAGGCGGCTTCGCCGTCGGCGATCAACCTGGCGATCGCGGCGCAGCGCTTCGGCGCGCAGGGCGCCCTGGTCAGCCGGCTCCAGCTCCCCATCTACGCTTGCGCCATTGTCACGCTCCCGGTCTGGGTGGCGTTCGAGTTGATGCACTTCCCGCTCCCGTAGGCGGAGCGGCCCACGCCACGCCCGGGAGCCGCCCCATGCGCCTCTGCACCGCCGCCGCCGAAGGTATCGCCCCCTTCCTGGGGGTCGAACTGGGCGGCAAGATCCTCCGCCTCGCCGCCGCTTCCGCGGTCGCCGATCCCAAAGCCCCCGCGCTCCCCGGCGACATGATGGCGTTCCTGCAGGGGCTGCCCAAGACCGAGGCCGCCGCGCGCAAGCTCCTCCAGCGCGTCGCCGAGAATCCGAAGGCGTTCCTGCGCCAGAAGGGCCCCGACGGGCACCCGGTGCTGCTGCCCGCCGCGAAGGTGCGTTTCCTCCCGCCGGTGCCGCGCCCCGCGAAGATCCTCTGCATCGGCCTGAACTACCACGACCACTGCGCGGAGCAGAACGCCCCGCTCCCCGACTTCCCCCTGGTCTTCGCCAAGTTCGCCACGTCGCTGCTCGGGCACGGCGCGGAGATCCCGCTGCCGGTGAAGGTGGACGGGCTGATGGACTACGAGGGCGAGCTCGCCTTCGTGATCGGGCGCACGGCGAAGAACGTCGCGGCGCGCTCCGCGATGAAGCACGTCGCCGGCTACACGATCCTGCACGACGTGTCGGCGCGCTCGCTGCAGAAGCGCGAGAAGCAGTGGACGCGGGCGAAGGGCTTCGACGGCTCCGCGCCGTGCGGCCCCGTGCTGGTCACCGCCGACGAGGTTCCCGATCCGCACGCGCTGGCGCTCGAGACGCGCCTCAACGGCAAGACGATGCAGAAGTCGAGCACGGCGCAGCTCATCTTCAAGATCCCCAAGCTGATCGCGCACATCACGCGGATGATCACGCTGGAGCCGGGCGACATCGTGGCCACCGGCACGCCCGCGGGCGTGGGGCAGTGGCGCAATCCGCCGGTCTACCTGAAGAAGGGCGACCTGGTGGAGATCGAGATCGAGCGGATCGGCAAGCTGGCGAACCGCTGCGGCTGACCGCCGCTCAGCCCGCCGCGGCCCGGTCGAGCAGCCAGGTGGTCCGCTCGGCGCGGACGCGGAGCGCGGGGTGCCCGGGGGAACCCGGCTCGCCGGAGCGGATGCGGTCCGCGAGGTGCGCCTTCGTCGCGCCGGTCACGAGGAACACCACGTGGCGCGCGGCGGCGAGGAGCGGGAAGGTGGCGGTGAAGCGCGTGGTCTGGAGCTGGGGCACCGCGTTGACGACGAGCTTCGGCTCGACGAGATCCAGCGCGGCGGTGCCGGGGAAGAGCGACGCGGTGTGGCCATCGGCGCCGACGCCGAGGAACGCGAGGTCGAAGACCGGCGCGCCGCCTAGGTTCTTCGGCATCGTGCGCTCCATGATGGCGTTGATGCGGTCCGCCTCGCGCTCCGGCGCGGCGGAGGCGCCGTTGGGGAAGTGGCGGCGGCCCTGCGCGACGCCGAGCGGATCGAGCAGCAGGCGCGCCGCCTCCCCGCCGTTCGAGTCGGGCGAGTCCCACGCGACCATGCGCTCGTCGCCGAGGAAGTAGTCGGCCCGCCCGTAGAGGTCCGCCTCCGTCCCCCGGCGCTGCGCCGCGAGGCGGTACATCTCCTTCGGCGTCGAGCCGCCGGACAGCAGCACGAAGAAGCGCCCCGACTCGGAGACGCGGAACTTGAGCTCGGTGTAGAGCAGCCGCTCCGCGGCGTCCGCCACCGCGGCGGGGTCGGTCAGGACGATCACCTCGCGCATCGCACCGTTCCTTTCATTCTTAGTAGACCACCTTCACGAGCTTGCCCTCGCCGACGCCGACCGTGAGCACGCCGGGCACCGCGTCGATCAGGTGCAGCCCGCGGTAGATCGTGCCGACGCGGACCTCCTCGCCGTTGATGAGGACGGTCGTCGTGCTGCCGAAGGTCATGACGCCGTCGACGGTCCAGCCGAGTTCGCTCGGGCGGATCACTTGGCCGTCCTGGAAGAGGCGCGCGAAGTCGATGCGCTGCGGCGGGGTGGCCTGCGTTGTGGCGGTGGGCCAGGGCGACGGCGACGGATAGGGCGTGGGGCTCGGGAGCGGCGTCGGCGAGGGCCAAGGCGTCGGCGGCGCGACCGGCGTGGGCGAAGGCCACGGGGTGGGCTGCGCGGCGGACGCGGGGCTGGGCGCGGGGGTCGGGGCGGTGGTTGGCGCGGGTGTCGGAGAAGGGGTCGGCGGCGCGGGTGTCGCGGTTGGGGGCGCCGCGGCGGGAGCCGGGCGGCCATCGCGCCCGCGCCCCATCATGGCCACCGTCCCGACGACGGCGACGCCCACGAAGACAACGGTCGCGAGGAGGACGCGGTGCTGCCGGCGCGAGCGCTCCAGCTCGGCGGCGAGCGCGCTTTCTCCGGCGGGCGGGGCCGCGGGGGCGGGTGCCGGAGCCTGCGCGGCGGCGGCCCGCTCCTGGGCCTTCTTGGCCTTCTCGAGCGCGTCGAGGATCGAACTCAAGGGGCGGGCTCCACGGGGGGCTTGAGAAGGCGCAGCGCGAGCGCGGGCGACACGAGCGGCGACTCGTCGAGGCGCCATGCGGCGCGCGCGCGGGTGAGTGCGCGCTCGGTCTCCGCGTCGAAGCGGTCGCCCACCGGCGTCCCGGATTCGAGGAAGCCGCGCTCGCGCAGCAGCCCGTGCAGCGCGGCCACCGGAGTTCCCGAATCGCCGCGGCGCAGGCCCGTGATCCCGTCGCGGTCGCGGTAGAGCACCACGACGGCGGCGAGGTGCTCCTCGAGGCGGTTGCGGTCGACCTGCACTTCGCCGAAGCGCGGATCGAGCACGGTGACCCAGGCGCCCTCCTGCTCCTCGAGCACCACCCAGGGGCTGGCCTCCTCGAGGTCGCGGTCGAACTGCAGCAGCACCGGGTACCAGGAGCGGTCGATCGCGCGGAAGTCGGTGGGGAGGCGCACCTCGCGCAGGAAGAGCGGCGCGGTGCCGGAGGCGAGCTGGAGCGAGCCGATGTCGCCCGGCGCCATGGCGCGGAGCCGCTCGAGCTCCGGCTCCGGGAAGCGGGCGGACTCGGCGACGGAGAGCCAGGTCATGACGGAGGCGGCGAAGGCGGCGGGCGCCTCCGGATGGCGGAGGACGCCGCGGGCGTCGTAGCTCCACGCGGGCGGCGGCGCGGGGCGCGGCGTCGGGAGGGCAATGGCGACGGTGGGCTGCGGCGTGGGGGCCGGGGTCGGCTGCGGAGTGGGCGCGGGGCTGGGAGCGGGCGTCGGGGCCGCGGTGGGTTGCGGGGTGGGCGACGGCACCGGCGAAGGCGGCGGCGCCGGGAGCGGCGTCGGCGTGGGGAGTGCGGCGGAGGCGTCCGGGGTGGGCTCGGGAGTCGGCTCCGGAGTGGGACTCGGCGACGGGGTTGCCGGCGGAGCCGTGGCCACCGCGGGGGTCGGGGACGGCGACGGGGCGGCGGCGGCCAGATCCGGTCCAACCGGTTGCGGCGCGGCGTTGAGCGACTGCCAGAAGAGGTATCCGAGCAGGGCGAAGCAGCCGAGCACGGCGGGCCACAGCCACCGCGGCGAGGGAGCGGGCTGCGCGGGCGCGGCGGGCTCGGGCGGCGCGGCTTCGTCGTGCGCCTGCTCCGCGGAGGCTTCCGGCGCGGGCTCCGCGGCGGGTGGGGCGGGGGTCTGCGATCCGGACGACGCGAGGAGCGCGCGCGTGTCGGCCGCGCGGCTGGGGCGCGCGCGGCCGGAGACCTCGCGGATCGCGTCGGCGGTGGTTTCGTCGTCCACCTCGACGCGCTCGCGGACGAAGGCGAGGAGCAGGGCGCGGTCGCAGACGACGTTGACGCGCCGGGGGACGCCGCGCGTGTGCTCGTGGATGCGCCGGAGGGACTTCTTGTGGAAGCGCACCTCCTTCTTCGGCTTCGCCACGGCGAGGCGGTGGTTGATATAGTCAACGGTTTCGTCGTGGTCCAGCGGGTCGATGTGGTAGCGGACCGTGACGCGCTGGTTGAGCTGCTCGAGCTCCGGCAGGTGCAGGATGTCCTCGAGCTCCGGCTGGCCGACGAGGCAGATCTGGATCAGCTTGGTGGTCTCGGTCTCGAGGTTGCTGATGAGGCGGACCTGTTCGAGCGCGTCGGCGGAGAGGCGCTGGGCCTCGTCGATGAGGAGGAGGCAGTTGCGGCCGGCGGCGTACTCCGCGAGCAGGTGCGCGTTGAGGCGCTCAAGCAGCTCGCGCTTCGAGCCGCCGGAGGCGTCGATGCCGAACTCGTGGTTGATCGCCTGGAGCAGCTCGAGGGGGTTGAGCTGCGGGTTGAGGACGAGGGCGACGCTGACCTTGGCCTTGTCGAGCGCGTTGATGAATGCGCGGCAGACGGTGGTCTTGCCGCAGCCGATCTCGCCGGTGAGGGCGAGGAAGCCCTTGCGCTGCTCGACGGCGTAGACGAGCGCGGCGCGCGCCTCGCGGTGCCTCTTCGACTCGAAGAGGAAGCGCGTGTTGGGCGTGATGTTGAAGGGCTCCTGCTCGAAGCCGAAGTAGTCGAGGTACATGTGTCCCGCGGGCGGTCGTCGTGTGGCGAGCCTTGGCCCCGGGGCGGGGACGGTCAAGCGCACAGGCGCCCCGCGCTTTCCGGTTGTTACGGTGCGCCGCCGGGGGAAGCGTTCGTCGACGGGACGTTTCCTCCGATGAAGCCCTGGCTGCGGGTGCTCCTGCTTTCCATCATCGACGCGGCGCTGGTCGCCGCCGCCTGGTTCGGCGCGTACCTGCTCCGGTTCGACTTCGCCGTGCCCGCGGACTACGACACGTGGGACTACGCCTCGCAGGCTAAGTCGCTCGCCGTGGCCGTGGCGGCGACGCACGTGGCGCTGCTGCACGCCTTCCGCGCCTACGGCACGCGGCTGCGCTACGCGGGCATCGCGGACCTGCGGGCGGTGCTGGGGGCGGGCGCGGCGCAACTCGTCCTCTGGGCGGTGCTCAACGCGGTCCTGGAGCGGCAGGCGGGCTTCGCGTCGCTCCCCCTTTCGCCTGACGGCTTCGAGCACGTGCTGCGCGTGCCCTACGGCGTGCTGCTGGTCCACGCGATGCTGGCGTCGCTGCTCACGGGGGGGCTCCGCCTGGCGCCGCGGCTCTTCGGCGCGGGCGCGGCGCCGGCGCAGGGCCCCGCGCGGCGCCGCGCCTGCGTGGTGGGCGCGGGCGACCTCGCGCACCAGTTCCTCCAGGCGCTCGCCCGCACGCCGGAGCCCGGCATCGACGTGCTTTGCCTAGTCGCCGCCAGCCCGCGGCACCTCGGGCTGCGGCTGGCCGGCGTGCCCGCGGTCGCGCTGCTCGAAAAGCTCGGCGAAGTGATCGCCCGCGAGCGCATCGAGGAAGTGGTGATCGCGCTGGACGACGCGGAGGCGAAGGACTTCCGCGCCGTGGTGGACGCGTGCCGCGAGGCGAAGGTGCGCTTCGCCGTGATGCCCTCCGTGCGGGACGTGGTGGGCGGGCGCGTCGGCGTCTCGCAGCTCCGCAACCTGCAGGTCGAGGACCTGCTGGGGCGCCCCGCCACGCCGCCCGCGCTTTCGGACGGCGGCGCGTACTACGCGGGGAAGACGGTGCTGGTGACCGGCGCCGGCGGGAGCATCGGCTCCGAGCTCGCCCGCCAGCTCGCGCAGCTCGCGCCCGCGCGCCTGCTGCTGCTCGGCAAGGGCGAGAACAGCCTGCTCGATTCGGCGGACGCGGTCCGGCGCGCGGCGCCGGGGCTCGCCGTCGAGACGATCGTCTGCGACGTGCGCGACCCGGCGGGGCTGGCGGAGCACTTCCGCCGGTGGCGCCCGCAGGTGGTCTTCCACGCCGCCGCGCACAAGCACGTGCCCCTCATGGAGGCCCACGCCTGCGAGGCGGTCCGCAACAACGCGCTCGGCACCGCGTCGCTCGCGGTCGTCGCGGACCGCTTCGGCGTCGAGCGCTTCGTGCTTCTCTCCACGGACAAGGCGGTGCGCCCTTCGAGCGTGATGGGCGCCGCGAAGCGACTCGCGGAGGCGACCGTCCAGAGCATCGGGCGCGGCTCGAAGACCGTGTTCCAGGTGGTGCGCTTCGGCAACGTGCTCGGGACGCGCGGATCGGTGGTGCCGCTGTTCCGCCGCCAGATCGAGGAGGGCGGCCCCGTCACGGTGACGCATCCGGACGTCGAGCGCTACTTCATGACGGCGGAGGAGGCCGCGCACCTGGTGCTGCAGGCCGCCGTCCACGGCAAGCGCCAGGGCCTGTACCTGCTGGACATGGGCGAGCCGGTGAAGGTGGCGCAGCTCGCGCGCCAGATGATCGCCATGGCGGGCGGCGTGCCTGACGACACCATCAAGCTGGAGTACACGGGGCTGCGCCCGGGCGAAAAGCTGCGCGAGGAGCTCCTCACGCGCGAGGAGGGCGCCGAGCGCACCGCGGTCGGCAAGCTCTGGGTCGCCGAGGCCAAGGACGCCCCGCCGTGGTCCGAGTGGCAGGGCGTCCTCGAATTCTTCAACGAGGCGGCGGAAAGCGGCGATCCGCGGCGCGTGCTCGAGCTGTTCGCCCAGTACGTGCCGGAGTACCACGCCGACCCGTCGCACGCGGCGCTGCCCGCGCCCCCCGCCCCGAAGGGCCCGGCACCGGCGCCCGCCGCGCCCGCGGAGCCGTCCGCGGAGGAGCAGGCGCCCACCGCCGCGCCGGAAGCGGAGGAGCCGGAAACGCTCGGACTGCAGGCGGACCTTTTCGCGGAGCCGGAGCCGGAGGCCCCGCCCGAGCCGGAACCGGAGACAGCGCCGGCGCCGGAAACGACCCCCCAGGAGGACGCCCCCGTGGCGCAGGAAGAACCGTTGGACGAGTCCGCCGCCCTGGTGGAGGACGAGGAAGTGGAGGCGATGCCGCTGGTGGCGCTGCTGCTGGCCGACGGGCTGGAGGAGGAGGCGGTGGCGGAGGAGATCGCCGCGTGGCGCGGGGCGCTCCGCGAGGGCGACCGGCTGGTGGTGGTCTCGCAGGCGGCGCGGCCGGAGGGCCTGGAGCCTGCGGTCGGCTGGCTCGAGCGCGGCAGCCGCGGCACGGCGCAGCTCGCGCACATGCTGGTCGAGCTTTCGCCCGGCGCGCAGCTCGGCGCGTTCGCCGGCCCCGGCGTGCGGCTGCTGCCGGGGGCGCTCGACCGCATGGCGCACCGGCTCGCGGACGTCTTCGACGCGGTGGGCGTCTACTCCGACCACATCGGCGCGGACGGGCGGCGCGTGGAGCTGCAGGACCACGAGGGCTGCATCCACGAGCGCTTCGACTTCGGCGGGCTGCTGCTGTACCACCTGCCCGCGGTGCGCGAGGCGGGGGGCATCGACACGAAGCTCTCCTACGCTTGGGAGTACGACCTGCACCTGCGGCTGCTGATGCTGGGGCGCTTCGTGCGCGTGGCGGAGCCGCTGTACCGGCGCGCGGCGGCGAAGGATGAGGGCGGCGCCCGGGGCGCGCTCTATTCGCCGGGGCTCGGGCCGCTCGGCGGCTTCTCCTACGTGTTCTACCCGCCGGAGGTGGAGGCGGAGGTGACGACGGTCTTCGAGAAGGCGCTGATCGCGCGCGGGGCGTGGCTCGCCTCGCCGACGGAGCCGGCGCCCTACCCGGAGGAGCGCGAGCCGGTGGCCTGCAGCGTGGTGGTGCCGGTGCTGAACCGCGCGCGCTTCATCCGCGAATCGGTGCGCAGCGTGCTCGACGGCGCCTTCCAGGACGTCGAGGTGGTCGTCGTGGACAACGGCTCGACGGACGGAACGCTGGAGGTGCTGGCGGAGCTGGCGGCGGCGGACGCGCGGGTGCGCGTGCTGGGCGGCACGGGGGGCTCGATCGCGTCGGCGCTCAACGAGGGCATCCGGGCGGCGCGCGGGCGCTACATCTGCCAGCTCGACAGCGACGACCGCTACGCGCCGGAAACGCTGGAGCGCATGGTGCGCCCCTTCGAGGAGAATCCGAACTGCGGGCTGGCGATCAGCTTCTACCGGCTGATGGACGTGGAGGGCCGCGTGATCGAGGAGGTGCCGCCGGTGACGCACGCGGGCTACTCGCGGAACCAGATCCTGCGCCGCGACGGCGCGGGGGCGGTGCGCGTGTTCGCGCGCTGCGTCCTCGAGGAGATGGGCCTCTACGACGAGGAGCACTACGGCAACTTCGGCGAGGACTACGACATGGTGCTGAAGATCGGCGAGCGCCACGACGTGGTGCGGGTGCCGGAGGTGCTCTACTTCTACCGCCGCCACGACGACAACACGGACGTCACGCGCGACCCGGGGATGAAGTACCGGAACAAGAACCGGGCGCGCGTCGAGGCGCTGCGCCGCCGCCGGGCACAGAACGAGCTTCGGGCAAGGCAGCGGGTCCTGGACCCGGAAACCGACTGAGGAATCCCCCCATGGGCCCACGGCTCCTAGCCGCCGCGCTCGCCGCGGCGCTGCTCGCCTCCGCCGGCTGCCGCAAGGACGCCGGCGCCGACCTGCCCACGCACTCGGTGCAGGCCGGCGACTTCGTCGTCGCGCTCGAGGAGGTCGGCGTCGTCGAGGCGAAGCGCGTCGTGAACGTGATCGCGCCCTTCAGCGGGAGCGTCGTGACGCTCGCCGACTCGGGGGCCATGGTGAAGGCCGGCGACCTGGTGGCCGTGCTCGATCCCGTCAAGATCCGCGAGCAGATCGACGAGGTGATCGACGAGCTGAAGCAGCTCAAGAACGAGTACGAGAAGTCCATCGAGTCGATGACGATGGAGATCCGCTCCGGCGCGCTGGAGGTGGACGGCGCGTTCACGGACCTCGATTTCCAGCGGCTGAAGCTGGAGGAGACCAATTCGGAGCTGTCGCGGCTGCAACTGCTCCGGGACCGCGAGGTGGTGGCGACGGACGAGGTGCGCGACGCGCTGTCGAACGCCGCGCTGTCGAAGCTGCGCACGGTGGGGCGCGAGCGCGACTCGCGCTCGCAGCAGACCTCCGCCGCGCTCGCGGAGTCCGGCTACGTCGGCGACATCGGGCAGACGCTGCTCAACGTGGAGAAGTCGCGCCGCGACCTGGAGAAGTCCCTCGCGGAGTTCGCCAGCGCGCAGGTGAAGGCGCCCGTGGACGGCATGTTCATGCGGCGCAGCGGCTGGAACTGGCGCCGCCGGACGAACGCGGAGCTGCAGCCCGGCGAGGAGATCGGCGACGGCGAGCTGATCGGGACCATTCCGGACCTTTCGGGCCTGGTGGTCCGCACGCAGGTCCCCGAGTCGTGGCTGGAGCGCGTCCGCGAAGGCATGGAGGCCGAGGTGGTCTTCGACACCATCGGGGGCGTGCGGATGACGGGGCGGCTGGAGCGGATCGCCTCGGCGGCGATCGAGCGCGAACGGAGCGCCTCCGGCATGGCGATGGCCTCCGAGTCCGCCAGCGGGGAGCGCGTCTTCGAGGCGGAGCTCGCGATCGCGGACCCGGACCCGCAGCTCAAGCCGGGGCTCACCGCGCGGGTGCGCATCATCCTCTCGAAGGACGGCGGCGTCGTCTCGGTGCCGGTGGAGGCGGTCTGGACGCGGGACGGTGCGCACTGGGTGGCGGAGCGTTCCGGCGGCGGCTGGGCCGGGCGGAAGGTGGAACTGGGGCGCGAGAGCGGGGGCAGCGTCGAGGTGCTGGGGGGGCTGCGCCCGGGAGACACTATCCTTGCGTCGGACCCGCGCCGGGTTCTGGATGGGAAGCTCTGAAGCATCCCGCTCCGACTCCGTCCCGCAGGCCTCCCACCGTGCCGCCGACCCGCCGTAAGTACTTGATGCGCCGCGAGCGGCTCATCCACGACTCCCGGTCGCGGCGGCGCCCCGCCCCCGCGCAGCAGCCCGCGGTCACGGCGGAGCAGCTGAAGAGCTTCCAGGACTCCTACGCGCTCACCTCGCGCCAGCTCGAGAAGGCCGCCGCGGAAATCAAGCGCCTGCGCGCGCTGGACGCCGGGCGCGCGCACGAGGCGCAGCAGCTCCGCGCCGATGTCTCCGCCGTGAAGGAGAAGGCGCAGGAGGAGCTCGCCCGCATCCACGCGGACATGGAGGGCGCCCGCAAGCGCCTCGCCCGCGAGCGGGACGAAATGAAGCGCACCGCGAACGCCGACGTTCTGTCGAAGCTGCTCCAGCCGCTCGACCACTTCGAGTTCGCCTTGAAGAGCCTCGTCTCCGCCTCCGACGTCGATTCGGTCCGCGAGGGCGTCGAGATGATCCACCGCGAGCTGCTCCAGTCGCTCGGCGCGTGCGGCCTCGAAGTGCTGAAGCCGCTCGGCGACACCTTCGATCCGAACTTCCACGAGGCGGTCGGCACGGTGTGCGATCCGTCGCGCGCGCCGCAGGAGGTGGTCGAGGTGATCCGCCCCGGCTACATCGTCGCGGGGCGCGTGCTCCGGGCGGCGATGGTCCGTGTGAACACCGCGGAAGCGCCCGGCGCGGCCGCAAGGCCCTCGACGCCGGTCCCCGGAAAGCGGCTCGACTCGACGACGTGACCGCGCCCGACGAGCGCGCGGCCGGCGCCGCGCCCCCGCGCCCCATCCTGATCGACACCGCGGCGGGGCTCGACCTGCGCCCGCTCGGCCGGAGCACGCACGTCACGGTCGGCATGTTCGACGGCGTGCACACGGGGCACCGGGCGCTGATCGGCGCCACCGTGGCCCGGGCGCGCTCCGCCGGGGCGCTCGCGGTCGTCGTAACCTTCCAGAACCATCCCCGCGGCGTCGTGGGCGCGAAGTCGGCGCCGCCGCTGCTGACCACCTGGCCGCGCAAGGCGGAGCTGCTGGCCGCGCTCGGCGTCGACGTGGTCGCGGGGCTTCCGTTCGACGAGGCGCTGGCGGCGACGGGCGCGGAGGAGTTCGTGTCGGAGCTGCTGGTGGCGCGGTGCGCGGCGGCGGAGATCGCCAGCGGGGCGAACTTCCGCTTCGGGCGCGGCGGGGCCGGCGACGCGGCGCTGCTGGCGGCGCTCGCGCCGCGCCTCGGGTTCGCGCACCGCCAGCCGGAGTTCGTCCTTTCCGGCGGCGCGCCGGTCAGCAGCTCGCGGATCCGCGCCGCGCTCGCGGAGGGCGACGCGGCGTCCGCGGCGGCGATGCTCGGCCGCCCGCACCGCGTCGAGGGTCCCGTCGTGGGCGGCGACCGCATCGGGCGCACCATCGGCTTTCCCACGGCGAACCTCGCCATCCCGGCGGAGGTGTGCCTGCCGCGCGATGGCGTGTATGCGGTGCGCGCGGGGATCGACGGCGGCGCGGTCTCGCTGCCGGCGATGATGAACCTCGGCTTCCGCCCCACGGTGGGCGGGCGCGAGCACCGCCGCGAGGCGCACCTGATCGGCTTCGAAGGCGAACTCGGGGGGCGGAGGCTGGCGGTGGACTTCGTCGCGCGGCTCCGCGACGAGCGCCGCTTCGCGGACCTCGCGGAGCTGCGGTCTCGGCTTGAGGCTGACAAGGCGGATGCGCTCTCTATGCTCGCGACAGGAGAGGACGCACGATGACACGACATGCGATGCTGACGGCCGCGCTCGGCGCGGCGCTGCTGGCCGGGGGCTGCGCCGCGACGCGCACGCACCACCTGACGGAGTCGCGCTACCGCGCGCTGCCGGAGGACGCGCCGGTGCGCCTCTACGTGAACACCGTCGCGCAGCCACACCTCGAGATCGCGCAGATCAACAGCTTCCCCGCGGACGAGGACACGCCGGAGATCCGCCGCGAGCAGCTCGAGGACCTGCAGGCCCGAGCCCGCCGCCTGGGCGGCGACGCCGTGGTCAACATCCGCAGCCTCAAGAACAAGGGACGCGGCTGGGTGCCGGACGACCGCACGCCGTTCGATTCGTACCGCATGGGCGACTACCAGCAGTTCTTCCTCCGCGGCACCGCGATCCGCTTCGAGGAGGCGCCCGCCGCGGCGCAGCCCGCCGACCCCGCCGTCGCCCCCGCGGACATCCCGCAGGAACGCACCGCGGACACCGAGGACCCGACGGCCGAAAAGCCCACCCCGCGCACGCCCTGAACGAAAGGCACCGCCGAACGCATGACCGGAATCCGCAGAACCACTCCCGCCGCCGCCCGCCTCCGGGCGCTCGCAGCGGCGGCATGCGCCGCGCTGCTCGCCGCCGCGCTCCCCGCGCAACACGGCGGCCTCGACGCCACCGGCGAGCGCGCGGTCGCCTTCACCGGCGCCACGATCCTCACCGTCAGCGGCGAACCGCTCGCCGACGGCACGCTGGTCCTCCGCAACGGGCTGGTCGAGGCGGTCGGCCCGTCCGCCTCGACGACGGTCCCCGCCGGGGCCGCGGTGGTGGACGCCTCGGGCAAGTTCATCATGCCCGGCATCATCGACGCCCATTCGCACATGGGCGTCTACTCGTGGCCCGGCGTGGAGGCGAACTCGGACGGCAACGAGATGACCGCGCCGGTGACCGCGCAGGTGCGCGCGGAGGACAGCGTGAACCTTGAGGACCCCGCCTTCGAGCGCGCCCGCGCCGGCGGGGTGACCACGGTGCTCGTGCTGCCCGGCAGCGGAAACATGATCAGCGGCGAGGGAGTGGTGCTCAAGCTCCGCCCAGTGCCGGTGCTCGAAGCGATGAAGATGGCGGAAGCGCCGCGGCAGCTCAAGATGGCGATGGGCGAGAACCCGAAGCGCGTCTACGGCGGGCGCGGGCAGCTCCCCAGCACGCGCATGGGGCTGATGGCGAAGCTGCGCGAGACGTTCACCAAGGCGGAGGAGTACCGGGCCAAGAAGGCCCGCCACGCGGAAGCGGTCGCCCGCTACGAGGCGAAGCTCGCTGAGTACGAGGCGCACGCCGCCGCGGGCGCACTCAAGGAGGACGAGGAGCGCCCCGAGGCGCCGGACCCGCCGGAGTTCGACGCGCTGAACGAAACGCTGGTCGACGTGCTCGAGGGGCGCGTGCGCGTGAATGTGCACTGCTACCGGCGCGACGACATCGAGGACATCCTCCGCATCAGCGACGAGTACGGCTTCCCCATCGCATCGCTGCACCACGCGCTGGAGGCGTACAAGCTGGCGCCGGAGCTGGCCCGCCGCCGCATCGCGGTGGCCACCTGGCCCGACTGGTGGGGCTTCAAGATGGAGGCCTGGGACGCGACGCCGGAAGCGGTCGCGATCCTCGCCAACGCCGGCGTGAACACGGTGCTCAAGAGCGACAGCTCGGACGTCGTCCAGCGCATGTTCCACGAGGCGGCGAAGGCCCGCAAGTACGGCATGACGGAGCCGCAGGCGCTCGCGTCGATCACGCTGGCGCCCGCCAAGGCGCTCGGCATCGACAAATGGGTCGGCAGCCTCGAACCGGGGAAGCACGCCGACGTGGCCGTGTTCTCGAAGCATCCCTTCGACATGTACACGCGCGTCGAGATGACGTTCATCGACGGACGCCAGGTCTTCGACCGCGCGGAGTACGAAGCCGCCCAGACCCACCCGGAGTACACGCCGTGACCCGCTTGCGCCGCACCGCCCGACTGCTCGCCGCGCTGGCGCTCCTGGCGCCCGCGCTCCCCGCGCAGGACCTTCTGATCCGCGACGCCCGCGTGGTGCCCGTGGACCGCGAACCGATCGAGTCCGCGTCGGTGCTCGTCCTAGACGGGCGCATCGCCGCCGTCGGCGAGGTCGCCGAGGCGGACGCCGCGCGCGTGCCCGGGGCCAACCGCATCGACGGCGCAGGCCTGACGGTCTATCCCGGCTTCTTCGCGGGCTATTCGCAGCTCGGCCTGGTCGAGGTCTCCGCCGTGGACGTGACCGACGACACGGACGAGGGCACCGACCAGAACACCGCGCAGGTGCTCTCGATGGACTCCTACAATCCGCTGTCGGAGCTGATCCCCGTGACGCGCATGAACGGCGTGACGGCGGTGCTCGCGGCGCCCTCCGGCGGCAACGTCTTCGCCGGGCGCAGCGCCGTGATGGCGCTCGACGGCATGAGCGTGGACGACACGACGGTGAAGAGCCCCGCCGCGCTGCACATCACGCTGGGCGAAGCGCCGAAGGTGCGCTACGGCGGGAAGGACCAGATGCCGATGACGCGCATGGGCCTCGCCGCGTACATCCGCGGCGAGTTCACCGCCGCCCGCGAGTACGCCGAGTCGCTCGAACGGCACTCCGACAAGGTGGCGCGCCACTACCACAAGCTCGAGGCGCACAACGCGAAACTGGCGGAGTGGGGCCGCAAGCCGGAGGCGGAGCGCGGCGACCGCCCGGAGCCCCCCGAGGCGCCGGAGCCCCCCGCGCGCGACTTCCGCAAGGAGGCGCTCGCGAGCGCGCTCCGCGGCGAAATCCCCGTCGCCATGCACGCGGAGCGCCTGGACGACATCCAGACCGCGCTGCGCATCGCGGAGGAGTTCAAGCTGCGCGCGGTGCTCGTCGGCGGCTCGGAGGCGTACAAGGTTCGCGGGCTCCTCGCCCGGCGCGATGTGCCCGTGGTCCTCGCGACGACGGAGCAGCCCGCCGCCATGGACACGCTCGGCGCGATCTACGAGAACGCGCGGCTGCTCCACGAGGCGGGGGTCAAGATCGCCTTCGTCGCCGCGGACCGCACGCACAACGTCCGCAACATCCCCTACGAGGCGGGCCTCGCGGTCGCCTGGGGCCTCCCCTACGACGCCGCGCTGCGCGGCCTCACGCTCAACGCCGCCGAGGTGTGGGGCGTGGACGCGGAGCTGGGCAGCGTGACCGTGGGCAAGCGCGCGGACCTGGTGGTGGCCGAGGGCGACCCGCTCCAGCCCGCGACCCCGATCCGCCACGTGATCATCGGCGGACGCGACATCCCGCTGGAGAGCCGGCAGACGAAGCTGGCGGAGCGCTTCGGCGCGGAATTCCTCCCCCGGCTGAACCCGGCCCCGTAGCGCCGCTTGCTCGGAACCTACCTGCTCGGGGTCCAGACGGGGCTGGCGGTGGCGGTGCCGTTCGGGCCGCTCAACATGGAGATTTCGCGGCGCTGCCTGCGCGACGGCTGGCGCAGCGGCTTCGCCGTGGGCCTCGGCGCGGTCACCATCGACTTCCTCTACATCCTCGCCACGGGCCTCGGCCTCGCGCCGCTGATGCAGCACCGCGCGGTCACCCTCGTGGTCTTCCTGGTCGGCGGCTTCCTTCTCGGGCGCCTCGCGTGGGCGGCGGTCAAGGACGGGTGGGAGTCCTGGCGGGGGCGCAACACCCGGGCGCAGGAGCTCGCCGCGCTCGCGCCCGCCGGCGCGGCGCCGGAAGCCGCGCTGCGCGCCTACGGCATCGGCCTCGCCATGACCGCGTTCAGCCCGATGACCATCGCCTTCTGGGCTACCGTGCCGCAGTCCGTCGTCTTCGCCGGGCGCGTCCCGGAACCGCGCGAGGTGTTCATCGTGGGCGTGGGCGTGCTGACGGGGTGCCTGGCGTGGGTGCTGTTCTTCACGGGCGTCCTGTCGGCGCTGCGCAGCCGCATCGGCGCGCGCTTCTTCGCCGCCGTCTCGGTGGCAGGGGGGCTTCTGATCCTCGCGGTGGCGCTGCGCTTCGTCTGGCAGGCGCTACGGATGCTGGCGGGGGCGGCGTAGGGCTCATCTGTCCTCGCGCTCCCGCCCTTTCGATTCGAGGTAAGCGCGCCTCAGTTCTTCAAGGTCGCGGCACTCATTCCCCCGGTGCACCATGCGGTGGCAGTTCGAGCAAAGGGGCACCAGATCCTTGATAGGGTCCACCTCGCGGCCCGGCCCCGCCTCAGCGATGGGGCGCAAGTGGTGCACTTCGATGAAGCCTTCGCCCAACTCACCGTATGCGTTCTTGAAGTTGAAGCCACAGATGGCGCAATCGAGGCCCTTCAATTCAATGCAACGCCGCCTCGCTTCCTCGCTCCGCTGCCGCGATCGCGTGATGCGTTGAAGTTCTCTGCCCTCCAAGAAGAGTTCGGAAGTTGCTTCGGAGTCGTCCTCGACGTCGGCCGTTGCCGCCGACTTTGCACCGGGCTGGGCCCCAAGCATTGCGGCATCCAGCAGGAAATCCTCACCTGGCGCGACCCGGTGGTCCGACGCGGCGAGGACCCGGTCGAAGAACTCCGCGGTCTCGGGAGGGAGTTCGCGCAGCCCGCGGATGGTTTGCGGGTCGAGCTTCCCGTTCGGGTTGAAGACGAGCGGCTTCTCCGCGCCGGGACCCCCAAAGTGCAAGTCCCTGAGGAGAGCTGAATCGATCCTTCTTCCCAGCGATAGCGGTGTTCCCGTGTCGCCGCCGTAGATCATCTCCTGCCCGTAGGCGGACTCGAACTCCTCGCCGAGCACCTCGCGAAACTGCTCGCGGCCGACGGCGATCCGCTGCACCTCGAAGCGCCCGGCCAAGTACAGCTCCCCATGGCCGTTCGCGACGATGTACACTCGGTCGCCGATAGCGACGCCTCTCTTGCGGAACGAAGTTCCGAAGGAGAGGTCTGTTGGCAGCCCCTCGCTTCCGGCATTCGCACCCAGCTCGTCGAATCTCCATCCGTAGATCCAGCACCTCATGGCGAAGTCTCCGTTGCGGGTGGTCGGCATGCGCGCTCCTCGGCGCGCATCGCTGCTGCCGAACGCTTGACATCCCGTCTGCGGCTCGGGGCCGGCAGCTGTCGAGCGCCTTCGACCCTGCGGGAACTTCTTGCATCACCCGCGCGGGGTTGAGAATCGTTGCGGGACGATTGGCAGGAGCCCTCCTACGTAGGGAGCAGTGAATGGACACGGCCACCCGTGGACTTGAAATCCGCGCCGCAGGACTCAGCGACCGCGGACTCAAGCGCGCCCACAACGAAGACTGCCTTTCGGTGGTGCCCGACATGGGGCTCTTCATCGTGGCCGACGGCATGGGCGGGCACAGCGCCGGCGAAGTCGCAAGCCGCCGCGCGATCGAACGCATTGTCGAGTACCTCCGCCAGGAGGGCGAGCCGGAGACCGAGGACGACACGGCCCCGCAGCTCTTCGACCCGAAGCTCTCGCTCCACGAGAACCGCATCTCCGCCGCCGTGAGGCTCGCGAACCGCGACGTGCACAAGCTCGCCGAGGAGCACAGCGAGTTCCAGGGCATGGGCACCACGGTCGTCGGCATGCTCTTCGACGCCGCCAACAGCAAGGCCGCCATCGCCCACGTCGGCGACTCGCGCTGCTACCGCGTCCGCAACGGCGAGATACAGCTCCTGACGCTCGACCACTCCTGGGTGAACGAGCAGCTCCAGCGCAAGATCATCACCCCGGAAGAGGCGAAGAACCACCGCTGGCGCAACGTCATCACGCGCGCGCTCGGCCACCGCCCCGACGTAGAAGTCGACGTCCAGTCCGAAGAGCTCAAGCCGCACGACCTCTACCTGCTCTGCAGCGACGGCCTCTCGGGCCTGCTGGACGACCAGGACCTGAAGCGCATCATGCTGTCGAACCCAGATCTCGAGGACTGCGCGCAGGAGTTGATCCGCGCCGCCAACGAAGCGGGCGGGCACGACAACATCACCATCATCCTGATCCGGATCCTCGAGTCGCCCAAGTAAGGCGCCGCAGCTCCCGAAGGAATGCCAACACCGCCGCGACGTCCGCGAGGACATGGTCGGCCGCGGTGGGAACCGTCGCGTCCGCGGCCACGCGGATTCCGGTCGCCGGCGCCAGCGCGGAAAGCGCCTCGAGCGCGTCCTCGTCGGTGCGGTCGTCGCCGATGAAGAGCACCCGCGTGGCGGCGCCGCGCGTGGCGCGTTCGTGCTCCGCGAGCATCGCCACCGCGGTGGCCTTGGTCCAGCCGCCACGCGGCCGCAGCTCGACGAGCCCCTGCCCCTCGGTGAAGCGCACGAGCCCCGCGGCGGCCTCCTCGGCTCCGCAGGCGCGGGCGCGTTCCTCGAGCGCGGCCCGGGCGCCGGAGGGGAAGCGCCGGCTGGAGAGCGTCGCGCTCGCCGGCTTGCGCATGAAGAAGACGCGCGGGTCCTCCGCGGCGAGCGCGCCCCAGCGCGCCACGATGCGGTCCAGCGCCGCCTGCACTTCCGGCTCCGGCTCGAAGCGCCGCGCCCAGCCGTCCGCGTGGCGCACGTCCTTGCCGTGCTCGGCGGCGTGGCTCGCGCCCGGCGGGTCGAGGCGCGCGAGGATGTCGTCCATGGAGCGCCCGGTGACGATGGCGACGGAGAAGCGCGGCTCCGCGGCGAGGTCCGCGAGCAGCGTGCGCACCTCCGGCGGTGTCGCGGCGCGGCGCACGTCGTCTTCGAAGGGCACCAGCGTGCCGTCGTAGTCGAGGCAAAGAAGAACGCGCTCCCCGGGCGGGAGCGCGTTCGCGAGGTCGAGCGGGTCGGCGTGGCGCCGCGGCTCCGCCATCGCTTAGAGCAGGTAGATCGAGAAGAGCACCAGGATCCAGATCACGTCGACGAAGTGCCAGTACCAGCTCGCGGCGAGCATGGAGAAGTGGCGCTTGCGGGAGAAGGCGCCGCCCTCGAGCCGCGCGTAGACCATGATCAGCATCAGCAGCCCCGTGATGACGTGGAACCCGTGCCAGCCCGTGATCATGTAGAAGCAGGTCGCGAAGACGTTGTTCCCCATCTTGAACTGGTCGTAGGCGCCGAGGTAGCCCCACTCGTAGGCCTGGAGGGAAAGGAACGCGAGGCCCAGCGCGATCGTGACGTATGTCCAGTTCTTGCAGAGCGCGCGCTTGCCGGCGACGAGCGCCTTGTGCCCCAGCTCGCACGTGAACGAGCTCGTGACGAGCATCACCGTGCCGAGTATCGGGATCACGGGATCGATGTGGGGGGAGCCGGGGGGCGGCCAGTTGTGGCCCGCGGCCCAGCGGATGGCGAAGTAGTAGCCGAAGAACGCGCCGAAGATCGCCGCCTCGGAGACGAGGAACAGCTTCCAGGACATCGACAGGTCCTTGGCGGACTGGAACAGGTCCACCTCGGCCTTCTCTCGGATCACCTGCACGCACCAGCCGATGCCGGGGACGACGGCGAGCACGGTGCCCATCGCGAGCAGCGGCAGGCCGATGTCGGGGCGCCCGTGCCCCATGAGGATCACCGCCACCGGCGCGAAGAGCAGCGCGAGCCCGGCCAGGAACGGCCAGATGCTCGGCGACGGCATGTGGATGTGTTCTTCGTCGTGGGCGTGGCCGTGGGCCGCGGCGGGAGAGGACATGGCGGGGTTAGGCGTCTCGCAGTCGGAGGTAGGATTGGTTGTCCGCGAACGGGTTGAATCCGGTGAAGATCAGCGCGAGGAAGGTGAGTGTCACCACCAAGGCGACGAACGCAACGAGGAACCAGACGAAGCGGCGCGAGCGTTGGCGCTGTTGGGCGACGAGCACCCGCTCCTCCGCGATCGCCTGCGGATCGTCCGCGGCGGGGATAGTGCTCTCGCTGTGCTTGGCGGCGGTGGCCTCAGCCGGGGGCATCGGACGCCTCCGCGGCCTCGCGGGCCGAGCTCTTCCGCGCCGCGTGGAACTTCTCGTAGGATACCCGGTCGCTGAGGAACAGCGTGTAGGACATCGTGATCCGGTTCACCTCGCCGCGAAGCGCCGGATCGAAGCGGTAGATCACCGGCAGCACGTACTCCTGGCGCGGCTCGATCACCTGCTCGTCGAAGCAGAAGCACGCTTCGAGGTGCAGGATCTCGTCGCGTCCCGCATCGACCGGCGACACGTCGTGGACCGGGCGGAAGTAGATGCGCTCGTTGCTCAGGTTCACGAATCGGTACTCGTTCATCGCGCGCTCGCCGACCGCGATGTCCTGCACCGCGCGCTTGACGGAGAAGGAGACCGGCAGGCCGTTGGAGTTGGCGAGGAAGTACACCTGGAGGGGCCGCGAAGCGTCCGGCGCGTCGACCGCGTCGGTCTGCTTGGGCGCCTCGGCGATGAGGCCGATCTTCCGGCAGATCATCACGAAGAGCGGGGCGTTGGCGAAGGCGAAGCCGAACATGCCGACGCCGATCACCGCGAGGATCGCGAGGGTGCGCGTGGTGCCCTTCGCGGCGACGCGGTCCGGCCGCGTCTCGCTGTGCGGGTTGTGGTCGAAAGCGTCCATCGGGAGCGGACCTCCTATCCGCCGCTCACAGGAGCGGCGTGCTCCATGCCGAATCCACCATCATCGCGACGAACAGCGCGAAGAGGTAGATGATCGAATAGCCGAACACGCCCCAGTAGCTCTTCACCGTGCGGGCGCGCATCGACTGGGCGAGCTTCGCGAGGAAGAGCGCGCCGGTCACCGCGGCCACCGCCATGTAGACGATCCCCGCCTCCGTGAACAGCATCGCGAGGCTGGTCAGCACCAGCACCACGGAGTAGGCGAACATCTGCCGCAGCGTGGCCTCCTCGCCGACGACGTTCGGCATCATCGGCAGGTTGCTCGCCTTGTAGTCGTCCTGCAGGCAGAGCGCCAGCGCCCAGAAGTGCGGCGGCGTCCAGAAGAAGATGATGAGGAACATGAGCGCGGGCGCCCACGCCAGCGTACCCGCCGCGGCGGCCCAGGCGATCACCGGCCCCATGGCTCCCGCGGCGCCGCCGATCACGATGTTCTGGGGCGTCGCCGCCTTCAGGTAGAGCGTGTAGAAGAACGCGTAGAAGAGGATCGTCGCCAGCGCCAGCGCCGCCGAAAGCAGGTTGTAGAACACGGCGAAGAGCGAGACGCCGACCACGCCGCAGCCGACTGCGAAGGCGAGCCCCGCCGCCGGCGACAGGCGTCCGTTGGCCAGGGGGCGCTTCTTGGCCGTGCGCGTCATCAGCTTGTCGCGTTCGCGCTCGAAGTACTGGTTCAGCCCGTTCGCGCAGCCGGAGGCCAGGAACAGGCCGAGCAGCACGCCGAGGAACGCGAGCGGGTCGCGCGCGAGCGAGCGCTCCCACACGAGCGCCGCGGCGCCCGTGATCACCACCAGCAGGCTGATGGTCGGCTTCGTCAGCGCCAGGAAATCACGCAGTAACCGCACGAGACCTCTCGATTTCTTGTTCGGATGCCTCGAGGGTGGCGGCCTGCTGCTCCTCCGTCACAACGACGCGGTGCGTGGCTTCGTAAAGGATCACAACGAGCACCTCGAACAGCACGAGGCCCACCATCTGGTGCGTCAGCCCCATGTGCACCGGCACCGCCCAAAGCAGCGTCAGCACACCGAGGATGAACTGGAGCGTCACGATTCCGACCACCAGCCGGAGCGACCAGCGCGCGACCGGGCTGACGCCGAGCGTGAACGACCGGAACACCATGGCGACGATCACCGCCACCACCGTCACCGCGAACCAGCGGTGGATGAACTGCACGGTGATCTGGTTCTCGAGCAGGTTCAGGACGATCGGCTGGAAGGTCTCGGACCACATGCCGGGAGGCACCCAGTGGTCGCCCATCTTGGGCCAGGTGTTGATCATGTAGCCCGCGCCGCTACCGGCGACCAGGCCTCCGATGAAGATCTGCGCCAGCGTCGCGCCGGCGGCGAGCCGCGCCCACCAGCGCAGCGGATTCGGTCCGGCGCCGGCCTGCGCGGGCCGCATGATCTTGAGCATCGTCCAAAGGATCGCCGCGAGGATCACGAATGCCGTCGTGAGGTGCAGCGCCACCTTCTCCGCGGGGAGCTGCTTGAGCACCACGAGCCCGCCGAGCAGCGCCTGCAGAAAGATCATGATGCCGATGCCGACGGTCCACGAACGGAACGGCCGCCCGGCCTCGCGGTACATGAGGACTTGCGCGAGCAGCACCAGCCACACCAGGCCGATCACCGAGGCGACGGCGCGGTGCGAGTACTCGATCCAGAACATCACGCGGAACTGCTCCATCTCGGTGCGTCCCGGGACCTTCGGGATCGTCAGCCCGGCGACGTCCTCGTGGTACTGCTCCATCAGGAGTTCCCACCCGGGCTCGTCCTGCGGCCAGAGGAGGCTGCCGTTGATCAGGGGCCAGTGCGGGATCGAGAGGCCGGACCCGGAGAGGCGGACGTAGCCGCCGAGGCCCACGATGAAGAACACGAGGGCTCCGAGGACGAAGAGCGTCCGGAGAATGTTCCTTTTTTCACGAAGTTCGTTCGGGTTGTGCATCGCCATGCCGTCGCTGCGGGAACACCGCCGTAAGTGGTTGTGAGTTTAGGACGAGGGGCCGGCACCCCGCAAGGGGTACCGGCCCGGGAAAGGGAGGGGGAGGGAGGTCAGGCGAACTTCGGGAGCCGGTCGAAGTTGTGCGGCGCCGGCGGCGAGGTCGTCTTCCAGTCGAGCGTGTCCTGCTCCTCGTTCACGCCCCACGGGTCGGCGGGCGCGGTGCGCGGCTTCTTAAGGATCGTGTAAAGGATATCCCCCAGGAAGAGGACGCCCGCGATGAGCATGAAGAAGTAGCCGACCGAGATGAACTGGTTGATGGCGACGAACTCCTCGCGGTACGAGTGGATGCGGCGCGCCATGCCCTCGATGCCGACCCAGTGCATCGGGAAGAACGTCCAGTTCAGGCCGATCATGAACGACCAGAACACCCAGTTGCCGACGCGCTCGCTGAGGAAGCGGCCGGACATCTTCGGGAACCAGAAGTACGTCATGGCGAAGATCGACATGATCGATCCGCCCACCATCACGTAGTGGAAGTGCGCCACCACGAAGTAGGAGTCGGTCGCCTGGATCACGAACGGCAGGTTGGCGAGGAAGAGGCCGGAGAATCCGCCGATGGTGAACGTGGCGATGAAGCCGAGGGCGAACTTCATCGCCGTCGTGAAGCGGATCGAGCCGCCCCAGATCGTCGCCAGCCAGCTGAACACCTTGATGCCGGTCGGCACCGCGATGAGCATCGTCATGATCGAGAAGAACTTCTTCAGCCAGGGGGCCATCATCGTCGCGAACATGTGGTGCCCCCAGACGAGGAAGCCCAGGATGCCGATCATCGAGATGGCGTACACCATGCCCTTGTAGCCGAAGACCTTCTTGCCCGCGAAGGACGCGAGGATGTGCGAGATCGCGCCGAAGCCCGGCAGGATCATGATGTACACGGCGGGGTGGGAGTAGAACCAGAAGAGGTGCTGGTAGAGGAGCGGGTCGCCGCCCTTCGCCGGGTTGAAGAAGCCGGTGCCGAACATGCGGTCCGTGAGGAGCATCGTCAGCGCGCCGGCGAGCACCGGAGTTCCGATCAGGATCAGCCAGGAGTTGATGAGCCAGGCCCAGGCGAAGAGCGGCATCTGGAACCACTTCATGCCGGGGGCGCGCATGTTCGCGATGGTGGTGATGAAGTTGATCGCGCCGAGCACCGAGCTGATGCCGGCGAGGTGGAGGCCGAAGATCCACATGTCGACGCCGATGTTCGGCGAGTACTGCGAGCCCGAGAGCGGCGGGTAGGCGGTCCAGCCGGCGCCCGTCGAACCGAACAAGAAGCTGGTGAACATGAGGATCGCCGACGGGATGAGCATCCAGAAGGCGAAGCCGTTCATCTTCGGGAACGCCATGTCGCGCGCGCCGATCAGCAGCGGCACGAAGTAGTTCCCGAAGCCGGCGAAGGCCGGGATGAGCACGAAGAACAGCATCACGGAGGCGTGCATGCTGACCATCTGGTTGTAGAACTCGGGGGTGATGAGCTGCTGGCCGAAGGGCATGGAGAGCTGGCCGCGGATCGCGCCGGCCATGGCGCCGCCGACGAAGCCCATGATCAGGGCCATCCAGCAGTACATCACGCCGATGAGCTTGTGGTCCACCGTGGTTAGCCAGCGCATGATGCCGGTCTTCGGCGGCGCCGAGGGCGACGTTTCGCCGCCGGGGATGTAGACCTCGGGCGAAGGACGCTTCGCGACGTCGGAGAGGGTGATGCTCACTTGACGGCCTCCATGGCGATTTCAGGCGCCTGCGCGGCGGCGGCGGTCGTGGACGCGTCCGCGACGGTCGTCTCGTCGAAGACGGCTTCGGGGTTCTTCTCGAGGATCCACTTCTTGAACTCCTCGTCCGAGACCACCTTCACGTAAATCAGCATGATCGCGTGGCCGGTGCCGCAGAGCTCGGCGCACTGGCCCTTGTAGAGCCCCTCGCGGTCGACCTTGAACCAGCCGTGGCTGATGCGGCCGGGGATCACGTCGAACTTGATTCCGAAGGCGGGCACCCACCAGGCGTGGTTCACCTGCGAGGCCTGGCCGTTCATCGTTACGTACTTGCCGGCGGGAACCACGAGCGGGTTGTTGCCCGTGCCGTCGTCCGTGTGCGTCACGCCGTAGCGGGGGAACTCGTAGGTGAAGTAGAACTGGTGCCCGGTGACATTCAGGACCACGTCGCTCTGGGGCGGGTTGTCGAAGCGGGTCGAGAGGGGGTAGCTGATGAGCGCGGTGAAGACGAGCACCATCGCCGGCACGATCGTCCATCCCACTTCGAGCGGGACGTTGTCGTGGAACTTGGCGGGCACCGGATTGCGCTTCGAGCTGAAGCGCCAGACGATGTATCCGAGGACGATGAGCGGGCCGAAGAGGAACGGCGCGAGCACGAGCGACGTGACGACGCCGAGGTCGCGGACGTCCTGCGCGATCGGCGTCGCGGGGTCCTGGATCCAATTGGTGATGTCGGGCAGGCCGCGGGAGTCGCGCTGCGCGTAGGCGACCGCTCCGGCCAGGAGCAAGGTGGCCGCGACGAGGAGGATTCTGTTCAGCTTTCGGGTCGTCATGGTGCGGTCCTTTCGCCGGCGGAACGGCTCACGGGTTCGTCGATGCGGAAAGCTTGCCGGTCGCGAGCCCCCGCACGTGGTCGTAGAGGGCGTCCATCTCCTCGCGGGTGAGGAGTCCGAAGCCGGGCTTCATCTTGCCGGCGGTGCCCTCCGTGACGATCGAGACGAATTCGCCGCGGTCGCCGAGCCAGCCCCCCGCGGGCTCGCTGAGCGGGCGCGCGCGGAGCGTGATCTTCGGGACGTAGTTGACGACGCCGTAGGGGATGCCGCCTTCGCCGCTCGCTCCATGGCAGGAAGCGCAGTTGGCTAGGTAGATGCGCTCGCCGAGCGTGCGCGCGGAAGCCACGTCGATCTTGACGGGGCGGTTCCAGCGGGCGGGATCGGGCTGCGCCAGCGAGGCGATCGCGAAGTCGATGGAGACGCGCGGGCCGGTGTCGGCGACCACCATCGCGGCGCCCGAATCGAGCGTCGGCGCGGGGAGCGACGCGACGGCGTCGGGATCGTCCTCGGGCACCTCGGGCATCCAAGTGTGGATGTAGTGGGCGACGGCGAACTTCTGCTCCGGATCGAGCAGCGGGAACGCCGGCATGGCGCCGCCGACGCCGTTCTTGAGCGTGTCGTAGACGCGGAGCGTGGCCGCGCCGTTCTTGTACTCGGCGGGGGGCGTCGTGTGGAAGTTCCTCGGCTTGGCGGCGAGCCGCTGGCCCGCGGCGCCGTCGCCGTAGCCATCGTCGCCGTGGCAGGTGGCGCAGTTCGCCGAGTACACCTTCTTGCCGAGGGCGACGAGCTCCGGCGTGGGCTTGCGCAGCTCGCGGTAGTCGAACACGCGCGCGGGCTTGTCTTCCTCGACCAGCTTCGGCGGATCGATCTGCCGCTGCACGACGCCCTTCTTCGCACCGTAGTCGAAGGCCCAGGCGGAGATGAAGAAGATCACGTAGATCGCGACGCCGGTCACGCCGACGAAGGCGAGGATGCTGGACAGTTCGCGCTTGGGGGCGCCACCCGTCGGAGCGCTCAATGCAGGTACTCTCCGTTGACCGCGGGAAGGATGTGGGGGTCGCCGACCGGCATCAGCGAGTGCTTTCCGTAGAACGACAGCAGCGAGAAGCCGAACATGCCGCCCACGCCGAGGAAGAGCAACGCGTCCGCGAGGCCCGGCAGGCGGAACGGCTCGAGGTCCGTCGCCACCGTCGGCATCACGACCCAGTAGAGGTCGAGCCACTGGCCCGCGAGGATCGAGAGGCACACCACCGTGAGCACCACGGGGCTGGTGCGCGCGCGGTACGGCATGAGGAGGAAGAACGGCACGATCCACTTCAGGATCGGGAGCAGCGCGAGGATCACGAGCCAGCCGCCCTCCATGCGCTGCATGAACCAGAACGTCTCGTCCTGCAGGTTCGCGTACCAGATCAGCATGAACTGCGAGAAGCCGATGTAGCACATGAACGTCGAGAAGCCCATGACCCAGGTGCCGATGTCGTACATGTGGAACTTCTGCACGTAGCGGTCCAGGTAGCCCGCCCGGCGCAGCGCGAGCAGCATCAGGACGAGCACCGCGGCGGCGCTCTGGTGCATACCGGCGAAGCAGTAGATGCCCCACATGGTCGAGTAGAAGCGCGACTGCATCGACATGAGCAGGTCCATCGAGAACAGCGTGAAGCCGAGCGCGAAGACGATGAGGAAGATGATCGAGCGGCGGACGTTGTGCCCCTTCGTCTCGAGGTCGCGCGTGGTGTCCTGCCGGACCGAGGAGCCGACGATGAGCTTGTAGAGGAGCGTCATGGCGCCGGTGAAGAGGACGCCGCGGACCACGAAGCCCGGCAGCGAGAGGTACATCGCCTTCAGCGACCCCTCGTAGGGGTACCCGGTTTCGCGGGCCCATTCATAGAGGTGCGTCGAGCCGGCGAAGATGCCGATGAGGAGCAGGAAGCTCACGGGGATGAAGGCCGCGAAGCCCTCCGTGAGGCGCCGCATGGGGATGCTCCAGCGCGCGTTCGCCGCGTAGGAGAGGGCGGTGAAGAACAGCCCGCCGAGCGCCAGGAAGAGGTAGAACGAGTAGTTGACCAGCAGGAGCGCGAACGCCTCCCGCGGGTCGTTCGAGTAGGCGAGGAAGAACCCGAGGACCCCGAGCCCCGCGAGGACGCCCATGGAGGTCTTCAGGGCGCCGCTCACGCGGAGCGGTCCGGGATCGATGATTTCGGTGATCGATGAGGCGCGCATGGGTTGGCTGTCAGGGCCTCACTGGGCTGGGAATCGCGGCGGCGCGGAGGGCGCCACGCGGGGATCGTCGTTGAGCGTCGTGCCGCCCGCCGCCTGGAACGCGGCGAGCTGCTCCTCCGTCGGGTTCGCGGCGACGTAGAGCGCGCGGACGTAATGGACGACTGCCCAGCGCTTCTCGGGCGTCAGCTTGTCCGCGTAGCCGGGCATGTTCCCCTGCCCGTGCGTGATCGTGTGGAACACTCGGCCGTCGGGCCACTCGTTCTGGATCTTGTCGCTGTAGAGCACCGGCGGCACCGGCATCCGCCCGGGCATCGTCACCGGCGTCATCCCGTTGCCGTTGTAGTTGTGGCAGGCGATGCAGTAGACATTATAGTAGCGGCGCCCGGCCTCGAGCACTTCCGCGGTGCGGGGCAGCGGGTTCGAGAGCTTGTCCGCCTCCTCGAGCTGGTTCCAGGCGAGCGGGTAGAAGTCCCAGTCGCGGGGGATCGCGCCCTGCGGCGCGTGGCGCGAGCCGGTGCCGTCCGCGAAGAACGTCGTGGACTCCTGCGACTTGACGGCGGGCGAATAGTACATCTCGGGCATGTAGGTGAGCTCGCGGCGCTCCGGGTTGTCCCGGCATCCGGCGAGGAGCCCCGCGGCGGCGACCGCCGCGAGCAGCTTAGTGCGCGTGCGCGAAGCCATGGGCGGCGCCCCCCTTCATCAGCGGCATCGCCACCGGGCGGAGCTGGTACTCGCCCGCTTCGTGGTCTGCGCCTTCGACGACGACAAGATCCTGGGCGCCTTTCTCGACAAGGTACTCGGCGATCTTCGACTCGTCCTCGTTCCTGCCGATCGGCACCACGAGGGCGAACTTGTTGTCGGTCAGCTCCGGGTCGAGCACCAGCGTCTTGGGTCGCGGGAAGAGGCGGCAGGTCGCGAGCACCAGGATGAGGTTCGAGATGCCGGCCATGAGCACGCCGGCCTCGAAGGTGACAGGCACGAAGGCGGGCCAGGAGAAGAACGGCTTGCCGCCGATGTTCGTCGCCCAGTCGACGGCGGAGGTCCAGTACTGGAAGTAGAGGCCGAGGCCCCAGCCGGTGACGAGGATCACGCGGACCGCGTCGGCGATCCAGCTCCGCTTGAGGCCGAGGGCGTGTTCGAGGCCGTGGACCGGGTAGGGCGTGTAGGCGTCGAGGTTGGTCTTGCGGAAGCGCTCGCGGGTGCCCTCGGCGACGTCCATCAGCAGATGGTCGTCGCGGAAGTACGCCACGATCGCGGGGTATTCGATGCGCGCCATGGGTCAGTGCGCTCCTTGCG
Organism: Candidatus Sumerlaeia bacterium; assembly: GCA_033764015.1. Lineage (GTDB taxonomy): Bacteria > Sumerlaeota > Sumerlaeia > SLMS01 > JANRJK01 > JANRJK01. Next base: position 3,712 of record JANRJK010000046.1, on the reverse strand, counting down.
CGGCGTGTGAGTTGCCGTGCGCGTGGCCGTGCTTGCCGTGGAACCCGGTGGGGTTTTCGAGCGTCGTCTTGATCTCCGCGATGGCGATGGTCGGAGCCACGCGGACGAACTGCAGGAACAGCGTGAAGAACAGGCCGAAGCCGCCGGCCGTGATCATCCAGTCGTAAGGCGTCATCACGTAGATGCCCCAGTTCGCGGGCAGGAAGTCGCGGTGCAGCGACATGCAGATGTTGAAGCGCTCGAACCACATGCCGATGTTCACCAGGATCGAGATGATGAACATGGCCGGGATCGAGGTGCGCACCCGCTTCGACCAGAACGCGTGGGGGACCACGCCGTTGCAGAAGAACATGATCCAGAACGCCCAGCCGTATGGGCCGAACGCGCGGTTGTAGAACGCGTACTGCTCGTACTGGTGGCCTGAGTACCAGGCCACGAAGAACTCGACGATGTACGCGTAGCTGACCAGCATGCCGGTTAGGAGGATGATCTTGTTCATCTGGTCGAGGTGGCGGATCGTGATCAGGTGCTCGATCTGGAAGATCTTGCGCATGATCACCAGCAGCGTGACCACCATCGCGAACCCGGAGAACACGGCCCCCGCGACGAAGTAGGGCGGGAAGAACGTGGTGTGCCAGCCGGGGATCAGCGAGACCGCGAAGTCGAACGAAACGATCGAGTGCACCGAGAGCACCAGCGGCGCCGCGATCCACGCGAACTGCGCGTAGCCGCGCTCGTAGTGGTTCCAGTCGCGCGCGCTGCCCGTCCATCCGAACGACAGCAGCGAGTAGATCATCTTCTGGACCTTGTTCTTCGCCCGGTCGCGCGCGGTGGCCCAGTCGGGGATCAGGCCCTGGTACCAGAACAGGAGCGACACGGTGAGGTAGGTCGTGACGGCGAACACGTCCCAGAGGAGCGGCGAGCGGAAGTTGACCCAGAGTTGACGCTCCGCCGGATACGGGATCAGCCAGAAGCCAACCCACGAACGGCCCACGTGGACCAGCGGGTAGGCGCCCGCGGTCATGACGGCGAAGATCGTCATCGCCTCCGCGGAGCGGTTGATCGCTGTGCGCCATTTCTGGCGGAAGATGAAGAGGATCGCCGAGATCAGCGTGCCCGCGTGGCCGATGCCGACCCAGAACACGAAGTTGACGATGTAGACGCCCCAGCCGACCGGGTTGCTGATCGCCATGATGCCGATGCCGACCAGGAACTGGATGGCGACGGCGACGCCGAAGAGGGCGAGGGCGATCTGCGCGAGGCCGAAGCAGACGTACCAGGGGAGGCCCGGCCAGATGCCCATCGGGCGCAGCACCGAGTCGGTGATGTCCTTGGCCCGGAGCTTCGGGTCGAGGATCGGAGCGTCTTGCGGCGTGAGTTCGAGGCTCATGTCCGTCGTTTAGCTCCGGTTTCCGGCGGTGGCGGGCTCGGCCGCCGAGTGGCCGTCCCCGTGGTCGTCGTGGTGGTCGTCATGGCCGTCCTTGCCGTGCTTCTTGCCGTGGCTGCCGAGGTAGTCCATGGGCACGTCCTCGTCGCGGTTGCGGACAAGGGCGAGGTAGCGCACCGAGGGCTGCGTGTTCAGGTCCACCAGGACGCCGTGCGAGCGCTTGTCCGCCCAGGTCTTGAGGAGCTGCGAGTCGGGGTCGTTGCGGTCGCCGAAGGTGATGGCCTTGGCGGGGCACGCCTGCTGGCAGGCGGTCTGCATTTCGCCGTCGACCAAGGGGGTTCCGCGGGTGCGGGAGGCTTCCTTCGCGCGCTTGATGCGGTGCACGCAGAAGGTGCACTTTTCCATGACGCCCTTGGAGCGGACCGTCACGTCCGGGTTGAGCGCCAGCTCGAGGGGGCTGACGCGCTCCTTGGCGCCGTTGAAGCCGGTGCGGTAGTCGCTGTACTGGTACCAGTTGAAGCGGCGCACCTTGTACGGGCAGTTGTTCGAGCAGTACCGCGTACCGACGCAGCGGTTGTACGCCATGTCGTTGAGGCCGTCGGTGCTGTGGACGGTCGCACCGACCGGGCAGACGATCTCGCACGGGGCGTTCTCGCACTGCACGCACATCCGCGGCTGGAAGTACACCTTCACCGCGCTGGGATCCTTGCTATCGAGCTTGTCGTAATACCGGTCGATGTTGATCCAATACATCTCGCGGCCCTTGGTCACCTGATCCTTACCGACCACGGGCGTGTTGTTCTCGCTCTGGCACGCGACCACACACGCAGAGCACCCGGTGCAAGCCGACAGGTCGAGCGCGATGGCCCACCGGCGGCGCTGGGCTTCACTCAGGCCGGGCGACAGCTTCTCAGCGGGAGCATACATGTTCAGCGGGGTGAGCCGTGCGTGTTCGCCGTGAGCGTGATCCTTGTGTTCGCCCTTCTGCTTGGGCTGTGGGACGTTCTCGTTGATGAGGAGGGTTTCGCCAGCCGCCATCGGCGGAATCTTGGCGAACATCGGGTTCTGGCGATACTCGCCGAGGGTGCCGTGGCGCACCGGGCGGCGGTCGAGCATCTTGCCGGAGATCGGATCCTTCTCGGCCATCGCCCAGTGGCCCTGGGTGCAGGCCAGGAAGTACTTCTGCCCACTGCCCGCCTTCGGTCCGCCACCGACCCGCGCGGCCCGCGCCGCGGCGACCCAGGTGTTTGCGGTGCGCAGCGGATAGACGTTGAAGCCGCGGACGTACTTGCCGTCGGCGTTCTTCTCGTCGTCCCGGCGATCGCTGGTCTTGACGACGCGGGAGTCGGTGAGCATCGCCACCTGCCCGGCCCGCTCGCGGCCGTGGCCCAGGTGGACGGTGATCGCGTCGTCCGCGTGGTCCGGAAGGATCCACGCCGGCGCCTTCACCGTGCGGTCCTCCTCCTTGCCGTCGGCAAGTTTGACCTTCACCTTCAGTTCGATGACGTTCACTTCCATCCGGCCGTGTTCGCCGCCGGTCCAGCGCGCAGTCGTCTTCACGCCGAGTTTGTCCCCGGTCTTGGGGCTCATGAACGCCGCATTGTCCCACGAGATCTTCGTCAGCGGCTTGGGCAACTCTTGCAGCCAGCCGTTGTTGGCGAACCGGCCATCGTACAGGGCCGGGCAGGCGCGGAAGTTCAGTTCAAACTCGTCCTTACCGATCGCCGGAGCGGTGCTACCCCCGAGGTCCGACTCCCACCCGGCCGCGAGCTTCGCCGTTTCCGTCACCGACTGCGTGCCGGCGACGACGCCCGACCGCACCGACTCCTGCCAGAACACCTCGAACGCCGCAGGCTTTGTGGGGGCCGGGTAGTTCGGGAACGCCTTCTTGACCTCGGCGCCGTTCTGCCAGATCGCTTTGACGATGTCCATCGGATCGCGGGGGGCGCCGGGCGCGGTCGGCTCGGACGGCCGAATGAGCGTCGCAAGCAGTTCGATCGCGGACTTGCCGCCGTGCAAGGGGGCAATGAGCGGTTGCTGGATGGTGACGGTGCCGTCGTACCCGCGAATGTCGCCCCACGCTTCGAGGTAATGCGCCTCGTTGATGTGCCAGTCGCACAATACGGCGGTTTCGTCTTGGTGGGTACCGAGGTGCAGGCTGTACTTGGTCTGATCCTTGCTGAACTCGCGGAGCGCGCCGGCAAACGCGATGTCGGCGGGGGCCGAGTACGCGGGGTTGGCGCCGCCCAGGATGATGATCGCGTCGATGGCCTTCGCGGCCAGTTCGCCGGTCAGCGTCTTGAGGTCGCTCGCCTGTTTCTCCGG
>JANRJK010000045.1:0-33979 GCA_033764015.1 Candidatus Sumerlaeia bacterium | reverse complement strand
GGTCCGCCGCGCCGAACAGCGCGCCGATCGCCGCCACGCCGTCCGCGCCCGCCGCGCGGCAGGCGCGAGCGCGCTCCGCGTCGAGCCCGCCGAGCGCCAGCACCGGGAGCGGGCACTCCGCCGCGAGCGCGGCGAACCGTTCGAGGCCGAGCGGCTCGCCGCCCGCCTTCGAGTTCGGCGCGAACACCGGCGACAGAAACGCATAGTCGGCGCCCGACCGGGCCGCTTCCTCCAGCTCCTCCGCGGAGTGGCAGCTCGCGCCCAGGATGAAGCCCGGTGGCACCAGCGCACGGGCCGCTTCCAACGGCAGCGACGCGCGCCCGAGGTGGCAGCCGTCCGCCCCCGCCGCGAGCGCCGCATCGAGCCGGTCCGCGACGAGCAGCAGCGCCCCGTGCGCGGCGGTCGCTTCGCGGAGGGCGCGGGCGAGAGCCAGGAGTTCCCCCGCGGGAAGGTCCTTCTCGCGCAGCAGGATCGCGTCGGCGCCCCCTTCGCAGAGCGCTTCGCAGCGCCGCACTAGGTCCGCGGCGCCGTCCGCGAGGCGCCGGTCCGTGATGCCCACCAGGCGGGGGTTCACCGGCGCTCCCCGGTGTCGAGCAGCACCGCCATGGCGAGCGTCACGCGCCGGTCGATCAGCCGCCACGGGTCGCCGGAGAGGTCGATGATGTACTGGTCCGTGAGCGTGAGCTGCCGGTCGTAGCGTCCGGCGGGCGAGCCGTCGGGGAACTCGAAGATGAAGTTGGTGCGCAGGAGGCCGTACAGCGTCCCGAAGTAGCGGCGCAGCAGCGCGAGCGCCAGCTTGTCCTCGCGGACCGTGCAGATCGGTTCGCCGCCGGGGGTCTCGGCGAGCCACTGGCGGCGGAGGATCGCGCGGATGTTGTGCCGCTTCAGCACCGCCACCTCGACGCCGAAGGGGTCGCGCACGGTGTAGCGCGACTCGATGGCGAGCTTGTTGTCCTGCGAGATGCGCAGCAGCTCGTGGTCCTCCGCCTCGCTCGAGTAGACGTGGATGTCGCGGTAGGGGCTGAGGAGCGCGACCGCGAGCTGGAGCAGGAAGCCGCCGCCGAAGAGGATGGCGAAGGCGGGCACGGCCTGCTGCGCCGTGAAGAGCTTGAACGCCAGGTAGAAGATGAGGAGGTTCACCGCGAGCGCCGCGACGCCGAGCACCGCGTTGAGCGCCAGCTTGGGCGGGCGCACCACGTAGAACCGCGGGGAGCCGTCCGGATTGTCGAGCTGGTACTTCTCCGACAGCGTCAGCAGCTTCTGGCGGATGTGTAGCCGGTCGTAGCGGAAGAACGCGGAGAACCACGCGAGGTACTCCGGAGGAGCGCCCGCGTAAGGATCCTGCGGGAGGGGTGGTGCGGGGGCGCTCACGGGGCGGTGCCGAGACCTTCCGAGTAGAGTTCGTGCAGCCGGCGCACCATGGCCTCGACGGAGAACTCGAGGGCGCGCGCGCGGCAGGCTTCGGCGCGCCCGGCGAGTGCGGGGCCCTCGGCGAGCGCCGCGGAGAGATCGCGCTCGAGCGCCGCCGCGTCGCCAACCGGGTGTATCCAGCCAAGCGCGGGCCCGTCGACCGCTTCGGCGTTTCCACCCGCGTCGCTGGCCAGCACCGGGCGCCCGCAGGCGAGCGCCTCGAGCACCGCGTTCGAGAAGCCCTCCTTGAAGCTCGGCAGCGCCACCAGGTCGGCGCCGTTGTAGACCGCCGCCATGTCGTCGCGCTTGCCGAGGAGCACCGCGTCGCGTCCGAGGCGCGCTTCGGCGATGGCGCGGCGGAGAGCCTCCTCCTCGTCGCCGGCGCCGGCGTAGACCAGCAGCGCGCGGCGCTCCGGCGTCGCGCCGCGGGCGGCTTGGAACGCTCGCAGCATCCCGAGCGGGTTCTTCTGCGGATGCAGGCGCGCCGGCACCAGCACCACCGTGGTGTCCGCCGTGGCGCCCAGCTCTCCGCGCACCTTCGCACGCAGTTCCCCGTCGGGACGGAACGCTTCCGTGTCGATCCCGTTGTAGACCAACGGCACGCGCGACGCCGGCAGGCGGAGCGACGCCATCACGTCGCGCTGCACCGCCTTCGACACCGCGATGGTGCCGCGGCGCAGGCGCGAAAGCGCCATGTCCGCCAGCCGCTGCCGGGGCGTCTCCCAGGTGCCGACGTTGTGGACCTGTCCGAAGATGGCGCGGACTCCGGCGAGGCGCCCCGCGACCGTCGCGGGCACGTTGCTCCGGTACATGTGCGAATGCACCACGTCGGCGCCGCGCTCGCGGAAGATCTCCGCCAGGCGCCGGATGCCGCCGGGCGAAAGGCGGCTGCCGAACGGCACCACCTCCAGCGGAATCCCGGCGCGCTCGACCTCGCGGGCCAGCTCGCCGCGCTCGCGGATGCAAACCACGGAAACGTCCCAGCCCATGTCGCGCAGCCGGGGAAGCACCGCGACGATGCGGCGCTCGATCCCGCCAACGGGGAGCCAAGTGATGACGCGGACGACGTGGGGGCGCTTGGGGGTCATTCAGCCGGTGGGGCGCTCGGGCCCGGAAGGGGCCAGACGCCCTCGAAAGCTACTGCACGATCCGGGCCGGGGCTAACGCGAATCGTGCCGGCGGGCGCCTTACCCGGGCGGATCGGCTCCCAGCGCGCGAGGAGGCGGGCTTCGAGCGGGGCGCGGAACTCGGCGACGGCGAGCAGGCGCAGGGGTGGGGTCGCAAGAGCGACCGGCCCCTCGTAGGTGATCGCCGGGGAGGCGTCCGGTTCGTGGTTTGTTGGGTACTCGATGAGTCGGGGCCGGGGCGTATCCGGCGCACTGAGCAGGAGGAAGCCACCGGTCGTGGTCTCGTAACAGCCGAGGCGGCCGGCCTTCGCAGCCCCGCAGGGCGTGAAGGCTCCTTCACCGCCGAGCAGTTCCGCCGCGGCCTTTTCAAGCGCCTGCGGCGCAACCGCGGTCGGCACGAAGGCCGCCCACTGCGCCGTGCCGTCCGGCTGATGCGAGACCGCCACCTCGATACCGCCGGAGACGAGCGGCGCGATGCGCCGGAGTTCCCCGCGGAGTGCGGCGGCTTCGGCGGAGCCCGCCTCCGATCCGCTTTGCGCGAGCAGGAGTTCGATCCCTTGCGCGACGGGGATCCGGAGGATGCCGAACCGGTCCGAGGATGCTTGCTCGAACGCGATGACGGGCTGCGCGAGGCGGCGGGAGCCGAAATAGGCCAGCGATAAGAGCAGGGCGAGGAGCGCCGTGGCGCCGACAAGCCCGACCGTGCGCCGGACGCGCCAAGCGCGCCGTTCGAGCGCGACGGTCAGTTCCGTGTCGGGCTTCATGATGGACCGCCCCTAAAGAGAAGAGGCACCCCCGGGTTGCGGGGGTGCCTCCTGACTCCAAACGGGGGTGCCGTTGGACGCAACGATTACTGCTTCGTGCGCCAGACGTCGCCTTCCGAGGTGGTGCCGTTGGTCGGGTCGTAGGTGAACGCCGCGGCGGGGGTGCCGAAGCGGCCGCCAACGATCAGGAAGAGCGACGGCTGCGAGATGCGGCTGTCGTAGATCGTCTCGACCGAGTTGGCGTCGTCGTTGTCGCGGCCGTCGCCGGCGGCGTCGAAACCAAGATCGCCACGCTGGGCCTCGTCAACGTCCGGACCGAACGAGTTGAGGATCCAGCCCGACGAGTCGGCGAAGTAGCGGAACGAGAGACCACGGGTGTCCGAGAACGGATCGCCGAAGATGCTCGTCAGGTACGAGACCGGGGTGGTGAGGGTGGAGAGCTGCGTCGTGCCGCGGAGGCGGAACGTGCGGCCACGCTGGTCAGCGGCGGCGCCGGTGATCTGAGCGCGGTCTGCCGAGAGGTCCAACTGGTCGTTAGTGACGGCCGGGTACTGATTATTATCGATGTAGTACGACTCCAGGCCGGTTGCCAACGAACGCATGTCAGAACGAACACGGGAGACCTTCGAGCGAACCTGAGCTTCGAGGAAGTTCGGGACCGCGATGGCCGCGAGGATCGCGATGATCGCGACCACGATCAGGAGTTCAATGAGGGTGAATGCACGCAAGGTGCGCATTACGCCCCCTCCTTCCGATGAGACTAACAGGGTCCGAATGGACCCCGGCGTTGAAACCGTCGCCAGCTTGGCACGCCATCCGCCACGGTCAACGAAAAAGTGGCGCACTCAAGAAAATAGATCGAGGAGGCCCACCACCGCCGCCACGCCTCCGAGCCCCGCGAGGAATTTCCCCCAGAGGACCATCGTCGCGCGCGCCAGCTGCCGCCGGTCGCCCGCTTGCGGCAACGCCAGCACAAACGAAATCGCAAGGGTGAGGTACAGCGCCGCGGCCACGAACAGGAAACCGGTCACGCCGAGGCCTCCGCCGAGTCGTCCACCAGCGAGGGATCGCCCGCGGCCTCGTCGTAGAGCCGCACCGTCGAAAGGTAGTTCATCGCTCCCGCCGCCAGCAGGTGGAAGGCCCCGAGGTCCGCGTACGGCATTCCCGGACGCCCGGCGAAGAACCCGGCCGCCGCCGCTTGCGAGCCGCGCTCGACGATCCCCATGGAGAAGGCGCTCAGCGCCCATGCGCCGCCGTGGAAGAGCTGGAGGATGTAGGTCAGGCACGAGACGATGCTGAAGTTCGGCGCGCCGACGCGCCAGACCGGCGGCAGGAAGTGGCCGCCGAGCGCATAGCCCGCGACCAACACTCCGTTGATCAGGAGGAACAGCGCCGCGCCCCGGAACCGGTCCCCCGCGGCGAAGTAGCCGAGGCCGGGAACGATCCAGTTGAGTGCGCACCATGCGAGCGCCACCGGTCGCGCGACGCGGGGCACGGGGCCGGGGGCTGGGGTGGCGGGGTCGCTCAAGGTCGCGTGTCGGGAGGGGTGCGGCTGCTGCGGGAATGCCCCGCGGCGCCCGCGGATCGGGTCAATCCGAAAGGGTTTCGGAGGTGGCCGCTGCCGCCTCGACGACGGGTCCGAGCAGCGCGGCGACCTCCCACGCGCGCGATGGCGCGGCGGTCACGAGGAGGCGGAACTCCGGCAATTGCGCATTGTAGATGAATGCGCCGGTCGGGTTGTAGCCGCTCGCCACGCCGGGCTCCCCGGGCTCCTCGAAAAGCGAGAGCACCAAGCCGCCGCCCTCGCCGTGGAGGTAGTTCTCGTCGCCCTTGGGCCCGCGCATCTTCGATCGGAACCACTCGATCCGCTCGCCGCCGACGGCGATGCCGTCCGGGAAGCGCCGGTGGTAGGCGTCCGGCAGCACCACCGGCTCGAGCAGCTCCGCGCGCCACTGCTTCAGGCCCTGGCGCGAACCGATCCCGATGGAGGCTCCCAGCGCGAGAAGGCCCGCCAGGACCAACGCGATGCCAAGCCGTACCCGGTCGTCCCGCTTCACGGTGCCGCCTCCGCTTCGAGCGCGGGGGGCCCGTAGGCGACCACCCGTGCCCGCTGGAAGATGCGGAGGATCGTCGTTTCGCGGCCGTCGGCGTAGACCACCCGTTCAAGGCCGCCTTCGCGCATGGCGCGCTCCAACGACATGTCGCCCCAGCCGATGCTGAAGGGGCGTGTGAACTCGAGGCCGGGAATGCTCAGGTCCAGCGCGTAGCCGGTCGACACGCCATCGACCAGCACCGGCGGGATGGCGACCGGCTGACCCGCTTCCGGCCCGCGCTTGCGTTCCAGCGACATCGGCGCGACGACGTCCTTGTAGATGATGCCCATCGGCGTTCCGACGCCGACGCGGGCGCTGGTGCAGCCGGCCGCGAGGCAGGCCGCGGCGAGCGCCAACGGAACCGCAAGCGTCCGCATCGTCATTCCCCGTACACGACGGTGGTGTAGCGCTGGTAGATCAGGAGGTAGTTCTGGATGCGGTAGTCGGTGTGGTTGACCGATTCGAGCCCGCCGTCGCGGATCGCCGCCGCGAGCCCCGAGTCGCCCCAGCCGGCGAGGAACAGCACGTTGGAGGAGGAAGCCTTGCCGACCTTGGAGCCGGGCTTGCCGCCGGGGAAGAGCGGCGAGGTCTGGTCGTTGTACAGGAAGCCCCTCGGGGGGGCCACGGGGGCGAACACGCAGCCGGAAAGAAGCGCGGCTCCCGCCACGAGGGCGGCAGGAAGCAGTTTGCGCGGGGAAATCTCCATCGGTTCTTGTCCTTTCTTCGGCGCGCGTTGCGCGCTGCCGTGCATGCAGCAAGATTCGGTGCCGTTCACGCCATGACCACAGTTGACCGCGATCCAGCCGCCGGGGCCGAGCCCTTCGTCTCGGTGGTGGTGCTGTCGTACAACAGCGAGCGCCACCTCACCGGCTGCCTGGCGTCGCTCGCGCGCAGCCGCGGGGTCCGGCTGGAGGTCATCGTGGTGGACAACGCCTCGCAGGACCGCAGCGCCGAGATCGCGGCGCGCCACACCGTGCTGTCGCGCTTCATCCAGACCGGCGCCAACCTGGGCTACTCCGGCGGGAACAACGTCGGCTGGCGCGCCGCCACCGCGCCGATCGTTGTCTTCCTCAACCCGGATTGCTGGCCGGAGCCGGACGCGATCCGCCTGATGGTCGACGAGCTGGAGCGCGATGCCACGGTCGGCATCGTCGGGGCGCGGCTGCTTTACCCGCACACCGACCTGATCCAGCACGCGGGCGGGGTCCTTTATCCGAACGGCATGTGCGAGCACCTCGGCCTGATGAAGAAGGACGGCCCCGAGTGGCGAACGATCCGTGATGTGGACTATGTGACCGGGGCGTTGATCGCCATCCGCCGAGGGGACGTCGAGGCGCTCGGCGGCTTCGACGAGGAGTACCATCCGGCGTACTACGAGGAGAGCGACTGGTGCGTGCGGCTGGCGCGGGCGGGGCGGCGGGTGCGCTATGCGGGCGCGGCGGCCGCGTACCACGCCGAATCGCCGGGACTCACCAAGTTGTCGTGGCGCTTCCAGCGCACCAACCACCGGAGCCGCTGGCGCTTCGTGATCAAGAACCACGGTTTGTGGCACATCGCGACGCGGGCGCTGCCGTTCGAGTGGCGCTGGATGCGGGCGGCGCATTCGCGCGGCTACCGGCGGGCGGTGCTGCTCACCTGGCCGGGAGCGGTGCTCTTCGCGCTACGGTGCCTGCTGCGCTTCTCCCGTCGGCGGCGCGCCGCCCGGGGTTAGGCGGTACACGGTCTCGCCGGGCCGCACCATGGTCATGCGCCGGCGGGCCTCGTCGATGGCGGCGCCGGGGTCGGTGCGCGCGCGCAGCAGCCGCTCCTCCGCCTCGCGCCGTGCGGCCGATGCCTCCCCGTGCGTCTCGCGCTTCGCGAGGAACGCCGCCCGCGCGTCGCGCAGCTCGACCTGCAGCGGCATGCGCGCCACGACGAACGCCGCAACCACGCCGGTCCAGGCGGCGAGGAGCGCCATTGCGAACAAGCGCGCGCGGGTCTTGGGTGCGGAATCGGCCATGGACGAGGCTTTCCCCGGCGCGTCCGCACCGCGTCAAGGCCGCGCCTGCCCGCTCAGCCGGCGAAATCGGGCAGGTGGATCCCGGTGCGCCGGATGTACTTGTAGAGGGTGGCGCGCCCCATGCCCAGCGCCCGCGCCGATTCGGGCACGTCGCCTTTGAACACGCGGAGCGCGTGGAGGATCTCCTCCCGTTCGACGTCCTCCAGGCGGCGGACCGACTCCGGCCCGGACGCGCGCGGGGCCGCGCTGTCTCCGCGCGGCGGGGCGAGCGTGTCGAGCCGCGTCCCGAGGTAGCCGCGCACGTCGGCCTCGTCGATCCGCGAGTCCTCCGCCAGCAGGGCGATGGCGAGCGTGAAGTTCCTCAGTTCGCGGATGTTGCCGGGCCAGGGGTAGCCCAGCAGGAGCGCGCGGGCGGCGGGGGTGATGGTGAAGTGGTCCGCCTTCTCCTGCTTGAAGAAGTGCGACATCAGCAGGTCGACGTCCTCGCGGCGCTCGCGCAGCGGCGGCAGCTTGATCGGGAACACGCCGATGCGGTAGAACAGGTCCTCGCGGAAGCGGCCCATGCGCATCTCCTCGACCAGGTCGCGGTTCGTCGCCGAGATGAGGCGGAAGTCGGACTCGATCGACTGGGCGCCGCCGACGCGGGTGATCCGGCGCTCCTGCAGCGCCCGGAGGAGCTTCGGCTGCACTTCCAGCGGCAGCTCGCCGATCTCGTCCAGGAAGAGCGTGCCGCCGTTCGCCTGCTCGATCTTACCCGACCGCGTCGCGATCGCCCCGGTGAACGATCCCTTCTCGTGGCCGAAGAGCTCGCTTTCGACGAGGTTCGGGGGGAGCGCGGCGCAGTTCAGCTCGACGAACGCCCCCTTGGCGCGGGGACCCGCGTCGTGGATCGCCCGCGCGACCAGCTCCTTGCCGGTGCCGCTTTCGCCGTGCACGAGCACCGCGAGGTCGCGCGAGGCGACCTTCTCGACCAGCCGGAGCACCGACTTCATCGTGTCGTTCTGCGTGATGATGCCGGGGAAGCCGGTGTCGCGGAGCGACCGCGCCAGCTCGCGCTGCAGGTCCGCGGTGCGGCGGCGCTGCTCCTTCAGCTCGATCAGCTTGCGGATCGTCAGGAGGAGCGCGGCGGGCGAGATCGGCTTCGAGAGGAAGTAGTCGGCGCCGGATTCGAGGGCCTTCCCCGCGAGCGACTCGGTGTCCTCCGCGGAAATCACGACGACGCCGAGCTCGGGGATGCGCCCGCGGAGCTCGCGGACCAGCGCGAGGCCGTCGCCGTCCCCGAGGTACACATCGACCACCGCGACGTCCGGCACGGTTTGCGATAGGACCGCGCCCGCCTCCCGCACTCCGGACGCGGCGTAGGCGGCCATGCGACCGCGCTCGAGCAGCTTCGAGAGCAGCGCCAGCGTCGTGGGCTCGTCCTCGACCACGAGGATCCTCGGCGTGAGCTGGCCGGGGCCTGGTTCAACGGGGCCGGAATTCCCGGCGGCGGCGGGCGCGTTCATGGGTGCGGAGCGGTCCTTCCCGGCGCGGGGGCTTCGACCGCCGGGCCTTCGGCGGAGGCGCGCCTAAGCCAGATGGCTCCTCCCACCAGCGCCACCGCAACAAGTTCGAAAGAGCCCGCCACCGCGTAGGCCGCGCCGCTGCCGAAGCGCGCCGACAGGATACCGGTCGCCGCGAAGCCGAGGATCAGCCCCAGCATCCCCACCAATTGGAACACCGCCATGGCGGCGCCGCGGAGATCCGCCGGCGCGTGCCGCGCCACCAGGGCCACCGAGGGGGTGTACATCAGGGCGCTGAACCCGCCGCACACCGCCATGAGGGCGTAGAAGCCACCGATCCCGACGGCGCCCATCGCCGCGAGGCACAGCCCGTACACGGCCGAGGCGGCCAGCATGACGGGCATCGCGCCGAAGCGGTCCGTCGCCACCCCGGAGGGCCACGCGGCCGCGAGGCTGCCGATCCAGAAGCCCGCGATCGCCAGCGCCGGCGTCAGCACCGAGCCGTCGCCGAACGCCGTGGCGATGTGGGTGCCGGTGAGGAGCGCGATCGCCGCGAAGGTGTACTTGTCCACGAAGCCGAACAGGAGCGCGGGCCAAAGCGCGCGGACCGGCAGGATCCGGCGGAGCGCCGGGAGGATGCGGTGCGTGGTGGCGGCGAGCGACTCCGGCGCGCCGGACTGGCGCAGGAACGCCGCGCCGACCGCCCCCGTCGCCAACGCCGTCGCGAGGAACGGCAGCTCCGGGCGCAGGTCCGCCAGCGCGGCCACGGGCTGGCCGATCAGGTAGCCCACGGAGACCGCCATGCCCATCACCGCCATCGCGCGGCCCTTGCCGGTGTGCTCCGAGAGGTCGGCCGCCTTCGCGAACAGCAGCGTCGCCGCGACCGCGTCCGCCACCCCCCAGAGGAAGCGGACCGCAAGCATCGCGGTGTAGCTTTGCAGGAACGGCAGCACCGCCGTCATCGCCGCCACGCCGAAGTAGGACCACGCGAGCAGCGGCATCCGGCGCCCCTGCCGGTCGGAGAAGTAACCCACCGCCAGGCCGAACATCAGGTGGGCCAGCGCCGGCAGGATGAAGAACATCGAGACTTGGCGGTCCGTCAGCCCGAAGCGCGCCTTGACGACCGGCTCGAGCATCGCCGGGAGCATCGCGTTCGATAGGAAGAGCACGGTGGTCGCGCCGACCAGGCCCCACAGGGCGAGCGGCACCCCGCCGGGCCCGAGGCGCGGGGAGATGTTCTGCGGGGCGGCTTCGAGGGAGTGCAAGGTGGCCGGCGGACTCCTGGGTGCCCCGCGCCGGGTGCCTGGGTTCGGCGCGCGGGACACCACGTTGAAGCGCCGAACGTGCCGCTGGCGAGCGCTTTCGGAAGCCGCCCCGCCGCCCGGCTATGCGAAGACCGGCGCTTCCGTCCCGCGCACCGCGGCCACGACCCGGGCGGCGAGCTGCTTCGGCGACAGGCCCACCTCGTCGTACAGCTCCTTCGGCGTCCCGTGGTCCACGAAGCGGTCCGGGATGCCGAACTTGACCGCGCGCTTGGCGGTGCCGAGCTCCTCGAGCGCCTCGTTCACCGCGCAGCCGAAGCCCCCGACCACCGCGTTGTCCTCCGCGGTGAAGAGGAACTCGTGCGTTTCCGCCATGTCGCGGAGCATCGCGAGGTCCAGCGGCTTCACGAAGCGCGCGTTGACGACCGTGACGGGGTGGCCGAGTTCCGCCTCGATGAGCGGGGCGGCCTCCTCGAAGTGGAGCGACATGAGGCCGATGCCGATGAGCGCCACGCGCTCGCCGCGCTTCACCAGCTCCGCCTCGCCGATCGGCAGCGCGGGATAGGGCGTGCCGTCGATCGGGTGCTTGCCGGTCGCGTTGCCGCGCGGGTAGCGCATCGCCGAGGGGCCGTCGTTGTGCTCGTACATCGTGCGCGTCATGCGGCGCAGCTCCTGCTCGTCCTTCGGCGCCATCACCACCATGTCCGGGATGATCCGGAGGTACGAGAGGTCGAGCACGCCGTGGTGCGTGGGGCCGTCGGCGCCGACCAGGCCGCCGCGGTCGAGGACGAAGCGCACCGGGAGGTGCTGCAGCGCGACGTCGTGGACGATCTGGTCGAAGGCGCGCTGGAGGAAGGTCGAGTAGATCGCGACGAAGGGCTTCACGCCTTCGCACGCCATGCCGGCGGCCATGCAGACGCCGGAGGCCTCCGCGATGCCGACGTCGAAGAAGCGCTCGGGGAACTCCTTCTCGAACTGGTCGGTGCCGGTGCCCTGGGGCATGGCGGCGGTGATGGCGACGACCTTCGAGTCCTCGCGGGCCAGCTCGCACAGTGTCGTGCCGAAGACCTTGGTGAGGGCGGGGGGCCCGGAGGTCTTCGCCATTTCGCCGGTTTCGACCTTCATGTTCGCCGCGGCGTGGTACTTGATCGGGTCCGCCTCGGCGTAGGAGTAGCCCTTACCCTTCTTGGTGATCAGGTGGATCAGGAGCGGGCCGCGGAGCTCGTGCGCCTTCTTGAGGATCGAGACCGTCTCCTCCATGTTGTGGCCGTCGATGGGGCCGATGTAGCGGAAGCCGAGCTGCTCGAAGAACATGCCCGGCACCATGAGTCCCTTGATCGACTCCTCGACGCGCTGCGCGGCGTGCAGCAGCGTGTCGCCCACGCGCGAGCGGTGCAGCAGCGCGGCGATCTCGCCCTTCACCTTGTTGTAGGCGGGCTCCGTGATCAGGTCCGCCAGCGCCTTGTGCAGCACCCAGACGTTGTTGCTGATCGACATCTCGTTGTCGTTGAGGATCACGATCATGTCGGTCTTGCGCATGCCGGCGTGGTTGAGCGCCTCGTACGCGAGGCCGCCCGTCATCGACCCGTCGCCGATCACGGCGACCACCTTGTTGGTGCCGCCGATCACGTCGCGGGCGTTCGCCATGCCGAGCGCGGCGGAGATCGAGGTCGAGGCGTGCCCCGCCCCGAAGGCGTCGTACTCGCTCTCGGTGCGCTTCAGGAAGCCGGACAGCCCGCCGTACTGGCGGATCGACTCGAAGCGCTCGTTGCGCCCGGTGAGGATCTTCCACGCGTAGGCCTGGTGGCCGGTGTCCCAGACCACCTTGTCCTCGGGCGGGTCGAAGGCGTGCAGCAGCGCCACCGTGAGGTCGACCGCGCATAGCGGCGCGCCGAAGTGGCCGCCCTTCACCGCGATCACTTCGATGATCCGCTGGCGCACGTCCTTGGCGAGCTGTTCAAGCTGCGGGAGCGAGAGCTTCTTGATGTCCGCGGGCGACTTGATCGCGGGGAGGACGGCGGCCTCGAGGGCCGGGGATGACGCTTGGTGGGAGGACATCGAAGCTCCAGCGGCTGCGAATGACGGGAACGGCTCGGAATGCGACGCCATGGGGGGACCTCGCCTCGGGGTGACGGAAGGCCCAGTGAGCCTTGATAGGCAACCTCAGCAACCACCGAGCCGCGGGGTAAACGGTAAAGCGACGGTGGCGAAGGCCGTCCGCCTACTCCCCCAGAGCCGTCCGGAGCCTCCGCTCCAGGAGCTGGTAGTCGATGAAGCCGTTGGCGCCGGTCAGCTCGCGCCCCTGCCAGTCCGACACGATGATCGTCGGCAGCGACTGCACATCGAGCGCCGCCAGCGTCGCGGCGTCGGCGGTGTCGGCGTTGATCGCCAGGCACACGAACCGGGTGTCGAGGAGCTGGCGCACGGAGTTGAAGTCGAACGTCTCCTGCTCCATGCGCATCGAGTTCTTGTCCTTCGGGCTGTAGACGTACTTCACCACCGGCAGCCCGCGGAGGTAGGCGGCGCCGAACGCGCTGCGCTCGTGCGCGTACCATCCCTTGGGGAAGGTGGTCGGCTTCAGGTCGCCGAGCCTCGGCACGCCGAGGATCTCCAGGTCGAAGGCCACGTCGGAGGAGTCCGCGTCGCGCTGGTGCACCTGCGCGGCGATGGTGTTGCGGCCGGGCTGGAAGAGCGTGGCGGCGACGGGGAACTCGAAGTGGACGCCTTCGTCTTCGCCGGCCACGGTGACGGAGGCCCAGTCGGTGGGCGCCTGCGCCAGGGTGGACATGTTCGTTCGGAACACCTCGGCGCCGTTGATGTGGACGATCGCTCCGTCGTCCGCGCGCAGGCGCAGCATCACATAGGCGGGCCGGGGCCCCGCGGGCATGTCGAAGGTGCCGCGGAAGAAGTAGCTGGGGGCCTTGGCCCCCGACGACTCCCCGAAGGAGAGCGTCGTCGTGATGCCGGGATCGTTGTAGCCTAGCGGTCCGGCGCCGGAGGGCCAGGCCGAGTCGTCGAAGCCGGGGCTTTTCCAGTCGGCGCTCGCGGGCGTCTGGCCGCCGTCTAGGTACTTCCACTCACTCCCGGCCGGGAGGAGCGTTGTCACCTGCCCATGGACGGCGGTCGCGCCCATGATGGACAGCAGGAGTCCTGCGATCAGACCGCGTTGCTCGAAGGGGTTCATCGGAGGGGTTCCGTGGGCAACGTTCGGGTTGAGCCGATGGCGGGGCCCGAGCTCCCCGGCGGTCAACCCTTGTTGAGAGGTCGGAATCGTTTTAGCGGGAGGGCTTCAGAGGGCGCTGGCGGCGTCGCGCTCGAGGCCCTGGGTGAGCGCCTGGCCGATGGTCTTGGCGCGGCGGATCACGCGGACCACGGCGCCGCGCGCGGCGAGGGCGCGGGCCAGCTCCTCCAGCTTCGGCGCGGAATAGTGGGCGCGCTCCTGCTCCTCGTAGATCTTCACGAACGCCCGGTCGTCGATCAGCACCATCAGCGGCAGCACCCGCTGCGCCACCAGCAGGTCGAGCACCGACTCGTACTCCTGCAACGTGGTGGCGGTGGCGCTCGCGATCAGCACCGCGGTGGCGCCGCGCGGCAGGTGCGCCGCCTGGCGCCGCACCTGCTCCGCGAACGCGGACTCGCCCTCCGGCTTGAGGAACGCGAGGCGGTCCAGCAGCGCGAGCAGGTGCTCGGTGCCGGCGCCCTCCGGCAGGTGTTCGACGGTCTTAGCGACGCCGAAGAACTCGATCCGGTGCCCGAGCGCGACCGCGCGGCGCGCGATGGAGGCGGCCGCCTTGATGCCGTACTCGACGCTCGTCTGGTCGCCCACGCCGACCAGTCCGCGCCGGCCGAGATCGAGGAAGATCGAAACGCGCGTGGTGATCTCCTCCTGGAACTCCTTCACCATGGGGCGCCCGTGGCGGGCGGAGCTGCGCCAGTGGATCGCGCGCGTCGAATCGCCCGGGCGGTAGTCGCGGATGCCGACGAACTCCTCGCTCATGCCGGTGCGCCGCGTCGTCTCGTAGCCGACATGCGCGAGCACGCCGTCGCCGAGGAGGTCCGCCTCCTGCAGCTCGACGCTGTTGGGGTAGAGGACGAGCTGCGTGAGGTTCTCGAGCAGCAGTTCGCGCTCGAAGAAGCCGAAGGGGTCCCAGGCGACGAGGCGCGTCGGGCCGAGCGCGTAGGCGCCGCGGCGGTGCGTCATGGCGACGTCGAAACGCGCCCGCGTCGCGCGCCCGGCGCCGACCTCCTCCGTGAAGAGCGTCCGCAGGCGGTACGTCGAGGCGGGCATGCAGTAGTCCTCGAGCAGCACCAGGTCGAGGACGCGCCCCTCCCCGGCGCGGACTGTCAGCTCGATGGGGAGAGTCTGCTCCTCGAAGGCGCGGGCGTGGTGCGCGCGCTCCGCGGTGGCGCCGCCGAGCAGCCGGAAGGCCCGGAACCAGGAGAGCGCGAACGCCAGCAGGACCGTGGTCCCCGCGCCGAGCAGCACCGCGGAACGGGTCGCCGCGCCGACGGAGAGCGCCGCGCCGGCGAACAACAGCAGCGCGTTGCGCGGCGAGGCGAAGCGGTACTGGGCGAGCTGCCCGTCCGAGTAGGCGCCCACGGGCCGCTACATCGTCAGCACGGCGGCGAGGATCTGGTCCGCGCCGCGCATGGCCTTCTCGTACAGGGAGCCCGCGCGCTCCACCGGCACGCGGTCCGTGACGAGCGGGGTGATCTGCACCTTGCGCTCGCCGAGGAGCGCCGCGAAGCACGCCATGTTGTCGCGCTCGTTCCAGCGGACGAATTCGCGGGGGAACTCGAGCCCGTGGCGTTCGAAGGCGGCGAGGCCGCGGCCGGGCCCCGGGTCGTCGGCGATCTCGAGGGCGAGCTGCTTCTCCGCGACGCGGGCCGGGAGCTCCGCGCGCCCCGGCTGCGCGCCCAGCACGATGCGTCCGCGCGGGCGGAGCAGCTCCGCCGCCGCGCGCAGCGACAGCGCGTCGCCGGGCCGCGTCAGGAACGCCGCGTCCGCGCCGAGGCCGTCCGTCATCGCCTCCACGGCGCGCACCACCGCGTCCGGATCGTCCGGGCGCAGGCACGACGAGACGCCGATGCTGCGCGCCTTGTTGAGGCGCAGCTCCGACGGGTCGATCAGCAGCGCGTGGACGCCCGCCGCCTTCAGCACCTGGCAGGCGAGCAGCCCGAGCAGCTCCGCGCCGAACACGATCGCGGTTTCGCCGAGCTGCAGCCCGGAGCGCCGCAGCATGTTCACCGCGATCGCGCCCTGGCCGACGAACGCGCCCTCCTCGTGGTTCACCTTCTTGGGCAGCTCGACCACGAGGTTCTGCGGCACCACCAGGCGTTCCGCGTGGTACACGTAGGGGACGCCGTAGGCCGCGACGCGGAGCCCCGCGCGCAGCCGCTTCACGCCCTGCCCCGCCTCCTCGATGATGCCGCTCACGCCGGAGCCCAGCGGCAGGCCCTCGCCCCGGGCCCCCCGGGCCGCCGCCGCGGCGGGCATCCTCGCCAAATCGTCCGCCACCGGCACCGCGCTGTGCGACACACGCACCTGCACGCAGCCCCGCGCGATGCCGGGCTCGTCCACCTCGACCACCTGCACGGTGCCGTTGCGGTGCGCGATGACGACTTTCATGGGGGGCGGCTCCGGAAGCGCGGACTTGTGCCCACCAGCATGGCGCCGGGCGGCCCTTGGCGCAAGCGCCGCCGGGACGCCGCCGGCCCCGGCGCCGCATCCCCCTTGATCCGGAGCCGAACGCCGTGGTGGGTTAAGCGCTCTACCCAGGGTTTTTCCGCGGAAAGGCCACCGACCATGCGAAACACCACACTGCTCGCCGCGCTCCTAGCGGCCACGATCGCCGCCCAAGCCCAGCGCGTGATCGACGGCGACCCGTCCGACTGGGTCGGCACGCCGTCCTCCACGATCCACGCCACGGTGGTCGACTCCGCGGAGTGGATCTACACCGGCGAGGCCGGCGATCAGCGCACCTTCGGCGCCAACGCCTGGGCCAACTTCGACATCACCGAGGTCCGCCTCGCCGCCACGCACCAGAACCTCTACGTGCTCGTGCGCCTCGCCGACATCACGGCGACCAACGAGCCCTCGCTCGCGCTCGGCTTCGATTCGGACCGCACAGTGCTCGACTCGAACGGCCTCGGCTTCCTCGGCGACGCGTCGGGAATCACCTATCCCGACGCGTCCTTCAACCCCGAGTACCAAGTGCAGATCCACAACGCGCAGAACGGCATCACCTGGGCCGAATACTTCCACGACGCAGGCTCCGGCTTCTGGTACTCGAACCCCGGCGACGCGGACACGTTCATCTCGGCGGCGAACAATGTGGTCGAGGCGCGCCTGTCGCTCGCGAGCCTCGAACTCACCCCGACCTCGGTCGTCGGCTTCCACATGGCGAGCTTCGACAACGGCACCACCGGCAACCCGGGAGGACAGGCGTTCAACAACGACGACGACACGACGGTGGACTACCCCGACGCGGACGCCCTGGACGGCATCGGCGGTTTCCCCGGCGTGTCGGGCAACGCGTGGGTCCGAGTCTTCGGGGCGAATGGCCAGTACACCCCCACGGGCCTCGCCCCGGTGGACCTGTCGGTGCTGGCGGGGCCGGCGGCGGTGCGGGGCTGGATGCTGTACGAGTAGCCCGGCGGGCCCGGCGCCGCCCCCGGACCGGGGTGGCGCGAAAATGGTGTTGGTACGGCGGGCGCTCCGGCGAAGCATGCCCCGCTAAAGCGCCAGGAGACCCGCCACCGCCGATGACCGAACAAGCCGCCGCCCCCGGATTCCCCCTGCTGGGCCGCCGCGCCGAACCACTCCTCGCCGCGCTCCGCTCGCGAGTGGTGCTCGCCGACGGCGCGATGGGGACGATGATCTACGCGAAGGGCGTCTACATCAACCAGTGCTTCGACGCGCTGAACACGGCGCGCCCGCATGTGGTGAAGACGATCCACCTCGACTACCTGCGCGCGGGCGCGGAGCTGCTCGGGACGAACACCTTCGGCGCGCACCGGCGCAAGCTGGCGCGCCACGGCCTGGCGGACAAGGTGCACGACCTGAACCTTTCGGGCGCGCGGCTGGCCCGCGAGGCGGCCGGCGGCGACGCCTGGGTCGCAGGCACCATGGGCCCGCCGGGGGCCGACGCGGAGGGAACGCTCGGCCGCGGCGAGGTGGCCGCGCTGTACCGCGAGCAGGTCGAGGCGCTGCTCGAGGGGGGCGTCGACGCGCTGATCTTCGAGTCGTTCTCGCACGCGCCGACGCTGGCGTGGGCGGTGGAGGAGGGCCGGCGCCTGGCGCCGGAGCTGCCGATCATCGCGATGGCGCACCTCGGCGCCGACGCGCGCACGTCCTTCGGCGACGGCGCGGCGGAGCTGGCCGCGGCCTTCGACGCGATGCCCGCGGACGTGGTGGGCTTCAACGACGGCCCCGGCGTGCAGGTGCTCGCCCGCGCCATCGAGGAGCTGCGCCCGCGCACCGCGAAGCTGCTCGCGCTCTGCCCCGGCACCGGCATGCCGGTGCGGCACGAGGACATGACGATGCCGCTCGCGACGCCGGAGTACTTCATGGAGCTGCTGCGGCAGGCGATCCACAAGGGCGCGCGGCTGGTCGGCGGCTCCTGCGGCTCGACCCCGGAGCACATCAAGGCGATCCGCTCTTCGATCAAGATGCTTCAGCCGGCGGGCGCCACGGTCTCGGCGAACGCCCCCGCGCAGGCCACGCGCCCCGCGCCCGCGGAGACCGACTCGCGCTTCGCCGCCAAGATGCGCGCCGGAAAGTTCGTCGTCAGCATCGAGGTGGATCCCCCCATCGGCACAGACGCGGAGTCGGCGCTGCGCGCGTGCGAGCAGTGCGCCGCCGCCGGCATCGACGCGATCAACATCGCGGACGGCCCGCGCGCCTCCGCCCGCATGGGCCCCATCGACATGGCGACGCTGCTCCGCGCGCGGGCGCCGGGCATCGAACCGATCGTGCACTTCTGCTGCCGCGACCGCAACATCCTCGGGATGCAGGCGGACCTGATCGGCGCCAACGCGCTCGGCATCCAGAACGTCCTGATGATCACCGGCGACCCGCCCAAGCTCGGCGACTATCCCTTCGCCACCGCCGTCTACGACGTCGACGCGATCGGCGCGCTGCGCATCGGCTCGAACCTGAACCGGGGGCTCGACCTGGCGGGCAATCCACTCAAGGGCGCCGCGACGCGGCTCTTCCTCGGCTGCGGCGCGAACCCGGGCGCGATCGACCTCGACAACGAGATCGCCCGCCTCGAACGCAAGATCGCCGCCGGCGCCGAGTACATCCTCACGCAACCCGTCTACGAGAGCGCGCTCTTCGAGCGCTTCCACCGGCGCACCGAGGCCTTCCGCGTGCCGGTGCTGATCGGCATCCTGCCGCTGGCGAGCTACCGCAACGCGGAGTTCCTGACGAAGGAGGTGCCCGGCATGCAGGTGCCGGAGCCGATCCTCGAGCGCATGCGCCGCTGCGAGGACAAGGACGCGGCGCGCGAGGAGGGCATCGCCATCGCCCGCGAGGCGCTGGCGGACGCGGCGTACATGGTCGCGGGCACCTACATCATGCCCCCCTTCAACCGGATCGATTCGGCGCTCGCGGTGCTGGAGGCGGTGGCGGGACGCCGCTAGCCCGGCGGCCCCCTAGGGGGTCTTCGGCTCCTGCTCCAGCCGCGGGAAGAGCGGCTCGGCCTTCTTCACCTGCAGCGTCTCGAACAGGCCGCCCCAGCGGCGGGCGTCGTCCCAGGCGGGGGTGTCCTCCGGCATGCCGAGCGCGGCGCGGATGCGGCGCGCGGTGCCGGGCATGAAGGGGTCGAGCAGCACCGAGGAGTGGGCGATGCCCTCGAGCACGGCGCAGAGGAACACGCGGAGGCGCTCGGCCTCCTCGGGCTTCTTGGCGAGCGCCCAGGGCTCGACGCGGTTGATGGCGCCGTTGAGGACCGCGTAGAACTCCCACAGCCTGGCGAGCGCGGTGTGGTACTCGAAGGCGGGCATCGCGCGCAGGTACTCCTCCGCGGTGGCGTCCCAGGCGGCCGCGATCTCGCGCTCGATGGCGCCGCGCTCCGCGTCGGTGGTGCGGCGGACGGCGCCGCCGAGGTAGCGCTCCGCCATGCCGGTGGTGCGCGAGACCAGGTTGCCGAGGGAGTTGGCGAGGTCCGCGGTGTGGCGCTCCGCGAGCGCCTCCTCGTTGAACACGCCGTCGCCGCCGTAGTTCATCTCGCGCATGAGGAAGTACCGGAGCGGCTCGACGCCGACTTGCTTGACATAGTCAAGGGGGTTCACGGAGTTGCCGGCGGACTTGCTCATCTTCTCGGAGGCGGCGCCCCCCTCCGCGTCGCGGCGGAGGACGTTGATGAAGCCGTGGCCGAAGACCTGGCGGGGCGGCTCGACGCCGGCGGACATGAGCATCGCGGGCCAGATGACCGCGTGGAACTTGAGGATGTCCTTGCCGATCACGTGGCAGTCCGCGGGCCACCATTCGGCGAATCGCTCCGCCTGCTCCGGGTCGCCGTAGCCGACGCCGGTGGCGTAGTTGGTGAGCGCGTCGAACCAGACGTACATCACGTGGCGCTCGTCGCCGGGCACCGGGATGCCCCATTCGAGGGAGGTGCGCGAAATGCTCAGGTCCGGCAGCGGATTCGCCAGGAACGAGTTGAGCACCTCGTTGCGGCGCATCTCGGGGAGGACGAAGCCGGGGTTCGCCTCGATGTGTTCGCGGACGCGCAGGCGGTACTTCTCGAGGCGGAAGAAGTAGGACTCCTCGCTGACGCGGCGGATGCGCTTGCCGTCCGGTTCGAGGCCCTGGGCCTTCATCTCGGTTTCGGTGATGAAGGCCTCCTCCTTCACGTCGTACCAGCCCTCGTAGCTGCCGAGGTAGATGTCGCCGGCGGCCTGGGCGGCGCGCCAGAGCTGGTGCGACGCGCGGTGGTGGCGGGGCTCCGTGGTGCGGATGAAGTCGTCGTAGGAGATCAGCAGCAGGTCCCAGACGCGCCGGAACTCGGCGGCGATCTCGTCGACGTGCTGGCGGGGATGGATGCCGCGGGCGGCGGCGACGGCGGCGTTCTTCTGCCCGTGCTCGTCGGTGCCGGTGAGCAGGTGCACGGGGTGCCCGAGGAGGCGGCGGAAGCGCGCCTGCACGTCGATGCCGACCACCTCGAACGCGTGCCCGAGGTGCGGGACGTCGTTCACGTAGTAGAGGGGGGTGGTGATGTAGTAGCGCGGTTTCGCCGTCATGGCGTGTTCCCCTGCGTGGAAAGGGCGCGGCGGCCCCGGATCCGGGACCGCCGCGCCTCGGATGCGCCTTGTTTCAGGGCGTCAGTGCGCGGCGCCGGCGAACTCCGGCTCGGCGGGCGCCGCTTCGAGGACGACCGCCTCGACGCGGAGCACGCGCTGCTCGCGCCGGATGTCCAGCGCGGCGGTGTTCGACGGCATCCAGAGGACGCCCTTCGCCGGGCCGTGCGCCTTGACGCGCGCGGTGGCCTCGACGGAGCACCCGCCCGGGAGCGTGATGGCCACCCGGCCGTTGTTCTCGACCCCGATCGTCTTCGCGTCGGCTTCGTTGATCTCGACATAGGGAGCCACCTTGAGGAGCCCCGCGATGGACGCGCGGTTCAGGTGGTAGTCCTCGCCCTGGACGTGCGCGCCGTAGGCGAGCAGGTAGGCGCCGTGGCCGGCGACCTCCGGGGCGGGGGGTTCGTGCTGCAGCGCGAGCAGCTCCTGCGAGGTGCCGCGGAAGTGCGCGCCGTCCTGGCGGAAGTCGCCCGGGTTGTAGTCCGGCGACAGGCGCCGCGCGCCGCCCGGATCCGCGATCGTGATGTCGTTCGCGGGGCCGGCGAGGCGGAGGCCGTCGAAGGTGCCGCGGAAGCGCGGCGCCGCCACGCGGATCCAGTCCGCGAACACATCCGCGGCGCTCCGGTACTTGGCGTAGCCCTCGTCGCCCATGGCGCGGCCGAGCGCGGCGACCAGTTCCCAGTCGGGCTTCGACGCTCCGGAGGGGCCCTCCGCGGCGGTGAGGCGCGCGATGTTGCCTTGGATGTCGAGGTAGGTGCCGTCGCGCTCGAGGTTCGAGGCGGCGGGGAAGAAGGCGTCTGCGCGCTTGGTGAACTCCGACTCGAAGAGGTCGCTGACGGCGAAGTACTCGAGCTTCTCGAGCGCGGCCAGCACCCGGGCGTCGTCGGCGTAGTCGAAGAGCGCGTCGGCGCCGAGGCAGAGCAGGCCCTTCACGTGGCCCGCTTCGATCGCGTCGAGGAGTTCCGGCGCGGAGACGCCGCCGGTGTTGCGCAGCTCCTTGACGCCCCAGTGGCGGAGCATCGCGGGCTGGTCGGCGGGCAGCAGGCCAGGCTGGACGCCGAGGACGTTCATGCCGATGGCGTTGCGCGCCTTCGTGATGGGGAGGTAGCGCCACCCGAGGCCGGCGGCCTGCGTGGTCGCGACCGCGGCGGGCACCTCGTGCGCGAGGAAGGTTCCGTTCATGTCGTCGAGGTTCTGCACGACGAGGCCGCGCTTCGCGCCGCGGAGGATTTCGATGAGGCGGTCCACCTGCGCGGGCGTGGAGGCGGTCATGTCGGCAAGCTCGGCCTTCATGGCGTCCTGCGCGCCGGTCGCCATCAGGATGCTCCAGAGCATGCGGAGCGCCGCGGCGGTTTCGCCGGGGCCGACGCTGAAGAGCAGTTCCGCGTGCTCGGCGAAGTAGGCATCGTGGTGGTGTCCGAACATCACGACCGGGCGCCCCATGATGCGCGCCCACTCCTTGAGGTGGAGCGCCAGGGTCGGCGTCGTGTGCTGGTGGTCGCCGGAAAGGAGGAAGAGCGCGTCGAACTTCTCTTCGAGGTCGCCGCCCGCGTACTCGAAGGCTAGGTCGATGGCCTGGGCCGCGGACGTCGAGCGGGCGCCGGAGCGCCAGTCCACGCTGTCGGTGCCGAGCGTCGTGCGGGCGAAGCGGGCGGCGAGGTACGCCTCCTCGTTGGTCGCGCGGGGCGACACCAGGACGGCGAGCGAATCGGCGCCGTGGTTCGCCTTAACGCGGGCGAGGCCCGCGGCGGCGCCGCGCACCGCCTCGCCCCACGCCGCGGGAAGCAGGTTCGCGCCCATGCGGACGCGCGCCTCGTCCCAGCGCGACGGGTGCTTGCCGAAGTCGGAGCCGAAGCGGTGCAGGTTGTCGATGAACTCCTGCGTGTCCTCGTTCACCGTGTAGGTGTCGTGGTACTTGCGTGAGGGGGGCGTCGTGCGGTACAGCCGCCCGTTGCGCGTCCAATGCGTGACCTTCGGGCCCGAGGCGTCGAGCACGCCGGTGGACTGGGTCTGGGTGAGTTCCCACACGCGGGCGCGGAAGCGGAAGGGCTTCGAGGTGAGGCAGCCCACCGGGCACAGGTCGATCACGTTGCCCGAGAAGATGTTCGAGACGGGGCCGAGGCCGAAGGTGCCGATGTAGTTCGCGGCGCCGCGGTCGAAGACGCCCATGACGTGCTCGCCGGCGACCTCGTCGCAGAAGCGCACGCAGCGCGTGCACATGATGCAGCGGTTGCGCTCGATGTCGATCAGCGGGTCGAACTGCGGCTTCCGGAACTTGCGCTTCTTGTCCAGCATCCGGGAGTGCCCGCCGCCGTACTCCATCGAGTAGCGCTGGAGCATGCACTCGCCGCCGCGGTCGCAGATCGGGCAGTCCAGCGGGTGGTTCACCAGCAGGAACTCCATCATGCCGTTCTGGCAGGACTTCGCGAGTTCCGACTGCGTGAAGACGGCGGAGCCGGGGGCCACGGGGGTCTGGCATCCGATGACGGGCTTGGGCAGCTTCTGCAGCTTCCCCGGGTCCCGCGGGTTGGGCATGTGCATCTCGACCAGGCACAGGCGGCAGTTGCCGGCCACGGACAGCGAAGGGTGCCAGCAATAGTGCGGCACGTAGACGCCTTCGCGCGCGGCGACTTGGATGATCGACTCGCCCTTGCGGGCGGTCACCGTGCGGCCGTCGAGCTGGAACTCGACGGTCTCCTCGCCGGCGGGGATAAGCGGGTGGATGGACTGGTCGGCCATGGGATCCTTGCGGTCAAGAGAGTGCGGCCCCATTGCAGAGGCCAACCCCATGCCGAGCAAGGCGATAGTGGGGGGAGGCGCCCGGCCCGGGTTGCCGACCTCCGGGAAAAATCCAACTTCGGTGAGAAAATCCTAGCCGGACGGGCGCAATGGGCCTACACTCCTCCCGATACCACCATCCGGTCCCCCACATCATGACATGCTCCGCGAAGTTGAGCCGAGGCATGGGCACCCTTGCATCTTCGGGCGCCCGCGCCTTCGCACTGGCCGTAGTCGCCGCCTGCGCCCTTGAGGGCGTTGCGCTTGGCCAAGGCTTCCCCAACGTTCCCCGCACCCCGGGCGAGCTGCTCGCCGGGCCCATCGCCCCGGAACAGGGCCGCACCGCCATCATCGCCTGGCACGGCGACTACCTCGTCACGGTGCCCGAGCCCCCCGGCAGCCAGTTCGGCGCCGACGTGCAGATGCGCGTGATGGACATCAGCGATCTGTCGAACATCCAGGTCGCGGTCCTCCCGGCGACCAGCTTCGGCTTCAACGCGCACGGCTACTTCCAAACCGGCGAGTACCTGTTCGTCGGTCCGCACTGCCTCGATTCGAACAACCAGCCCTGCAACGGCAGCGACAACCTGTACCGGGACGCCCTGCGGATCGGCGGGCCGGGGACGCCGATCGGCTTCTCGAACCTGACCCGCTCGACGATGGAGATGGATGCCGGAATCCCCGTCGGGACCTACGACCGCTCCGGGGCCCAATCCCCCTGGGGGGCCCGCATGTACTGGAGCTACGGCGCCGTGGAGGGGAACGCGTTCCTCTCCGTGCGCCGCACCGTCGGCGAGTGGCTGCACGATTGGGGCAACGGCGGCGCGCCGACAGGCCCCGCGCTCGAGGCGAGCTGGGACCACCTCGGCCAGACCGGCGTGATCGGCATGCCCTTCATCATGGGCAACATCCTGATCTACGCCTCGGATCAAACGGGCACCGGCGTGGCCACCTACGACATCTCCGACCCGACGAACCCGGTGCTGCTCGATGTGCTGAAGGAGGAGAACCCGGGCGGCTACTGGCCCGAGGTGTACGGACACTATATATTCTTTCCGCGCCGCGACGGCGAGGGCGGCGTCGGCAGCAGCGCCGGCTATATGATCGTGGACTTCTCCGACCCGACGAACCTGCAAGTCGTCGCGGACCGCAACGTGCCGGGTTCGAACCAGTACGTCACGTTCCAGGACGAGTACGCGTTCATGAACAACTACAAGATCGACATGCGGACCTTCGACGTGGTGCTGACGCTGCCGACGGTCCCCGGGCTGATCGACGCGAGCCAGTTCGCCCTGCCGCTCGGCAACCTGGTCATCACCGGCGGCTACGGCACCGACGGGCCCGGCGCGGCGGTCTTCGCGCACCAGTCGGAGCCGGACACGCGCTCGCCCTTTGTCGCCTACCACATCCCGCGGCCCGACCAGACGAACTACTCGGTCTATTGCCCGATCACGCTTTCGATCCCCGAGACGCTGCGCACCGAGACGATCATGAACGGCTCGTCGCTGATCCTGCGCCCGGTGGGGGGCTCGCCGCTGCCGATCTACCACTCGTTCAGCGAGGGCAAGCTGCTCACCGTCACGCCGGTGTCGCCGCTGGATCCGAGCACGACGTACGAGGTGGTGCTGACGTCGGCCATCGAGGACGCGGCGGGGAACGGACTGGAGCCGTACACGTTCCGGTTCTCGACGGGGAGCAACCTCGCGGGCGGCAACCAGCCGCCGCAGATCGGCGCGATCGCGGCCACCCCCGCGCCGGCCGCGCCGGGCTCGCCCGTCGACTTCGCGTGGAGCGGCATCGACCCGGACAGCCTTTCCATCGAGTACCGCGTCGACTTCGGCGACGGCTCGCCGCGCACGGGCTGGAGCACGCAGACCACCGCGTCGCATCCCTACGCCGCGGAAGGGCACTTCTCGGTCACCGTCCAGGCGCGCGACCCGGAGGGCGCCGTCTCGGCGCGCACCCGCCTGATCTCGGTGGTGCAGCCCTTCACGCCGAGCGGCGCGACGGCGAGCAGCCACCTCGCGCTGGACGCCGCCGCGGACCGCCTCTACGTGGTGAACCCGGACACGGACACAGTCGCCGCGGTGGACACCGCCACGGAAGCGCTGCTTTGGGAGGCGCCGGTGGCGGGCGATCCCCGGTCGGTGGCCCTCGCGGGCGACGGAACCGTTTGGGTCGCGTGCCATGACGGCGACGCGGTGGATGTGCTGGCGGCCTCGACGGGAGCGCTGCTGGAGCGCATCGCGCTCCCCTACGGCTCGCGCCCGGTGGGCATCGCCCAGGTGCCCGGCGCGGGCGCGATGCTGGTTTCCTGCGAGGGCGACGGCACGCTGCGGCGCTTCGGCGCGGCGTCGCGGACGGAGACCGGCGCGCTGGCGCTCGGAGCTTCCCCGCGCGCGATCGCCGTCACCG
This sequence comes from Candidatus Sumerlaeia bacterium, assembly GCA_033764015.1. Classification (GTDB taxonomy): domain Bacteria; phylum Sumerlaeota; class Sumerlaeia; order SLMS01; family JANRJK01; genus JANRJK01. The sequence goes on along the minus strand of JANRJK010000045.1, from coordinate 8,324 downwards.
GTGACGGTGGCCGCGCGCTGGTGACCCGATTCGTCTCGGGTCGGTACGAGGGCTCCGTGTACGATGTGGCGCTGGCGGGGCCGATGTCGCTGACGCGGACGATCCGGCTGGCGAAGGACTACTCGCAGGACGGAGCTGCCTCGGGGCGCGGCGTGCCGAACTACCTCGCCGCGGTCCGGATCACGCCGGACGGCGGCCACGCATGGGTGGTCGGCAAGAAGGACAACACGCAGCGCGGCACCTTCTCGGCGGCCAACCTGCCGCTCGGGCAGGACAACACGGTCCGCGCCCAGCTCATGGTGATCGACCTTTCGACCAACCAGGAGGACGTGTCGCTGCGGCTCGACATCGACAACAGCGACTCGCCCGCCGGCATCGCGTTCAGCCCGCTGGGCGACTACGCCTTCCTCGCGCTGCAAGGGAACAACCAGGTGGCGGTGGTGGACGTGCTGGACTTCATGCGGCCGGAAACGCCCGGCACGGTGCGCACGCGCTGGGGCACGGGGCTCGCCCCGCAGGGCGTCGAGCTGCACCCCGCGACCGGGCGCCTGTTCACGGCGGACTTCATGGACCGGACGGCGACGCGGCTGGACATCTCGCAGTACCTCGCGGCGGGCTCGGGCAACATCCCGGAGGCGAGCATCGCGACCGCCGGCGCGGAGCGCCTGCACCCGATGGTGCTGCAGGGGAAGCGCGTCTTCTACAACGCCTCGGATCCGCGCATGAGCGCCGAGGGCTACATCAGCTGCGCCACCTGCCACGTGGACGGCAGCCACGACGGGCGCACCTACGACTTCACGAACCGCGGCGAAGGATTCCGCAACACGACGGACCTGCGCGGGCGCTCGGGCACCTTCCACGGCGCCGTGCACTGGAGCGCGAACTTCGACGAGATCCAGGACTTCGAGAACGACATCCGCAACGACTTCGGCGGCGCGGGCTTCATGGACGACGCCGACTTCACGAGCCTGATGGCCACGCTCGGCGCGCCTAAGGCCGGCGCCTCGGCGGACCTGGACGCGCTCGCGGCCTACGTGGCGTCGCTCGGCACGGCGAGCATCCCGCGCAGCACGGCGCGCAACACGAACGGCACACTCTCCGCCGCCGCGCTCCGCGGCGCGGACGTGTTCGCCGCGAACAACTGCGCGTCGTGCCACACGCCCGGCGCCGATTACACGGACCGCGCGACGCACAACGTCGGCACGCTGCGCGCGTCCTCGGGACAGCGGCTCGGCGGGCCGCTCACGGCGATCGACACGCCGACGCTGCTCGGCCTGCACGACGCGGCGCCGTACCTGCACAACGGGACGGCGGCGACGCTGGCGGAGGTGTTCAGCACCACGGGCGGGCGGCTCGCGCAGGCGAACGAGGGCGCGCTCGCCGGCGGCGCCACCTACGAAACGGTGAACTGGATCACGCAGAAGGAATGGCACCAGAACGGGTTCGTCGTGTTCTACGGGGCGGCGTCGATCACCTTCGGCGATGTGTCCTCGGCAGTTGGCGGGCCGGGATACATCGAGCTGCGCTACAACGCGAGCTACGGCCAGGGGATGTTCAGCCTGGCCATCAACGGCGGCGCGCCGACGAACGTCGTCATGCCCCAGTCGCCCAACTCGCCGTCGTGGTACCCGAACGAGTGGCGCACGCACCGCGTGCCGGTTGTGTTCCAAGCCGGCAGCAACACGGTCGTCATCTCGGGCGGTGTGTCGGGCGGCGAGCTGAAGATCGACGACATCTTGTTCTCGACGCCGGACGATGCGGCGCTGGCGGCGGCCCACACGTCGGTGCCGCCGGCGGACGTGGCGGACCTGGTGGAGTACCTGCTGTCGCTCGATGGCACCAACGCGGCGCTCCCCGGCGTCACGGTGGCGCGGGGCGGGGCGGTGGCGCTCGGCGGGACGGATACGGTCGCGGTGACGAGCGGTTCGGGCGACGTGCCGTTGCTATACACCATCGCGAACCCGGGGAGCGGGCCGCTCAATCTCGGCCAGTTCCACATAGAGTCCACCCCGCCGGGCTCGGTTGCGCTGGCGGCGCATCCCGCGCCTCAGGTCCTCCCCGCGGGCTCGACGCAGCTTGAGCTGCTGGTGCTCGACGCCTACGCGAACCAGCCGACGGCGACGATCACCGCGTGGTCGGACGCGCCGGGGGCTTCGCCCGTGGAGTGGACGATCCAGGTGAACCGCGCGAACGCGAGCGTGGGCGACGGCTGGATGATGTATTAGACGGGGCCGGAGGGCTCCGCGAACGCGAAGGCGCCGCGCGGCATCGGGTCCGCGCGGCGCCTCTTCGTATCCGCGGGCCGCTCGCGGGCGGGCTATTCTTCCTTGCCGGCCTTCGCGAGGACGGGGAGCACGGCTTTGCCGTAGCCCTCGAGGTAGAGCCAGGCGAGCTCGCGCCCCTCTTCGGTCGCGAAGAAGGCGGCGGGCTTCATGAGGTCGCTGGCGAAGTGGAACCAGCCCGCCTCGTGGAAGTGCTGCGTCTTGAATTCCAGCTCGTCGTCGGCCTCCATGCCGTCTTCGATGAACTCGGTCATGTCGCCGCCGTTGGATTCGACGGCGTCCTCGACCTCTTCGTTCATCCAGCGGTCCTTTGCGGCGAAGCCGATGCGGAGGGACTGGCCGCCATGCCGCAGGCCGGCGTAGACGGCGAGATGGGGCTCGGGACCGTAGGCGGCGATCACCCGGTCGACCCCGGCGACGGCCGGGAGCGGCTCGATCCGGTGCGCGGCGAAGCCGCTATCGGCGAGGCGCTGCTGCAGGTATTCGGCGAGACCATTCATTGGTGGGGGCTCCGTGGGGCGTGCGCCGGTGGGCTGCGCCCTCCCGGTGGCGTGATTGAAGCGGGGCCGACGCGCTCGGGGAAGGGGAATCCGCCCCGGGCGCCCCGCCGCGGGGGCCGCCGGACGATTTCCGGCGGATTCCTCTGGAGCCTGAGCGCGCCGCGTGCTCCCCTTCAGTTATCCCTGACGACCACGCGGGTGGAAGCTGGTGGCAACCCAACCCACGATCCTACGTCCAGAAGAGCGCCCCGCCGGGGCGCTGGCGCACCTGTTCACGGCGATCCCCGCCTGGGGGCTGCTGGCGAACATCGGCCTTTGGATCTACCACAAGGAGCGCAGCCGCGACCTTGTCTTCCACGTGCAGCAGGCGATGGTCTTCCAGGCGCTGCTGCTCGTGTTCTGGGTGATCCCGGCCTCGGTGCTCTACCTGCTGGCGAAGGTGGTCGGGGTGATCGTCCCCTCGCTGGGCGGCTTCCTGGGGAGCATGAACCAGTTCCTGATGGTGCTGATCTACACGGCGTACGTCGCGGTGTGCCTTTGGGGCGCGGTGCAGACGTGGCTGGGCAAGGAATTCTTCTACCCCATAATCGGGCGGCGGATGTTCGAGGGGAGCTTGACGAAGACGCCCGTCGAGGAGTGACGACATGGTGAACCTGGCCGCGCAATCCCCTTCGCAGGTGCAAGCGGTGGAGGCGGTGCTGACGCAGGTGCAGCGCTATCTCGACGCCCGCCAGCCGGCGGTGTGCCGCATGAACCCGAACCTCGAGCGCGTCTGGGACGACCTCGTCTTCCAGGGCATCGCGCAGCTCCACCTGACGCTCGCCAACACGAAGGCGTTCGGGCCGGTGCGCTACCACATCGCCGAGACGTTCCTCGGCGACGACGAGCGCCGCAAAAGCGACTTCATGAGCCCGACGCACCAGAACTCGATCCTCTACGAGATCGTCGAGAAGGACGACGCGGCGGGCGCCAAGCGCATGGAGGGCAACCTCGAGATCCACGACCTGCGCACGCTCTTCAAGATGATCGAGCCGGCGTTCATCAACACGGTGTCGCTGATCCAGACGTTCATCTGGTGGGACTTCCTCGACGCGGTGGACATGGCGCGCGTGGACCTGAAGGCGGGGCGCATCCGCGCCTACCGCGAGGGGAAGCTGAACGACCAGATCCGCGCGTGGTACAAGGACATGATGAAGACGCCGGACGCCGTCTCCGACGAGGACATCACCGTCTACGAGCTGTGGCAGACGCGCGCGAGCATCCAGGCCTTCGAGGCGCGCCGCCAGGGCGAGCCCGGCTACAAGCGCATCGTGAGCCGCGACTACTCGGGCGGCGACAACCCGGAGCTGCTGATCCGCGCGATCGCCAACCAGCTCGCGATCATCGACCACCTGAAGGCGGGCAAGCCGCTGGATCCGGCGCTCTCCGCGCAGCTCGCCGGCGCGCTCAAGATCGACCAGTCGCTGCTGACGCCGGACCGCGCCCTCTCGTTCCTCGAGAAGAGCGTGCCGGAGCAGAAGGCGCGGCTGCGCGCGGTGCTCGGAGGCAACGCCCCCGGCCGCCCCTTCAACCTGAAGGAGCGCCAGGCGGCGGACCTCGAGAAGCGGTTCAAGGACCTCGCCGGCGAGACCGACGTGCCGGAGAAGCTGCCGCACCAGCTCGCGCAGGAAGCGCTGAAGGACAAGGGCACGGCGGCGCGCTGAGCGTCCGGGCTTGACAGGGCGCGGCGCCGCGCGAATATAAAGCGAAGGCCGCGAACCATGCACGACGCACCATCAGCCATCGCCCATCCCGCCGGCCGGGCCAGCGCCCGGACGGGCGGCGTGCGGCTCGCCGGCGACGCCAGCCTGCTGCGGGCGCCGCTCCGCGTGGCGCTGGTGGGCACGCGCGAGCCCTCGCCGGAAGCGGCGGCGGCGGCGGAGATGCTCGCGTGCGAGCTGGCGCGCCTGGGCGCGGTGCTGGTCAGCGGCGGCGCGCGCGGCATCGACCAGGCCGCGCACGCGGGCGCGCTCGCGGCGGGCGGGCGGACGATCTGCTGCCTGCCGCACGGGATCGGCTATCCGCGGCCGGACCTCCCCTGGGCCGCCCGAGCCGAGGGCGTGCTCCTCGCCAGCCTCCTCCCGCCGCATGCCCGGCCAAGCACCTCGAGCCCCGTGGCCCGCAACCGGCTGATCGCCGAGCTGGCGGACGCGGTGGTGGCCTCGGAGGCCGGGCCCGCGAGCGGCACGATGCACTGCCTGCGGGCGGCGTTCGAGCTGGGGCGGCCGGTCTTCTTCCTCCGCATGGACGGCGGCCCCGAGCTGCGCGCGCTGCACGCCTCGATGGCCGCGCGCGGGGCGGCGCCGCTCGAGCCCCGGGCCTTCGCCACGCCCGCGTCGGCGGCGGCCGTCGCCGCCCGGGCGCGGGCCTTCGCCGCCGGCGAGACGGAGCGCGCCGCGGCGCAGGGCGACCTCTTCGGATGACGCCGCCCTCCGGGGCGGTTGCGGTCGCCGTCAACAGGCCACACCTCGATCCGCTGACCTATCTGGTTCCGGAGGGAGCGCCCGCTCCCCCGCCGGGAAGCATGGTCGAGGTGCGCCTCGGCGCCGCCGGCGCCGCGGGCGTGGTGCTCGGCCCCGCGGAGCCGCCCCCCGGCGTCGCGCTCCGCGCCTACGAGCGGCGCCTCTCGGAGGGCTTCGCCATCCCGCCGGATGTGGTGCGCCTCGCGGAGTGGATCGCGGGCTACTACTGCTGCTCTCTCGGCGAGGCGCTGGCATCGGCCTCGTTCCTCGGCATGGCGGACGAGCCGCCCCGCCCGCCGCGCGGGGTCGCGGCGGCGCCCGATCCGCAGCGCGCCGCATGCCTCGCCTCGAAGCCCGCGAAGGCCGCCGCGGCGAAGCTGGAGGCGGGCGGCTGGTGGCCGAGCCGCGCGGAGGCGGCCCGCGCCCTGGGCGCCACGGCGGGCGCCGTGAAGGCGCTGGCGGAGGCGGGGCTGCTGGCGCCCGCGGATGCGCCGTTCACTCCGCGGACGCCCCCCCCCGCGCTGGCGCTGAACGACGAGCAGCGCCACGCGCTGGCGGCGATCACCGCGCCGCTCCGCGAGGGCCGCTTCGAGGCGCTCCTGCTGCACGGCATCACCGGCAGCGGCAAGACGGAGGTGTACCTGCAGGCGATCCGCGAGGCGCTCGCGCTCGGCGGAACGGCGATCTGCCTGGTGCCGGAGATCTCGCTCACGCCGCAGACGGTGGAGCGGTTCGAGGAGCGCCTCGGCATCCGCATCGGCGTGTGCCACAGCCGCATGGAGCGGCGGGAGAAGCGCGCGCTCTACGACTTGATCGCCGCGGGCGCCGTGCGGGTGGTGATCGGCGCGCGCTCGGCGGTGTTCACGCCGCTGCCGGACCTGCGGCTGCTGGTGGTGGACGAGGAGCACGAAGGCTCCTACAAGCAGGGGGAGGCGCCGCGCTACCACGCGCGCGACGCGGCGGTGGTGCGCGCCGCGCAGGGCGGCTTCCCGGTGGTGCTGGGCAGCGCGACGCCAAGCATGGAGAGCTACGAGAACGCGCGCACGGGGAAGTACCGGCTGCTCCCGCTGACGGCGCGGGCCACGGCGGCGTCGCTGCCGAAGGTGGAGATCGTGGACCTCGCGGCGGCGGCCCGCGACGCCGGAGCCGCCGCGCCGCTCATCTCGAAACGCCTCGCCGACGCTATCGCGAAGCGCCTCGAAGCGGGCGAGCAATCGCTGCTGCTGCTCAACAAGCGCGGGTTCTCGAGCTTCCTGCTCTGCCCCGGCTGCAAGTGGGTGGCGCGCTGCGGCGAGGACGACGTGGCGCTCACGATCCACCGCCCCGGCGCCGCCCGCGCCCCGCTGGAGGAGCGCGAGCCGGACCTCTTCGAGCCCCCCGCCCGCACCCCCGGCGACCACCTGCGCTGCCACTTCTGCGGCAAGCGCGAGCCGATCCCCGCGCTCTGCCCCAAGTGCGGACGCGAGGGCCTGATGGCGGTCGGCAGCGGCACGCAGCGCGCCGAGACGGAGCTGGCCGCCCTCTTCCCCGGGCGGCGCATCCTGCGGCTCGACCTCGACACGGTCGGCGGCAAGTACGCCTTCGCCGACGCGTGGCGGGCGATGGTGAGCGGCGAGGCCGAGATCATCCTCGGCACGCAGATGATCGCGAAGGGGCTGCACCTCGAGCGCGTGACGCTGGTGGGCGTGGTGCTCGCCGACATCGGGCTGTTCATCCCGGACTTCCGCGCGGACGAGCGCGCGTTCTCGCTGCTCTGCCAGGTGGCGGGGCGCGCCGGGCGGCGGCATCCGGGCGAAGTGCTGATCCAGACGTTCATGCCCTCGCACCCGGTGATCCAGTTCGCGAAGGAGCACGACTACACCGGCTTCTTCCAGCGCGAGCGCGCGCGGCGGGCCCTGCTGCGCTTCCCGCCGGAGGAGCGCCTCGCGGCGGTCACCGTGAGCGACCAGGACCTCGAACGCGCGTCGGAGTGGGCGCGGCGCCTGGCGGCGCTGATGCGCTCGCTGCTCGCCGCGGGGGAATTCCCCGGCGCGGCGGTGCGCGGCCCGCTGCCGGCGCCGCTGGCGAAGCTGGCGAACCGCTGGCGCCAGCGCATCCTGATCCGCTCGCAGAAGCCGGGCGCCGCAGCCGCGCTCTGCCGACGCGCCTTCGCCCTGCGCGACTGGAAGCCCCCCGCGTCGCTCCGCGCCGCGGTGGACATCGACCCGGCGGACTTGATGTAGCCCCTCCCCGCTTTACCCGCCGCCCCGGGCCGCCATGCTGGCGGCATGGAGCGCGCCCCCGACATCACGATCATCACGGCGAGCGCCGGCGGCGGCGAATGGCTTGGGCGGACGCTGGCCGCTTGCCAGTATTCGGCCGCGATGGCGGGCCTCGCCTGGGAGGGTGTCGTCGCGGACGCGGACGGCGCCGGCGCGCCGGCGGAAGTGCTCGCGGGGTTCCCCCGCTGGCGGGTGGCGCGCGGCAGACGGGCGGGGCTGCGAGGGGCGCTGGCGCGGGCGGTCGGCTCCGCGCGCGGGGGGGCGGTGGTGTTCTGCGAGGCGGGCCTGGCTCCGCAAGCGCCCTTCGTCGGCGGGCTGGCGGAGCCGCTGCTCGCGGCGGACGGGCCGGCGGCGGTGTCGGCGCGCGTGGTGCGCTGGATCGACGGGGCGGTCGAGCAGCGCCGCGAGGGCCTGCGCTGGGTGGGCGGGCGGCTTTCGCGCGTGGTGCTGGACGGGCCGGGCCCGGCGCTGGTGGCGCCGCTCCGGGCGTCGGGCTACCGCGCGGAGGCGCTGCGGGGGCTGGGCTGGGTGTCGCGGCTGTTCGAGCCGGACGCCTGGGGGGACGCGGAGTGGTGCCTGCGCGCGGCGCGGAGCGGCCGGCGCGTGGCCCACGAGCCGGCGGCGCTGGCGGTCGCGCACGCGCCGGCGCTCCTCGAGCGGCGGCGCGGCGCGGCGGGGGCGGCCGGGGCGGTGGGGCGGGGGCCCCAGGGGGTGGGGTGGGGCCCTGCGGGGGGGGCGGCGCGGCGGGCGGAAAACGGGCCGGGGCGGGGGCGGGGGCGC
>JANRJK010000044.1:0-38695 GCA_033764015.1 Candidatus Sumerlaeia bacterium | reverse complement strand
CGCCCTCGGAGCCCTCATGCGCAAGCAACTCATCCTCATGAGGGCCCTCGTCGTGGGCGGGAAAGACTACGAAGAGCCTGTGGAAAACAACGACCGGGAGGACGCAAAAAACCTTGCGTGAGGAACACACCATCTTCGCGTCCTCGCATGAGACCAACCGGCCGCACCTCTCCGCACCAACCAGGTCAATGATGTCAACGCCGTCACCCCGGGCCCGCGAGGCCACCGCATCGAGCACACACTCATTTCGTCTCTCCTGCGCGCATTCGCGTTTTCGCGTGAGACCAAACGGCCGCACCTCTCCCCACCAATCGGGTCAATGAAGTCAGCGGTCCCACCCCCGCACGGCCCACGCCCGCCAGCCCCGTCCTCCCCCGTTTCCCTTGGCATCCTTCCCACCCGCCCCATGCTGTGGGGCTGCCGCCGCGATGCGGCGCGAGCCCATGGAACCGCAGAGCACGCCGCAGAGCCCCCCGACCCCTTCGTCCGCCGATGCCGCCGCCGCTTCCGCCGAGGCGCCCGCGGGCGGATTCGCGTTTTGGCGCGCGTCCGCCGCGATTTTCCTCGTCGGCTTCATCGTCGACCATGCGACCAAGTTCTGGGCGGAGTCCGACCTCAAGCCCGTGCCCGGGTTCCCCCACGAGTCGATCGTGCTCATCCCGGGCTTCTTCAACCTCACCTACGCGGAGAACACCGGCGCGGCGTTCTCGATCATGTCGGGGCATCCGGAGCTGCTCGCGCTCGTGAGCCTCGCGGTGTCGGCGATGCTCGGCTGGTTCTGGTACACGCTGCCGGCGGGCGAGAAGTGGGCGCGCGGCGCCATCGCGCTCATCCTCAGCGGCGCCATCGGCAACGTGATCGACCGCCTGGTGCGCGGCTTCGTCGTGGACTTCTTCCACGCGTACTGGCGCGACCACCACTGGCCGATCTTCAACGTCGCGGACTCGGCGATCTGCGTGGGCGCGGCGATCGTCGTCTGGCGCGAACTGGCCGGCCACCTGAAGCCCAAGCCCGGACCGGCCGCCCCGGCCGCCTGAGCCACCCGATATGCGCTGCCCCGCCTGCGACACGACGAACCGCGAAGACCGCGCGACGTGCTACCACTGCGGGCGCGACTTGCGACTGCTGCGCCTCATCGTCAACAGCGCGCGCAACCACTACAACAAGGCCACCGAGTACATCGAGCGCGACCAGCTCCGCAATGCCATGGGCGAGCTGGACGAGGCGCTGCTGCTCAACGCGAAGTTCGCCGAGGCCTACGTGCTGCGCGGCGCGCTGCTGCTGCGGCTCGGGCGCGAGGACGAGGCGCGCCGCTCCTGGGACGAGGCGCTCGCGCTGGAGCCGACGCTCGCCCGCGCGCACACATACCTTACGAACGCGGGCGCGCTGGCCCGCGCGGTGCCCGCCGCCCGCCGCGCGCCGATGCTGCTCGCGGGCGCCGCCGCGCTGGTGCTGCTGGTGTCCGCGGGCGCCTTCTGGGCCGCCCGGCCCTCGCGCGCCGAACTCACCTTGCAAGCCGCCTGGAGCGACTTCGCCTCGCGCAACCTCGCGGCGGCGGACCGCGCCCTGGACGGCCTGCCGCGCCCGCTCCCCCGGAAGCGCCTCGAGCAGAGCGCCGCGTTCCTCGACGCCTCCATCGCCGCGGTCGAGCGCCGCTTCCTCGACGCCGCCACCGCCAGCATCTCCGCGGGCGCCTTCGAAGCCGCCGAGGAGACGCTGCGCGAGCTCGAATCGGCGCAGCCCACGGAGCGCGGGCGCGAAAGCGTGGCCCGCTCCCGCGCCGCCGTGCGCTCCGTCCTCGAAGCCCGCGTGCGCGAACTGCTCGCAAAGCCGCTCGACAGCGCCGCCACGCGCGAGGTCGAGCGCGCCGTCGAGCGCTTCGCCGCCGTGACCAGCGACGCGGCGGGCGCGGAGGCGCTCCGGGCGGAGCTCGCGCAACGTCTCCGCGAGCGCCTCGAAGCGCAGGTCGATTCGCTGCTCGCCGGCGAGGCGGACCCCGAGCGCATCCGCGAGGCGGAGCGGCTCCTGGCGCACGGCGGCGCGTCGGGCCTCGCCGCCGCGGACCGCGCGCGGCTGGAGGAGACGCTGCGCATGGCGGCGCAGGACGGCCTCCGGAGCGCGCTCGCCCGCGCCGCGCAGGCGCTCGCGCGCGGCGACGGACGCGCGGCCGTCGAAGCGGAGCTGGCCCGCGCCGAGTCGCTCTCGGAAACCGCCGGGCGCCGCGCGGACGTCGAGGCGCTGCGCATCGAACTCGCCGCGCGCGAAGCGGAGGAGCTGCTCGCTCGGATGCGCGCCGCGGCGGACTCCGGCGACGGCGCGCTGTTCCGCGCGCTCTCCCGCGAACTGGACCGCATGCCGGTGATCCCCCCCGGTGTCGCCGCGGAGGCGTCCGCCCTCGAGGCGGAGCAGGACCGCGCGGAGCGGGCAAGTTTCGACACGCGGCTCTCCGAGGCGCTCGCCGCGCGCAGCTTCGACCGCGCGCTGGCGCTGGCGGAGGAGGCCCGCGGCGCCGGCTTGGAACTCACCGAGTCGCAGCGCGCCGCCGTCGCCGACGCCCGCCGCGGACGCGCCCTCGACGCCTACTACGCGCTCGCCGAGCTGGCGACCGATCTCGAGCGCGGCGCGCTCCCCCCGGACCCGGAGCGCGTGCTCGCGCTCGCGGACCTCGAGCTAGAGGAGCTGCCGACGCGGCTGCGTCCCCGCGCGGAGGAGTTGACGCTGTTCGCGCGCGCCGCCGCGCACCGCGCGATGGGCGATCCCGCCGCCGCGGCCGCCTCGGAGGCGGAGCTGCGCGCGCGCTTCCCCGCCTCCGCCTACCTGCCCGCGGCCGAGTAGCCGCCGGGCCTTTGCGGTTGCCGGTGCGGACCGGCGCAACCACGCTACGCCATGCCGCCGAAACTCCAAACCCGGGCGGTCGGAGCGCAACTTGGCCGGACTCTTCACGCCGCGCAACCTCACCATCTCGCTCGCCGCCGGGATCCTCGGCGGGATCGCGCTCGGCCTCGCGGGACAGTTCACCGGCAGCCCCGCCATCGCGAGCTTCATCGGCGCCATCGAGATTTTCGGCACGATCTTCCTGCGCGCGCTGCAGATGGTCGTGGTGCCCATCGTCCTCTTCTCGGTCACGGCGGGCGTCGCGAACTTGGACGGCGCGTCGGAACTGGGCGGCAAACTGGGAAAGGTGCTGGTGTTCTTCGCCTTCACCAGCTTCGTCGCGGTCCTCATCGGAATGATCTATACGAATCTGGTCCAGCCCGGGAAGGGGTTGGACCCCGACGCGCTGATCGCGCTTCTGCCGCCGGAGAGCTACGCGGGCGCCGCCGCCACACAGGGCAAGATCGCGCTCACAGCCCCCTCGACCATGGGCGAGTTCCTCTCAACCCAGGTCGGCAACATCCTCATGAACCCGTTCAAGGCGCTCGCGGAGGCGAACCTGATCGCGGTGGTCTTCTTCTCGATGTTCCTCGGCGTCGCGATCCTGCTCTGCGGCGAATCGGGTAGGCCGGCGGCCCACTTCTTCTCCGCGATGGAGTCCGCCCTGATGAAGATGGTCGGTGTCGTCGTGTGGCTGGCGCCCCTCGGCGTGTTCGCGCTCGCGTCGAAGGTGCTGCTGGGCCTCGGGCCCGATGTGCTGAGGCCGCTCGCAAAGTACTTCCTGACCGTCGTCGCGGGGCTGCTCACCCACTTCTTCGTGGTCTATCCGCTGCTGGTCCGGTTCCTGGCGCGATTCCCCGTCGGGCGGTTCTTCTCCACCATGCGCGAGGCACACCTGATGGCGCTCGCCTCCGCCTCGTCCAACGCCACGCTTCCCGTCACGATGCGCTGCCTGGTCGAAAACGCCGGCGTGGACAAGAAATCCGCGGACCTGGTGGCGCCGCTCGGAGCGACCATCAACATGGACGGGACCGCCCTGTACGAGGCGGTCGCGGCGATGTTCATCGCGCAACTCGTCGGCCTCGAGCTCGGCCTCCAGCAGCAGTTCATCGTCTTCTTCACCGCCACGCTCGCGGCGGTCGGCGCGGCGGGCATCCCGCAGGCCGGCCTCGTCACCATGGTGATCGTGTTCAAGGCGCTCGGCCTCCCGCTCGAACTCATGGCGCTCATCATCGTGGTGGACCGCCCGCTCGACCACCTGCGCACCTGCGTGAACGTGACGGGCGACATGATCGGCGCGATCTGGCTGGCGCGAATCTCCGGGACGCTGAAGGCATGACCGGCGCCGCGCGCGAGTTCTCCGACCTGCTCCGCGTCCGGAGCCACTGGCACCGCGCCGCGCCGCCGGAGGCGTTCCCCGCCGCGGAGCCGCTCCCCGCGCGGGCGCGCTTCGCCATCGCGGGCCTGGGCCTCATGGGCGCGTCGGTGGCCTACGCCCTCGCGGAGCGCGGAGTCCCCGCGCGCGACATCGCCGTGCTCGACGGCGCGCCCGCCGCCTTCGGCGCGTCCGGGCGCAACGCCGGCTTCGTGCTCAGCTTCCCCGGCACGGAGCTGCTCGAGTGGCGCGCGAGCCTCGGCCTCGAAGGCGCCCTCGAACTGGTCCGCCGCACGCGCCGCAACCGCGAGTGGGTGCGCGGCTTCGCCACGCGCGAGGGCATCCCCGCGCAGCACGGCGGCAGCTACAACGCCGCCGCATCGCCCGCGGAGCACGACGCCATGCGCGAGGCGCTTGACTTAGTCAAGCAAGCGGGCTTCGACGACGGGCGCTGGCTCGACCGCTTCCCGTTCCCCGGAGGCTTCCACGGGGCGTTCCACGAGCCCGGCGACTTCGGCATCCATCCGGTGCTCTACGTGGCGCGCCTCGCGCAGCGCTCCGGAGCGCGCATCGCGCAGGGCGCCTACGTGCAGCCGGAGGGCTTCTCCGCAACTTCGGAAGGCGTCCGCATCGACACCTCCGCCGGACAGCTCGAAGCGGAGCACCTCGTCGTCTGCACGGAGAGCTTCACGCCGCGCTTCTTCCAGCGCCTCGGCTTGCTGGCGCGCATCCAGCCCGCGCGCAACCAGGTGCTCCTCGCGCGCCCCGAAGGCGAATCGGACAACCGCCTGTTCGGCGACGCGATCTTCTACGCGCGCGACGGCTGGGACTACTGGCGCCAATTGCCCGACGGGCGCGTGGTCCTCGGCGGCGGGCGCGACAAGGCCCCCGCCGACGAATCGACACACGAGCTGGCTCCATGCGCCGCGCCGCTCGCCTACCTCGAGGGCGAACTGCTCCCGCGCCTGCTCGACGGGCGCGCGTTCGAGGTCGAGCACCGCTGGCAGGGGATCATGGGCATGACGCCGGACCGCCTATCGGTGCTGGGCGCGCTGCCCGACACCTTCGGGCGCGTCCACTTTTCCTTGGGCCTTAGCGACTACGGCCTCGGCCTGCACCGAGAGGTGGCCGTCGCCGTCGCCGCGCACCTGCTGGACGGCGCGGACGCGGGCGTGTTTTCGCCGCGGCGGCTGGGCGCCTAGCGCCGCTCAGTCCTTCTTCGCACCCGGCAGCCGGTGCCGGTTCTCCGCGACCACCCGGTAGGCGCCCTCGGCGAGCGGCTTGGCGGGCTCCCAGCGCAGCAGCCGGGCCGCGGCGCGCGCCGCGGGGCCGAGCTCGTCCAGCACCGCCGCGATCGCCATCGGCCCGGCGAACACCGCGCCGTCGCGCCGCACCGCGTGGATCGCCTCGCCGAGCCGCGACCAGTCCGCCCGCGGGTGGCGGCGCTGCGCCTCCCCCGATTGCGACGCGAGGAACTCGAGCCGGTCCGCCCCCGGCAGCGAACGCAGCAGCGCCACGTTCGCGCGGCAGAAGCCGCACTCGCCGTCGTACACCACCAGCACGCGGTCCTGTTCCATCTTGGCGTCCTCCTGGGGGGCGGTCCCGTTTGACCCCTCCGTGATGAAGGGGCAAGGTGCGGAACGCTGGCGCGCCTTCCGTGCCAACACCCCCACCCGCAGGCCAGCCCCATGATCATCGACACCGCGCCGCTTCCCGCGAACCGCATGAAGACCCTCGATAACGTGTTGGAGGCGATCGGCTGGACGCCGCTGGTCCGGCTGCACCGCTCGGTCGAGGGGCTCGCGCCGGAGATCCTCGTCAAGGTCGAGTACATGAATCCCGGCGGCAGCACCAAGGACCGCATCGCCGTCCGCATGGTCGAGGCGGCCGAGCGCGCGGGCCTGCTGCGCCCCGGCGGCACGATCATCGAAGCGACCGCCGGCAACACCGGCACCGGCCTCGCCCTGGTCGCGGCGGTGCGCGGCTACCGCTGCATCTGCGTGATGCCCGACAAGATGAGCGCCGACAAGATGCGCCTGCTGCGCGCCTACGGCGCCGAGGTGGTCGTCACGCCGACCACGGTGCCCCCCGATTCGCCCGAGAGCTACAACGGCGTTGCCGACCGGCTCGCCCGCGAGATCGCCGGCGCCTGGCGCCCCAACCAGTTCGGCAACATGGCCAACCCCGACGCGCACTACACTTCGACGGGCCCGGAAATCTGGGAGCAGACCGAGGGCCGCATCACCGCGTTCGTCGGCGGCGCCGGCACCGGCGGCTCCCTCAGCGGCGTCGGCAAGTACCTCAAGGAGCGCAACCCCGCGATCCGCATCGTCGGCGCCGACATCGAAGGCTCCGTCCTCTCCGGCGACTCGCCCAAGCCCTGGAAGGTCGAGGGCATCGGCGAGGACTTCGTGCCCAAGACGCTCAACGCCCACGTGATCGACGAGTGGATCCGCGTGACCGACGCGGAGTCCTTCACCACCGCGCGCCGCGTGGCCCGCCTCGACGGACTCCTCCTCGGCGGCTCCTGCGGCACCGGCCTCGCCGCCGCGCTCAAGTACGCACGCCGCTGCACGCCCGACGATGTGATCGTCGTCCTCGCGCCCGACACCGGCCGCAACTACCTGAGCAAGATGTACGACGACCGCTGGATGGCCGAGAACGGCTACACCGAGCAGGCGCCCGAGAAGACCACGCTCGAAGATGTGCTCCGCGTGCTCGACCGCGAAGGCTCGATCATCTACTTCACCCCCGACGACACGGTCGATCACGCCATGCGGGCGCTCCGCGAGCACGGCATCTCGCAGGTGCCCGTAGTCGAGAACGGACGCATGGTCGGCGCCGTCGAAGAGGTCACGCTGCTGCGCGCGCTCCACACCGGCGCGGTGAAGCACGGCCTCCGCCTGCGAGAAATCATGGCGAGGCCACTCCCCGCGCTCGACGCGGCGACGGTCCTCGAAGAGGCGTACCGCCTCCTCATGGCCGGCCACCCCGCAGTGGTCTCCACCCGCAACGGCCAGGTCGCCGGCATCCTCACGCGCACCGACCTGATGAACTTCTACGAACGCTTCCCGCGCAAAGCCGCCACGGAGTAACCGACACCATGCGCTTCGCCACCAAGGCGGTCCACACCGGCCAGAAGCCCGACCCCGCCACCGGCGCCACGATCCCGCCGGTGTCGTTCTCGACGACGTACACGCAGGCCGCGCCGGGCGAGCACAAGGGCTACGAGTACTCCCGCACGCAGAACCCCACGCGCGAGAACCTCGAAGCGGTCCTCGCCGCGCTCGAAGGCGGCGAAGCGTGCGCGTGCTTCGCCTCCGGCCTCGCCGCGGAAACGGCGATCCTCCAAACGCTCTCGCCGGGCGACGGCGTCGTCGCGGGCCACGACCTCTACGGCGGCACGGTGCGCCTGCTCGAGCGCGTCTACCGCCGCTGGGGCCTCGAGATCGCCTACGCCAAGAGCCCCTCCGCCGCCGACTTCGAAGCCGCCGCGCGTTCCCTCGCGCGACCCAGGCTCGTCTGGGTCGAGACGCCGTCGAACCCGCTCCTCGACCTCACCGACATCATCGCGGTCTCCTCCGTGGCGAAGGCCGCCGGCGCGCGCCTCGTGGTGGACAACACCTTCGCCACGCCGTACCTGCAGCGCCCCATCGCGCTCGGCGCCGACTACGTGCTGCACAGCACGACGAAGTACCTCGGCGGGCACTCCGACGTGGTGGGCGGCGCCGTCGTCGCGCGCACCCGGGAATTGCTTGAACCAGTCAAGTTCCTCCAGAACGCCATGGGCGCCGTCCCGGGCCCGCTCGATTGCTACCTCACCCACCGCGGCGTGAAGACGCTCGCCGTCCGCATGCGGCAACACTGCTCGAACGCCCGCGCCGTCGCCGAATCGCTTGTCGGCCACCCGGGCCTTGAACGCCTGCTCTACCCCGGCCTCGAGGACCACCGGTCTCACGCGCTGGCGTCGGAGCAGATGGACGACTTCGGCGGCATGGTGACGCTCACGCTTCGCGGCGGCTTCGACGCGGCGGACCGCTTCTGCCGGCGCCTCCGCGTCTTCGCCCCGGCGGAATCGCTCGGCGGCGTCGAAAGCCTCTGCTGCCACCCGGTCACCATGACACACGCCAGCATCCCCAAGGAAATCAGGGAATCGCGCGGCATCACGGACGGCCTCGTGCGCCTAAGCTGCGGCATCGAAGACGCCGAAGACCTCATCGCCGACGTGCTCGCCGCGCTGGGGGGGTAAGGGCCCTCCGGCGCAGGCGGTTGGTGCCCTGCGAGGGCCTGTTTCGACACGCCGTATCGCCAATGATTTCAGCGATCTAAGATGTTTTTGCGAATAATTCGCGGATTGCGCTTTTCGCCCTTGACTTTTCCGCGCGGATGGTCGCTTATCGCTCGCTGTAGGATATAGCTGGAACAGTCAACAGCCCCCACACGACGCCCAGCCGGGCGAAGGGTAGGGAAGGCTGGATAGGACTTAGAGTAGATCTATGACGCCACCTGGCAAGAAATCAGCTTTAACACTCTCCGACAAGGCGAGGCGTGCGAAAGCAGGAGTCCATGACCCTTTAGAGAAAGTATTGAGCCTTGTACTTGATCGCCCCGACGTTTGCGGGTGGGACCTCGGACCAAAGTACACGGATGGTGAGTGTACTCAAGAGCGAGTGCTTCGATTTCATGTTTATACAAAGCGCCCAAGGTCACGGCTAATATCTTCAGAAATGCTGCCGAAGCATGTGATAATGGCAGCTCTGCCGGATGCCGTCGGAGAGCCTTCCCTGCTCAAGACGGATGTTTTGCAAGCAGACTATCGCTTTGATGCACCATCGGGCTTGGCCGCATTTCCCGGAATCGCAGGCCTAACAGTTGAAGGCCTGCGAGAAGGTAGTCCGATTGGCATCTTGGGATTTGGAGCCAACATATTCGGGTCTGTGGGCCCCTTCGTTGTTGATGAGACGAGCGGGGCTAGAGGTTTTCTGACGGCAAATCATGTGATGAGGTTAGCTTACGAACAGCCGGCTCAAGTGGTATGTCCTCCTGGAAGTGCCAACGTGATTGGTCAGGTGAACAAGGTGTGCTCCGAGCTGGACGTCGCCTACGTCGAACTGAAGCAAACTACGCCTGTCCAAGTGAACTTCCAAGGTAGTACACCGGCACCTATAGGTTACTCGAACGGAGGGTTCGCTTGCAGCAAAGTCGGTGCAGCCATACCATACTCACAAGGACTCGCATTCGGGGTCGCTGGGGAGTACCGGATACGTAACGAGGTGGGGTACAGGCAATCAACGCTAATCTATGCGCACCTTGTCAAGCATGACCCGGTTCTTTCTCATGGCCCTATAGGCCTTCCCGGCGACTCTGGTGCCGGTTGGCGGGTCGGGACGGCAAGTTCCCCTTCGCCGCATTGTCTGGGGGTTCACGTCGGGAGAGGGAAGAATAGTGGAGAGGGCGAGGTTGTCCTAGCAGCACCCCTTGGTGAGTTCACCGTTGTTGGGAATCCTAGCATCATTTCTGGCGCATTACTCAGGTTGTCCTTGCGACTTCTCTAAGAAATGGGTATACTAAGATAAATCCCCCAGCGGGAAAAACCCCAAGGAGTTGGCCTCTATGAAGACCAGTATGATTCTTGTGCCATTAGCAGTTGTCGCAGCAGGGTCAGGATGTAGCACCCTCCTGCCTCGCCACCCAAATTCGATGGTGACACAAGGTGAGGTGGTATCGGTCCGCTACTACCGAGCAACGGACGGAAAACTGGAGGGGGAAGTTACGGATCTCCAAGCTGACTTCACTGCGGCGGTAGATTCTGGTCAAGCCCAAATCGCCGCTGAGGCCGTTGCCCTTGCGGCCTTGGCAAAGGGGGCCGAGCTGCTAGTTGACTGGACGAAGGGGCAGCTTTCCGAAGAGAGTTCCAAGTACGAGTCCTCATTCTCTCAGAGAGTGGGTCTTGTGGATTTTACCGAGAAAGCAGGAACAGGAATGACAATCTACCCCGGTGTAGTCGAGGTGAAGCGAACCGTCACCGAAGGAGGGAAGGAACTTGATGCGTTTCGGTACGCGGTTGCGATCGTGCCGAAGACGGGAAAGCCCGCATTCTATATGATTCCGATCTACTATAAAACCAGTAAGTCGCGCGCGAAAGTTCTTGACTTGAACAATGACGCAAACTGGCTTACTCAAATCCCGTTCCTATACGGTCTTGCTCTCGAAGCAGAGAATGAGATCGAGACCACAATAGCACTTGAGTTTCAGGGGATGACCGTCCGCGAAACGGGAAAGGAAGAGAAAGTCGTTAGCGGCAACTCGACGGTCACGACAACTTACAAGGAGCGGACAGCGCGTCAAGTCTTGCTTGGCTCGTTCGAACAGAAGTTTGGAGGGTACCACATCGGGAAGAACCGCACCATGCGACTAAGGCCGGGCGAGAACAAGCCAGATGAGGTCAAAATGCCCTTCACAATGTCAGATTGGATTCTGGTGCCCGACGAGGACTGGGGGACAACAGTACGAGTCGTCGTGCATGAAAGGGACACCTCGAACACAAAGAACATCGTCGAACGGGTAAACAATGCCATCGAAAAAGACGACATCCTCAAGGCAATCTCCGAAGGGGTGAAGAAGTAAGCCCCCGTCGAAGTCCACTAAGCCGCCCGTCCGCCTCGCTGTGTCGGACGGGGGGCGTGTGGTAGCTGGGCTCCCGCGAAATCGGGCGGGGCGCTAACCCCCGCCCCTCCAACATATGCCCGCAGTGGTTGCACTTGCGGCCGTACACGTCGTCCGAGCCGCAGACGGGGCAGGACACCTAGCCGCTGGCGTCGGACTGTGTCGCGTAGGACTTGGTGACCCTGTAGACGCGCGTCTTGCCGGGGTCGCCGAGGGACGGGGCGGATTTCTGGATCGGCTCGTCCAGGTTCGGGCGGCGATTGGCGGCGGTCGGGCATCGGCACAATGTGGCGCCGCGCGGGGGGCGCCGACCGGGGCTGGCATCTAGATGCCCCCGCTACCCCCCCAGATCCTCCGCCGCCAGCTCCGCGGCGAGGATGCCGGATTGGACCACTTGGGCGGGGTCGGGGCCGGGGTGGCAGGCGGCGCCGGCTAGGTAGAGGCCCACGAGGCCGGGCCACGCGTTGGGGAAGCGTCCCGCGGCGGGCTCGTGGCCCGGGCCGCCGACGCCCCACAGCGCGCCGCCGGGCAGCGAGAACGCGTCGGCCCAGGCGGGGGGCGCGATGGTCCGCACCTCGACCGCCGCCTCGACGAACGGCTTCAGCGGCCCCTTGCGCCACGCCGCGAGCAGCCGCTCCTGCTCCGCTTCCGCGGCGTCCGCGTCCCAGCGGAAGCGCGCCGACATCGCGGGTGAGGCGAAGCGCACCGCGAGCCACGCGTGCTCCGGCGGCGGAGCATCCTCCGCGAGGCCGATCCGCGAATGGTTGACAATCTCAACGGTCGGGTTGGACGGCGGCGTGCGCCAATGGAACACCTGCCGCGTCTCCTCCTCCGGGGCGAGGCGCGACGGCACCAGCGTCAGCACGCGGAGCGCGGCGAGGCGCGCGGGCACCTTGAGCAGCACCGTGGTCGCCGAGGGGCCGGGCTGGTAGGGCGGCAGCTTGGGCGGGCGCGGCGCGCCGGCGGGATCGTCGAACTCGAGCAGCGCGCCCGCCGCGAGCGGGTGAGCGTTCGCCACGACCAGGTCGCACACGGCCTCGGCGCCATCGGCGGCGCGCACGGACCGCACCTTGCCGCCGCGCACGACGATCGCGGCGGCGCGGCAGCGAGTTTCGATCCGCACGCCGGTGAACTCCGCGAGGCGGAGCACCGCAGCGAGCAGCGCGGGCCAGCCGCCCTCCGGAAACCAGGCCCCGTGGCGCCACCAGGCGGCCAGCAGTTCGAGGCGCTCGCGCGGCGCGGATTCGGGGTGCAGACCCTGCGCCAGGAGCAGGTGCCGCAGCGCTCGGCGGGCGGCGGGGTGGCGGAACGACTGGTCGATCAGGCGGGCGGCGGAGCCCTTGCGGGCGAAGGGCCCCCGCGGGCTCCGGGCGGGGAGGCCGCGGCGCGGCACCGACGCGGCGCGATCCGCCCGGCGGCCGATCGCGTCCACGCGCCGCGCGAAGAGCGGCGCCGCGGCGGCGTCCGCCTCGTCCAGCGCAGCCAGTGAGGCGCGGAACCGCTCCGGGTCGCTCCAGAGCTCGAGCGTCTTCTCGCCGCCCGCCATCGCGCTCAGCGGCGGATCGACGCGGCGGAGCTGGACGAAGTCGGAGAAGCGCAGGTCCGCGTGGCTCCAGAGGCGCGTGAGGACGCGGGGCCAGGAGAGGTGCGCCGGGCCGGGGCCGAGCGCCCCCGCGAGGCGACCGCCCGGTTCCGCCGCCGCCTCGAACACCGTGACGCGCGCGCCGCGCAGCGCCAGCGACGCGGCCGCGCACAGCCCGCCCAGGCCCGCGCCGACCACCACCGCGCGGCGCCCCTTCAGGTCCTTGCGCCAAGGTTCGATCACCGCTCCTCGATCCTCCGTTCGCCCAGCATGTCGGCCGCGTCGGGCCAAACCGCGAGCAGCAGCTCCGCCGAATCCCGCGGCAGCGGTGCCTCGAACCGCATCCGCCTCCCCGTCGCGGGGTGGGCGAACTCGAGCGCGCGCGCATGGAGGAACGGGCGCTCGTAGCGCTGGAACGCGGCGCGCAGCGCCGAGGACGCGTGGCGCAGGCGCTCCAGCGAGCGCGCCAGCGTGCCGCCGTAGAGCTCGTCGCCCGTGATCGGGTGCCCGATGTGCGAGACGTGGATGCGGATCTGGTGCGTGCGCCCGGTCTCGAGGCGCGCCTCCATCAGCGAGTGGTGGCCCGCGCGGCGTTCGACTCGGAAGTGGCTGACCGCGTGCTTGGCGAAGGCGCCGTCGATCGCGCGGCGCAGCCGGTTCGCGGCGTCGCGCCCGATGGCGGCCTCCACGCGGATCTCGTCCCACGGCGGATCGCCGATGATCAGCGCCCGGTAGGTGCGCTTCGCGGTGCGGGCGGCCATCTGCGCCGCGAGCGACCGCATCGCGCCCTCCGTCTTCGCCACCACGATCAGGCCCGTCGTGTCGCGGTCCAGCCGGTGCACGATTCCGGGCCGCCGCACGCCGTAGATGCCCGGCAGGTCCGGGCAGTGGTGCAGCAGCGCGTTCACCAGCGTGCCGTCCGGGTTCCCCGGCGCCGGGTGCGTGATGAGGCCCGCCTGCTTGTTGATCACCAGCAGGTCCGCGTCCTCGTGCAGCACATCGAGCGGGATCGCCTCCGCGCGGGGCCACGGCTCGTGCATCGGCGGCCAGTCGATGCGCACCGTCTCGCCGCCCGCGAGCGTGGCTGACTTCGGCGCCGGCGCGCCGTCGAGCAGCACCAGGCCGTCCTTCACGAGCTGCTGCATCCGGGAGCGCGACGGCAGGCCGGGCAGCCGGGAGAGCCACGTGTCGAGCCGCATCCCGGCGGCCTCCGCGGGCACGGCGATCTCCTCGGTCCCTTCGCGCGGAACGGCGTCGTTCAGCGCGGTGTGGAGGACTTCGTCGTCCTCCGCGTCGAGGGGCGGGTGCGGCTCGCCGGTCACCAGGTGGAACGCGCCTCCTCGATGTCCTGGGCGAACAGGTAGAGCGCGCCGGTCACCGGCTGGAGCGCGGTGCTCTGCATGTCGCGCACGGTCGCCTTCGTGTTCAGGCCCGGGCTGAGCGTTTCGCTCGCGGCGTTGAAGCTCTTGCGCAGCAGCTCGCGCCCCGTGTGGCCGTCGCGTACCACGCCCTGGAAGCGGAACGTCATGCGCTCCGCGTCGATCTCGGCGGAGGGGTCGCGGACTTCGACGAAGTGCGTCGGCGGGTCGGCGAGGTACTCGGCTAGGTCGTTGTAGCGCCGGTCGTCCTCCGGGGCTCCCGCCTTCATCCGGGCCGCGGCGATCGTCTCCGTGGCGGCCTCGCGCCAGCGCTCGCCGTCGGCGGGCGTGCGCCGCGAGGCTTCCCGGGTCGCGGCGATCAGACCGGAGAGGTCCTCCGCGTCCTCGGGCGCGAGGAACCGGGTGCCCTCCTCGTAGTTGTTACGGAAGCGGGCGCGGAGCTGCGTCTCCAGCGCCTGTCCCCAGAAGATCATGTACACGTCCTTGCCGAACGTGTCCTTGCGCTCCACGCGGACGTGTTCCGCCTGGAGGTCGTTCGGCATGACGAGCGCGGCCCACCCCGGCTCCGAGTACGTGGCGGCGTAGGCGTTGTGCGAACGGAAGGTGACCGGCGTGCGGTTCACGCATCCCGCCGCGGCCGCCAGCAGCAGCGCGCTAGCGCAGGCGGAGACGGTGGACGCGCACCGCCTTGCGGCGTCCCTTGACGGCGATTTCCCCGGCGTCTTCCACATCGGCGCGAAGCTCCTCGAACAGGTTGGACCGCGTTCCGCCGGCGGCCTCGACGGTGTCGCCGCCGGCGGCGATCTCGTTTTCGTCGGCGAGCCCCTGCAGGCGCGCCGCCACGTTCACGTTGTCCCCGATCGCGGTGTACTCGATGCGCGTTTCGCGCCGCCCGACAATGCCCACCGTGACCGGTCCGGAATTGATCCCCGCGCCGGTGCGCAAGCGCAAGCCGAGGCGCGCGAACTCCTCGGAGGCCGCCAGCGCCGACATCCGCCGCTGGATCTCCGCCGCGCTCCGCAGCGCCCGCGCCGCGTGGTCCGGCGGCTCGTCCGGCAGCGCCCCGAACAGCGCCATCGCCGCGTCGCCGATGAACTTGTTCACCTGGCCGTCGTGCCGGAACACAGCCTCCGACACCACGTCGTAGAAGCGGTCCAGCAGCGAGAGCAGCACCTCCGGCTCGACCGCCTCGGAAAGCGACGTGTAGCCGCGGATGTCGACGAAGAGCACGGTGACCTCCCGCTCCGCGCCCCAGAGCCCCTCGTCCGCGTAGTTGCGCAGGATCTCCTCGCCGATCCGCGGCGAGACGGTCTTGCCGAAGATCTCGCGCACCAGCCGGCGGTCGCGCTCCGTGACGCCGATCGCGTACAGCCCCATCGCCGCGGCGCCCGCGAGGCCAAGGACGCCGGGCACCACCATCGGCAGCACCATGTTCGACGAGAAGAACAGGCCGAGGGCGGCGAGCTGGTACGCGGCGAGCAGCCCCGCCGCCGCCACCGCCGCGCGCCGGGTCGGCAGCCGCAGCATGAGCCACGCGCTCGCCAGCAGCAGCGCCAGCGACGCCAGCGGCGACGCCCAGCGCGGCGCCTCGCGCAGGAAGTCGCCGCGCAGGATATTGTCCACGATGTTCGCGTGCAGCCCCACCATGGGGTACTTCGCCTGCAGCGGGATCGGCTGCGTGTCGGTCGCCGTCCCGCCGGTGATCACCTCGCCGACAAGCACCACGGCGCCGCGGAAGCGCTCCGGCACGCGGGCGGCGGCGCGGTCCGCGTCGCGGAGCGGATGCGCGACCAGCTCGAGCGTGGGCTGCGAGGCGAGGAACTCCTCGCCCGCGCGGAAGTTCACCAGATAGTCGCCGCGCGCATCCATCGGGATGCGGACCTCGCCGGAGCCGTTCCGCGCGGGGCGGTAGCGGAGCGCCCGGCCCCACTCGATGCCGACGTCGGCGAAGCGCACGCCGTGGTGCTCGAGCACCGCCGCCAGCGCGAGGCTCGGATAGAGGCGCCCATCGAGCGCGTATACCAGCGGCGCGCGTCGCACGATGCGCTCGCGGCCCTTCTCGATGTTGGCGAAGCCGAGCGCTCGCGCGGCTCCCATCGGCGCGGGGCTCAGTAGCGTCAGCGAACGCGCTTCGTAGGGCGTGGCGCCGGCGGGCGCCGGGCGCCCCTGCGTCAGCTCGAACCACCGCGCCAGCGTCATGCGCCGCGCGGTGTCGGTCCACAGCGCCCGCAGCGCCGTCTCGCGCAGCTCCTCCGGCGAAAGCGCGCGCCCGTCCGCCGCGCGCCGAGAACGGAGCAGCGCGTCCAGGCTTTCGCGGTAGGGTTCCAGTGTCGCGCGGCGCAGCTCGCGGAGCGCGTCCGGATCGGACTCGTCCGCGATGCGATCCAGGAAGGGCGCGAAGTCCTCCGGCGGGTCGCCCTCGGGGCGCAGGAAGCCCGAGCCGCTCTGGAACTTGTAGCCGAGCACGGTCGGCGCCCCCTCCACCGCGAGCGCGAAGAACCCGTCGAGCGCGCGTTCCTCCTCGAAGAAGTAGTCGAAGGCGACCGAGGAGACCCCCCATTCGGCGGACCGCAGCAGCAGATCCTGGAACGCCTGGCGCGACGCGAGGTCGGCGCCGAAGACCTCGGAGTCGCGCTGGCTGACGCCGATGACGAGCACCTCCGGCGAGATCGGCTGCGGGAAGAACCGGTGCCGCAGCCGCAGGCGCAGGTCGTAGGACTCCGCCTCCGGCCCCGTCGATGGCCGCCACGGGAGCGCCGCGGCGAGCAGCGCGAACGCCGCCGCCACGGCGAGCAGCACCGCCGGCCTGGGGCGTGCGTCCGCCCCGGCGCGCTGCGTGGCGCGGGGCGCGTCGAGCCGGCGGATCCGGCGCGAGGAGTTCACCGCGCCTCCGGCGGATTCGCGCCGTACCGCGCCCAGAGCTCGAACTGGAGCAGCAGCCAGAGCGGGCGCCGCCGGTCCGCCGCGCCGGAGGTGTGCTGGCGCAGCAGGCGCTCGACCTCGCGGGCGTTGAACAGGCCGCGCTTGCGCGCCGTGCGGTCCAGCAATAGGTCCCCCGCCATCGCGCGCAGCGGCCCGCGCAGCCATGCCGCCACGGGGAC
Organism: Candidatus Sumerlaeia bacterium; assembly: GCA_033764015.1. Taxonomy (GTDB): domain Bacteria; phylum Sumerlaeota; class Sumerlaeia; order SLMS01; family JANRJK01; genus JANRJK01. The sequence continues at coordinate 21,718 of JANRJK010000044.1, read as the reverse complement.
CTCGAAGCCGCGCTTGCGCCGCCGGAGCACCGCCGCCGGCAGGACGCCCCGCAGCGCGTCGCGCAGCAGGCGCTTCGGCCGGAACGGGTCCCCGAATTTCGTTGAGAGAGTCAAGGATTCCGCGAACTCCACGAGCGTGTGGTCCAGGAACGGCGAGCGCAGCTCGAGCCCCGCCGCCATCGAGGCGCGGTCCGCCTTGGCGAGCAGCGCCCCGGGCAGATACGCGGCGAAATCGAGCCGGCGGTGCGCCTCGAACCCCGAGCCCTCGATGCGCGCGCCGAGCACCGCCGCGCGCGTGTCGCGCGGGTTCCGCTCCGCCAGCAGCGCGGCGGAGTCGCCCGGCGAGGTCCAGCACTGTCCCTCGATGCGGCGCCCGGCGAGCGGAAGCAGCGAGATCCGGTTCGCTTCGGCGCCCAGCTCCGCGAGCGGCCACACAGGCGCCAGCAGTCGCAGCAGCGGCCCCGCGGCGAGGCGCAGGGCGCGCGGCAGCCGCGCCCAACGCGGCGCCGGCGCGAAGTCGCGGTGCCGCGCGTAGCCGCCGAACAACTCGTCCGCGCCGTCGCCGCCGAGCGCCACGGTGATCGAGCGGCGCGCGGCGCGGCTGAGCGCGAGCAGCGGCAGCACCGCCGGATCCGCGAAGGGTTCGTCCATGTGCCACGCCATCGCGGGGAGCAGCTCGACCGGCGATGGCGGGAAGTCCACGGTCCGGTGCTCGCGCCCGAGCGCCGACGCGAGGCGCGCCGCCTCCGCCGATTCGTCGAAACCAGCCTGCGGAAAGCGGATCGTGAAGGCGGGCGCCTCCGGCGCGAACGCGGCCACCGCCGACGAGTCGATGCCGCCGGAAAGGAACACGCCCAGCGGCACCTCCGATTCCAGGCGCGATTCCACCGCGCGCCCGAGCCGCGCGCGCAGCTCCTCGGCGGCGGCGCGTGGCTCGAGGCGGCGCGTGCCCGGCGGCGGCGGGCTCCAGTACCGCGCGAGGCGGAGCGCGCCGTCCGTCTGCGACCACACCCCGCGGTGCGCGGGGGGGAGCTTGCGCAGACCCTCGTGGATCGTGAGCGGATCGGGGACGTATTGCAGCGCGAGGTAGTCCGCCAGCGCGTCGCGGTCGATGCGGCGGCTCCAGAAATCGAGCGGACGGAGCGCCTTCGGCTCCGAGGCGAACGCGAACGCCGCGGGCGTGTGCGCGTAGACGAGCGGCTTTTCCCCGAAGCGGTCGCGGGCGATGGCGATCGTCCGGGCGCGCGCGTCGAGCACCGCGAACGCGAACATCCCGTCGAGTCGTTCGAGGACGCCCTCGAGGCCCCACTCCGCGTAGCCGACCAGCAGCGCCTCCGCGTCGGAGTGGCTGGTCCGGAAGCGCCGCCCCGCCGCCTCGAGTTCGCGCCGCAGCGAGCGGTGGTTGTAGATCTCGCCGTTGAACACCAGGCGGAGCGAGCCGTCCGCGCTCGCCATCGGCTGGACGCCGCCTTCGCGGTCGACGATCGCGAGGCGCCGGAACGCGAGGCCCGCGCCGTCGCCGGCGAATACACCTTCGCCATCGGGCCCCCGGTGGCGGAGCGACTCCGCCATGCGCGACAGGACGTCCTCCTCCACCCGCCCGCCGGGGCGGCCCGTGGCGTCGAAGGCGAAGGCGTAACCGGCGATTCCGCACATGGGGGCCAACAGGCGCGCGCGGCGGAACAAGGTAAAGGGCTTTGCGCCGCCGCCCGCGCCTCAGTCCTCCCCGCGCACGCGCTCCGCCACCAGCCCGCCGTCCGGTCCCACCACCGCGCGCACGCGCACCCGGCCGCCCGTCGCGATGTCGCGCAGCTCCGTCGACCCGGTCACCCGGAACGGCGCGCCGTCCACGCTCCAGCGGCGGTCCAGCGTGCCTTCGAGGCGCACCTCCGCGCCCACCGGCGCCGGCGCGGGCGTCCCCGCGGCGTCGCGCGCGCCATCCCGGATCCAGCGCGCGATCAGATCGGTGTCCTCCTTCGACAGCCAAGGGGGCCCGTCGAACGGCATCCGCGGCGACTCGAGGCCCGCGATGCGGCGCCAGAGCGCGCTCGCCTCCGGCATCCCGGGCACGACGGCGAGGCGCTCTCCGCCCGCCAGCGCGCCCTGCAACGAGGTGAGCGCAAGGCCCTCCGGCGCGGGACCCATGACTCCCGAAGGCGCATGGCAGCGCACGCAATTCGCCATCAGGATGGGCTCCACATGGTCCCAGCGCACCCGTTCCCCCGGGGCGGGGCGGGGCGGCGGTGCCGGCGTCGGTTCGGGGGACGGAGCGGTGGTCGGGCCGGATTCGGCGGGCCCGTCAACACCGGCGTCGGTGGTGCCACCCTCCGTCCTGTGCTGGACGGTTTCCGGCCCGGGACGCGCCGCAAGCGCCCGCACCCACTCCTCTAGCAGCGAAACCTCCGCCGCGGAAAGGTGCGGCGGGCCGTCCAGCGGCATCCGCGGCAGGCTCTCGCCCCGAACGCGGCGGACCAGTTCGCTGCCGTCCGGGTCGCCGGGAACGACGGCGCGCGAGCGTGCCGCCTCGCGCAGCGAATCGAGGCGCACGCCCTTCGCCGCGGTCACCCCGGCGTGGCACTTCGCGCACCTCGCGGCGAGCAGCGCCGCCACCCGGGCGCCGAGCCGCTCCGCGTCGGCCGTCGCAACCGCTGCGGGCGGGGGCGTGGAAGCAGGCTCCGTCAGCTCCGTCGGCGAGGTCCGGGGAGGAGCCGGTTCCGCGGCTTCCGGACCGGGGATCGCAGCCGCCGCCGGCTCCGGCGCTCCGCGGATCGCGGCAAGGTAGAACACCACCGCCTCGCGCGACGGCGCCGGGATCTCGCGACCGTGCAGCAGCACCGAGTGCCCGGACATCCGCTCGACGGTGCCGGCCCACTCGGCGCGCGCCTTGACGGTGGTGAGCACGCGCCGCGAGTCGTGGCAGCGCGCGCACTCTGCGAAGAACGCCGCCCGCCCCGCGGCGAGCCGCGCTGGCTCCGGCGAAACCGCCGCCGCCTCCCGGTGAAGCGCATGCTCGCGCCACACCGTCGCCATCGGCAGCCCAACCGTCCCCGCTGTGAGCAGCAACAGCCCCACACCGAAGAACGGAAGGTAGCGGTGCATCGGCTTGAAGAACCGGACGATCGCAACCTTCACCAGCAGCACGGCTCCGATGAGCACGCCGAGCAGCGCGTGGAGCGCGCTCCGCGCCGGCAGCTCGTCCGTGTACTCCCACAGGCGGGGCACCATCCGCGACATCATCACGAAGTAGATCGCCGTGTAGCCGTATCCGAGGCAGCGGTGCAGGAGCAGCAGCGGCTTGGGGGCGGTGGTCTCGCCCCTCTCCTCGTCGTACGGGAATCCCCACAGCCAAAGCATCAGCCCCGCCGCCGCGACCGCGAGCGCGAGGAAGGCGATCCCAAGGACCGCGTTGGAATTCACCGGGACGAAGGCTCCTGGCGTAGAAGTTCCGAAAGAGCCGACTCCAGTTCCTGCCGGTGGTACGGCTTGCGGAGGAAAAGCGCGCGGTTGGACGGCGCCAGCCGCGCCAGCCCGGTGTCGGCGTACCCGCTCGTGAAGAGGATCGGCAGCTTCGGCACGATCGCGCGCAACTCCACGGCGACTTCCGGGCCGCTAAGTAGCGGCATCGTCAGGTCGAGCACGGCCAGAGCGAAACGTTCCGGCGCCTCGTGGAAACGGTGCACCGCCTCGATGCCGTCCGCGGCGGCGGAGACCTCGAACCCGAGCGATTCCAGCACGCGAACGGCGGTCTTGCGAACGCCCTCCTCGTCCTCGGCGAGCAGCACGGTCCCGGCGAAAGGCGCCGGTGGGGGAGTGGCCCGCAGGGCGACCGCGGGGTGAGGAGCGCGCTCCAGCGGTGGAGCGGCCGGGAACACCACCTGGAACCGCGAACCGTGGCCGGGTGCGCTCTCCACGCGGATCGCCCCACCGTGCTTGCGCACGATCCCGAGCACCGCGGCCAGGCCCAGCCCGCGCCCGGTGAACTTCGTCGTGAAGAACGGGTCGAACACGCGCGCCCGCGTCTCCGCGTCCATGCCGACGCCGGTGTCGGAAACCTCCAGCATCGCATGCGTCCCCGGCGGTGGCTCCGCGCCTAGCCAGCCCTCCGCGATGCGCACCTCGGCCCCGTCCACGGCGCGCACCGCCAGCTCGATCCGCCCGCCGTCCCCCCCGATCGCCTCGGACGCGTTGATGACGAGGTTCATGACGACCTGCCGCAGTTGCGAGGGCTCCGCGAGCACCGCGGGCACGCCCGCCTCGAACGCCACCGATAGCTCCGCGGACTTCCCGATGGAGACCGCGAGCAACCGTGCCGTGTCCTCGATCAGCTTCGGCAGCTCGATGCGCGCGCGGTTCGAGCCCCCCTTGCCGGCGTACGCCAGCATCTGCGCGCAAAGCTCCGACGCGGTCTCCACGATGCGGCCGATCTTCTCGAGGTCCGCGCAGGCTGGGTGCTGCTTCGGCAGCGCCGCCTGCGCCAGCTCCGCATGCCCGAGCACCGCCGCCAGCAGGTTGTTGAAGTCGTGCGCGATGCCTCCCGCGAGGACTCCGAGGCTTTCGAGCTTCTGCGCATGCTGCATCTGCAGCTCGAGCGCCTGGCGCTCCTCCTCGCCGCGCACCTCCTCGGTGCGGTCGATCAGGACGCCGTCCCACGTCAGCGACCCGTCGGGGAACGGCCTCGGCGCGGAGCGCGAGAAGAGGTGCCGCACGCCCCCCCCGGGGAGCGCCACGCGGAACATCGCTTCCGACGGGTGCAGCCGCGCCTCCGCCATGCGCGTCGCATCCGCCAGCCGCGCCCGGTCTTCCGGCAGCACGTGGCGAAACGCCGCCAGGTAATCCGCGTAGATTTCCTCCGCGGGCACCCCGAGCAGCCGCGGCATACCGGCGCTGAAGTACGTGAACCGCGCGCGCTCCTTCCGGTCCATCTGCACCTGGAACACCGCGCCGTTCGGCAGCCGGTCCCCCAGCGCGCGGATACGCTCCTCCGTCTCGCGCAGCTTAGACTCGCGGCGGTCGCGCTGGATCGCGATGGCGGCGATGCTCGCGGCGGATCGCAGCAGCGCCGCGTCGCCGCCGGAATCGGACGTGCCATCCAAGTGGAACAGCGAGACCGCGCCAAGCAGCTCGCCGTCCGCGCTCCAAACGGGCTCCGTGCGCGCCGAGGCGATCCCGAAGCTTGCGTAGTGCGCCTTGCGCGCCGGACTGATCGGGGCCGCCTGCAAGTCCGGCAGGTTGGTTGGGCTACCGCAATCGCCGCCCGCGCAGCACGGCCCCGCTTCCGCTTCCTCCGGCGCCCACGCCGCCTTCCACTCCATGCCGAGCGTCGGCGCCGCGAAGCACGCGAGCCGCCCCGTCGGCGACTCCGCGAGGCACACGCAGGCGCGCGCGCCTTCCGAACGGCTCTCGACCAGCCGCGCCAACTCATCCAGGCACTCGCCAAGCGCATCGCCGCGGGCGATCATCTCGAGCACGCGCCGCTGCCCTTCGAGGCGCGCCTCCGTGTCCCGCAACTCCTCGATCGCCCGCTCGCGCTCCGTCACGTCCTCCATCATCGACAGCACGCGGCGCGCCGCCCCGTCCGCGTCGCGCGTGAGCACCACGGAGCGCTGCCGGTAGTTCCGCCAATGCCCGCTGGCGTGCAGCATCCGCGACTCGTAGCCGACCGCCTCGCCCTCCGAGCTGCGCTCGAGGCGCTCGCGGACGCCGGCCCGCTTCGGCGCGTCCTCCGGGTGGAGCAGCTTCGCCTGGAGCGCCGCCGCCCCGGCGGCGAAGTCCTCTTCCGCGTAGCCCAGCAGCTCCATCAGCGAGCGGTTCGCGAACAGCTCGCGGCGCTCCTTCACGTCATAGATGTGCACCACCTCGGGCATCATCTTCGCCATCTGGAGCAGCAGTCGGCGTTCGTCGTCGCGCTGGCCTTCCGCCGCGCGGCGCTCCGTCAGGTCCACATCGATGCACATGAAGAGCGGCTCCGCGCCGCCCGACAGCGGGATCGTCGTCGACAGGCAGACGCCCTCCCGCCCGTCCTTAGCGTGGAAGCGGAACTCCTCCGGACCGACTGCTTCGCCGCTCTTCGCGATGCGTACCAGCGCGGCCTCGTACTCCTCGCCTGCCTCCGGCGTCAGGATCAGCTCCCCCACGCGCCGGCCCCGCGCCTCGTCCGCGCCCCAACCGAAGAGCAGCTCCGCCCCCCGGTTCCAGAACTGGACGCGCCCCGACAGGTCGAAGCACTCCACCGCAACGTGCGGAGTCCCGCGCAGGCACGCGAGCAGGTCCCCAGCGTCCCGCCCGGCGATCAGCCCCGGGTCGCTCTGCTGGTCGTCGGCGTCGTTCGCCGCCACGCGCGGCTCGTCCATCGGCATGGAACTCCTGCTTGCTTGACCATCGCGCGCCGGGGCAGATGGCGCAAGGTTCAACCAGAGAGGAGTGCGCCGTATGGTCCATCATTCCGCATCCGTTCTCGCCGCCGCGGTGCTCACTGCCACCCTTATTGCCACCGGTTCCACCGCCCGCCAGGACAGCATCGGCGAGCCCGCCGCCGCCACCACCGCCGCGCCCACCCGCCACGACCTGTCGCCGGAGCAGCTCGGCCGCTGGCGCGAACGCGCCGCCGACGCGCTCCGCGAGGACCTCGGCGCCGAAGCCGACTCCGCCGCGGAGCTGCTGGAGGCCATCGTCCTCCACATCGCGCAGCCCACCCAGGTCGGCTACCTCAAGCTCGCCCGCCCCGAGTCGCGAACCATCGATCCCAAGCTGGTCGAGGAAGTACGCACCGCCCTCACGCAACCTCCCTTCAACGTCGACGCTGCCGAAGCCGAAAAGATGGACTGGGCCCAATTGTCCGGCAAGATGATGGAGTTGATGGCCGCGCGCGGAGCGAACGCCGGCCCGTTCATCTCCGCCGTCTCCGGGCCGCCCTCCATGATCGAAGTCACCGCCCCGCCCGCGGACGGCGAGCTCACCATGAACAAGCTGGCGCCCCACTTCCTGTGGCCCTCGCAGCGCTCCGGGGAGGCGTACTCGAGGGGAACGGAATCCGGCATCGACGCCGCGGCCGAGATGAACGCGCTCGGCGACCTGCGCGCGGACGTCCGTATCCTCGATGTGCAGTTCACCGCCCTGCGCACGGTGAACGGCGTCGAGACCGAGCTGCCCGTCGGCCTGCGGGCCTACTGGCACCCGACGCGGAGGATGTGGTTCCCGGTGTTCCTCGAGTTCGGCGCCGAGTATCCCGGGATGGCGATCATCTAGCGGCCTACCCCTGCGCCGGTGTGCGGACCAGTTCCCGATCCGTGTGGCGGCGCGGCGGATCGGTCGCCAGACGGCGGCGGCGTTCGGCCAGCACCGGGACGATGCCCTTGAGCGCCCGCCAGAACCCCTTCACGCCGTTCGTCCCGCGCCCCTGCGCCAAGTCGCGCCCGTACACCCACGGGAGCGCCGCCACGTGCCGGGCGATCAACGCGCCGTCCGTCAGGTTCAGCCAATTGAACCACAGCCGGTTGCGCTCGAGGATTTGCTCGAGGCGGTCCTGGTCCACCTGCCGCCGCAGCGTCGCCTTGCCGAGGTGGTCCACCACCGCGGTGGGCTCGTAAAGCGTCGTCCAGCCGAGCTTCCCCGCGCGGTACGACAGGTCGTAGTCGTCCCAGTAGGTGGGGTGGAAGATGCGGTCGAAGCCGCCGAGTTGGAGATACAGCGCGCGGTCGTACGCCGCGGAGCCCCCCTGCGCGTAGGTTGTCTCGCAGCGGTGCGGCGGATCGGCCCACTCGTGGCCAATCGCGCCGCGGCGCCACGCCGCCCTCATGCAAAGGTGGTTCGGTTTACCGTCGTGCCAGTCGATCGACTTGGCGCCGACGCAGAACAGCGTCTCGCCCTCGCGGCGCGGCTCGAAGAACGGCGCCACCAGGTTGCCGAGGAACTCCTTCGGCACGCGCATGTCGTTGTTCATCATCACGATGATCGGCGCGCGCGCGGCCTCTGCGCCATGGTTGCTCGTGCCCGCGAAGCCCAGGTTGCGCTCGTTGCGCAGCAGCCGCACGGCGGGGAACTTCTCCGCGACCAGCTCCGGCGAGCCGTCGCTCGAAACGTCGTCCACCACGATCAGCTCGAAGGGCCGCCCCCAATGCACGCCGGACGCCCACAGCGTCGCGACGCATTCCTCGATGAACGCCTTGCCGTTCCAATTGGTGACGACGATGGAGGCTTGCGGTGTCTGCTCGCTGCTGGCCATGGGGGCGATTGGCGGGGGCACTCCGGGAGAGGGTCAACAGCGCGGCGCTCGGGAAAGCGAACGGCCCCGCCGGATGGCGGGGCCGCGTATCGTTCCGGCGCTAGGGCCGTGCTATGGTCAATGGTGCCCGAGGGGGGACTTGAACCCCCACCCCTAAAACGGGACAGGATCCTTAGTCCTGCGCGTCTGCCAATTCCGCCACCCGGGCACTGGGTTCGCACCGAAGCCGTGGCCGCGACGCGAGTCAGCGATTGCTCCCAACCAACCGATGCGACGCAAGCCAAATCGACAAACCGGGCGAACCGCGCAGCCCTGCCGATGCCCGCGATTCCGCAAGCACGGGGCTGTCACCGGAGAGCGCGCACTGACAGCGGGCGGATACGCTCGCTGTCGCGGCGGAGTATCTCAGCTCCTCGCGTCGCGCCGCGCCCGCGGCAGACCCTGCTACCAAAGCGCGTGGCGATGGGTCGGAAACGCTCGCCACGGCCGGTAGGAACAGCGATCATGCGCTCCTCGACCGCGGTCGCGCGCCCCCCAAGGCAGGGCGGCGCGGGCGCGCGGTGCGACAAAATGCTCCGCAGCCGCGCATTGACCGTTGACAACCGCAGGGCCACGGGCACATCACATTCCCGTAACGAATGCACAGCCTGAGCCAGTTCCCGTTAAGGGCGGGCGGCGCTAGGCAGGCCAAAGCGGGTTCCCGGAAAGGAGCGTGACGCGACCTCTAAAGCGATTTGGTTGGTTTTCGGCGTGGAAAGGGCCGGCCTCGAAGCCCCGGAAACCGATTCCCAGAAAGGAGGGCTTAGACCCTCATGCGTAACTTCAAAGCGACACTCTCGCTTGTAGCTGTCGCCGCGCTCTTTGGCGGCGTCGCCCAGGCTGAGTGCCCCAGCTTCAACTCCGCGCTGCCGACCGTTGTCGTCACGCCGAACGACTTGGCCGGTAGCCCCGACGCCAACGGCCTCGCGTTCCCGAACGCCTTCGACCTGCTTTCCTACCTTGATCTTGGTACATCCGCTACCAGCGTCCAGGGCGTGTTCGCGCAGTTCGCCGTCGGTGGCGCCACGCCCCAGTCCGGCGCTTCCGCCATCTACAACGTGAACGGCTTCGGCCCGGTTGCGGCGATCCCGACGACGGCCGTGGGCATCACGGGCGCCGCCAGCAAGGTCGACACCGCAGTCGACTCGACGCTCTCGTTCTCCAACGTCTCCGCGGGCCCGACCACCGGCGCCGCTTCCGAGCGCACCCTCACCCTCTTCGTCGTCGCCCCGAGCTCCAGCACGGCTTGCTCGGTTGACGGCGAAATCGCGCTTGGGTCCTTCAACATCATCACCCAGACGACCGGCCCGGACGAGCTTACCGCTCCGGCCTGCGGCTGGACGACGTTCTACGACGAGGCCGGCACGGACTTCACGAACTGGCTCGCGCTCGGTGCCACGGGCTTCACGCTCAGCGCCACCGCCAACGAGCTGACCATGGGCATCTCGTCCACGGCCCCCTCCGGCTTCGCCTCGTACTTCCGCACCTTCACGACGGCGTTCCAGGCCGACACGGTCTACCGCCTTCGCATGAACATGCAGTCGACGGCCACCGCTGGCAACAACGAGTGGTTCCGTACCCGCATGGGCAACCCGCTCTTCCAGATGGACTCCGGCTCGCTTGAGCAGGGCTTCACCCAGCAGGGCCAGGCCTTCCCGACCACGGCGAAGAACGTGACCCAGTACCTCTGGGCCAAGAACACGGGCACCGGCGAGTCCGCTCCGCTGGCCGCCGCCGACCCCGTCGGTATCGCCCTCGACAAGATCGAGACCGGCACCGTCGCCGCGACCTACAACACGGTCGTGAACTCGCTCGTCATCGACTCCACCGACTACGCCTGCTTCACCAGCGGCGCGTCGACCGTCCTTGGCAACTTCGGCGCCTCCTCGGTCACCAACAACGACGGCTACGCCCCCTCCGGCACCGCCTCGGCCTTCACCACGGCCTTCGGCGCGGGCACGCTCGTGGACGGCGGCTCGACGGTCACGTCGAACTGGACCACGCTCGCCCTCCCGGCCGGCGCGATCAACGGCAACGGCTCGGCCTTCATCACCTACAACACCAACACGGCTCTCTCCGCCCAGACCGGCTTCTCGTCGCTCTTCGGCGGCCCGCTGGACTTCACCGCCAACGCCACCAGCGTCTATGTCGCCGACGTCTGGCTGAGCGCCGGTGCGGTTCCGAACGCCACGACCCAGCGCCTCCCGGTGCTCCGTCTCCGCTTCATCGCCGCGGAAGGCGCGAACGCCCAGCGTGAAAACGGCGTCGTCCTGATGCAGCTCCAGCCCAGCCGCTCCTTCGGCGCGGATGGCGAGAACCAGTCCGGTATCACCGCGGCCAACTCGGCCCGCCACTACCGCGCGATCTTCAAGCCGAACTACAACGGTTCCTTCGGCTTCGGCACCGGCTTCGCCCTTGACTTCCTCTTCAACCGCGGTGGCGGCGAGGAAATCAAGCCGAACGGTACGATCACGATCGAGCGCCTGACCATCACCCAGTACGCCGAGCCCGCCTTCTAAGTAGAAGCGCGAACTAGTCGCACTGATTAACGACCGGGGCGGCCGCAAGGCCGCCCCGGTTCTTTCTTTCCGGGCGCGCGGCGCCCGGCCGCGCAAAAGCGAAGCCCCCGGCCGATCGGGCCGGGGGCTTCCTTGTCTCTCTGGGTGGCGCGCGGCGCGCGCGCCTTAGGCCGGTGCCGTCGCGAACAGCTCCCGGATCGCCTCCGGCGAGCGCGCGAACAGCACCTCCCGCCGGAAGTCCTTGTCCTTCAGGCACTTCGCGAAGCGCGCCATCACCTTCAGGAAGTCGCCGCTCTGCGACTCGTTGCAGACCATCATCACGATGATGCTCACCGGCTTCCCGTCCACCGCGTCGAAGTCCACGCCCGCCTGCGAGCGTCCCACCGCGACCGCGAACCCCTTCGAGCTCGTGGTCTTGGCGTGCGGCATGGCGACCCCCATCCCGATCCCGGTCGAATGGCTCGACTCGCGGTCCAGGATCTTCCGGCGCACCTCGTCGGGATCGCCCGCGCGCGGCGAGGTGCAAAGGAGCGCGATCAACTCGTCGAGCGCCTCCTGCTTGCTGTGCGCCTTCAGGTCCACAATCCGCTCGGTGTCGATCATGTCGGGGGGGAAGGCGCCCAAGGTGCAGCCTCGCGTGCGTTGCGTGGCCCGCGCGGGGGTCTCCGCGCAGTGCGGCCTCTACCTCACCACAGGCCAACCGGCGGTCAAGCGGGAGCCGTCCCCCGAACTCCTCTTTCCCTCGATCCCGCGCGACGGGATGCTTCGCGCATGAGCCACTTCCGGACAGTCGATCCCGCCAGCGGCGAACTGCTGCAGGAGTACGCCGTCCTCGATCCGGCGGGCCGCGGGGAACTGATCGCCGCCGCCGCCTCCGCCGCGGCTGGCTGGGGACGCAGCCCGGTCGCCGAGCGGACCGCCGCGCTCTCGCGTTGCGCGGGGCTGCTCGAGGAACGCGCCCCTGTCCTCGCCCGGGCCATGGCCACCGAGATGGGTAAGCCGATCACGCAGGGATTGGCCGAAGCGCGCAAGTGCGCCGCCGCCTGCCGCTACTACGCGGAGCGCGCGGAGGATTTCCTAGAGCCCGACCCCGTGGTCGAGTTTCCGGGCGCGGCGGTCCGCCGCGCGCCGCTCGGGCCCGTCCTGGCCATCATGCCTTGGAACTTCCCCCTCTGGCAGGTCTTCCGCCACGCCGCGCCCAGCCTCGCCGCCGGCAACACGCTCATTCTGAAGCACGCGCCCAACGTCCCGCGCTGCGCGCTCGCCATCGAAGCGCTCGCCCGCGACGCCGGCTTCCCGGAGGGCGTCGTCCAGGCCGCCTTCCTCGACGACGAAGGCACCGCCGCCGCCATCGCCGACCCCCGGGTGCGCGCGGTGGCCCTCACGGGCAGCACCCGCGCCGGACGGATCGTCGCGGAACTCGCGGGGCGCCACCTGAAGAAATGCGTACTCGAACTCGGCGGCTCCGACCCGCTGCTGGTCTTCGCCGACGCGGACCTCGAGGCCGCCGCGGAAACCGCCGCGTCGTCCCGCTGCCTCAACGCCGGCCAGAGCTGCATCGCCGCCAAGCGCTTCCTCGTCCAGCGCGACGCCCTGCACGATTTCCTGGACCGCTTCATGGAGCGAATGAAGTCCCACGTTCCCGGGCCGCCGCTCGACCGCTCGACGAACCTCGGACCGCTCGCGCGCGCCGATCTCCGCGACGCGCTGGACTCACAGGTGCGCCGCGCGGTCGCGGACGGAGCAGGCCTGCTCCTCGGCGGCAAGGCACCCGAACGCCCCGGTTACTTCTACCCCGCGACGGTCCTTCTCCTCGACGAGCCCAAACCCTCCGTTTGGAGCGAGGAGACCTTCGGCCCCGTAGCCGCGGTGCTCGCCTTCGACACCGAGGACGAGGCGGTGCGCCTCGCCAACGACACTTCCCACGGCTTGGGCGCCAGCGCCTGGACGCGCTCGCCGGAGCGCGCGGAGCGCCTCGCGCGCGACCTCGAGGCGGGAAGCGTCTTCATCAACGGACTGGTGCGTTCGGACCCCGCGCTGCCGTTCGGCGGGGTGAAGGATTCCGGCTTCGGGCGCGAGCTCTCCCGCGCCGGCCTCGACGAATTGGTGAACCTCAAGACTGTCTGGTCGGTGCTCTAGCGCGTCGCCACGGCGCGGAGCAGTCCCATCGGCGTGCACTCGGTGCCTTGGCCGAGCGGGTTGTCCTTCAGCGACGCCTCGACCAGCGCGCGGTCCACGCCCGCGCTCGCGCCGAGCACCCAGGAACCGCCGATGTCGTTCACATCGACGATGGCGGCGCGCAGTCCGGTCGCCTCGGTGATCGCCGCGCAGACCTTGTCGGGATCCTTGGGGCCCATGATCACGCAGGTGGGCTGCAGCGGCGACGTGCTGGCGGCGTCGATCGTGGCCGCCTGCGGACCGGCGACGCGGTAGAAGTCGCCTTTGCGCCCCACCAGCTTGCCGAGCGCGCCCGCGAGCGCCGCCAGCCAGATCCGCGCGGCGCCGCATTCGTTCACCGCGCACTGCATCGAGCTCGGGCGCCGCAGGCCGATGCCGTAAGGCACCTTCGCGACGAACCGCCAGAGGATCCGCGCGGTCAGGCCGATGCGGATCTGGTCCTCCGGAATCGCGCGGCCCTGCGTCACGGCCACCGCCTTCTCCGAAATGAAGAGCACGTCGCCCGCCTGCGCCAGCGGCACCGCGTGCACGCGCACCGTGGCGATCAGATCGCTTTCCGCCGTCAGGACCGGGGTCCGGACCGGATATCGGTCGAATGCCCCGCCATGCGTGATGATGGCGCGGCGGCGCCCGGGGTTCGGCGCGGGGAGAGTCGTGGATGCGGGCGCCGGGAGCGGCGCGTCGAGAACGGCGGAGGCCATGGAAGGTCGCCCCTTCGCGGAGGGTAACTGCCGTGAAAGACCCTCGCGCCGAAGACTGTCAAGGAGAGGCGCCGCGACCGCCTTCAACCGGCGGCTCCCGGTCCGCGCCCTCCTCCGCGACCGACCGCGCCCACTCCGAAACCCGCTGCACCACCTCCGACGAAATCCGGCCGAACTTGCCATCCACCTCGCCACCCAGCGTGTGCCCGAGCCCATCCACGTACGCGAGCCGGACCTTGCCCGGCGCGGCGTGGCGCAATAGCGCCCCTTGCTGCGACTGCCAGTCGTGCGCCCCTCCGATGTAGAACACCTCGGCCAGTTCGCCGACGCGGTCCTCCGGCCATGCCCCCGGATCCGTGACGCGCCACGCGCCGGAGCTGCGGAGCGCGATCCCCAGCGAAGCCGCCAGCTCCCACTCGCGCAGCCCCGGGAAGCCGTCGTGGTCGGAGAGGCCGTTGCCCGCGCCGGCGGCTTCTTCGCCGTCCAGCACCCCGTCGCCGTTCGCGTCCGACGCAGCCAGCAGCTCCTTCGCGCGCGCCCGGAGCTCGGTGGCGCCCTCGCGGTCCGCCGCCAGCCGCGCCAGCCCCGCGCCGGCAAGGCAGCACACGCCATGCACCCGCGGGTGGCCCGCCCCCGCGAGGATCCCCCGCCGCGCGCCGAGGCTGTAGCCCACCAGCAGCACCCGCCGGCCCTCGATCCCCGCGCGCAGCGCCAGCGCCTCGATCGCCGCGGCGGTTTGCGCGAGCAGTTCCTCCTCCGTCCGAGGCGCGGCGCGTTCCGGGTAGGCGTCGCGGATAGGATCCTCCACCGCGAGCGTGCTCCAGCGCAGCACATGGAAGCCCTTCGCGGCGAGCGCCTCCGCAAGCACCGCCGCATCGCCGGGACCCGCCGGATCGAGCGCGACCGCGGGCGGGATCCTCCAGTCGAGGTCGTTCGCCAGGCCCCCGCCCACCAGCAGCACGCCCCAGCCGTTCGCCCTCGCCGGCGGAACGGTGAGCCTCGACTCGAACGTCAGGCCCCCGGACGAAAAGGCGACTTTCTCCTCGGCGGGCTCGAACGCGGCCACCGGGTCGAAGAGCCCGAGGGCGAGCACGGCGGCGGCCGCTGTGCGGACCCGCCCGGGCCAGGCTCCCGGAACGCGACGCGGCGTCGGGGCCGCAGCGCGATTTTCCTTGAGCCGCGGCGCCCCTTCGAACAGCCTCCGGAGTCTACCGAGCGGGAATAGCTCAGTTGGTAGAGCGTCAGCTTCCCAAGCTGAATGTCGCGGGTTCGAACCCCGTTTCCCGCTCCAACTCAACAACATCGCGATGAAGTCCAACGGCGTCCTCCGCTGTGCGGTTCGTGCGTGCGCCTACCAGCGCCAGCACAGGCACGAGATCCCCGCCTGCGCCTCGGCCAAGGGGCGCGCGTCCACGGGCACCAGCTCCCGGTCCGGGAAGAGCGGCCGCAGCGAGGCTATCGCCTGCTCGTCCTCCGGGCATCCGTAGGTCGGCACCAGCACGCAGCGCGCGCCGACGTGGTAGCGCAGGTAGCTCAGCGCCAGGTCGTCGAAACGCCGGTAGCTGGGGAGCGGCACCGTCACGATCTCGACCCGCTTCCCCGCGCGGTCGTAGGCGCGGAGCAGCCGCGCCAGGTTCTCGCGCAGCGGGCGGTTGTCGCGGTCCGTCCCCTCCTGCTCGACCGCGGCGAGGACCACGCCGGGCGCGGCGAAGCGCGCGACGCTCGATACCTGGCCGTCCGTGTCGTCCCCGTGCATGCCGTCCGCCAGCCACAGCACGCGCTCCGCGCACAGCCACTCGAGCAGCAGCGCCTCGATGGCGTCCCGCCCGAGGTCCGGGTTCCGGTCGTCGCCGAGCAGCGTGGATTCCGTCGCGAGCAGCAGCCCGTCGCCGTCCGTGTCCACGGAGGGCGGTTCGAACGTGAAGGGCGCGTCGAGCAGCGGCAGCCCGAAGGCCTGCGCGAGCTGGCCCGCCACCTTGGCGTCCGTGTGCCAAGGGGCGTACTTCTCCCCCCAAGCGTTGTAGTGCCCGTCCAAGGCGATGCGCGAGCCGGACGGGTGCTCGAGCACCACCGGCGCCATGTCCGCCAGCCACTCCGTGTCGCGCTGCAGGCGCACGAAGGAGACGGCCCCGGGATCCACGCCCTCGAACTGGAGCGCCGCGGCCACCGTGTCCTCCGGGGCCATCTTGCAGGTGGCGATGCGGACCTCTTCGCCATGCTCGCGCAGCGCGCGCACCATACGGGCCGCGACCTGCCGCACCTCGTGCCAGCGCTCGCCCCAAGCTTCCCGACCGCACGGCCATGACACGAACGTGGGGCCGGTCCGCTGCCACGAGGCGGGCATGCGGTAGCCGAGCCGGCGCGGCGTCGCGTTCGCGTGCGGGGTATGGATCACGTTCGCCTCGGGTACTGCGTAGAATGCCTCGACGGTGCCGCTTTGCCCAAGCCGTGTCATCCGGAATCGGAACCCCGCCGCGGCGCCGCCGGCGCGGTTGCGGCCGCGGAGCGATCCGGGCCGGCGAAGCGATTCGGGCCGAAAGGGTCCCGGAGCGCTTCACCGCCGTGATCCCGACGGATCATCGTGCAATGTTCATGCTAGTGGATTTAAGTGGTGATCGTCGTTGGCTCGCGCCTTGCCCATGGGTGGTGCCCCCAACCCCCCTGCGAGGCGCGTATGAAATCGGTCGAGCTGAAGCCCCTTGGTAAGTCGGTCATGGTGAAGACCAACGACCGCGTCTTGGACGCGCTCCTCGCCAAGGAGCTCAAGGTGCCGATGGCGTGCGGCGGCAAGGGCCTCTGCGCGACGTGCCACGTATGGATCGGCGCGGGCATGGACAAGCTCACGCCGATGACCGCGCGCGAGAAGCGCACCATCGGACTCGTCACCGGCGCCGACGAACGCTCCCGCCTCACTTGCCAGGCGCGCGTCCTAGGCGACGGCGTCGAGGTGATCCTCCCGGACGGCGTCTTCGTCCAGGCGACCGCCGACCTCGAGTCGCTCATCGGCCAGCGCGCCACCACCAACATCCTCCACCCCGTCGACATGCGCGTCCTCATCACCGAGGGGAAGATCATCACCCGCTCCCGCATCATGGAGCTGAAGCAGCTCGACGTCGACATGGACAAGCTCCGCAAGGACGCGGCCGCGGCCGAGTAGACCGCCACCCCCGACCCACGACCCGCACACCACCAGACACGAGGACACCCCAGCATGATCAGCCTCTCCGCCGGCGGCAACATCCAGACGCTCCACCCCTACTACGCCGACGAGGACTTCTACCGGCGCGACACCGCGTCCGGTGTGATCCGCACGCGCACCGGCGAACGGACGCTACACGTGACCGAGGACTTCATGACGGGCCTGCAGGCCGGCATGGAGGAGGAGGTCGGCGACGCCGCCGGGCTCATCATGTACCGCGCCGGCTACGAGTGGGCGCTGCAGGACATGAAGGAGTTCGAGCCGCGCTTCGAGGCCGAGTTCGGCGGGCGCACGAAGATGATGCAGGCGAACATCCTACTGGCGCTCGAGACCTGGTGGTGGCCGCTCAACTCGGAGGGCTGGGGGAGCTGGCGCGTCGATTTCAGCCAGCGCAAGAACGGCCTGATCTACGTCGATGTGTTCGACTCCGCCGTGGCGAAGTCCCTCGGCAACATCGGCAAGCCCGTCTGCCACTTCTACGCGGGCCAGCTCGCCGGCGTCTTCACCTACTTCTCCAAGCACGAACTCTCCGGCATCGAGATCCAGTGCTACGCCATGGGCGAGGACTTCTGCAAGTTCCTGGTCGGCAGCCAGAAGCGCGTCGACGCGGCCTCTTTCTGGGTCCAGGAGGGCGCCTCGGCCCGCGAGATCATGGCGCGCACCGACGGCTGACGGAACGACGGAACCCACGAGAGAAAGGCGGCCGCGCAAGATGGCGCTCTACCCGCAGATCGGACTGATCCTCGAACTCCTCGAAAGGGTGACCGGCGTGGCGCCGAAGGTGAAGGCGCCCCCGCTTCCGGCGCCCGTGCCGGCGTCGCTGCCCCTCCCGGCCCGGCGCCACACGCACCCGTCCGGGGCGCCGGTGGCCCCCGCGCGCGACATGGCGCTGGCCGCCCTCGCGCAGCCGGTGCGCGCGTACTTCGCAGCCGCGGCTTGGGATGGCGCGGTGCGCACCCCCGCGCCGGTGGCGCCGCCGCCCGTCGCCGCGCCCGTGCCCGCGGCGGCCGTCGCAGCAACCGCGAAGCCGCGCGGCGACGCCCGCATCGCCGAGTACTCGGTCCGGCAGTTCTTCGCGATCGCCGCATGGGACGGCGCCGCCGCCCCGCAGGCCACCGCGCCGGCCGCCGCGGGCGCCGCTCCGGCCCGCGCCGCAGATCCCGACAACGTTTCCGCCGAAAACCTCTTCGGCAGCTTTGGCTTCGACTGATCCACCACGCCCCTCCAAGGAGTCCCGACCATGAACGAACCGCTGCTCCGCCAACACCTCGTGCCGAACCTCTTCGAGCCGTCGGACTACTTCGAACTCGATGTCCGCGGCGGCGTGATGCGAAACCGCTTCGGGGCCAAGTGCTGCTCCCTCTCCGGCCACTTCCTCCGGGGCCTCTACATCGCGCTGCAGCACGAGGCCGGCCCCGCCTGGCGCGCGATCCTCAAGAGCTGCGGCGAGTCCTGGGGCGCGAAGTACGCGCAGCGCTTCGTCCGCGAAACGGGCCAGTTCTACAGCCAGTCGCTCGACGAGATGCCCATGGCGCGCTTCGACGCCCTCCTGCGCGAGAACTTCGCGACGCACGGTTGGGGGCGCCTCGCGCCGGACTACTCGCGCCTCAACGCGGGCGTGATCGTGGTCGAGGTCGCCAACCCGGTGCTCACGGAGGCGCTCGGCATCGCCGAGCCCCGCGTCGAGGTGCTGCTGGAGGGCGTGCTCAAGGCGCTCTACTCCGAGGTCACCGGCCAGCCCCTGGAGTGCGTCGAAACCGCCGCGGCGGCGCAGGGCGCCCCGGCGTCGCTCTTCCTCCTCGCGCACAAGGACCGCATGAAGGACGCGGCCAGGATGGCGGACGACGGCAAGCCCCACGCCGACATCCTCGCGCACGTGCTCGCCGTCAAGCCGGCGGCGGCCTGAGGGGCGCGGGGGAAGGGGTGCGCGCCATGGCGACCGACTCCGCGGGGGCGGGACTTCCGCACACCTCGCCCGTCCGCGGCGAGATTCTCAACGACTACGCCCTCGAGGACCTCATCGGCCATGGCGCCTACGCGCTCGTGTACCTGGCGCGCCACAAGCGCACGGGCGAGCGCGCCGCCATCAAGCACTTCCAGATCAAGGCCGGCGACCGCCGCCGCTTCTTCAACGAACTCAAGCTCACGCTCCGCCTCGATCATCCGCAGATCGTCCGCTGCCTCGGCATGTACACCGGCGAGGCGGAGGGCGCGGACCTCGTCTTCGAGTACGCCAACGGCGGCAACCTCCGCTCGCGCCTCGAACGCGGCGGCAAGGTCCCCTACCGCGAATCGATCCACCTGCTCTGGCAACTCGCCGACGGCGTCGAGCACGCCCACGCCGCCAGCATCCTGCACCGCGACCTCAAGCCCGAGAACATCCTCCTCTTCGAGGAGCACGGCGAGACCGTCTACAAGGTCGGCGACTTCGGCGTCTCGAAGATCCTCGGCCCCCAGCGCGGCGCCTACACCAGCATCGGCTCCCCCTTCTACATGGCGCCGGAGCAGTTCTACGAGCGCTACGACTTCAAGTCCGACGTCTACGCCCTCGGCATCATGTGGTACGAGATGCTCACCGGCTCCGTCCCCTTCGAGGGAAGCGTCGCGGCGATCTTCCGCGGCCACCTGAACGAGCCGCTCGGCACGCTCCGCGAGGAGATCCCCGCCGAGATCCGCGGCCTGCTGGACCGCCTCTGCGCCAAGAATCCCGACGAGCGTCCCGACGCCTCGTCGCTGAAGCGCGAGATCTCCGACCTGCTCGCGACGATGGACACGGGCTTCGCATCGGCCCGCTCCACCATCGTCGAGCAGGCCGCCGCGCGCCCGGCCCCCGCGGTCGGAAGCGCCGACTCCCTGTTCTCCGAAATGTTCGGCGGCGGCCCCGCCGCGGCGCCCGCCCCCGCCCCGCACCGCACCGTCGACCTGACGGCGAACGCGCGGAGATGGGACGAGGACGACAGCGACTCGACGGTGCCCGTGAAAGCCCCGCCCGCCGCCCCCGTAAGGCCCACCGCGCCGCCCCCCGTCCGCCAGCCCGCCGCGGCCCAGCTCGACGCCGAGTCGCTCGTCGAGGAGGGATTCGACGACGCGGACGCCGCGAGCATCAGCATCCCCAAGTCGCTCGCGGACCTCACGCGCCGCGCGACCGGCGACGCGGGGGCCCTCCATGTCGAGCGCTCCTGGTCCCGCGTGGTCGACAGCAAGACGCTCGGCCTGGTGGACCTCGACGACGGGCGCTCGCCGGTCTGCGTCACCGCCAAGGGCATCCGCGAACTCGATCCCGGCGGCACCCTCGGCGCGACGCTGTTCGAAGGAGCCCTCGACTGCGTCGGCGCCGAGGCTTCCGGCATGGTGCCGCTGGTCCGCTCTCGCGAGGTCTTCCTCCTCCGCAACCGCCTCGTCGAAAGCACCGGGTTCTTCCTCAAAGACGACGTCTCGACGATCGCGATCTCGCCCTTCGACGGTGCGGTGGCGGCGTGCTCCGGGCGCGTGGTGGCGTGCCACGACGCGCAGGGCCGCCAGCTCTGGAGCGGGCGCGCGGCGGAGGGCGACGGGCGCGTCGCGCTCGCGTTCGACGCGGCCGGGCGCCTCATGCTCGCGACCATCGCCAGCGAGGACCGCGCGGTCCACTTCCTCGACTCCGCCGGCGGCATCGCCGCCTCGCACTGGCTCCCGGGCTCCGTGACGGCGCTCGCGAAGTGCCGCTCCGGCGCCGGCTCATGGGTGGCCGTCCTGCGCAAGCGCGGCCCCGAGGTGCTCCGCGTCGGCTTCGAGGGCATCGGCGCGAAGGCCGCGCTCCCCGCCCCGCTGGTCCTCGTCGCGGGCACCCGCGACTGGGTGGCGGGCGTCGACAAGGAAGGGGTCCTCCACGTGGTGGACCCCGCCGCCGGCGGCCACACCGCCTTCCCCCTCGAGGGCGAGCCCGTCGCGCTCGAGGCGACGCGCTCCGGCGTCTACGTGCTCTGCATCGACCGCAAGATCCTCAAGCGCATCACCCACTTCGCGATCCGCCGCCCCGCGGCGGAGGAAAGCCACCGCCCATGAGCGGAAGCCTCGCCTTCGCGAGCCTCGCGCGCGGCTCCGGCAAGTCCGTCTGCGCCCTCAACACCGCCGCCCTCCTCGCCAAGGGCGGGCAGTCCGTCCTCCTCGTCGACGCGTCGCCCAAGGAGGACCTCTCGAACTTCCGCGGCCTCGCCGACACCGGCGTGGTGCTCGACCGCAACGGGCGCATGGTCATGCGCCCCACGAACGTCGAGGGGCTCACGATCCTGTGCCGCGCCCACCGCATGCTGTGCGACGAGGCGCAGCGCTTCCAGCAGGTCGAGACGCTCCGCAAGCTCGAGGAGCAGTTCGACTGGCTCGTGTTCGACACGCCCTCGAAGCGCGACGCCGCGCTGGACGCGGTGCTCTCGCTGGCGCGCCGCGTGGTGGTGCCGGTGCAGGGCAACGGCGCGGCCTACGAGCACCTGCCGGAGACCCTCCAGGCGGTGCTGGACGCCCAGTTCGAGAACACGCAGCTCGAGCTGCTCGGCTTCCTCCGCGTCGAGACCGTCGCCCCCGGGCAGGCGACCGGCGCCGCACGGGCGCAGGAGTCCTGGGAGTTCCTGGCGCGCGCCTACCCGCAGCTCTGCCTGCGGGCCGCGGTGCCCGCGCTCGCGGAAGTGCGCCAGAGCTTCGCCGACGGCCTCGCGCTGGTGGATTCCGCCCCCGCCTCCGCGGGCGCGTCGGCGTTCCACGCCTTCGGGACCGAGCTGCGCCAGCGCCTCCCGGAGGTCTCGCTGCCCGAGCCCGCCGCCGCGGTCCCGGCGGCCCCGGCCCCGGGCGCCCCCGCCGCCGCGGCCCGGGAGGCGGAGCCCCGGCC
>JANRJK010000043.1:0-84401 GCA_033764015.1 Candidatus Sumerlaeia bacterium | reverse complement strand
CCGCCCGCGGCCGGAGCCGCGCCGGCTGGTGCCGCGGCACCCGCAGCCGCGGCAGCCGCCCCCCCGCAGCAATCCAGCTCCCCGGACGCCTCCGCACAGAAGACGGCGCTCGCGCAGCGGGCCTTCGTGCGCGGGATGCAGTTCTTCAAGGAGGGCGAGTTCGACAAGGCGCGCCCATTCTTCGAGGCGGCGATCCAGAACGACCCGGTGAACGAGCCGCACTACCACCACAAGTACGCCATCTGCCTGTCGCGCGCGAAGGGCGGCTTCACGAAGGCCGTCGACGCCGCGCTGAAGGCCTGCGAGATGGACGTCTACAACCTCGAATTCAAGCTCACGCTCGGCGAGATTTACGAGAACGCGGGCGTTCCGACGAAGGCCCAGCAGGTGTACGAGGATGTCCTGAAGTGGGACCCCGACAACACCAAGGCGAAGAACAAGCTTAAGTTCGTCATCGAGGCGAACCGCAAGGTGGGCTTCCTCGAAAAGCACATGCCCAGCCTTTTCGGCAAGAAGGGCTGACCCGCGCCATGGGCCGGATGATCGGTATCGACCTCGGCACGACCAACTCGGTCGTGGCGATCTACGAGGCGGACCGCGCCGACACTATCTCGAATCCCGAAGGCTCGAAGCTGACGCCCTCGGTGGTGTTCTATTCGCCGGATGGCAAGATCGTCGGCGACTTGGCGAAGCGGCAGCTCCTGATCAACCCGGGCCTCGGCGTGCGATCGGTGAAGCGTGTCATCGGGCACCGCTTCAGCGAGGTCTCCGACCGGCTGGAGGACTTCCCCTTCGAGGTGGTGCGGGGGCCCGAGGACCGCGCGGAGATCAAGCTCTCGGACGGCCAGGTGCTCCCGCCGGAGCAGGTCAGCGCGGACGTGCTGGCGCGCATCAAGGAGGCCGCGGAGGATTTCCTCGGCGAATCGGTCACCGAGGCGGTCATCACGGTGCCCGCCTACTTCAACGACTCGCAGCGGACCGCGACGAAGTACGCGGCGGAGATGGCGGGCCTCGAGGTGCGCCGGCTCCTGAACGAGCCCACGGCGGCGGCGCTCGCCTACGGCGCGGGGCGCGAGTACAACGAGACCATCGCCGTGTTCGACTTCGGCGGCGGCACATTCGACATCTCGATCCTCCAGCTCCAGAACGACATCTTCGAGGTGCTCGCCACCAGCGGCGACACCATGCTGGGCGGCGACGACCTCGACCAGCGCCTCTTCCAGGAGATCTGCGACGAGGTGCTGCAGCAGACCGGCATCGATCCGACGCAGGACGTGCAGGCGGCGGCGCGCATCCGGGAGGCGGCGGAGAACGCCAAGAAGGAACTTTCCAGCGCGACCGCCACGGAGATCTCGCTGCCGTTCATCGTCGCCGACAAGTCGGGACCGAAGCACTACGCCCGGACGCTGAAGCGCGCCGACTATGTCGCGATGGTCCAGCCGATCCTCGACCGCCTGATCCCGCCCTGCGCGCAGGTGGTGGCCGACGCCGGCCTCACCGTCGACCGGATCAACAACGTGCTCCTGGTCGGCGGCTCGACGCGGATGCCCCGCGTCCGCGAGATGGTGAAGCAGTTCTTCAAGCGCGAGCCGAGCCACTCGGTGAACCCGGACGAGGCGGTCGCCCTCGGCGCGGCGATCCAGGGCAGCGTCCTGAGCGGCGCGCTCCAGGAAGTGCTCCTGATCGACGTGACGCCGCTGAGTCTCGGCCTCGAGGTCGCCGGCGGCCTGTTCAAGCCGATCATTCCGCGCAACTCGACGATCCCCTGCGAAGAGACTCGCAAGTTCACCACCGTGATCGACAACCAGACGAGCGTCGTGGTGCACGTGCTGCAGGGGGAGCGCAAGATCGCCGCGGAGAACCGCGCGCTCGCGAAGTTCAAGCTCACCGGGATCCCGGCGATGCCGCGCGAGCTGGCGGAAATCATCGTGCGCTTCCACATCGACGCGAACGGAATCCTCGAGGTTGCCGCGCAGGACCTCACCTCCGGCGTCGCTACCGGCGTGGTGATCGAGGGTTACGGCGACCTCGCGGCGGACACGCGCGAGTCGCAGCGCGCGCTGGAGAGCGCCCAGAAGGACATCGAAAAGGACGAGGAGTTCATGCGCTTCCTCGAACGCCGGACGCGCGCGGAGCGCATCCAGGCGGAGGCGCGCCGCATCGTCGATCTCGCCGCGTCCATCGTGGCGGAGGAGGACCTGAAGTCGATCAAGGCGGCGATGTTCCGCCACGACCTGGCGATCCGCGCGAAGGAAGAGATGGGCATGGCGGCGGAGGAGGAGAAGCTCTCCGACTTCACGGCGAAGTACGCGCACCTGGCCCAGAACTACATCGCCGCGGGCGGCGAGGAGGAGGGCTCGGGCCGTCGCAGGCAGGGCGTCTCCGCCGAGGCGCTGCGCAACAGCGGCGAGGTCCCCCTCCCCAAGGGTGTCGCGCCGCCGGCCGAGACCGACCCGCCGATTGTCCAATCCACCGAAGCGAGCGAGCCCTTCGACGCGGACGAGTTGGAGGCGATCCTCGTCGATGAACCAGCCGACCCGGATCCGCACCCCGCGGGCGCGGAGGACACGCAGCACCGCCCCTCGCTCCACTCGCAGGACACGCAGGCGCCGACGGAAATGCTACGGAGCGCGCCGCGCGTGCGCGGCGGCTGGACCCCGACCGGCGCGCCGCCGAAGACCTCCGCCCCGAAGCCGGTGTGGAGCCCCTTCGGAAACGTCGCGAAGCGTCCGCCCGCCGCCGCGGCCGGCAAGCCGGCCTCGCCGTTCACCCCGCCGCCGCCGGTGCCCCAGTTCTCCGAACCCGCCGCCGCGCCGAGCCAAGTGCCGTCGCTCTACGACTATGACGACGCGATGCAAGGCGCCGCCCCAGCCGCCGCGGGCTCCCCCCCGGTCGAGTCGCCCCGCACCGCTCCCCCGCCGCCGGAGCCGACCTACGCCGCCGCGCCGCTCGACGAGGAGCCGCTCCCCGGTCCCGACGACGAGGCGGAGATCATGCGCCGCGCGAAGGCCGCGGCCCAGAAGGCCTTCGTCGCTCCGCCGCTCCCCAAGCAGGCCCGCCGCGCCAAAGGCGAGGAGCCTCCCGCGGAGTAACTCCGCCGCACCGTTCCAACTGGACGGAGGGGCGCCCGCTGTGCTCGGATCGCGCTAGCCCCGCAGCAGGAGCATCCCATGCAGCAAGACACGACCGACTCCCCCGCCGTTCCCGGGATGAATCTCCGGTGGTTCTCGCCTGCGGACCACCAGCGTATGCGCGAGCACGGCATCGCTCCGGACAGCCACTGGCGCGGCGGCGCGATCCTCGATTCGGGCGGCGACGAGCACCGCTTCACTGTGGATGAGTACCTCGGCCTCGTGGAGGCGGAGGTGCTGCTGGCTAGGGATCCGGTGGAGTTGATCGAAGGGAGGATTGTTGAAGTGTCACCAAGTTCAGATGGCCATACATTCCTGGTGTCGGTTCTGACACGGATTTTCAATCGCAACTTGGACCCCGACCACTTCGCCGTCGTGGCCCAGCTTCCCTGTTTAGTTGAAGGCGACTCGATGCCTGAACCCGATCTTGGGGTGTATCGAGGATCGCTGGAGGAGATCGGCGGCAATCCGCCGGTCTCGCGCGCGCTTCTCCTCGTCGAGGTGATGGTCACCTCTCACGAGAAGGACCGCCACGCGAAGCTGCCGCTCTACGCCCGCAGCGGCGTGCCCGAGGTTTGGCTGGTCGATGTCCTGGGGCGGCGGCTCCACGCCTACCGGCAGCCGGTGGCTGGCGAGTCGCGTTACGCGCTCGAAGTGGTCCTAGGACCGGAAGACACCGCCAAGCCGGAGAGGCTACCGGAGGTCGAGCTGCCGCTCGCAGGGCTGCTGCGCGCTATCGAGTAGCTACTCCCGCAGCAGCACCGCCCCCCAGTAGGCCGGCACCCGCACCTCGATCATCTCCCCGCGCTGCGAGAGCACCTCGGAGTTGCCGAGCGCGTCGCGGTAGCGGCCCGATTCGGCGGCCAGAAGCGGCAGGCGCATGGTGCGCGCCTCTGCGGAGTTGTTGATCGCGACGATTGCTGTCTCGCCGTCGATGGAGCGCGAGAACGCGTAGCCGCTGTGGTGGTCGTCGACGAGGACCGTCTGGAAGTCGCCGAGCCGCAGCGCCCGCGATCCATTGCGGATCCGGGCGAGGGCCTTGTAATGCTCCAGCATCCCGCGGTGGATGCCGACCGGGTCGGCGGGGACGCGGGGGGAGCCGTCGGGGTTGGTCGCCTCGGGTTCGTAGGGGAGATCGCCCCAGACCATGGGTTTGCGGTCGCAGGGGTCGTTCGCCCCCCACATGCCTACTTCGTCGCCGTAGTAGATCATCGGCGCGCCGACGTAGGTGAATTGCATGATCGCGATCAGCTTCTGGATCCGGTACTCGTCCTCGGTCGGGCGGCGGGTGTCGACGTTGCCGGTCTCGGCCTTGCTGGCGCCGAAGTGGCCCCCCCAGTCGCGGTACGAGCCGAGATCGCGGTTCACGATGGCGGACCCGATGCGGATCGTGTCGTGGCTGCCGAAGAGGTTCTGCTGGACGTAGGTGACCCCGGCGGGGAACGCCTCGCGGAGTTCGAGGAGCTTCGCGTCGAACTGCTTCGCCGTGATGCGCGTCTTGGTTTCGACGAAGAATTCCGCGAGGGTGAACGCGAAGTTGTAGTTCATCACCGCGTCGAACTCGTCGCCCTGCAGGTAGGGCTGCAGCGCGGCGTTCGAGTCGATCACCTCTGCGGTGATGTAGGCTTGCGGGTTCACGCCCTTCACCACCTTGCGCCAGTCCTTCCAGAACGGGTGCGCGACGCAGAAGGCGACGTCGAGGCGCCACCCGTCGATGCCGTCGGAGGGGTCGCCGTCGCCGTCCGGGTCCATCCAGCGGCGCGTGGCCGCGAAGATGTACTCGCGCGGACCGGCGACGATGCCGTTCTCGTCCTCGCGCAACTCCGGCAGGTCCTTCACGCCGAACCAGCCCTCGTAGTCGAACTTGGTCCCGGCCTCCTCGTGGTCCCAGGAGTTGACGGTGAACCAGTCGGCGTAGCGCGACGCGCGCTGGTTGCGCTTCACGTCTTGGAAGGGCCAGCTCTCCTTCCCCATGTGGTTGAAGACGCCGTCGATGATGACGCGGATGCCGCGGCGGCGCATTTCTTTGATCAAATCAAGGAACTGCCGGTCGGCGGCGGTCCACAACCAGGTCGATGGGTCGCCCGGGTCCTCGGTGGCGATCAGCGCACGGTCGCCCTCCGGGTCGGGGCCGAAGGTCGGGTCGATGTGGTGGTACGTGATGCCGTCGTACTTGTGGTGCGAGGGCGCCATGAAAAGCGGGTTGAAGTAGACCGCCGTGACGCCGAGTTCCTGGAGGTAGTCGAGCTGCTGGGCGACGCCGAGGAGGTCTCCGCCGTAGCGGCGGCGGGGGATGTTCCAGAAGACGCCGCGGCCGTTCGCCTCCTCCCACGGCTGGAGCTTATACCAGTCGGAGCCCCACGGGGACACCTGCCACGGCTGGTCCGGGGCGCTGGGCCACGCGCCGGCGATGTCCTCGGGGCGCGGATCGTTGGCCGGCGAGCCGTTGCGGAAGCGCTCGGGGAAAATCTGGTACCAGATCGCTTCCTTCGCCCACGCGGGGGTGAAGTCCTCTTCCACGGCGGCACCTCCGGGGGCGGTGGTCTTGCCGCCCGTGGTGGCGCAGCTTGCCAGAAGCAGCGGGGCGGCGATGCCGGCGGCCAGCTTGGCGATTCGGTTTCCCATGGTCGTGGCGACTCCCGCCGCGGAAAGCGGCTGTGCGTTAGTTGCGGGGGCTCCAGCCCTCCGCCGTGTTCACCATCACCGCCCGGACGACGCGGTCCGCCAGCTCGGTCCAGCGCTCGCGGGTCTCTTCAACCGCGGAGGCGTTCGTGAGGAGGACCACGGTGGTCCGAGTGCCCTTGTCCACCCAGAGGAGGCAGCCGGTGTAGCCGGTCTGGAACAGGAAGCGTCCCGGCGGCGAGACGCCGTCGCCCCAGGGCGGGGACATCGCGGACTCCAGACCGCCCGGCGTGCGGTAGATCGTGCGTCCCGCCTCGTCGATGGCGGCCTTCGGGCTCGGGGCGCCCAGCAACACGTCGCGGAGGAACGCGAGGTTTCCCGAGTCCTGGACGCCCGGCTTCATCAACCCGTCGACGAATAGGGCGACATCGCCGGAGGTGGCGAAGAGGCCCGAGTGGAGCGGCGGGAAGCTGGGGATCTGCGGGCGGATGATCCAGAGCGCGGCGACCGGATCGTAGGGGGTCCCGCGGACCCACTTTCCGTCGGCGTCGCGCCCGCTCGCGGCGACCCGCAGGCCGTTTGGCTTCCAAGTGAAGGCGGTCTCTCCGACGGGGTCCCAGTAGTAGCGGCGGATTTCGTTCTCGATGCCGGTTTCGTTCCCGAGCAGCTTCGCGACCTGCCAGGAGAGCACCATGTAGCCGGTGTTGCTGTAGAGGTCGAAGCCGCCGGGCATGGCGACGGGGCGCTGGCGGTCGAGGAATCCGGCGAGGCCCTCGCCGCGGATCTGGTTGATGTCCACGTTGGCTGCGTATCCGGCGCGGTGTGTCAGGATCTGCTCGACGCTCGGGGATCCATCGCGGAGTTCCGGCCAGTTGCGCGCGAGGAGCAGTGCGGCGGGGACGCCGGCGACGGGCTTCGTCAGCGACGCCACATCGAAGTAGGTGCTCCGCTTCACGGGCTGGCGCGTGCCCGGCACTTCCACCCCGGCTGCGCGCTCGTAAATGAGCTGGCCGTCGCGGCGGACCGTGAGGCTGGCGCCGGGAACGACTCCTTCCCAGACGGCCTTCGCCAGCGCGTCGTCGAGTTCGGTGTACAACCCCGGGGCGAAGCCGTTGGCAGCGGCGTCGGGGTTGGGGGCGAAGGCGTACTGCGCATCGTTCCGGGCGCAGCCGGCAAGAAGGAGCGGCAGGAACGCCAGTGCGGAGAGGGCTCCGCGAATTAGGCGGTTCCAGCCGGAAGCGGAGCGGATCATCGGGAGGGCCTTTCAATGCGGTCGAACGCGAGGATTGCGCGCGGCCTCGGCGTCCGCGAGCCGAAACCGCAAGTGAGGCTAAACCGTTTCGCGGGCGCGGGCGCGGGGCACGCTATCGCTTGCCACGGAAAAATCCGCGCCCCGCAATGGACGCGGCTCGACCGAACCGCAACCCGCAGGCACGAGGCATCCATGACGCTGGCACCCGTCTTCCGCTCCGAGAGCTCGGCGCAATTCCTCCGCGAGCGCGGCGTCATCGAGCGCCTCGCGCCGCACGCGCAGGCGCAGCGCCAGGCGCTGCGCGACCTGCACGCGATGCTGCCGCAGGTCATCGACCGGCGATACCTCCACGCGGACCCGGCGCTGCCCGCGGACGACCTCTTCTTCGTGCAGGACCACTTCTTCCTGCTGCTCTTCCGCAGCCTGTTCGACACGCTCGGCGCCGGCCCTCGGCTGGACTTCTACACGCGCCTCAACATTTGCATCAAGGGCCTCATCACCGCGGCCGACAACCTGTTCGACGACGAGTTCAAGGAGCTGATCCCGCTCAAGCTCGGCGCCGGGCGGAAGTTCGCCTCCATCGTGCAGCTCATGTCCTTCGAGCGCCTGATCCGCCACCTGGGCGAAGGCGAAATCGCGGCGGGGCGAATCGCTCGGGCGGAGTTCGAGGAGGGGAACCGAGATTTCTTCACGCTGCTCACCTCGATCGGAACGCTCGAAGGAAGCGAGGAGTCCGGCGTCGAGAGCGTGTACGACGTGGAGGCGATGATCGACGCCGTGCACCGCGTCCGCGGCGGCAACCTGTTCGCGCTGGCGTTCAGCTTCCCCGGCCGCGCGGAGGCCGACACGGCGCGCTGGGACGCCGCGCGCGACGGCATCGAGCGTCTCGGCACCGCGTTCCAGATTGTCGACGATCTGACGGACTTCGAGTTCGACCTGCACCGCCGCAGCAACAACCTGCTGGTCAGCGTGATCGCCCACCGCGGCACCGCGGAGGAGCGGGCGCGGCTCGCGGAGCTGCAGGGCGCGGTGGACGCCCTGGAAGGCGAGGAGTGGGAGGCGAAGCGCGAAAAGGTCTTCGCCGCGGGAGACGTGATCGCGGACCACTTCCTCGGCTCCGCCACGGAGGTGCTCCGCCTGGCGCGCCGCGAGGCACGCCTCGCGTTCGAGACGCTCGCGGGCGTGGGCTTCTGGTTCGATCCGGCGGATTCGGACGAAGTGGTCCACGCGATCGTCGGGCTCGAAGGCGTGCGCCGCATGGAGTCGATCGTCGAGGGCGAGAGCGCCGCGAGCCGCTAAGGCTCCGGCGGCGGGCCGTAGCGGTCCGCGAAGGCATCGATGATCGCCTGCTGGACGCTAAGTTCGTAGCGGTAGCGTAGCGCCGCCTCGGCCACCTCGCGTTCGCGCTGGAGGGTGTCCAAGGCGTCGTTCAGCGTACCCGTTCCGGCGCGGTAACGGTCGAACGCAGAGGCGCGCGCCGCGGCCGCCTCCGGCAGCAGCCGCGACCCGTAATCCCATGCCAGCGTATCCAGTTCCGTTTCGAGCAGCACGGCCTGCTCGAGTTCGCGGCGCAGGCGGGTCTTCGCCCCGGAGACCCGGTGCGCGGCGGCCTCGGCGCGGGTCCGCGCCGCTTCGATGCGCCCTTGGTTCCGGTCGAAGATCGGGATCGGGACCGAGACGCCGACCCCTCCGGTCGTCTCATCCATCGTGTCGTCCCGCCGCAGCAAGGCGAACACCGTGGCGTCCGGCACCGCCTCTTGGCGGCGGAGTTCGACTTCGCGTTCGGCGGCATCGAGCTCGAGCGCGGCGGCGGCGAGTTCCGGGTGCAGCGCCACCTGCCGTTCGGCCGCTAGGAACTCCGGTCGCGCGCGGATGCCATCGCTGAGTTCGCCGCCGAGCGCGCCGGTCTCGATCGGCAGCTCCCCCACCAACTCCGCCAGCTTGATCCCCGCGAAGACCTGCGAGGCGACGGCGCGCGTGATGTCGAGTTCGAACTCCCCGACCTCGACGGAGATGCGCGCGACTTCGTCCTCCGGGGCGCCGCGCTCCCCCGCCGCCGCGGCGAGTTCGTCCGCGCGCTCCAGAAGCGATTCGAAAAGCGGCTGGCGCTTCTGCTCGTGGAGGAGATCGAGGTAAGCTTGGTGCACGGCGAGCAGAACGCGGCGGCGGACCGCCTCGGCGCGCGCCGCGGCGAGCTGGTGGCGCGCCTGTTCAAGGCGGGTTGCGGCGCCGATGCGGCCCCCCAGCGGGACTGGCTGGCCCAGCGTGGCGACGATTTCGCCGTCGCCGCCGTCCAAGTTGTCGAGCGGTACCTTGTCCCGCATCGCGGAGGCGGAGGGGTTCGGCCAGAGGCGCGCCTGGCGCCAGTCGCCGCGGACCGCCTCGCGTTCGAAGCGCGCGGCGACCAGCTCGTGGTTGGCGAGGTCAGCCATCCGCCAGAGCGTTTCCAAGTCGAGGGGCCGTTGGGACGCCAGTTCCGACGCGGCGGCGTAGTCCTCATCGGCGCGGAGCGCGGCATAGGTCGTCGTCGGCGGCGGGGGGAGGCACCCGGCGGCGGCGATGGCGAGGGCGGCTAACGCCGCGGCGGGACGGTGCATGGCGGTGTGGCTCCGGAAACGGATCGGGCCGGGGCACCTTGCGGTGTCCGGCCCGCGGATCAACGATTGCGGCGCGCGTTAGTAGGCCAGCGCGTCGTCCACCTTGCCGAGTAGCTTCTCGAGGCGGGCGAGCGCCTCCTTCGTTTCGGCCAGTTCGGCCTCCGCGCGGCGCGAGGCTTCGAGCTGGATGTCGAGTTGCACGGCGTCGAAGGCGCACTGGAACGCCGCCATGAGCGCCAGCTTCTGCGTGGGCACCAGTCCGGAGGAGCGGCCCTGCAGGTCGTCCACGAGCTCGTTCACGCGCATGCGGGCGAGTTCTAGGATCCGGTCCTCGCCGGGTCCGACCACAACGGTCACCTCGTGTCCGCCGAGGCGGATCGTGCGCTTGTCACGGGGTTCCATGGATCGCGAGCTCCGTCTGCTCGATGAGCTGCTCGGCGCGCGAGATGCGTTCGATCATCGAGTCGAGGCGCTCGCGGGCCTTCTGGTCGCGGGCGACGAACTCGTTGAGCTTGAGGCGCTGCTCCTCGTTCTCCTTGCGGAGCGCTTCCGCGGCGGCGGCGAGCTGGCGGGATTCGGCGAGCTGCGCTTCGAGCTGCAGGGCGCGCTTCTCCGCGGTCTCCTTTGCGGCGACGGCGCCGGAGCCGAAGTCGCGGGCGCGACCGAGGTCCGCCTCCACTTCGCCGAGGCGCCAGCGGAGGTCGTTTGTGAGCTGGTCGAGCTGCTTCGCGCGGCGGTCCAAGTCGGCGCGCTCGGTCCGCAGGCGGTGGAGTTCCGCCTGGTCGGCCTCGAGGTGGCCGAGCATCGAGCGTACCTGCGCGACCTCGTCGGAGAGGGCATCGCGCTCGCCGCGCACCATTTCGTAGTCGGCTCTCAGGGCCTTCAATTGCGCGTCCGATTCGGCGCCAAGCTGCTCGTAGAACTTCTTCGTCTCTTCGAGCTCGGCGTTCATCTTCTCGACCGAGCCGCGGAGGTTTTCGGCCTCGGCGCGGACGACTTCGAGTTCGCCGTGGTGCGACTGCATCTGGCCTTCGATCTTCGCGCGGAGCGCGTCGCGTTCCGCGGCGGCGGCTTCGAGCTCCAGGCGGAGGGCGAGCAGGGAGTCGCGCTCGTTGCGCAGCATCGTGGCGTCGTTCTCCGCCTCGGCGGCGCGGGCGCTGGCCTTCTGGAGTTCCGCTTCGAGGCGGTCCCGGTCGGCGGCGGTGATGCGGAGGCCATCGTTCTCCGCTTCGTACTGGGCGAGCTTCACGCGGCCCGTTTCGAGCTCGGTGACGAGGCGCGTGAGGCGCTCCTCGAGCATTTGGACGACTTCCAACATGTGGCGGTCCCTCCGCAGGGGGCCGTCGGAGCGCGGAGCGCTGGGAGCAGGGACAGCTCCGACCGGCACTTGGGAATGTGGGTCTCCTCGATATGGAGACGGCGACAGTCCGCTGCTTGCGGTCCGGCGCGCCACAGTGTCAACGCGGAATCCGAGCCTGTGGATAACTCGCGCCGGTCAGTCGCGCTCGCCGAGGTGCAGCGCGGCGATACGCATGTGCAGGAGCCCGTGCCGCACACGCTGGAAGCCCGCGGCGCCCATCTTGGCGGCGAGCTCGCGCCGCGTCGGGAAGCTGAGGACCGACTTGGGCAGGTAGGTGTAGGCGCTGCGCTGGCTGAGCATGCCCGCGACGCGCGGAAGGATGTTCAGGAAGTAGGGCAGGTACACAGTCCGGACGAGTTCCGACTCGGGTTGGGTGAACTCGAGGACCGCTAGGCGTCCGCCGGGGCGCAGCACGCGGTGGAACTCCCGCAATGCCGCGTCGTAGTCCTCCATGTTCCGCAGGCCGAAGGCTACCGTGAGGACGTCGAACGACCCGTCCGGAAACGGCAGCCTCATCCCGTCCGCTTCGACGTAGCGGACCGGTCCGGCGGGGCGCGGGCGGTCCTTGCCGGTGGCGAGCTCGAGCATGGGGCGTGTGAAGTCCGCGCCGTAGACGCGCGCCCGGGGGGCTTGGCGAGACAGTTCCACGGCGAGGTCGCCGGTGCCGCAGGCGACGTCGAGGATCGCCTGCGGGCGCAGGCCGCGCAGCACCCTGCGGGCGGTCTCCCGCCGCCAAAGCCGGTCGATGTTGAGCGACAAGAGGTGGTTCAGCAGGTCGTAGCGCGGGGCGATCTCGGCGAACATGGCACGGATGCGCCGGGCGTCGCGGCTGGGGGCCTGATCGGGTTGCGGAGGGGAGGCGGTCGTCAAACTCGTTGCGTCACTTTCGGGGCCATCCGGACAACAGGCCCATGCGTTGCGAGGCCCGGGCCAGAATCGGCGCCCCACCGACGCGGTCCAATCCGAAACGACGGCGGGCTTGTCCTTTCTCCGCGGACGCCCCGCGCCCGACACTCCATCCAACGAAGCGAACGCCAGATGCCGACACGCCGAACCGCCGCACTTCTCGCCACCGCCCTGCTCCTCGCCGGATCGGCGCCCCTCCCGGGGCAGATCGGAGCCCCGCCCCCCGTCCAGGAGGCGGGTGCTGCGCCGGCGCCGGAGGCGCCTGGCGGCGAGGCATCGGCGCGCCCCGCCCGGGTCTACCCATTGGCGGACCTGGGCGAGCTTCCGCAAGGCTTCTGGGCGCATGGGACCTTCGGCGACACCGTGCTCGAGAACGGCGAGGTGTCCTTCGTCTTCGGCAGGATGCCGGCGGAGGGCGAGGAAGCCAACCCGCGCCGGAATGGCACACTGCTCGACATTTTCGACGATGCCCGATCCGTCGAAGGCTTCTGGCTGACCTCGCCCACCGTGAACGACAGCAACAGCCTGACGCTCGCCGCCACCGCGATGACATCCTCCGTGGACGAGGAAACCGGCACCGCCACCGTGACGGTCACGATGGAGAGCCAGGTGACGCCGGGCCTGGAGGTGGTGACGGACTACACGCTCTCGCCGGGCCGGCACGGGCTGGTGGCCACCTCCCGAGTGCGCAACAGCACCGCGTCGCCGATCAGGATCGAGGGCTACGGCGACTTCATCGGCTGGGGCGGGATGGGCACGTTCCTCCCGTCGCACGGATGGGCGGCGGGGCAAACGATCGAAGCACCGGTGGAATTCCTCTACGGCCGCTACCACGAGTCCTTCGTGATGATCGCGAACGACCAGGGCCTCGCGGCGGCGAAGCACGCCGGGCTCTCCTCCCGACTGATGGCGGGCGGCGAGACGGTGCTCGACCCGGGAGCGGAGCGCGCCTGGACGCGGCACATCCTCGCGTCGACCGACTCGCCGCTGGATGCTTGGAACGACTTGATCGCGACGAAGCCCGCCACGACCTGGGGCACCATCTCGGGGCGCGCGATCGAGCGCACCCCCCTGGAGGACGGCACCGTCGTCGAACGCGACGTGGCGCGGCACACCGACATCATGATCCGCACGGTGAAGCGCGCGGACCTCCCGTCCACCTACGTGGCCCGGTTCTACCTGAGCGGCCGCACCGACAGCTCGGGGCGCTACCGGGTGAACCTCCCGGCGGGCGAGTACTCCGTCGACGTGCTCGACGGGCGCCGGCTCTTCAGCCCGGCGCGCCTCGGCATCACTGTCGATCCCGGCAAGGTGGCGGGCGTGGACCACGGAGTATCGGGCGCCGCGACGCTCATCTATGAAGTCGTGGACAAGGAGACGCAGAAGCCGATTCCCGCGAAGCTGTCGCTCGTGCCGCTGCGCGGCACGACGCCCGCGATCCTGGGCCGCACGGGTGAACTCGCCTCCGACGCTACGGTCTACACGGCGACTGGGCGCGGGGCGATCGAAGTGCCTCTGGGCAACTTCCGCCTGGTCGCTTCCCACGGCCCGGAGTACAACACCGCCGAGGAGCGCGTCTCATTCACGCCGCCGGAGACGGCGCGCGTTCGGCTCGAACTCGGGCGCGCCTTCACCCCGGAGGGGTGGATCTCCGCGGACCTCGCGGTTCGCACCAGCAACACCCCCAACGTCCGCACCACTCCCGAGGACCGCGTGGTGACCGCCGCGGCCGAGGGACTGCACTGGATCATGACCGCCGACACGAAGGTAGCCACGGACCTGCGGCAGGCGGTCGCCAGCCTCGGGCTCGGCGACTATGTGCGCCCCAGCGCGGGCTTCCGCCTTCCGGGCGAGACACTCCCCGCGACCGGCGACCTGCTGGTCGGACCCCTTGAACTGATGACGCCCGCGCAACTGGAGCTCCTCGCCGGCGCGGCGAACGAGGACTCCCCCGCCGCGCTGATGCGCTCGCTCCGGGAAGCCGCCGGCGACGCGCTCCTCCTCGCCAAGCGCCCCGTGTTCCCCGAGGTCGGCGTGCTCGACGCGCTCGGCGGCGTCCAGGACTACGCCATGGTGCCGCGCGACGCGTTCGAACTGCCGGTGGACGGGTTCGAGGTGGTCGAAGGAAAGCGCCAGACCGGCTACTCGCTCGGCGCCGCCGCGCGGCAGGAGCTTTACTCGAAGGGCTTCCGCTTCACGCCCTTCGGCAGCTCCGGTTCGGCCGGCACCTGGAACTCGGAGCCGGGCTACCCCCGCATCTACATCAAGTCGAGCACGCGCGACCCGAAGGCCCTTGATTTCGCCGAGCTGGCCGCGAACTTCCGCGCCGGCAAGGTCCAGATCACGAACGGCCCCTTCGTCGACTTCCGGATCGGCGACGCCGAACCGGGATCGACGGTGACGCTGGAGCCCGGCTCGAACCGCGTGGAGAGCAGCATGCGCGTGTACGGCGCGGACTGGACGACGATCTCGAGCATCACCATCCTCGTGAACGGCCAGTTCTCGCGCCAGGTGTTCCTGCCGCAGAGCATCACGAAGACCGGCGGGCTCCTTTATCCGAGGCCCGGCACGGAGGACGAAGAGAGCTTCACCATCTTCATCCCGGGCGATTGCGTGGTCGAAGTGCTGGTCGAAGGGGACCCGGGCACGCGCATGGACCCGGTGAACCCGCACCAGGTGCCCACGGTCGAACCGGGCGTGAGCCAGGGGCAGCGCACCTTCGCGTTGAGCGCCCCCTACTTCGTCGATGCGGACGGCGACGGCAAGGTCACGATCCCGCCGTACATCGACGAGGAGAAGGTCCGCGAGCTGCTGACGGGCGAGGACCCGATGGACGGCGGGCCATTCTAAGCGCCGCGCCGGCGGGGCCGGACCGCTGGGTCGCATGAACGCGGGCGAATCTCCCGCGCTCGCGCTACTCCGGCGCAGGCTGGGCCCGCTGCCGATCGCGGCGTGGGCCCTTCTCGCGGTGCTGATCGCGGGGCTGGCCACCGGATTCTCCGACGCCCGCCGCGAGCGCGTGCGTGGCGACTTCGCGAAGTTCAGCCTGGCCGCGGCGCAGGTGCTCTACGAGGGCGGCAACCCCTACGACAAGGGGGAGGTCGGGAAGAACTACAAGTACTTCCCGCTGAACGCGACGCTGCTGGGGCCGTTCACGCTTGTGCCGCGCCCAGCCGCCCAGGGCGCCTGGTTCGCGCTGAACCTCGCCCTCCTGCTCCTCGCCATGCTGGTGCACGCGGATTTCCTGGCGCGGTGGCGGCCGCCGTGGTGGGTGTGGATGTTCGCGCTGGCGCTCGCGGCGCGGTTCCTTTGGCAGAACCTCAAGATGGGGCAGTGGAACACCAGCGTGTACGCGCTGAGCGTGCTGGGCGTCTGGCTCGCGGCGCGGCGCCCCGTGGCTGGCGGAGTCCTCGTCGCGCTGGCGGGCTCGATCAAGTACCTGCCGTTCGCGTTCCTGGCGGCGTTCGGGTTGCAGCGGAACGGGCGCGCGGCGCTGGGGGTGCTCCTCGGCGCCGTCCTCTGGCTGCTCGTGGTGCCCACGGCGATCCTCGGTCCGGCGAGGCACGGGGAACTGCTCGCCGCGTTCCGCGACAAGGCGCGCGACGCCTACGGCGAGATGCGCGGCGTGGAGGATGTGGTCGTGGGCTATTCGCTGCGGACCACGCTGTTCCGATACCTGCATCCGGTGTCCCACCAGGACCAGAGCATCACCGCCCCGATCGCGATCATCGAGCTGCCGAAAGGTCCGGCCTCGCTGCTGTCCGACGCGCTGGTGCTCGCCGTCGCCTTTCCCGCGCTGTGGCTGACGTGGCGGCTGGGGCGGCGCGGGCCGGCGGGCCTGACGCCCGCCGCGCTTGGCGTGCTCGCGCTTTGGTTCCTCCTCTTCCTGCTGGCCTCGCCGGAGGTGCGTAAGGCGCACCTGCTCACCGTGTTCACGCCACTGCTGTTCGTCGCAGCGTGGTGGGCCCGGGCCGCGGCGGGAGGGGCGCGGGGAGCGGTATCCGCGGCGCTCGGCGTCGCAGGCGCGGCGCTGCTCGCCTCCTCGACGCTCTTCGACGCGATGGAGCCGTTCACCGACGCGATGACGCGCTACGGGAGCTGGACGCTGCTGCTGGCCGCCGTCTACGCGGCGACCCTGGTCGCCGCGCGCGATGCGGTGCTGGCCGAGACGGCGGACCAACAACCCTCCTAGAACGAAGACGGCGCCGGGGGAATCGGCGCCGTCTTCGCAGCAAGGAGGATGGTACTAGGATGAAGCGCGGGAATCAGGGCCCGACGCGGGGCGTCGGTGTCGGGCGCGGCGTCTCGGGGGTCGGAGGCGTCGCGGAGCCGAACAGGTACCCGTGGAGCGTGATTTCGCAGTTGTCGAGGAGCCCTGCGTTGATTGGCACCGTGTCCGCGACACGCACGCGCCAAGTGCCCTGCGCGCGCTCGCCCCAAAAGGCGACCGTCGTGAACTCGAAGTCGATGTCCTCGCCGAAGTCCGCGGGGTTCGCCAACAGCACGGGAACCGTGGTCCCCTGCGGAGACGTGATCAGCACGTTGAGGTCGCCGCGGTACTCGTGGTTCGCGACGATGCGCAGTTCCACGTGCTCGACGAACATGTTGTAAGGCGCGGAGAACGGATCCTCCGGCACGAACGGGATGACGAGCCCGTTGGCGTCGTTGTCGGGGATGGCGAAACCGGAGCCGTCGTCATCGTCCTCGAGGGAGGCCTGGAGGCCCACCTCGGCGTTCACGACGTACGGAACGCCGGGCCAGCGGTACGCGAGGCTGACCGCCTTGGTGGCGTCGATGCGTCCGAAGCCGTACTTGAGGTTGTACCAGAATCCGGCCTTGTTGCGGAACCAGCCCCCGCCGCGCGGATCGTTGTGGAACGTGCTGCGCACGAGGATGTGCTGCACGTCGCGCGTGGTGAGCTTGGGGTTGGCGTCCATCATGAGCGCGATGACGCCGGAGACCATCGGCGCCGCGGCGGAGGTGCCGCTGAACGTCGAGGTGTAATCGCCCGGGTCGTAGCCTCGCGCGCCGGTAAGATCCGTGGTGGTGATCCCGGCGGTCTGGCCGTTCGAGCACGTGCCGTAGCTGCTCGGCGCGTTCACCAGGATCGACGAGCCCATCTCGCTGTAGTAGCTCTGCCGGCTGTTCGCGCCGGAGGCTGCGACCGCGATCACGTAGCGGGAAGAGGCGGTGCCGTCGCGGTTCACCCAGTCGCCTTCGCAGGCGCCGTTGCCGGCGGAGAAGACGTACTTGGCGCCGCGTCCGATCGTGTCGGGCGAAACGTCGGGGTCCCACGCACCGATGATGAGGGCGGTCTCAAGGAGTTCGCTGAGCGGATCGAACGAGGTGCCGGTGTCCGTCGGCCCCCACGAGTTGTTGCTCACCGAGATGATGTTGCCGTTATTGTAGGGGCTGTTGTCCCCGTCGAAGCGCAGGTAGAGCCACGCCTCCGAAATCATTTCCTCCGTCATGAAGCCACCCAGAAGGCGGATGCCCGCGAGGGCGACATACGGGGCGACTCCCGTGACCCCGTCGCCGTTGTTGCCCCGGGCGCCGAGGATACCGGCGACCGCGGTTCCGTGGTCGCCGACCACCAGTTCCGGGGAAGCGCTGTCGGAGGCCGGGTCGAAGTCTCCGTCGACCAAGTCCAGGCCCAGATCGAGCCGCGCGTTGCGGGCGAGGTCGGGATGCGAGCCTTCGAATCCGTCATCCACCACGGAAACCAGCACCCGCTCGCCCGAAAAGACCTCGGTCTGGCGACCGCTGTAGAATCCGGGAAGCTGGTTCGCGTTGCCGCCGCCGAGCACCCCGTAGCGCCACACAGGGTGGATGTTCAGGTCTTGGCGGGAGACCGCGTCGGGCACTTGGCGGAAGTTGTAGAGATGCCACTGCGACGGAAAGAGGGGATCCGCGGGGGGAACGGGCATGGAGTTCTGGGAGGGGAGTGTGCGGGCCTTGCTCTCGTACTGGCGCGCCACCTCCGGCGCGGCCCAGCGGGCCAGCGCCTTGTCGGCGGAGATCGCGTTCGCGATCTCCAGCGCGTCGAGGAGGCCGTTCGACGCGGGGCGGAGCACCCAGATGTCGCCCGAGACGCGCTGCGACTTCTTGGAGCCTTCCTCGTCCACTTCGAGATTGAAGCGGGAGGCGAGGTCCTCGATGGACTGGCCCTCGGCGAGGCGCACGGTGAGGCGCCCGGTGAGGGTCTGCGCCTGCTCGTCGCTGCGGCCGAGCCGGTCGTTCGCGTAGAGCACCGGACGGACCGCCGCGTTCGCGCGCGAGGCGCGGAGGGAAGCCGCCTCGAGTTCGAGCGCTTGCCGGTCCTTCGTTTCGAAGGTCGCGATGGAGCCCTTGACGGCGCCGCGCGCATTGCTGTCCCCGACCCAAAGCTGGTCGAGGGCGAGGTGGAGGTCCACGCGGCCGTTGCCGTTGTGGAAAGAGACGCGCTCGGCGGGGAACGCCGGGGCGAGGGCGCGCATTTGCGCCTTGATTTCGGACGCGTTTGCCGGCTGGGCCGGGATATGGGGGCCCCATGGGCTGCCGGCGATTGCCGTGCCTCCCGCAATCAACGCCACCGCAGTGCCGAGCGCCACATGAGCGCGCAAGCGATTCGTCGCCATTACCGCTGCCCTTTCTTCGATCCCGCAGTCGATCCGACCGCTCTTGGTTTCAGTGCATAGGCTGGCCCGGGCCCAATCAGATGCAAGCGGTTTTCGGCCAAATCCGTGGAATCCGCCCCCGGGCAAACCCCGTGCTTGCCGCGCCGCTCCCCTTCGGGGGATAAGCCCGCGGCGTCCGCCCCGGGCGCGACCGCACATCCGCGCACCGGAGCCGGCACAAGTTGAAGCTTGACCTTCGCACCGCACCTCAGGCCCCATCCGCAGCTCTGGTTGGTGCGGTACCCAAGTGGTTAAGGGGAAGGTCTGCAAAACCTTTATCCGGCGGTTCGAATCCGCCCCGCACCTCCAACCTCCTTCCCGCCGCCGCGCTCCTGCTGGCGGCCGCCTCGGCACCCGCCGGCATCGTCGACAGCCCGGTTGAAATCGTCTCGCGGGACAGCGAAGTCGAGCTGCTGCTCGAATGCTGGGAGCGCGGCGCGGGCGACGAGACCATCCTGTTCGCAGTCCCCTCGCTGGATCTGGAGTGGGAAGTCGTCGAGGCGTCGTTCCGCGACGCGACGGGCACCTTGGTCCTCGACAGCGCAACGTCGACCACGCTGCTGGCGGAGCGCACCTTCGCCTCGGGCCTCCGCGCGCGGATCGACTTCACTCCCCTCGGCGTCCTGCGCCAGGTGCCCGCGGCGCGGCTCCGCTACCGCACCGAAACCCCGATCTCGTTCGAGCACGAGGAGTACTTCGTGGACCGGATGCGGGTGCGGGTCCGCGCCAAGGACGCCGCGCCAGGTCCGCCCGCCCCCCCGGACTCCGCGTTGGATGGCGCGACGCCCTACCGGCGGTTCCTCGAAGCCGCGCTCTCGAACCCCGATGCCCTCGACCGCTACCGGACCGCTCCCCCGCCTCCGATCCCGGTGGCGGACGAAGCGCCCGCGGTCGCCTGGCAGCCGCTCCCGGATCTGAGCCCCGGCTTCGATTGGCTGAAGGTTCCGGTGGACGAGGATGGCCTGTACCGCATCGACGCCGGCTGGTTCCGCCGCGCCGGCATCGAACCCG
Organism: Candidatus Sumerlaeia bacterium; assembly: GCA_033764015.1. Classification (GTDB taxonomy): domain Bacteria; phylum Sumerlaeota; class Sumerlaeia; order SLMS01; family JANRJK01; genus JANRJK01. The sequence continues at coordinate 64,866 of JANRJK010000043.1, read as the reverse complement.
AGGGCGTCGATCCCGCAACGCTTCGCGTCGTTTCGCTCGGCGAGGAGGTGCCGGTGCACCTGACGCTCGACCCGGCGACGTCCTTCGCGGACGGGCAGGCGGTGGTGTTCACGGCCGCCGCCAGCGACTCCGCCCAGTCGCGCGTGCGGCCATACTTCCTCGGCGTGCGGCCCGAGGGCGAAGAGCCGCTGGCGATCCCCCGCGAAAGTGGCCCCGGCGGACTGCCGACCTTGGCGCGCGCCCGGCTGGAATTGCTGGCCGAGGAGGACAACACACTCGAGACGCGGGTGGGCAGCTTCCTGAGCATCCGAGGGATGACGTGGGTGTGGAAAGCCCTCGGCGACGGCGCGCCGCATGAGGTTTCGTTCGACCTGCCGGGGCTGGCCGGCGACGGGGAAGCGGTCCTCCTCTCGGCGCAATTCTACTACGCTTCGGAGTACTTCAGCGACGCCATCCCGGTCGAGCTGCTGCTGAATGGCGAGCCGGTCGACGCGCAGCCGCTCCCCGCCTCCTCGACCATCAATGAGACACCGCGGCTGGTGTGGGAGGTCCCCCCCTCGCGGTTCAAGCCGGCGGGAAACTCGGTGTCGATCCGCCTCGCGCCGTCGGAATCGTCCGCCGCCTCCGCCCGGAACGTGTTCCTCGACAAGATCGAAGTCCGCTACGACGGCGCGCCGACCATGGTGGGAGGGTCGCTGAGGGTCTCGACCGGCCAAGTCGAGGGCTTCGATCCCGAGGTGGGGGGCGACATCGTGCTCGACGGCGTCGCCTCGTTCAAGGCCACGGCATACGACCTGACGGATCCGGGAGCGCCCAAGCGGCTCCGGCTGCTGCCCCGCGACGGGCGGACGGTTCTCCGCGTGCCGCCCGGCGCGCACCGCGAGGTGCTTGTCGTGGAGGACGCCGCGATCCCCGAGGCGCCAGCCCCGCTGCGTTCCTCCTGGACCGCAACGCCGGCGGAGGACTTCGCCGCCGACACGGTCGTGATCACCCATCCGGAACTCCGCGCGGCGGCGGATCGCCTCGCTGCCCACCTACGCGCACAGGGAGGCACCGCATCGGTGGTGGATGTAGTGGACCTTTACGAGCGCCACACCGGCGGCGTGGAGAACTTCGGGGCGGTGCGCATGTTCCTGCGCGGCCTGCTCGCGGCGCCGGGCGCCGCCAAGCCGCACAGCGTGGTGCTGGTGGGCGACTGCACCAGCGACGGGCGCGGCCTCGCGCGCAACGGGATCCGCAACTACGTGCCGACGTGGTCCTTCACCGACCCGGACCGCCGCCAGCGCGACCAGTTCGCCACGGACCAGGTGTACGCCTGGCTGAGCGGCGACGACGAGTTGGCGGACGTGTTGGTGGGGCGCATTTCCGTGAACAACGAGGCGGACGCGGAGCGCGTGGTCGACAAGATCATCTCGTACGCCGCGCTGCCGCCGCAGGATTGGGCGCTCGACACGCTCACGATCACCGACTTCGGCATCTTCGAGACCGAGTCCGCCAAGCTCCTCGACCACGGCGTCGATAACGGCTACCCGCACCGGTTCCTGCGCATCGGCGACCTGCCTTGGGAGGACAATTACTTCCTCCCCGCGGAGGTGCTGCGCGACGAGGACCGGAAGGTGGCGCCGCTCGCGACGGCGGAGATCCAGCGCGCCTTCGACGAGGGCACCGGCATCATCAACTTCTTCGGCCACGGCGCGCCGAACCTCTGGAGCAACCAGCGCGTGTGGTTCGGAGGGGACTCGCGGAACAGCGACAACCTCTCGCTGACGAACCGCGAGCGGCTCGCCTTCGTCACGTCGTTCACCTGCAACAACGGCGCGATCGACTACCCGATGCCGCGCTGGAACGTGTGCATCGCGGAGGACCTGGTGCGCTCCGAGGGGGGCGCCGTCGGCGTGTTCATGCCGTCCGGCCCCGGCTACCCGAACCAGCACATCGACATCGCGCAGGCGTGCATGCGCGCGGTGGCGGTGCTCGATGTGCGCGAGCTGGGCGTGGCGAGCGAGCTGGCGCGCCTCGCGTACATCGCGCGGCGGCAGGCGGACGACCACTCGCGCATGTACGTTTACCTCGGCCTGCCCGCGTCGCGGCTGCCGGCGCCGGAGTGGGGGCTGCCGGTCGAGGCGTCGGTCCGCGACGGAAAAGTCGAGGCAAAGATCGCCGAGGACTTCGAGGGGCGGGGGGGCTACTCTTGGCGCCTCGAATCCTCAAGCGGGCGCGTCGTCGCCAGCGGCACCAGTACGGAGAGCAGCTTCTCCGCGGATCTTCCAACGCTTGCCCATCGCGACTACCCGCTGGCGCTGCGCGTCTCCGCATCCGCCGAGGAATCGCTGGGGCGCGGCGGGGCGCTCATCCACAACCGCCGCGGGCAGGCCACAATCCGGCGCGTCGAGGCGCAGGCGTTGCGGGTCCATGTGGAAAACTTGACGGGCCACGTGATTACGGAGACGGTTGAAACAGACTATCTGGGAATGATTATTGATAGCACGAGTGTTAGTGCGTACTTTCCGAGCATCCCTCCTAGGCGCACCCGCGTCCAATGGATGTTCCCCGGGTTTGTGTTCGGGCCGGATAATCGGAGTGTCGAGTTTTCGCTCGCCGAGTCGGCAGCCGACGCTCCAACGCTCACCCTGCCGCCCGGTCCGGTAGTTGTCCAACCGCTCGCGAATCGGCGTTCGGAGGAGGCTGGTCTCATCGTCTTCGACGAAATGACCACCCTCGACCGCGCCACGATCCGCAACGGCCCGATCCCGGTGCGTATCGCGGTTGGCAACGAGGGCACGGAAGAGATCAAGAACGCCTCGGTGCTGCTGGAGGCCGTGTCCGACGTCGGCGAGCCGGTCGGAACTCCGCAGACGCTCAACGCCGGCACGCTCGCGCCGGGGGCGACCGCGTTCGCCACGGGGACGTTCCCGATCCCGCACACCTCGACGCGCGGCGTAACGATCCGCGCGACGCTTCCGGGGAGCGGCGAACTCCTCGCTAAGCGCGCGTACCACTCCGCCGACTTCCCCAACCTCGCCGTGGACGGCGCTACGCTGCGCATCACGCCGGAGCGCCCGGCACAGGGCGTCACCGTGATCGTCGAGGGCGACGTGGTGAACAAGGGCGGCGGAATCGCGCCCGAGTCGCGCGTGGGGCTCTTCCTCGACGCAAACAACGCCCCGGGGGAAGCGGTGCCCAGCATGACCGGTGAACACGCGGTGGACATCCCCGCGCTGGCGCCGCGCGGGCGGGCGCCGTTCCGCCTGCGCTGGGACCCCTTCGACACGGTCGGAGAGACGCGCCTCTGGGTCGTCGCCGACGAGCGCGAGGTGGTTGCCGAGTCGGACTCGTCGGACAACCGCGTGGCGCTGCCGCTGTCGATCCGCAGCAAGTGGAAGCTTGTGCCGGACGGCATCCGGCTGGAGCCGGCAGGCCCGCGGGCGATCCGGCTGGTCGCCACGGTGCGCAACGACGGCGAAACGGACGCGCAACGCGTCGCGGTGCAGTTCTTCCGCATCGCGCCGCAGACGCCGCAGAACCTGATCGCCGAGGTGGTGGTGCCGCGCATCGCGGCGAACTCGTCGCAGGAGGTCGAATACCTCTGGGAGCTGACGGGCGAGGACGCGGACCGCCCGGTGGCGCCGAACTTCACGATCGCGCTGAAGGGCAGCCTGCAGCGCGTCTCGTCGCTGACGGAGTGACGCGCGCGGCGCTCCTCGCGCTGGCGTTCGCGCTGGCGGCCTGCGGGCCCCGGCGCGGCGCCGCTCCCCCGCCGTTGCCGGCTTCCGGCCGCGCGGTGTCCGCGTCGGCCCTTGCCGCGCCGGACCCGCGCGAGCGCCTCGCCGCATACGTCGCCCAGTCCACGCACGGTGAAACGCTGGCCGACACGGCGCGGATGCGGGCGCTCTTCGCGACGCTCGCCGCCGAGGGGTTCGGTTCGGTGTGCATCGAGGCGCAATCGCCGGACGGCGGGCGGCTGTTCGCGGACGGGGGGCTGGTGCGGACCATCGAGGAGGCGCGCGCGACGGGGCTCCGGGTGTCGCTCGCCTACGCCCCGCTGCTGGCGCCCCCGGACGCGTTGAACTCGTGGATGCAGGAGTCCGCCCAGGGGGAGCGGGACGGCGGCCGCGCGCGGCAGTGGTCACCGGCGATCCCCGACGTGTACCGCGCGATCCTCGCCGAATGGGACGAGCTGCTGGCCTCCGGGCCGGACGAAGTGCTCTTGGTCGGAGTCCGTTGGAGCGGGCCGCACGCGGACATCGGCGTGGACGCCCGGGCGGCGTTCGAGCGCTGGTTCGGCGTCGAGACGACGGACTGGCCGGCGGAGGTGCTGCCGGAGCGCGCCCGCCGCGGGCCATTGGCGCCCGCATGGGTGGCCTGGCGCGCGCAGGCGCTCCGCGACCTCGTGGCGGGCCTGCGCGAGCGGCAGCGCGCGGCGGCGCCACGGATGCGCCTCGCGCTCCTCGTCGACGGCCACTACCCCGCCCACTTGCGCGGGGGGCTCAACTGGGCTGCGCCCAGGTCCTCGGGCGAGATGATCGACTACGGGGAGACGGGCGCCGGACACTTGGTGGATGACGTGGTGCTGGGGCTCTGGGCCCCCGGCGCGGACCCGCGCGAAACCGCTATCGCCGGTTACTCCCCCGGCGTGAACCGCGAGGCGCTGCTTTCGACGGCGCGGGAACTGCTTCCCCCCGCGACCGGGATGCGAGGCGCCCTGTTCCTGGACGACCTCGGGCCGACGGGGAAGGTGGACGCCGCCAAGTCGCTGCTGGAAGGGTGCGACGGGCTCCTCCTCCTCCCCCCGGCGGATTGGGTCGCCGAGCTGCGCGGGGCGCCTTAGCATGCGCTCCACGCTTTTCCAGTGGCCCCGCGGGCCCGCCGATGGCTCCGATTCCGGGAACAAACCGAACCGAGGCGAACACCTCCCACCATGAAAATCCACGAGTACCAAGGCAAAGACCTCCTCGCCGCGCACGGCGTCCCCACCCCCCGGGGCAGGGTCGCGACGGATGCGGACGGCGCCGCGCGGATCGCGGAGGAGCTGGCCACCTGGCCGGTCGTCGTGAAGGCGCAGGTCCATGTCGGCGGCCGCGGCAAGGCGGGCGGCGTCAAGCTGGCGCACTCCCTCCAGGAGACGCGCGAAGCAGCCGCGAAGATCATCGGCCTCGACATCAAGGGCATCACGGTGCGGCAGGTCCTCGTCGAGCCCGGCGTGGACATCAAGCGCGAGATCTACCTCGCGATCGTCATGGACCGCGTCTCGAAGCGCCCCCTCGTGATGGCCTCCGCCGCGGGCGGCATGGACATCGAGGAGGTCGCCGAGAAGACGCCGGAGAAGCTGCTGAAGTTCACGCTTCCCCCGGGCTACGGAATGCGCCCCTTCCACGTGCAGCGCCTCGCGGACTTCCTCGAAATCCCGGAGTCGGCGCAGAAGACCTTCCACGCGATCGTGAACGGCCTCGCGGAGATGTTCTACGCGAAGGACTGCTCGCTCGCGGAGATCAACCCGCTCGTCATCACCGGCGCCGGCCAGGCGATCGCCTGCGACGCGAAGGTGATCTTCGACGAGAACGCGCTCTACAAGCACCCCGAACTCGAGTCGCTCCGCGACGACGGCGAAGAGGAGCCGCTGGAGGTGGAGGCGCGCCGCGCGTCGGTCAACTACGTCAAGCTGGACGGCAAGATCGGCTGCATCGTGAACGGCGCCGGCCTCGCCATGGCCACCATGGACATCGTGAAGCACTTCGGCGGCGAGCCGGCGAACTTCCTCGACATCGGCGGCGGCGCCAAGGCGCAGCAGGTCGCCGACGCGCTCCGCATCATCACCAGCGACAAGTCGGTGAACACGATCTTCTTCAACATCTTCGGCGGCATCGTCCGATGCGACCGCGTCGCGGCCGGCATCCTGCAGGCCCTCGAATCGCTCCCCGGGTTCAACACGCCGATCGTGATCCGCCTGATCGGCACGAACGACAAGGAAGCGCACGAGATGCTGAAGGGGACGTCGCTGATCGTGGCTCGCACCATGGCGGAGGGCGCTCAGAAGGCCGTCGCCATCAGCCGCGGCGCGACCGCCTGACGCCGACGCCCCCGCGCATGATCAACGGCATCGAGCGGCGCTTCGAGCGCATTTTCGAGACGAGCGGCGGCATGGGCCTGCTGCTCGTCTCGGCGCTCAGGCACACCGCCTTCGGCCGCCAGGACCGCAGGCGGCTCCTCCAGCAGATGCTGGTCGTCGGCTACCAGACGGTGCCGCTCGCCCTCCTGATCGGCGCCTTCGTCGGCATGACGCTCGCCCTCAACACGGGCCTCGCGCTCCAGACCTACGGCCAGACCGTCCTCATCGCCCAAGTCGTCGCCCTCTCGCTCATGCGCGAAATGGGACCGGTCATCACCGCGGTCATCATCACCGGCCGCGTCGGCGCAGCCATGACGGCGGAGCTGGGCACCATGGCGGTGAACGACGAGATCGACGTGCTCCGCGTCCTCGGCATCCGGCCCGAGCGCTACCTTGTGATGCCGCGCATCCTCGCCGCCCTCCTGATGACTCCGATCCTGACGATCTACTCCGTCATCATCGGGTTCGTGGGGGGCATGATCATCGCCACGAACTACTTCAACGTCACTTCGAAGATCTATTGGATTAAGACCTTCGACGCCCTCTCCCTGGAAGAAGTCTACAAGGGCTTCTTCAAGTCCGTGGTCTTCGGACTGACCTACGCGACCGTCTGCTGCTACATGGGCGTCACGACGCGGGGGGGCGCGGAAGGCGTCGGACGCGCCACGACGGCGGCGGTCGTGACGTCGCTGAGCGGCGTCCTGGTGGCCAACTTCCTCCTCACCCGCTTCCTGTTTGGCTAGCTCACGGCGCCGGCGGCGGATCTCCCGCCAGCCACCAGCGGCGCCAAAGCACGCGCACCGGGCGCCCCTCGTCCATCATCCACTGCACCAGTTCCGGCCGCGCGTACACGAACATCGCGGCCATGTCGGGCATGTCCATGGGGATCAGTACCGGCACGTAGTTGTCGCGGAACCATTGGTCGTTCACGATGCCTTTGGAGAAGAGCGTCTGGAATCCGATGATCGACTGGGCCCAAGCCTCCCCGTCCTCCGGATTGCGGAGCGTGAAGGGCGCGTACAGGTCGGGCAGGCGTCGCTTGAAGATCTCCGGGTTGAATGCGGCGTGGTTCTTCATCCCGCGGCGGTCGCCCGGCGCGCGCGCCACCTCGGTGTCGTTCAACCCGAGCGTGTCGAAGAGCGGCCCTTGGTAGGTCAGCGAAACACCCCCCGCCGTGTAGACGGCGAGCCCCGGAAGCGGCCGCCCGTCGAACCAGTTGTTGAGCGTGCGCCCGATGTGGAAGCCTTCCATCGCGAGCCACGCCTCGTGCTTGTACATCCCGGGTCCCTCGCGCAGCGTCTGCCGCCAGTCGCGGGCGCCGTGGACGAGCACCGCGATCCCGAAGAGCGCCGCGAAGACGATCCCGGCGCGGCGCGTGGCTGGGCCGGACACCGCAAGCCAGAGGGCGAGGCACCAGGGCGCCAGCCCGAAAAGCGGCCAGAAGGGCTGGTAGAAGCGGAAGTTCTTGAAGTGGTCTCCGCCTCCGTAAACAGGCAGCGCGAGCGCAAGGAGCACCCACAGAGATGCCGCCAGCGCGAGCCGCGCGGGCACCCCTTCGACGCCGCGCCGCCATGCGAGGCGCCCGAGCACGGCGGCCGACGCCGCAACGGCGCCGGCGGCGAGCGGCGACCACGACAGAAACGCGCCGAGGTACTTGAACCCCTCGGAGAGCGAGTAACCGAGGTCCGGCGACACCTTCGCATAATAGGTGTTCGGAAGCGGCACGCCAAAGTACCAGATTCGCCAGCCGATCAGCGCCGCAAAGGCCGCGGCGGGGATGGCCGATACCACGAGCAACCGGCGCCATGCGCCCAAGCCGGCAAGCGCCAGCAGGATCGCCGTGCTGCCCGCGACCAGCAGCGGCGCTTCGGGACGGGCCGCGACGGCTAGCACCCCCCAGAGCGCAGCGCGCGCGGCGATGCCCCTGTCGAGACCGCCGGCGGCGGCGCGGACGGTCTCCGCCGCCAGCAGGACCGCAAGCGCCGACCAGAGCCCGGTCTCCATGAGCGAGATGACCGCCCACTCCGGGTAGCTGGGCAGCGCGGCGATCCACAGCCCCATCGGCGCCAGCAGCGCGGCGCGCGAGCGTGGCGACTCCACCCCGGCCGATTCCAAGGCGGTCCCAAGCGCCGCCGCGAGCGAGCCCAGCGCCGCGGAGATCGCGGCCACCAGCATGGTCGCCGCGGTGATCTGGGGAGCATCTCCCCGCGCGGCGAGCGACAACAGCAAGGTCCAGAGCAGCGATGTCGCGCCTTCGACCCGCTCGCCGCCAGCCTGGTACACGAAGCCGAAACCATTCGCGATGTTGATCGCGTACCGCATCGTGATGCACGCGTCGTCGATGCCGACGAGCGGACGCCCCGCGGCCGAAAGCAGGGCGCGCGCGGCGACCACGAGGTACGCCCCGGAGGCGACGCCGCCCGCCACGCCTGCGGCGAGCGGCGCGGTCCAGCGGCGGGACGGTGCGGAGGAGCCTTCGGCGGGTTCGGGATCGTTCATTGGGATTCGGCGGAGGGCGGAGCAGAGCACCGCCCCGGCAACGCTGTCCAGCCCCGCCAGCCAAGTTGGCGGCAACTCAAAAACCAGTTGGAAACCAGATCGGCCAGTCCTATCTTGACTGGGCACGGGTGCGCCTAGAGGGCGCCCCGACCCAGCCGGAGGCCCCACGCGATGAGCCAGTCCCCCGAAGAGTCCTACAAAAGCGCCTCGAAGGAACTCGACATCCTCCTTAGGGTCGAAGGGGGCGTGGACACGAAGAAGCGCTCGGTGCCGAAGAATCTCGCTTCCGAGATGGCCGCGCGGCTGCCGGGGCGCGGCTTCGACAAGAGCCCGTCGATGGGCGGCCACGAGGCGGCGGCGAAGATCGGCGGCCCGGGGAAGGGCCAGTCGACCATTCCGGGCCACGAGATGGCCGGGAAGATCGCCAGCATGCAGCCTTCCTTCGACAGCGGCGGCTTCATGGGCACGTTCTCGCTACCCGACGTCGACGCCGCCGACATGGTGACGGATCCCGAGGAACTGATCCGCTCGCTGACGCTCCGCGCGGGCCACCAGTTCCGCAGCATCCGCGAGTTCGACCTCACCGACGAGCAGAAGGTCGCCCGGCTGGTCTCGTTCATTCCCTCCGTCACGGCCCGCGACAAGCGCATCTTCCCGGTGGACGAGATCCCCGCCAAGTCGGCGCGCGGCCTCCCGACGCTCCTCATCGCCATCAGCGACCCGCACAACGTCACGATCATCGACGACATCCGCCTCATGCTCCCGGAGCACGAGATCGACATCGTCGTCTGCCCCGAGGACGAGATCGTCGACGCGATCGACCGCCACTACGGCGTCGGCGACGAGTCGCTCGAAACCGTCATCGACAATCTCGGGGACGAGGACGCCGGCAAGAACGAAGGCGCCATCATCAAGGGCAATGAAGTCGAAATCAACGTCGAGGCGCTCGCCAACGACCCGCCCGTCATCAAGCTGGTCAACCTGCTCATGCTGCAGGCGATCCAGGACAACGCCTCCGACCTCCACATCGAGCCCTTCGCCAACTCGGTGCGCATCCGCTACCGCGTGGACGGCGTGCTGCGCGAGATCCCCTCGCCGCCCAAGAACCTCCAGCTCGGCCTGATTTCCCGCATCAAGGTCATGGCGAACCTCAACATCTCCGAGTCGCGCAAGGCGCAGGACGGACGCATCCGCCTCTCGATCAACGGACGCGAGATCGACCTCCGCGTCGCGTCGGTCCCCACGGTGCACGGCGAGTCGATCGTGATGCGCGTGCTCGACAAGACGAACATGATGATCGGCGTCTCGCAGCTCGGCATGCAGCAGGAGGTGCTCACTCCCTTCCTCAAGACCTGCAAGCGCCCGAACGGCATCGTGCTCGTCACCGGCCCGACGGGCTCCGGAAAGACGACGACGCTCTACTCGGTGCTGACGGAGGTCTTCGATCCGGGCCACAAGTTCATCACCGTGGAAGACCCGGTGGAGTACGAATTGCCCGGCATCGTGCAGGTGAGCGTGAACTCCGCCGTCGGCCTTACCTTCGCCGCGTGCCTGCGATGCATCCTGCGCCAGGACCCGGACGTGATCCTGGTCGGTGAAATCCGCGACGTCGAGACGGCCTCCATCGCCGTGCAGGCCGCGCTCACGGGTCACTTGGTGCTGTCGACGACGCATACGAACTCCGCCGCCGCCACGGTGAACCGCCTCGTGGACATGGGCATCGAGCCCTTCCTGCTCACCTCGACGCTGCAGGCCGTCGTCGGCCAGCGCCTGGTCCGCACGATCTGCCAGCGCTGCCGCACGGAGTACATCGCCAGCGACGAGGAACTCGAGGCGTTCGGCGTCACCCGCGCGGAAGTCGCCGACATCGCCTTCAGCACCGGGCGCGGCTGCGACGAGTGCAACCGCAGCGGCTACCGCGGCCGTATCGGCCTCTTCGAAGTGCTGCAGGTGTCCGACACGATCCGCGAGCTGATCCTGCAGCGCTCGACCGCCGACGACCTGCACGCGCTCGCCGTGCACGAAGGCATGATGACCATGCGCCAGGACGGCTGGCTGAAGGTGTGCTACGGCGTCACCAGCTTCGAAGAGGTCAACCGGCAGACGCATCCGGAGACGGAGGAGTCGATCATCCAGGAGCGCGAGTCGGTGCGCCGCTCGCTCGACATGATCGCGAAGGCGCAGCGCGAACGCGAAGGCGGCGCGGCGGACGACGACGCGGTGGCGCCGCAGATCCCGCCGCCGCCGTCGCTGTCGCACTGAGGCCCGGGTGAAACCCGACTCGCGATTCCGCGTCACCCGCGAGGAACTCTCCTCGGTGCCGACCTCGTGGCCGGCGTTCCGCGGCCTGCCGCGGACGGAGGCGTCGCGCAAGGCCGCGCGCGCCATCGTGATGCCGGTCACCTGGGCGCCGGACAGCTCGCGCCGGGCGCGCATCGGGCCCCGCGCGCTCCTCGAAGTCTCCAACTGGATCGGAGGCTACGAGGAGGAGTCGGGCCTCGATCCGTCCTCCCGTGGCATCTACACCATCTCGCCGATCCAAGCCGAGCGCCACGAGGTGATGCAGCGCGAGGTCTACGCCTATGTGGACCGCACGCACACCACCGGGCGCTTTCCGGTGATCATCGGCGCCGATCGGCTCGCGGGGCTGGGCGCGGTCGAGGCGCTGCACCGCCGCGGCTGCCGCTTCGGCGTCCTCCAGATCGACGCGCACCGCCACCTTCAGAACGAGGGCGAAACGTTCGGGGCGGTCTCCAACTGGTTCACGCGCTCCGTCCGGACCATGGGCGTGCCGACGGTGCTTGCCGGCATCCGCGGCATGTCCGAGTCGGAGTTCCGGTCGCTCCTTTCGGAGCGCATCCCGTTCATGACCGCGCGCGGCCTCGCGGCGATGGACCCGGTGCGCGCGGCCTTCGAGCTCGGCCGCCACTTCGCCGGCGACGTCTACATCTCCGTCGACTTCTCGGCGCTCGACCCGCTCCAGTTCCCCGCCGTCGAGCAACCGGTCGCCTTCGGCCTCTCGATGGACTTCCTCGGCAACATCCTGACATCCTTCGCGGGGACGAAGCGGATCCTCGGCATCGACTTCTGCGGCCTCGCCCCCATTCCGGGAAACCCCGCCTACGAAAGCGTGGCGGCCGCCCTCGTGAACCGAACGCTGGCTGCGCTGGCGAAGGCGAACGCGTTTTAGAGGCACACGCGATCGTAGCGGCCGCCCACCGCTCCCGACAAATCCAAGGGAGTGCGGAAGTCTCCCCTACCAAGAACCCCGCGAGCCGGGGCGTGGCACTTCAACGGATGATCAAGGGCCCTTAGAGCCCATCCGGAAAGCCTCCCTACCCCCTCGCGAGCCTGCGGAGCATGACGCCGATCATGCGGACATGCAGCTGCGCGCGGGCGCTCGAGATGGTGTGTTCGAGGTCCTTTGCCAGTCTGCGGCAGCGCACGAGCCATGCGAAGGTGCGCACGTCGATCCAGCGCTTCTGCAATGGCTCGAAGCCTCTCCGGTCCGGGCGCCGGGGGACGACCTCGATGGCGCGGGCGCCGAAGAAGGCGGCGAAGCCCGCCAGCGGACCGCCGCTGTATGCCGAGTCCGCGTAGACTTTCGCGAGGCGCGGATGGCGCCCCTCGGTCGCGGCCAGCAGCAGCCGCGCGCCGTCCCGGTCGGGAACGTTTGCGCCCGTCACCATGGCTTCGAGCAGCATCCCGAGCGTGTCGACGAGGATGTGGCGCTTGCGCCCCTTCACCTTTTTTCCGGCGTCGTACCCGCGCTCGGGCCCCCTTTTTCCGTGGTTTTCACGGACTGGGAGTCGATGATGGCGGCGCTGGGTTCGGGGTCCTTGCCGGCTCGCTGGCGCACCTTGGCGCGGAGCGCGTCGTGGATCGCCTGCCAGGTTCCGTCCTTGCGCCACGCGCTGTAGTACTCGTGGACGGTGCTCTTGGGCGGGTAGGTCTTCGGGAGCGCGCCCCACTGGCAGCCGGTGCGCGAGAGGTAAAGGCAGGCGTCGAGCACGGCGCGCATGTCGGTCTTGCGGGGCCGCCCGCCGGGCTTGGCTGGGGGCACGAGGGGCTCGAGGATGGCCCACTCGGCGTCGGGAAGGTCGCTGGGGTACTTCGGTCGGGTCGTCATGCGCCGAGCGGGAAACACCCGGCGCTACAGCCTCAAGAACTTTTCGGATGGGCTCTCAGCGACCTGTATCTGTGCCCCCCCGGTCATTCCTTCCCGGGCAGACATCGGCCACCCAAACTTCGTCCGCCTCGCCGAGGAGCGATGCGGAAGGTGGGCGCATGAGTGAGCTGTGCGCGAGTTCGATCCGAGGTCGTGCCGTGCGCAGGACCATCGCGAGAGGGTGGGCGACGAGCCCCGGAGGCAGCTCCTTCGCGGCGCGGTTCCGCTGGCCCTTCGGATACTGTGGAGGACGATGCGGGAACGCCATCCGCGGCTTCATCGATGCGCATCCCGGACTCGTTCGACTCCCTACTCGCCGCCCCGCACTTCATCCTTCTGGAGTGCGTTGCCGGTAGCACTGCGTGCGGCCTGAACCGGCCGGGCTCCGACCGCGACATCCGAGGGGTCTTCGCGCTACCAGCGGCGGCCTATCTGGGCCTTGGCGCCGTTCCGAACCAGCTTTCCGATCCGCGCGGCGATACCGCGTACTTCGCACTCCGGCGGTTTGCCGAGCTCGCCTCCGGCGCGAACCCGAACATGCTGGAGCTTCTCTTCGCTCCGGAGGATTGCCTGCTTCGCGTTTCGAGTGTGGGACGCCGGTTGCTGGAGGCCCGGACGCTCTTCCTCAGCCGCGCCTGCTACCAGTCGCACGTCGCCTACGCGAATGCGCAGATTCGCAAGGCGCGCGGACAGAACAAGTGGGTGAACCGCCCGCAGCCCGAGGACCCGCCTCGGCAGGAGGATTTCTGCTGGTTCATTGCGCGCGCGGCCGCAAGCGCCGACCCACCGATGCGCCCCGTCCCCGTGGCGGAGTCGGGGATCGAATTGGAGGAATGCCACGCCGCCGCACTGGAGCATTCCCTTGAAGTGTATCGGCTCTACCACTTCGGGCGCGGGGCGCGCGGCGTCTTCCGCGGCGGAAACCTCGTGATGGAGTCCATCCCGCTCGCGGAGGAAGGGCGACGCTTCGCGGGGCTCTTGCTGTTCAACCGGCAAGCGCATGAAGCCGCTCTGCGGGACCACCGCAACTACTGGGCTTGGCGCTCGGAGAGGAACGAGTCCCGTTGGCAGGATCAGGAACGGGGCGCCCTCGATTACGACGCGAAGAACCTGATGCACACCTTTCGCCTTCTGCTGGCCGCCGAAAGCATGCTGCGCGAGGGGGCTCCCCGGGTGCGCTTCGAAGGGGCCGACCGCGACTTCCTGTTGGCGGTCCGCAATGGATCGTTCCGCTACGAGGAACTGATCGAAGAGGCGGAGCGGCGCACGCGGTCGCTGGAGGCGCTCCTTCCCGAGTCGCCGCTCCCCGAGGCACCGGACCTCGCCGCGATCGACGACTTGGTCCGGGACCTGACCAAGGAGTGGGAAAGTGCGCATTCATGATTTGATCCTGGAGAAGTTGGAAGGCGAGGAGACGGCTCGAGGCATCCGGCTGCTCTACGCGTGCGAGTCCGGCAGTCGGGCGTGGGGATTCGCATCCCCGGACAGCGACTACGACGTGCGGACAATCTACAGCCACACTGCCGACGCTTACCTCTCACTGCGCGAGGAGCCCGACAACTTCCTGAGTCTCGACGACGCCTCGAAAATCGACCTCGCTGGCTGGGAATTGCGAAAGGCGCTGCGCCTGTTCAAAGGGTGCAACGCGTCGATGAACGAGTGGCTGCTCAGCCCGATTGCCTACCGGCAGGAGGACGCGTTCCTGTCGCGGATGCGCGAGCTGCTACCTGCCTACTTCGAGCCGCGGAAGGCCATGCTTCACTATCTCGGGCTCGCCCGCCAGATCATCCACCATCACCTCGAGGGTGATCGCATCAGCATCAAGAAGGCCTTCTACGTGATCCGCCCGCTGGCCGCGGCCGCCTGGATCAGGGATCTCGGCGGCCAACCGCCAACGGATTTCGCGGTCATCCTGCGCGAGACCCCGTCGCGGGAGGTCATCGCCATTCGCGGGCTCGTGGAGGACCTCATGGCCCAGAAGACCCACGCGCTGGAGAAGGCTCCGATCGTTCTCCCTCATGAACTCGCCTCGTTCTTCGGCGAGTCGCTCCCGGCCCTCGAGGCGGCCGCGCGGACCTTGGCGCCACGCGAGTGCTGGGGGATCGGTCCCCTCGACGAGGTCTTCAGAGAGCACCTCAAGCGGTAGCTGTCCGAGCGGCTGGGAGACACGATTCGCCTTCGGCGCACTCGACTCCGTTTCGGGGCGTCGGCCGGGTCGGGCTGCCTGTTTGCGACCCTAGAGGTCGGAGCCCTTGCCCGCCCCCACCGCCTTGGCGATCGCGGCCGCTGCGTCGTCGATCATCGTTCCGGTGACGTCGAGGTGGGTGACGGCGCGGAGCCGGGTGGGGCGTCCGCCGGGGCTGACCCGGACCCCGTCGGCGGCGATGCGGCGGATGAGCTCCGCGCCGGTGAGGCCGGCTTCCGCGACGTCGAAGAAGACCATGTTGGTCTCGATGGGGGATTCCACTCGGACGCCGGGGATCGCCTCGAGGAGGCCACCGAGCCGCCGCGCGTTGTCGTGGTCCTCCGCCAAGCGTTCGATGTGGTGTTCGAGCGCGTGGATCGCGGCGGCGGCGATGATGCCGCTCTGGCGCATGGCGCCGCCGAACTGGTGCTTGGCGCGCCAGGCTTCGCGGATGAAGGCGCGGTCGCCCGCGAGCACCGCGCCGACGGGCGCTCCGAGCCCCTTCGAAAAGTCGATCCACACGGAGTCGAAGGGCTCGCACCACGTGTGCGCGGGGATGCCGGTCGCCACCACGGCGTTGAGCAGCCGCGCCCCGTCGAGGTGCGTGGCCATGCCGTGCGCGCGGGCGGCGGCGCATACCTCGCGGACTTGGTCGAGCGGCCACACCGCTCCCCCGCCCATGTTGGTGGTTTGCTCGACGCAGAGCAGCCGCGAGCGCGAG
Organism: Candidatus Sumerlaeia bacterium; assembly: GCA_033764015.1. GTDB lineage: Bacteria > Sumerlaeota > Sumerlaeia > SLMS01 > JANRJK01 > JANRJK01. The sequence continues at coordinate 49,187 of JANRJK010000043.1, read as the reverse complement.
TGGTGGTTCGACTGGGGGCGGACGGCGGCCTGGACGGCGTCGGCGGTGAACATGCCGCGGGGGCCTTCGAGCGGCATCGCGGTCGCGCCGCTGAGCGCGGCGTGGCCCGCCCCCTCGTAGTTGAAGATGTGCGCGGTGCGGTGCACCATGATCTCGTCGCCGGGGCGGCAGTGGACGCGGATGGCGATCTGGTTGCACATCGCCCCGGAGGGGAGGAAAACCGCCGCCTCCTTGCCGGTGAGTTCCGCCACCATCGCGGCGAGGCGGTTGGTGGTGGGGTCCTCGTGCTTCTGCTCGTCGCCTACGATGGCCTCGGCCATGGCGCGGCGCATGGCGGCGGTCGGACGCGTGGTGGTGTCGCTGACGAGGTCGATGCGGTAGTGCTGCACGGTGCGTGCTCCGGTCAGGGGTGCGCGGGGGCCTCCGCGAGGAGCCCGTCGTACAGGGCGTCCATGCGGCGGGCAAACCTTGTGGAGGAGTAGCCGCCGCGGACGTGGCGCGAGGCCGCCGCGCCGATGCGCAGCCGGCGCGGGGCGTCCATGAAGTGGCCGACGATGCGGCGGGCGGCCTCGCGAGGAGCGTCGAACGGCACCACGCAGCCGGTGCCGCCGTCGCGCACGAGCGCCGCGTGGCCGTTGAAGGGCGTCACGACGGGCATGGTGCCGGTGCCCATCGCCTCGACGAGCGCGAGCGGCAGGCCCTCGTGGAGCGACGGCATGAAGAACATGTCGGCGGCGGCGAGTAGCTGGCGGATGTCGGAGCGGAACCCCAGGAACTCGACGGCGCCCTCGAGCTTGAGGCGGGCGGCCTGCGCGCGGAGTTCCGCCTCGCGGACGCCTTCGCCTGCGATCCAGTAGCGCACTTGCGGCATCATGCGCCGCAGCTCCGCCGCCACGCGGAGCGCGTAGCCCATGTTCTTCTGCTCCGTGAGGCGCCCGACGGAGAGCAGCAGCGGCGTGCCGCCGCCGATGTTCAGCCCGTCGCGGGCCTGCGCGCGCTCGCAGGCGCTTGTGGGGTGGAGCAGCTCGTCGGCGATGCCGTTGGTGACGACCGACAACTTCCGGGGCCTCGGCCGCCGCGGCGGCAGGAGGCTTTCCGCCACTTCGCGCGAGCAGGCGACCGTCGCGTCGCAGCGCCGGTAGAGGCGCGCCTCGATGGTGTCCTGGTAGCGGTCCTCGCCGTGCTGCGCGAAGAGGTTGTGGACGTGGCAGACGAGCCGCGTCTTCCCGGGGAGGAACCGGCGGAGGGATTCGGCGAGCGCGCAGGACACGACAAGGTGCGCGTGGAGGACGTCCGGGCGCACACGGCGGACGAGCCGGACAAGCGCCGCCGGAATCCGCGGGTCGAACTTCGTGGCGGCGAGCTGGGCGAGGGGTACCTTCGCCGCCCGGAAGGCGGGCGACATGGCGCCGGGACCATACAGCCCGGCGACCGCGTGCCGCGAACGCGCAGGGTCCGCGTGGCGGGCGAGGTTCAGCACGACCGCCTGCGCGCCGCCCTGGTTGAGGGAATCGATGATGTGGAGGACGCGGCGGGGGCGCCGGTCGCCGGAGGGCTTGTCGATGGGAGGTTACTCGCCGAAGAACTTCTTGAACATGCTGCCGAGCCTGCCTTGGGAGACGTCGCCCTCGGGGTGCTTCTCCTCGGCGGGGGGTCCCTTCTTCGGCGGAGGGATGAGGTTCCACTGCTGGCGGGTGTCCACGGTGGGCCCCCAGTCGACGCGGAACTCGTCCTTCGCGGGAGCCTTGGGCTGGAAGACCCCCTGGCGCGCGGGTGGTTCGGGCTCCCGCGGCTGCGCAGGGCGCGGATTGGGGAGCGTCGGGCGCGGCGTGGGTGGCGCGGCGGCGCGCGGCTCGGGAGGGGGCGCGGCGCGGGACGGCTCCGGCGGTCGCATCCCGCGCGGGGGCAAGTTGACGCCGGAGGACGCCATCTCCTGCCGGAGGCCGGCCAGCGGATCGCCGGGTCCGGCGGGGACCGTTGGACGCTCCGTGCGCCCGCGGCCGGTGACTTCGAGGGACTGGCCCGAGCGCGGCGGCAGCGGCGTGTGCCGCGCTCCGGAGGCGGGGGTGGTCGGCTGGGCGGGCACCGTCGCGCCTCCGCGTCCGACGCGTCCGCCGGCGGGCCGCTCCGGGTCGGCCGCCGCCGGGAGCGTCTTGGGCGAGACCTCCGGGATGTTCGCGTAGCCGGTGCTTAGCAGCTCGTAGCCCCGGTGCGAGGCGCGTATCAGCCAGTCGGGCATCGGAGGCGTCGAAGCCCTGTCGACGAAGATGCCCTCGTCGTTCCAACTGCTCGATCCAACCTTGTCGAAACTCTCTTCCACGGCGACCTCGATGCGGCCTTGCCTCGCGCCAGTGCGCTTGCGCTGCTGATAGTTCCTATGCTGCGCGCGCCACCGGGCGAAACAACCGGAAATCAGGGGGCCACATGGCCGACGAAATCGCAATGCCCAATGTCGAATCCGCCGTCACGCTGGTGGACCGCCTGATCCCGGTGCTCGGCCTGGCGGTGTTCCTCGCCCTGGCCTGGGCGATGAGCAGCGACCGCAAACGGGCCCTCGCCAACTGGCGCATCGTGGTGTTCGGCCTGGGACTCCAGTTCGCCTTTGCGGTGCTGGTGCTCAGGACGGCCGCCGGCGAGTGGTTCTTCGAGCGTGTGAACGACTTTTTCCTGTCGGTGATCGACGCGGCGGGCGCGGGGTCGCAGTTCATGTTCGGCAGCCTCGCGCTCACCCCGGACAAGGAGGGCTCGCTGGGCTTCTTCTTCGCCTTCAACGTGCTGCCGATCATCATACTGTTCAGTGCGCTTTCCGCGCTGCTGTACCACATCGGCGCCCTTCAGGTCGTGGTGCGGGGACTCGCGTGGGTGATGCAGCGGACCATGGGGACCTCCGGCGCGGAGACCTTCAGCGGGGCCGCCAACATCTTCCTCGGCCAGACAGAGGCGCCGCTCCTCGTCCGGCCCTTCATCCCTAAGATGACGAAGAGCGAGATCCACGCGGTGATGGCCGGCGGCTTCGCCAACATCGCCGGCAGCGTCATGGCGAGCTACATCGGCATCCTCGGGCCCGTGGTGCCGGACATCGCGGGGCACTTGCTGGCCGCCTCGGTGATGAGCGCGCCCGCGGCGCTCCTCTTCGCCAAAGTGGTCCGACCCGAGACCGAGGTGCCGGTCACGCGCGACGTCGCGAACGTCGACGTGCCGAAAGAGTACGACACCATGCTGGACGCGGTGACCGGAGGCACGACGGAGGGGCTCAAGCTCGCGCTCAACGTGGCGGCGATGCTGATCTCGTTCCTCGCGATTCTCGCGCTGGTGGACGCGGCTCTGGAGTACGCCGCTGGCGCGGCGCTCTACGCGGCGGGCGAGGCCGATGCGATCGCGCGGCACCCGGCGTTCAACCTGCGCGCGATCCTCGGCCGGCTGTGCCGTCCGATCGCGTGGCTCATGGGTGTGCCGTGGCACGAGGCGGAGGCGGCGGGGCGCCTGATCGGGGTGAAGACGGTCGCCAACGAGTTCATCGCCTACCTCGACCTCGCAGCGATGAGGGACACCCTCTCCGAGCGCAGCTCGACGATCATGAGCTACGCGCTCTGCGGGTTCGCGAACCTGGGCTCGCTCGGGATCCAGATCGGCGGGCTGTCGATCCTCGCGCCGGAGCGGCGCGTGGACGTGGTGGCCGCCGCCGTCCCGGCGATGATCGCAGGCACGCTGGCCACCTTCAGCACTGCCTGCTTCGCGGCGATCCTGCTCTGATCAGACCTCGGCCCAGTTGGCGCCGCACTCCACGTCGACCTTCACCGGAACGCTGAGCGGCAGCGCCCGCGCCATCTCCTCCGGGACCAGTTGCTTGACTTTGTCAAGCTCGCCGTCGGGCACGTCGAAGATCAGCTCGTCGTGCACCTGGAGGATCATGCGCGCATCGAGACGCTCCTCCGCGAGCCGCCTGGCCAGCCGGATCATGGCGAGCTTGATCATGTCCGCGCTGGTGCCCTGGATCGGGGTGTTCACGGCGATGCGCTCGGCGAAGGCGCGCGCGTTCGGGTTGCGCGAGTCCATGTCGGGGATCGAGCGCCGCCGGCCGAGCATCGTCGCGACCTGCCCCGTGGCGCGGGCGGACTCCTTCGTGCGTTCGATGAAGTCGCGAACGCCGGAGTACGCGGCGAAGTAGTCGTCGATGAACTGCTGCGCCTCGGTCCTCGAGATGCCTAGGTCGTTCGCGAGGCGGAAGGATGTCATTCCGTAGACGATGCCGAAGTTGATCGCCTTGGCGCCGGAGCGCTGCGCGGAGGTGATCTCCTCCGGCGGCACCTTGAAGACCAGGCTGGCGGTCAGGCGGTGGATGTCGCCGCCGGTCTCGAACGCCCGCCGGAGCGCCGCGTCGCCGCTCATGTGCGCGAGGATGCGCAGCTCGACCTGCGAGTAGTCCGCCGCGAGCAGGGACCATCCCGCCGCGCGCGGGACGAAACCGCGGCGCACGCGCTGGCCCTCCTCGCTGCGGACGGGGATGTTCTGGAGGTTCGGGTCGCTGCTCGAGATGCGCCCCGTCGCGACGTCGGTCTGGTTGTAGCTGGTGTGCACGCGCCCCGTGCCCGGGTTCACCGACTTCGGCAGCGCGTCGATGTAGGTGCCGCGCAGCTTCTCGAGCTTCCGGTACTCGAGCAGCTTCGCCGGCAGGGGATGCTGCTTCGCCAGCTCCTCCAGCACGGAGACATCGGTGCTGCGGCCGGTGGCGGTCTTCTTCTCGCGCGCGGTCTTGAGGCCGAGCTTGTCGAACAGCACCTCGCCGACCTGCTTCGGCGAGTTGATGTTGAAGCGCTCCCCCGCCAGCGCGAAGACCTCCTCGCCGATCCGTTGCAGATCGGCGGCGGCCTCGCGGCCGAACGCCTCGAAGTACGGCACGTCGATGCGGACGCCCTCCAGCTCCATGTCGGCGAGCACGGGTGTGAGCGGGCATTCCACTTCGTCGCGGAGCTTCGCGAGGCCCGCATCGAGCAGCTTGGGTTCGAAGTGGTGGTGCAGTTGAAGCGTCAGATCCGCGTCGGCGCAGGCGTAGGCGGATGCGTCGGCGATGCGGGTGCCGGCCATGGTCAGCATCCCCTTGCCGTCGCCGATGAGCTCGGAGATCGGGGTCATCGCGACGCCGAGCCGCTCGAGCGCGAGGTTCTTCAGCCCGAGTCCGGTGCGCTGGCCGCCGTCGGGCTGGAGCAGGTACGCGGAGACCAGCGTGTCGCTGGCAACAGCCCCGACGGGGAAGCCGGCGCGCTTCAGGATCTTGTAGTCGAACTTCCAGTGGTGCGCGACCCAGCGCACGGAGCCATCGGCGAAGAGCGGCGAGAGCTCCGCCCGCACCTCGTCGAGCGGAAGCTGGGCCTCGCCGGTCGCGTGGCCCACGGGGATGTACACACCCTGGTCCGGGCGCCAGGAGAGCGAGATGCCGACAAGTTCCGCGGCGAAGGGATCGAGGTCCGTGGTCTCCGTGTCGATGGCGCAGAGGCCCGCCGCGCGGATCGCCGCAACGGTCTCCGCTAGCGCCTCGCGCGATTGGATGGCCCGGTAGTCGGTGTCGCGGACGGGGGCGGCGGGAGGGGCGTCCGCCAGCGGCTCGCGCTCGTCGTCCATCATCGATCCGAAGAGGTCCTCTTGCGCATCGGCGGGCAGTGGGCGGCGCGCCGGCTTGGGAGCCGCTGGCGGCGGGGGCGCGGGAGCGGCCGCCTCCAGCTCGCGGAGCAGGCGCCCAAGCTCGAGTTCGAGCAGCACGGATCGCAGCTCCTCCGTCACGACGGGGGACCAGCGCGTGGACTCCCAGGAGAATTCGAGCGGCACATCGAGGCGCAGCCGCGCCAAGTCTCGCGAGCGGCGGGCGGCGGCACCGTGGTCCAGGAGCGACTGTCGCAGCTTGGCCTTCTTCTCCGGCAGGCCGGAAGCGGCCTCCATGAGCGCGTCGAAGGAGCCGAACTCCTCGAGCAGCTTCACCGCGGTCTTCGGCCCGACGCCGGGGATGCCCGGCAGGTTGTCGGAGCTGTCGCCGATGAGGCCAAGGTAGTCGGGCACCAACTCCGGCGCGATGCCGAGCTTCTCCTTCACGCCCGCGGGGTCGAGTTCCTCGATCTTCCCGAGGTGGTCGCGCCAGACGGTGATGCCCGGGCGGACGATCTGGAGCAGGTCCTTATCGACGGAGCAGACGAGCGCCTCGCCGCCCTGCTCGACGGCGCGCACCGCGAGGGTCGCGATCGCGTCGTCGGCCTCGAAGCCGGGGGCGTCGTTGATCGGGACCCGCATCGCGGCGAGGACTTGGCGGATGCGGCGCGCCTGCGTGTGGAGGTCCGGCGGGGTCTCGGAGCGCGTCGCCTTGTAGGCTTCGTATTCGAGGTGGCGGAAGCTGGGCGCATCCGCGTCGAAGACGACCACCACATGGTCGCACGCCACCATCTTGTGGAGCCGCAGAAACATGCTGAGGAAGCCCATGACCGCGTGCGTTGTCTCGCCGCTCGATGTGGTGAGCGGGGTCTTGATGGCGTGGTAGGCCTTGAAGACATTCGCGTGGCCGTCCACGAGGACGAGGCGCTTGCGGGTCGCGGGTTGCTCTGCCATGGGGGTGGCTCCGGTGCGTGGCGTGCGCACTCAGGTTGCGCGGCGCGGTCCCGCGGGTGAAACTCTTTCCTCATCACACCGGCTGGGGTGCGCGATGATCTGCGACCAATGCGGAGCGATCTTGGACCGCCACGGGGCGTGCCCTGCCTGCGTTAGCGGGGCGCCGCCTGGCGTGCGCGTGGAACGGCGCATTGTCCGCTCCTTCACCGTGAGCGGACCGGAAGGCGAGCAGACGTACAGTTCGCTGGAGGAGATGCCTGAGGAGTTGCGGCGGCGCGTCGAGGCCGCCATGGCGTCGCCGGAAGCACGCCGCCCGCCGCCCGGGGACATCGGATTCCAGCCGCCCCCGGGGTTCACGTCCCCTCGGCGCGAGGCAGGCGAGACACGTTACGAAGTGAGATTCAGCATGGATCGCCGCGCGCCGCTCCGCCGCATTTCGCTCCTCGGAGTGCTGGCGATCTTGGCGCTGCTTGGAGCGCTGGCGCTCGCCGCGGTGGTGGTGAAGCACCTCTAGCGGTCAGGTCGCCGGCTCGACGCGTGTTCCGGCGATCTTGTCGCCCCAGTGCTCTCCGGTCGCGAGCAGGACGAACAGCATGACGAGCGGCAGGCAGGGAATCGCGAAGAGCAGGTTCCGGATGATCGACTGGCCGACGCTAATCGGAGCCCCGGTGTTCGCATCGACGACGCGGAGCCCGACGACCAACTTCCCGGGGCTCCTGCCCTTCACGGCGTCGCGGAGGCACCAGAAGACGGCGCCGACGATCCATGAAAGAATCTGGGCAACTGCGGAGAAGCCGTCCAACCCGGGCTGGCCGCCCCCCGCCGCATTGCCGACCGACACCGCCGCCATCAGCACACCGCCCATGGCGGCACCGATGCCGCACGAGAGGAACCAGAAGATCACCGCGTCGACGATGTAGCCCAGCACGCGCTTGCCGACGATTTCGCGCGGGTCGAAAAACTGCACGGAGGACATCGTGATCGGCGCTTCCGGGGGCGGAGGGCCGGCGCCGGCCGGCGGCGCCATCGGCGGGCGGTCGTAGATGCTCCGCGCAGGTGGCTCGCCCGGCGCCGGGGAGGGCGGAGGAGGCGGCGCGAGACCGACCACATCCCGCGCGGGGCGCCAGTCGGTGTCGCCTTCCTGGATCGCGAGCGCGTCCAGCCCGAGCCAGCCAGCCCGGGCCTTCGACTGCAGCTCCGACAGCGTGTGCGGGCCGGTCTGCGCTCCCGCGTCGAACAGGTACCAGCGGTCGGGTCGTTGCATTGTCCGCTCCCGGTCGGGTCAGATGATGCGCTCGTACTCGGTGACGTCCTGCTTCCAGACCCGGACGCCGCAGTACCGCTTTCCCTCGGGGCAGATTGGCTTCGAATGCGCCATGGCGCGCTGCGTGCACGGCGGCAGGAGGAAGGCTCCCAGCTGCGGGTGGACGTCGCGGATCTGGAGCGCCTCCTCGCGGCTGGCGCGCCAGATCTCCTCCTGCGCGTTGAAGCAGAGCCGCATCGTGTGCTTGTGGCGCAGGTTCAGCAGGTCCGCGCTCTCGGTGAAGCGGACCGTCGCCGCGTTGGGCAGCAGATACTGCAGCGCCTCCTGCGGCGCGCCGAGCGCCTCGAGCCGGGCGATCGACTCCCACAGCCGCTCCATCGTTCCGCGGTACAGCGCGAGGCACGGCTCGTCGTGGCGGAACAGCTCAGGCGTCACGTAGTCCGGCACATCGAGGAGGTGCGCGGCGAGGACCGGGCGCGAGGCGGGCGTCATCCGGTGCCGCTGGTCCTGGCTGTCGGCGGCGTGGCTGAGGCGCTTGCGGAAGACGTAGTGCGCATGGTGCAGCGCGCGGGAAAGCTTGTGGTGCGTCGTGAGGTTGAGCGATTCGCCCAGCAAGCGGTTCTGCGACGGATCGAGCACGAGGCGGATCGCCGCCTCGTCGTCCATGGCGGCGAGCGGGCGCCCGAGGACCTCGCGCACCGCCTGCGCGACGATAGCCGGCGCGTTCTCCTGCCAGCCCACGAGCTTCGACGCCTCGTTTCCTTCCATGCCGGCGTCGAACTCGCCGGTGAAGGTGGCCGCCTGCGAGCGGTCCCACGCTCCCGGAACGCTCTCGAACAGGGCATCCTCGGGGAAGCGCTCCGGATCGAGCGGCGGCTGCAGAACGATGTCGTAGTTCGGGTCGAAGCGGAGCAGCTCGTCCACCATGGCCCCGACCACGAGGCGCTGCTCGCTAGGGAGGTCCCACCCCTGGCAGACGCGCCAGTACCGCAGGAGCGTGACGCCGCTCACGGTGTGGTAGAGGTATGCGTGCGTGGCGACGGGGAGGACGTACCGGGCGATCTCCTGCGCCTTCTTGCGGATCGCGGAGCGCTGCTCCTTCTCGCGGCGCGGCGAGCGCGGGAAGCGGGAGAAGAAGGCGGACTCGACCGGGCCTTCGAGCATCTCCGAGAGGCGCTCGTAGGCGGCGAAGAGCTCCTCCACCGCGCCGCGGTACACCGCGTCCTGGTCCGCGGGCAGCTCGGGCACCACGGCCGTGTCCGGGCGGACGTGGACGTAGCGCTGCGACACCTGCTCGCTGTTGTAGAACGGATGCGCGTGCAGGAAGCCCCAGATGAAGTGCCGCGAGACGTTCTCGATGGCGAACTGGAAGTGCGCGTGCTGGAAGGTGGTGTGGTGGCCGGCCTCGTAGATGGACTGCGCGAGCGGCGAGAAGCGCTCCCGGTCGCCGACGTCCGCGTCGTCGATGATGCCCTTCGACGAATAGCAGGTCCGCGCCGTCGCGACCACATTGCGGAAGGGCGTCTGGAACGCCTTCGTCAGGCGGACGGCGGGGGGCGCGGAGGCGAAGCGCAGCACGGCGGTCGCTACTTGAGGCGGTCCTGCAGGATGCTGGCGAGCTCGCTGCGCGGCACACTGCCCTCGCGGAGGATTTCGAAAGGCTCCGTGAGCACGGAGAGGACCGTGCTGGTGCCGCCCTCCTTGCACTTTCCGGCGTCGATGACGCACTCGATGCGCCCGGAGAAGCGCGCGAGCACGTCCTCCGGGGTGGTCGCCGCGCCGCCGCGCCCCATCGCCGTGTTGATGACCGCGAGCGGACGCGTGACCATCTGCAGCAGTTGCAGCGCCACCGGATCGGCGGGAACGCGGATGCCGATGGAGCGCGACTCGGTCACGTCCGCGAGCACCGTCGGGCGGCGCTCGAAGAGCACCGTCAGGCCGCCGGGCCAGAATTCGTCGAGCACCCGCTCCAGCGGGCCGGGCACTTCGTTCACCAGCGTGTCGAGCGCGGAGACGTCGCCGACCAGCAGCGAGAGGCTCTTGCGCGAGGGGTCGCGCCCCTTGAGCGAGAGCAGCCGCGCCACCGCCGTCGGGTTGGTCGCGTCGGCGGCGAGGCCGTAGACCGTGTCGGTCGGAATCGCGACGATTCCCCCCTCGAGGATCACGAGCATGGCGTGCTCGAGGACGTTCACGTCCGGCGCGTTCGCATCCACCTTGAAGACGCGGGTGTCCACATCGTCGGGAACCTCGACGAAGTCTCCCGGTGGGGCAGGGGGTTCGCGTTCGAGGAGGCGCTCCATCACGCCGGCCGGAGTCTCCGGTGACAGGCTCGCCTGGGGACGCTCCGGCTGCGCCTTCGCGAGCTTCTTGACCTGCCGGGTGTCGGGGGGCGGGGGGCCGTCGAGCGTGTCCTGCTCGGCCTCGGACTTGCCGCCGCTGCGGGTGCGGAGTGCGGGGACTTCCGGCGTCTTGTCTTCGGTGGCGTTCTGCGACGCGGCGGAGGCGGGCTCCTGCGGCATCGGCGTGCGGACCAGGTGCGCGGGGTCCATCCGCTTCACGCCACGGTCCGTGAGCACGGCCCCCGGGCGGATGCGGTCGGATCGGTCCTCCGGCGGTTCCGGGGTCGCTTCCTCCGTCGCGTTGCCGGGATCCGTGTCGGGCTCGTCGCCGGAAACAAGGCGCAGCGGGCTGGTCTGGTTCGGATCCGTCAGGTCGGGGTACTCGGTTTGCAGGTCGTGGCGGAGCTTGTCGAGCTTCTGCACCGCGTTCATGCGGCGGTGCGCGAGGACCTCGCGGAAGCGGGCGTGCTTCAGCGCGAGGATCTGGACGGCGAGGATCGCGGCGTTCTCGGATTGGTTGATGCCCACGGTGGCCACCGGCGTGCCGGGGGGCATCTGGACGATGCCAAGGAGCGCGTCCTCGCCGCGCATCGGAGTGGCGTCCACCGGGACGCCGATCACGGGGAGCGTGGTGTAGCAGGCGAGCGTGCCGGGGAGCTGGCCGTTGCCGCCGGCGCCCGCGATCAGGACCTCGAGTCCGCGCTCGCCGGCGGAGGAGGCGAACCGCGCCACGCGCTCCGGGTTGCGGTGCGGCGAGGCGACCTCGAACACGTACGGAATCCCCATGACTCGAAGCGTCTCGAGCCCGCGGCGCATCACGTTGAAGTCAGACCTGCTTCCGACGATCACACCGACTAGGGGGCGCTGCATGGGGGCTTCGCTTCCGGATGTTCTCTGGCGAGATCAGAGGGCGCGGGGGCCCGTTGCGGCAAGCAAGTCTTGAGGCTCGTCAAACCGCCGCCGACCTGTAGACCGCGAGCGTTCGGCGCGCGGCCTCCGCCCAGGTGAACGGGGCGGCGGCGCGCTCGACGGAACCGTCCCGCGGCGCGGCCAGCGCGCGGCGGATGGCCTCCGCGAAGCCCCCCGCGGAATCCTCCGACACGAAAACTGCCATTCCCGGGCCGATCTCCGCGAGAGAACTGTGCCGCCCGCACACCGTCCTCACGCCGTGGCGGGCGGCTTCGAGGAGCGGAAGCCCGAAGCCTTCCTCCCGCGTCGTCATCACCAGCACCGCCGCGTGCGCGTACCACGTCGCCAGCTCGCCGTCGCCGAGCCGCGGAAGGAATTGGACCCCGGGAGGCGATTCGGGCCGCGGCGCGACTCCCGCGATGTGCAGCGGCGGCAGGCCGGCGCCGTGGTCCCGCCACAGGGACAGCAGCAGCTCCGTGCGCTTGCGGGGCTCCGCCCCCGCGACGGCGAGCGCGTAGGGGCCCGGCGCGGGTGGCTGGGGGGATGCCGGCGGCAGGTGGTCCGCGCCGTGCGCGATGGCGTGGATGCGCGACGGGTCGAGCCGCGGATACGCCGCCGCGATGTCCTCCGCCACGAAGCGCGAGGGCGTGACGACCGCCGCCGCCTGCGGGAGCCTCCGTGGCCAGTGCCGCCGGAACAGCTCGCCCGCGAGGGCGCCCGACGAGCCTTCCGGCTCGCGGAGGAACGAAAGGTCGTGCACCGTCGCGACGAGCGGCGCGCGTGTCGGCGGCAGGTAACCGGCGGGTCCGTGCACCACATCGCAGGCCACGCCCGCGAGCCGCTCCCACGTGGGCAACCCGCAGTCGGCCCACCCGCGGACGATCGCCGGCCCGGGGAGGCGCCGCCGCACGACCCGCACTCCGGGGGTCTCGAAGAGGAAGCGGTGCTCGGGGCCGGGCTCGCGGCGGAGCGAGTTGAGCAGCACGACGAACTCCACGTCCGGCTCGCGCAGCGCGACCAGCGCCCGCAGCAGCTCCAACGTGTAACGCCCTATTCCCGTGCGCGCGCCAAGCGAGGCGGACGCGTCGTACCCGACGGTGAGCGCCATCGCGGGCTAGGGCAGGTCCTTGCGCCGGCAGAACACGTAGTAGCCCGCCGACACCGCGGGGTAGGGGCGGCCCGGCCCGTCGAACACCTCGCGGAACGCGAAGTAGCGGAGGATGAGGCTCCATTGGGACTTCGACTCGGCGAGGCGCAGATCCACGTCGGTCCCGGATGCCGCGTACTGCTTGGGGATCGTCGCCAGCCAGATGTCGAGCAGCACTGGCACCGAGACCGCGTCCGGCGTCCAGAAGACGCGCCCCCGGCCATAGGTGACGTGGTACTTCTCGCGCAGCCCCGGGACGGCGTCCTCCTGCCCCGGGTCGATGAAGAGGAAGTCGTAGTCCAGATCGACCGCCTGCTGGACGGGGACGAACTCCTCGAAGCCGATGTCGCGGAGATACCACCGGAGCTGCCAGATGGCGGTCTCGGCGGTGACGAGGACGCGCGGCTCCCGTTGGCGCCCCGGGTCGTTGTAGAAGGCGATCCACTGCTCCATCTCGGTCCCGGTGGCGGGATGCGGGACGATCCCGCGGCGCCAGCCGCTCTTGTTGACATAGTCAACGACCTCGCGGGCGTGGGCGCGCAGCTCCGGCCCGGTGGGCGAGTAGGCCATGCGCTCGCGCGCGTCGCCGCCCCACTTGAAGTTGAGCTGCACGGTGGACTTCGTGTTCCAGAGGAGCGACAGCGCGAGGAACGCCGCGGCGGCGCCGCGCCACGGGACGAATCGCGGCGAGTCCCAGAAGCGCTGGGCGTACACGCCGGCCACGAGGATCGCGGGCAGCGCGGCGTGGATGCCGACCTGCGGCACCGCTTCGCGCGCGTAGCTCGCCGCGCCCAGCGACGTCACGGCCCACCAGGTGAGGAAGCCGTGGAAGGCGCGGCCGCGCTCGATTTCGCGCCACGCCACCAGCGCCGCGAAGAAGACCAGCACCATCACGTAGGCGAGGTTCCAGCCGCCGTCCATGTTCAGCGTGACCTCGAGGTAACCGGCGCCGTCCACGTGCCGGTTGCTGAGGCGAACAGGCTCGCCACCCTTGTAGAGCGGCGAAGCGAGGAAATCGCGCCAGAAGCCTTGCGCGAAGTAGAGGATCGAGAACCCCGCGAGGCCGAGCATCCAGAGCGGGCCCACCGCGCGGCCCGACGAAGGGAACGCGGTGACGACGATCCAGGCCGCCGCGCAGCCCGCGATCAGGTAGATGAAGTAGCGGATGCCAAGTCCCTGCGGTTCGAGGAGTTGGACGCCGTTCTCGAGCGGCGGCAACGCCTGGAGGCCGCTGAACGTGACCTTGTGGAAGGCCGCGGCGGCGACCGCGACGAGAAGGAACGCCAGCGCCGTGGTGCGCGTCCAGCGCAGCCGCCAGAGCGAGTAGACCCACCCGCCCACCACGAGCAGCACGACCGGCAGCTCGTACACCAGAAGGTTCACGCTGTGCAGGTGGAACGGTCCGCCGATGCGCCCCCACTCGTGCTGGCCGCCCCAGTAGGCCCACGTCTGCTTATAAATCTCGAAGAAGCCGAGGGGGTTCTGGAAAAGCGTTGTGAAGATCGCGAGGTAGAGCGCGCCGCACAGCGGGAGGACCCCGATCAGCACCCAGCGCGCCTCGTAGGCCATCGCCCACCACGACTCGAGCACGCCGCGGTGCCCCCACCGGCGGTCGACGGCGGCGCGGAGCAGCGCGAAGAATCCGAGGCAGCCGAGCGCCAGCGCCAGATAGAACACGCGCCAGAACGCCCCCGTCCCGAGGGCGCCGGCGACGGAGGGATCGAGGTCCGGCATCCATCCCAGCGCGAGCGGGATGGAGCGCACATCGCGAAGGACGAAGTCGTGGCCGATCGCCGCCTGGACGTCGCTGTCGTAGGTGATGCCTTCGAAGATCCGGGTCAGGCACAACGTGACGAAGGTGAACAGCATCGCGGCGCCGATCCACGGGGCCGGCATCCGCGGCGTGTCGTCGCAGGCGGCCAGCACGGCGGCGGTGTGGCTGCGCCGCTCGAACAGGTACTGGGCGCCATCGCCGAGCACGAGGAGCACGAAGAACGTGACCACGCTGAAATAGACGAAGAGCGAGCTCTCCTTGTTGCAGAAGAGCAGCGTGTTCGCGACGAGGAAGCTCGCGAGCCACGAGGGGCGCCGCGTGTGCCACCAGTGCGCGCCGCTCGCGACGATCCAAAGGGCGAGGAAGACGAAGACGCCGTCCTCGCGGAAGAAGCGCGCGAAGAACACCAGCCCCGGGGACAGCGAGTAGAACGCGAGCGAAACCCAGGTCCCGACCTCGCCGAGCCAGCGGCGCAGCGACCAGATCCAGAAGAAGCCACCGATCCCGAAGAGCGCCATCGGCAGCCGCATCGTGTAGTCCGTGTCCGTGAAGACATGCCAGAAGCCCGCTTGCACCAGGAGGTGCAGCGGCCCGTGCAGGATCGGAAGGTACCGGTAGTCGAGGTTCTCGTAGATCTGCTCGAAGGCGTAGAACGTGAAGAGCGCCTCGTCGTGCATGATGGGGCGCTCGCCGAGGTGAAGCAGCCGCAGCAGCGCGCAAACCGCCAGCAGGGCGGCGAAGAGCAGGTGGCGCATGCCCGGCGGCCGGCCGAGAAGCCTCTCCGGTTCCCTCACGGCGCTGCCTCCACGTCCACGGGTACGCGGTGGATCCGCGTCTCGCCATCTTCGTAGACTGTCTCAAGCGAGCTGAACTTTGCGATGGATTCGGGGGGATACATCTCGCGCTCGATGCTGCCGACGACCACGTAGCGGACGCCGAGGAACCGGAGCCGCTCCAGCGTTGCGTCGGAAAGCCTCGGCGCGCGCCAGATGTCGTCGAGCCAGGCGTTCAGCCGCTCGATCAGCGTGGCGTGCACGAACCCGCGGTTGCGGGCGGCCTCGATGCGCTGCTTCACGATCACCAGCGTCTCCGGGTCCGACTCGGGGAAGACGCCGCGGAGGAAGTCGTCGAACTCCGCGGGCGCGGCCAGCGAAAGCCGGTACGCCTCGCGCTCCTCCTGCGTGGAGAGCGGCCGCAGTCCATCGAGCCCGTTGAGCATCGGCTCCAGCGACTCGAGCCTCGGCGCGACCGGGGCGAAGTACCGCCGCTGCATGTCGAACGGGGCGGGGACGCTCCAGCCCCGCCATTGGTTCTCGTGGTTGATCCAGCCGACGACACTCGGAACGCCGGAGAACGCCGCGATGCGCCCGGCGCCGGAGTAGCCCTGGGGGCTCGGCGCTTCGAGCAGGCGCGCGCCCGGCTCAGCGTTGGCGCGAAGCCACTCGATCGCGCCCCGGTCGCCTACATAGTTGCGGTCCTGGTCGAGCCACGCGGAGCCGTCGAGCGTGCGCGTGGTGTAGTGCTCGGGCGTGCGGTCTTCATTGAACCCGCCCCAAGAGTCTCCGCCGCCGTCGAAGTGTCGCTTGGCGTATTCGCCGAGGACGTTCGTGCGCGTCGCGGTGGCGAGCAGCGGATAGGCGAAGCCGAGGCCGGCGACCGCACCCGCGAGGAAGAGCGCCTGCGCGCGCTTCGGCGTGTCCATGAGCGCGGCGAGCGACGCCGCGCCGGCGGCGCCCAGCAGCGGCCAAAGCGGGTAGTAGATCTTGAACAGGGTGTTGTAGCGCTCCAGGTCGCCGGTCATGGTGTCGTTGATGAAGAAGGCTTCGCACCACGCTGTCCAGAAGAGGAAAGGCGCTCCCAGCAGGAGCAACAGGCGGCCGGCGCCTTGGGATGCGGGCAGCACAAGCAGTGCGGCCACGGTGGCGCCGCTCGTTAGCGGCAGCACCCATGTTTCGGAGTTGATCCGCACGAAGGCCGCAACCGCTGCTCCCAGGGCGACCGCAGCCAGACGGCGCCCCCGCGGACCCAAAGCCGCACCCAGCGAGTAAAGCGCCAGCGCGGGAAGCGCGAGTAGCAGCCCCCAATGAACGCCGAACTCCGCCACGGTGGTCTGGAGCTGCTTCGGCAGGATGCCGAAGGGAGCGCCTTCGAGGAAGCTGACGCCGGAGTTCTGGGTGTAGTATGGATTCAGGTACGGCGGGAACTTCGCGCCGAGCAGCGGCTCACCGGACCCAAGCGGCGACCGGAACAAGTAGCGGAAGGGCGTGCAGACGGCGAGCGCGAGGCCCCCGACGACTCCGTAGACGCCGAAGACGGAGGCGAAGCGGGCGACCCATGCCCCGCCTTGGAGGATAACCAGAGCGGCGATCGCCGCCGCCCCTAGCAGCAGAGCCGCGTCGCGCGCGCCGGAGCCGAGCTGGGGTGGCGCGCCCGAGGACGCCGCCCCCAGGATCCCGCCCGAAATCATGAGCAGCCCGGCGACGGTCCAAGCGGCGGCGTGGCCCGCCCAGCGCGGCGCCGCGGGCAGGAAGAAGGCAGTGTAAAACGGCACGAAGAGGAGCACGACAACCGCGATAGCGAACTGCGCGGGCGAGGCGAGCGCGGAGGCTCCCCCGCCGTTCAGCAGCAGCGCGCCGAGCCAGGCGAGCGCTCCGGCGACCAGCGCGTAGGCGGCTTGGTTCCAGAGCGGCGACGCCTGCACGGTGCGGCGAGACTGCCACATGAATAGCAGGAAGACGAAGGAAAGCACGATGGAATCCCAGATGTTCACCGGAAACACCGCGCCGATGAAGAACGCCATCAGCAGGAGGGGGCGCACCGCGGCGAGGGCGTAGGCTCCCTCGGTCCGGGGGCGCAGCGCGCTGGCGAGACGCCACAGCAGCAGGCACGACGCGAGCGCCGGGATCGTCCAAAGCAGCGCCATGTGATGCGGGTGCAGGTCGCCGAGGATGGCGGAGAAGTAGGGAAACTCGGTGATCGTGCCGATCTCGGTGGAGAACTGCGGCGTTCCCTTGATCGCGCGGCTCGACCGCCAGAAGTCGATCCAGTAGGCGTGCGGCACGGAGCCCTCCGCGCGGGTGAGCACCTGCTGCACCGCGTCGAGGTTGCCGAAGAGGGCGGTGGCCACGCCCCCGAAGAGGGCGAAGCCGAGTCCGCGGGGCATCGCGAACGGTCCGCGGAGCGCGACCCTTGGGCGGCGGCGCGCGAAGGCCGCTGCGCTCCACCCAAGCGCCGTCGCGCCGGTCAGGGTCGCGGAGAAGACCGTCGCGAGCCCGAGGTTGAACGCGACGGCCGGGTGCGCGCCGACCGCCTTGGCCAGCAGCGCCACCAGATAGTGCCCGCCGTAGTAGTAGTTGGTCGGATAGCCGCCGAACCATGCGTCCTGCGGCGGCATCCAGCCGGAGCGGAGCACGCTCGACAAGTGGGTCATGTTGCCGAGCTTTTCCGCCGGGTAGTCCGCCAGCACAAACGTCACCGCGGGGAGGTGGCTGCGGACGCCGCAAAAGAATAGGAAGCCGAGGAGGAAGAGTAGCTGGCCGACCACGAAGGGAACCGCGCCGCGACGCATCCGGCGACGGAGCGCGGGGTACTCGCCACGCCACGCCCAGAGCCCCGCCGCCGCCAGCGCTAGCAGGACGCCCCAGGCGGAGTCGGACTGTAGCGGGAGCGCGAGGACGCCGAGAACCACTAGCAGGGCGGGTCCGGTCCAGTGGCGCGCCGCGGGCCGGAGCGGGCCTTCGAATGCGATGAGCACCAGTCCCCAGAACGCCGCTCCGCCGAGCAGCAGCACCCGCCAGAGCAGGCCGACGTCCTCGGGACCGCCCCACGGGTGCGCGACGCTCCAGGATGCGAACGCCCAAATGACCAGTGCGAAGGGGACCGCGAGCGCAGACCCGTCCTCCGCCAATCCGCGGAACAGCCGCAGCGTGAGGGGCCAGAGCAGGGAGCCCGCCACGGCACAGGCGAGCCACCAGCCCATGGCGATGACCTCGGGGGGAACCCACCAGTTTGGATTCAGCAACTGCCACATGGTCGCGGACGGCGCCTCGCGCTCGAAGCGGGAAGATTCGGAGCTTGGCTGCGGGCGAGCAAGGGCAAGCGCTGGCCTGCGGCGGGGCTAGCTGAACTCGCCGGCCACGTAGTCCTTCGTGCGCTTGTGGACCGGCGCGTTGAAGACCTGCTTCGTATCGCCGGTCTCGATGATCTCCCCAAGGTAGAGGAACGTCGTCTTGCTGGAGACGCGGACCGCCTGCTGCATGTTGTGCGTGACGATGACGATCGTGTAGGAATACTTCAGCTCGATGATCAATTCCTCGATGCGGGCCGTGGCGATGGGGTCGAGCGCCGAGCAGGGCTCGTCCATGAGCAGCACATCGGGCTGAACGGCGAGGGCGCGGGCGATGCAGAGGCGCTGCTGCTGGCCGCCCGAGAGGGCGAGGGCGCTCGATTTGAGCCGGTTGTGAACCTCCCCCCAGAGCGCGGAGCGGCGCAGCGACCATTCAACCACGTCGTCGATGGTCGCCTTGTCCTTCACGCCGTGCAGCCGCAGTCCGTAGGCGATATTCTCGTAGATCGACTTGGGGAATGGGTTCGGGCGCTGGAAGACCATGCCGATCTGCGTGCGCAGCGTGATGAGGTCCTCGCCCGGCGCCAGGATGTCGCGCCCGCGGAAGAGGATGCGGCCCTGCGTGCGCACGATCGGGTTCAGTTCGGCGATCCGGTTGAAGCACTTGATCAGCGTGGACTTGCCGCAGCCCGACGGTCCGATCATCGCGTGGACTTCGCCCTGGTGGATGTCCAGTTCGATGCCGAAGAGCGCCTGCTTCTCGCCGTAGTAGAAGTCGAGCTTGTCCACCCGCAGCAGGGGCGGCTCGGAGACGTGCTTCTGTTCCTGCGTGCCGGGGGTTGCGTGCGGGGCGGCGAGGGCGGTCATCAGCGGTTCCTTGCGGAGTACAGGTTCCGGAGTCGGATGGCGGCGAGGTTGAGCGCTACCGTGAGGAGCACCAGCACCGCCGTGGTGGCGAACTGGAGGCCGCGGGTCGCGTCCGGATCGGGGCTCTGGGTGGCCAACGTGTAGATGTGGTAGTTGAGGTGCATGAACGACGTGAACGGATTCACGACGGGGACCTCGAAGAGGCCGAAGTCCACTGGATCCGTCAGCGGGAGGTCGGGCTTGAATGCGGCCACGCCGACGAAGAGCACCGGCGCCAGCTCGCCCGCGCCGCGCGAGACGGCGAGGATCGCACCCGTCAGGATTCCGGACCGCGCCATCGGAAGCACAATGTTCCGTACCATCTGCCACTTCGTCGAGCCGAGCGCGTAGGACGCTTCGCGCAACGACAGCGGCACCGCGCGCAGGGCCTCCTCCGTCGACACGATGATCACGGGCAGCACCAGCAGGGCGAGCGTCGCCGCCGCCCAGAACATCGCCCCTTGTCCGAACACCGGCCGCGTCGACGGGATCGTGGCCTCGACCACACGCTGCGCCACGAACGCCTGCGCCTCTTCGGGGGCGAGTTGGCGCCGCGCCGCTTCCGCTTCGGCGCCCGTGCGGGCCTCGGCCTCCAATTCGGTCCGGTTCGCCTCGAGGCGGGCGCGCTTCTCGACGAGCTCGGACTCGCTGCGCGGGATGTCGTACACCATATAGTCGAGGTTCCGCCCGACGAAGAGGACGAAGAAGCCCAGCCCGAAGAGGCCGAATACGATCGACGGGACTCCCGCCAGGTTCGAGACCGCCGCTCGGATCACGCGGGCCGCGAAACCACCCCTCGAATACTCGACGAGGTAGACCGCGCCGAAGACGCCGAGCGGAATCGCCATCATGATCATGAAGAGGACGACGAAGAACGTGCCGAAGATCGCCGGCCAGACGCCTCCCGCCATGCCCGTGTCGCGCGGAGGCTGGGAGAGGAACTCCCACGAGACGTGCGGGCCGCCCTTGGTGATGATGGTGAAGAGGATGAACGCCAGCGCGGCCACGACGAAGCCCGTGAGGATCTTCACCACGGTCTCGAAGACGAGCGCCCACATCGGCGCGCGGGAGCCGGACTCCATCGCCGTCTTCACACGCCCCAAGGTCGCGTCGAAGTTCTTCTCCTTCAAGAAACGATCCTCGAGCGGTACTTCTGGACGATCACTTCCGCGAGCAGGTTGAGGAAGAACGTCACCGTCACCAGGGTCGAGCCGACTAGGAAGAGCGTGTGCTGGTGCAGCGAGCCGACACCGGCGGTCCCCATCTCGGTCGCGATGCGGGCGGTCATCGTCGTCACCGAGTCGAACGGATTCGCGGACAACTGCGCCGCGTTTCCCGCGCACATGACGACGATCATGGTCTCGCCGAGCGCGCGCCCGAAACCGAGGATGACCGCCGCCGCGACGCCCGAGAAGCCCGCCGGCAGCACCACGCGCCAACTCGTCTGCCACCGCGTGGCCCCCAGCGCGAAAGAACCATCGCGGAGGTCCTGCGGCACCGACTGCAGCGAGTCGTCGACCAGCGAGGCGATCACCGGGATGATGACGATACTCACGCCCAGGGCGCCGATAAACGCGTTGAAGGTATCGGTGTAGATGCTGGAAACCCAGTCGCCAAGGATCGGGGCCAAAGCCGCGCCGGCCCAGTCGGCGAACGCGCGGAGCGGGTAGGCGATGATCGCCAGCATGAAGAAGCCGATCACCACGGTCGGGATCGACACTAGGAGCTCCATGAGCGGCTTGAGCCGCCCGCGCAGCTTCCGCCCGGCCATCTCCGACAAGTAAAGCCCGCAGGCGATGCCGACGATCGTCGACACGGTCGCGGCCAGCGCGGCGATCAGGAGCGATCCCCAGACCAACGGGACGAAGGAAAGCTTCGGCTGGTCGCTCACCGGCTGCCAGACGTAGCCGGTCGTCTCCGTCTTGGTGAACTCCTCGGTGACCGGGTCGAAGGTGACTTCGCTGATCTTGGCGACGATGAAGTCGCCGACCCCCGCCAGCTTGAACGCGATGATCCCCTCCTTGAAGAGGAAGAGGAAGATCAGGAAGATGGCGACTAGGGATACGGTCGCGCAGACGGAGAGGAGCGCTTCGATAGCCTTTTCCCGGTACACCTGCGCCAGCGAAGGCGGGTGACGGAGGCGGCTCCGAAGGCTTGTCGCGTCAACCATAAGCAGGGAGGGGTGCTGCGCCGGGACGGAGGACTAAGCAAGTAAACGCGGGGGAAGGAAAGCCTCCCCCCGCGTTGGAACGCAACCGGGAACCCTTTTACTCGGCGACCGCCTTGGCCGCGGCGGCGCCGCCCTTGCCGAGCGGGATGTACTCGCTCTTCTTGATGACCTCCTGCCCCTCTTCGGACGCGACGAAGTCGAGGAACGCCTTCGCGACGCCGGCGGGCTGGCGGCTGGTGTAGTAGTGGAGCGGACGGGAAACCGGGTACTCGCCCGACTGGATGGTCTCGTAGCGCGGGTGGCGCGTGGCCTCGTCGATGGGAGAGACCGCGGGCTCGCCCTTCTTCGGGCTGACCGCCAGGATGCGGATGCCTTCGGTGTGGGCGAAGTAGCCGATGCCGCCGAAGCCGACCGCGCCCTCGTTCTTGGCCACCGCGTCGCCGATCGCCGCCGTGGCGGCGAGGTAGCTGGTGCCTTGCGCGAAGTCCTTGTTCTGCAGGACGTGTTCCTTGAAGAAGTGGTAGGTGCCGGAGTTCGACTCGCGGGCGAACACGGTGATCTTGCGGTCCGGGCCACCGAACGCGCTCCAGTTGTCGACCGCGCCGGTGAAGATCGCCGCGATCTGCGCCTTGGTCAGTTCCTTCACGGGGCTCGACTCGTTGACGATGACCGCGAGCGCATCGAGGCCGACCACGAACTCCTGCGGATCGAGGCCATTGGCGCGCGCCTTCTCCTTCTCGCCGTCCGTCATCGGGCGGCTGGCCTGCGCGACGTCGTTCAGGCCGCTCATCAGGTCGGCGATGCCGCGGCCGGAGCCGCCGCCGGTGACCGTGACCGAGACTTCGGGATGGTGCGCCTTGAAGGCTTCCGCCAGCGCGGTCGACATCAGGTTCATGGTGTCCGAGCCGGTGATGACGAGGGTCTTCTTCTCGCCATCCTGGGCCGCAGCGGGGGCGGAGAAGGACAGGATCGCCGCAATCAACAGCAGCAGCAGGCCGACGCGGGGTTCCGGCTTGACGGGTGACGTGGCGTTGCGTTGCATGGGAGATTGGTCTCCTTGTGTGGTTGAGGGCCGAGCGTTTCCGTCCGCTCCCGGCCACCACAATGGGAATCGGGAGGGGGGCGTTCGGTTTGCCGCGGGCTACTCCTCGAACGCGAGGTCCCGCAGCGCGTACACTTCGTCCGTCTGCCGGGGCTGGAAGCTCTTCGGCACGAAGGGCGGGTCGATCTTGTATCCGTCCACAGAGGCGCGAACCTTCGCGTTCCCCTCCGGCACGCGCGCTTCGAAGCGCCACGGGAAGGGCTCCTTGCGTCCGCGGACGTCGACGAGCCGATACTCGCCATAGGCGATGCGGAGGCGCTCCACCCCGTCCGCGGACCGGAGCAGCCACTCGTCCACGAGCCCGTCCGCCTTGCGCACCCGGTAGATGCTCTGTCGGCCGAGGTCGTCGTATGTCGCCACAAGCCAGTGGTCCCGGCGGTCGATGGCGCTCCACTCCCCCGCCGGCTTCTCCATTGTGGCGAGCAGGCGCTGCGTCACGGTCACTGCTTCGATCAGGTCCCGGGGCATCACACTGCCGGCGGCGCCCAGCTTGCCGCGCAGCTCCTCCGCCGTGCCATCGAAGCGCAGTCCCTCGCGCGCGAAATAGAGCGACGCGTTGTCGCCGAGCAGCAGCACGTCGAATAGCGTCCCCACCACTTCCCGCGAGCCGAGCAGGCGGAAGCGGTCCGGCTCCTCGAAGAGCGCCGTCGCGGTGACCGCGTCCCTGCCCTTGCGCAGGTCGCTCTCCAGCACGAGGTCCGCCCGGACCCAGAGCTTCGGGTGCTGGGAGGCGCGCTCGGAAAGCGTGGCCCGGAGCTCCCCGACGCTTTGCGCGGTGGGCGGACCCGTTTCGTAGGGGCTCACGAACGCAGCCCGACCGCCGCAGGCGGCGAGGGTCGCCGCCGCGAGTAGCGCCGCGGCGGCCCGGGCGATGCGCCTCAATGGTAGAGCTGCCACTGGCTGGCGCGCACTTCCGAGGCGTTCCCTTGGTACACCAGGAACTGCGGGGCGACGGGCAGCGGGCCCGTGCCGGCCAAGCTGCCGGAAACGACGACGCGGTCACCGTTGAACGCGTCGATGCGCACCAGTCGGGAGTCCTTCGTCGCGGAGTTCACATCCAGCACGAACAGATCCGCGTTCGACCCGGTCGTCAGGTCGAAGAGGCGGGTGAACGCCTCGCCGGTTCCGACCGTGGAGGCGCCGGTGCCGGTCGAGAAGACGCTTCGCACGCCGAGCGGCGTGGACTTCATCACGAGGGGGTGCGGCTCCGCGGGGGGAGTTGTGAAGTCGCCGTCGCTGAGGAAGTACTCGCCGTTCGGAAGCCGCACCACGCCGAAGGGGCGCAGCAGGGCCGTGCCGCTTCCCGCTCCGTCGCCCGTGATGCGCGTGCGGTTGCCGGACGCGGTGTCGATACGGACCATCGCGGCGATGCCGGAATCCGCGTAGACGACACTTCCGTCGTCCAGGGCGAGCAGGTCGCGGGGCTGGCTCATCAGGACACCGGTGCCGGAGATGGCATTCGAGGAAACCGTCGTCCTGGCGCCGGTGACAAGATCGACGCGGTACATCGCAAGCGTGCCGGCGTCGATGACGTAGGCGTTGCCGTCCGGCGTCGGCGCCACTCCCCGCGGGGAGGAGAGGGCGGGGCCCGTGCCCGTTCCGTCACCGGAGACCAGCGTGCGGGCGCCGGTCGAGAGGTTCACCCGGAAGATGCCCGGCAGCGTGGCGTCGGCGACGATGGCGGAGGTTTCGGTTTCGAGGTAAATCCCCGCCGGCCCGCGGAGCACCGGGCCGGAGCCGATACTCGTGCCGGGCGCGGGCGTGCGGTCGCCCGACAGGATGTCCACGGAGACAATGGCGTCGAGGTCCAGGTCGGGCACGAAGAGGCTGGCGCCATTGAGGGCGACGCCCTGCGGGCGGGCGAACTGGGGGCCGGTGCCGGTCGCGTCGTCGCTCAGGACGGTCCTGTTCCCGGTGGCGAGGTCCACCGCGACGATGGCATCGAGCGTCGGATCGGAGACGTAGATCGTGCCCGCGGGTACTTGCGCCGGATAGAGCGGGAAGAGGAAGCCGGTGCCTGATCCCACCCCGCTGCTCGAAACCTGGACGCGGTCGCCCGTGGCGGTGTCGAAGCGCAAGACGGCGCGTGTGGAGGAGTCCGCCGCGAGCACGAAGCCCGCCTGCGTCGCGTCGAGCGCGAGGCCCTGCAGGGCCCCGAGGGAGGGGCCGCCGCCCACCGTGTTGCTCGCCACGATCGAGCGGTCGCCGGTGAGGGCGTTCACGCGGAAGAGGACGTCGGCGCCGCTATCGCCCACCAGCAGCGAGCCGGATGGCTCGATCACGAGCCCGAACGGGGAGGCGAACGGCTGCCCGGTGCCGGCCGACGCGCCGGACAGCAAGGTCCGGTCGCCGGTCGCCGGGTCGATGCGGACGATGCTGGCCGGCGAGCGCTCGACCAGCAGGATTGTCCCGGCCGATTCGATGGCGATCTGCGCGGGGCTTGAGAGCGCAGGCCCGGAACCGCGCGCGGCGCCGCTGACAAGGGTCGCGTCGCCCACCGCCGGATCATACTCGAAGACGCCGGGGAGGTCCAGATCCGTCACGTAGAAGCGCCCGTCCGGCTTCGCGGCAATGGCCGCCGGTCCGGTCAGCAGCGACCCGGTGACAAGCCGGCGGGCGCCGGTGGTCTCGGACACGCGGATGATGCGCGCGCCCGTGGAATCGGTGACAAAGAAAGAGCCCTGCGCGCCGGCGGCCGCGGGGAGCGTGGCGATGCAGGCAGCGATGAAGTACTTGCAAAGGGTCTTCGGCGGGGTCATCGATGGCATTCCCTCGGGATTCATCAGCCCATGAGGCGTGCCAGGCCGATGCCGATGCAGCAGAAATCGCCCGGGCAATCCATCGCGCGGCTCGCGGGTGGAACCGGCGTGAGGGCTCAAGTCGGCTCTCGGGATTGAACGGAGGCAATGCCGGCAAGGAATTGGGCGCCCCCATTCCCCTATCGAAGACGGTTTCCCTTGATTTCCGGGTGCGCTTATGCACTGTGCGCACCCTTCGGAGGGCAATCCCCCACCCGGAGGCGCGAGTGGTTGGCTCGATCCTTGTTCGACCAACGGCGTGAAGTCCGCGCCCGGCCCCACCGCGCGCCCAGACGATTGAGGATACCCAGAATGTACGTCGAAGTGATCAAGACGGTAGTGAAGCACGGGCAGGCGGAGGCGGCTCGCCGCACGCTCGACAAGTGGATCGCCGCCGCGGCGAAATCCCCAGGACACCTTTGGGCCAGCTACTTCTCCCCGGAAGACGTGTCGCCGGAGGCGATGGAAGGGTTCCAGATCGAGGACCCGGAGCGGACGTTCTTTGTGATGATGGCCTGGGAGAACGACCAGTCGGTCGCCGACTTCGTGCGCCGCTACCATGCGGGGCCGGTCAACCTGCTCCCCGGGCAGGAAGTATATGTGTGCGGCCACTTCAACGCCTGACGGCGGCTGGCTCGTCCACACTGTGACAAAGCGCCCCGGCCGCAAGGCCGGGGCGCTTCTTTTCCGGCTCCGGTCGGCGGCGCCTACACGCGGACGATGGTGGACCCGTAGGTGAGGCCGCCGCCGAAGGCGACCATGGCGAGCACCATTCCGGGCTTGATGCGTCCCTGCTCCCAAGCCTCCGCCAGCGCGATGGGCACGCTCGCGGCCGAGGTGTTGCCGAACCGCTCGACGTTGCAGACGACGCGCTCCATCGGCATGTTGTAGCGCTTCGCCGCCGCGTCGATGATGCGGATGTTCGCCTGGTGCGGGATCAGGAAGTCGATCTGGTCGGGAGTCATGCCGGCGTTCGCGAGCGCCTGGTCCACCGCGGTGCCGAGCACCTTCACGGCGAACTTGTACACTTCGCGCCCCTCGACTTGGATGAACCCGAGGCGCTCGTCCACGGCCTTCTGCGAGATCGGGCAGGCGGAGCCGCCGGCGTCGATGCTGATCAGGTGGACGCCGGTGCTGTCCGCGTGGGCCGAATGGCCGAGGAAGCCGGCGGGGGCTTCGACGTCGCCGATCACCGCCGCCCCGGCGCCGTCGCCGAACAGGATGCAGACGGAGCGGTTGCTATAGTCGATGAAGCGCGTGCACGCCTCCGCGCCGATCACCAGCACGTTCTTGTAGCCCATGGTGGTCATCATGCCCTGCGCCACTTGGAGGGCCATGATGAATCCTGTGCAGGCTCCGTTCACGTCGAAGGCGGGGATGTGCTTGGATGGCTTCAGCAGGCTGTGGATCACGCACGCCGTGGCCGGGCAGAGGTAGTCGGGGCTAAAGGTGGCGCAGACGATCAGGTCGATGTCGTCGATTGTCATGCCCGCATGGGCCAGCGCCCTGCGGGCAGCCTCGGCGCCGATCGTGGAGCAGTTCTCGCCCTCCGAAAGCACCCGGCGCTCACGGATCCCGGTGCGCTCGACGATCCATTCGTCGTTCGTATCGACCAGCTTCTCGAGGTCCGCGTTGCTCAGGACCTTGTCGGGGACACAGTACCCTACTCCCTTGATGCCGATGTTGCGGTTCATCTGCGCCGTGATGGCCTCCGGATAGGCTGCGCCGCCGCCACGCGGCGACGGAACACCAGATTCACGAACAGTCGCGGCGTGCGGTCAAGCCGCAGGGGGGGTGAATCTCCGGCTTCCTAAGGGGCGCCGCGCCGGAGGCGATCCGGGCGGTGCCGTGGAATCGCGGCTGGCTATACGCCTCGATCCCGGGCTTGCCAATGCGCGGCCCCCCGCCCTAGGATTGCAAGTCACGGTCCGGCGTTGGCTTGCTAGACGCCGTCGAACCCATCCCGGGCGGACAAGGCGCCGCCCCCACCTCGGATTCCGCATCCAACTCCCCATGAGCCAAACCGGCAACGCCGCCAACAGTTCCATCAACGGGTGGAACGCGGAGTACATCGAAGCGCAGTTCCAGCAGTGGAAGCAGGATCCCGCCGCGGTCGGCAAGGACTGGGATTTCTTCTTCCAAGGTTTCACGATGGGGCTCGCCGAGAGCCCCTCGACGGCGCGCCACGCGCCCGTGACGCCGAACGTCGAGGCGATGGTGAGCTACTACCGCGTCTTCGGTCACAACTACGCAGCGGTGAACCCGCTCTACCCGCCGAAGCCCAAAGCCGAGTTCTACAAGCTTGAGAAGTTCCACCTCTCGGACGCGGACCTGGAGCGCGACTTCGACATCGGCTGGTTCCGGGGCGGCGGGCGGATGAAGCTCCGCGACCTGATCGCGGAGCTGGACGCGACCTACCTCGGTCCCGTCGGGGTCGAGCTCGGGCACATGAACAACACGGACGAGCGCGCCTGGCTGCTCGAACGCATCGAGAAGCACAAGAACCGCACCCAGTTCACCCGCGAGGAAAAGCTCCGCATCCTCGAGCTCCTCGCGAAGGCGGAAACCTACGAGACCTTCGCCCACCGCACCTATGTCGGGAAGAAGCGTTTCTCGATCGAAGGCGGCGAAACGCTGATCCCGCTGCTCGACGAGATCGTCGAGACCGCCGCGGCGACCGGCGTGGAGGAGATCATCTTCGGTATGGCGCACCGCGGGCGCCTCAACGTGCTCGCGAACACGCTCAACAAGAGCTACGGCCTGATCTTCAGCGAGTACGAGGACATCCCCGAAGTGAACGGCGACGACGCGGCGGGCGGGGATGTGAAGTACCATTTGGGCGCCGTGACCGACCGACCCACGCGCTCGGGGCGCACGATCCACCTGAGCATGACGGCCAACCCCAGCCATCTCGAACTTGTCGGCGCGGTGGTCCAGGGGCGCGTCCGCGGCAAGCAGTACCTGCGCGGCGACAACGAGCGCAAACGCGTGGTGCCGGTGGTGATGCACGGCGACGCGGCGTTCTCCGGGCAGGGCATCGTCGCCGAGATCTTCAACATGTCGCAGCTCCCCGCCTACCGGACCGGCGGTACGATCCACATCGTCATCAACAACCAGGTCGGGTTCACGACGGCGCCGGAGTACGGGCGCTCGACGCCCTATTGCACAGACGTGGCGAAGATGGTCGAAGCGCCGATCTTCCACGTGAACACGGAGGATCCGGAGGCCGCCGCCCACATAGCGCGCCTCGCCTTCGAGTACCGCCAGAAGTTCCAGAAGGACATCGTCATCGACTTGGTGTGCTACCGCCGGTACGGCCACAACGAGGGCGACGAGCCATCGTTCACGCAGCCGGTCATGTACAAGGCGATCCGCGACAAGCAGACGACCCGCCACCGCTACCTCGAGACGCTGCTCGCCGAGGGCGTCCTCACCAAGGAGCAGTTCGACGGCGCGGAAGCGGATTTCCGGCGCATGCTCGAGGCGGCCCAGGCCTCGGCGAAGGAAGGCTCCGTCGAGAAGCCGAAGGATGTCTTCGGCCAGGGCTGGGTGGGCTACACCGACGAATACTCGCACGACCCCATGGAAACGGGCGTCCCGGCGGCGAAGCTGCGCGAGCTCGGGCTCCGGCTGTCGACGATCCCCGAGGGTTTCAACGCCAACCCGAAGGTGAAGCGCATCCTGCAGGAGCGCGAGAAGGCGGTGGAGCGCGGCGACGGCATCGACTGGGCGAACGCCGAGTCGCTCGCCTTCGCCTCCCTCCTGGTGGACGGGCACCTCGTGCGCCTCACCGGGCAGGACTCGCGCCGCGGCACCTTCTCGCAGCGCCACGCCTGCCTGTGGGACACGGAGACGGAAGCTACCCACTACCCGCACGAGCACCTCGGCCCCGGCCAGGGCCGCGTCGTGATTTCCGACAGCCCGCTCTCCGAGGTCAGCGTGCTCGCCTTCGAGTACGGCGTGAGCCTGGTGGCACCCAACGGCCTCGTGATGTGGGAGGCGCAGTTCGGCGACTTCGCGAACTGCGCGCAGGCGGTGATCGACGAGTACCTCGTGAGCGCCGAAAGCAAGTGGGACCGCCACAGCGGCCTCGTCCTACTGTTGCCGCACGGCTACGAAGGCCAGGGGCCGGACCACTCGAGCGCGCACATTGAGCGCTTCCTGCAGCTCGCCGCGGAGGACAACATCCAAGTGGTGAACGCCAGCACGCCGGCGCAGTACTTCCACCTGCTCCGCCGGCAGGTGAAGCGCAACTTCCGCAAGCCGCTGGTTGTCGCAACGCCGAAGAGCCTGCTGCGCAACCCCGCCGCCACGAGCACGCTCGCAGAGCTCGCCTCGGGGCATTTCCGGGAGGTGATCGCCGATCCGGTGGTCGCGCCGGAGCGGGCGGAGCGTGTGATCCTGTGCTCCGGCAAGTTCTACTATGAACTCGCCGCGAAGCGCGACGGACTGGAGCTGAAGGACACCGCGATCGTCCGTATCGAGCAGTTCCATCCGTTCCCCGAGAGGCAGCTCGCGGCGCTGTTCGCGCAGATGCCCCGCGCCAAGTCCTTCATCTGGGCGCAGGAGGAGTCGGAGAACGCGGGGGCGTGGTCGTATCTCGAGCCGCTGCTCCGCAAGCTGCTCGGCCGCGAGGTGGCGTACATCGGCCGCCCGCGCGGCGCCTCCACCTCCACGGGCTCGCTGCACCAGCACGAGATCGAGCAGGCGAGGCTCCTCGACGCCGCCTTCCCCAGCGCGCGCGCCAAGAAGCCGGTCCACGCCTGACGAAGGCCCGGCATCCTTCCCCGGCGGGCCAAGCAAGCGGCTTGCGCCCCCGGGGAATTCGCATGCGAAAGATGAACCGCCGCGCACCGCGGCCACCAAACGGAACCCACACGGCACAGGCACCCATGAAGGTCGATATCGTTGTTCCCAGCGTCGGCGAGTCCATCACCGAGGGCGTCCTCGGACGCTGGCTTGTCGCGGATGGCGGCTATGTGAAGAAGGGCGAGTCCCTCTTCGAGCTCGAAACGGACAAGACCAACACGGAGGTGCCCGCCGCGGAATCCGGCGTGGTGGCGCACTCGGTGGCGGAGGGTGAGACGGTGCGGGTGAACTCGATCGTGGGGCACCTCGACACCTCGGCGGCCGCGCCGGCGAACGGTTCCGGCGCTTCCGCGGCGCAGGCGGAGCCCGCCGCGGTCGGCGCCGCGGCCGACTCCGGGAAGTCCGCAAAGGCCTCGCCGGTGGCGAAGAAGATGATGCAGGAGCTGGGCGTCGATCCCGCGGCGGTGAAGGCCGGCGACGGCGTGCGGATCAAGGGGAACGACGTGCTGGCCGCGGCGAAGCCCGCCCCGGCGCCCGCTCCGGCGCCCGCCGCCAAGGCCGCGCCCCCCGCCCCCGCGACGCCGCAGGCGTACGGAGCGGACCGCTCGACGCGCCGCGAGCGCGTGACGCAGCTCCGCAAGACCATCGCCGCGCGCCTGGTCGAGGCGCAGCACAACGCCGCCATGCTGACGACCTTCAACGAGGCCGACATGAGCCGCGTGATGGCGATGCGCAAGGCGTACAAGGAGTCCTTCGAGAAGCGCCACGGCGTCGGCCTCGGCTTCATGAGCTTCTTCGTCAAGGCGTGCGTGCAGGCGCTGCAGGAGATCCCGCGCGCCAACGCCCAGCTCCAGGGCGACGAGATCGTGTACCACAACTACGTCGATTGCGGCGTCGCCGTCGGCACCGACCGCGGGCTGGTGGTTCCGGTGCTGCGGGACAGCGACAAGCTTTCGTTCGCGCAGGTCGAGCAGGGCATCGGCGCCCTTGCGAAGCGCGCCCGGGACGGCTCGCTGCAGCTTAGCGACCTCCAAGGCGGCACCTTCACGATCACCAACGGCGGCGTGTACGGAAGCCTGCTGTCGACGCCGATCCTGAACCCGCCGCAGACCGCGATCCTCGGCATGCACAAGATCCAGGAGCGCCCCGTGGTCGATCCCGCCACGAAGCAGATCGTCGCGCGCCCGATGATGTACCTCGCCCTCAGCTACGACCACCGCCTCCTGGACGGCAAGGAGGCGGTCACCTTCCTGGTCCGCGTGAAGGAGTGCCTCGAGGATCCGGAGCGCCTGCTGCTCCAGATCTGACGACGCGGCAACCATGGAGGCGCCCGGCTACCACCTGCTCCCGGACGACACGCTGCTCGCGCAGTGCGAAGTGGAGACGCATCGCGCCTCGGGCCCCGGCGGCCAGAAGGTGAACAAGACCGACAGCGCGGTCCGGCTGCGGCACACGCCGACCGGCCTCGTGGTGAATATGCAGCGCGAGCGGAGCCAGACCCGGAACAAGGCGGAGGCGCTCCGCGTGCTGCGCCACCGGCTGGCGGTGCTGGCCCACGTTCCGAAGGAGCGCTTCGAAACCCGTGTGCCGCGAAGCGTGAAGCTGCGGATCCTGGACGCGAAGCGCCGGCGCGCCTCGATCAAGTCCGCGCGCCGCAAGCCGGGCGCGGACGACTAGGCTACGGCCCCGGGGGCGTTTCCCTGGCCCGCTCGATCATCGCGTCCACCTGCTCCTGCAGGTCGCGCCCGCGGAGTTCGAGCCCGTCGAGGCTCCAGTTGCGCACGGAAGGCACCTCCGCCGGCCAGTCGACGCGCCCGCCGATGCGGTCCAGCGTGCTGCTGACGACGTCGTAGGGGGCGGACGCGTCTCGCGTCGGGTACACTTCCCGGCGCGTGGCGGCGGTGTCGCGGGCCAGCGTTTCCGCCTCCTCGTTCATCCCGTACTGCTCGAGCATCGGCGCCAGGAATTCGCGCCGGAATGGATCGTCGGAAGGCATCTCGGCGAGCTCGGCGAGGACCACGCCGCGGCGCAGGAGCTTGCGCACGAGCTGCGTCCGCGGAGGGGTCATGTTGGCCACCGCCTCCGTCATCTGGCGCAGGACGCCGCCCTCGCCGTCGGCGAGCGTGCGCTGCGTGGCGGGCACCGCGGCCTCGCGGGCGCGGCGCTGGAGCCAGTCGCCGAGGCGCAGCACGTCGCGGCGCGCGGCGTCCGTGGCCATGGTGCGCGAAAGCGAGTCCTGCAGTTCGACGACGTGCTCGCCGAGCGCGGGCGCGTCGGGGCCGAGGTGCTTCGACAGCAGTTCGAGGGAGCGGCGGAAGTACACCGTCGCCTCGCCGTGAAGCCCCTCGTTCGAGGCGACCAGCCCGAGGTTGAAGAGATCGACGGAGAGTTCATGCCGGTCCGGGCCCCCGGCGCGGAGCCTCGCCTGGTAGGAGCGCAGGGCGAGTGCGCGTGCGTCGGGACCGCCGGAGACGATCGTGGCGCTCGCGAGAAGGCGGAGCGTCTCCGCGACGCTCGGGTGGTCCAGACCGAGGGCCCGCTCCTGCGTGGCGAGCGCCGCGCGGGCGAGCGGCTCCGCCTCGCCCGCCCGCCCCGCTTCGAAGAGGGCTCGCGCGATGGCGGCGCGGTCCTCGGCGAGCAGCGGCGAATCATCGCCGAGCGCCGCCGCGCGGGAGCGCTCGCGGCGGCGGAGCAGCTCGACGGCTTCCTCGCGGTCTCCGGCGGCGCGGGCCAGCGAGGAGAGCTTTGCGAGCGATTCCGCCACATCGGGGTGGCCGGGGCCGTAGGCGGCCTCCTGCGCCGCGAGGATCTCCTGGTAGCGGGCTCGGGCGGTGTCGAGTTCGCCGAGCCGCTCCGACAGGCGCGCGAGCTCCAGCGCGGCGGCGAGCGTGTCCGGGTGGTCCGCGCCGAGCGTGTCCTTCAGGATCGCGTGGGCCGCCTGCAGGTGGGGAAGCGCCTCGCTGGGGAATCCGCGGGCGACCTGCAGCTCGGCGAGGTCCTTCAGCAGCGGGGTGGCCGCCGGGTGGCCGGCGCCGAGGGATCCCTCCAAGGCCGCGAGGCCCTGCTCGAGCTGGCGCTGCGCCTCGTCGAACCGCATGGTCCGGCGGTACAACTGGGCGGCGGTGCGCCGCAGGTCGGCGACTCCCGGCGAGGCCTCGCCCTCGAGGGCCGCGCGTCCGCGGAGCGCTCGCTCGATGTAGGGCTGCGCCTGCTGGAACCGTCCGAGGTCGAGGAGCTGGCGCCCGAGCAGTTCCGCCGCGCCGAGGCCGAGCGACTCCGGCAGCGCGGGGTTCGAGTCGCCGAGCAGCAGCGTCGCCGAGGTCCACGCCAGGCCGGCGCGGGCGTCGCCCATCTCGGTCGCGAGGGTGGCGGTCTCGTTCAGCTCCTCGAGCTGGATGTCGCGTTCGATGGCGAGGAACCGCTCGCGGATGGCGGCGCCGTCGGCGGCGCGTTCCGGCATGCGGCGGAGCGCGTCGGCGAGGAGCCGCACCGCGGCGCGGTACCCGGGCGAGCGCTCGCCGCCTTGCTCCGCGGCGCGTTCCGCCGCGCGCTCGAGATGGAGCGTCGCGGAGGTGAGGAAGCCGGCGCGGGCGGCGGCGACTCCCATGCCGATAAGGGGCTCCGGCCGGTCCGCGTAGGCGGGGGCCGATTCGTCGAACGCGCCGTGGAGATCGAGCAGCTCGCGCCTCGTGCGGGCCCGCTGGAGCCGGTCGAACAGCGAGGAGAAGGCGAGTTCCGGCGGTTCGCGGTCGAGCGGCGCGGAGGACTGCGCGGCGAGTTCGGCGCGTCGGCGGGCCAATTCGTCGCGGCGCCGGAGGAGGGAGTCGGCGCGCGGGGTCCTCGATGCGGGGGCCGTGTAGTCGGTATCGAGCGTGCGGGGAGCGGGGAACAGCTCCGCGGCCTCGCGGGCGAGATTCTGCTCCTCCCGGACGAAGTCCATCAGGTCTCGCGCCGTGGAGGCGCGGGCGTCGCGCGTGCGCTCCTCCCAGGCGCCGCGGTCGCCGCGCTCGGCCTCCTCGCGGCGCAGCGCGGCGGCTTCGCGCGAATCGACGCGGAATTGCATCCAGGTGAAGGCGCCGACTCCGACGAGCGCCATCATCACCACGCCGCAGCCCATCGCCGCGGCGGAGTTCGTGGTGGTTCCGGGTTGTTCCTGCGGATCGCCCATGGTGAGTCCAGCCCAGCCGGAAGCCATCGGCGCGCCCGGATCGCGGGGCAACATTTGTTCCGGCGGCGGCTGGCTAGGCGGCCCCGCCCCGGTGGAGCGCGGCGTCCGCGGCGGAGGGGGTACAAGCGCCCGCGCTTGACATGCCACGGCGGGAGGCGCGGGAATGCTTCGCTTCATCCACAGTGGGGTCCCAGAGGCCCCACCCCCGAACCGAGGTCCCCTCCAAAGATGATCATTCAGGCGCTCCGCGGCGAAAAGCTCAAGATCGTGCTCGCGATCGCGTTGGTGCTGATGCTGCCGTCGCTCGTGCTGTTCTACGGTTTCGGCAACTCCAGCTCCTCCGGTCCCGTCTCGAACGACCGCACCATGGTGACGGTCACGCTGCCGAACGGCGAGGTCCGCGAAATGACGCGGCAGGACCTCGTGTCCGCCAAGGACGACCTGCTGCGTTACTACATGAACCTCTACCAGACGCTGGCCGGGTCAGCCCCGCCGCAGCTCGGCCAGCAGCTCGACGGGCAGATCACCAACGAGGAGATCGCCCGGCACGCGGTCGCGGTCGCAGCGAAGGACTGGCGCCTCGAGGAGGCGCAGATCGTCGTCTCGCAGGCGCAGGCCGCGCGGGCTATCGCGGATAGCGGCATGACACGGGCCGAGCTGCAGCAGATGCTCGAGCGCAACCGCCTCTCCGAACACCAGTACCTCATGCAGACGGTCACGAACCTCACCCGGCAGCGCGCGGTCGAATCCATCGCCGCCTCGGCCCGCCTCTCCCTTTACGAGATGTGGACCGACTACGTGCTCTTCGAGGAGCGCATGACGGCGCAGGTCCTCCGCTTCCCCCTCGCCGATTACGAGGCGGGCGTCGAAGTGGCCGAGGAGGACATCGCGCGCGAGTACGATGAAACCCGCGTCAACGCACCGTCGGCGCTTCGGCGGACGGAGCGCCGGGTCTACGAGTACATCGTCGTGCCGGGCCCGCCCCTGCCGATCCTCGCGGACCCCTCGGAGGAGGAGGTGCGCGCCGCCTACGACGCCGCCGACCCCGCGGCCTATCCCTTCGGCTCCGGCACCCTTGTCCGGCATGTGCTAGTGGGGATCGACCCGGCGGTTTACGAGGGCACCCCGGAGCTGGATGCCGCGCGGCTCCGCGCGGAAGAGGCGCGCGCCGAACTCGTCGCGGGCGCCGACTTCGCCGCACTGGCGAACGAGATGTCCGACGACTTGCGCAATCAGGTCTACATCGATTCGGACACGTCGCCGACGCTCCTGGGCGGCCTGCTGAAGCGCCCGTTCTCCGGCGAGGAGACGCTCGCGTGGGGGGCCGAGTACGTGTCCTTCGCGCGCGACGCGGCGCCCGGCACGCTGTCCCCGGTCATGGAGACTCCCCAGGGCTTCGTGGTGGCGCGCGTCGAGGACCGCGGCGAATCGCTCCGCAAGCCGTTCGAGTTCGTCCGCGACGAGTTGCTGGGCAAGCTGCGCGAGGAACGCTCCGCCGCCGCGAAGGCCGCGCGGGAGCGCTCCATCGCGGAACTGCTGAAGCGCGTCCGCGAGGCGCAGGCGACCCAATCCACGCTCGCCGGCCTCGGCAGCGAATTCGGTGTCGAGCCCGCCACCACGGATCCGGTCCCGGTCGGCTCCGGATTCATCCTCGGTATCGGCGATGTGACGAAGAGCGAGGCGCTCTTCGAGGCGCTCCTCAAGAACGAGCTTTCGCGACCGATGGCGAATGCCGCGGGCGACGTGGTGGTGATGAAGCTGGTGTCCCGCGAGGCGGAGCGCCTGCAGACGCTCGAGGAGGCGCGTCCGCTGCTCGAGTCGAACGCCCGGCGGGCGAAGACCGTCGCGGCCGCGAAGGCGGCGGCGGAAGAACTCCGCGCGACACTTAGCGCGGAGGACCGCCTGACCACGTGGGCGCTCGAGAACGGGAAGACGGCGGAGGAGATCGCGGAGCCGTTCACCCGGGCGACGCCGCCGGAGCCGATCGCGGCGCTGCTGAACTTCGGCAACGCGTCGATCGGCGTGAAGTCCGGCGACTACCGCGTGTTCGAGGTCGCCCCGCAAGGCGGCGGCACCACGGCGGTCGCGCTCGTCCAGTTCACCAGCGTCGAAGAGCCCAGCCGCGAGAGCTTCGTGGAGGCGCTTGCGACCATCGAATCCCGGATGCTCGCTTTCAAGCAGCAGGGGGCGGTGGAAGACTTTTACCGCGACTCGCGGACCACGCTGAAGGCGTCGATCGACGAGTCCTTCGTGCGACCACCAGAGGAGTGAGGGAGCAGGACCGGGTCGAAATAGTCCAATTTTGGCTGTTTCGACCCGTAATTAAGGTAGGATTTTGCGCTTTATTGGTTCACAAGGGCTTAGTCGGGCGGCTTTGGGCTTGTGGCACGGTCGATGTCCGTTAGCCTCGCAACCCGGCGCAATCTGGCGGACCGGTGGACGGCCACGCAGTCGGACGGCTACCCGGGCAAGGCTGGTTGCCAGGTCGGGCGCCGGCTAAGGTTTTGAACGAAGGGGTCGAGGATTCATGGCGACGCGCAAGGGCGAAAAGGCGGAGAAGGCGAAGGGTGCGTCGGTCGAGGCGACCGGCGGCGCCGCCCCGACTCCGAAAGCCACCGCCGCCGCCAAGGCGACGCCCAAGTCCGCGCCCGCCGCGAAGGCCCCGAAGTCCGCATCCGCCCCCGCAGGCAAGCCCGCAGCCCCGAAGAAGTCGGCTGCGAAGAAGCCCGCGTCGAGCACCGCGCCGGTGAAGACGGAGAAGGCGGAAGGCAAGGCGTCCGCCGCCTCCAAGCCCGCAGCCAAGAAGTCGGCGGCCGCGAAGAAGAGTACCACGAAGGCCGCCGCCGCACCCGTCGAGACCAAGCCCGAGCCCGCGGCGCCCGTGGAAGCGGCCCCGAAGAAGGGCGCCAAGGTTGCCGCACCCGCTGCGGCGAAAGCGGAGTCCCCGGCTCCGGCGCCGAAGGCAGCCAACAAGAAATCGGACACCGCGAAGCCCGCGGCCGCCGAGGCGCCCGCGAAGCCGAGCCTGAAATCCGACACCGACGGCAAAGTGTCCTCGGCGCCCGCCGCGGCCCCGTCCGCGGTGACGGCCACAGAGGCCAGCGCCCCGGCCGCTCCCGTCGCGGAGCCGGTTGCGCCGCCAGTCGCCAAGCGCGCTCCCGCTCCCCCTCCGGCGCCGGCGAAGGCGCCGCTTCCGCCACCGCGCAAGGCCGCCGCTCCGCCTCCGGTCGCGGCCCCTCCCGCGGAGGAGCCCGAGCAGAAGCGCCCGAGCCGTAAGAACGCGCCGGACAAGAACGCGGGCGAGCCACGAATCATCGTGCCGCCGCCGGTGTCGATCGCCGCGCGCCGGACCGGTTCCTCCACGATCCGCTCCATCGCTGCCAAGCGCGCCCCCGAGCGCCAGATGCGTTGGGACCTCCCGCCGGCGCAGTTCGGCGGCCCGAAGCCCGAGTTGATCGAGTTGCAGCTTCCGCCGGAAGGGCCTTGGAACGCGCGCCCCGTGCTTGAGGCGGGCCCCGAGCTGCCCCCCGCCTTCACGCCCGCCGTCGACGACTCGCGTCCCGCCCCGGCGTCGGTGGCCCCGCCGCTGAAGCCCGCCGCGCAGGAGCCGGCGCCCGCGCCCCGGCCCGCCGCCGCGGTGGTCGCCAAGCCGCGCGAACCGATTCCGGCGCCCGCGGAGGTCGCTCCGCCGCCGCCGCCGCCGCTGGCCCCGATCCCCGCCAGCTACGAGGAGACCTCGGTGACCGCCATGGCGCGCGACCCCGAGTTCCTGTTCGTGTACTGGGAGATTTCGGCGGAGAAGCGCGCGGAGGTGGGCCTTCCGAAAGGCGAGCACAACCGCCCGCTGGTCCTCCGCCTCATCAACCTCGCGCAGTCGGACCCGCTGGACGAGTCGCGCTACTCGCTCGTCCCGGTGAACGACCGGGTGGATAGCTGGTACGTCCGCGTGCCGCGCGAGGGAGTCGCCTACATCGTCGAACTGGGCTGCTACGGCGAGACCGGGGACTTTGTCCTGATCGCGCGCAGCGAGCCCGTGGAAGTGCCGCGCTCCACGCTGAGCGAAGTCGTGCAGGGCGGCTTCGACAACGAATACGAGGACAAGTCGCCGCAGGAGATGGCGGAGATCTACAACCAGATCCTGCTCCTCTCGGGTGGTCCGCTGCTCGCGAACCCGAGCAGCGCGGACTTCGTGCGGATCCTGCAGCAGCGGCTCTTCTCGGCGCCCAGCTCCCCCGGCGGAGCGGACTTCGCGGGCTCCGGCGGCTCGCTCTTCCCGCTGCCGAGCAACCAGTTTCCGCCGCCCGACTCCGGCCTGCCGATGTTCGGTGGCGACCAGCCGATCCTCACCCGCGTCGGCGGCGACCGGGGCCGCAACTTCTGGCTCGAGGTCGGAGTGGACGTCATCGTGTACGGGCGCACCGAGCCCGACGCCTATGTGACACTGATGGGGCGGCCCGTCACGCTCACGCCGGACGGCCGCTTCCGCCTCCGCATGACGCTTCCCGACGGCACGATCGAGTTCCCCGTCGAGGCGACTAGCTCGGACCAGGTCGAGACGCGGCGCGTGATGCCCGTGGTGACGCGCAAGACGTACGACTAAGGCGCCACCCCGCTACCGCAGCGCTTCGCCACCCGACGAGAGGCGCAGTATCCTGCCCGGGTTGTTCAACAGCACATAGATCGCGCCGTCCGGCCCGTTCGAGACGTCGCGGACGCGTCCGTAGCCCGTGAGGATGACCTCCTCGTGGAGCACGCGGCGTTCTTCGATGTGGAGCAGCCGCAGATCCTGCGCGGCGAGGTTCGCGACGAGCAGGTGGTTCTGCCAGTAGGGGAACTCGCCGCCGGTGTAGAAGGCGATCCCGCAGACGCCGAGCGAAGGGCGCCAGAACCACGCGGGCTGCTCGAGCCCGGGGCGGACGCGCTCGCGCGTGAGGATCGAGCCGTTGTAGTTGATGCCGTAGCTGATCGCCGGCCAGCCGTAGTTCAGGCCGGACTCCATGACGTTCAGTTCGTCGCCCCCCTTCGGCCCGTGCTCGGAGTCCCAGAGATCGCCGGTGACCGGGTGGCGGTCCAGCCCCTGCGGGTTGCGGTGGCCGAGACTGAAAATCGATGGCAGCGCGTCGGCGCGACCGGCGAAGGGGTTGTCCGCCGGGATGCGGCCGTCCGTGTGGATGCGGTGCACCTTGCCGTTCGGCGTGTCGAGGCGCTGCGCCTCGTCCTGCGAACCGCGGTCGCCGATGGAGAAGTACAGCGTGTCGTTGTCGCCGAACACGAAGCGCGAGCCGAAGTGGTAGGTGGTCCGGCGGTAGGTGCCGGCGGGGGCCTCGAAGAGCACCTGCGTGCTCCCCCACTGGCCGCCGTCGATCTTGCCGCGGACCACGCGCGTCATGCTGCCTTCATCCCCGCGCTGGTGCGAGTAGGAGAGGTACACCCAGCCGTTCTCGGCGAAGGCGGGATCGACGGCGACATCGAGCAGTCCGCCCTGGCCGCCGTCCACCACCTCGGGCGTGCCGGTGATCGTGGCAATCGGGGCGCCGCGCTGGAGCAACCGCAGGCGCCCGGGCTTCTCCGTCACCAACGCGCGGTCCGCGTCGATGAAGGCGATCCCCCACGGGTCGTCGAGCCCCTCGGCCCAGAGTTCGACGCGCATCCTGTAGTCGAGTGTGTCGATCACGGAGTCAGAACGCCCGGACCATGGCTCGGCGGCCTTGGGGACAGCCCCCCCGGTGCCGCCTCCGCCGCGGGCGTGCAGGATGAAGTCGGCGAGGGCGTCGATCTGCTGGTCCGTGAGCGCGCCTTCGTAGCCGGGCATGGCGCTCTGGGGGTAGCCCTCGGCGATGCTGCGACGGATCTCGGCGCGCGCCGAGCCGTGCACCAGCTCCGGCGCCATCAGGTTGCCGGCGGTGCCGCCATCCAAGCGGGGACCGTGGCAGCCGACGCAGTAGCGGTTGTAGAGCGCGCGGCCCGCGTCGACGGAGGGTGACGCGGCGCCGGAGCCCTGCGCGACGGGGGGCGACTTGGGGAGCCGGGATGCAAGGGTCAAGCCACCCGCCGCGAGGGCGATCAATGCCGCGAGCGCCACGGTGGCGCGGAGGGCGTTCGGCTTTCCGGGGCGGGTTTCCATCGTGTCGGGGGTCTCCGTCGAAGCTGACACAAGAGCTTCGACGGGGGCCGCCGCGCGCGCAACACCGTCCGGCGGTGCTGCGCGCGCGGGGCGTGCGGGATCAGTCCGCCGTCATGTGGTAGCCGGCCTCGCCATGGTCGACGAGGTCCAAGCCGGTGCCTTCGTCCTCTTCCGAGGGCCGGATGCCGATGGTCTTGTCGACCACGGTGAGGAACACGAGCGTGCCCGCGATCGCGAGCACCGCCGTCACGCCGACCGCGGCGATCTGGTAGAAGAGCTGCTTCGCGTTGCCTTCCAGGAGGCCGACCGGCGTGCCGCCGAAGACGTCCTGCACGGAACTGGTGGCGAAGACGCCGGTCAGGATCGCGCCGAGGATGCCGCCGACGCCGTGGACGCCGAAGACGTCGAGCGCGTCGTCGTAGCCGAACTTGGCCTTCATCTTCACGCAGGCGAACCAGCAGACGACGCCGGCGAGCAGCCCGATCAGCAGGCCCGACATCGGCGTGACGAAGCCGGCCGCGGGGGTGACCGCGACGAGTCCGGCGACGGCGCCGGAGACCGTGCCGAGGAGGCTCGGCTTGCCGCGTGTGACCCACTCCATCGCCATCCAGGACATCGCGGCGGCGGCGGCGGAGAAGTGAGTCGCGGCGAAGGCGTTGGCGGCCAGCGCGTTCGCGCCGAGGGCGCTCCCGGCGTTGAAGCCGAACCAGCCGACCCAGAGCAGCCCCGCGCCGATGGTCGTCATCACGAGGCTGTGCGGGGTGAACGCCGCGGCGGGATAGCCGCGCCGCTTGCCCACGTATAGCGCGCACACGAGGGCCGACACGCCGGAGCTGATGTGCACCACCGTGCCGCCCGCGAAGTCGAGCGCCGGGATGTGGAAGTCGAGCTGCGCGAACGCGTTCAGGAAGCCGCCGCTGCCCCACACCATGTGCGCGAGCGGGAGGTAGACGAACGTGCTCCAGAGCGCCATGAACGGGAGCATCGCCTTGAAGCGGAAGCGCTCGGCGAAGGCGCCGACGATGAGCGCCGGCGTGATGATCGCGAACATGAGCTGGAAGACCATGAAGGTCTGGTGCGGGATCGCCGAGAGGAACGGCGCGGGGTCGCCGCCGACGCCGCGGAGGAAGAGGTAGTCCGTCCCGCCGATGAACGGGGAGCCTTCCGAGAAAGCGAAGCTGTAGCCGAACAGCGCCCAAAGGACGCTCACCATTCCGGCGAGGGCGAAGCACTGCATCGCGACGCTGAGGATATTCTTGGTCCGGACGAGGCCGCCGTAGAAGAGCAGCAGCCCGGGAAGCGTCATCATCAGGACCACCGCGGAGGACGTCATCACCCACGCGTTGTCGCCCGCCATTTGCGCGGCGGCGACCTTCGCCGCAAGTTCCTCGACGGTCGGCGCCCCGTCCTGCGCCGCGGCCGACGCGGCACCACCGAGCAGCGCGCCAAGCGCCGCCACCACCTTGCCCGCGCGCGCGGGCACTCCGAACACCTGACCCATAGCCATTCCTTCCGGAATCGTGAAGTCCTCGGCGCGTTCGCGCGCGCCATCCTGCGGAAAGCGCGAGCGTTGCGGCGCTCCGCCACGCGGTCAAGGTACCGGCGGAATCGTGGAAACTCTTTATCCGAATTCGCGCCCGCTTGGTGAAGGGGTTTAGCGCGCGCCCGCGCTTAGCCGTTGAGCGTGTGCGGGGCGCTCGCGCGCAATCGTTCCGGGCGCCGCCGCGTCCGCCACCTCCCGCTGGAGACCTCCGTGCCGCAGCGCCCCCGCGTCGTCCACGTCTACAAGGACTACTGGCCCCCGGTGGTCGGCGGCATCGAGCGGAGCATCCACTGGATGGCGAACGCGCTGGCGGACCGCTACGACATCACGGTGCTGGTGAACTCGCGCGCGCGCGTGTCGCGGGAACGGCTCGAAGGCGCGATCCGCATCGTCGAAGTGGCGGAGTGGGGGCGCGCGTTCTCCGCGCCGCTCTCGCCCGGCTTCCCCGCGGCGATGCGCCGCCTCGAGGCGGACCTGTGGCACTTCCACATTCCGAACCCGACCGGCGACGTGTCGTGGCTGCTATCGCGTCCGAAGGGGCGCCTGGTGGCGACGTATCACAGCGACGTCGTGCGTCAGCGCTGGGCCATGGCGGCGTACGCGCCGCTGCTGCGGGCGTTCCTGCGCCGCTGCGACCGGATCATGCCCACG
Source organism: Candidatus Sumerlaeia bacterium (assembly GCA_033764015.1). Taxonomy (GTDB): domain Bacteria; phylum Sumerlaeota; class Sumerlaeia; order SLMS01; family JANRJK01; genus JANRJK01. The sequence goes on along the minus strand of JANRJK010000043.1, from coordinate 6,826 downwards.
TCGCCGAGGCTGATCGACGCCTCGCCGTTCCTGGCGCCGCTGCGGGACCGCTGCGAGCCGGTGCCGCTCGGGATGCCGCTCGAGCCATTCGCGCGCACCGCCGAGACGGCGGCCCGGGTCCGCGAGATCAAGCGGGCGCACAAGGGGATGCCGCTGCTCTGCTTCGTCGGGCGGCTGCGCTACTACAAGGGTCTCCAGTTCGCCGTCGCCGCCTTGCCGCGGCTGCCCAAGGTGCAGTTACTCGTGATCGGCGACGGCCCGGAGCGCGAACCGCTCGGACGCCTCGCGGCGGAGCTCGGCGTCGCGGACCGTGTGCATTTCCTCGGGACGCTTTCCGACGAAGACGTGGTGGCGCACCTGCAGGCGGCGGACCTGTTCGTGCTGCCGTCGCACCTGCCGAGCGAAGCCTACGGCCTGTCGCAGATCGAGGCGCTCGCCTGCGGCACGCCGGTGGTCTGCTGCGACCTGCCGACGGGAGTTCCATGGGTGAACCAGGACGGCGTGACGGGGCGCGTGGTGCCCAAGGCCGACCCGGAGGCGCTCGCGAAGGCGGTCGCGGACCTGCTCGGCGACCAGCATCGCCGCTTCGCCATGAGCGAAGCCGCCCACCGCCGCGCCCGCGCGGAGTTCGACGTCGCGGTTATGGCAACACGCATCGACGCGGTCTACCGGGCGGTGCTGGCGGGGGGGTAGGTGCTGCCGCGGGCGCGGCCGGATTCGCTTGAAACGTCGCGGAGTTCCCGTCACGGTTCAGGCCAATCCGCTGCCCGGAAAAGGTTAATCCCCGCCTCCCTTGCGGGGGCGGGGATTAGAGCCTTTCGCGGCTTAACCTAAGTCAAGCGTCCATTTAAGGATCTTGTTCGGGAAAAGAGCCCGCGTCGATCAAGTTAGCGAGGAGAAGAGAGCAATGGACCGTTCCGAAGTCAACTCCGGAGGCAATCCCACCCCACGCCGCAACATCGGGCCGTGGCGGCTCGGACTCGATGCAGGCAGCGATTCTCTTGGCTGGGCCGTGGTCCTGGTGGATGAAGCCGCCCCGGACCCGTTGGTGGATTGCGGCGTTCGCATCTTTCCTGCAGGCACGAACAAGGACAAGCAAGGCAACGAGCACTCGAAGAACGAAGAGCGGCGAGGGGCGCGGCAAATGCGCCGCCAACTCGCCCGGCGGCACGGGCGGCGGCGCACGATCGCACGGCTCTTGGCTGTGGCGGGACTGCTCCCAACCGATCCAGCGGAGCGCAAACGCCTCCAGGAACTGGACCCGTACACGCTGCGGGCGCGCGCCCTCTCGGAGGCGCTTCCCCCCGGCGAGCTGGGGCGTGCGTTGTACCACGCCGGCAAACGGCGCGGCTTCCGGTCGAACCGCAGGGCCGACCGCAAGAGCAGCGATTCGGGAAAGGTGCAGGAGGGCATCGAGAAGCTAAAGGAATACGTTTCGGCGGCGGGATGCCGCACAGTCGGCGAGTACCTCGCGACGCTCCACCCGCTCGACGAGCGCCGCCGCGGCCGCTACCTGCACCGCGACCAGGTCCGGGAGGAGTTCGGGCTGATCTGCGCGGTGCAGCGCTCGTTCGGCACGTTGCCGCTGGATGATGCGGCACTGGCGCGGTTGGAACTCGCCATCTTCCACCAGCGGCCCCTGCGCGCCATGTCGGGCAAGATCGGCAAATGCCCGCTGGAGCCGGGCGAGCGCCGCGCGCCGAAGTGGGACTGGTTCGTCGAGGAAGTCCGCATCCAGCAGGAGGTGGCGAACCTCCGGGTTTACGACAGCAAACTTCGGTCGGAGCGGATGCTTCGAGATGACGAGAAGAAGCAGCTCGAAGAAGAACTGCATACGCGCGACAAGCTCACGTTCGACCAACTTCGCAAGGCGCTCGGTATGGCGGAGCAGGACCGGGTGAACCTCGAGTCGGTCCACCGCGACAGCCTGCGGGGGCACGCCGTGGAGGCAGGCCTGCGGAAGATATTCAAGAAGCGCTGGGAGAAGGACGCCGACCTGCTCCGGCACTGCGTGTGGCCGTGCTTCAACGAGCTTGAAGACGCGGAGTTCGACCGCCGGGCGGAGACCGAGTGGAACATCTCCGCAGTGGAGATAACTAAACTAAAGGGTCTCCCGGCGCCGGACGGTTACGCGGCGTACTCCCTGAAGGCGCTCCGCAAGCTGCTGCCGCACCTCCAGCGGGGGATGGACCTCTACGAGGCGCGCCGCGCGGTTTACGGCGAGGCGGCCGCTCCCGAGTGCGTGGACCTTGTTCCGCCCGCCGACCCGGAGGAGGTGCGCAACCCGGTGGTGCTGCGCACCATGGCGGAAACCCGCAAGGTGGTGAACGAACTGATCCGCGAGTACGGCAAGCCCGCGGAAGTCGTCATCGAGATGGCGCGCGAGACGAAGGGGAGCGTCGACAAGCGCAACGAGGACATGAAGCGCATCCGCGACAACGAGCGGGAGCGCGAGGCGATCCGCAAAGCGTTCCGAGACCGCGGCTATCCCGAACCGCGCGGCGGCGACTTCGTGAAGTACCGCCTCTGGGTCGAGCTTGGCGGTCCCGAGTCCGCCGTCTGCCCCTACACCGGCGAGCGCATCACCTTCGACCTGCTCTTCGGCGACGCGCCGCGGTTCGACATCGAGCACATCATCCCCTATTCGCGTTGCTTCGACGACAGCTTCCTCAACAAGACGCTCTGCCTGCACACCGAGAACCGCGCGGTGAAGAAGAACCGCACGCCCTTCGAGGCCTACGGCGACAATCCACGCCGCTTCGAGGAAATCATGACGCGCGTGCGCCACACCAAGATGCGTTTCAACAAGGTCGCACTCTTCAGCCTCCGCGGCGAAGCTCTCCAGGAAAAGGTGGACAAGTTCAAGGCGCGCCAATTGACCGATACCAGTTACGCCGCCCGCCTGATCCGCGAGTCGCTGCAGAAGCTCTACCCCGATGGCGCCAAGCACCACGTCCGCACCAGCACCGGGCAGATGACCGCGACGCTGCGCCGCGAGTGGGGCCTGAACGGCATGCTCCCGATCCCCCCCGAGGCGGAGGCGGACGAAAAGCTCGACGCCGGGGAGAAGCACCGCCTGGACCACCGGCACCATGCGGTCGACGCCATCGCCATCGCGCTGACCACGCAGGCCCACATCCAGAACCTGGCCCGCCGCTACGACCGCGGGGATGGCGAACGGTTCCACCTTCCCAAGCCGTGGGAGCGCATCCGCGAAGACGCCCAGAAGCAGATCGATGCGATCAACGTCTCTTTCGCGCCGGAGCATAAGGTGTCGGGGCAGATCAACAAGGGCACCAACTATGGCCTTATCAAGCATGGCGCGCTCGCCGGCAAGTTCGTACAGCGCGTCGCTGTCGAAGAGATGTCGGAGCCGCAGCTCAAGCGGGTGATCGACCCCGTTGTCGCCGCCACGTTGAAGGCCTGGATGGAGGAACGGGACCGCTGGCGCGAGCGCCAAGCCGAGGAGCGGAAGAAGCCGTACAAGGAGCGCGTGGAAATCCCGGCGCCGGACTTCCCGCGCATGCCGGTGCGCTCCGCCGGGAAGTTCGCCCCGCAGATCAAGACCGTCCGCATCTGGGAGACGATCGGAAAACCGATCGCCATTCCGGCGGAGGACCCGACCCGCTTCGTCGAGTCGGGCGGCAACCACCACGCCACCTTTTTCGAGGTGCCCGACGCGCGGAAGGGCCGCCGCATCGTGGTCCGCGTCTGCACGCTCCACGAGGCGTACCAGCGCCGCCGCCGCGGCGAACCGATCGTCCGCCGCACCGACGCCGAACACCCCAACGCCACCTTCCTCTTCAGCCTCATGATCAACGACATGGTCATGCACAAGGGTGAGGGCGGCGTGGAGCGGCTGTATCGGGTGCAGCAGCTATCCGCGATCAGGGAAGACAACTTGTACCTTGTCTGCCGCGCTCATGTCGCCAGTCTCATCAAGTTCGAGACCCAAATGCTTCGGATGGTGAGCTTCCCGCTCCCACTCGCAATCCGCAAAGTCCACGTGGACGTCCTCGGGCGCGTGAGTCCGAAGAATGGTTGGGTCCGCTCGTGACACAGCGCACCATCGAGGTCTCCGGCGAAGACACCGCCCTTGTCGTGAAGCACGGACAGATCCAGGTGCTCCGCGGCGGCGAGCAGGTCGGCATGATCCCCACGGAGGACGTCGGCGTGCTGATCGTGGACACGCCGACGGCGACCTATTCGCACGTGACGGTGGTGCGCCTGCTCGAGCACGGGGCGGCGGTGCTGTTCAGCGGGCGCGACCACCTCCCCGCGGGGATGGCGCTCCCGACGGTGGGGCACCACATCCAGACGGAGCGGTTCCGGGCGCAGATCGAGGCCACCGCGCCCGCGCGCAAGCGTCTCTGGCAGGCGGTGGTCCGCGAGAAGATCCGCCGGCAGGCGGACGCTTGCGAGGACCCCGCCGCCGCCACGCGGCTGCGCCGCCTCGCCACGGAGGTGAAGTCCGGCGACACGTCGAACCACGAGGCGCAGGCGGCGAAAGTGTACTGGGGCGTCTGGCGCGCCGTGCCGGAGTTCGCCCGCGACCCGGACGGCGCGCACCCGAATCCGATGCTCAACTACGGCTACGCCGTGGTGCGGGCGGCGGTGGCGCGCGCCATCGTGGCCGCCGGATTCCACCCGGGCCTCGGCCTGCAGCATTCGAACCGCTACAACGCCTTCTGCCTGGCGGACGACCTGCTCGAGCCCTTCCGCCCGGCGGTCGACGCCCGCGTCCGCGAATTGGTCCGCGGCGGCGCCGAAGAGATTGACAAGAATGTCAAGCGTGAACTACTCGGTATCCTGCACTCGCCGTTCAGGACCACGCTCGGCTCCGGACCGCTGGTGCACACCCTTGAAAGGTACATGGCGTCGTTCCACCGCTGTCTCCTCTCCACCGGGGCCACCCTCGACATTCCCGCTCCCGCCGACGCCCCGGCCCGCTGATGCCGCTCCCGCACCGACCAGACGCGCACGCCGCGCACAACGATGGCCGTCAGCCCCTACCAAATCGTGTGGACAATCGTGATGTTCGACCTGCCGGTGCGCACCAAACGGGAGCGCAAGGCGTACACGCAGTTCCGCCGGACCCTGCTCGAGAACGGCTTCGGCATGATGCAGTTCAGCGTCTACCTGCGCTCGAACCTGACGGAGGAGAAGGCGGGCGTTTACGAGACCCGTATCAAAGCCGCGGTGCCGGACGACGGCGAGGTGCGCATCCTCCAAGTGACCGAGCGGCAGCTCGAACGGATGAAGGTGTTCTACGGAAAAATCCCGCAGGCGCCGGAGAAAGCTTCCGAGCAGCTCGAGTTCTTCTAGCGCCAACGGGAGGTTGGACTGCTGAAAGGAATCGAGTTGCGGCGGATGCCTTAAAGCTAACTTGACCGACGCGGGTCAATCCCCAACGAGGCCAACGAGCGGGCGCGTGAAAAGCAATTAAAGCTAACTTGACCGACGCGGGTCAATCCCCAACGATCACCGTCACCGCCTTGTCGTTTCCGAATTAAAGCTAACTTGACCGACGCGGGTCAATCCCCAACAGAATCCCATAGATTTCGGCGTCCGACATCTTAAAGCTAACTTGACCGACGCGGGTCAATCCCCAACTCGTGGTCGGCGTGGGCGTTGTGGTCGGGGTTAAAGCTAACTTGACCGACGCGGGTCAATCCCCAACGGAGGTGGGCGAGCTGCTGTCGACTTGGGGTTAAAGCTAACTTGACCGACGCGGGTCAATCCCCAACCGTCTGGATCGCCTGCGTCACCGCCTGATCTTAAAGCTAACTTGACCGACGCGGGTCAATCCCCAACCAGGGTAAGGGGGGCCGTGGTGGCGCCAGCTTAAAGCTAACTTGACCGACGCGGGTCAATCCCCAACGCCTTTGATTAAGTACCCGCAAGCAACACATTAAAGCTAACTTGACCGACGCGGGTCAATCCCCAACCGAGCGGCCCGCGAGTCAATGGCGAAATCATTAAAGCTAACTTGACCGACGCGGGTCAATCCCCAACGGCGTCGATGCGGGAACAACGCCCACAATCTTAAAGCTAACTTGACCGACGCGGGTCAATCCCCAACGCGTGACCATCACGGTGGGCGGGAGCGCCATTAAAGCTAACTTGACCGACGCGGGTCAATCCCCAACTGGCGCAGGGCGTCATTGGCCGGTACTTGGTTAAAGCTAACTTGACCGACGCGGGTCAATCCCCAACGTCGGCGCCTTGGCCGTGGTGCTCTTCTTCTTAAAGCTAACTTGACCGACGCGGGTCAATCCCCAACCTCTGTGGTGTCGGGGTTGCCCGCGATTCGTTAAAGCTAACTTGACCGACGCGGGTCAATCCCCAACGCTCCCGGCGAGCGGTGGCAAGATCAACGATTAAAGCTAACTTGACCGACGCGGGTCAATCCCCAACGTGTGTGGCTGGGGATGGGACCGGCGGTCATTAAAGCTAACTTGACCGACGCGGGTCAATCCCCAACTCTACGCGTTCTACTTCTTGCCGCAGAGCGTTAAAGCTAACTTTACCGACGCGAGTCAATGCCCAACTCGGTCGCCTGCGGGGCCGGTCCGCATTGAAGTTAGAACGCCTAACAGAACGCCATTGCGCTTGTTGAGCGTGCATTGCGAGCGGTGCTTGGTCCCCGGAGGGACCCGCGCCGATGGCCAAGCCGCTTCTCCCAGACGCCCTGTGGGATCGCATCGCGCCGCTCCTGCCGCCGCCCCCACCCCGCCGGGGCCCGGGCGGCAGGCCGCGGGTGCCCGACCGCGCGTGCCTGACGGGCATCCTCTTCGTGCTGAAGACCGGGATCCCCTGGGAGGAC
>JANRJK010000042.1:0-10042 GCA_033764015.1 Candidatus Sumerlaeia bacterium | reverse complement strand
CCGCCAGCGCCGCCGCGACGCCCCCGAGCGACGCCGCCATCGCCCCGGCACCCGCGGGCGGGAAGCCGGCGGCGATGCTTGACACAATCAACCAAATCGCGAGGTAGGCCGCTCCCGTCCGCAGCGCCGCGCGGACCCGCGCCGCGGTGTCGTCCGCGCCCTCGTCCGCGAACAGCGCAGGCCAGCCGCACGCCAGCGCCAGCGCAGGCCCCAGCGGCGCGTCGAAGGACGCCAGCAGCGCCGCGCCCCCCAGCGCCCCGAGCCGCCGCGCGGGACCGCCACGCAGCGCCGCGCCCAGCACCGCCGCGAACCCCACGTCGAACGCCACGCCCCCCAGCAGCCCCGAGAGGAACAGCGCGCCCGCGCCCCAGCCGAGCGCCGCGCCCGCGCCCAGCGCCGCCTCCCGCGCCGCGCCCCCGCGCCTCAACGCTGCGGCACCTGCCAATCCAGCTTCGGCGCCGGCACCACGTAGAGCAGCGGCGACCCGGTGCCCGGCTCCGCCAGCTCCACCTCCGCCACCATGGTCCCGGAGGGCCCCTGCGACACCCGCACGATGGTCCCCAGCGGCAGCCCCGCCACCAGCCCCGAGCCCAGCCGTCCCGTCGTCAGCAGGCGCTCGCCCGGCGCCGCGGAAACCGTCATCGAGTCGAACTCCACCTCCGCGAAGCCGTCGCGCGACACCCCGCGCAGCAGCCCCACGTCGCCGCTCTGCTCCGCCACCGCGCCCCAGCGCGACTCGCGGTCCGCCAGCAGCTCCACCAGGCACGCCGACGGGAACACGCGGTCCACCCGCCCGGCGACACCGCCCGGCCCGAGCACCAGCATCCCCTGCGCGACGCCCGCCAGCGACCCCGCGTTGACCGCCAGCAGCCGCCGCCCCGCGTTCGGCGCGGGCCCCAGCACCGCCGTCTCGATCGACTCGCCGAGCGGCTCCGTCAACGCCGCCGCCCCCAGCCGCGCGCCCGCCGCCTGCCCCTCCGCCGCCCCCAGCGCCTGCGCCACCTGCAGCTCCGTCAGTGCCCGCCGCAGCGCCGCGTTCTCCTCCTCCAGCGCCGCCGCCCCGAACGCCCGCCGCCACAACCGCTCGCTCGCCCGGTGCAGCCCCGCCCCCGCCTCCCACACCGGCGACAGCAGCGTCCCCGCGGACCACCCGGCCGCCGCCCCCGGCGCCGCCGAAAACGTCGGCACCAGCGCCAACACCCCGGCGCACGCCAGCACCCCCGCCACCGCGAGCGCGGCGTGCCGTGGAGCCTGGGTCCTGCGGGCGGAAACATGCATCGGGCGCACCTCGCGCAAGCCTATCCCCGCACCGTGCCCACGCGCGTCCGCAGAATGTCAAGGCGCGCGGGGGAGGGGGGCGTCAGGGGTGGACGCGCACGCCCGCCGCGGCCGGGCGCTGGGATGGCGCGCACCAGCACGGGTGCCTTCCCCTTGCCGTCAAGTCTCCACGCCCGAAGCATTCCAGTGAAGGCGGGGCCCCCCGCACCCATCCACCCGGAGTGCGAACCCCTGTCGTGGACTCAAAGACCTTGTCGCTCCTCGACATGCTGGAAAGTCCCCGCGCTTCCCTGAACCCCGGGAAAACGGCTCTGCTCCAGCGCCCTTCCGAGCGGGAAACGGTGGCGCAGGAGGCGGGGGCGGCGCCGGCGAGGTCACCCTCCGCCACCGGGACCGAAGCGGGCTCTCCGGTCGAACTGCGCGAGCAGATCGCGCAGGGAGGGTTCGGTGAAGTCTGGACCGCCGTCCAAGTATCACTTTCGCGGACTGTGGCTGTGAAGCGGCTCCGCGAGGACCTGCGGCTCCGTGCGCGGAGCAAAGGGCTTGATATCGACGAACTCGAGGAGGACTTCCGCCGCGAAGGCCTGACGGCGGCGCGGCTTGACCACCCGAACATCCTGCCGATCTACGACCTGACCGGGGACGCGCGCGGCCGTCCCATGATGGCGATGAAGCTGGTACGCGGCGAGTCGTGGCACCTCGACATGGTCGCCGATTTCCCGAAGCTGCAGCCGCGCGAGTTCCTCGCGAAGCACCTGCCGATCCTGATCGCCGTTTCCCAGGCGGTGGCGTTCGCCCATTCCCGCGGCGTGGTCCACCGGGACCTCAAGCCGGCGCAAGTCATGGTCGGCGAATTCGGCGAGGCCCTCCTCATGGACTGGGGCCTCGCCATCCTGTTCGATCCGGCGGCCTTCCAGGAGGCGTCGCGAAGCGAACGGGCGATCAACGCTTCCACAAGGCAGAGCGCCCCCAATCCCGCGGGCACACCCGCCTTCATGGCGCCCGAGCAGACAGAGCCCTCCGCCGAGAACATTGGGCCATGGACCGATGTCTACCTGTTGGGTGGCATGCTGTATTACCTACTGACGGGCACTGCGCCGCACGACGCCCCGAACTCGAAGATCGCCTTCGAGAAGGCGCGTCGCGGTGTGCCGGAGCATCCATCGGAGCGGATGCCGGGGCGCGAAATGCCGGAGGAGCTGGTGGCGATCACCCTCCGCGCGATGCGGCCGAAGCCCGAGGATCGCCACAGCTCCGCCAAGGCATTCATCTCCGCCCTCAACGACCATCTCGCCGGAACCGGTCGCCGCCGCGAATCCGAACTCCTTACCGGCGAAGCCGCCGCCGCCGCGTCGCGCGCGCCCCTGCAGTACTCCGACTACTCATCCATTCTGGTCCAGTTGGAGAAGGCGCGCCGCCTCTGGGCCGAGAACCCGTCGGTGCCGAGGCTGGAGGCGGAGATCCGCAAGCAGTTCGCCAGGCTGGCCCTCGGCAACAGCGACCTGACGCTCGCGCGCGCCCAGGTTGCCGGCCTTGCCGATGGGGATGACAGGAGCCAGTTGCTCCGGGGGATCGGCGCCGCGGAGAGCCGCCTCCGCCAGCGTGAGCGGCAGCGCAAGGTGGGGATCGCCGCATCGGCGCTCCTGTTCCTCGTCGTTGCGGCAACGGCGGTCCGTCTGCGATTCGCGCTAGCGACAATCGACGCGAAGAACGAGGCGCTGACGGCGCAGATCGCGCGCGCCGAAGCCGCCCGCGGCGATGCGGAGGAGCTGATGAACTTGATGCTGGTCAAGGTGCAGCCGGAGCTGTCGCGCGCAAGCGGGCTCGGAGTTCTGGCGGAGGTCGGCGACCTCGCGCTCGCGTACTTCGACCGCATTGCGGCGGAGGACAGGTCCGAAGGGACCAAGGTGCGCCACGCGCTGGCACTCAGGCAAGTGGGCGAGATTCTCGCCAGCCAGGGAAATCTCGCGGAGGCTCTCCGGATTCTGGAGCAGTCGCTAGCCATTCGGCAGCAGAAGGCATCGGCGGGTTCGCCTGCGGATCCGGACGAGGACAGGAACCTGGCCATCACCCAGGAACTCATCGGACGCATCCATGCGCGCCAAGGTGCTCTCGACGAGGCGATGACTTGGCTCCAGCGGTCCACCGCCATCCGCACGCGCATGAAGGAGCTGCACCCCGACAGCGCCGACGCCGCGGTCGAACTTGCCGGTTCGCTCCAGCAGATCGGCCATGTGCAATGGCAGCAGGGCGACCTGCGAGGGGCGCTGGCGAGCTACCGGGGCCAAGCGGACCTCATGGGCGAAGCGATCGGGATCGCCCCGGATGCCGTCAACCATCTGTACGGCTACTCGTCGGCGTTGAACAACGTCGGTGACGCGCTTCTACAGCTGGGCGACCTCGCCGCCGCCCTCGTGGACTACCGCAATGCGCAGGCGCTCGCCAAGCAGGTGAACGCCGCAAGTCCCGAAGATTCCATGTACCGCCATAATGTCGCGGTCTCCAGCGCCAAGGTCGGCGATGTCCTCTGGTACCAGGGAGACTACGCCGGCGCCTTGGAGGAGTACACGCAGGCGGTTGCGATCTCGGAAGAACTCACGCGACGAGACCCCCTCAATGTGAACTGGCGGCGATCGACTGCGATTTACTACCAGTCGATCGGAGACACCCACGACTCCTCCGGCGACCCCGAAAAGGCGCTGGAGGCGCTGCGCCGCTCTCTCGAAGAGCGCCGCCGCCTCACGGAGCTCAGCAACTCGCCGGAGTACCGTTCGGATTATCTCACCTCACTCAGCCGCATCGGCGGGCTGCTCTACAACAACGGCAAGCCGGGCGAGGCCCTCGAGTTGTTCTCCGAAGCGTTGGCGATCGCCGAATCCCTCGAACGGGAATCCGGCGAAGGGGTCCGCAGGAAGCGCGATGTGGCCCTGGCCCGGAAGGACGTCGGCCGCGCCTTCCGGGCACTCGGCGAATTCGACAAGTCGGAGCAGGCCCTCAAGACTTCCGCTGCGACACTGAGCGCGTTGATCGCGAGCAATGGGGACGACACCTCGCTCCGCCAGGAACTCGGGGTGGTGCAGCAGAGCTTGGGCATGACCTACGCCGCAGCGGGCCGGCCGCGGGAGGCTGCGATCGCCTACAAGGCCGGCCTGTCCGCCATACGGTCGTTGTTCGAACTCGAGCCTGACAATGCGAAGCGGAGGCTCGACTACCTGCTCATGTCGGCGATCATCGGGGAGTTCGCCGCATCCGCCGCACCGGACTCGTCGGTGCTCGCGGCAGTGATAGACGCGGAGGCCGCGGCAGCCGCCGCACGGGACGCCCTGACCCTAGCGGAAGTGGACGTTTGGCGCCGCCTCGCTTTAGCCCGCTGCCTGCTGCTGCATAAGATGGGGCGGCCGGCGGAAAGCTGCGAACGTCTGAGACAGATCTTGGAGGACAACCTGATCGACCCCGCCGTCGCCAACGAGTTCGACACCTTCGTCGAACTCCAGAATCTCGCGCCGGAATGCCTCGGCGACGAGGTGGGTGACCGAGCGCCCCGATAGCCGTGCGCGCCCCGCCGAGAGCAGCCACAAGCGAAACGGCCGCGGGCATCGACTGGCATCCTTCCGGCGCCCAGCCCATTCGACCGCCTTGCGGACGCTGGCTTGCGGCAAGCTGGCGGAATCGGGTGCTTGATCTGTTCCGCTGAGCATCGGACAGGCCCCGATCCACTCTCCCCGGGCCCGGCTGCGAGTCCACCCGCGCACCCATCCGCCGCAGCGTCCGCGAACTGGGGTGTGGCGCCCGCAAAGCTCCTGCCCCCCGATTCGCCTTTTTCCCGCCTTGCGGGGGTGCTGTGCCGCGCGTACTGATCGTGTTCCCGGGGGGCGTCCGCGCCCTGCGGATTCCGCCGCCCGAAGGGCCCATGCTCCGTCCACCGATCGAAGGCGACTCCGCCCACTACTTCACCGCCGCCGCCGCCGCGCAGGTCGCCGCGGAGATCGCCGAGGCCGGCGGCGTCGAGGTGTTCTTCATCGGGCGCCGCGACGCCACGGGGCTTGTCGCCGAGGTCGAGTCGCACGCCTACGGCGGCGCGCACCAGGTGCCCGCGCTGATCCAACTCGCGCAGCCCGGCGAGGTCATCATCCACAACCACCCGGGGGGCGAGCTGCTCCCCAGCGACGCGGACCTCGACGTGTCGGCGCGCGTCGGCTCCATCGGCGCCGGCAGCTACATCGTCGACAACGGGTGCGCCCGCTGCCGCGTCGTTGTCCGCCCCGAGGACCCGCGCGAGAAGCGCGCGCTCGATCCCGCGGAAGTGCTCGCGCGCCTCTCCGCCGGCTCGCCGCTCGCCGAGGCGCTCGGCGACTTCGAGGACCGCCCCCAGCAGCGCCAGATGGCGGCGGCCGTCGCCGACTCCTTCAACCGCGACGGCATCGCCGTCGTCGAGGCCGGCACCGGCACCGGCAAGAGCCTCGCCTACCTGGTCCCCGCGATCCTCTACGCGCTCCGCAACAAGGAGCGCATCGTCGTTTCGACCAACACCATCAACCTGCAGGAGCAGCTCCTCCACAAGGACCTCCCCGCGGTGCGCGCCGCGCTCGGCGAGGAGTTCACCGCGGAACTGGTGAAGGGGCGCTCGAACTACGTCTGCAAGCGCAAGGCGTCCTACGCGCGCGAGGAGGCCGCTTCGCTCCTCGACGACGAGTTCCGCGCGGAGTTGAAGGAGCTGCTCGAGTGGACCAAGGCCTCGCCCACCGGCGACCGCGGCGAGCTGCCGGTGCCCCCGCGCCCGGAGGTGTGGGAGCGCGTGGAGAGCGAGGCGGACAATTGCTTGCGCGTCCGCTGCCCTTTCTACGAGCAGTGCTTCTACTACAGCTCGCGCCGCCGCGCCGCCCGCGCCGACGTGCTGATCGTCAACCACTCGCTGCTGCTCAGCGACCTCGCCGTCCGCGCCGAGTCGGGCAACTTCACCACCGCCGCGGTGCTCCCCCCCTACAAGCGCGTCGTGATCGACGAGGCGCACCACCTCGAAGAGGTCGCGACCGGCTACCTCGCCGCCGACGTGAACCGCACGGGCCTGCGGCGCGCCTTCGCCCGGCTCTACCGTCTCGAGGGCGGCGCGCGCCGCGGCGTGCTCGCTTCCTTCCTCGACGGGCTCGAGAAGCTCGTCGCGCGCCGCATCCTCAACGCCGCCGACGACTTCATCGTCCACATGACCATGGAGGTCGCCCCCGCCATCCCCGACGCGCGCGGCCGTTGCGACCAGTCCTTCGCCGATTTCGCCGAAGAGTTCCTCCTCGCGCAGCGCCTCGAACGCCCCCGCAAGGGCCTCGAGCACCGCCTCCGCCTCACGGACCCGATGGCCCGCGCCGAGGCGTGGGCCGCGCGCTGCGAGCCGCACCTGCGCGAGATCCTCGGCACGCTCGCGGACTTCGCCTCGCTGATGAAGTCCGCCATGGAGCAGGCGAAGGAACTCCCCGAGGACGCGCGCAAGGCGCTCGTGAACCCGCTCCTCGAATGGCAGGCGATGGCCGCCCGCATCGACGGGCGCCGCCGCACGCTCGCCGAGTTCCTCCGCGGCGGGGCCGACGCCTGCCGCTGGATCGAGCTGGCGCAGGACCCGCAGCAGCGCCTCACGGTCCGCCTCGGCACCGCGCCGGTCGAAGTCGCCGACACGCTCCGCGAGGCGCTCCACGACCGCATGAAGTCGGAAACGCTCACCAGCGCCACGCTGACGGTCGAGGGCGGCTTCGACTTCTACCTGGACCGCATCGGCATCCGCCGCGACGCGCCGGCGCCGGAGCCCTCGGACGACCCCGCCGACGGCCCGCCCCCGCCGCCGGTCGCCGAGCGCGCCCGCACGCTCCGCCTCGAATCCCCTTTCGACTACGCCCGCCAGGTGTTCCTCGGCGTGCCGGAGGACCTCGGCGACCCGCGCAGCGCGGAGTTCGACGCGAAGCTGTCGGACCTGATCGTGCGCGCGTCGGCGCTCACCGGCGGGCGCGCGTTCTTCCTCTTCACCAGCTACGGGCAGCTCCAGCGCGTGCACGACCGCGCGGCGCCGGCGCTCCGCCGCCTCGGCATCGAGGTGCTACGCCAGGGCACCGGCGGGCGCGACCGGCTCCTGCGCCAATTCCGCGAGGACGAAACCTCCGTCCTCTTCGCCACCAGCAGCTTCTGGGAAGGCGTCGATGTGAAGGGCCGCGCGCTGGAACTGCTCGTCATCGCCAAGCTCCCCTTCGCGCTCCCCACGGACCCGCTGCAGGAGGCGCAGTACGAGGCGCTCCAGAAGCGCGGCATCGACCCGTTCGACTACCTCGTGGTGCCGCGCGCGATCATCCGGCTGAAGCAGGGCTTCGGGCGACTGATCCGCTCGCGGACCGACCGCGGCGCGGTGCTGATCGCGGACAACCGCGTGCTCAAGATGGGCTACGGGCGGCGCTTCCTGCGCTCGCTACCCGGCGCCGCCCCGGTCGGCGGCCCCGCAGCGGACGTGTTGGAGAAGATGCGCGGCTTCCTCGGGGCGTAGACCCCCGCGATCAACCACGGTCCCGCCGTGTTCCGCCCTTCTATGCGACCCTCACCGGACCCTCTCCCGGGCGGGGGCGGGCCTCTCGCGCCCCCCACCACGCCGAGCAGCGCCACAGCGGGCGGCCAGGCGCGCCGGTCGACTACCCTTGACGCCGAAGCGGCCGCAGGCGATTCCATCCAGTAACTCCAATCCTACAGGACCTGCCAATGACCTCCACTCGCGCGCCCCTCGCGGTCGCCGCCGCATTCGCGGCGCTCCTCGCCCAGCAGGTCGCGGCCGACACCAACATTACCATCGTCCCCGGCAGCGTCGCGCCAATCGGCGCATCGCCGCTGACTGCCAGCACTATCGGGGCGGCCGATATCTCGATTTTCCTGCAGAACAGCGGTTCGCTCGTCATCACCACGTCCTCCGCGGGGGGCGCCGCAGGCACGATCACCATCGCCCCCGGCGCCCTCATCCAAAGCAGCAGCGGCAACTCGCTCGAGTTCCGCGCATCCTCCACCTTCATCGCCGGGGCTGGCTCCGAAGTGAGCATCGCCGGCCCCATCACGGTTTCCGCCGGCGACATCGACGTGTCCTCCCCCGGGAACGGGGCGATCGCTTCGGGCACGAGCATCCGGATTCAGCCTTCCGTGGCGACCAACTCCATCGGCCTCGGCGACGGGAACACGGGAGACCTCAGCCTGACCCAGTCCGAATTCAACGCCTTCGCCACCTTCGGCGGCCCGCTCTTCGTCGGCCCCGCCACAAATCCGCAATGCCCCATCGAAGTGACCAATCTTCAAGCTTCCTTTGTGGATGGTGATTTGGTGCTGAATGGCGCGTCGCTATCCACGGGAGCCCTGACGGCGTTCGGCCTCGACCTGACAGCCGCGACGGGCGATGCGATTGCGACGGGATCGCTCTTCACATTGTCCGGCGGTGACCTGAAGGTTTCCGCCCCCAATGGAGAGGCCAGACTGCGCGGCATCTCCACCGGCGGCAACGGCACGCCTGGCGGAGATATCCGAATTGAGTCGCTTTCCGGAATCTTCACTTGGGACATCGACGCTTCGTCACTCGGCTCTGTGGCCGGCAACATTACGCTCATCTCGGATGGCCCGGTCAGCACCGGCGGCCTCGGCACAAGTGGCGACACAGGCGGCGAGATCAGCGTGACGAGCCTGTTCGGTATCAAGGCAGGAACCATCGACAGCAGCGGCAGCATCGGCAACGGGGGGAATGTGACCCTCGACCCTCCGGGGGATGTGTCCGCGCTATCGATCTTTACCAAGAGTTTTTCAGGTGGCAGAGGCGGCGAGGTAGTTATCGAGAGCGAGTCGAATGTCCGCCTGCTGGGTGCGCCGGACGGCTTCAGCAGCATCGACACCTCCGGCCCCCTCGGCGGCGGACCGATCAGCATCACGTTCGGCGCGAACACACCCGACAGCTTTATTGTGGGCGATTCGTCGTTTTGCGGATCAGAGGGCAACATCACCGACGGAACGAACACGTTCAGCGTGCCCTCCACTATCAGCTTCAGCACGTCCCGCGGCCAGATTGCGTTCATCACCGACGGGATGCCTCCTTCCGCCAACGACGACGGCGGCTCGATCTTCATCGATTCGCAGTTCTCGCAGGACGCGATCCTGTACGAGGGCGCAACGCCGGGCGTTGGTGCCACGGTGCTGATCGCCGGGCGCCGTACGCAGGTCGGTGACAATGTCAACAATCGCGCCGAGCGCGGCCTGCTCGGCTTCGCCACCGCGATCCCCGGCGCGGAAGCGCGCACCGCGCAGCTCCGCCTGACCGTCGACGGCAAAACGGGCGACGTCTCGGGCCTTGGCGACCTCGAGATCTACTACGCGGATCCGTTCTACGGCACGACGGCGGGCTGGCAGGCGTCCGACTTCCAGGCCGCGCCGAGCGACGCCTCGCCGGTCGCCACGATCCCGAACTCCGCGCTCGTCGATGCGGCCGTTGGCGACGCGCTGTGGGTCTCGATCGACCCGACGCTCGTGCCGCTATCCGGCAACGTGCAGTTCCGCCTGCAGTTCGCGAACGGCACCGACGGCGACAACGGGAACGACAACATCCGCTTCGGCGCCGGCGGGCAGTCCACGTCGAACCGGCACGAGCGTTCCGACCTCGTCGTCGAGTACGACCTCGCGACCACGAACGGCTGCGGCCTGAACCCGTCGACCGGCGGCTCGCCGCTGCTGCTCGATCCGCTGTACTCGCTCTCCGGCGCCGACGGTCAGG
>JANRJK010000041.1:0-13718 GCA_033764015.1 Candidatus Sumerlaeia bacterium | reverse complement strand
GGCGGTGCGGCTGCTCGCCCGCGAGCCGTGGCGCCCGGCGGAGCTGCGCGCCCGTTCCGCGGCGCTGCGCGCGGGGCTCCGGGCGGCCGGCGCGCCGGTGCCGGACGACCCCTCGCCGATCGTCCCGGTGCGCTGCGGGGGCGCCTCCGAGGCGCTTTCGCTGGCGGAGCACCTCGCCCATCAAGGCTATTGCGGCGTCGCGATCCGCCCGCCTACGGTGCCCAAGGGTACCGCGCGCTTGAGGCTTAGCGTGTCGTCCGCCCAATGTCCGGAGGCGCTCCGGGCGTTGCCGGGCGCGGTGGCGTCGTGGCCCCTCTGGTCGCAATCCCCCCGCGCGGCCCCGGCCACCCAGGCCGCGGACGCCTCCCCCGAGTAGCCAACATGGCGATCCAGCTTTCCGACATCGAGCAGCGCTCCCAGTACGGCGAGTTCCTCACCACCGTCTCGAAGTGGATCGGCTTCCCCGCCGCCGCGCCGGCGGGGCTCCGCGGCGACTTCCACCCGGCGACGCCGGCGCAGGTAGCGCAGCTCGAGCGCCAGGGCTGCGTCTCGAGCGACTGGGGCCGGATCCACTTCTGCTCGAACTCGGACCTCGCGAACTTCTGGCGGAGCCGCTTCGAGGGGCGCTGCTACTTCGAGGCGCACCCGAGCGACGGCGCCTCGCGCTCGCTCACCGTCGAGAACTGCCGCGTCCGCGACAGCGTGATCCTCTCCGGCTGCCGCATCCAGGACGTGTCGCAGATCCACGCGACGATCATCTTCAAGGAGACGGAGATCCTGCACGGCGGCGCGCTGGGGGGGATCGACCACCACAGCTTCGGGCTGGACCGCGAGATCGCCTTCGCGCCGGGGGGCGGGCGGCGCTCGCTGCCGGTCTTCGCGGACGCGTCCATCGCCGAGCTGGCCGCCATGGCGCGGCTCGCGCCGGAGGACCCGCTGCTGGCGCAGTACCGCGACTTCGTGGCGAAGCTGGTGCGCAACATGCGCTGCACGCTCACCTTCATCGGCTCCGGCGGGATGCTGCGGAACTTCGGCACCATCACGCGCTCCTACCTCGGCCGCGCGGTGAAGGTGGAGGGCGCGCCGCTGGTCAGCGAGTGCATCCTGCTCAGCAGCGCGCGGCGCCCCACGCAGCTCCTGGTGCCGGGGCCCCTCACCCGGGCCGTGGCGCAGGAGGGGTGCGAGTTCTCGAACGGCGGGCGCGCGGACAACGTGTTCCTCGCGGAAGGCTCCCACGTGCGCGACCACGCGTCCGCCACTTCGTCGATCATCGCGAGCAACACCGGCGTCGGCGGCGGCGAGCTGCGCCACAGCTTCCTCGGGCCGCTGACGGGCTTCTCGCACCAGGCGCTCTGCATCGCGACCTTCTGGCCGGGGGGCCGGGGGAACGTCTCCTACGGCGCCAACGTGGGGTCGAACCACTCGGGCCGCGCGGCGGACCAGGAGCACTTCGCCGGCGAAGGCGTCTTCTACGGCCTCGGCTGCGACATCAAATTCCCCTTCAACACCATGGACGCGCCGTACACGATCTTCGCCACCGGCGTCGTCTGCCAGCCGCAGAAGTTCGACTTCCCGTTCTCGCTCGTCAACATCCCGGAGCACTCCGGCCCGGCGGTCCCCCGCGGCCTCAACGAGGCGTTCCCCGGCTGGCAGGTGCGCAACAACCTGTACGGCCTGCTCCGCAACCAGGAGAAGTTCCAGACCCGCAACAGCGCGGAGCGGGAGGTGGTCGAGACGCGCGTGTTCCGCAAGGAGTTCCGCGCGGGCGCCGAGCGGGCGCTCGCGGCGCTGCGCGGGGCGGCGAAGCAGGACGCGGCGGGCGTGCTCCCGAGCGGCGAGCGCTGGTTCACCGAGGACCAGGTGCCCGGGCTCGGCAAGAACTACGTCCGCGAACCGCAGGTCCGCGCCGGCATCCTGCACTACGAGTTCCTCCTCCGCCTGATCGCCTACTTCGAATTGGCGGGGAGCGGCAAGGCGGCGCAGGGCCTCGACGTGGTGAAGGACGTCGTCAAGACGCTGGAGGAGAACCGGCGGAAGGACTTCGACCGCGGACGCCGCGTGATCCCCGACTACGAGGAGATCCACGGCACGATCGCGCAGGACTCGCTGATCCAGGCGTGGAAGGAACGGCTCGAGGGGGATTGAACTCCCGCCGGTCCGGCCGGCCCCCCGCCACACGCACCGCGTTTAGCTGCTGACGCCCGCCCCGGCGCGGGCCTAACCTTCCCATGCGCCGCGGGTCCGATGCACAACGACCCCGCGCCTGTTGGAGACATTCGAACATGAGCAAGAAGAAGAAGGTCCTGATCGCCGTGGCCGCCGTGCTGGTCGCGATTCCCGTGGTCGGGCGCATCGCGCTGCCCGGGATCATCCGTTCGCAGGTCGAATCGAAGGGGAGCGAGGCGCTCGGCGTGCCGGTCACGCTCGGAAGAGTCGGCCTCTCGGTCTTCGGGGGCTCAGTCGAGCTGCGCGACTTCGCGGTCGCCCAGCCGGAGGGCTTCGACGGCGACGACCCGCTGTTCCGCTTCGACCGGGTCGCGGTGGATGTCGACCTCGGCAGCCTGCGGTCGGAACGCATCGTCGTCGAGTCGGTCGAGGTCGAAGGCCCGAAGGTGGCGCTGCTGCGCGACGGGGCCGGGAAGTTGAACTTCGTCGCGCTCCAGGAGAACCTGGCCGCGAACGCGAAGCCCTCGGAGTCCGAGGGCGGATCGGAAGCCGGCGGGGATTCGCAGGGCGCGAAGAAGGCGCTCGAGCTGCGGTCGCTCACCGTGAAGGGGGTCGCGGTCTCGTTCGACGCCGCGGCGGAGGGCGCGTCGCCCGCGGCCCGCGTGGTGCTTTCGCAGGATTCCCTCGAACTCTCCGACGTGGTGTACGATCCCGCGGGGGGCGCGGCGCCGTTCGAGCTGCGGCTCGGCGGCATCCGCGTCGAGGGCCCCGGCGCGCCCTGGTCCACCGCCGCGCCGTTCACGCTCGACTCGCTCTCGCTGCAGGCGGACCTCGCGTCCTTCACCGCGGGCGCGCCGCACATCAAGGACTTGCGCATCGGACGCCCGCAGGTGGTCGTCGAGCAGGACGCCGCGGGCGGTAGCAACCTGGCGTCGCTGGGCGAGGCGCTCAAGCGCTTCCAGCCCCCTGTGGCGGACGCCGCCGCGGACGGCGCCGGCGACGCGCCGGGCTCATCCGGCGACGGCGGAGACGCCGCGGAGGGAAAGAAGGGGCCGGTGCGCCTCGATATGTTCGAGCTCGCCGACGCCTCCGCGACGGTGAAGCGTCCCGGCGCGCCGGACCTCTCGGTGACGGGCGCCACGCTCGATATCCGCGATTTCGAGATGCCTTCGCCCGCAGGCAAGCAGGCCCAGATCGGCCTCCGCCTGCACCCCTTCGAGAAGGACGCCAAGGTGGCCGTCAAGGTGCTCGGGCGCCTCGCGCCCGCGGACGACGCGGACCGCGACATCGCCTTCAAGGTGGACGCGGAGGCGCTGCCGCTGGTCGCGATGATCGCGCAGGCCGGCGAAGCGGCGGCGAAGTCCCCGCTCGCGATCAAGGACGGCGAGCTGTTCGCCGGCGTCGAGGGCACGCTGAAGGGCTCGCGGCTCGACACGACGATCGGCGCCTTCGCGCGCGACCTGGACATGGAGACGAACACCGGAAGCGGCCTGAAGGCGCTCGCGGAGCAGGCGGCCGCGCAGACCATCAAGACCGGCGTCGAGTCCTTCAAGAAGCCCGGCACCAACGAGACGCACCCGCTGGTCTTCGCGATCTCGGTCGATTTCGCGAACATGACGCGGGAGCAGATCGCGGACCGGATCCGGCGCGCGGTGCGCGACGGGGTGCTGGCGGCGTTCCGCAAGGGCGTGGGCGGCCAGCTCGGCGCGCTGCCGGGCGACCTCGCGAAGCAGCTCGGCGCGGCGGCGGGGCAGCTCGGCTCCGTGGCGGGCCAGGCGCAGGAGGGGCTCTCCGCGGCGAAGGACGCGGCGGAAAGCGCCGTGGGCGGCGTGGTCGGCGGCGCCGGCGACGCGGTGAAGGGCGCGGGCGACGCGGTCAAGGGCGTCACCTCCGGCATCGGCGGCCTGTTCGGCGGCGGCAAGAAGGACAAGGAAGACGAGAAGAAGAAGCCCTGACCGGCGGCCCGGCCCGCGCGGCGGAACAGATTTTCCGCTCGCGGGCCGGGCGCATTGCGCCGGAGTCTCCAACGCGTGTCGGCGACAGCAACCGCTTGGGGCCCGGTCCGGGTCACTTGACGCGGGGGCGCAACGCCCCACGCCTTTCCCCGAGGAGCACCCGGATGCGGACCACCCCACGCCCGTTCCTGATCTTGATCGCGCTGTTGCTGTGGTCGCTGCCCGGCGGCGCGGCGGCGCAGGTGGCGCCGCTTCCGAGCGCGAACACCGAGCCCCGGGGCCTCGAGGTCCTCGCCTCCAGCGAGGGCTTCACCTCGAGCGACGAAATCGAAAAGCTCTCCGTGGATGTCGTCGCCGCCGGCTTCAACCAGTTGTACCCGGAGGCCCGCACGCTGATCGGCGTGGCCTGGCCCTCGAACATCGAGCCGATGCTGCCCTTCGTGGGCCGCGGCATCGAGAACCCGCTCGGGCTGCTTCGCAACCGCGTCTCCTCCACGGTCGAAATCCTCCCGTGGCTGCAGGTGATGCCCGCGCACAACGTGCTGATGGGCGTCACGCCGCCGGAGAAGTCGCCGCTCGGCATCGCCCCCGGCATGGCGAGCATCGACGTCACCGGCGAGCGCCGCGCGTTCGGCAACCTGGTCTACCTCGATCCGGGCAACCCCGCCACGCGCGAGTACCTCCTGGCCGTGATCCTCGAGATGTCCCAGTCGATCCGCGCGGACGGCGTGGTGCTCGACACCTTCGAGTACGCGGGGCGCGAGTGGGGCTACAGCGAGGCCGCGATCGAGGCGTTCCGCGCGGAGGTCGGCGGCTCCGGGCCACCGCTGCCGAACGACCCCGTCTGGAGCGCCTGGCGCCGCGAGCAGCTCACCAACGCGCTCCGGCTGATGCGCAGCCGCATCCGCTCGGTCCTTCCCCAGTTCAAGTTCTCCGTCGTCATCGACGCCAGCGGCCCGCCGCCCGCCACTTGGGACGAGTACACGGCCGGCACGGCGTACTCCGAGAAGATGCAGGACTGGCTCGGCTGGTGCCGCGACGGGCTCCTCGAGCAGATCGTCATCCGCTTCCACGAGCGCCACGGCACCGAAACGCTGGCGAACCTCGAGGCGTGGTCCCGTTTCCTGGCGGACAACGCGGGCCTCGCGGTGCCGGTCGTGTCGCTCTCCGGGCGCGCGAACTTCACCGAAAACCTGGTCGCGCAGCACCGCACCGTGCGGACGCGCGGCGTGGGCACGTCGCTGAACCACTACGCGTTCCCGACCCGCGACATGAACCTCGGCTTCTACGAGGGGCTGCGGCGCAGCGCGTTCGGGACGAATTTCGGCGTGCGCCTTTCGCCGGAGCCGCGCCGCGGCGAGCGCGAAAGCCGCCAGTTCACCCGCATGCAGCCGCCCCCGCCGGAGTACCCGCGCGCCGCGCGCCGCGAGGCGACGCCGACGCCGGAGCCGCCGCTGCGCTTCGTCACCCCGACGCCGCCGCCCTCGCCCACCCCGGTGCCGGTGCTGCGCCCCTCGCCGATCGTGCGCGTGATCGTGCTCCGCAACGGGCGCCAGATCCAGGGCGTCGTCGCGGAGGTGCGCGACTCGACCTACGTGATCCTGCCGGAGGGCGGCACGCAGATGGTCGTCAGCAAGGCGCAGGTCCAGGGCATCTACCCGTCGATCGAGGAGACGCCCTGACGCCGCGGGGCGGGCGCCGGAGGTGCTGACGGAGGACGAGCGCTGGATGCGCCGCGCGCTGGGCTGGGCGCGGCTGGCCGCGGACCGGGGCGAGGTGCCCATCGGCGCCGTCGTGGTCCTCGGCGGCGACGCGCTCGCCGGCGCCCACGACGGCAAGGAGACGCTGCTGGAGCCGACCGCGCACGCGGAGGTGCTCGCCCTGCGCGAGGCCGCCGCCCGGCACGGCGGCTGGCGGCTCGACGGCGCCACGCTCTACGTCACGCTCGAGCCCTGCGCGATGTGCGCCGGCGCCATGGTCCACGCCCGCGTGGCCCGCGTCGTCTACGGCGCCGCCAACCCGCGCTGGGGCGTCGAGAGCGCCGGCCTCGAAATCCTCGCCAACCCGCGCTTCAACCACCGCCTGGAGGTGGTCCGCGGCGTCCTCGCGGACGAGGCGGCGGAGCTGCTGCGCGGCGCGTTCCGCCGCTACCGGGGCGCCGCCCCGTGACGGAGCCGGTCCCCGCCCCGCCCGAAACGAGCGGACGCATCATCGCCCGCAACAGCGCCTGGCTCCTGGGATCGAACCTTCTGGGGAAGGTGCTGACGGTCGTCTTCCTGGCCGTCGCCGCCAACAGGCTCGAGGCGGACGCCTACGGCAAGTTCCAGTTCGTCCTGGCGCTCGGCGGCTTCTTCCACATCGCGCTCGATTGGGGCTACGCGACGCTGATGATCGAGCGCGGCAGCAAGGACCGCGGCGACCTCGCGCGGCACTACTCCGGCAACCTCGGCCTGCGCACGCTGACGTACCCGTCGTCGCTGCTGCTCTACGCGGCGGCGGTCGCCGCGCTGGGCGCCTCGGGGCTCGGCGCCGGGATGTTCCGCGCCGACCTGCCCACCATGGGCATCTTCCTCCTCGCGTTCGGGGTGGTGATCGTCCACGGCCACTTCTACCTGCAGCGCGGCGCGCTGATGGCGCTGGAGCGCTTCTCCCCCATCGCCGCGGGCGAGACCACGGAGCGCGTCGTGTTCTTCGCGCTCGGCCTCGCGGCGCTCTTCGCGTTCGGCTCGCTGGGCCCGTTCCTCCTGGTGTGCCTGCTGGCGCCGCTGGCGAAGTGCCTCGTGCTCGAGGCGGCGCTGCGGCGCGCCGGCATGCGGGGGAGCTGGCGCCCGGACGGCGCCTTCCTGCGGCGCCACTGGCGCGACGCGCTGCCGCACGCGCTCTACGCCGTGGCGGGCATGCTGATGTACCGCGTGGACCAGGTGATGATCGGCCTGATCCGCGGATCCGCCGAGGTCGGCCTCTACTCCGTCGCCTACGACAAGGTCTTCGGCCTCGTGCTGCTCGGCCAGATGGTGTCGAACGCGCTCACGCCCACCGCGTCGCGGAACTTCGCGGCGGACCGCGGCGAGTTCCAGCGCATCTTCCGCCGCGCGTTCTTCCTGCTGCCGGTGCTCGCGATGCCGATGACCGCGGGGCTGGCGCTCACGGCCCCCGGCGTGATGGACCTGTTCCACACGGACGAGTACAGCGGCGCCTGGCGCGCGCTCGCGTGGCTCTCCCCCTTCATCCTCTTCCGGTTCTGGTCGTTCCTCTACGCGGCCGTGCTGCTCGCCGCCGGACGCATCAAGTACCACCTGTACGCCGAGAGCCTCGGCGTCGCGGTGAAGATCGCGATGAACCTGGCGCTGGTGCCGGAGCACGGCTACCTCGGCGCGGCGGTCTCCGTGGCGGTGGCGGAGCTGGTGGTGCTGCTGGCGGACGCCTGGTTCGCGAAGCGGATCGGCCTGCCGTTCCTGCCGCTGGGCGATTGCGCGGCGCCCGCGGCGGCGACCGCGCTGATGGCGCTGGGCGTGTGGCTGGCGGCGCCGCTCGGCGTGTTCGCGCAGGTCGGCGTCGGCGGGGCGCTGTACGCGGCCGGCGCGCTCGCCTTCCGGATCCACCGCCGCGAGCCCGCCATCGGGCGCGCCCTCGCCGCCATCCCCTTCGTCGGAGCCTTCTTCCGGTGAGCGCTTCCCCCTTCCGCGCGCTGCACATCGGCGACCTGCACTTCTGGGCCGTGCCGGGCGATCCCCGCTCGTACCTCGGGAAGCGCGCGCTCGGTGTCGCGAACCTGCTGCTGAAGCGCCGCCTCAAGTTCCCCACCGCGGAGGCCGCCCCGCGCGTGCTGGCCCGCGCGGCGGAGCTCCGCCCCGGCGCCGCGCTCTTCTCCGGCGACTTCAGCACCACGGCGCTGCCGGCGGAGTTCGCCGCGGCGGCCAGCGCGATCCTCGCGGAGCCCGCCCTCGCGGGGCGCGTCCGCGCCGTGCCCGGCAACCACGACCGCTACACGGGGGGCGCCCGCCGGGGGCTGCTCTTCGAGCGCCACCTCGCGGAGCCGCTCGGCGCGCCGGCGGGCTTCCCGCGCGCGGAGGAGCTGGCGCCCGGCCTCGGACTGCTGCAGCTCGACGGCGGCTGCGCGAACGGCCTGCGCAGCTTCGGGCGCGTCGCGCCGGAGGACGCCGCCCGCGCGCGCGCGGCTCTCGAGCCGCTCCGCGCGGGCCTCCGCGCGCTGCTGGTCCTCTGCCACTTCCCCGGCGAGGACCCGCCGCCGCCGCTCCAACCATCGCGGCGCGGCGAGCTGCGCGGCGCGGCGCCATTGCTTGACTCTCTCAACCAACTCGGCGTGCCCGTCCTGTTCCTCCACGGCCACCACCACTACCGTTGGGCGTTCCGGAGCGCGGCCCGGCCCAACATCGCGTACCTGAACGCCGGCTCGCCGACGATGATCCAGCGCGGCGCATCCGCCCCCGACCTCGGCTTCTTCGAACTGGGCTGGGACGGCGCGGCGCTCGCGGTCGCGCTGCACCGGTTGGCGGAAGGCGCCTGGCGCGTGGAGCCGGTCGGGCTCCCCGCGCCGGGCGCGGCGGTGGACCTGCAGCGCGGCTAGCCTCAGCCCTCCGTGGGCTTCGGCTGCTGGTTCTGCTTCTTCTCCTCCGCCGGCTTCTGGTCCTTGGGCGGCTCCGCGCCGACCCCGCGCGGCGGCAGGGGCTCGGGGAACTGGAGCTGCCCCTGCGCGTCGGCGCGGCGGCGGCGCTTCGGCTCGCGCTGGTGCTTCTTCTCCGCCTTCGCCGGCTTGGCGGGCTTCGGAGGCTCCTGCGCGGAGGGCGGCGGCGGCGGCGCGTGGAACGGGTTCGGGTCGGCGAGTCCCTCGTAGGCGGGATCCGAGAGGTAGTCCGGCAGGAACGCGCGGACCACCTCGCCGTCCATCATGGCGAGCTGCTCGTCCGCGGCGAGGTCCGCGGCCAGCTCGACGGGGACGCCCATCAGGCGGGCGCACTCGCCGCGCATCAGGTGGTTCTGCGCGCCGAAGCAGTTCACCACGCCGCAGTTGTTCACCAGCCCCGTCCAGCTCGACGGGTAGAGCGTTTCGAGCTGGCTGAGGTCCTGCCAGAAGCTCCAGACCTGCATGCCGTAGCCGCGGCCCACGGTGACCGCGCGCTCGAGGTCGTCCAGGTGCCCGAGCTGCGCGGCCTCGTCGAGGAGGAAGAGCGTGGGCCCCTCCGGGATGCGCTCGCGCTCGAGCACCAGGCGCATGAGCGTCGAGGTCCAGAGCTTGAGGAGCGTGCCGTGGGAGCCGAGCTTGCTCGTCGGGAGCACGAGGTAGATCGTCATCGGCGCGCCGTCGATGAAGGCCTGGATCGGGAAGCCGGTGGAGCGGACGCTGGCCTGCACCTTCGGGCTGCGGAAGATCTTGAGGTAGGACTGGGCGGTGGCGAGGACGCCGCCGCGCGTCATCTCGGGCATCTGCAGGAAGGCGGCGACCTCCTGGTACGCGGAGTGGTTCATGCGCCCGCGGCCCTCGTCGCCGTCCCCCGCCGCCGGGGGAGCGGCCTTGTCGGCCGGGGGCGGCGGGCCGTCCTTGCCCGGCTTCGTCTTCGGCTTCGCCTTCGCCCCGGCGGTGTCCATCAGCACCGCCAGGTTGTAGACGACGTCGTCGCCGTGGAGCAGGTCGTAGAGCGTGCCGAGGTGGTGCTTCTCCGGCGGCATCACGCTGACGATGAGCAGGACCGCGCCGGCGACCAGGCCCATGCCGTTCGCGTCCCAGAAGGGGTCCGAGGCGTTCCCCCGCGAGTTCCGCGCGCCCCCGGTGTTCTGGCAGAGCGTGTGCGCCAGGCGGGCGGCCTCGTCCTCGAGGTCGACGTCGGGGAGCTTGAGGATGTCGAACGGGTTGATGCCGCAGGCGACCGCCCCGTGCAGGCTCCCCTTGGCGAAGGGGGCGACGGCGTGGGGGCGCTGGCCCAGCCGCGCGCGCTGGCGCGCCGTGACGGCGAGGTTCTCCCCCTTCGGATCGATCGCGACCACCTGGCGGTTCTGGTTCAGGAGGGCCGGAATGATGAGGCGGCGGCCCTTGCCCGCGCCGGTGGGCGCGATCGTCAGCAGATGCAGCGTGTCGTCGTAGGTGAGCGGCTCGACGGCGCCGCGGCGGAACCGCGCGGGGCGCGCGCCCGCCGCGGCGGACGCGTCCGGCGGGATGCGCGCGTCGGCGCGCCGCCCCGCGTCCGGATCGAAGGTGCTGGTGGATTCCTCCGGCGCCGTGAGGGCGGAGGGACCGGTGGTGGTCTCGCCCCTGCGCCGCGGAGGCGGCGGCAGGCGGTAGCCAAGGTGGATCGGGTGCAGCCCGTCGATGGGCTGCAAGGGGTGCTGCGTGGCCATGGGAGGCTCTCCTGGGGAGGGGAACGGGAGAGTGGCGGGAGCGGTCGGGAGCGACCCTTAGGCCTCCTGCGTTGGTGGGACCTTCCGGACTTTCTCCAAGTCTCCGGCGGGGCACCGCCGGGGGGTGTTTCTGGTCCGCGCCGTGCGCATCGGCGGGGAGGTGCGAGGGTGCTCGACCCCGCGGCCGATTTTCAAGTGCGAAAAAAAGAAAAAAAAGTCGCGCGGCGACAAAAAAACCGCTTGATCGAAATAGGGTTTTCTGGGGTTTGCGCGGAAGTGTGGAAACTGTGGAAAACCGACCCGCATTGTCCCGGCGGCGGCGGTGGAATCGCGCATCGGCAACGGGGAGTTGGCGATTCGCGCGCGGCCCGACCCGCGGGGGAGGCCCCCGCGGAGCCTCATTCCGCGGGTTGGCGGAGCTCCAGGATCATGCCGGGGCTGTCGCCGGGCGCCTCGGAGGGCCCGGGGATTTCGTAAAGAATACTGTCGCCGGCTTGGAGGATTTTTCTCGCAATTCCCGCATCCACCACGGCGCGCATCCCCAGCCGCCGGTTCACCTCGTGGCGGTCCTCGTTGGGGATGTACAGGTAGAAGCGCAACCCGAGGCCGCTCAGGAATCCGGCCGTCTCTTCCGGCGTCGCCAGGCCCCACCCCTGCTGCACCGCCCAGTCGTCCAGGTGCACCAGCGTGATCGACGGGTCGAACACGTAGTGGCGGTTCTCGTGCGTCAGCAGGCGCTGGTCCTTGAGGAACGTGTTCACGTACTCCCACATGGCGGGTTCCTCGCCGTAGACGACGCGGTGGAAGATCTCCGGCGGCAGGCCCGGGTTGCGGAGCGCGTCGAGCCGCGTCTGCGAGAAGCGCTGGCCCGAGACGACGCCCTCGCCGATCAGTTTCGCGTTCATCATCGCCATCGCGACGCCCGGCACCAGCGCCGACGCGCCCAGCAGCGCCGAGTAGGCAACCACCAACCCGGCGCGCGCCCAGCGCCCCGGCGTCCGCAGCAGCGCCCACAAGGCGAGCGCCGAAAAGTACCCGCCGGCCACCGTCACGGAAACGATCTGGTAAAGGTAGAAGTCCGCGATCAGATACATATAGGCGAGGAAGCCGGCGAGGAAGAGGCCCATCGCCGCGGTGGTGGCGACCAGCTCGGGCCGCAGGCCGCGACGCCGCGCGAGCGCCGCCCCGAGCACCGCCGCCCCCACCAGCAGTCCCGGCGGCAGGAAGCCCGCGAACGTCGGGTTCATCTTGTAGGCGTGCGGCCATTCGAGCACGCCGCGCGCGCCGGGCTCGTTCGGCGGGCTGCCGGACGCGAGGTGCCGCAGCCGCGCGCCCCAGCCGCCCAGGCGCAAATCGCCGTCCGCGTCGAAGCGCCACGGCTCGCCGCCGCTCCAGAAGCGCCAGCTCGCGGAGAGGCGGTCCGCCAGCGCGGCCTCGCGGCGGAAGCCCTCCGCGTAGGGATCGCGCGGCTCGCGCCCGGCGGCGAGGTCGCGGTGCTGCTCCGCGAGGCGCCCGATGCCGTCGCCGTTGCGGAACCATTCGATCTCCGCGCTGCGCAGGACGTCGGTGTTCACGCGCACGCTCTTGGTGAATATCTCGGGGAAAAATGAATAAACAGGATTTCCGGTCAGAAAATAATTCCGCGCGAACCACGTGCCGCCCAGTGCGAAGAAAACCAGGAAAATAATCCAAGCCTTCCGGTTGGCGAAAATCGCCAGCGGCCCCGGCGCGTCGGGCGAAAGCGGCGGCCCCGGCGGCACCGCGGGGTCGGGATCGTCGGCGGCGAGCTCCTCGATCGTGAGCGGCGGCGGCGCGGGCCGCGGCTCCTCCGCCGGCGCCGGCGGCGCTTCGAGCGGACGCGGGTTCCACAGCCCCGCGGCAACGCCCAGAACCGCCGGACCCCACAGCGTGACCATCAGGTAGTTCAGGTGCGACGCCGCGGCCGGGATGGCGAAGAGCACCGCGAGCGCGCCCAGCGTGCGCATCTTCGCGAAGCACGCCACCGCCAGCGCGAGCGCCGCCACGAACAGGAACGAGAAGGCGTAGTCCGACGCGTAGGTGGAGTAGAAGACCGCGTTGGGCGTGAGGCGGAAGAGCAGCGCGCCCGCCGCCGCCGCCGGGCGCGAGCGCGTGGCGAGCAGCAGCGCGCCGTAGAGCATCGCCGTCGCCCACATCGCCGCCAGCGGCGCCGCGAAGCGCAGGTGCAGCTCGTTCCACTCGCCGAAGAGCGCCGAGGACGCCGCGCCGTAGGTCGGGTACAGGTGCGGGTAGTTCGCCCCGAGGCCGATGCCGACCTGCGCCTCCGCCTTGAACGGGAAGCCGCCTTCGAGGAATGTCATCCGCGCGTAGCCGAGGTACAGGATCAGCGAATCCCAGTAGCTCTCCGGCAGCGCGAGCGCGTGCCAGAACGTCAGCGCGGTGATCGCCGCCGCGAGCACCAGCGCGACGCCCGTGAAGAAGCGCAGCGGCGCCGGATCCGGCGGCAGCGTGTCGGCGAGGAAGTTCGCGCGCCAGTGGCGCTCGTGCCAGTCGGGATGGTCGAGCCGGCCCGGCGCTTCCGCGCCGTCCGCGCCCGGCGGATTCCACCAGCGCGCGACCGGGCGCGCGGCGCGCGAGGAGGCCCACCACCCCGCGCCGCCCAGCATCGCCAGCCACGCGATGCGCACCGGCCACGGCGTCAGCAGGTGCGCCATCGCGAGCAGCTCGAAGAGGAGGCCGCTGGCGCCCACGCCGAGCGTGAACGCCAGGCCGTGCCGCGCGAGGCCGCGGGCGTAGACCTGCGCCCCCGTGAGCAGCATCAGCCCGAGGATGTGCGTGAGCGCGGCGGCGAGGAGCGCCTGCGCCATGGGCCAGGGCGCCACGTTGTGCCCCCACCACTGCCAAGGAAGGAACAGCGCGGACCACACGCCGTGCGGCAGGTCCGGCGGGCCGCTCCAGAGCGGCGGATTCGTGCGCCAGAAGTTGACGACGTGGAGCGCGATCCATGCGACCGCGGGGACGCCGGCGAGGGCCGCGGCGATCTGCGCGGCCCGCGCGCGCGGCGGCGGGGTCACCGGTTCAGCAGCTCCCAGTTCTCCCGGGGGGTCCGCGCCGGGCCGAGCACGGGCGGTCCTTCCATGCGCGGAGGCGGAGGGGCCGGCGCCTCCGCCGCCCGGTGGGCGGGAGGAGCCGCGTCCCGGGCCTGCGACGGCGCCGCCGCGGGCGCGGGCGGGGCGGGCGCCGTATGGGCCGCGGGCGGCCGGT
>JANRJK010000040.1:0-1731 GCA_033764015.1 Candidatus Sumerlaeia bacterium | reverse complement strand
AGTTGGACGGCGCGGGGTATTGCGCTCCGTCGGAAAATTTTGAAATTGTATCTGTCGGCGCTACTCCGTGCCGGGCACGGACACGCCGTCGCGAGCTCCGTACGATCGTCGGACGCTCGTCACATCAACTCCCCAGGGAGGCTCCATGGCGACCAAGAAGGCTGCGAAGAAGTCCACGAAGAAGGCCGCGAAGCGTCCGGCCAAGAAGGCGGCGAAGAAGACCGCCAAGAAGACCGCGAAGCGTCCGGCCAAGAAGGCGGCCAAGAAGAAGACCGCCAAGAAGGCCGCGAAGCGTCCGGCCAAGAAGGCCGCGAAGAAGGGCGCCAAGAAGGCCGCGAAGCGCCCGGCCAAGAAGGCCGCCAAGCGTGGCGCGAAGAAGACCGCGAAGAAGGCTGCCAAGCGTCCGGCCAAGAAGGCCGCGAAGAAGGCCAAGCCCCGCGCGAAGAAGGCCGCTGCTCCGGCTCCTGCCCCGATGGGCTGAGTCACCGGGACGCGGCCTTTCGCGTTCCCGAAATCGAAGCGGGGTCGGCGTGCATCGCCGACCCCGCTTCGCATCTCCCCCCACCGCGGGCGCTACGCCCGGAAGTGATGCCTCGGCGCGGCCGCACTCTCCGCCGTCGCCGGCTTCACGAACAGCGCCCCGCGCGACGGCGCCGCCCCGCGCACCCGCCGTCCGCTCGGCGGCAGCGACTCGCGCGACCACCCGGCATAGTGCGCGGTGAATCCCTCCGGGCCGCTGCCGAGGGCATCGGGGACCAGCGCATGCAGCCCGCCGTCCGCGGTGAGCTGCTGCAGGTCCGCCACCAGCACCCGACGCTCGCCGGGCGACAGCGCCGCGAGCGTCCCCGCGTCGATGACCACCAGCGCGAAGCCGCCCGCGATCGCCGGGAGCCACTGCCCGAACTGGACGCAGATCGCATCGAAGGTGCACGAGAGCGATTCCGCCGCGACCCGGTGCTCGACCCGCTCGACCACCGAGAAGTCCCGATCAAGGAAGGTGACGTCACCGTCGTGCGCGGCGAGGAGATACGCCGCTGCCTCGGCCCCGGCCCCGACCACGAGCACCGGGTCGTCCGGCTCGAGGCGCGGCGCGAGCCCAGCGACGAGATGGGCCGGGTCGAGCCCCCAGTGATTCGGATCGCGTTGCGCCGCCCGCAGCTTCGGCCACTGCTTGCGCCAGACCTCGAACGAGCGGATGCCGAGCCGACGCTTGATCAGCTCGTCGACGGCGTCGGCCGCGAGGACTTCGGTGAGGAGGAACTGCGACTCGTCATCGCCCCGGAGATCGGTCATCGCCTCGTTGGCGAGCCGGAGCAGCTCTTCACGGGAGATCGAGTTCTTGTAGTGCTCGATCCGGTCCATGATGTAGAGATCGTACTGCTGGCGCTGCGAACGAAGCGGCCGCCGCCGTGGGGCGGCCATCAGGAGTTGCTGCGCCGAGAGCATATCCGAAAGTCGTGCCCTCGGCGCGTCGCGTCAATCCACCCGCAGCACCGCGCCCTTGAGATAGCCGGTTTCCGGGATGGTGAGCACCTCGGGATGATCCGCGGGCTGCCCGAGCACCTGCTCGAGCACCACGCGCCGTCCCGAGTCGGCCGCCGCCCCGACCAGCATCTCCAGGAACTGGGGACGCCGGACGTGGAACGAGCACGAGGCGGTGACGAGGTACCCGCCGGGCTGCACCAGGCGGAGGGCGCGTCGGTTGATCTCGTGGTAGCCGCGGAGCGCGGC
>JANRJK010000039.1:0-109833 GCA_033764015.1 Candidatus Sumerlaeia bacterium | reverse complement strand
GCGAGCGGCACCGCGCGGAGCTCCGCCTGCTCGGCGTCGAACCGCACCTGCGGCGGCGGGGCGAAGCGGGCTCCGAACCGCTCGGACACAACCGCTGGCCCGTCGAGCGCACCTCCGCGCACCTCAAGAAGAACCGCCGCCTGCGCACCCGCTACGACCGCAGCCACCACATCCACCAAGGCTTTCTCACGCTCGGCTGCATCAAACTCGCCTTCAGGAGATGGGAGCGATTATGTTAGGCGTTCTAAACCACTCTCCCGAAGCAAATCCACTAGAAGTCATACTCATGTTTGGCCTAGCCACCTCCTGAATAGGGATTCTCGTCCAGATTACACACACATCTCCGAACAGGTCCTCCTCACACATCTCGACTTCCTGGTCCGACCACATGAGTGGATTTAACGGCGTCAACATATCTTCAACAGCGAGGCCCCCCTCTGAAGTCCTCCCCGGCCGAAAAACGGGACGAACTTTACACAGTTCAAATCCCCCATCTGGCAGCCTTCGGACGATACAAATGGCGAAATGAGAGCGCTCATTTTCAGAGTGCACCATGGGCGACAAAACTCTTGAGGACGCTCGATCCACGATCAAAGGCTGCTGAACAACCACCCTCCAGGCAGCGCATGCATCAGATGTCACTCCTGAAATCAACGGGGCCAGCACACAGAGTCCGAGGGCACCTCTCAGCAACTCATACACTCTTGAGACGCTCATGGCTCGCAATCCCCCGCCAAATCTCGAATCAGTCTCGGAAAGTCTTGCTCGCTATCCTGTCTTGTAATGTCCGTCGAATCTCCGTACGGGGTGAAGAACGTTCTAACCGGAACAACAGGATTTCCGCCCAGTCCACCATGCGTCATTCGATTTGCCCTGTTCGTCGCGTTCGGATTTTGCTGAATTCTCCAGAAGGGAAGACGCGACAGATAGTTTGGCTGTGTAAAACTCCGGAAATGATCTGTGCAATTGCCGTCCCCCGCAGTCGGCCTTACATCAATTGTTCTTTGCGAACTCGATTGGAAAACAGTATCCCTGAAGGGAAACCTTGGATCTCTGATTTCACCAACGGGGTCAAGAAGTATCAAGATATCCACTCCATCCACCTCGCGCGCGACTACATTTGCAATTGCCCCTCCTCTACTATGCCCCACCGGCATGATCCGTTCATCCGAACTCGCCTTTGCCAACCTGATGATTGACCTGCATACCTCATTGGCGATTCGATTCGCATCAGCCAACAGTTGAGGATGGGATGAATCTAAGCTCGACGAAGTAGGACCATTCCCAAACACATACGCTTCTCCTGGGAACCCTATCGCTTCAAAGAGGCGGCCGCCGGTATGGCGCAGTCCAGCCGGATCATCAATCGAGTTTGTACCCCCGATCTCAAAGACGGCCAATCCGGATGGATCCACATGATTGATGGGATCCCCCATACAGTATATGTACTGACTTGCAGCACCAGCGTACCCAATCGGATCCCGACAGATAAACCGTCCCTCAAACGGCGAATACCGACGTGCGCGCACATGGTACACTTCGTCAACTGAACTCCAGGGCCGGGCCGTGTAGAGGTGCTTGATTCCGATCCGCGACATCGCGGCGGAGTTACGTACGCGCCCCTTTGCAAATGAGCTCGCTCCGAACGGAGAGTCGCTCATCGTCAGGCAAGCCACGTCCGCAAACTCGCCTCGACGTGTATTGCTGGTAACGCTTGAAGTGGTGGTGACAGTATCCTTGTCGTCGTCCCAAACGACGGTGCGAACCGTCGCCCCGTCCTTGTGGTGAACGGTAGGAATGCCGTCGGGGGTGTACTCGTAAGCTTCGAACGCCTTGAGTCCAAGAATGCGATCCAACTCGATGATGCCCCCGCCACCGGGCGGGACACGAAGGGACTGCACCCCGGACGACTCCTGCCCAATCACCCCGGGCCCGAGCGTCTCATGCTCCATCATCATCGCGTTCGTGAAGCGCACGTCGTCGGCTTCCTCCGTGGGGGCGAGGAAAACGCGCGGGGCGGGCTTTCGGCAACGGGAATCGGGGGCGGGGCTTGGTGATCGCATCCGAACAGGCGTAGGAACCAGCGGTCCCGGATGGTGTCCGTCGACGAGCTGGCAGACCGATCGGGGCTGGCGCTAGGTGCGCAACGGATTTACCGCGGGCGATGGGCCGCTCCCGACCAGCTCGCGGTCCTTCGGCGCGATCAGCATGGCGGCGCCGCTTGGGGAGACGACCGTGCGGTCGCGGCGGGGCCCGCCGGGTGCGTCCACCCGGCGGGCCCCGCCGGATTCCCGGCCAACCCCGCTTGCCCTGCGGCGTGCGCCGCGGGGAGCCTCCGCCGCAGTTCAACGCCCCCCTTCGAGGAGCCCCGCCTGTGTTTACCGCCGACAACAACCCGGCCGCCGTGCTGATGCGCCGCCGCGGCATGGACGCCGTCAATCCCACGCCCGCGGGCAAGTCGCTCCGCCATCCCGCCGAGCGCGCGCCCCGCATTTTCGCCGACACGGCGGACCTCGATGCGATCAAGACGCTCTACGCCGCCGGGATCATCAACGGCGTGACGACGAATCCGACGCTGATGAAGCGGGCGGGCGCGAAGAGCTGGGGCGAGGCGAAGGAGATGATGCGCGAGATCTGCCGCGTCCTCGCGCCGAATCCCGTTTCCCTCGAACTGACGAAGCTCACCTACGACGAGATGGTCGCGCAGGCGGAAGAACTGCGCGCCCTCGGCGAGAACTCCGTCATCAAGGTCCCCACCGGCGGCTACGCGAAGGTCGACAAGTCGCTCGATCCGTTCACCGGCCTGAAGGTGCTGCGGGCGCTCTGGGAGCGCGACATCCGCACCAACGCGACGCTGATCTTCTCGACGCAGCAGGCGTATTGGTGCGCGCAGGCGGGTGCCTCCTACGTGTCGCCGTTCCTCGGGCGCCTGGCGGACTACCTGTACAAGAACGACCAGCCGGAGCGCGCGCCGGGCAACTCGCTGCACTTCGTCGAGGACCACAAGAACGCGAAGGGCGACCAGGCGGTCGCGAACACGGAGTACGTCGCCTGCGGGGGCGCCCGGAAGGACGCCGGCATCCGGCTGATCCGCGAGATCGTCCAGGTGTTCTCGAACTACGACATCCAGACGGAGATCCTGGCGGCGAGCTTCCGCAACCTGTCGCAGGTGCCGGAGGCGCTGCAGGCGGGCGCCGACATCCTGACGGTGCCGAGCGAGCTGTTGATGCAGGTGGCGGACCACCCGCTGTCGGACGCGGGCATGGTGGCGTTCGTCGAGGACTCGAAGGTGTTCGGCGGCTGAGCACCCGCCGCGCGCGGGGGCTCCCTCCGCGCGCGGCATCTTGCTTGCATCGCCCAAACTCCTTGTCAGCGGCGGCGCGCCGTCGTTGATTGAATGCGCGCGTCCCACCGCGCGAACCCCCGACGGGAGCGGCCGGCGCCGCGTATGCTCGAACTGCTCGCACTCATCACGCTCGATTCCGCCTCCAATCTGCTAATCGGCGCTCTGGGCTTCGTCGTGGCCTTCGGGCTGGCGGTCTTCGTCCACGAGCTCGGCCACTTCGCCGCCGCCAAGTTTTTCGGCGTGCGCGTCGAACGCTTCGTCATCGGATTCGACAGGGAGGCGATGGCGGCGATGCCGCGCTGCGTCTGGGAGCGGAAGATCGGCGACACGACCTACGGCCTCTCCGTGGTGCCGCTGGGCGGCTATGTGAAGATGGTCGGCCCCGTGCACCCGGACATCGAGAAGGAGCTGGAAGGGGGCGACTGGAAGGCGCCCGCGGAGGATTCGCTCGCGGGGCAGGCGGTCGCGGACCATGCCGCGCTGTACCAGAAGCCGTTCTGGCAGAAGATCATCATCTACGGCGCCGGCGTCGCGATGAACTTCCTGCTCGCGATGGCGCTGGTGGCGTTCATCAACATCCGCGGCACGTGGGAGGACCGCCCCCTGCCACCGGTCGTGGGCTGGATCGCGCCCGACGGAGCGCTCGCCGCGCACAACATTCGCCGCGGCGACCGCATCGTCTCGCTGGACGGCGTGGCCGTGTCGGACTCCACTTCGTACTTCGCGGAGTTCACGCGCGAGGACGCCTGGAGCGAAGAGCGCAGCCGCGCGCTGCGGATCGAACTGGAGCGGGACGGCGCCACGCACACCGCTGAGTTCGCTCTGGACAAGAAGTCGGAACGAATCAACGGCGAGCTGTCGAACCTGGTCTGGCGCCCCGCGCACATCGACCGGGTGCTGCCGAACGCCCCTGCGGACGACGCGGGGATCCGGGACGGGGACTCGGTCGCGAGGGTGAACGGCGAGGCGGTGGACGGGTGGCAGCATTTCGTCTGGTGGGTGAAGCGGTCGCCCAAGACCGAGCTGGACGTGACGCTCTCGCGCGGCGGAGAGGAGCTGGCGGTCAAGCTCACCCCGTGGGACTCGACGAGCGATCCCGGCGAAGGGCAGGCGGGCGTGGTCTACGGCAACCCCGACAAGGAGCACGTCAGCAGGCCGCCGGCGGAGGCGGTCGCCGGCTCCCCCGCGATCGTCGCGGCGAACATCGTGCGCTACGGCGAGGCGCTCGCGGGACTGGCGAAGAAGCTCGTGACGCTGAACGTGACGGCGGTGCACCGCGACATGAGCGGGCCGGTCGGCATCGCGCAGTTCGCCGGGCGCAGCGCGCAGCGCGGCTTCTCGGACTGGCTGGAGTTCCTCGTGATGCTGAACATCGCGCTCGGCGTGATGAACGCGCTGCCGATACCGGTGCTGGACGGCGGGCACATCGTCTTCGCGGCGTACGAGGCGGTCTTCAAGCGTCCGCTCCCGGCGCGGATCTTCGTGCGCATCATGGAGGGCGCCGTGCTGGCGTTCCTCGCGTTCTTCGTGGTCATCACCTTCAGCGACGTGTTCAAGCTTTTCTAGGGAGAGGCGCGTGGCGGTCCCGGAGTTCATCGATCCGAAGCTGATCGGCCGCCTCGAGCAGCTCGAGCTGAAGACGAACCGCGTCTTCCGCGGCCGCCAGCGCGGCGAGCGGCGCTCGCGCAAACGCGGCGTCAGCATCGAGTTCGCCGACTACCGCGACTACGCCCGCGGCGACGACACGCGCCACCTCGACTGGAACATCTACGGCCGCCTGGAGCGCCTCTTCATCAAGCTCTACCAGGAGGAGGAGGACCTCGTCTTCCACATCCTCCTGGACACCAGCGCCTCCATGGACTTCGGCACGCCGGTCACGAAGTTCGCCTACGCGCGCCAGCTCGCCGCGGCGCTCGGCTACATCGCGCTCGCGAACCAGGACAAGATCGCGCTCACCAGCTTCGCCACCCGCGCCGACAAGGTGTTCCGCCCCGCGCGGGGCAAGGCGCAGCTCGTGAAGTACCTCCGCTTCCTCGACGAGCTCGCGCCCGCCTCCGGCACCTCGCTGTCGGCCTCCTGCCGCGACTTCGCCATGCAGTCGAAGCAGTCCGGAGTGGTGCTGTTCATCAGCGACTTCCTCGACGAGCGCGGCCACGAGGAGGCGCTGAAGCATTTCTTCGCGCGCAACTACGAGGTCTACGCGATCCACCTCCTCGCCAAGGAGGAGAAGGATCCGCCGCTGAACGGCCACCTCGAGCTGGTCGACGCCGAGACCGGCGAGAAGCAGGAGATCACCGTCACCGCCGCCGTCCTCGACGCCTACCGCAAGACGCTCGAGGCGCACTGCCGCGCGATCCGCGACTGGTGCTCCGCGCGCGACATGACCTACGTCCCGGTGACGACGGACGTGCCGCTCGAGACCTTCCTCCTCAGCAACCTGCGGTACAACGGACTCGTCACGTGATGCGCCCCATCGCACTCCTGCTCCTACTGTTCACCTTCGCCGGATGCGCGCGCGACAACACGCCCCCGGGGTTCGAGCGATTCACGTCGCCCGAAGTCGCGATGCGCTTCGTGACGGTGCGGAACACGCCGACCGCAGCCGACGCCGAACCCAACGTGTTCAGCAGCGAGTGGAAGTCGGACAAGTCTCTCCGGATCGACCGCCGGTCGCAGCTGCAGTTCATGGTCGAGCGAGAGTTGGCCGACTCGCCCGGCCTCCAGTACAGCACTTTCGCGACCATCTTCGGGCCGGGGGATGGCGGTGCGGAGCTTATCGCAACGGCGGACATCGGGAGCCTAGTCCTGCTCCCTGAGAAAAAGTGGCCGGCGCGGCGCGGCCGCATCGAGCTGCGGGTCTCGGAGTCCGCGGCCGCCTTCTACGCCCCCCGCTTCGGCGGACGGGTTCCGCCGCAGTTCGCACTCGACGCCTGGGTGAGCGGTCTTAGGGTCGATGTAGTCGAGGATATCGAGGCGGAAGGGCGGGCTGTCACGCGCACCGAGCTGCTCGCGCTGGCGCGGGATCACGGCGTGCTCGCGCTGAGGGACGCGCTCGAGACGTCCGGCTACCCGGCCTCGCTGGCGGACGCGCAGCGCCTGCGCAACGCGAACATCTCCTCGGAATACATCAACGAACTGCCGCGCGCCCGCTTCGACCTGTCGACCGACGAGGTCATCCGCCTGCGGAACTCCAACGTCTCCTCCGCCTACGTCCAGGAGGTCCGCGACGCGAAGCCCACAGCCACGTCGGAGGAGATCATCCGGCTGCGCCACGCGAATGTGGACCCCGGGTATGCCGGGGAAGTGCTCGCGGCTCGCCCCGAACTCACGCTGGCGGATGTGACGCGGCTGCGGCATGCGAACGTCTCCGGCGACTTCGCCGGCGCGGTCCTGCGCCAACGCCGGGACTTCGGGGTGGAGGACGTGATCCGCCTGAGGCACGCGAACGTCTCCCTCGACTGGTTCCGGGAGATTTCCGAGGCGAGCCGAAAGCCGCTCTCCTCGCAAGCGCTCGTGAAGCTGCGCCACTCGAACATCTCATCGGAAACCTTCCGGGAAATCCAGGGCCTCGATCCATGACGTTCCTGTCCGGCGCCGCGTTCCTCGCGCTCCCGCTGCTTCCGCTGATCGTGCTGTTCTACATGCTCAAGCTGAAGCGCCGCCGCGAGGTGGTGCCGAGCACGCTGCTCTGGCGCCGCTCCGTGCAGGACCTCATGGCGAACGCGCCGTTCCAGAAGCTGCGCAACAACCTGCTGATGTGGCTGCAACTGCTGGCGCTCGCGGCGCTGATCCTCGCGCTGGCGCGCCCGATGATGGACCTGCTCGATTCCGGCGGCACGACGTATGTGCTGCTGGTGGACCAGAGCGCCTCCATGCAGGCCACCGACGCCGGCGAGGGCTCGCGCCTCGACGACGCGCGCGAGAAGGCGCGCGGCGTGATCGAGCGCATGACCGAGGACGACGCCATGATCGTCCTCGCGTTCGCGGACCGCACGCAGATCGTCCAGACGCTGACCGGCGACAAGGGGCTGCTCCGCGCCGCGGTCGACTCGATCCAGCCGCGCGACACGCAGGCCGACCTCGAGGAGACCATGCGCATCCTCCTCGGCCTCACGACGCAGGTGAACACGGACAACTCGCGCGTGCTGAAGCCCAACACCAAGACGGTCCTCATCAGCGACGGCGCGCTCGGCGCCGCGGACGACCTCGCGGACGTCGGCAAAGTCGAGTTCCTCCCCGTCGGGACGCTCGCGGACAACGCCGGCATCACCGGCATCGACGTCCGCGAATCGTTCAACGTGGACTTCGAGCAGCAGGTGTTCGTCAGCCTGGACAACGCCTCGTCGGAAGCTCGCGACCTCGAGGTGGAGCTCTTCGCCGGCGCCCGGAGCCTCGATGTGAAGCGCCTCCCGCTCGAGCCCGGCAAGAACGGATCGCTCGTGTTCACGCTGCCGCAGGGCACGGCGGGCGAGATCTCCGCGGTTCTGACGAACCGCGACCGGCTGGCGCTGGACAACACCGCCCGCGCGATCGTCGCCCCCCCCCGGCCGCTGTCGATCCTCGTGGTCAGCACCGGCAACTTCTTCCTCGAGAACGCTTTCAACGTGGACCCGAAGGTCGAAGTGCGCCGCGTCACGCCGATCGACTACCCGAACCTGCGCGAGCCCTTCGACCTGACGGTCTTCGACGGCAACGCGCCGCCGACGCTGGGACGCGGGACGTTCCTGTTCATCAACGCGACGCCGCCGCTGCCGGGCTTCGCGGCGGGCGACGCGCTCGAGAACCCGCCCATCGTCGATTGGAACCGCGTCCATCCGCTGATGCGCTTCGTGAACATGGACCGCGTGCTGGTGGGCGCGGCGAAGCGCCTCGAGCTGCCGCGCGCCGCGGTGCCGCTGGTGTCCGGCACCGACTCGGACCTGATCGCCCTCTGGGAGACCGACACGCAGCGCGTCGTGGTGGTGGGCTTCGACATCTTCAAGTCCTTCTGGCCGGTCGACGTGAGCTTCCCGATCTTCGTATCGAACGTGATCGACTACTCGCGGCGCGCGGGCGGCGAGTCCTCCCGCTCGGCATACGCGGCGGGGAGCGTGATCCCCGTCCTCGCCCCGCCGGGCGTCGAACGCTGCGAGGTCGCCACCCCCTCCGGGGAGAAGCTGGCGCTCGAATTCGCCGGCTCCGAAACCGCCTTCCTCACCGACACGGCGAAGGCGGGCACATACCGTGTCGCCTTCCCGGACGGAACGGAGCGCGAGATCGCCGTCAACCTCGCGAGCCCCCTCGAAACCAACATCACCCCGGTGGAGGAGCTCTCGGTGGCGGGGCGGACGATCACCGGCGGCTCCGGGCCGCTGCGCGCGAACCGCGAAGTTTGGCATTGGCTGGCCTTGCTCGGCTTCGTGGTGCTCGGGGCGGAGTGGGCCGTCTACTGCCGGCGCTCCTGGCTGTAGGCTGGCGCCGCGTTTGCCTAGCAGATGCACGGGGCGACGACGCCCCCGATGAAGAAAGGCCCCCCGAAGATGCCCACGCTCGCCGACTCCGCCATCCGCCCCGCGGATCCGCGCCTGGTACCGATCGCCGAAAAGGTCTACGCCGGCGAGCGCCTGTCGATCGACGACGGCCTGCTGCTCTACGACAGCTTCGACCTGCCCGCCATCGGCGCGCTCGCCAACCACGTCCGCGAGCGGCTCCACGGCGCGAAGACGTTCTACAACATCAACCTGCACATCAACCCGACCAACACCTGCTTCATGTCGTGCAAGTTCTGCGCGT
The DNA here is from genome assembly GCA_033764015.1 of Candidatus Sumerlaeia bacterium. GTDB lineage: Bacteria > Sumerlaeota > Sumerlaeia > SLMS01 > JANRJK01 > JANRJK01. The sequence goes on along the minus strand of JANRJK010000039.1, from coordinate 100,715 downwards.
TCGGGCGGAAGGCGTTCAACCCCGAGTCGTACATCCTGAAGCCGGAGGAGATCGTCGAGCGCGCGCGGCGGCAAATGCCCGCGGGCTGCACCGAGATCCACCTCGTCGGCGGCCTCGATCCGCGGCTCAAGATCGAATACTACTGCGGCTATGTCCGCGCGCTGAAGGACGCCTTCCCGCGCGTCCACATCAAGACGCTCACGCCGGTCGAGGTGGTCTTCATCGCGCGGATGTCGAAGATGACGGTCCGGGCGGTCCTCGAGCAGTTGGCGGAGGCGGGGATGGGATCGATGCCCGGCGGCGGCGCGGAGATCTTCGACGAAGAAGTGCGCGAGAAAATCTGCGAGCACAAGTGCGACGCGGAGGGCTGGTTCGAAACGCACCGCGAGCTGCACCGGATGGGCTTCCGCTCGAACTGCACCATGCTGTACGGGCACATCGAGGAGCCGCGCCACCGCATCGACCACTTGGACCGGCTCCGCCGCCACCAGGACGAGTTCGGCGGCTTCCAGTGCTTCATCCCGCTGAGCTTCCACCCGGCCAACACGGAGTTCAAGCACCTGCCCGCGCCGGCGGGCTTCCTCGAACTGCAGACGGTCGCCATCTCGCGCCTCTACCTCGACAACATCTCGCACGTGAAGGCTTACTGGATCATGCTGGGCATCAAGCAGGCGCAGCTCGCCCAGTGGTTCGGCGCCGACGACATCGACGGGACGGTGGTGCACGAGGAGATCTACCACGACGCCGGCGCGAAGACGCCGCACGGCATGACGGTGGCCGACTTGGAGCACCACATCCGCGCCTGCGGGCGCACGCCGGTGCAGCGCGACACGCTCTACAACGAGGTCGCCAGCCCTACGGGTTGAAGCGGTAGCCCACCCGGTTGATCGCCTCGATCGGATCGCAGCCGGGCGCGCAGCCGCGCATCTTCTTGCGAAGCCGCGAGAGGTGCGTTTCCAGCGTCGAGGTGCCGTCGGATTCCGTGCTTGGCCCGCCGAGCAGGCCGATCAGTTCGAGCTTCGGCACGATGTCGCCGGAGCGACGCGCCAGATAACCGAGCAGCTTGAACTCGCTCGGCGTGAGCAGCAGCTCGCAACCGTTCAGCCGCGCCGTCTGCATCTCGTAGTCGAGCTGGAGCCCCATCGGGGCGAGGAACACCCAGAGCGACTTCGCCATGGAGTGGTCCAGATGGCAGGCGACGCGGCGCCGCAGTTCCGCCTCGGAACAGGGAAGCCCGATCACCTCGTCGGCGCCGTGGCGGTAGGCCTCGGCGCGCACGTGCGGGTCGTGGTCCGCCTGCAGAAGCACCACCGGGGCGCGGCAAGCGCGCCGGACGCCCCCCATCGCGCTATGCCAGCCGGGGTCCGAGGCGTGGTGCTGGATGAGCACCAACGCCGGATGGCGCCCCACCGAGGCGGCTTCCTCCAGGGTTCCAGTGTCGTGGCTGTCGATAGCGAAACCGGCGGACCGTAGCGTCTCCGCACACCCCGCGGGGTGCGGCCCAAGCAGATCCAGCAGGGCGATTCCTGATCCACGTACCATTGCTCCACACTCCAAGACCCACGTCCTTGAAACAACTCCCCAGTCCTTCGGCGGTTACTCCTACCGATGAACACACCCACCCTAGATTAGCGCAATGCTGAGGCAAGTCCAATCACGCCATGGCTCCCCGCATTCGTGCAGGGTTGTCCGAGGCGAGCGGCACGCGACGTCCTGGAAGGGATCCACGGATACCAGTCGGGGCAAAACACCGAGCCCCCCGGGAGTTGCGGTCCCGGGGGGCTCGGCGGTTGTTCGGACACTTACCCTGGCAGGAGCACGGTCCGAGAGCGCGGTACTTCGTCCACCCGCGAGCGGGCGGTGTTGGTTACATCAGGTTCCAGGTTTCGACGGAGGAGGCGCCCTGAACGACAGCGCTCCAAGAAGACGCAACACGCACACGGTCGATGCGGATGAAGGGAGTCTCGGCACCGCTGTCCTGCCGGAAACCGATACGTCCGATGTCCGCGAAGGCGACTGCGTTGACCGTATCCTCCGCGTCGGGCGAAGCAGGCTCGGAGGCGCCGATCTGGTTCACGAAAATCTCCGCAGTGTCGTTGCCCGCCACGAAGTTCATCTTGAGGACGAGGAATGTGGGCGTTCCGAACGCGTACTCCGTGGGTGCGTAGACAGCCGGATCACCCGTAGTGTTGCGGATGCCGAGGTAGAATCCAGTCGCGCCCTTGTCGATGAAGACGCGGCCGCGGAAGCCGGTCCCAGAAGCGAGGGTGCCTTCGGTGAAGTGAGCAAAGTAATCGTCGTCGGTGTTGCTCTGGGCAGGATTCGTGGCCGGAGCGTCGACCTGAGCGAAGGCCACCTGGTCCGTGACTTCAAACACAAATGAAGCGTAGAGGGCGGTTCCGTCAGTCGCGGGAACGAGAGTGAAAGAGGCACCGACGTCTTGGCCGCCCGCGACCATCGTGAGCGAGCGATCCCCGCCCTGAGCCGCAAGCCCGGGATAGTTCACGTCAGTTGTAGCGACGTTAATGACGGGGGTGGTGTTTGTGCCGGAAAAGGTCCAACCACCTTGGCCGTTCAATTCGCCCACGGTGAGGTTGGTGAAGTTCGACTCGTAGACCAACTGCGCCGAGGCGGTGTTGCCGAGGGCGACGATGCCGGCGACCGCCAGCGAGAGAGCAAACGACTTACGCATCGTTCTGTGTGTCCTTTTCTGGGTTGGGCGCGGCGGGAGGGATGCCGCGCGTCGGTCGAGGTGTGGCAACGCCGGGGAGGGGCGGGCGATGTCGGGGACCGGTCGGATATGGATGGGTTCTAACGAACCAAACAGAGCTTAGAATCAGGCTGCGGTGCCCAGCAGGGCAACGCAAGGGAATTCCGGTCAGCGGCGGGAGTCGTTCCGCCGCCGACCGGGTTCCGCGATTACTCGTAGAGCGACCAGGCGCCGGAGGCCGATGCGGGGGCCGTCGACGCACCGAACACGACGCGCAGGATCGAGTAGGTGTCGCCGGCAACACCCTGGTCGACGCCGTCGTTGCGGTTCACGAGGTACACTTCGGACTGCGTGGCGCTGATGGTGCGGCCCGTGAGGCCGACCGTGAAGCGCACGTCGAATGCGTTCGCGGCCGGATCCGGATTGACGGCGGCGGCGACGAGCGCGTCCGTGGTGAGGCTCACGACTTCCGAGGTGCCGTTCCACACGCGGAGCGTCGCTTGGCCCGCGAGGGGGGTCGCCCCCGTCTGGACCGCGGTGATATAGAAGTTTCCGGCGGTGTCGACGGCGAAGTTGCGGATGCCGATCGTCTCCCAGGGAGCAGGGGTGACGTTCGTCAGGTTAGCTGCGGTGGAGGCGACGGTCGGGTTGTCGAGGCGGAGGATGCGAGAACGGGGAGCGGTCGTGGTGCCGGCGGCCGTCGTGTCCTGCGCGACAATGTAGAGGCGGTTGGTCGAATCCGTCGCGAGCGTGAAGAAGCCCGAGTCGGCGCCGGCGCCAAGGCCCGAAGCCGTCTCGAAGTCGGCCGCGGCGAGGACCTGAGTGCGCGCGCCGGTGGTGCCGTCGATGAACCAGAGCGAGTCGTTGGCGCCGAAGCTGCCGCCGCCGCGGATATAGGCGTAGCCGCCGGCGACGGGGACGATATCCGAACCGGCTTCGAGGTCGGGGCTGCTGGTGCCGAGGCTCGCGGCCGTGCCGGCGGCGAGGTTGACGGCGACTAGGCGGGTTTCCGCGCTGCCCGCGAGAACATCCCAGTCGGCCATGACGGCGGTTCCGCCCGAGACGGCGACACCGGTCTGGAAGCGGAAGTCGGGGGCGCTGGCGGTGCCGGAGAGGTCGCCCGCGTCAAGGCCCGCCTCGTTGATGACCCTGCGGTTCGTGCCGTCCCCGTTCGGGAAGAGCTCGAGGAGGTAGTTATTGAACGCGGTGGGAGCGTTCGATTCGAGCGATACGATGAGGCGGCCGTCGGAGGTCACCGTGGCGGTCTCGACGTCGTTGAGCTGCGTGACGCCGTCGCCGGTGACTGCGATGAGGTCGGCCAGGCTGTAAGCTTGCGTGATGTTGCGCTGGGCGAAGTCGACTTGCGCCTGGGCGCTGGTGGCGGCAAGCGCGGCGAAGGCGGCGGCGATGGCGGCCTTCTTGGCAAAATTGGTGGACATGAGGTGGCAACCTTTCTCGTTGCAAGGGGTGGCGTTGCGTGTGCGGGGTGCGGGTAGCACCGGTCCGCCCATGCGGTCGCGTCTGGGGTTCAACCCAGTCCGCCGTCCACGAGGGGGTGCCGCCGGTCCGCGGCCTTGGGGGCCGGGGTACGGTGGAGCTGACTGCTAGGGGCTTTGCGGGGCGTCGTCGTGTGGGCGTCGCTGCTCAAAACCATCGTGCACCAGGTCCGGGCGGTGGGGTCCGTCGTGTTCGGATCGGTCGAGGTTGGTGTGGCGTGACGGCAGGGGGTTCGGCGTGAGGGGTTCCGGATCGCGCAGACAACGGGGGTCTTGTCCGGGCCGCGCTCCGCGGGAGCCAACCGGAATCAACCCGGCCCCGGCGCACTAAAGCGTTTGCGCAACTATCCACAGCATTCGGAAACTATTGCTTGCGCCAATCGTCCGGCGCATTCTGGGCAATGCGCCAAGCGGAGCCTGTCCAATCAGCGCTCTCGAAGCTGCCCTAGGACCGCTGCTCGCAGCGCGCTCCGGAGCGCGTCCAGCGCGCGCGCGCGGTGGCTCACGCGGTTCTTCAGCTCCTCCGGCAATTCCGCGAGGTGGCTGGGCGCGAACTCGGACGGGACGAAAATGGGGTCGTAACCGAAGCCGTGGGCGCCGCGGGGCTGCTCCGCGATGCGGCCTTCGATGGTGCCGCGGGCGCTGTGTTCGACGCCGGGGCCGACCAGCGCCGCGACGCAGACGAAGCGGGCGCCGCGGCGGGCCTCCGGCGCGCCGGCCAGTTCCGCCAGCAGCTTCGCGTTCCGGGCCTCCGCCGTCTTCGCGTAGCGCGCGCTGTGCAGCCCGGGGCGCCCGCCGAGCGCGTCCACCTCGATGCCGCTGTCGTCCGCGAGGCACCACAGGCCGGTGCGTTCGTGCCACACGCGCGCCTTCAGCAGGGCGTTCTCCTCGTAGCTGCCGCCGTCCTCCTCCGGTTCCGTGAACGCGGGGAACTCGCGCGTGGTGCGGAGTTCGAGCGGCAGCCCCGCGAGCAGCGCGGCGAGCTCGCCGACCTTGTGCGAGTTCCCCGTCGCGAGCAGCAGCGGCAGGCGGCGGACGGGGACCACGCGGCGGCCCTCGATGCGGAGCGCGCCCGCGGCGACGAGGTCGAGCGCCTCGGGCAGCGCGCGGTGCTCCTCCGCGAGGATCCGCGCGGCGAGCGCCGCCTCGTCGTCCCCCGGCAGCACCGCGACGGAGCGCTGCAGGATCACGGGGCCCGCGTCCATCTCCGCCGTCACGAAGTGCACCGTGCAGCCCGCGACGCGGACGCCGTACTCGACCGCCTGGCGCGCCGCGTGGAGTCCTGGAAACGCGGGAAGGAGAGAGGGGTGGATGTTGATCATGGCGCCGGGGAAGGCGTCGAGCAGCGGCCCCGCGAGGAGGCGGTCGTACCCCGCGAGGACCAGCAGCTCGATCCCGCGTTGCTTGAGACAGTCAACGATCGCGCGCTCGTGGGCGGGGCGGTCGCCGGGGAAGCCGCGGTGCGGCACGCAGAGCGCCTCGACGCCATGGGCGCGGGCGACTTCGAGGGCGCGGACGCCTTCGCGGTTCGCGAGCACCGTCGTGATGCGGGCGTGCCGGAGCGTGCCGGCGCGCTGCGCCTCGAGGAGCGCTTCGAGGTTCGAGCCGCGCCCGCTGGCGAGGACGGCGGTGGCGCGGGGGCCGGTCATCGGCCGCCGTCCGTGCGCGGCGTGAGGCGCAGCACCCCGCAGACGAGCCGCGCGCCGCGGCGGATGGCCGAGGCCTCGACGTGGCAGCCGCGGCCCGCGAGGAGCACCATCGCCTTCCAGGGCTCGCGTTCGCCCAGGAGCGCGGTGGCGAGGGCGTCCGGAGGGCGCTCGCCGGAGTCGAAGCCGAGGAGCGAGTAGCAGGCGCGGTTCACCAGCGCCGGCGCCCGGTCGCCGAGGAGGCGTTCCGCGGCGGGGCTGAGGAAGACGCTGTTGGCGAGCCGGTCGGTCAGCACCAGCGGCGCGTCGGCGAAGAGGTCGGCGGCGCCGCGGGCCAGCTCGCGGTCGGCGGGATCGTCCCAGAGGTGGGCGGGGAACTCCATGGCATGCGGCTCCGTGGCGGGTTCGCGGCGGGCGCCCTTGACGCGCGCGCCCCCGCCCCATCGGATGGTGACTCAATCCCACGCGGACGCGAGGACGCAAGCGATGGCCACAACGGCGGAACCGGGAGCCCGCTCCCCACTCATGGTGTCGGTGGCGGGGGTGCGCGGGATCGTGGGCGACGCGTTGACGCCCGAGGTGGTGGCCGCGTTCGTGTCCGCCTACGCCCGGACGCTGCCGGGGCGGATGGTGCTGGTGGGGGGCGATTCGCGCGCCTCCCGGGCGTGGATCGAACCGCTCGTGGTGTCCACCCTGGTGCGGCTTGGCAAGGAGGTGGTCCGCATCGGCCTGGCGCCGACGCCGACCTTTGGAATCCTCGTGCGCGAATTCAAAGCCGCCGGCGGGGTGGCGATCACGGCGAGCCACAACCCAGCGCCGTACAACGGGCTGAAGTTCTTCACGGCGAAGGGCGTGTTCCTCGGCCCCGAGGAGTTCGCCGCGATGAAGGAGGCGCTCGGCGGGCCAGAGCCCTCCCCCGCCGCGCGCCCGGCGGAGGAAGTGTCGCTCCCGCCGGAGGAGTCGCTGCTGCTGCACCGCGCGGCGGTGCAGGCGGCGCTGCCGATCCGCCGCGGGCGGCTGAAGGTGCTGATCGACTGCTGCAACGGCGCGGGTTCGTACCTTGCGCCGGCGGTCGCGCGGGACTACGGCGCGGCGCCGATGGCGCTCTTCGACGATCCGACGCGCGAGTTTCCCCACGAGGCGGAGCCGTTGCCGGAGAACCTCTCCGCGCTGCGAAAGAGCGTCTGCGCGGAGGGCGCCGCGCTCGGCTTCGCCATCGACCCCGACGCCGACCGGCTCGCGCTGGTGGACGAGTGCGGCCGCGCCATCGGCGAGGAGCGGACATTGCTGCTCGCGGCGGACGCGTACCTGGCGCTCGCCAAGCGAAAGGGACCAATCGTCGCCAACCTGTCGAGCACGCGGGCGCTGGACGACCTCGCCGCGAAGCACGGCGTCCGGCTCCACCGGTCGAAGGTCGGCGAGGCGCACGTTGTCGGGATGATCCGCGAGAAGCGCGCGCTGATCGGTGGCGAAGGAAACGGCGGCGTGATCGTGCCGGCGGTCCACCCGGGCCGCGACGCGGCGACGGGCATCGCGCTGATCCTGCTCGGGCTGGCTCAGAAGAAGGGGCGCACGCTCGCGAAGTGGAACGCGGAGTTTCCCGACTACACGCTGGTGAAGGACAAGGTCTCCATCGAGGGTCTGGACGCGAAGGCGATCCTGGCGCGGCTCCCGGCGCTCTTCCCCGGCGGCGAGGCGGACGACACGGACGGCTTGAAGATCGTGTTCCCCGACCGCTGGGTGCAGGTCCGGGCGAGCGGCACGGAGCCGATCCTGCGCGTCTTCGCCGAGGCGCCCACGGAGGACGGGGCGCGGGCGCTGGTCGCCGCGGCGCGCGGGGCGGTCCGTTGAGCCGCATCCTCGTGGCGGGCATCGGCCCGCTCCCGGACCCGAAGCAGCGGCACGTCTTCGCGCCGGGGCTGCGGCTGCTCTCGTTCCTCCGCTCGCTTAGGAACGACGGACACGAGCTGGCGCTGGTGGAGGCGCCCTTCAACCCGGACGGCGCACCGTCCAAGAGCGCCGTCCCGATGCCGCTGCTGGAGCACGCGGCGGTGGCCGCGGAGCCCGCGGAGTTCCGCGCCGCGATCAACCGCATTTCGACGCAACGGAACATCGAGGCGGTGGTCGCCACGTCGGACGTGGCGGCGCTTGGCGCCGCGACCTCGAGCTTTCCCGGGCCGCTTTACGTGGATTACTACGGGCATCCGTTGGCGGAGCGGCAGCAGCAGGCGGCGGAGGCGAACAACAACGCCGCGCTGGCGAAGGCGTGGGAGTACGTCCTGCCGGTGCTGCTGCGGGCGGACCGGTTCTCGGCGTGCTCGCAAGCGCAGCGGCTCGCTCTTCTCGGGGAACTTGGCGCGGCGGGGCGGCTGAACGCGCAAACCTGCGGGCACGACCTGGTGGACGTGATCCCCCCCGTGTTGGCGATCCATGAGGAGCTGCCGCCCTCCCGCGCCGGCTTCCTCCGCGAGCGAGGAATTCCCGCCGGAGCCCCAGTGATCCTGTCCACGGGCGGCTTCAACAACTGGTTCGACGAGGAGACGCTGTTCGGCGGCCTCCAAAAGGTGATGATGGCGGACCACGAGATCCATTTCGCAGCCACCGGCGGCGAGATCCCCGGCGCGGTCGTCGATGTGTTCCGCCGCTTCCGCGACCGCGTCCGCTCCAGCGCCTTCGCGGACCGCGTCCACCTGCTCGGCTGGCTCGAACACGACGACTTCCTCGCCGCCTGCCGCGAAGCGTGGGTCGCCGTGGTGTGCGACCACCCCACACTCGAGGGGGAGCTCGGCGCCCGGACGCGGACCATCGGGTGGCTTTGGAGCGGCCTGCGAGTCGTTTGCACTGAGTCGGGCGAAAACGTCCGTGCGCTTTCGGATGCGCGCTGGATCCGCACGGTGCGCCCGCGCGACACCTCCGCGCTGGCGGACGCGCTGCGGGCCGAGCTTGCGCTCGGACGCCGGGGCGAGGCGGAGGCGGAAAGCCTCCGCCGCGAGGTGCGCCGGCGCTTCTCCGAGGAGGAGCTCTTCCTCCCGGTGGTGCGTTGGGCCCGGCGCCCCCGCGTCGCCCACGACCGCGAGCACACCGGAAAAGTGCAGAACCCGCTGGCGGATTGGCAGCGCTTCGTGCTGGCCGAGCGCAACCGCGTCGAGGAGCTCGAGGGCCAGCTCGCCGCCGCCATCGAGTTGGCCGACCGCCTGGAAGGGTCGCGCCTCTTCAACTCGTTCTTCGGCGGACGGCCGGAGATTATGGGGGCCCTCGCCCGTATCCGCTCGCTCCGCAAGGTAGTCCCACCATCCTCCGACGCCGTGAAGCCCCCACCCCATGAGTCTTGAGATCACACCGGTCGCGCCGGGCGACGAAGCCGACCTCTGCCGGCTCGTGCGCGAGCTGGCAGAGTACGAGAAGCTGCTGGACCAGTGCGCCGCGACGCCGGAGACGCTTCGCGCCGCGCTCTTCGGGGAACCGCGCCAGTGCGAGGCGGTCCTGGCGCGGCTCGACGGCGCGGTGGTGGGCATGGCGATCTTCTTCCCCCTCTACTCGACGTTCCTCGCCGCGCCGGGCATCCACCTGCACGACCTCTACGTGACGCCTTCGGCTCGGCGGAACGGCGTGGGCACTGCGCTGCTGGCGTGGCTGGCGGCGGAGTGCGGACGACGCGGCGCCAAGCGGCTCGAGTGGATCGTGCTGCACTGGAACGAGCTGGCTCTGTCGCGCTACCGGGCGCTCGGGGCCGAGGTCGCCGACGAGTGGCGGCTCATGCGGCTCGAGGGCGATGGGCTGGCGGCGCTCGCGCGGAGGGCGGACTCGTGAAGCGCGTCGTGATCCATACGGACGGCGGCTGCCAGCCGAACCCCGGCGTGGGCGCCTGGGCGGCGGTGCTGCGCTACGGCGACCAATCGAAGGAACTCGTCGGCGGAGACCAGGACACGACGAACAACCAGATGGAGCTGACCGCCGCGATCATGTCGCTGGAGGCGCTGAAGGAGCCGTGCGAGGTCGAGCTGCACACGGACTCGGAGTATGTGAAGAAGGGCCTCAACGAGTGGATGCCGGGCTGGAAGCGGGCCGGCTGGAAGCGCAAGACCGGCGAACTGAAAAACGTGGACCTTTGGAAGCGCCTCGACGCCGCGACGCAGCGCCACCGGATCCAGTGGCACTGGGTGCGGGGCCACGCCGGCAACCCGGACAACGAGCGCTGCGACGAGTTGTGCCGCCTCGAGATCGAGCGGCGGCACCGGAGTCCGCGCCGCTGACCCACCGGCCAAACCCGCCGGGCCGCTTCGGCGTCCCGATTGCCGCAGCACCAGAACACACTGGAGCAACCACCCCCATGAAGCGCACCGCCTCCGCCATCGCCCTCGCGGCCTTGATCGCCTACTCCCCCGCCGCCGCCCAGCAGGGCTTCGACGATCCCGCCGCCGTCGGCTACACGAAGATCGTCGAACTGAGGCACCGGGACGCTTCGGAGGTGATCCGGGTGGTCGAGCGCCACCTGAAGCAGGGATTCACGCAGGGCGAGCTGGCCCGCATGTCGATGACGCTCGACGAGGAGACCAACTCGATCATCTTCCGGGCGGCGAGCGACCGGGCGGTCTGGCTTTCCGATTCCCTCCGCCTCATCGGCGATTTGGACGCGCCGACGCCCCAGGCGCTGGTCGAGGTGGCGTTGATCGGCCCCGGGACGGAGGAGGACACCCCGCGGACGGACCTCGAAAGGGCCACCGTCACGGCCCAGGGCTGGCAGGGCGCGGTCACGTTCGCGAACACACGCTTCCTCGCATCGCGCCGCACGCAGCTCTACACGCCCGTCGATCCCGGCACCGGGCTCCAGTTCGTGCTGTTCGTCGAGGCCGGGTCGATCGACTGGAAATCGCAGAACGTCTTCCTGAAGAACCTCGAGCTCGGCGTGCCCGTCGAACAGAGCGAGTCGGACGCGGACACCTCGGAACGCCCCATGGAAGACGACACAACCACGTTCGACGACTCGGGGAACGCGGTCGCCGACGAGCCCGAGGAGCCGCGGACGCGGACCGCGACGGAGCCGGTGATTTCCGTGGCGAACCTGCGGTTGGAAGGCGGAGCCGCGCAGGCGCTGGGACCGTTCCCGATCAGCTACGCCGGCGGCCAGGCGATGCTCGTGGTCCGCGCGACGTTTCCCCAGGAGGCGCCGAAGGCGGCGCCCGAGGAGGAGAAGACCAAGATCACGATCCGCCCGCTGCCGGGCGCTCCCCCCGCCGCGACGCCCCCCGCCCCCGCGGCGGAGCCGGCGCCGGCGGCAGGCGGGCAGCCGTGACCGTTCCGCGGGCGACATTCGCGAAATCGCCCCTTGACACGGCGTGCACGACGAGTGCTTGATGCGTTCGCACCTACAAGAAAGTCTGGTTGTCGTTCTGCTTCCTAGCGTTTCCTCCCACTTCAAAGCCCAACACCTCTCGCGGTTTGTTGTCGGCATCGATTCGGCCTCCGGGCCGTTCGTAGCCGAAGCGTCCCGGAAGGTTGGCGGCAAGGCCGGGGCGGAGGCGATCCAGGTTGGGCACAGCCGATTTTTTCTTCAGGCACGCAATACCAACCAGGAAGCCTAAGATCATGGCAGCAGGCACAGTGAAGTGGTTCAACGAAGCTAAGGGCTACGGTTTCATCTCGCCCGACGACGCCAGCGGGGACCTCTTCGTCCACCACACAGCGATCCAGACGAAGGGTTTCCGGACCCTTCAGGAAGGCCAGCGCGTGAACTTCGAGGCCGTCAAGGGCCCGAAGGGCATGCAGGCCGATAAGGTCACCCCTCAGTAACCAGGCAGGCGCGTCGCTCGCGATGCGCTCCTGAGCGAGGCTCAAACAGCGGCGCCGTCTCCCCCATGGGGACGGCGCCGTTCGCTTTGCGCCCCGGGGCGCCATTGGCACACCGCTCGCCAACATCACACCTGAGTGTCCAGAACTAGACAACAGCATCCTATAGGCAGTGACTAGATTGCGAGAACCCCGCCCGCCCCAAGGCCCCGCGAGACGCCTGCGCATCGCCGTGATTGGTGGTGGCGCGGCCGGCGTCTCCGCCGCGCACCTGCTCCAGCGGGCGCACGACGTCACGATGTTCGAGCGCAACTCCTACGTCGGCGGCCATACCAACACGGTGGTGCTCGGGGACGGCCCGGATGCGGGCACGCCGGTCGACACCGGCTTCATCGTCCTGAACAACAAGACCTATCCCACGATGCACCGCTTCCTGAAGAGCCTCGGCGTGCCGTGGCGGTGGAGCGACATGTCCTTCGCATTCTGGGACGAGCGGACAGGGTTCCGCTACGCCGGCACCGATTGGAACGGCCTTTTCGCGCAGCGCTCGAACCTCGCAAGCCCGCGTTTCTGGCGCTTCCTCGCGGAGATCCGCCGCTTTTGCCGCCTCGCGGGCGAGGCGCTCGACGGCGGCCGCCTGGACGGAATCACGCTGGGCGAGTTCGTCCGCCGCGAGCGGTTCGACGGGTTCTTCGTGCGCGGCTACCTGTTGCCGATGGGCGCGGCGATCTGGTCCACAAGCGCGCGCGGCATGCTTCGATTCCCGGCGCGGACGCTGGTTGCGTTCTTCCGCAACCACGGACTGCTGTCGATGGAGAACCGGCCCCGTTGGCAGACGGTGGTGGGGGGCAGCCAAAGCTACGTGAAGGCGTTCCTGCGCTCGTTCAAGGGCGAAGTTTTCACAGCGAGTCCGGTCGAGGCGCTCGAGCGGCGGGAGGACGCCGTGCGCGTGCGCCTCGCGAGCGGCGAGCTGCGCCTCTTCGATCACGCGGTGGTCGCCACGCACGCGGACGAAGCGCTCCGGCTCCTTGCCGACCCGTCTGAGGAAGAGCGCCGCCTCCTCGGCGCGTGGAGCTACAACCGGAACCACACGCTCCTGCATTTCGACACGCGGGTGCTGCCGCCGGAGCCGCGCGCCTGGGCCTCGTGGAACTACGTCCGCGAGTCGGGCGGCGATGCGGACGGCAACCTGTCGGTGACCTACGACATGAACCGGTTGCAGGGGCTCGCGACTCGGCGCCGCTACCTGGTGACGCTGAACCGCGCCGGCGTGATCGATCCGAAGCGCGTGGTCCGCGAGTTCCAGTACACGCACCCGCTCTACACGGAGGCGTCGATCGCGACGCAGGAGCCGCTGCGTCGGCTGAACGGCGAGCGGCGGACGCACTTCGCGGGCAGCTACTTCGGCTACGGCTTCCACGAGGACGCGATCAAGAGCGGCGTCGCGGTCGCCAAGGCGTTCGGGCAGGAGCTTTGAGGAGCCGCCTCTACGTCGGCGAGGTGGCGCACGCGCGCCTCGACCCGGTGCGCCACACGTTCCGCTATCCCGTCTTCTGCTACTGTTTCGATCTGGATGAACTCCCCGAGCTGGCGCGGAGGATCCCCATGTTCGCGCACAACCGGCCCGGGCTTGTGTCGCTCCTCGAACGCGACTACCTCGAGGGGGGCGGAGCGCCGCTCAAGGAACGGCTCATCGCGCTGCTCCGACGCTTCGGCCTCGAAGAGGACGTCGCGCGCGTCGAGCTGGTGACGACCGCGCGACTGATGAACTACGCGTTCAACCCCGTTAGCTTCTTCTACGCCTACGGAGGCGATGGACGCCCGGTGGCGTACCTCGCGGAGGTGAACAACACCTTCGGGGAACGGCACCTGTACCCGATGGTCGGCGCGGGGCGCGGGGCTCCGCCGGGCTTCCTCGGCCGCTTCACCATGGCGAAGGACTTCCACGTGTCGCCGTTCTACGAGCGGGCGGGAGACTTCGACTTCCACCTGGCAGAGCTGGGCGACCGGCTCGATATCCGCGTAAATGTGCTGCGCGAAGGCAAAGCGGCCTTCTACGCAAGCTTGCGGGGAAAGATGCGTCCCTTCACAACGGGCGATTTGACCCGGACGCTTGCGGCGATGCCGTTCGCCACGGCACTCACGATGCCGCGGATCGTCTGGCAGGCGGCGAAACTGTACTACGGAAAAGGACTCCCGGTGTATCCCAAGCCCAGCCCCACCAGCGCGCTTACCGTACGCCCCGAGCCCCCCTCGGCGATCCAGCGGCTCGGCACCAGCCTTATCCTGGGCCAGTTCGAACGCATGGCCACCGGGCGCCTGTCGGTGGAGCTGCCCGACCGCACGCAACGGACCTTCGGCAAGGGTGGCGGGCTGGAATCCTCGATGCGAGTGAGCGACTGGAACTTCTTCAGCCGATGCCTCGCGGATGGCGACATCGGGTTCGCCGAGTCGTACATGGCCGGCGAGTGGAGCACACCGGACCTGACGGCGACGCTGGCGTTCTTCGCGGACAACATCCAGAACGTGAACGAGGACCAACCCGCGACGGCGCTGCTCGGCTCGCTGGCGAACCGCGCTGCGCACCTCCTGCGGCGGAACTCGCGCGCGGGATCGCGGCGCAACATCGCCGCCCACTACGACTTGTCGAACGACTTCTTCCAGCTCTTCCTCGACCCGGCGACGATGATGTACTCCTCCGGGGTCTACCCCTCGCCGGAAACGACGCACCACGAGGCGCAGGTCGCGAAGCTGGACGCGATCATCTCGAAGGCGTACCTCAAGCCCACGGACCACGTCCTGGAGATCGGCTGCGGCTGGGGCGGTTTCGCGATCCGCGCGGCTCAAACCATCGGCTGCCGCGTGACTGGCATCACGCTTTCGAAGGAGCAACTCGCCTTCGCCAAGGCGCGGATCGCCGAGTGCGGCCTCGAGGGCCGGATCGACCTGAGGCTGATCGACTACCGCGATCTCGAAGGCTCCTTCGACAAGGTGGTCTCCATCGAGATGATCGAGGCGGTCGGGCACGAAAACCTGCCGGCCTACTTCGCCGCGATCGACCGGCTGATGAAGCCGGACGGCCTCGCGGTGATCCAGGGGATCACGATGCCGGACCAGCGCTACGCGCGCTACCTCCGCAATTGCGACTTCATCCAGAAGCACATCTTCCCCGGCGCCGTGTGCCCCTCGATCACCGCGATGGTGAACGCGATGACCAGCGCGTCCCGGCTGATCGTGCACCGGGTGGACGACATCGGCGTGCACTACGCCCGGACGCTGCGGGAGTGGCGCGACCGTTTCCTCGCCAAGCGCGCGGAGGTCGAGCAGCTCGGCTTCGACAACCGGTTCATCCGCATGTGGGAGTACTATTTCTGCTATTGCGAGGCTGGCTTCTCCACCCGTACCATCTCGAACGTGCAGCTCGTGCTGACCCGACCGAACAACCGCGCACTGCCCGCAAGCTGAAGGAGAGCCGATGTCGCTCGAAGTGCCTATGAACACCCCCGCCGACGACCACCACGACCACGGCGACGGCGTCCGGATCGATTCCGAGAAGGCCCGCCGCGCGCGCGAGATCCTCGCGAGCCCGCGAACGCTGACTTTGTCGCTCTACAAGCGCCCGAAAGAGGCGATCGAAAGCATCGATTTCCTCGGCAGCATCCCGTTCCTGGGTGTGCACGTCGCAGCGGTGGCGTTCGTGGTGGCCACCGGGTTCAATTGGGTGGCGCTCGGGTTCTGCCTGTTCCTATATTTCATCCGCATGTTCGCGATCACCGGCGGCTACCACCGCTACTTCTCGCACCGCACCTTCAAGACAAGCCGCTGGTTCCAGTTCTGCCTGGCGTTCCTCGGCGCGTCCTCCGCGCAGCAGGGGCCCCTGTGGTGGGCGGCGCACCATCGGCACCACCACCGGCATTCGGACACGGAGGAGGACATCCACTCCCCGGGCCTCCGCGGCCTTTGGTGGGCGCATTGCGGCTGGGTGATGTGCCGCAAGTACGGCGAGATCCGCTGGGAGGAGATCAAGGACTTCGCGAAGTTCCCGGAGCTGAAGTTCCTCGACAAGTACCACGTCATCGCGCCGATCACCCTGGGCGTCGCCACCTTCATGCTCGGACTGTTCTTGCAGGAGTACTTCCCGCAGCTCGGCACCACCGCGTGGCAAATGCTAGGCTGGGGCTTCTTCTTCAGCACCGTGCTCCTGTACCACGGCACCTTCACGATCAACTCGCTTTCGCACATCTTCGGCAAGCGGCGCTTCGAAACGACGGACGAGAGCAAGAACAGCTTCATCCTGTCGATCATCACGCTTGGCGAGGGGTGGCACAACAACCACCACCGCTATCCCGCTTCCGAGCGGCAGGGGATGTACTGGTGGGAGCTGGACATCACGCACTACTTGCTGCGCGTCATGTCGCTCGTGGGCCTCGTCTGGGACATCAAGACGCACCCGAAGTCGCTTTACGAGGAGGCGCAGCGCCGCCGCCAGGCTTTCGCCGAGGCGCGTGCCCACAGCGCGCCCCCGCGGCATTGAGGGTCGCTTGAGCCCCGCCAAGATCGCAAAGACCGCGGCCGTCCTGATGCTTCTCGGGATGGCCGCGTTTTTCGTCCACGCTGGCATGGCCGCGGACACTGGCTTCTTCGAGGGATTCGGCGCCCTCATGGAGGACAAGTGGTTCCAGGCAACCTTGTTCGACTTCTACGTGGGCATCGCGCTCTTCGCTCTGTGGGTCGCCTACCGCGAGCGCAGTCCTTTCCTCACAGCCGCTTGGACGGTGTCATTCGTCCTCCTGGGCAACCTTTCCACGCTCGTCTACCTCCTACTGGTGCTTCGCGGTGTGCGTACCCGCGAGGAACTGGGCCGGGCCCTGTTGGGGCGTGGGGCGGCGTAGCGCCCCCGGCGCCGCACAAGCTCCGCAAGCCTCTCCGACGCGGAAAAACATGTTGCCGGTGTTAGCGAGCCGCGCGCATCCACGGGGTTCGACCACTCCTTTCCCCGCGGCGGGCGACATATGGCGACGGCGAATTCAGCGATCTACGGAGACCGGGAACCCTCGCGGGCGGGTGAACGGGAGCCCGGCGCGGCGGGATGGATCCGCGAAGGTTTCGGCGCGGCGCTCCTGCTGCTTGGCCTTTACGTCGCCGTCTCGCTCGGGATGCCCTCGGATCAAAGCCATCTCGTGGGTCCCGCCGGCGAGGGCATCGCGGCCGGGCTGCGGTTCCTGTTCGGCGTGTTCGTCGCCTGGGCTGTGCCGCTCCTGCTGTTCGCCAAGGCTGGCGCCCTCTTCATGGGCCGCGCGCTCGGGGTGCATTGGCTTCGGGCGCTGGGCGTCGCGCTGGTCCTGCTTGGGGTGTGCGGCTTCCTCGCGCTGCCGGGCGCCGATGAGGAGACGCTCCGCCGCGAGACCTTCGAGCGGGCGGGCGCGCTCGGCGCATTCCTAGTCGAATGGGAGGGGCTGCGTCTTGTGGGGATGTTCGGCTCCGTCGGCGCGGGCATGATTCTCGGCGCGCTGACGGTCGCCGGAGTGGGCCTCAACCTCGGACTCGGCCTCACCGGGATGGCGCAGGCTGTCGTCGCGCGTTGGCGCGAGCGCCACCTGCTGGCCCCCGCCCCGGAGTTCGCCGGCCTGCCGAGCGAGGACGAACTGGCGCAGATCGAAGAAGAGCACCGCAGCCGTCCGGTGCGCCGCCTGACGCCCTCCGAGGCCGCCACACCCGCGCCGGATGCGAAGCCCGCGCCGGCGAAGGCGGGCGCCAAGGCGGACGCCGCACCGCTCCCGCGGCTGCTCGACAACGACGCGGAAGCCGCGATGCGTGCGCTTGAGGAAGCGGAGATGGACCGCGAGTTCGAGGAGGCGCTGCGCCGGGAACTCGCCGGCGAAGTCCAGCCCGCCGCGCCGCCCGCGGAACCGCGCATTTCGCTGAACGACACCGGAGCCCCGGGACTGATGAGCGGCAACCCCGCCAACCCGTCCCCGGCGGCGCGCCCCGCCCCCGCGCAGATGGAGGGCAAGCTTTCGCAGATGTTTCCCGCCGCTCCCGCGCGCCAGCGTCCCGCGGAGGCCGCTCCCCCGCCGGGGACTGCCGCACCCGACCCGCGCCTCGACCGGGTGATGAAGCTGATGAAGCCGGAGGCCGCGACCCCGGAGCCGCGCTTCACGGCCCCCGGTGCGGCACGGCCGGTGGGGCCGGACGCGAACGGCGGCGACCCGATCTTCAACGCCGCTGTGGACGCGAAGCCGGAGGGGGTCGCCGCCGCGGTGGAGCGCGCCGCGGCACCCGCCGCGCCCGCCCCGCGCGCGCTCATGCTGCCGAACATCGAGCTGCTTGAGGACCCGCCCAAGGTCGATGTGCGGATGCCGCGGGAGGAAATGCTGGAAATCTCGAAGACGCTCGAAACGACCTTCGCGGACTTCGGCATCGAAGCGAAGGTGATCGAGGTGCGACAGGGCCCGGTGGTCACGCGCTTCGAGCTGAAGCCCGCCGCGGGCGTGAAGGTGAGCCGCATCGCCTCCCTCGAGCACGACATCGCCATGGCCATGAAGGCGGTCAGCGTGCGCATTCTCGCGCCGATCCCCGGCAAGGCGGTGGTTGGCATCGAGGTGCCGAACCGCGTGCGCCAGGGCGTGTACCTGAAGGAACTGATCGCCTGCTCCGAATTCTGGGAGCAGTCGAGCCCGCTGACGTTCGCGCTCGGCAAGACGATCGAGGGACTGCCGCACTTCGTGGACTTGCGGCGGATGCCGCACCTCCTGATCGCCGGCGCTACCGGCACCGGCAAGTCCGTCTGCCTCAACTCGATCATCTGCTCCATCCTGTACCGGATGCGACCGGACCAGGTGAAGCTGATCATGGTGGATCCGAAGCGCGTCGAGCTGTCGGTGTACGACCGGATCCCGCACCTGATCGCCCCGGTGGTGTGCGAGCCGAAGCGCGCCGCCGCCGCGCTGGCTTGGGCTGTGGAGCAAATGGAGGAGCGCTACAAGACGCTCGTCGAGTTCAACGTCCGCAACATCGACGGTTACAACAAGCTGGCGGAGAACCCGAGCGAGTCGCGCCGCTCCATCGGCAAGAGCCTGAAGCCGATGCCGCACATGGTGGTGATCGTCGACGAGTTGGCGGACCTGATGATCACGGCGAAGGCGGAGGTGGAGGAGTCGATCCAGCGGCTCGCCCAGATGGCGCGCGCGGTCGGCATCCACCTCATCCTCGCCACGCAGCGCCCCTCGGTGAACGTCATCACCGGCATCATCAAGGCCAACTTCCCGAGCCGCATCGCGTTCCAGGTTTCGCAGAAGGTGGACTCGCGGACGATCCTCGACCAGAACGGCGCGGAGGCGCTGCTGGGGCGCGGCGACATGCTGTTCGCGATGGGCGGCCAGCCGAAGCCGATCCGTCTGCAGGGCGCCTTCGTGAGCGACCAGGAGGTGGAGCGCATCACGGACCACTGGCGCGCGCAGCAGGAGCCTGTCTACGAGGTCGAGGAGTTCGAGCCGCTGCTTTCGGAGAAGGAGCGCCGCGAACTCGCCAAGCTGGTCGGCAACCCCGACATGTTCGAAGACCTCGACGGGCAGGAACGCTTCGCCAAGGCGCCCGCGCGCGGCACCAACCGCGTCATGGGCGACGTGCGAGAGGGTATGTTCGTGCCGCACTCCGGCGGCAGCGCGCAGGCGGGGGACGACGAAATCGACGAGGCGCTGGTGCGCGCCGCCGCACGCGTGATCCTCGAAGGGGAGAAGGGCTCGACGTCGCTGGTGCAGCGGAGGCTGAAGGTGGGCTTCGCACGCGCGGGCCGCCTGATGGATATGCTGGAGGACATGGGCATCGTCGGCCCGTACAAGGGCAGCAAGCCCCGGGAGATCCTCGTGGATCCGCAGGCGGCCCTCGCCGAGCTGGACCGCATGGAGGGCGCCGACAGCCGCAGCCGGGCGCTTGCCCGGGGGGATGACGAGGACGACCCGGACGCCGAGGACGAGTGATCCCACCCGGCCTGCCATTGCGCCGGTCGGGTCCGTCAGCGACAAGCAAAGGGTCGCCGCCATTGATGGCGCCCCAAAGGAAAACCAACTATGAACCGCGCAAAGACACTCGCCGCCACGTCGGCCGCGATCCTTGGAGCCGCGCTCTTCGCCCTCCTCCAAATTCCCTCTCAGGCGGTCGACACCGCCGGGACGACTTGGTCGCGCTTCAAGCGGGACGCCGGGAGCGTCCGCCAGCTCTTCCTTCAGAGCCCGGGAACGAACAACACCTACGACTTCACCGCCGACGACGCGCTCTTTGTGACGCGTGTTCGGCTCAGCTACCAATCCTCCACGGCGGCGTCGGGGTCCCAGCGCCTGCAGGTGTCCATCGCCGCGCCTCCGGACCGCACGGTGCCGCTTGCGTACTTCTACCTCCAGGCGCCGGGCGAGACAGTGGAGTACTCGTACGATCCGCCGCTCCAGATTGGGGCCGGTGCGCGCATCGTTCCA
This sequence comes from Candidatus Sumerlaeia bacterium, assembly GCA_033764015.1. Taxonomy (GTDB): domain Bacteria; phylum Sumerlaeota; class Sumerlaeia; order SLMS01; family JANRJK01; genus JANRJK01. Next base: position 80,605 of record JANRJK010000039.1, on the reverse strand, counting down.
ACGGTCACCGGGGAGTCGCCGTTCCTGATCGAGTTTTTCGGCACTTCAACGGCGCCGGCGGGAAGCGGCGCCACGGGAGCCATGGTCCGGTAACATTGACAATCGCAAGTCCAAGGAACAGTATGTCCTATCATGGAAGCGGACCCCGCACGCCGCGACCCACAACGGAGCGATCAGATTGAGCCGTCCCGACGCGGAAGAGACGAATTACCTGAAGAAGCTCGCCCAGAGCGTTCTCGACAAGGAGCGGAAGGCGTCGGCGGCCCCGCCGCCGGCATGGCCACCGCCGGAGGAACGCAAGTCGTCGACCGGCGCGCCGTGGCTCGGCTCGGCGCCGACGGCTCCGGCTGCTCCGCCGCAGACCCCGCGCGCGCCGCAGCCGGTCTCTCCCTCCTCGGCGACCGGCGTCCTGCGACGCGAAGTGGTCGCCACTGGTCCCGGGGGCGCCTACCTCACGGGGACGATCCTGTTCTTCGAAGACGAGACGATAGCGGTCTACCGGGGGAAGATGAAGGACCGCGACTACGACCTCGTCTACGCGCTGACGCCGAGCGGGCGGGTGAAGCCGCAGGGCATCCCGATCGCGAACTACGATGTGCGCGCCATCGGCCGTATCGCGCCGAACTACTTGGACCATCTGGCGACAAACCTGCGCTGGGAACGGGATCTGGTGATCTTCCACCTGCTCGATTACGAGGACGTGCGCCTCATCCCGGAGGTTTTCGAGTCCGGCGGCGAGTCCAAGAGCAGCAGCGCCGTGCCGCTCCCGAACTTCACAACTCCGCCCCCGGAGCAGCTTCTCGTCCGCGGGCGACGCGTCTCGATCAAGTTCGGCAGCACGGGCTGGGAAGCGGTCTACTGGGGTAAGGACGAGCTGGGCTCCATCGTCGCCCACCGGACGCACGAACGCTGGGCGCTGATGCACCTCGACCTGAAGCGGTTCAGCGGCGGGGTCGAGTACGGCGCGATGCTCCAGCCTTCCGAGCTGTCAGCGGTCGAAGCGGACCTTACCCGTGGGGGCTGAGGATCGCGTCTTCGTATGGACCCAGCGCGTCGGCTACGCCGACGTGGACCGCATGGAGTTCCTGCACCACTCGAAGTACTTCGTGTACTTCGAGACGGCGCGCGTGGAGTTCCTCCGCTCGCTGGGCGACAGCTACAAGGCGTGGGAGGACGACGGCTTCTACATGCCGCTGCTGTCGGCGGAGGCGTCCTGGCGGCAGCCGGGCCGCTACGACGACCTGCTGGAGATCCGCGCGCGGCTCAGCACGCTGACGCGCGCGCGGCTGTCGTTCGCCTACGAAGTGCTCCGCCCCGCTGACGGCGCGCTGATCGCGACCGCCGCCACGCACCACGCCTACATGGGGCGCGACGGGCGCCCGCGGCGGCTATCGCCGGAACGCTTCGCGATGCTCGAAGGCTGGCTCGCCGGCTAGACCCCGGTCATCGCAGTTCCAGCATCCGCTCGAGCGCGACGGTTGCCCACTTCGCGGTCTCCTCGGGCACGGACACCACGTTGCGCTCGCGGCCATCCGCGAGGTTCTCCAGGGTCGCGCAAAGCGCTTCCGGGGAGATGCGGAACATCGTCGAGCACTGGCAGGCGTAGGGCGCCAGGCTCGTGATGAACTTGTCCGGGTGCTCCTGCCTCAACCGGTCCACCAAGTGGTGCTCGGTTCCGATGGCCCACTTGGAGCCGGTCGGAGAGTTAGCGACAGTTTCAATGATGAACTTGGTCGAGCCCGCGAGGTCGGCGTTGTGGACGACTTCGAACTGGCACTCGGGGTGGACGATGATGTTGATGCCGGGGACGCGCTGGCGCCAGAGGTCCGGGTGGTTCGGCTTGAAGTTCATGTGCACCGAGCAGTGCCCGCGCCAGAGGATCGCGCGCTTCTCCGCGTAGGCCGAAAGCGGATTGCCGCCGGTGCGCTCGTTGGGGTCGTGGGGGTCGTAGACCACCATGTCGTCGAGCGCGACGCCGAGGTCGTGGCAGGTGTTCCGCCCGAGGTGCTGGTCGGGGAAGAAGAGGACCTTCGACCCGCGTTCGAGCGCCCACTGCACCACGCGGCGGGCGTTGCTGCTGGTGCAGACGGCGCCGCCGTTGCGGCCGCAGAAAGCCTTCAGGTCGGCGGTCGAGTTGATGTACGTGATCGGAATGATGGTCTCCGGCGTGGCGGCGCGCAGGACATCCCACGCCATCTCGACCTGATCGATTTCCGCCATGTCGGCCATGGAGCACCCGGCTCGCAGGTCCGGGAGGATCACGCGCACCGAGGCGTCGGTGAGGATGTCCGCGGTCTCCGCCATGAAGTGGACGCCGCAGAAGACGACATACTCGACCGACGGGAGGTCCGCGGCGTATGCGGACAAGTCGAGGGAGTCGCCGCGCTTGTCGGCGAAGGCGATGACATCGTCGCGCTGGTAGTGGTGGCCGAGGACGGCGACCCGGGCGCCGAGGCGGGCGCGGGCTGCTCGGATCCTGCCGCGGAGGGCGGGTGCGACGGCATCGTTGCCGATCAGGGGCGGGATGCTGTAGAGGTCGAACTCCGCGGGCGGGATCGCGGCTTTCGTGGAGGTGCTGTTCATTAAGGCTCCGGCGCCGGAGGCGCTGGCGTAGTAGGCGGCCCGACGCGCCGGGCCGCAAGGCGAAGCGCCTCCGACAACCCGACCATCGGCGCTCGGAGACGGGATGCCCATCTCCCTTAGCGACAGGGCCCGCACCTCTGAGCGGAAGGGCGTCGCTTTTCCAAAGTTCAAGCGTGATTCCTGACCACCTGGAAGCGTAACATGTGTTGATGCTAGCTTTCGCCTCGGGTGCCCCCATGATCAGCCTCCGCTTGGCAGTCCCCGTTGCCCTCCTACTGCTCACTCTTCCTCCGCTCCTGCGGGCGCAGCCCCGGGTCGTCGCGGCGGAGAGGGTCCTTCGTGGGGGTGGCAGGGTATCGTGGTCCGCCGATGGATCGCGCCTCGCCGTGGACCGGCTGGGCGTGGACCTGAAGTTCACACTGTGGACGATGGACCCGAGTGGTGGAGACCTCCGGCCGGTTTCCGGAAAGCTAGCGGCGCTTCCGAAGGGGAGCGCCGGGCAGCCGGGGTGGCACCCCGGCGGGCGATGGCTTGTTTTCCAAGTCCACGATCCCGCGCTGAAGCCGATTCCCGGCGTCGGACCCGCCGCGCAGTCGCACATGACCGGCCCGGGCGGCGGCGTGAACAACGACCTCTGGTTGGCGGAGGCGGACGGCACGCGCGCCTGGCGGTTGACCGACGTCGGCGACTGGGGGGGCGCGCTGCACCCGCACTTCTCGCACGATGGAAAGCGCCTCGTGTGGTCGGCGCTGCGTCCCGGCAACGGCTGGAGTATCGCCTTCGCCGAGTTCACGCCTCCCGCCGGGGACACCCCGCCGCGACTGGGCCGCGTCGAGCACCGGACGCCGGGAAACATGGCGTTCTACGAGGTCCACGGCTTTTCGCCGGACGACCGCGAGGTGCTCTACTGCGCGACGCCTGCGAAGGCCGACTATTGGAAGCTCGACATCTTCGCCATGGACGCGGCGAGCGGCTCGGCGCGGCGGCTCACCCGCGACGAAGAGTGGGACGAGCACGCGCATTTCTCCCCCGACGGCGAGTGGATCGTCTGGACCACGACCCGCGGGATCGAGCAGCCGCGCTCCGGGATGACGCCAACCACGGAGTACTGGGCGATGCGCCGCGACGGCGGTTCCGCGAGCCGACTCACGAGGTTCAACCGAAAGGGCAGTCCCGAGCACTTGGACGGTCGGCGCGCGCTGCCGTCGGATTTCGATTTCTCGCCGGACGGCGACCGCATCGCCGCCTACGTGCAGTCCTTCGGCTCACCCGGGCAGGCTTACCGCCAGGATTTGGTCTTGCTCCGTATCGAGTGGCCAGCGGCGGGCGGGCGCTAGCGTGGGCCCCCTGCGCCGAAGCGGGGCGCCGGCCCTTTCCCCGTTGCGGCTGCGGCCAAACCCCGCGAGCCTCCGCCAGTCTGTCCTTTCAGCGACGGACGCGCCGATCCCGCCCGGGGGCATCCGACGATGAACTACGAAGATGTCGAAGACATCGCCATCGAGCTGTACGAGAACTACCCGGAAGTCGATCCGCTCCAGGTGCGCTTCACCGACCTCCTCGGCTACGTCCTGGCCATCGAGGGGTTCAAGGGCACGCGGGAGCAGTCGAACGAGGCGAAACTGGAGGCCATCCAAATGGCCTGGTGGGAAGAATGGAAGGACAACCATGAGAACGACTGACCTCTTCGCGGCGCTCGGCGCCGCCGCAGCGCTCTTCGCGGGCGCGAACGCGCAGGAACCCGCGCTGATCAACAAGCCGGGATCGGCCGAGCCGATCATCCTCCCGCGTGAGATCGAGAAGAGCGACAAGAAGGCGACGATGATCATCCGCGCCCAGAACGGGGCGCAGTTCGACGTCTACATCGACGGCACCCGCCTCGGGCTGACGCCGATCCGCGGCGACATCCCCACCGGCACTCGGCTCCTCACCGCCACCGCCGAATCCTTCGCCCCGATCATCGAACCGGTCCGCATCGTCGAGGGCGATCCAATCGAGATCGTGCTCCCGAACGAGCCGCTCACCCCGGCGATCATGCCTCGCATCACGCAGAACATCGTGAGCGCGCTGCAGGCGCAGCCGAACAACCAGCACGTTTCGCTGATGGCCTCCATGACCGCCACGGACGACGCGGACGCGATGCGGATGCTCAGCCGCGCGGAGCAGATCGGGCAGCCCAGCCCGCTGTCGCTCCTGCTGCAGGGACGCCGCCTCCAGCTCGACCGGAGCTACGACGCGTCGCTCGCCGCGCTCGACCGCGGGCTCGCGCTGGATCCGAACTACGCGGCGCTGCACCGCCAGCGCGCGCGCACGCTCACGCAGATGGACCGGCTGGAGGAAGCGGTGGTGTTCGCCTCGAAGGCGATCGACCTCGACAAGTTCGACTGGAACAACCACTACGTCCGCGGACGCATCCTGGTGCAGATGAAGCGGCCCGAGCTGGCGCTGCAGGAGTACCGCAACGCGCTCGTGCTGCTGCCCGGCAACCAATTGGTCATCTCCGCCATCGAGGAGGCGCAGGGCGCCACCCCGCAGGCGGAGCCAGCCCAGCAGGAAGCCCCCAAGGGCGAATGATCGGACTGGCCTGTTTCGGAACGGCTCTCGCGGCGGGCGCCGCGAGAGCCCTCCGCTCGCGGACCCGCGAGGTGGACGGGCCGTTCTATGCATGGCGCGGACGGCTCGCCACCGACGACGCGCTCCTGCTTTGCGTCGAGGAGGAGACTCCGGAGGCGGCCTTCGTGGCGGTGCGGCTGCTCGCGCACCGGGGCGCGCGGCGCGTGCTGGCGCTTGGCGAGGTCGAGGCCGCGCCGCTCGCGGTCGGGCGCTTCAGCTACAGCCTCGGCGACATCGTCCTGCCCCGCAGCGTGATCGACGCGACCGCGCTCGAGCCGCTGCTCGCCTACCTGCCGAACAACGCCACCGGATTGCCGTTCGCCTACGACGAGAAGTCGCTCCGGCTCTGCGGCGGAATCATCGGCGCGCCCGCGACGAATCCGGCGCTCGCGACGATCCGCCAGCCGCTGCGCTCGCCCTGGCTCGCGAACCACCTGTTCGAGAAGCACGGGATCGGCTTCTTCGACCGCTACAGCTCCGGCGCCATGGATGCCGCGCTGGACGCGAAGGTGTCGCTTTACCGATTCGCATTCCTGACCGGGTCGATCCGCATGGGCCACGAGGCGCCGATCCCGCAGTTCCAGCGCGAGAAGACGGTGTTCGAGGCGCTCGAGAACTTCACCGGCTCGCTGCCGGACGCGAAGCAAGTGATGGAGACGCGGTAGGGCCCCGCTCCCTTAACCGACCGCTACCCGTCCCGAGGAGCGCATGCGCTTCGCCGCCTCCCGCGAGGGGATCAATCCCGCCAACACCGTCGCCACGAAGACGATCAGCGCGCTTTGCGCGACGAGGCCCCACGGCACGTCGAAGGCGATGGTCCAGCCGAAGCTTTCAAGCATGATCACGGTGGTGAGGATGTAGCTGAGCGCGAGCCCCGCGCCCACGCCGAGCGCGACGCCGACCAGCGCGAGCAGCGACGATTCGAGCACGATCACCTTCGCCACGCGCCACTGGGTGGCGCCGAGGTGGCGGAGCGTCGTGATTTCCTGCTGCCGGTCGAGGATCTGCGCCAGGAGCGTCGCGGCGACACCGAGCACGGCGACCACGACCGCGATGAGTTGGAGCGCGTGGGTGACGCGGAACGTGTTGTCGAACGCCTCGATGGCGAAGCCGCGGAGCTCGTCGTTGGCGCGCACTTGCAGCGCCGGAGTGCCGGGCACCTCGACGGCCAGGGCGGCGAGGCGCTCGCGCAACGCGGCGCGGTCGGCCCCGGGGGCGAGGTAGAGCGAGAGCGAATCCGCGGATGTCTCGCCCGGGAAGAACTCGAGGAAGAGCGAGCGGTCCACGATCACATAGCCCTGCTCGCTCGAGTAGTCGCGGTACACCCCGGCGATGCGCAGTTCCACCGCGCCCGCGGCGGTGGGCACGGCGACCGAATCCCCGGTCGCGAGGAGGTGCTTGCGCGAGAACGCCTCGCTGACGATCGCCTCTCGGTTCGCGAGCGCCTCGCGGACGACCTCGGCGGCCGGGCGGCCTTCCATGGTCTGGTTCTCGAAGCGCACGATGTCGAAGCGTCCGGAGCCGAACCAGGCCTCGCGCCCATTGACGACGATGCGGCGCCCGCGGAAGGGGTCGACCGCCTCGACGCCGGGGATCGCCTCGGCGGCGGAGACGAACGCGGCGGGAATCGGCGCGGGGCGGACGCCGGCGCCCGGGCTCGCGGCGGAGACATACAAGTCCGCGCGCAGCACTTCGCCCATCCAGCCAACCACCGTGCCGCGAAAGCTCGACACCATCACGCCGACGGCCACCGTCATGGCGAGGCTGACAAGAAGACCCGCGACCGCGACCGTGGCGCGCCCCAGAGTGGCCTGCGTGCCGGCGACGGCGAGCAGGCCCTCGGCGCCGAAGAGGCGCGAGTAAACGCCGCGGAGGCCGCTTGCGGCGCCGCCGAGCGCCAGCCGGCTCCATCCGACGAACGCGCCGACGGCGAGCGTCGCGGCGATGTAACCGCCGATCGGCAGGCCGGTGCCGCGCGGCTCGCGAAGCGCAAGCGCCGCGGCAAGCGCGAACGCCACCGCGCCCGCCACCGCCATGGGCACCGCGCCGCCGGAACCACGCTCCGCGCTCCCCCGCCGCATGGTGTTCGCGGGGGGGGTCGAGGCTGCCTCCAGCGCGGGACCCATCGCGGCTCCGAGCGATGTGCCGATGCCAAGCAGCACCCCCGCCAACACGATTCCCGCATCCGGCGCGAGCCGCGTCGGGTCGGTCTGCACGAAGTTGATGGAGATCGCCGCGCTGACGGTGTCGAGCATGGCAAGCGCGAGACCCGTTCCGAGGAGGACCCCGAGCGCTGAACCAATGGCTCCGATCAGGAAGCCCTCCGCGAGGAAGGCGGCGGCGACCGCGCGGCGCGAAACGCCGAGCGCGCGCAGCGTGCCGATGGCGGGGCGCCGCCGGACGACGGCGACGCTCATGGTGTTGAAGATCAGGAACGCGCCGACGAGGATCGAGATGTGGCCGAGCGCGTTCAGGTTGAAGCGGAATGCGGCGAGCATTTCATCCACGCGCTCGCCGCGGGTCTCCGGGCGTTCGACGAGGGCGTTCGCGGGAAGCGACTCCGCGAGGCGCGCGGCCACTTCCGCCGAGTCCGCGCCTTCATCGAGCGTGAGATCGATCCGGTCGAGCTTCCCGCCGCGACCTAGCAGCGCATCGGCGATGCCGAGGTCCGCCACCAGCACATTGCCGTCGAGCGTGTCCGCCAGCGTGCCGCCGGAGATGAGGCCGCCAAGCACCATCCGAACGGGGGCGCCGTTGATCTCGAACTCCACTTCGGCACCTTCGCTAGCGCCCGCGCGGTCGGCGAAGCGTCGTGTGCCGACCACGACTCGCGGATCGGTCAGGAAGCTGGTGAACGGGCGGTCCTTCTCGGGGGTGAAGGCGATGTCGCGGACCGGAAGCGGATCGCGCTCCTCGCTCGCGAGCAGGTCGACGCCGAGCACGAGGAGCGTCTCGGGCGGGGCGTCGGGCGTGCGGCGGTGCAGCGCTTGACCTTCGATCAGCGGCGAGACGCTTCGGACGCCGGGCTCCTTGGCGAGGCGGGCGACCAGCGCCCCGTCCAGCGCGGACCCGTTGGCGCGCACCGTGAGCTGCGCGCGCCCGGCGACGTCGTCGAGCGTTCCCTTGAAGCTGGAGACGGCGGACTCGTTGGCGAGGTCGATGGCGATGAGCACCGCGACGCCGAGCGCGACGCCGAGCACCGTGAGCGCGGTGCGGCCCCGCTCGTGGCGCGCGTAGCAGCCGACGAGCGCGCGGAAGACCGCCCGCCAGCGCATGTCAGGAGGCGACGACGCGGCCGTCGCGCATATGGATCGTGTAGTCGGCGGCGGCCGCGGCGCTCGCATCGTGCGTCGCCATCACGACGGTTGCGCCGTGCGAGGCGGCCAGCGCGCGGACAAGGCCGAGTATCGTTTCGCCGGTCTTCGAATCGAGGTTCCCGGTGGGCTCGTCGGCGAGCAGGAGCCGCGGGCCGTGAACGAGCGCGCGGGCGATGGCGACGCGTTGCATCTCGCCGCCGGAAAGCTGGTGCGCCATGCGGTCGAGCTTGTTCCCGAGGCCGACCTCTTCCGCCATGCGCGCGGCGGCATCGCGGGCGTCGCGTTCGCTCCTGCGCAGCAGGAGCACCGGCAGCGCGATGTTCTCGCGCACCGTCAGGTTCGGAAGCAGGTTGAAGAACTGGAAGATGAAGCCGATGTGGCGGAGCCGGAACTCGCTGCGCCCGTCGTCGTCGAAGTGCGCGTAATCCGTGCCGTCCAGCCGGATCGTGCCTTCGTCCGGCGCATCGAGGCCGCCGATCAGGTTCAGTAGCGTGGTCTTGCCGCTGCCGGATGCTCCCATCAGAGCTACGAACGACCCCTCGGCGAAGTCCAGCGTCACTCCGCGCAGGACCGACACCGGGGCACCGCCATCTGGGCCGGGGTAGGACTTCTCGACTGCGCGAAGTTCGACGGCGGTTCGCGACGCGGAGGACGGTTCGGCGGTGGCCGGGGCGGGGGACGGAGCGCTCATGCAATCGTTAGGGGCAAGCGGTGTGCCACCAGCGCGGCGCGCCCTACTTCCCCTCCAGCCCCTTCTCGAGCAGTTCCGCGATGTCCATGATCTCCACCTGCTGGTCGGGAGCCACCTTCTTGGCGCCGTCGCCGACCATCGTCTTGCAGAATGGGCAGGCCACCACGACCGTAGAGGCGCCCGTTGCGAGCAGCTCGCCGGCGCGCTCTTCGCTCACATTCTTGTGGCCGAGCTTTTCTTCCATCCACATGCGCCCTCCGCCGGCTCCGCAACAGAGGCCCTTCTCGCCGCAGCGCGCGGGCTCCTTGGCGGCCCTGCCGCCGGCCGCGGCCTCGGCCACGGCGCGTGGCTGCTCCGTGATGCCGTTGTGCCGGCTCAGGTAGCACGAGTCGTGGATCACCGCGTCGACGTCCGCGGACCCCTTCGGGATGCGCCCGGCTTCGAGCAGCTCCGACAGCAGCTCCGAGTGGTGCACAATGTCGAACCCGCCACCCAGCAGCGCGTAGTCCTTCTTGATCGTCTGCAGGCAGTGCGGGCACGCGGTGACGATCTTCTTCGGGGCGGACTGGAGCGTCTCGATGTTCTGCTTGGCGAGGACCTGGTAGAGGTACTCGTTGCCGGAGCGCAGCGCTGGGTCGCCGGTGCAGGTCTCCATCGGGCCAAGGATGGCGAACTTGATCCCTGCGCGGCGCATCAGGCGCGCCAGCGCCCGCGAGGTCCGCTGCCCCTTGGCGTCGAAGGATCCCGCGCACCCCACCCAGAACAGGTACTCGGCGCCCTCCGCCTCCGGCTCGCCGACGACCGGGACGTGGAACTGCTCCGCTTCCAGTTCCTCGGTCCACTTGCCGCGCTCGTCGGCGGGCTTCCCCCACGGGTTGCCCTGCTGCTCGAGGTTCGTGAACGCCAGCTGCATCTCGGGGGGGAACTCGGACTTCATCAGCGTCTGGCCGCGGCGCAGCTCGACGATCTTCTCGACGATCTCGATGTGGACCGGGCATTCGCGCTCGCACGCGCCGCAGGTGGTGCAGGACCAGATCTCGTCCGGGTCGATCTTGTTGCCGTCCTCGCGGCCGACCAGCTCGACCAGGTTTGGCGCGGGGTGCAGGAGCTGCTCGCGCCAGGCGTCGCGGACGTCGTTGACGATCTTCTTCGGGCTGAGCGGCTTGCCGGTGATGTTGGCCGGGCAGACCTCGACGCAGCGTCCGCACTGGACGCAGACGTCGGCGTCGCGAAGGTGCGCGCGGCGGAACTGGTCCACCGTGAGGACGCCGAAGACCTCCGCTTCCTCGATGTTCTCGATGGGCCTCGGCGCGGACCCGGGGAGCGGCCGCGCGAGGAAGATGTTCACCGCGGAATTGGCCACGTGCCCCATCGCCGCGCCGCCGAAGGTGGCGAGGAACGCGAGCGAAATGGCGAAGTGACCCCACCAGATCACCAAATGGATCGAGGCGGCGGCGTCCTGCGGGATCAGCGTGCCGATCAGGTAGCCAACGAAGGAGGCGGTCCGTTCGAACTCCGGGAAGCCGGTGCCGGAGATGCGCGCGCCCTCGAGCAGGAACCCCGTGACGAGCACCGCTTGCAGCCACCAGAGCGACGGAACCCAGTCGATGCTGCCGCCGAGGTGCTTCGGCTTGGAGACGTAGCGCCGGTGGAGCGCAAGCGACACCGCGATGATGCCCACGACCCCGGCGACTTCGAGGGTCGCCGAGTAGATTTCGTAGAAGAACCCTTGGAAGAAGTACCAGCCGAGCACCGGCTGTGCGAAATCGTGCTGGAAGGCGACGATGCACGTGCCGATGAAGAGGGTGATGAAGCTGTAGAAGAAAGCGGTGTGCGTCCAGCCGCCGAGCTTGCGGCGGCGCACGCGGGTCTGCCCGAGCGTGGCGAGGAGCGTGCGTTTCGCGCGGTCGGGCCACTCGCTGCGGGGGGGGAGTTCGTCGAGGGCGCCGACGGACTTCCATTCGAGCCATCGCGCGCGCAGCGCCCGGACGACGATCACCAGCGGGACGAACCCGAGGAGCACGACGATGATGGTCCGCCAAGGCTCCGGGATGTTGATGTTCCAGTAGATTTCCCGGGTGCTTGCGGTCGGATCCATGCGCGCGTTCCAAGTGGTGGGTTGCCAACGCAGAGGGCCATACCGCGGGAGGTTGGACAACGGATATCGCCGAGGGGGCGGCTCCGCCCCATTCCCGCGCTTGCGTCGCCACGCTCCTCCGCACTCTGCTCGTGTCGACTTCACTCCAAGGACGCCCTGTGACCCTGCGCCGATTCCTCCCGCTCGCCATCCTGCCGTTGCTCGCCGGCTGCTCGATCCGCACCGGAGCGCCGACGCTCGGAACCCGTGTCGCGCCGGGGCTCGGCGAACCGCTTGTGGACGAGTACTGGACGCGGGCCGACGAGGCGAAACCGAAGCAGGGCGGAAACACCTCGTTCTGGCTGCTGCCTAACCAGGTGACGATCAAGCAGTGGGTGTTCAACGAGGACGCCACGGAAGCGGACTACACCTCGGTGCGTTGGCACGACCTGGGTGTCTTCATCCTTTTCAATGCGCCGCTCTGGATTTCGGTGAAGTCGGCGGAGTTCCAGCGCGGTGCGGAGTCGAGCTCGGGCTTCCGCTTCACATGGTCGCCGTTCTGGACCGGCGTTTCGGAGGCGGACCGCAAGCCGGACGCGCCCAAGGTGCGGGCCTACGGCGTGCCGCTGCTCTTCAGCCGGGTCGGCGTGGAATCGGAGCGGTACGCGGGACGGTTCAACGCGGCGACGCACCTCTGGACCCTCGGCCCGTTCTACGCCTCGACCCGCTTCGACGCCGCCCAACAGCTCGGCGGCACGGAAGCGGAGCCGATCCCCCAGACGGACGTGAGCGGATACGTGGTGCTGCCGTTGATGGCGGGAGGCCTCCCGGGCGCGCTGGCCTGGACCAGCTACGACTTCGACACGATCGGGCGCGGGGACGAGCGCCGGAACCTGTGGGCGCACGGCCCGCTGATCGGCTGGCTGGGCTATTCCGGGCGCACGGTCCACACGGCGCGTCCGGGCGAGACGCGCGAGGAAGGCGCGGCGCGTTGGACCAAGCGGGGCCGCTCGCTCGGAGGCGGCATCCTCTGGCATTCGAGCCGCACACGGACCGAGGACGGCCGCGCGGACGACTCGCGCCACGGCCCGCTGTGGGGCATGCTCGGCTGGGGACGGCGCGACGGGGGCTTCTCGCTCTACGCGCTTTGGCTGCCGATCGTCCTCGGCGACCGCACGGTGGTCGAGGAAGAGCCCGCGCCCCCTACTCCTTGACCCGCGGCGCGCGCTGCCGCGCCCTAAGCGGTTCGCGCCTCGCGCGCGCCAGCCCCCCCGCCACGCCGGGGACCAAGGATCGCATGTGCCCTCCACCCTGATTGTCGGATCCATCGGCCTCGACTCCATCTCCACGCCCCACGGGGATGTGAAGGAAGTTCTCGGGGGCTCCGCTTCCTACGGAAGCATCGCGGCGAGCCTCTTCTCCGACGTGTCGCTGGTGGGAATCGTGGGCACCGACTTTCCGAAGAAGCACCTCGCGCTGCTGCAATCGCGCGGGGTGGACCTGTCCGGGCTCGAGGTGCGCGAGGGCGAGACCTTCCGCTGGCACGGTTACTACGAGCGCGACATGGGGACGGCGTTCACCACGACGACGGCGCTGAACGTGTTCGAGCAGTTCAGCCCGAAGCTCACCGAAGCGCAGCGCCGCTCGCCCTTCGTGTTCCTGGCGAACATCCACCCGGCGCTGCAGATGCACGTGTTCGCCCAGATGGAATCGCCGAAGCTGGTCGTGGTGGACACGATGAACTTCTGGATCGAGGGCAGCAAGGCGGAGCTGACCAAGGTGGTGAAGCGCGCGGACGTGATGATGATCAACGACCAGGAAGCGCGCATGTTCACAGAAACGAGCAACACGATCGAGGCGGCGCTCGCGGTCCGCAAGATGGGGCCGAAGGCGGTCATCGTGAAGAAGGGCGAGCACGGCGCTTTGGTGGTCTTCCCCGAGCGCATCGTCGCGATCCCGGCGTTCCCGGTGCGGAAGGTGAAGGACCCGACGGGGGCCGGCGACACGTTCGCGGCCTCGATGGTGGGCTACCTGGCGAGGCTCGGGAAGGTCACCGAGGACAACCTGGTCCGCGCGACGCAGGTCGGCTGCGTGATGGCGAGCTTCGCGGTGGAGGACTTCAGCGTGAAGCGCATCACGAAGCTCACCTCCGAGGACATCGCCGAGCGCCTCGCGGTCGTCGCCTCGATGACGTCGCTGCCGAAGGTGTCTTCGAGGACGCTGGCGCTGCGGGAGCCGGCGGCGAAGAAGTCCGGAAAGAAGCCGGCGTGAGCGGCGCCGCGCGGCGGACGCTGCGGATCGCGCTCGCGGGCCTCGGCTGCGTCGGAGGCAAGGTCGCGGAGTGGCTGCTGGATCCCTCGCATCCAGTGCATGCGGTGTCGCCGCTCCGACTCGAGCTGGCGGCGGTGTGCGTCCGCGACCCGGGGAAGGCGCGCGGGCTCGCACTCCCCGATTCGGTGCGCATGGCCGGGACGCTCGAGGAGCTGGCGGCGGCGGATGCGGACGTCGTGGTGGAGCTGATCGGCGGGGTCGACCGCGCGGGCGCGCTGGTGGCCGCCGCGATCGGCGTCGGACGCGACGTGGTGACGGCGAACAAGGCGCTCCTGGCGCACCGGGGCCCGGAGCTCGCGGCGCGCGCGGAGGCGGCGGGACGCCTCCTCTTCTTCGAGACGGCCGTGGGCGCGGGCACCCCGGTGATCGACGTGATCGAGGACAGCCTCGGCGTGTGCCGCGTCCGCTCGGTCCACGGCGTGGTGAACGGAACGACGAACTTCATCCTGAGTTCGATGGCGGAGCGCGCCGGGATGACGTTCGGCGAAGCCTTGGCCGAGGCCTCGGCGCTCGGCTACGCGGAGGCTGACCCGTCGCTGGATGTGGACGGGCACGACGCCGCGCAGAAGCTCTGTGTGCTGGCGCAGCTCTGCTTCGGCCAGGAGGTTCGCCCGGAGGACGTGGCGACCACGGGCATCCGCCACGTGACGCCGTCCGAGATCCTCGACGGGCTGGAGCACCGGCTGGCGCTGCGGCTGCTGGCGAGCGCGGAGCTTCGGGACGGCCGGCTGCGCCTCGCGGTGCGCCCGGCGTACATCCCGCGGACGCATCCGCTCGGGCAGCTCAACGGCGTGCGGAACGGCCTTTGGATCGATACCGCGGAGGCCGGCGGGATCTTCCTCAGCGGCCCCGGCGCAGGCGCCGAGAGCAGCGCGACCGGTGTGCTGTCGGATCTTGCGCGGGTGGCGCGGCTGCGCGCGGGGGGAGCCACCGCCTGGCCCTTGCGGATGGCCCGCGCGAAGGGGCGCCGCGGCCTCCTCGGAGCCGCCGCCGAATCTGCCCTTGGCAATGCTCCCGCGCCGTCTCCACGCTTGCGGGGACGAATTGAAACCGCCTTGGCGGACTAGCTCCGCGGAAGGGTGCCACCGGCAATGCCCGCAGACTCCCGCACCGTCCTCTACTACCTGACCAAGCAGCTCTACGACGACATCCGCTTCGTGACCCACCTGAACCCGGTGAACGTGGTGGACTCCGAGACCTCCGACGCGTTCAACGCGCTGCTCGCGGAGGCGAAGCAGGTCTTCGCCGGCAACGGCATCCTCCGCGAGATGCGCGACATGTCGCCGCGCAACCTGAAGTACAAGGACGCGGTGTGCGTCGCCGGGCAGTTGCACTCGATCTGCGCGCTGCTGAGCGGCGCCGCGACCGCGCACGAGGGCCACCACGCGCCGCCGGCCGCGGATGCGAAGCCGGAGGGTGCGAAGGGCAACGACACGCTCTACGAGGAGGAGTTGTACGGCGCCTCCGCGAAGACCCGGCGCAACCCCGACGGCACCATCCCCTTCTCGCTCGAATAGCCCGCGCGCGGTCCGGCACGGGATGCGCCTCCCCGACCGGCGCCGTGCATTCAGCCACCCCGCCGGACCGCAGCCACCATGACGACGAAAGCGGCACGCACCCGCAAGCCGACGCCGCCCCCGCAACCCGAAGCGCCGCCGATCACGCTGCGCGGCGTGCGCACCCACAACCTGAAGGGGATCGACTGCGACATCCCCGCCGGGCGGCTGACGGTCGTCACCGGCGTCTCGGGCTCCGGCAAGTCCTCCCTCGCCTTCGACACGCTCTATGCAGAGGGCCAGCGACGGTACGTCGAGTCGCTCTCCACCTACGCGCGCCAGTTCCTCGCCCGCATGGCGCGCCCCGACGCCGACTCGATCGACCACATCCCGCCCGCGATCGCGCTCGAGCAGAAGAACACCGTGCGCAACGCGCGCTCGACGGTCGGCACGGCGACGGAGATCAACGACTACCTGCGCCTGCTGTTCGGGCGGGCGGGCGAGGTGTTCTGCGCCAACTGCGGCACCCGAGTCCGAGCCGATTCGCCACAGTCCGCGTGCGACGCGCTCCTTGCGCGCGGGGAGGGGGCCAAACTCGTCGTGCTGGCGCCGGTGGCGATGCGGCAGGGCGGCGGCGCGGAGACGGCCTCCGCGAAGCTTCGGCGGCAGGGCTACGACCGCGTGTGGATCGACGGCGCCGCGACGGAGCTGGACGAGCTGGACGCATCCCGCATCGACGCGCTCGAGACGGTGGACGTGGTGATCGACCGCGTGGTGGCGAAGGACTCCTCGCGCTCGCGTCTCGCCACGGCGGTCGAGGCGGCGTTCCAGCTCGCGGGCGGCCGCTGCGCCGCGGTCATCGACGGCGGGGCGCGCCTCGACTTCAACCGCGCCTTCGCGTGCAACGCCTGCGGCGCCGCGTACCGCGAACCGGAGCCGACGCTCTTCAACTTCAACAACCCGCTCGGCGCCTGCCCCGAGTGCCAAGGATTCGGACGCATCACCGGCATCGACTGGGGGAAGGTGATTCCGAACCCGTCGCTGTCGATCGACGACGGCTGCATCGCGTGCTGGAACGGCGAGACGGGGCGCGAGATGTACGACTACTTCGCGCGCTTCAACGGCAAGGAGTTCAAGATCGCCGCGAAGGCGCCGTTCCGCGACCTTCCGCCGGAGCAGCAGTCGATCATCAAGTTCGGCAAGGGGAAGTGGCCGGGCGTGTCGGGCTACTTCAAGTGGCTGGAGGAGACGCGCTACAAGGTCCAGTCGCGGATCATGATCGCGCGCTACCGCTCCTTCGAGCCGTGCGGCTCCTGCGGCGGCGCGCGCATCGGGGCGGCGGGGCGCGCGGTGCGCTTCGGCGGGGCGGGCTTCGGCGACCTGTGCTCGATGAGCGTCGGGGACCTCGCCGACTGGTTCGGCTCGCTCAAGCTGCCGGCGGCGGCGGAGGAAGCGCTCGAGCGGCCGCTTTCCGCGGTGCGCGCGCGGCTGGCGTACCTCAACGAGGTCGGCCTCTCGTACCTGACGCTGGCGCGCGCGACCCGCACGCTGAGCGGCGGCGAGGCGCAGCGAATCAACCTCGCCACGGCGCTCGGCAGCGCGCTCACGGAGACGCTCTACGTGCTCGACGAGCCGACGGTCGGCCTGCACCCGGTGGACACAGACCGGCTGGTGCGCATCCTCCGCTCGCTGGTGGAGCTCGGCAATACGGTGGTGCTGGTGGAGCACGACCTCGAAGTGATGCGCGAGGCGGACTGGCTGCTGGACATCGGCCCGGAGGCGGGCGAACGCGGCGGGCGCCTCCTGTTCCAAGGCACGCCGAAGGCCCTGCTCGCCTCGCCGGGCGAATCGGTCACGGCGAAGTACCTGGACGCGGGACTCGCGGGTCGCCGGCGCGGCAAGCCGGCCAAGGACGCCGCCGCGGAGGACGCGCACGGGCGCCGCAAGCCGACCGGCTGGATCACGGTGGAGGGGGCGGAGGAGAACAATCTCCGCAACCTGACGGTCCGGCTGCCGCTCGGCGTGCTCGGGTGCCTCTCCGGCGTGAGCGGGAGCGGGAAGTCGACGCTGCTCAAGGCCTGCCTCTACGGCAACTACCGCC
Source organism: Candidatus Sumerlaeia bacterium (assembly GCA_033764015.1). Classification (GTDB taxonomy): domain Bacteria; phylum Sumerlaeota; class Sumerlaeia; order SLMS01; family JANRJK01; genus JANRJK01. The sequence goes on along the minus strand of JANRJK010000039.1, from coordinate 63,399 downwards.
GCGAGCGGGGCGACACGGACGTGGAGACGGGACGCGTGGCCCGCATCGCGGGACTGGACCGGGTCGCCGACATGGTGCTTGTCGACCAGTCGCCGCTCTCCCGCAGCACCCGCAGCAACGCGGCGACGTACCTGAAGGCGTACGACCAGATCCGCGCGCTGCTCGCCGCGACGCGCGAAGCGAAGGCGCGCGGGCTCAAGCCGGGCGACTTCTCCTTCAACGTGCCCGGCGGGCGCTGCGAAACCTGCGAAGGCACCGGCACGCAGACGGTGGAGATGCTGTTCCTCGCGGACGTCGAGGTGACCTGCGAGAAGTGCGACGGCGCCCGCTTCCAGGAACGCGTGCTCGACATCCGATGGAAGGAGAAGAACGTGAACGAGATCCTCGCGATGACGGTGCGCGAGGCGCTCGCGTTCTTCGCCGGCGACCGCAAGATCGAGGCGGGGTTGAAGCCACTCGCCGACGTTGGGCTCGGCTACCTGCGGCTCGGGCAGAGCACCTCGACGCTTTCCGGGGGCGAGGCGCAGCGGCTGAAGATCGCAGGGCACCTGGCGGCGGCGGAGAAGCAGCGCGGCACGCTGCTGCTCTTCGACGAGCCGACCACGGGGCTCCACCCGTCGGACCTGGAGACGCTGCTGGAAGTGTTCGACCGGCTGCTGGAGAGCGGTTTTTCGCTGCTGGTGATCGAGCATCACCTTGAGTTCCTTCGCCGCGCCGACTACATCGTGGACATGGGCCCGGGCGGCGGCAAGTTCGGCGGCCGCGTGGTCGCCGAGGGCACGCCGGAGCAGGTGGCGGCGGTGCCGGAAAGCGTGACGGGGCGCTACCTCCTGCAAGCGGCGCGCGGCGGAAAGGTCTGAGGCGGTGGCGGACGCGAACGTGTTGATGCTGGCGAAGAGGCTCGGCGAGATGGCCGCGCTGCTGGAGCTCGACGGCGCGAACTCCTTCAAGGTGGCCGCCCACGAGAAGGGCTCGCGCGCCGTGGCGGAGTTCGAAGGCGACTTGCGCGCGCTCGCCGCGGAGGGGCGCCTGACGGAGATCGACGGCGTCGGCAAGGGGTTGGCCGAGAAGATCGACGAGTACCTGCGCACCGGCGCCATCGCCGAATTGGACGAGCTGCGGCTGCGCGTTCCCGCGACGCTCGTCGAACTGTCGAAGATCAACGGCTTCGGCCCGAAGAAGATCCGGTCGGTTTGGCAGGAGCTCGGCGTGACGACGCTGGACGGCCTGGAGGAGGCGGCGAAGGACGGGCGGCTCGCGGAGCTGCGGGGCTTCGGCAAGAAGACCGTGGAGAACCTCCTGCTTTCGATCGCGCAGCTCCGCGCCAACCACGGGCGCGTCCGGCTCGACCGCGCCTGGGCCGCGGCGAATCCGGTGCTGCGCTACCTGCGCGGGCTCAAGGCGGTCTCGCGCGCGGAGGTGGCCGGTTCGCTGCGGCGCTGGCGCGAAACGGTCAAGGACCTCGACTTCGTCGCGGAGACGGAAGACCCCGCCGCGGTGATGCTTGCCTTTGTCAACTATCCGGACCGGCAGCGCGTGCTCGGGCACGGCGAGGCGAAGTCCTCCATCGTCCTCGAGTCGGGACTCCAGGCGGACCTGCGCTGCGTCCCCCCCGCGCAGTTCCCCTACGCGCTGCACCACTTCACGGGCAGCAAGGAGCACAACACGGCGATGCGCCGGCTGGCGAAGGACCGCGGCCTGCGCATGAACGAGTACGGCCTGCACCCGGAGGACGGGTCTGCGCCGCTTCCCGCGGCGGACGAGGCGGCGGTCTTCGCCCACCTCGGCCTCCGCTTCGTCCCGCCGGAGCTGCGCGAGGACCGCGGCGAGATCGAGCACGCGGCGGCGGCGGACTTTCCCCGCCTGCTCGAACGGGGCGACGTGCGCGGGATGCTCCACATGCACACGAACTGGAGCGACGGCGCGCCGAAGCTGGAGGACTACGCCACGTGGGCGCGCGCCGCGGGGGTCGAGTGGATGGGCATCACGGACCATTCGCAGACGGCCTTCTACGCCGGCGGCCTGAAGCCCGACCGCGTCGCCGCCCAGCACGCGGAGATCGACCGCATCAACGGGGAGGGTCGCGGCGTGCGGCTGCTGAAGGGCATCGAGAGCGACATCCTCGCGGACGGGCGCCTCGACTACGACGAGGAGACGCTCGCGCGCTTCGACTTCATCGTGGGCTCGATCCACCAGCACTTCCAGCTCTCGCCGGAGGAGCAGACGGCGCGCCTCGTCGCGGCGGCCGCGAATCCGTTCCTGACCGTGGTGGGGCACATGACGGGGCGCCTGCTCCTGAAGCGCGACGGGATCAAGTGCGACGAGCGCGAGGTGATCCGCGCCTGCGCGCGCGAAGGCGTCGCGATCGAGATCAACGGCGATCCGCACCGGCTCGAGCTGGACTGGACGCTGGTGAAGTTCGCGCTCGACGAGGGCGTGTGGATCGCGGTGACGGCGGACGCGCACACAGTGGCGGGGCTCGAGAACGTCAACTTCGCCATCGCGCAGGGCCGGAAGGGGTGGCTGACGCGCGAGCGCTGCCTGAACTGCCTCTCCGCGGAAGGCTTCCTCTCGTTCGCGCGAGCCCGGAGGGCGGCCCGTGCCGGCGCGTAAGGCTCCCCCGCAGGCCTCGTCGCCCCGCTGGCCGGAGCTGGACGCGCGGCTGCGCGGGGCCATCGCCGAGCGCAAGCCGCGCAGGCCGCTGGTGGAGCGCGCCGGCGCCGTGGCGGATGTCCTGCTCCGCGAGTTCCCCGACGCCACCTGCGCGCTGCACTACTCGAACGCCTTCGAGCTGGTGGTCGCGACGATCCTCTCCGCGCAGTGCACCGACGAGCGCGTGAACATGGTCACGCCCGGCCTTTTCAAGAGATACCCGTCGCCGCGCGCTTTCGCGGAGTCGCCTCCGGGGGAGTTGGAGGAGGCGATCCACAGCACAGGCTTCTTCAACAACAAGGCGAAGGCGATCCGCGAGATGGCGCGCGGCGTCGAGGAGCGCTTCGGCGGCCGCGTGCCCGCCGCGATGGAGGAGCTGCTGACGCTACGCGGCGTCGCCCGCAAAACGGCGAACGTGGTGCGCGCGAACGCCTTCGGGATGCCGGCGATCACGGTGGACACGCACTTCACACGCATCTCGCACCGCCTCGGCCTGACGAAGGAGGACGATCCGGAGAAGATCGAGTTCGACGTGGCGGCGCTGCTCGCGCCGGAGCGCTACTCGCATTTCAGCCACGCGGTGATCCTCCACGGGCGCAGGACGTGCAAGGCGCGGAAGCCCGCCTGCGGCGAGTGCCCGCTGGGCGGGCTCTGCCCATCGAGGGAATCCGCGTGAGGCGCGCGCTGCAGCTGTGCGCGGCGCTGCTCGCGGGCTCCGTTCCGGCGCAGGAGCCTCCGGCCGGAGAGGAGGGGTGGGACCGGTTGCGCTCCACGGTGGCCGCGCTGCGCAACAATCCGATGCCGAAGCCGCGGTTCCTCGCGAATCCCGAAATCGTCAACCCGGGCTTCGAGGCGCTGACGACGGCGGGGCTGCCTGCGGGCTGGAGCCAGTTCCGCCTCGCGGTGTTCGACACCGACCCGGCCACCGCCTTCGAGGGCTCGAATTCGATCCGCTCGCAGCGCCTCCATGGCTGGTACCAGGACCTGGTGACGCCGGCGGATCCCTTCCAGCACGCCGTGGTGCGCGGCAAGGCATGGAGCGAATTCGACTTCGAGACGGTGCGGATCCACTTCGAGCACTACTCCCCGCTCCTGCAGTTCATCGACTGGCCGACGTTCGACGCATCGGTCATCATGCGCACGGAAACAGGCGGCTGGGGCGACTTCTGGACTTTGCACCGGATGCCCGAGGGATCCTCGACGGCGCAGCTCTTCCCCGCGTCGCGCTACTCGCGCACGTTCGTCCGATACGACAACCTCGAGTTGCTGCGCGAGGGCGCGCCGCCATTCGACGGGGAGCGCTGGGCGCTCGCGGGCGGTGCCGCGTTGGAAGGCGGCAGGCTCGAGCTCGCGGCGGGTTCGTCCGCGACGGCGACCGTGGTGCAGGGGCGGCTGTTCGAGCGCTACTTCACCCTCCTCCGCGCGACCTCCGCGGATGGTTCGGAGATAGTCGCAACGGCGACGCCGCTGCGGCGATCGAGCGCGGACGCCGATGCGCCGCGCTCCGCAACGGCGACGATCCCCGGGGGAGGTGTCCCGACCCAGCGGGTACTCGCCTTCGACCCGACGCCGCGGAATGTCTCGGGACTTTCGGAGCTGCGGATCGAGGCGCTCTCCGGCGCGGCGGAGATTGAGGCGCTCGCGCGCGGATTCCTGCTGGTCGAGCCCTCCGAGTGGACCGTCGGCAGCACGAGCCCGGACGACGACCTGGTGGTGACCGCGGCGCTACCCGGCCTCCTGACGACGGGGACGCTCGAGCTGGTCGACGCGGCGCGCGGCGTAGCGAGGCCGCTCGCCGCGGAGGCGCTCGGAACCACACTGCGGGCGCGCCTGCCCGTGGCGGAGGCCCCCGGCGCCGGGAGCTGGACGATCCGCGCGCGGCTCGAAGGGACCGGCTTCGATCCGTTCACGCTGGAAGCCCCCGTCGCCATCGTCGAGGCGCCCGCGGGGACCGCCGCTCCCCCGCCGTTCCGGCTCGGAGACTTCCCGAACGGCGCGTTCATGTGGTTCCTCGCCACCGACGAGCCCGGCTACATCACGCGGGCGATCCGCGCGGCGAAGGAGGACGGCTTCGACTTCGGGATGCTGATCGTGCGCGCGGACCAGCTCGCCGAAGTGCGCGAAGCCGTCGACGCGGAGTCGTTCCCGTTCCTGCTATCCATGGACGACATCACCCGGTTGTTCTCGAACCGGCTCTACGACGACTCGTTTTCGTCCGAGTGGTACACGTCGGAGGCGCGCGCGCTCGCGGCCCCGGTCTCGGGCTCGCCCCACTTCATGGGCATTTACGCGGTGGACGAGCCTTTCGGGGACCGGGCGTTCCGGCGTCTGCGGCGGGTGCAGCTCGCGGCCGCGCAGGACCCAGTGCTCAAGAACGCGTTCGCCATCCACGCGCCCGCCTACATCGACGCGGCGGATTTGTCGCTCATCGACTCGCCCGTCCACATCGTCGACCTCTACCCGTACGACAGCGGAATCCAGATGCCGGACCCGGACATCCTGTTCGATTTCCAGGACGAGTTGGAGGGCTACGCGGCGGCCGCCGCGGCGGCGGGCAAGGACCTCTGGCTCACGCCGCAGGCTTTCGTCTCCCTGGAGCAGCAGCACATCCGCGCGGTGAAGCCCTCCGCGATCCGGGCGCACCTCGGCGCGGGGCTCGCGGCGGGGATCAAGGGAACGCTGTCGTTCACGTGGACGTCGATCTTCGGGCGCGAGGGGATCCGCGACTTCGACCTCGAGCGGACCTCCGTCGCGGCGCCCTTCGTCGAGTTCCATAAGATGACGGACCGGCTCGGTCCGTTACTGCAGTCGCTGGCCCTCCCAACGCGAGTGGCGGGTGTCCCGCGCCCGCTGATCGCCTCGCGCACGTCCGACGCCGACGGGAGTTACGCGTGGTTCGTCAACGCGGATGGCGACCGGAGCGTCGCGGTGGAGTTCACCGCGGATAGCGATTGGTTCGCGCCCCCGCGCGACCTGGTCGGCGGGCGGGTAGCTAGCGGGCTCGGGGGAGGGCGTTGGCGGATCGAGTTGCCGCCCGGCGAATTCGCGCTCGTGGACTTCGGCGAAGGCGGCCTGCTTGCGGTCGAGTCGGTCGAGACGGACGCGGGCGCCCAGCCGTGCGAATTCGACCTTCCAGTCACCCACACAGTCCCCGTGCGCGCGCCGTTCGGATCGCCGACTTGGCCCGAACGTATCGAGTACGATACAGCGCGGCGGCTGGTCGCGGTGAGCGCGCTGACCGACCTGGACCAGATTCCACCGCGCGTGTTCGAGCTGCTGGACGGCGGCGCCGTGCGGCAGTTCACCGGGCCGACCAGATACGCCGCCTCGCAGTGGTTCTTCGCCAACGGCGGCATCGTCGGCACCAGCACCATGACGGGCCTGCGATTCCACTCCCCCGCCGAGTTCGAGTCCGCCCCCACGGCGGAGTTCTACGCCTTCACCGGAGGCGCGTTGGACGCGCTCGCGGACGGCGAACGCTGGTGGGTGACGACGCGCGAGCTCGGCCTGCGGCGGCTGTCGCTCGGCCCGGAGGGCTTCGCGCGCGAGGCCGCGTACCTCGCGCCGGAGGGCACCTTCCAGGACGTATTCGGCCCGTTCGCCGACGGCGCGGTGCTGGTCGCGGTGGAGGACTTCGGGCTCGACTACGTTCCCGCGGATTCGCTGTCGCAGGAAGACCACGAGCGCCTCGAGATTCCGCGACTCAAGGCTTGGGGCGACATCGAGCCGGGCTCGCGGCGTCTCGCCTTCGCGCGGCGCAACCGTGGCGCGGTGGTGGTGGACCTTGCGGAGGATGGCCGGCCCCTGGACTATGCCCCGCTGGCGGAGGAACTGGTCGACGCGTCGGCGGTCGCGTGGTTGGCGCCGGAGGTGCTCGCGGTCGCGGACGGCGTCTACGCGGTGCACTTCTACCACGTGCCCCCATCGGGGACGGTCCGCCACGTGGGTTGCTGGGAGCCGCCGCCGGCGGCGAACGGCTTCCGCTACATCCGAGCGCTGGCCGCTTCGGACGGCACGCTCGTCGCCGGCCTGCAGGACGGGCGTGCGCTTGTGGTCGACGCGTCGGAGGTGGTCCGCGCGGCGCTCGCCCCGACCGGTTGGCGCCTCGAGTAGTGCTCTCTTGACTAAGTCAATCATCCGCTAGGAGCAGGCGACATGCCTCCTGTCGAAACGATCGAGTGGACCGGGCGCGACGTGCGCATCATCGACCAGACGCTGCTGCCGGGGAAGACGCGCTTCCTCGCCATCAAGGACGAGAAGGCGATGTGGGAGGCGATCAAGAAGCTGCGCGTCCGCGGCGCGCCGGCGATCGGAGTCGCGGCGGGCTACGGCGTGTTCCTCGCCGTCCGGGCGGCGAAGCCCGGGAGCGGGGCGCAGGCGGTGCGGGTCGCTCTCCGCGCGGCGGACTACCTCGCCACCTCGCGGCCGACGGCGGTGAACCTGTTCTGGGCGCTGGACCGCTGCCGCGCGATGGTGCGGGGGCTGCCGGACGCGGCGACGGCGGAGGAGGTGCTCGCCGCCACGCTGGCGGAGGCGCTTGCGATCCACGAGTCGGACCGGGCCACCTGCGCCGCGATCGGCCGCCACGGAGCGCCGCTGCTCGACGGAGTGGACGGCGTGCTCACGCACTGCAACGCGGGCGCGCTCGCCACCGGCGGCATGGGCACCGCACTGGCACTGATCTACGAGGCCGCGAAGAAGCGCCGCTTCACGGTGTACGCGGACGAGACGCGTCCGCTCCTGCAGGGCGCGCGCCTCACCGCTTGGGAGCTGGCGCAGGCGGGCATCGACACGGTGCTCATCACCGACTCGATGGCGGCGACGGTGCTCTCGCAGGGGCGCGTGCAGGCGGTCGTGGTCGGCGCGGACCGGATCGCGGCGAACGGCGACACGGCGAACAAAGTGGGCACGATGCCGCTGGCGATCCTGGCCGCGCACTTCAAGGTGCCGCTCTACGTCGCCGCGCCGCTTAGCACCGTGGACCTCTCGACGGGGGACGGATCCGGAATCCCCGTGGAGGAGCGCGGCGCGGAGGAGGTCACCAGCTTCGGCGGCACGCGCGTGGCGCCGAAGGGGGTGCGCGTTTTCTCCCCCGCCTTCGACGTCACGCCGGCGAAGTACGTTTCGGCGATCGTGACCGAGGCGGGCGTGTTGCGCCCCCCCTACAAGCGGTCGCTCAAGGAAGCGTTCCGCGCGAAGTAGGCGCCGCTACGGGACGCGCTTGAACATCGAGTAGCCGGGGCGGTCGCCGAGGTCCTCCGTGCGGTACACGCGCGCCGAGTGCGGCGGCACGGTGGTCTCGATGGTGCCGCACTGAAGGTGCACTCGTTCGCCGCTCAGCAGGCACCGGAGCGCGGAGGCGTCCATGAGGCGCGAGTCGCGGATCGGCACCAGTTCGCGCACCCACTCCCGCGAGGGGTTTGCGAGCACGAGGATGGTCTCGCGGGCGCGGTCCGTGGTGCGGATGAAGGCCAGCAGCTTCTCCGCCTCGAGGACGCGGAACGAGCCGACCCGCAGGGCCGGGTGCTCGCGGCGCAGCTCGGCGAGCTGCTTGACCAGACGGAAGTGCGGGTTGGTGTCGTTGGCCGCGTCCCAGTCCATGGGGCCGCGGCTGCCTGGATCGTGGCCGCCGTCCATGTCGGCCTCGGAGCCGTAGTAGACGACGGGGCACCCCGGAAGCGTGAACTGGAGCGTGCGCGCGAGCGCGCGCTGCACGTGGCTCTTGAGGAAGTGGCGGAGCCGCGGAGTGTCGTGGTTGTCGAGCACGAGGTGGCTGCGGAGGAGGCCGTCCTCGTCGCAGTCGGCGGCCATCCGGTCGAGCGCGCGGGCGAGGGCGCGGGCGGGCATTTCGCCGCCGATGCCCTTCAGGAGCAGCATGCGGGCGTGCATGTTCATCACGCCGTCCATCACATGCAACCACTCCTCCGGGTAGTTCCAGCACTCGCCGATCACCACCGTGTCGGGGCGCGCCTCGTGCGAGTTGTCGGTCACGGCCCGCAACCAGCGGTAGCCGACGTCCGGCCCCACGTCGATTCGCCAGCCGTCGATGCCGATGTCGCGGATGTAATGCTGCACCGCGGAGTCCGGCCCCTCGATCGCCATGCGGCGCACCTCGGGGTTCTCGAGGTTCAGCTCCGGCAGGTTCGCGCCGTTGCGCCAGGCGCGGTAGCCGTTGCGGTACTCGTCGCCGAAGAAGAACCAGGAGCGCTTCGGGCTGGAAGGGTCCGCCTTGGCTTCCAGGAAGTGGGGCGAGCGGCGCCCGAGGTGGTTGAAGACGCCGTCGAGCAGCACGCGGATGCCGTTCGCGTGCAGCTCCTCGACCAGTTCCTTCAACTCCTCCTTCGTTCCGAACTGCGGATCGATCCTGAAGTAGTCGTAGCCGTCGTACTTGTGGTTCGTGAAGGCCTCGAAGACGGGGTTGAAGTAGACCACCTCGACGCCGAGTTGCTTGAGATAGTCAACCTTACCGCGGACCGAATCGAAGTCGCCGCCCCAGAACTCGATCTCGCCTTCGTTGTTGTGGACGTCGGCGAGGTAGTTTCCGCGGGAGGGCTGCTGGGACCAGTCGCGGAGTAGCTTCGGCGAGGCGTAGTGGTGGCGCTTGCCATCGAGGCGCTGGGAGGGCGCGAAGCGGTCCACGTAGATCTGGTAGACAGTGTGGCCCATGCGCCAGTCGGCGAGGCGGGCTTCGTACTTGGCGGTCTCGCGCCCGGGCGTGTCGAGGCGGTCGGGTGCGGTGAGGGCTCGCTTCAAGGCGTTGCCTTTCGATTGGTCTAGAAGATCAGGAGGCCGCTCGCGGCGGAGGGCTGGGACGCCTCCCGCAGCGCGGGCGAGTAGAGCCAGCGCAGCGCGTCGGGCGAGCGCTGGCGCCATGCGGCCTCGTTGTGCTGCATGCCGAGGCCGACGGTGTGCCAGAAGCGCTCGCCGAGGGGCTCGCCCGCCTCGAGGCGCCGGTCGCGCACGGTGACCGTGTTCGCGTAGCCGTCCGCCGAGGTGCCGGTGTTGCCGGAGTCGATGTAGAGGCGGCCGAACTCCGCGGGCGCGAAGAGCGCGCGGCGGAAGTTCTCCGTAGAGTTCACTTGGAAGCTGGGCGACATGGCGACCACGGAGCCCCAGGTGTCCTCGAACTCGTTGGCCGCGTGGAAGCCGAGGAGTCCTCCGAGGGAGCTGCCGATGTGGGCGGTGTTCTCCGGGCCCTGCAGGACTCGGTAGCGGCTTTCGACCTCGGGGAGGAGCTGGTCACGGAGCATGGTCAGGAACTCGCCGCCGCGCCCTTGCGTGCCGCTGATGTTGCCGTACTCGGGCGTGTACTCGGCGAACCGGCCGCTGGTGTTGTCGATGCCGACCAAAATGACTTCGGGCATCTCCGCCCTGTTGGTCAGAGTGCGGACGGCGACATCGAGGTCCCAGGAGCCGAATGGTCCGCCGGGCGCGAAGACGTTCTGGCCGTCCTGCGCATAGAGGACCGGGTACGCCTTTGTCGCGGCATCGTAGCCGCGGGGAAGCTGGACGCGGATCGTCCGCGAGCCGAACGCGGAGCCTCCGCCGGGGACCGCGGTGGGCTGGAACGTGAACGTGGTGGTCCGCGCGGCCGCGGGGGCGGCGGTCATCGTCGCGGGGTCGTAGAGGAACCCCTGCCCGAAGCGCCACCAGGTCGGAGCAGGGTTCACGCGCACGTAGCCGTCCGAGGGGTAAAGCGTCCCGCCGACGGAAGCCTGCATCATGTGGCGGTCGCGGGCGTGCACGGCGGGGAGTTGGGCCTCGTAGCGCACCAAGCCGTTCGCGTCGTTCCGTGTCATGGGGATTTGCGCAACGGTCCCGCCGCCGTTGGCGGAGATGACCGTGACGAGCGCGACGTCCGACGCTTGCGCAGGGTAGATCGTGATCGTCGTGGGCGTATCGTCGGCGGCGCCGGCCGTGAGCGTGCTCCCGGTCGAGGCAAGGGTGCCATTCGCCGCGCCGCCGAGGTCCGCGGCGGCGTCGCTGCGCAGGTAGAACTGGGGAGTGATCTGCGCGCCCGCGGGGAGATCGAGCGTCACGCTCCAGACCGGGTAGTTGTGCGGCGAGAGCTTGACGGACTTGGTGATGTCGCCGAGCCCGGTTTCGAGGCGCGGCGAGGAGACGAAAACGCTCTGGCCAAACTGGGTCTCCTGCGACACACTGATGACCACAGGCCCGGCGGGGGCCGCGCAGGCGGTGGCCGCGGCGAGGGCCGCGAGGAGGATGCGCCTCATGGCGGACAGGGCGTTCGGCATCTTGGCAGTCACTCCGTGTGCGGGAAGGCGGCGCGCCGCAGGGTGGGCGCGCGTTCGGTTTATCGAACGGCGCGCCCGCTGGCGCAAGCTGCGTGCGGCGCTCCTGGCGTGCGGCGCCGCGGCGGCCGCCCACGCGGCGGATTACCCTGCGAAGGGCTTTCCCATCGTGGAGGGCGAGACACGGTTGGTGGCGGTCGACGAGGCGGGCCGCTGGGGCGCCACCACGCTCCCGGAGCGGCTCCTGCTCATCGACATGGAAACGCGGACGGTGGCTTGGGACACGCCGCTGGAGGGGGCGGCGTGGACCGCGCTCGACCTTTCCACACCCGGGAACCTCGCGGCCGTCGGCGACGAGTCCGGCCGCGTGTTCGTCGTCCTCTCCACCACCGGCGACGAGCTGTTCAACTTCCGCCCCCACTCGGAGACCGTGACGGCGCTGCGGTTCTCGCCGGACGGGCGTATGCTCGCCACCGGCTCGATCGCGGGCGCGGTACGGATCTGGGTGCTGCGCAATCAATCGTTGCGCGGCGAATTGCCGGCGGAGCTCGGCGCCGTGTGGCAGCTCGAGTGGGACCCCGCGCTCCGGGGGGTGTACTTCCTGAAGGACGACCGCGCGCTGCACGCGATGCCTTTCGAGACGTTCATGGCGGAGCCGATCGCGCGCCTGGAGCCGGGCGACGCGATGACGTTCGCGTCGGAGGCGGGGTCAGCCAGCCTATTGCTGCTGGATCGCGGGGGGGCGGTGCGGTTTGCGGAGGGCGAGACGCTGCTCGAAGGGGGTGCCTGCAAGGCGGCGGCGCTCCTGCGCCAATCCGCGAGCAGTCGCTGGCTCGCCGTGGTCTGCGACGACGGCCCGCTGCGGGTATGGGACCGGACCGCGCGGCACGTCTACACCGCGGACCGGAAGGTGCGGGACCTGCGGTTCGTCGATGAACGGGGGAACCGGCTGGAGCTGGTGCCGGGCGGTTTGAACTGGGCGCCGGGACCGATCGATTCCGGCGAGGCGGCGGAGGTCGACGCCGCCCGCCAACGCAAAGCGCCTCCGCCGGTGGAGGCGGAGGCGCCATGAGCCCGGGGGCAGCGCGGGCGCGGCTACTTCAAGTTGCGCAACTGCTCCTTCAACTCGTCCGTGCCCGGATTGAACTTCTCCCAGACGGGTCGGTAGCTGGAGTCCACGAGAACGACATAGGGGAGGCGCTGGATCATGCGCCCGCGGATGATGTCGAGCACCTCGTGCGCCGGGGTCTCCAGGCAGATCGTCGATCCCGAGAGCATGCCGACCAGTTCCGCATCGCCGTTGATGTTCTTCATCAGCGACTCGCTTAGGCCCGACTGCGGCAGGCTGATGACCCAGAGCATGCGCTGCTGCATGAGCTGCGCCTGCGCGAAGCCCGTGTTGCGGTCGTCCTCCCAGACGAGGTCGTTGCCCCAGCGGCTCTTGGTGTCCTGCCGCTTCGCGTTCGGGTCGAAGCGCGGGGTGTAGGTGGCCTGCCATGTGCCGGTGGCCTTCGAGATGCGGATCATCGTGTTGCCGTCCTGGCTCATCTCCGAAACGGACGGGTCGGAGAGCCACTGGCGGTTGTTGGCGACGATCTTGTACTCTTGGAACCCTTCCTTCAGCGGGCCGATGTACTTCTGCCACACATTGGGAACGCGCGTGGGCTGCATCTTGTGCCAGTCGGAGAAGACGGCGCGGTTGGAGATGCCGCCCCAGCCGTCGTGCCCGCCCACGATGTGGGCCGTCGTCGCGTAGCGGCTGAAGAAGCGCACGCGGAGGAACGGCTCGCCGGTCTCCTGGTGGATGACCACGGCCGGCATCATCTCGACCGTGGGAACGTAGGAGGGCCAGGGCGGTTCCTCGAGGGAGAAGTCGAACGCGGAGCCGGACTGGTCGCCCTGGCCCGGGGTCGTGTCGAAGTCGTCCTTCATGCGCGGCAGGTTCGGCGGCCCCGGGATCCACTGGTTGCCGTTGATGGCGTACTTGAAGACGTGGGTGCCGGGCGTGAGGCTGACGAAGTACTCGAAGACGCCGTTCTCGTCGGGGCCGTACATGCGCGTCGAGGGGTCGCTGATGGTGGAGCCGTCGGACCCGCCCCAGCCGTTGAACGTGCCGGCGACAAAGACCGACTGGGCGCCGGGTGCCTTGACGCGGAAGAGGACGCCGGTGGGGCTGTACTCCAGCGGCAGCGGGACCGCTTCGATTCGCTGCGCGGGGAGGTGGTTTGTCGCGAGCGTGAGGGCGATGGTGGCGAGGATGCCGCCGGCGAGGTGCTTCAGGGAGGGGATCATTTTGAGGTTCCGGGTCCGGTTTCCTGTCGATAAAGCGCTTATCACCATCTTCGGAGGGTGCGCCACTGTCCACCGGAATCATGCGGCCTGCCCAAAGTTTGTCCAATGGAGCGTCGATTTGTCGCATTATTTCCGGTACGGGCGAATCGCCTTGGCTTCGTTCGGCTTTCGGACCGAAAAGACGGCGTTGAAAAGGCAGGCAGCGCGGCGCGCATGGCTAAATACAACCACTTCATCATCACCGGCGGAGCCGGGTTCATCGGATCGCACCTCGCCCGTGCGGTCGCCTCCAAGGGGGCCACGGTCGATGTCGTGGACAACCTTTCGCGGCCGGGCACGCGGCAGAACCTCGAGTTGCTGCTGCGGGACTACCCCTCGATCCGGTTCCGGAACGAGGATATCCGCGATGGGGCGGCGCTCGTCCGCGTGCTGTCGGAGGCGCCCCGCGGCAAGTCGGCGCTCTTCCACCAAGCCTCGCAGGTGGCCGTCACCACGTCGATCGCCAAGCCCCGGCTCGACTTCGAGGTGAACGCGCTCGGCACCTTCAACGTGCTGGAAGCGGTGCGCGAAGTGGACCGCTCCATCCCCGTGGTGTATCCGTCGACGAACAAGGTCTACGGGGGCATGGAGGAGGTCGGAATCGCCTTCGACCCCTCCGCGGAGTGGTACGCCTACAAGGACGGCCGAGCGGGGATCGACGAGTCGCAGCCGCTCGACTTCCACTCCCCCTACGGCTGTTCGAAGGGGGCGGCGGACCAGTACTGCCGCGACTTCCACCGTATCTACAAGATGCCCACCGTGGTGTTCCGCCAATCGTGCATCTTCGGCACGCACCAACTCGGCATCGAGGACCAGGGCTGGGTCGCCTGGTTCGCGATCGCGAGCTTGCTCGACCGGCGCATCACCGTTTACGGGGATGGCTACCAGGTCCGCGATGTGCTGTGGATCGACGACCTGGTGGCGCTTTACGAGCGCGCCGTCGAGCGGATCGAAACGGCGGCCGGCCAAGTGTACAACGTCGGCGGCGGACCGAACCAGCGGCTCACGCTGCGGCGCTTGCTGGTGCTGCTCGAGAAGCTCGGCCACCACCATCCGCATGTCGGTTATGCGGACTGGCGCCCGGGGGACCAGCGCGCGTACTACAGCAATATCTCGAAGGCGCGCCGCGAGCTCGACTGGGATCCGAAGACCGGTCCCGAGGAGGGCGTCCGGAGGCTGCACGCGTGGGTGGCGGCGCACCGGGGGCTGCTAGAGGAGGTGCTGGAGAAGTTGGCGCCTCACCGGGCCGTGGAGCAGGCGCGCCGGGAAGCGGCGGGAGGTTAGCGGACAAGCCGCCACTGGCAGGCTTTTCGCCCGCGAGGCGGATTCGAGGGGGTGGCCTTATGTTTCGATTTGGATTCCCGGGGTCGCGGCGCGCCGTACTGTGCGCCGCTTCGATTGTCGTTGCAGGATTGCCACACGCCGCCCGCGCGCAGACGACCATCACGACCGACCGCGTGCTGACCTTCGGATCGCTGAACGACCAGTTCGCATTCCCGATCCTCCCGTACGGAGGCGGTTCGGATGTGATCTTCGGGGGTTCGTATTACGGAAACTTCACTCTCCCTCGGACCGGTGGGGGCTCTTTCACCCTGCAGCACCAAGGGAACGGCGACGTCTTCTTCGCGCGCATGGACATCGACACGAACGCGGTGGACTGGGTGTTCACGGCGCGGGGCCCGCAGATCCAGGAGGCGCCCGAGCTCGGCGCTCTTCCGGACGGGACGATCCTCGCAAGCCTGGGCGTCTCCGGCGCCACAACCATCGGGGCCGAGACGACGACGCCGTACAGCTTGTCCTCGGTGGATGGGTCCTTCGATCCGGTGCTGCTAGCGGTGGAGCCGGGCGGGCTTGGCTTCGAATGGACCGAATGGATCAGCGGGCCGCTGACGAGCCTCTGCCGGGAGTTCGCGCCAGGACGCGGGCTGGATTTCTTCGCATGCGTGTGGGGACGGGGCTCGCTGACGTTCCGCACGGGGCAGCCGGACCAGTTCACCCACCCGGAGACGAACAAGTTCTTCGACGGCACGATCGCGAAGTACCGTGGCGACGGGTCGCTGGCGTGGGTGACGGCGAACTGCGGGGAGCGCGAGGACTTCTATTCGGCGGTGTCGCGGTTCGCCGACGGCCACATCGTGACGGTGGGGAAGTTCAGCGGAACCTCGAAACTCGCGTGCGGGCGCCCGTCGGAGGCGACGCTCACCGGCGCGGGCGACTTCGACATCCTCACGGCGGAGTTCGACGGCGACGGCGAACTGGTGTGGGCGCTGGCTCACGGAGGCACGCTCGGGGACGACGCGTTCCATGTGGAGGCGCTGCCCTCGGGGGATTTCCTCTTCGCAGGGAACTACAGCAACGGCGCGGGCTTCCAGATGGCGGACGGAAGCACGCGGGTCCTCAACACTGTCGGCTCCGCGACCGATACGTTCATCGCCAAGGCCCGGCGGGGCGACGGCCGCCTCCTTTGGGTAAGCGCCTTGAACAGCGAAGGGGCCAACTACGCCCAGGACCTGGTGTACCTCCCCGACGCGGGACTCGCCGCCACCGTCTCCTCGTTCGAGAACACGCTCTCCTACCTTGGCTTCCCGTTTCTGGAATCGCGGGGGGGGAGCGACATGGTCGTGGCGCTCTTCCGCGTCTCGGACGGCGGCGCGATCGCGGCCCACCAGATCGGCGGCACGGGCAACGAGACCGCTTCGCACCTGAAGCTGATGAATGACGGCCGCCTGGTGCTGGCGGGCTCGTTCGAGGGCATCTGCATTTTCGGGCCGCCGGACGCAACGGCGCGAACCAGCAACGGCGGGGCGGACGGGTTCCTGATGACGATGCGCGTGGAGACGGACCTCGCGCGGCGCGGCGAGGGACTGCTAGTCCGGTAGCCGGGGCGGTTCCGCTCTTGCCCGCGCGGCGGGGGGAACCGATCAAGGGGGGCGGGCCGCCGCGCCGGCCCCCAAAAGCCACTCCAAGAGCGAGGCCCCCATGCCGCTTCAGGCGGGAATCGTCGGTTTGCCCAACGTCGGCAAGAGCACCCTCTTCAACGCCATCACCAATGCTGGCGCGGAGGCGGCCAACTACCCCTTCTGCACCATCGAACCCAATGTGGGCATCGTCGAGGTGCCGGATTCCCGCCTCGCGGTGCTGACCGGCATCTTCAAGCCCAAGCAGACCGTCCCGACGACCTTCCAGTTCGTGGACATCGCCGGACTGGTCCGGGGCGCGTCTAAGGGCGAGGGCCTCGGCAACCAGTTCCTTTCGCACATCCGCGAGGTCGACGCGATCATCGGCGTGGTGCGCTGCTTCGACGACGACGACGTGGTCCACGTGCATGGGGAGATCGATCCGGTTTCGGACATCGACACCATCAACCTCGAGCTGATCTTCGCCGACCTCGCCACGCTGGAGAAGCGGATCGACCGCACCTCGCGCGCGGCGAAGGCGCACAAGGACGCCGCGAAGGAATACGAGTTCCTCTCGCGGCTGAAGGCGCATTTGGAATCGGGGAAGCTCGCGAACCGAGTCGCCGCGGAGAATGAGGATGAGGCGGCGGTGCTGAAGGAGCTTTGCCTGCTGACGGCGAAGCCCTTCCTCTTCGTGTGCAACGTGGGCGAGGGCGACGTGGCGCGGGCGGAGGAACTGGACCGCGTGAAGGCGGTCGCGGCGCACGCGGCCTCGCTCGGCGCCGAGCATGTCTCCATCTCCGCGAAGGTCGAATCCGAAATCGCCGAGCTTTCCGAGGAGGAGAAGCGGGACTTCCTGGTGGAGTTGGGCCTCACGGAGAGCGGGCTGGACCGCCTGACGCACGCCGCTTACCGCCTGCTGGGGCTGGAGACCTTCTTCACCGGCGGCGAAAAGGAGGTCCGCGCCTGGACGTACCACCGCGGCTGGAAGGCGCCGGCCTGCGCCGGCGTGATCCACTCGGACTTCGAGAAGACCTATATCCGCGCGGAGGTTGTCGGCTACGACGACTTGATCGCGGCGGGCAGTTGGAACGCCGCGCGGGACGCCGGGAAGCTGCGCGTGGAAGGGAAGGAGTACGTCATGAAGGACGGCGACGTGTGCTTCTTCCGGGTCGGGGCGTAACCATGATACGGCCCTTCGCGATCACTTTTTGCATCCTAGCGGCGCTGGCGGCGACCGCCTGCCGCGACGAACAACCCGGAAAGCCAAGGCAACTCGACATCGTCACGCCACCCGAGGCCACTCCCGCCATGAACAACGAAGTCGTAACCGACGTGCCGATCGCCGGCAAGGAGCTTGCCCGCACACTGGTCTTCACTTCGCGGAACGAGTTCCCCGCGAAGACCTCCACGGAACTGAAGCGCGGCATGGGCACGCGCGACGGCAAGCAACTCGCCTACGTGCTCCGCCTGCCGAGCCGCCGCGACGAAGCGACCGGGCGGGACATCCCGTACCAAGTGCAGCGGACCACGGTTTACCGGTACGCGGACGGCGCGGAGGACGTGGTGCTGGAAACGGTCGAGGGTCCGGTCCGGCACCTCGTCGCGCTGGACGGCACCGAGACGCTGGACGACGCGCCGACCGCGCCGCAGAACCTGAAGGCCCGGGTGCTGTACCGATTCGACGGCGCGGGGAACTACGTGATGCGCTCGATGACGGAGGGCGCCGGCGTCGGTGAGCCCGGCCTGCCCACGGCGGCGATGCGGATGAAGCTCCTGCCGGAGGCGCTGGCGCGCGACTACGTCGCCGCAGCCGAGAAGATGGATCCCGCATCGACGGAGGTGGTGGTGGAGCGCGACGCGCAAGGCCGGGCGACGCTCTGCCGCATGACGAACCGGGCCAACGGCGCGGTGAACGAGATCGCCATCGTGTGGGCTGGCGACGCAACCGACGCGCCGCCCGCGCGCATCGTGCAAACGAAGGGCGACCCGGCGCGAAACCTCGTCATCGACCGCCTCGAAGTGGCGCTGGAATCCGACACCGAGCCCTGACGCGCCGACCACGGACCGCCCGCAGGAGGACCGCCGTCCCGGAAGGAGCGGCGGTTTTTCGTTGTCCCCTTCGGCCCGAAGCGCCTGACCATCCCGGTGAATGCTTACGCACAATCCCAAACATGGAGGTGTACCCCATGGCATCCACGGGGACCCCATCCGGTGGGAACATTGAGGGCCAGGTCCGGCGCATCGAGGACCGGTTCGACGAGTACCTCAAGGTTTCCGCCTCCGTAAAGAACACGGGACGCCTGATGACGGTGATCCTCAGCGTCATCCTGCTGTTCCTCGTGTACCGGCTCCTGGAGCCGTTGCTCGACCTCTACAACCGCCGCATGGACTATGCCGTGGCGATGCAGCAGCAGATCGAGGAGTCGATCGCGCCCAAGCTGCAGGCCGAGGCCAAGGACATGTTCGAGAAGGACCTGAAGCCGTTCATCGAGGAGACCGTCGCGAACGAGGTCCCGGTGGCGGTGCAGCGTATCGCGGCGACGCTGGAGGCGGAGGCCGTGCAGCTCGGCTCCGACCTGAAGCTGAAGTTCGACGAGGAACTGGCGACGCGCGGCGCGGCCCTGAACGACAAGTACGTGGCGAAGCTGAAGGAGGACTTCCCGACGCTGGCGGACGAACGCTCGCAGGAGGAGGCGTTCAAGAACCTCCAGCTCGCGCTCGACGACGCGACCGCCCGGGTGCTCCGCGACCACTTCGACACGCACCGCAAGGCGATCCTGCGCGCGGGCGAGGCGTTCGACGGCTTCGAGGTCCCCGCGGAGTTGAAGGACATGACGAACGACCAGTTGCTGAACCACACGTTCGGCCTGCTGGTCGAGCTGATCGGCGCGCGCTTCGCGTTCTCGGACGCGCAGACCGTTTCCAGCGCCGCAGGCGACTCCCCGACCGCCCTCGCGGCGGCGAAGTGACGGAGGCCCAGAGAAATGGCTGACAACACCCAGCAGTCCCTCGATTCGCTCGAGAAGAAACTGAACCAGCAGATCGAATCCGCCAGCTCGGCGAAGACCATCACGATCGCCGCCTAC
This sequence comes from Candidatus Sumerlaeia bacterium, assembly GCA_033764015.1. Taxonomy (GTDB): domain Bacteria; phylum Sumerlaeota; class Sumerlaeia; order SLMS01; family JANRJK01; genus JANRJK01. The sequence continues at coordinate 44,178 of JANRJK010000039.1, read as the reverse complement.
GTCGTGCTGATCGTGATCTTCTCGGGCTATCTCACCTGGCTCCGGTCGATGGTGATCGAAATGACCAACAAGGAGTCGCTGGTGCTCATGGCCACGCAGGCCATCGAGCGGCAGATCCCCGCCATACGCCGCGCGGCGGTCGCGGAGATCCGCACCCGCGGTCCGGAACTCATCAACGAGAGCGTCGACGAGCTGGTCGCCTTCATTCCCGAGGGCCGCCAGGAGCTGATGAAGGAGATCGACCGGCGCATGGACGCCGAGGCGGACTACCTCCAGGCGCGGATCGAAGCGCTGGTCGACACCGCGATCGACGAGCACAAGGCGGACATCGAAGCGCTCGCCGCCACGCTGGCGACGGAGAACGGCCGCGAGGCCTTCGCCAACTTCATCTACGACCTGATCACGGTGCAGGTCGCCGATCCGCAGGTGGCCCCGGAGATCGAGGCCTACGGCGAAGTGCTGGACGGCGTCGCCGCCCGCATGGAGCGCCTGCAGCGCGGAGAGTTCCGCGACTCCTCCGACCGGGTGGAGCACCACCTGATCGTCGCGCTGAAGGAGATCAGCCTCCGCTCGCCGCGCATGGAGCAGTTGCAGATCCCGCTCGGGGACGAGTAACCGCGGCACCGGGGGCTCCCCCCTTTCCGAACCCATGGCGGGCGGGCCCATCGAGGGCCCGCCCGCGCTGTTTGGGGCGCCTTGGCGCTTGCCGCGGCGCGTCGCGCCTCCGCTAGCTTGCTCTCCATGGACGACCTGTTCCCCACCCTCGGCGCGCTGACTTGGAGCGACGCGATCGACATCCTCCTGGTGTCGTTCGCGTTCTTCCTGCTGCTTAGTGTGATCCGCGAGAGCCGGTCGCCGCTGGCGCTGCGGGGTCTCGTCATCTCGACGCTCGGCGGATTCCTCCTCTACACGGTCGCCCAGCAGCTCGGCCTCTCCGCCACGGTGCGCCTGTTCGAGAACCTCTGGATCGTGCTGATCCTCGTGTTCCTCATCTGCTTCCAGAACGAGATCAAGCGCGGACTCACGGACCTCGGGCGCCGTCCGCTCTTCCGGAGCTTCTTCGCGCAACGGACGACGGCGATCGAGGACATCATCGTCGCCGCCACCCGGCTCGCCGAGAAGAAGACCGGCGCGCTGATCGCCATCCAGCGCGACGACTCGCTCCGCTCCTACGCGGAGACCGGGACGGAGCTCGACGCGGCGGTTTCCGTGGAGCTGCTCCGCACGATTTTCGCCCTCTACACGCCGCTGCACGACGGCGCGGTGATCATCCGCAACAACCGGGTCTTCGCGGCGGGGTGCCTGCTGCCGCTGTCCGAGTCGACGTCGATCCCCAAGGACCTCGGCACGCGGCACCGCGCGGCGTTGGGCCTCGCAGAGGAGACGGACGCCGTGGTGCTGGTGTGCTCGGAGGAGACCGGCGTGATTTCGCTGGCGCGCGACGGGCGCATCGAGCGCCCGGAGACCGCGGAGTCGCTCCGCAGCAAGCTGAAGGCGCTCTTCGACCTCGACGAGGAGGACGACGATGGCGAAGCAGGGCGCTGAGCGCGCCGCCGGCGCCGAGCGGGGGGGATGGCTCGGCACCGCCGCGGCCTCGCTCCTCCTCGGCATCCTCGTCTGGTTCATCGTCAAGAACCAGGACACCTCGACGACCACGCTCAACATCCCGGTGGTCGTCGTGGGGCTGGACGAAACGATCGAATTCGACCTGGACGACGCCACGCGGACCGTGCCGGTGGTCTTCACCTTTCCGAACGTCGCGGAGCGGCTGCTGTCGCCGGCCGACTGGCGGGTCGAGGTCCGTGGCTCGCGCGTTCGGCCGGACCCCAATTCGGACCTGCAGCGCGAGGACTCGGAGGCGATCACCGTGGCGGACGTGGTGCCGAAGCCGGGCTTCACCCCGCCGGAGGGGATGATGCCGACCGGACTCCGGGACGTGAAGCGCATCGTCTGGTACGCGCGCTACCGGATCTGGGAGTTCGATGTGGCGCCGCTGGTGACCGGCTCCCCGGCGGAGGGGTACGAGGCGTCGCTCGATACGATGGTGGTCGAACCCCCGAAGGTCCGCGCCGCCATCACGGAGCGGGTCGAGCAGCGCCTCGCGAGCGGTGAGGATGTCGCGCCGGTCCTGCGCACGGAGCAGGTGTCCCTCGAAGGGCGCACCCGGCTTGTGGAGGAGCGGGTGCGGGTGGAGTACCCGGTCAACGAGGGGATCAAGCCGCTGCCGGCGGTTTCGCCGCAAAGCGTGTCGGTCACCGTCGAGCTGATCGAATCGAGCACGTCGCGGACCTTCACCGGAGTGCCGGTGCCGTACACGCCGGTGCTCGCGGGGCTGGACGCGACGGTCTTCCCCGCGAACGTCTCCGTGACGGTCTCGGGCCCGCGGAGCGTGGTCGCCGCGCTCGGCCCGGAGGATCTCTTCGCAACGGTCTCGGATGTGCTTGAGGAGGCGGGGAGCACCCAGGAGGTGCCGGTGCGCGTGACTGTCCGCGAGGAGGCCCGCGCCGGCGCGTCCCTGCAGGTGGAGAACTCGCCGCGGACGGTCCGCGTCTCCATCGAGGCTTCCCGGACTCCGGGGCCTGATCCGAGAGAACTGGAGTAGCACACGCCCATGGCGAAGCTCTGCGTCAACATCGACCACGTCGCGACGGTCCGCAACGCGCGCCGCATCACCGAGCCGGATCCGGTGCACGCGGCGGCGCTTTGCGAACTCGCCGGCGCATGCGGCATCACCTTCCACCTCCGCGAGGACCGCCGCCACATCACGGACCGGGACGCCGAGCTGTTGAAGGCCACGGTGAAGGGGCTCCTCAACATGGAGATGGCCTGCACGGCCGAGATGCTGGCCATCGCGTCCCGCCTGCGCCCGCACCAAGTGACCTACGTGCCGGAACGCCGGGAGGAGGTCACCACCGAGGGGGGCCTCGACGTCGCCGGCGCCGGTCCCGCGCTCGCTGGGGGGACCGCGGCGCTCCGGGCGCTGGGCGTCGCCGTGAGCATGTTCATCGATCCGGATAGCGAGCATATCCGGGCGTCCGCCGCGCTCGGCGCGACGCACGTGGAGTTCCACACGGGACGCTATTGCGAACTCTACGACCACTCCCCCGCCGGCGCGGCGGAGGAGTTCGCGAGGCTGGAGCGGGCGTGCTCGGAGGCGCGGGCGCTCGGCCTCGTGGTGAACGCCGGGCACGGGCTCAACTACCGCAACGTGGTCCCCGTGGCGCGGATCGAGGGAATGAACGAGCTGAACATCGGCCACGCGATCGTGGGCCGCGCCGTGTTCGCCGGGATGGACCGCGCGGTGCGCGACATGGTGGCGCTCGTCGAAGGGCGGGGCTGACCGGATGTCCGAGGAACCGCGGGAAGCGCAGGAGCAGCCGACGGAGCGCGAGTTGCGGCCGGGGTTCTTCAGCCGCGTCGTCGAGTGGAAGAAGGAGCAGGGCGCCCCGGCGGCCGCTGACCCGGCTCCCTCCCCTGCGGAGCCGGCGCCGGAAGCGAAGCGTGGCTTGCTGCGCGGCCTGTTCGGCGGCGGCAAGAAGGTCGGCGCCGAGCCGATGCCGGAAGAGCCGGGAGGCGGGTGGTTCGCGCGGCTGACGGAGAGGCTCGGCAAGGCTTCGAGTTCGCTCACCGGGCGCCTGCGCAGCGTCCTCGGCATCGGCGCCAAGCTGGACTCGGAAACCCTCGACACGATCGAAGAGGTGCTCATCCAGAGCGACGTATCGATGGAGACGACGGGCAAGATCGTCTCGCGCCTGCGGGAGCGGGCGCGGCGCGAGCGCATCGAGGGCCGCGACGCGGTGATGGCCGCGGTGAAGGACGAGATCGCGCGCGTGTTCCTGCGCCGCGGACGGTCGGTCGATCCCCGCGGCGTCGCGCCGCCCTACGTCGTCATGGTCGTCGGGGTGAACGGCGTCGGGAAGACGACGACGATCGGCAAGATGGCGAAGCGCTTCGCGGACGAGGGGCTCAAGGTGGCGCTGGTGGCCGGCGACACGTTCCGGGCGGCGGCGGTGGAGCAGCTCGACGTGTGGGCGGCGCGGTCCGGCGCGGAGATCGTCAAGGCGCCGCACGGAGCGGACGCCGGCTCGCTGGTCTTCGACGCGCTCCAGCGGCCCTCGGTGCGGGCCTGCGATGTGGTGCTGATCGACACCGCGGGGCGTCTGCACACCAAGAGCAACCTGATGGCGGAGCTCGAGAAGGTCTCCCGCGTGATCAAGAAGCAGATTCCCGCCGCGCCCCACGAGACGCTGATCGTGATCGACGCGACGACGGGGCAGAACGCCGTCAACCAGGTGGCGGAGTTCTCGAAGTCGGTGCCGATCACGGGCATTGTGATGACAAAGCTGGACGGGACCGCGAAGGGCGGCGTGCTGGTGACGCTGCGCGACCGCTTCGACATCCCGGTTACGCTCGTGGGGGTCGGCGAGGGGATCGACGACCTGCGGGACTTCGAGCCGCTCGCGTTCGTCGAGGCGCTGTTCGCCGCGGCCGCGCGGTAGCGGCCCTTGCCCCGCGTTGCACGGGGGCGTTGCGTGGTCGCATCACGCACCGCAGCGAGGCTCGCGCAATGGCCGCACCGGCACCGCAGCAAACCTACTACCTGATCCTGCCGCCGCAGCCGCCGGAGCTGGAACTGCCCGCGCGCCCCGTGGCGCGCCTGCTCCAAGAGGAGGAGGCGAACGTCCCCGGCCTGTTCAAGTCGCCCGGCTACACGGTCCTGCGGCGGTTCGCGAAGGTGGCGAACGCGGAGGGCCTCAAGCAGCAGCTCGAGGCCTTCGGCGCGCGAGCATTCGTGGTCTCCGACGGCGCGCTCCGCGGGCACCTCTTCATCTGGGTGAAGGACGCCCGCCACGGCGGCGGGGGCATGGCGCTGACCGACTTCGCCGGCCAGCCGATCTTCTGCCCCTGGAACGACATCGCCGCGCTGGTGCTGATGGAGGTCGAGCGCGTCGACGGCACGCTGACGCGATGGGTAGACCTGGTGCGCAAGTCCTCGCCGGTGACGCCGCGGCTGGACACGGCCATGTTCGATTTCCCCGCGATGATGAACCGGAGCGACGCGACACTGCGGCACTTCCTCGACACGCTCGAGGAAAGCTCCGCGTGCGCGGTGGACATGGGGTTCGGACGCAGCCAGAAGGCGATGGCGCAGGTGGTGGCCGACCTCGCGACGGCGCCCTCGGAGGTCGCGCCGCCTTCGGCGGCGCTGCCGCAGGGCTACGCCCGCGCCGCGCACCGCGCCGCCAACGCCTACAGCTTCCTGCGCCGGCACGACCTGCTGGAAGGGGGTAAGGGCTGATGGGCCTCCGCGAGCAGTTCCTCCGCCTGGCGGACGACGGCCGCCCGCACTCGCCCGCGGAGCTGGCGCTGCAGCGCGTCCTCGCGCCGCTCGGTCTGGCCTACGGCGCCGGCGCCGCGGCGAACCGCCTCCTCTACGACACCGGCATCCGGGAGCGCCACCGCGCCCCGGTGCCCGTCGTCAGTGTCGGCAACCTGACGCTCGGCGGCACCGGCAAGACCCCGTTCTGCGTCTGGCTCACGCGCTGGATGCAATCGACCGGCAAGCGCCCCGCGATCCTCACGCGGGGCTACGGCCGCGAGGACGAGTCGCAGCTCACGATCGTCCACGACGGCAAGTACCTGAAGGCGACGACGCGGACCGCGGGCGACGAGCCGGTGCTGTTGGCGCGGCTGCTGGGCGACACTCCGATCGTCGCGTGCGCGGACCGCTCGCGCGCGGCGCGCCTCGCGGTCAAGCGCCTCGCGGTCGATTCGCTCGTGCTCGACGACGGATTCCAGCACCTCGCGATGGCGCGCGACTGCGACATCGTGCTGCTGGACGCGACTCGGCCGCTCGAGGAGTTGCAGCTCTTCCCGCGGGGCACGCTCCGCGAGCCGCTCGGCGCGCTGCGCAACGCCCACCTGGTCGTCGCCACGCGCATGCACCAGGCGGGCGACGAGGCGAGGCGGCTGCTGCGCTGGCTGAAGCGCGAACACCCGGGCCTCCCGCTAGTCCGCACCGATGTGGGCTTGGTCTCGGGGCGGTTGTTCCACGAGACGGCGGAGATCACCGCGGAGGAGCTGCGCGGCCGCAAGGTGGTCCTGGCCTGCGGGCTCGCCAATCCGCGCTCGTTCCGCCAGACGCTCGAAGGCGCGGGAATGCGCGTGATGGCGGCGCGCTACCTCGCGGACCACGAGGGGCTGACGGCGAAGGAGCTTCGCAAGCTGGACGCGAGCCGCAAGCGGCTCGGGGCGGACTTCATCGCGATCACCGAGAAGGACGCGGTGAAACTGGACGATCCGAACCGGGTGCCGGAGTCGGTGCTGGTCGCGGCGGCGCGGATCGACTTCCTGGCGCCGGAGGACGAGGCGCGGGCACAGCGCACCATCGCGGCGCGCCTCGCGACACGCCCCGTGCGCGGGCTGCTCGCGGGCGGCAAGCGCGGGTAGGCGCTACTCCCCCGCCAAACCCCATGCCGCCGGCGCGAGCGAGCGTTGCCATGCGTTGAGCGATTCCGCGCCGCCAAGTTGTTCGAGCGCAGACAGAGCAGCCGCCCGGTCGCCCCGGATCGCGGCGGCCTCGAAGGCGCGCTCGTGGGGCGAGAGGGCTCCCCAAGCCGGCAGCCCGAGCGGCGCGAGTCGGAGGGCCTCCGCGAGGGATTGCTCCATGGCGGCACGATCGCCTCGCAGGGCGGCGGCTTGGGCGGCCAGGAGGTGCGAGACGGACTCGTGGCCGAGCGCCTCCTGAAGAGCCCGTTCGTTCGGCAGGCCGGCGCGCGATTCCGACGCGGTGTGCGCGTTCGAGATGGCCAAGGCGCCCTGGACCAGGGCCGCCGCCCGGGCAGGGTCGCCGAGGGCGGAGCACGCCCGCGCGGCTTCGTTGCGCAGCCGGACCACATGGATGAATTGCGGGTAGACGAAACCGATCGGAGGCGGATCGCCGCCGAGGTTGCGCAGCACCGGTTCGAGGAGCGCGAGCGCCTCGCGGTGGCTCCCCTCCTGGTTGCGCACAGTGGCGAGCGAGATGCGGGTCAGGGCGAAGTGGAAGACCTGCGACTGGGTGAAGGCCTGGCCGAGCGCCGCGTCCCAGACGTCGGTGCCGCGGACGCGGTCCTCGATGGCGTCGAGTTCCGCGATGCACGCGAGCGCCTCCTCCCCGCGCCCCACGGCGACGGCGTGCTGGCCGAGGTTCGACAGGCGGTCCGCGAGGCGGAACCACTTGGCCGGCGCGGTGTCGGGGGAGAACCGGAGCGCCTCACGCTGGGCGGCGACTGCGCCGCGGAACGACTCTAGCGCTTCGGTGTTCCGTCCGAGGGACTGGAGTCCGTATCCGACGAGCACCAGCTGGACAGCATGGCTGTCGTGGTACTGCGCGTTGGTTGGCGCCAGTTCGACGAGGCGGCGGTTCACCTCCGCGATCCGTGAGTTCACCTCGAGCGCTTCGTCGGTCCGCCCCAGGAAGTCCTGCAGGGTATACCCTAGGCGGGCTCCGGAAACCGTGGAGGAATAGATGAGCGATGTGGAGCGGGGATGGCGCGCGATTCCTTCGTCGATGATCCCTGCGGCGCGGCGGTACCACCCGGCTGCGGAGTCCGGCTCGCTCGCGAGCAGCCTGCTGTCGCCGGCGGCGACGGCGAGCTCCGCGAGATTGACATAGTACTCGGGGACCCCGAGCGCGGGGTCCCCGTCGAGGCGCGCGTCCCATTCAGCGAAAGCCGCGGAGGCGATATCGAGGGAACCCGAAGTGTCGCCCGCGAAAAGGCGAAGGGCGGCGCGCGCGCGAGGCACCATGGCCAGCCGCGGGTAGGCCGTGGAGGCGCGCACCAGGTCAGCGGGAAGGCTGGCCGCCGCATCCTCGAACGCATCGAGGCGCGCCCTCCACTCCTCGACGCCGACGCGTTCCTGGGAAATCCGAACCCGCACATCGAGCGCGGCGAGCAGGGGCGCCACGTCCTCGGGACTCCCGGCCTGCGCTGCTGGTGGCCGGCCGGCCTCCACGGCGGCGGCGGCGGCGGCGTCGGCCTCCTCGAACTTCCCTTGGTCGTAAAGGACGATCGCAAGGGATCCCAGCGCCAGCGCGCGCGTCGCCTGGGCCCGGAGGGGGTCCTCGGGGGCCACCGGATTCTCCTCGAAGAATCCGACCGCCCGGGCCGCGACGGACTCGAGGAGGTCGATGCGCCCGACCTCTGCGAGTCCGGTCCGCAGGTCGGAGAGCATGAAGTTGATGAGTCCCTCGGCCCGGTCGCGGGAGTCCTGGGCGCGGAGGCGCGCGGCGTCGGCGGCGTCGCGCTCGCGGGAGGCGGCGGCGCGGGCCGCCTCGGCGGCCTGGAACTGCTCGTCCGCGCGGGCGCGGGCGCGCTCGGCGTCGCGGCGAAGGCCGTCGCTCCAGACGGCCAGCGCGGTCGAGACGACCGCCAGCACGAGGACCGCGGCGATGGACGCGCGGCGCTGGAGCTCGCGGCGGCGCGCGGCGGCGATCGCGGCGTCCACCCGGCGGGCGAGCGCGCTCCGCGCGGCTCCGGGGGGGAGCCGTTCCGCCTGTTCGTTCGCGAGGACGAGGTCGCGCCGGCTGAGCGCCGCCTCCGCGTAGGCGACCGCGACGCGCTCTTCGAGCTGATCAAGTTCCGGGTTGTCGAACCAGAGCGCCCGGGCGCGGGCGAGCTGCGACTGGGCTTCAACGAACGCACGGTAGCCGCGCGAGGACTCGAGCGGAGCTTCGGCGACAACCCTCCCGAGCGATTGGGACTCCCGCCGCCGGGTGGCTCCGCTGAGATGGTCCCCGAGCCGCGAAGCGAACTCCTTGGCCGAGGCGAGCCGCGCGGCGGGGTCCGGCAGGAGCGACTCCATGCAAAGCGCTTCGAGGTCCGCCGGGACGTCGCGTTGCGGTGCGCGCCCGCGCGGGGGGGCGACGACTCCAGAGCGCGCCTTCGCCATGGCGATCGCGGCGGTCGGCGCATCGTGCGGGAAAGTGCCCGTCAGCAGGTAGTAAAGGGTGCCCCCGAGCAGATAGACGTCGGTCCACGTGCCGGTGCGCGAGGTGTCGCGGTCGGTTTGCTCCGGCGCCATGAGGGCGGGGGTGCCGGAGGGCGAGCTGGCGGTCGCGCGCGTGGGGAGGCTCCGGGCGAGGTCCGGGTCCGGCGCGTCGCCGACGTACATGGCGAGGCCCCAATCCATCAGCATCACTTCGCCGTAGGCGCCGAGCATCACCTGCGAGGGCTTGAGGTCGCGGTGGAGCACGCCGCGGTCGTGGGCGAAGGCGACCGCCTGGGCCACGTCGATCAAGATCGGGAGGTGCTTCGCGAGGAACTCGCTGGCTGAGAGCGAGCCGAATTCCTCGCGGAGCGCGCGGTCCCAGCCGCGGCCCTCGACGAGCTTCATCGCGAGCAGCGGTCGGCCCGCCTCGTCCTTGCCGAGGTCGTGGACCGGGACGATGTTCGGGTGCTCGAGTCGGGCGGAGATGAGCGCTTCGCGCTGGAACTCCGCGAGGCGGGGATCGTCGGCGCCCGAGCCGGCGGGGAGTTGCGCGCGCTTCACGGCGACGCTGCGGCGGAGGCTGACCTGCTCCGCCTCCCACACTTCGCCCATGCCGCCGCGGCCGACGATACGCTTCAGGCGGTACATCGGAGCGGCGGCCTCCGTCGGCGCGAGAGCGGCGAATTCGCCCGCCGCCGACGGCACCGCCCACAACGACACGGTGCCAAGCGTCGCGGATTCCCGGGCTACCGCCGAGGGCGGACCAAGGTAGGAGGCCGTGGCCTCGGCGGGCAGGCCGCCTAGGTTGGCGAACTCTTCGGAGGGGTCGTGCGATTGCGGCGGCGTCGTCACCGGGGGGCGCCTCCGTCGGCGGGGTGGTCGAAGCGTTGGTGTTCCCGGTGATGCTAGCGGGGCTGGCTTCCACCGTCCAGCGTTTCGGGCTTGGAGGGCTCCGAGCCTGCGCGGCCGAACTTGCGCTCGGTGCCGGCGCGGAGGCGCCCGATGTTCTCGCGGTGCTTGTAGACGACGAGCGCCCAGGTCAGCGCGGCGATGGCGCGCACCGGCCAGTCGTCCCAGTAGAGCGTGCCCGCGAGCAGCACTGTCACGGCGAGCAGCGAGCCGAGGCTGATGTAGCGCGTCGCCGCCACCGTGAGGAAGAAGACGACCGCGGCGGCGCCGATGGACTGGGGCGCGAGGGCGGCGAAGACACCGAGCCCCGTGGCCACTCCCTTGCCGCCCTTGCCGCGCAGGAACACGTTGAAGAAGTTGCCCAGCAGCACCGCAATCCCCGCCGCGGCCGGCACCCATGCCGCGGAGCTGTCGGCCAGTGGAGGAAGGTAGCGCGCGGCGGCGAACGCCTTGCCCACATCCACCACCAGAACCACCAGCCCGGGGCCTGCGCCGAGCACCCGCCACGCATTGGTGAAGCCGATGTTCTTCGAGCCGACCTCGCGCAGGTCCACGCCCTTCGCCTTCCCGACGAACAGGCCGGTTGGGATCGCGCCGGCGAGGTAGGCGGCGGCTAGGGCGAGGGCGGTGGCGACCATGGCTCCCCTTGATGGACGCCGAGGGGGGCCGGTGGACAAGCGGGAACGGTGTGGCTACCCCAGCCGCGCGCGAACCGCGCGGGCCCGCCGCCGCGACGCGGTCTCGGTCGAACCGTCGGAGAGGCGCAGCCGGAGGCCACCCTCGTCGGTGGGCTCGAAGGACTCGACGCGGCGCAAGTTGACCAGCGCCTGCCTGCTGACCCGGAGCAGGTCGCCTCCGGCGAGGATCTCCTCGAGGCGCTGCAAGGGGTCGTCCGCGATCAGCCGCTCGCCATCCTCGCGGTGGATGAACACGACGCCTTCCTCCAGACGGATCGCCACGATCGCGTCGACAGGCACCAGCACCGTGGAGGCGCCGTCCTGGGCGGCGACGCGGGTGGCGGCACGGGTCGGCGGGGCGGGCGAGGCGAGCCGGCGCGCACGGTCGAGCGCGCGCGCCACGCGCTCCGCGGAGTAGGGCTTGAGCAGGTAGTCCGCCACGTCGAGGTCGAAGGCCCGGACCGCGTGCTCCTCGTGCGCGGTGGAGAGCACAACCGGCGGGGGGTCGTCGAGCGCCTCGATCACGCGGAGGCCGTCCAGGCCGGGCATGCGGATGTCGAGAAAGACCACGTCGGGCTGCAGTTCGTCGATCGCGCGGAGCGCCTGGTGGCCGTCGGCGGCCTCGCCGGCGACGTCGTTGCCGCCGACGCGCGCGAGCAGCATGCGCAGCCGCTCCCGCGCGAGCGGCTCGTCGTCGACGATCAGCACCCGGAGCGTGGCGGCCGACATGTCACGCCTCCGCCGTGAGCAGGGGCGGGGCGGAGCGGCGCGCGCGCTCGGCGGCGGCGAGCACCTCGGGTGCGGGCGCCGTGGCGGGGATGCGGACCTCCGCGCGCGCCCAGCCCTTGCCGACTTCGCAGCGGATTCCGGCGTCGGGGCCGAAGAGCGCGCGCAGTCGTTGCGCTACATTGTGGAGCGCGTGGCCCGGCCGGTGGGCGGCTTCGCCGGTGGCGGGACCCGCGGCGCCGGTTGCGCGGTTCTCGACCTCGAGGCGCAACGCGCCTCCGTCGATCCGGGCGCGGACCGCGATCGCCACCGTCCCCGTGGTGGCATCGAGGCCGTAGCGCACCGAGTTCTCGACAAGTGGTTGGAGGAGCAGCGAAGGAACCTCGCGCGCCGCGGCGGCGGGCTCGATGTCGAAGGTCAGCGCTAGGCGCTCGCCGGCGCGGAGCCGTTCGACCTCGCCGTAGGCGCGCGCCACTTCCACCTCCGAGGCGACGTTGGCGAGCAACGGCTGCTCGCGGGTCAGCACGGGGCGGAGCGCCTGCGCGAGGAGCTCGACGGCGCGCTCCGCGTCCGCGGGGCGCGTGGGGATCAGCGCGGCGACGGTGTTGAGCGCGTTGAAGAAGAAGTGCGGGTTGATCTGCGCGCGGAGGGCGACGAGGCGCGCCTGCTCCGCCAGGCGCGCGAGGCGGCGGGCGTCCCGCTCGAGGAGCCGCGCGCGGCGCTCCTCGTCCTGGCCGAGCACGATGTAGAAGCCCACCACGGCGAAAACGAATCCGAACGCGCCGAGTCGCAGGAAAGTGCGCATCAATTCCGGAGAGGGACCCGCCCCGTACAGCAGGAAGTGGGGCAATGTCATCGACGCCACGAACAGCATGTAGCCCGCGGCGCAGGCCACCACCGTCGACGCAACGGCGCGGAGCGCCACCGGTGCGCCCGCCGGCACCAGACGCCAGCGCCAAGGAACGGAACTCAGGTAGCCGATCGCGAAGGAGAACATGAGGTTCGCAAACATCATGTAGCCGATTCGGCTCGGGGTCATGATGCCGTTCGCCAAGCCAATGCTCACACCCCACAAAAGGCTGTGGTAGAGCGCTTCGCGAGAGGCGATGGAGCGTCCCGCGCCGATGCGCAGCGCGTGGCGAAGCGGCACTTGGCCGCGTCCGAGCCAGATGCGGGGGATAGCGGTGGGGGTCGGGGCTGCCTTGGTGGCCATGGTGGTTCCTCTTCTGTCGTAACTGGATGCCTGCCGCCGCCCAACGGGAAAGCGCGTTCGCGGCGAACGGTCGCGGATCGGGCGCGGACGGCGGCGGGGGCCGTTCGCTCCGGCCAGCGGCACCCCGGACCCGATCGCCGGGCGGGATGTGGAAATCGCAGCGGGGCCGGCGTTGAGTGCTCCCCGGACGCCAGCACGGCGCCACACACCCGACCTCCGAAGGAGCCACACTATGAACCGCATCCGACTGATCGCCGCCGCACTGATGCTCGCCACCGGCTCGCCGCACTGGTGCGCCGCCGATCCCTCCCCCGCCACGCAGGCGCCAGCGCCCGCCACCGCCGAAGACGTCGTCATCACCTACTGGCGTGCGTTCGCCAGCAAGGACGCTACGCTCCTGAAGCAGATCTCGCCGGACGCGAACGCCGAGGACTTCCTCGCGATGGCCTCGCGCTACGCGCCCTCCGGCGCTCCCGAGATCCTGGACCGCGGAAAGCACCCGGAGGCCGAGGGCGTCGAGCTGCTCCTCGTCGCCGTTCCGTTCGGCGCCTACACCTACAATTGCGCGATGGCGGTCGCGAAGGATGCGTCGGGGCGCACAGTGCTGCGCCAGGACCTCTCCTTCTGGGAGCTTGGCGAGGGCGACTCGCTGAAGAAAGCGCTGAAGAGTCGCGACGCGCGCGTGGAGGCCGCGAAGGCCGCCCGCAAGGCGGCGGACTCGCTCGGCGAGGCGTACCCGAAGAGCGCCGAGGGCGTGATCCGGGCGTTCTGGCGCGCCGCCAGCGAGAAGGACTACGACACGATGGCGATCTTCGCGCCGGGCAGCCTGCGCGACGACTTCGCGAAGTGGTACGACACGTTCACGCCGCGTCCCGCGGAGAAGGTAGGCTCCCCGCAGCCGCACCCGACGGCGCCCGGCGTCGAGCTGTACCCCGTCCGCGTCCCCTTCCCCGGCTTCCCGGAGAAGACGATCAAGATGGCGGTGTCGAAGGACGAGGCGGGCCGCTTCGTGATCGACGGCGCCAACTCGATCTGGTGGTGACAGCCATGACGCAGCGCGCCTTCACCTTGATCGAACTGCTGGTCGTGGTCGCGGTCATCGCGATCCTCGCGACGCTCGGGGCGGTGAACTACCAAGCCGCCCAGGCCCGCGCGAAGGTCTCCCGCGTCCAGTCCGACATGCGCACCATCGCCACCGCGCTCGAAGCATACCGCACGGACAACGCGGCATACCCGCACGCGGCGATCGCGGGGGGCGACATCCTGCTCGAGGATCCGCTCTGGCGGTTGGAGTCGCCGGTCGCCTACCTGGCCGAAGTGCCCCGCGACGTGTTCGGTCCAGCGCCGTACAACTTCAGCGACGCGGTCCGCTTCCAAGGCTACGTCTACCGCGACCGGGCGACCACTTCCATCGGGATGAGCGGCGACACCTACGGCCCCGTCTGGGCGGCTGTGCCGGAGGGGAGGTACATGCTGCACTCCTGCGGACCGAACGTGGTTTGGGATGTGGTGCCCTACGTCGAGTACGACCCGACGAACGGAGCGGTCAGCATCGGGGACATCACGCGTTTCGGGCCGTTCTGAAGCGGCGCAGGGGCTGGGTGCTCAATGCAGCGTCCAGCCCTGCACTCGCGACTGGGAGGCGGGGCCGATGGTGTTGTTGAGGAAATCGAATGCCTCCAGGCTGTACTCCACCGGTGGCGTGTTGTGCCCCATCCCCGGCACCCGGTGGAAGGTGTGCGGGACCCCGGCGGCGGCCAGCGCGTTCGCGAGGCGCTGGCTCTGGTTGGTCGGCACGACTACATCGCTCTCTCCGTGGACGATGAAGAAGGGCGGATCGGACGGATCCACCCAAGAGATCGGGTTCACCTGTTCGGCGAGAATCGCCAGTTCCGGATAGGGCGGGTTGGGGTTCGCGATGTTCGCCCGGAGGACTCCGATCCCCTCCCCTGTCCCGTTGAACCCGAGCAGGGCGGACTCGCCGCTTGTTGGGGCATCGTGGTTGATCGACGAGCCGGGGGGGATGGTGATGTCGGGGTTCATCATCAGGATGTCGCTTGGCCCGTAGTAGTCGACGACGGCTTGGACCGCCGAGGAGACGCCTTCGTTGCCGCCGACCGAGCCTTCAAGCTCCGGTGCGTTTCCGCTCGTCCCCGCGAGTGCGGACAGGTGCCCGCCCGCGGAGGGTCCCCACACGGCGAACCGGTCCGGAGCGAGATTGTAGGTCGTCGAGTTCGCCCGCAGGTAGCGGATCGCGGCCTTCACGTCGTGGATCTGCGCGGGGAACGTCACGGACTCCCCGCCCCAATCCGCTTCCTGCGACGTGAGACGGTACGCGACGCTGGCCGCGGCATAGCCCCGGGCTGCCAGCTCGTTGATGTAGGGCGGCGGCGAAGCCGAGTAAGAGCCGGTGGTCCAGCCTCCGCCGTGGATGTACACCACGAGCGGCCACGGCGGGGAGGAACCGTCCGTTGGAAACCGGATGTTCATCATCAAGTCGCGTCCGCCCACGTTGGCGAACGGAACGTCCGTGAGGACTTCGCCGCGCGACTGGGCGGGTAGCGGTGCCGCGAGCGTCGCGAACGCTGCCACGGCGGCGTAAAGGAGGACAGCAGGAAGGCGCATGGGGGGCTCCCGCGCTAATGGTGTCCGAGGCTCCGGGGCGACCGGCGTGCCAACCGCTTCCGTTGGACTTGGGGCCGGTGCTCGGCGCGGGCACGTACCATTAGGTACACGGGGCGCACCGAATGGTCGCCCGGAAGAAGGATTGCGCATCAGCGATTCGCTCGAATACTCGGGCCAAACCCAAGACGAGGTGCGATTATGGAAGTCCGCATCGAAACACATCCCGACATGCACCTCGCCGGCCTGCTCCACGAGGGGGCCTACTCCGGGGTGGGTCGGACATGGCAGCGGTTCTTCTCGCTCGCCGAGAGTTCGGGCCTCGTCGGTCCCGGGTTCCTCGCGGTGGGCGTCTACTACCACAATCCGCGGATCACGCCAGAGGCGGAGCAGCGCGCCCACGCGGCGATGGTTTGGTCCCCGGACGCCCCGCTTCCTCACCCGGAGTTCGAGGCGGTCCATGTCCCGGGCGGGCGCTACGCGGTCTACACGCACCACGGCGCGTACAGCGGACTCCCCGATGCGTGGTACCAGTTCGTCGAGGTTTGGATGAAGCAGCCGGGGCGCGTGTTCCGCGAGGGTCCCTGCCTCGAGATCTACCGCGGCGACGTCGAGCACATGGACCCGGCGAAGCTGTTCACCGACCTCTACGTCCCCGTCGAGTAGGCGGCGAGGAACGCGTCCCGCCGCGCCTGCGTGAGGCGGTGGTTCTCGAGCGACTTGAACAGGCGCGCCAGCGCGGTCTTGCGCTGCCCCGCCGAAACCGGGCGCCCCGCGTGGGAACCGTCGAGGTCGATGTGCCAGAAGCGCGGCGATTCATTGACAAACTCAACGAACAGGTGGTCGCAGCGGTAGTCCGCGTGGTGGCAACCCGCCGCGTGCAGGTCGCGGGTGTGCTCCGCGAGCGCGCGCCAGAGCGGCCCCTCGAAGTCCTCGGCCTTGAGGAGCGGCTTCAGTTCGAGCGCCGTCGCCGGAAGCGCGCGCGTGGCGAGGTAGCGGGCGGGCACGCCGAACTGGTCGTTCCATCCGGCGGCGGCGCAGACGGGCTCCGGCGTGAGGATCCCGGCGCGGCGCCAGTCGAGCGCGAGCAGCGTTTCGCGGAACTCCTTGCCGGGCTTCACGAGCGCGGCGAGTCGCTCCGCGGGCGTGCGCAGAAGGCTGCGCTTCACATACAGTGGCTCGCCGGTGGCGTCGGTGCGGAGGACGGTGCGGCGGCTCGCCATCTTGACGAGTTGCAGCTCCGGAAAGCGCTCCGGATCGCGGCGCAGCTCCTTCCACGGGAACTCCCAGGGGCGGAGCGCCTCGGCCGCGGGGAGGCTCCAGACGTGGTGCGCGTCCACTTCCCGGGCGCGGTAGTCGGCGCCGGCGCGCTGGGCGAGCTCGCGGGTGAACCAGGCGCGGAGGTGGGCGTGCATCGTAGGCGGGTCTCCAACAGGTTGAATGGCCATCGTTCCCGGAGGGCGGCAAGCCGGTTCGCCGGATTTGGCTCGCCCGAGGGAAGCCGCGCCCCATGATCGCTTCGTTTATCCCGCCATGGAGCACTCCCGATGAAGCTGACCGCGCGCGTCCGCGCCCTCAAGCCCTCCGCGACCCTCGCGCTCGCCGCGCGCGCCAAGCAGATGAAGTCCGACGGCCTCGACGTCGTCGGCCTCAGCGCCGGCGAGCCGGACTTCGACACGCCCGCATTCATCAAGCAGGTCGCCCTCGACGACATCCGCGACGGCGTCACGAAGTACACGCCCTCGAAGGGCACGCCGGCGGTGCTCGCGGCGATCTGCGGCTACATGGAGCGCGAGTACGGCCTTACCTACTCGCCGAAGGAAGCGATGCTCGGCAGTGGCGGCAAGCACGTGCTGTACAACGCGATCATGGCGCTGGTCGAATCGGGGGACGAGGTCATCATCCCCGCGCCCTACTGGCTCTCGTACCCGGAGCAGGTGCTCGCGGCGGACGGCGCGCCAGTGGTGGTGAACTGCCCGCCGGAGAGCGGCTTCGTTCTCTCCCCGGAGCAGCTCGAGGCGGCGATCACGCCCCGCACGAAGCTCTTCATCCTCAACTCGCCCAGCAACCCGACCGGTGTCGTCTACACGCGCGCGCAGCTCCTCGCGCTCGGTGAAGTGCTGCGGCGCCACCCGCATGTGTTCCTGATCTCCGACGACCTGTACCAGCTCCTCACCTACGATGGCGCGGAGTTCTTCTCGCTGGTGCGCGAGATGCCGGACCTGCGCGACCGCTCGCTGATCGTGAACGGCCTCTCGAAGGCGTGGTCCATGACGGGCTGGCGGCTCGGCTGGGCGGCGGGGCCCGCGGAGCTGATCGCCGCGATGGACGCGCTCCAAAGCCAGTCGACCAGCAACCCGGTGAGCTTTTGCCAGAACGCGGCGGCGCGCGCGCTCGGGCCGGAGCGCCCGCACCTCGCGGAGTGGCTGGTGCGCTTCGACGAACGCCGGCGCTACGTGATCGGCCGCCTGGCCGGGATCCCGGACGTGGCGCTGCAGCACCCGCCGCGCGGCGCGTTCTACGTGTTCCCCGACATCTCGGCGCACTTCGGCAAGTCGCACAAAGGAATCGCCATCACCGATTCCTCGTCTTTCTGCGAGGCGTTCCTGCAGTCGGAGCACGTCGCGGCGGTGCCGGGCTCGGCCTTCGGCGAGGACCGCTGCTTCCGCATGTCGTACGCGACGTCGATGGAGCAGCTCGCGAAGGCGATGGACCGTCTGGAGCGCTTCGTGGCGGCGCTGGCGTAGGCGCTACACCATCGCCCGGAAGCGCCCCCAGCTTTCCTGCAATGTGCCGGTGATCTGGCCGAGGGAACACACCTCGACGGCATCGAGCAGTTCCGCGAACACGTTGTCCGCGTCGCGCTCCGCGGCGTCGGCGAGGCGCCGCAGCGCCACCTCCGCGGCCTCGGAGTTGGCGGCCTTGAACGCGCGGGTGCGGTCGGCCTGCAGCCGCTGGCGCTCCTTCGAGGTGCGCGAGAGCTCGACTCGCGGGCGCGCCTCCTCCTCGTTGCGGTAGCAGTTCACCCCGACCAGCCGCCGCTCGCCGGCGTGCGCCTGCTGCGCGCGCTTGTAGAAGCTGTCCTGGATGCGCCCGCGCACGTAGCGCGTTTCGACGGCCTCGATCACGCCGCCGACGCGGTCCATTTCCTCCCAGATGCGCGCGACGCCCTCCTCGACCCGGTCCGTCAGGAGCGAGAGGCCCGGGCCCGTGGTGAAGAGGCCCATGGTGTGGCGGAACATGCCGGTCTCCTCCAGCAGGAGCGCCTGCGTCTGGCTCGCGATGAGAGCGGCCTCGGCGGTGGGGGTGGTGATCGCCTCGTCGTAGCTGTTCGAGTGGGCGGAGTTGGCGTAGTTCGCGAGCGCGAGGAAGACCTGCAGCGCGGTGCGGGTGATGTTGTTGAGGAGCCCTTGCTCGGTGAGCGAGCGCCCGCTGGTCTGCGCGTGGAACTTGAGCCGCGCGGCGCGGTCGCCGAGGCCGAAGTGCCGACGCATGGCGATGGCCCAGGCGCGGCGCGCGACGCGCCCGATCACGGCGGACTCGAGGTCGTAGTCGAACTGGAAGAAGAACGAGAATCGCGGGACCACCTTTTCGAGGTCCATGCCGCGGCGGCGGAAGGCGTCCGCGTAGTAGAGGCCGTTCCCGAGCGTGAAGGCGAGCTGCTCGACGGGGTCGGCGCCGGCCTCCGCGATGTGGTAGCCGCTGATGGAGACGGGGTACCAGCGCGGGGCGTTGTCCGCGCACCAGTCTACCATGTCGCCGAGGAGGCGGAGGCTGGGTTCGAGCGGGAAGAGCGTCTCGTTCTGCGCCTGCACCTCCTTGAGGATGTCGGCCTGCACCGTGCCTCGGAGCTTGGCGGCGCAATCGAGGAGGATGCGGCGCTTCTCCTCGGGATCGAGGCGACCGGCGCTGCCGTTCGGCTTGAGCGCCGCGGCGCGCGCCCACTCGCGCCGCGCGGCGGCGACGATGAACTGCGCCATCAGGATCGGCGCGGGCCCGTTGATCGTCATGGAGACGGAGGTGGACGGCGCGGTGAGGTCGAAGCCTTGGTAGAGGCGCTCCATGTCCTCGACGGTCGAGATGGAGACACCGCCCTCGCCGACCTTGCCGAGCACCCCTTCCGCATCCGCGTCCATGCCGTAGAGCGTGACGCCGTCGAAGGCGGTGGAGAGGCGGTGCGAGCGCTGGTTCGCCGCGAGCAGGTGGAAGCGCTCGTTGGTGTCCTCGGCGAGGCCGAGGCCGGCGAACATGCGGGTGGGCTCCTCGCCCTGTTCGGCCCCCTCCTCGATCAGGTACTGGCGCTCGTAGGCGCATTGGGTGAAGGGGAACTCGCCCGGATAGCCCTCGCGGCGCAGGAAGCGGTGGATGACGCCCGCCTCGTCGTGGTCCGGAAGCGCGAAGAGCGGCATCTCGGTGCCGATGAAGGACTTGGAGGTGGGCATCGCGGCGCGGCGGGCGGCGAAGGCTTCCACGGCCGCCTTCGCGTCGGTGGGGTCGGCTCGGAGCGCCCGCACCTCGCGCTCGGTTTCCTCGTGGTAGCTGGTGATCGATCGCGCGCAGTCGTGGAGCAGTCCCATATCCGGGCCTCTTGCGGGAGTCTTGTGATAAAGAGCTTTACTTGCCGCGCCGCGGGGCGCAAAGAGTGTTTGTTGCCTCGGGTGCGCAATTCAAGAGACTTCGCCTCCGACGCCCACCCGCAGGACGAGGGTAGCCCCCATGGCTTCGAAACCGCTCCGCGTCTTCCATGCCGCCTCCGAGGCGGAACCGTTCATCAAGACCGGCGGGCTGGCCGACATCATGATGTCGCTCCCGAAGGCGCTCGCTGCCCGGGGCCACGACGTCCGCGCCGCCATCCCCAAGTACCGCGAGCTCGAATACGACGAGGGCGAGACCGTCGTCGTCCTGCCGGAGCTGAACATCTGGTACGGCGGCACGCAGTACACCGGCCAGGTGCTCGAGACCGCCTTTCCGGACACCGACATCGCGGTCTACCTGATGGACTTTCCCGGGCTCTTCGACCGCGACGGGATCTACGAGCCGCCCGGCGGACAGTTCACCGACAACGACCGCCGCTTCGGGGTGTTCTCGTTGGCGCTGTTGTGGCTGATGAAGGGCATCGACTGGCGTCCCGACATCGTGCACGCGCACGACTGGCAGACGGGGTTGCTGCCGGTGCTGCTCAAGGCGCACCCGGAAGTGCTCGCCGAGGGCTTCCACCAGGACATCCGTACCGTCTTCACGATCCACAACCTCGCGTACCAAGGGAACTTCTCGCCGGAAATCCTCTCGAACATGTTCCTTCCCTGGAGCCTGTTCTCGCCGGAGGGGCTCGAATTCTACGGCAAGGCGTCGATGCTCAAGGCGGGCCTCGTCTACAGCGACGTCATCACGACCGTCTCGCCGAGCTACGCGGAGGAGATCCAGACGAAGGAGTTCGGGGCGGGGCTCGACGGCCTCCTGCGCAAGCGTTCGAGCGACCTGAAGGGAATCCTGAACGGCATCGACACGGCGCTGTGGAACCCCGAGGCGGATCCGTACATCGCGGCGCCGGTCAACCCGTGGGGCGATGCGGGGAAGGCGCTGTGCAAGGCGGCGCTGCAGAAGCGCTTCGGCCTGCCCAAGCGCCACTGCCCCTTGGTCGGAATGACGTCCCGGCTCGCGGCGCAGAAGGGGATCGACCTGGTGCTCCGGGTCCTTCCGGAGCTGGCGCAGCGCGACGTCCAGTTCGTGCTGCTCGGCTCCGGCGACGCGCGCTTCGAGCGCGCATTCGAAGACCTCGCCTCGCAGCACCCCAAGCGCATCGCGGTCCACACGGGGTTCGACAACGAGCGCGCGCACCAGATCTACGCTGGGGCGGACATGCTGCTGGTGCCGTCGGCCTTCGAGCCGTGCGGCCTCACGCAGATGTACGCCATGCGCTACGGCACCGTGCCGGTGGTGCGGGCGGTCGGCGGCCTCCGCGACACGGTGCGCCACGCGGACGTCCCCTCCATCGAGGCGGGCGAGGCGACCGGGTTCCTCTTCTCCGACTACACCGCGGAGGCGCTGCTCGCCGCGGTGGAGCAGGCGATGGAGCTGTACCGCGACGACAAGCCGCACTGGGGCAAGCTGCGCCGCAACGGCATGGCGCGGGACTTCAGTTGGGGGCATTCCGCGCAGCTTTACGAGGCGCTGTACGACCGGCTGCTCTCGGGCCTCGGGGTCTGAGTTGGCCGCACCCGCGCCGCGCATCCCGCCAGGCCTCCGCGTCGCGCTCGTCCACGACTGGCTGAACGGGATGCGCGGCGGCGAGAAGGTGCTCGAGCAGGTCTGCGCGCTGTTCCCCGACGCGCACCTCCACACGCTGATCTACGACGACGCCCGCGTCAGCCCGGCGATCCGCGCGATGGACGTGCGCCCGCTGCGGTGGCGCGGCGAGGCGCTCCTGCGGCGCCGCTACCGCGAGATGCTGCCGCTGCTTCCGCGGCTGGCGGGCATGCTTCCCACGCAGGGCTACGACCTGGTGATCGCCACCTCGCACTGCGTGGCCAAGGCGGCCCCCGCACCGCGGCGCGGCCTCTTCGCCGCATACATCTTCTCGCCGATGCGCTACGTCTGGGACCAGTTTCCCGCGTACCTCGGCCGCGGATTCGCGAGCGATCTGGCGCTCTCGCTGCTGCGCCGCCCGCTCCAACGCTGGGACCGCGGTTCGAACGACCACATCGATACGCTCGCGGCGGATTCGGCGTTCATCGCGGCCAAGATCGAGCGCTACTGGGACCGCGTACCGCGCGTGATCCATCCCTCCGTGGATCTCGACCGCTTCGCGCCGGACGGTAAGCCCCCCGCGGACTACTTCCTGGTCGTCTCCGCGCTGGTGCCGTACAAGCGCGTGGACCGCGCGATCCGCGCGGCCCGCATCGCGCGGCAACCGCTCGTCGTGGTTGGCGACGGCCCGGACCGCGAGCGGCTCGAGGCCCTGGCGGGCCCGGATACCCACTTCACCGGCTGGGTGGACGACGCCGAGCTGGCGGAGTTCTACCGCCGCGCGCGCGCGCTGCTCTACCCCGGCGTGGAGGACTTCGGCATCACCGCGCTGGAGTCGCTTGCGAGCTGCCGACCGGTGCTAGGCCTCGCCCGCGGCGGGTTGCTCGAGACGGCGCCGGCGCCGCAGTGCGGCCGCCACGTGCCCGATCCGTCCGCCCGCGCGCTGGCGGCGCTCATCGGCTCCCACGACGACAGCGAGTACGACCCGGCGCGGCTCCGCGCGCAGGCGGAGAGGTTCTCGCACGCCACCTTCCGCGGCCAGTTCGCGGCCTGGATCGCGGAGGAAGCGCGGTTGCTCTAGCAGCCGCGGCTGCCAATCGAAGTCTGGGTGGCGTTGCGGTCGGGGTCCGTGCCGACCGGGGATGAGGCACGCCGCCTTCCCCGGTCTCCGCCGCGGACCCCGTGACCGGCCGAGCCGTCCTAGGCCCGTCAAGCCGGCGGGGTGATAGCATCCTCCTTTCCGTTCATCCGCTTCAACGTCTCGATCAGGAAGTCGATGTCGGTGAAGGGGTCGCCCCCGGTGCGCTTCCAGTGCACGCGGCCCTGTGGATCGATCAGAATCGTCGAGTGCAACTCCATCTCCTCGAAGTCGTCGTAGGAAGTGAATCTGCGGGCGGTTTCGTGGTCCTTGTCCGAGAGGAGCTTTATGGAGAGTTCGCGCAAACCCTCCGCGGATTCGTTGTCCTCGGGGAGCGCGCTGCTGACCGCCAGGACGACGGCGTTCTCGCCCTGCCATTCTGAGGCGCGGGTGTTGATGGCGATGAGTTGTTCCACGCAGTGGACGCACTCCTCCCCGAGATAGAACACGAGGATGACGTTCTTGCCGCGATAGTCCTCGAGGCGGACCGCTTTGCCCTCGGAATCCATGCATTCCAGCTTGGGCGCGGCGAACGGCTCCCAATCCAGCGGGCCGATTTTCGCCTGGGCGTCTGTCGAGTAGCGCCTCTCGGGCGCCGGAGTCAGGGCGATCGGCTTTGCGCTGAGACCGAGCGCGTCGACTTCTTCCTTCCAGCGCAGTCCGGGATCGCAGGCGGACCAGACGTAGCCGAAGCGGCCGGCGTACTCCTCCGCCCTCTCCCGGTCGCCGCGCTTGAAGTGGGCCTGAGCGAGACCCGCCAGCGAGAATGCGTCGTTCGGTTCCTGTTCGAGCGCGCGCTCGTATGCTTTGATCGCGAGCGTCATCTCGTCCGCGCGGAGGTACACGTCCCCAAGCAGCCGATTGACGGGCCATGGCGCGTAGGGGGGATCGTTGGGGTACATGTAGCCGTCGCGCTGCTTCGATTCGATGGCCGCCGCATCTGCGAGGAACCGCGTCGCGTCGAGGATGTTGCCTTCCGCGGCGCAGAGCAGGCCCTCGGCGACGTTGAGCTCAACTTCGTAGGGGTCGCCCGGCATGTCGGGGATCGGCGTCTCCGCCAGCGGCTTCGCGAGTTCCTTGAACTCCGCAAGGCGGCTCCGCGCATCGACGGTCTTTCCCTGCCCCGTGTAGGCGAGCGTCTCGAGGTACGCCTGCCCCAGCTTGTCGTCCTCCGTGTCCCGCCACGCGATCGTGCCGGGGGCTAGGATATCGTCCCAGCGCTCGAACTTGACGAGTGCGCGGATCTGCGCGGCCATCCCCTCATCGAAGATGCCGTATTGCGGCTCCTCGCCGACCTTTGGCTGGCGCGGGGCCGCCATCAAGTCGCCGGCGCCCTGGAGCGCGGCCTCCGCCATCCCGAGCTGTTCCTGCAGGTAGCAGAGGTAGTTGCGGTTGTGCGCGTAGTTCCAAGTCTCGAAGGGGAGCGCCAGGCGCTCGTTCATGTAACGAAGCTCCACGCGCGTGGCCGCGTCCATGGAGTAGGCGGCCTCGTGCCACATGCCGATCTTGGAGTAGTTGTGGCCGGGCATGTGCATCGAATGGCCGATGCCGGGAACGAGCCTGCCATACGCCTGGCAGCTCGCCATCGCCTGCTCGGCGAATTCGCCGTCCCAATTGTGAATGCGCACGTGGTGCGCGCCGGGATGCTCGGGATTCCGGCGCAGGATGTCGCGGACGATCATCTCGGTCCCGAGCGCGTTCCCCGATTCGATCGAGACCAACGCGAGCAGCGCGGCCGCTTCGATGTCGTCTGGATAGGCCAGCGCGATCCCATGCAGTTTCTTGAGCATCAGTTTCGACCGTTCGTCCTGCTCGACGCGAAGGGTTTCGTCGAAGGCTTCGATGTACATCCGCTCGCGGGGCGTGACCGAGTCTTTCCGGCGCACCGCCTCCTTGAGGAAATCCTTGTAGCGCTTCACTTCGGGGTAGTCGGAGAGCCCGCTCGACCAGTTGATTCCGCAGCGTGCGAGGCCCCAGTAGGCCATGGCGCAGTCGGGATCGAGCTTGAGGCACCAGCGGAAGGAGCGCTCCGCCTCCTCGTACCAGAACGAGTGGAGCAGCGCGTTGCCCTGGTCGAACCACTGCTGGACCTCCGGCACCTTGGTGGTGATCGGGAAGGGCGCCTCCCCGATTCCCTCCATGCGCCACGGCTTCTGCCGCATGCCGGTGTCGAAGGCGCTGCCGTGCTGGGAGTGGCCCGGGCGGCTTTCCGGGGCGGCGGTTTGCGCGGCGCCCAGCATCATGAAAAGCGGCAGGGCGCAGCCCTTGACGCATGCGAAAATCCAAGCCCGTGTGTTCACCCGGGAATCTCCTTGAATTGCAGCGATGGGAATTTAGCAATGCATCGAGCGTTCGCGAATCGGGCCCGCGCAAGGGGAACCTCGGATGCGGGAAGTCACCGGGAGGGGCCGCCACGCTGGCTGGTGTCGCGAGGGAATCGGCGGAGTTTCATTGGCCCCGACGACGTTTCCACGGGCGACCGGGCCGCCCGGGCGGAAGTCGGCTGTCCGCGGGCATCGCGGGGTGTGAAGGCTTGTTCAGGCCGCTTCCGATTTTTCTTGCTGTTGTGGGGCGGGCGGGGACGTCCTGCCGGGACGACTATGGCTTCCGGCGCGGACGGGGACGATCCCGGGGCGCGGCAGCGGAAGACCTCCCAGGAGCGACGACATGCGTCACACCAGACTGTCCATGATCGCCGGAGCGGTGGCGCTCGCGGCGTTGGTATCGGGCTGCAGCAGCACCCAGAAGGGCGCGGCCGCGGGCGGCGCGCTCGGCGGCATCGCGGGCGGTGTCGTCGGCCACAACGTCTCCGCCGTGACGATGGGCCAGGGCATCGTGATGGGCGCGGGCGGCGGTGTCGCCGTCGGCGGCCTGACCGGCGACGCCTACGACCAGATCACCGAGAAGGACGAGCAGCGCGAGCTGGAGAACCTCCGCGCGCAGCTCGCCGAGCGGGAGGCGCAGCTCGCCGCCTTGGCGGGCAACACCGCCTCGGAAGAGGAACTGGCGCTGGTGACCGGCGAGCGCGACCGCATCGCGGGCGAGCTGGCGGCGATCCAAGGGGAGCGCGACGGGCTCCTCGCGAAGGTGTCGGACCTCGAGCGCGGCATGGCGAACACGGCGCGCGCGAACGCCGACCTGCAGGCGGCCAACAACCGCGTGAACGACTTGAACGGGCGCCTCGAGGCGGCCAACCGCCAGCTCGAGGACGCGCTCCGCGCCCGCTCCGAGGCGGAGGCCGCGCGCGGCCTCATCGAGGGCGAACGCGACCGCCTGAAGAACGAACTCGACCTCCGCAACCGCGACCTGGAGGCGGCCCGCAACCGCGCGAACCTGCTCCAGGCTTCGCTAGACACGAAGGGGCAGGAGTTCGAGCGGCTCCGCGGCGACCTCGCGAAGCTCAACGTGCAGCTCGAGGAGACGACCCGCGGGCTGACGCTGACGATCGCCGAGGAGCTGCTCTTCAGCGCCGGCAAGGCGACGCTTTCGACGGGCGGCGACACGCTGATCGCGCGCGTCTCGACGATCATCCAGCAGCAGTTCCCCGGCCGCGAGATCATGGTCGAGGGCCACACTGACAACCAGCCGATCAAGCGCAGCGGATGGAAGTCGAACTGGGAGCTGGGCTCGGCCCGCGCGCTCGCCATCGTCCACGACATGGTCAACAAGCAGGGCTTCGACCCGGCGAAGATCTCTGCGACCACCTACGGCGAGTTCCGCCCGGTGACCGAGAATTCGACGGCGGACGGCCGCAAGCTGAACCGCCGCGCCGTGATCGTGATCCTGCCCGAGAAGATGCCGGTCGAAGTGAAGCAGCTCGCCGACTCGAAGCAGTAGGCCAGTCGGCGGAAGACGCCGCAGGACCCGCGCGGCGGGCGGGGTTTCGCCACCCCGCCCGCCGCGTTCCCTTTCCAAGGAGCCTCCGCCCATGGCACGCGCCGCCGCGTTCCTCGCCGCCACCGCGGCGGTCATCCTCGCCGGGTGCGCCTCGCGACCCGTCCGCGTCGTCGACACGGAGGGCGGCGCGCTCGCCCGCTCCGTCGAAGCGGAGGACTCGCACATCGCCGCGGATCCGGCGCTGGCGCCTGCGGGCGCCCCCCCGCCGGACGACCGGCCGCTCCTGTTCGTCGTCGCGGAACCCGAGTGGGCGGCGCGCGAGATCCTCGACGAGGAGAAGCGCGGCGAGATCCTGTTCACGCTCCGGGAGCGCACCTACCGGTACCTGCTGCGGAGCTATCCGCATCCCGCGAGGGCGCGCTGGGCGTACCTTGACGCGGATCCGGTGACGCGCGGCTACCGCGTGGTGCATGTGCGCTCGCGGGTCGCGGAGGCCCGAGGCGGCTCCGCGCTCGCGCGCTACTTCATCGGCTTCGGCGCGGGCGCCTCGAAGGTCCGCCTCGAGGGCGAACTCCTCGAAGGCGAGGACGGGGCGCGGCTGCTGGGGCGCTTCGCGGTGGAGGCGTCCAACGGCGGCTACACCAACTGGGGGAACAACTTCTCCGTCCTGAAGGACAGCTACACGCTCAAGTACGCGGTGGACGAAGCGGTGGCCCGCTTCGCCTCCGAGATGACGCTGCTCCTGCCGCCTCCGCCCGCGGACGAGTCGCAGGCGCCCGGGGCCGAGTTCGCAACCGCGCAGTCGGAGCCGTAGCGGCGCTACTTCGCGGCGCGCGCCTTCCGCTTCGCCCGCCCCGCGCCGTCGCGCGGGGTGTTGTGTTTCTGGAGCCAGCCGAGGATTTCGAGCAGGCGGCGGCGCCGGTTCTCGGGTCGCCCGCCTCGCGACAGGCCGTGGCTCTCGCCGCGGAAGATGACGTAGCGCACGTCCTCGCCGAGCTTCCGGCCGACCGCCACCAGGCCGCCGACCAGTTCGTCCGCCTGCGAAAGCGGGCACCGGAGGTCGTTGTCCGAATGGATCACCAGCAGCGGGTCGACCACGTTTTGGATCTGCGCCAGCGGCGACTTGTCCCAGGCGCGCTGCGGGTCGGCGAAGACCGTGTCGATACCGAGCGCGATGCGGGCGAAGACGAGGGGGAAGTCGGAGGTGGCGCCGAAGCTCAGGTGGTTGCAGATGCTTCGCTGCGTGATGCCGGCGCGGAAGAGGCCGGGATGCCGGGTGAGCATCATGTTCGTCATGTACCCGCCGTAGGAGCCGCCGACGATGAAGGTGCGCTCCGGGTCGAACTGCGGGTGGCGGCGGAGCGCCTCCTCGCGGACGGCGAGGATGTCCCGCACGTCCTTCTCGCCCCAGTCGCCGAAGATCGCGCTGCCGTGCTCGTCGCCGTAGCCCGTCGATCCGCGGGGGTTCGAGATCGCGACGGGGAATCCGTTCTCCGCGAGCCACGCGTACTCGTGCATGGGGGCCTCGCCCGCCTGCGCGGCGGGGCCGCCGTGGACGTACACCACGAGCGGCAGCGACGCGCGCTTGCGCGTCGCGAGCTGCTCCTCCGTGGCCCAGAGCCAGGTGTCGATGTGCACATCGGGTTCGGAAACCGCCTGGAACCGGGTGGGGCGGATGCGGTAGCGCTTCGCCACCGCCTTGTTCAGGTCGGACTGCGGATCGTCCTCGCCGAGCAGGTAGAGTTCGCCCGGGTTGGTCGGCGATGAGGAGACGTACAGGACGCGCTGGCCCGCGGCGCCGGCCACGTTGATGTGGCCGTCGATGCCGCCGCGGAGCGTCAGCTCGCCCGGCTTGTCGAGTTCCACCTGCACCAGCTGCCCGATGCCACTCTCCCCGTTGAGGGCGATGATCGTGTTCGAGTCCATCCAGTGCAGGAAGTCGTCGTCGGCCGCCTGCGCGATGTCCGAAAGGACGTCCGTGAAGCCGATGCGTCCGCCGGTGCGCGCCACCTCGCGCCAGGAGGGATCGGCGGGGTCGAGCGAACGCACGTTGAGCGGGATCGACTTCGTATGGCCGGCGACCTGGTCCATGTTCATGCAGAAGGCGAGCTGCGTCCCGTCCGGGGACACCGCGTGGGGACCGGACGCTCCGCCGGGGCAGGGCAGTTCGCGGGCTTTGCCGGAGGTGGAGACCAGCCAGAGCTCGGTGCGGGCGAAGAGCTTGCTTTCGTCCGAGCGTTGGACCACGACGGCCTTGCCGTCCGGTGTCCACGCGGGGCGCGAGTACCAGAAGCCGTGCTCTTGGGCGAGGCGGCGGGGCTTGGGCTTCTTCCCGTCGAGCGCGAGCAGGAAGAGGCCGGGCGACTGCTCCGGCAGAAGGCCCGTGCCGTCGAGGCGGAACGGGAAGGCGAGCGGCACCACCGGCGCCTGGGCCTTCTCGTTCAACTCGATCTCCTTGTCGGAGCGCTTCGGATTCTCGGAGAAGACGATCGCGAGCGTGCGCCCGTCGCGGGGCGAGGGGCGCACGGCCCACAGGACGCCGTCGAGCGTGGCGGCGTGCTCGGGCTCGCCGCCGTCCGTCGAGATCGTGTAGAGGCGCGTCTTGGGCGGCTTCTTCGCGCCCTTCTCCTCGTCCGCCTCTCGCTTGGTGGCGGTGAAGAGGATCGTGTCGTTGTCCACCCAGACGGGCGAGCGGTCGGCCGGGCCCTTGGTGAGGCGGCGGAGCTTCTTCGCGCCTTCCCGCCAGAGCCAGAGCGAGTAGTCGTTGCGTTGTTCCTCGGCGTTCGGGGTGCGCACCAGCAGGACCGCCTGGCGGCCGTTCGGAGCGACCTTCACCTCCATCAACGAGCGCGTCTCGAAGAGGTGGTCGATTTCGAGGTGGGTCTTGGACATGTGTGCGGGGTCCTTTGCGGTTTGGTCGGCCTAGTTGGCGACCGTTGCGGGGCGCTTCAGATCCATCGGCTTGCTGGTGGCCATCAGCTTCAGGATCTCCTCGTCGCTGGGGAGCGCCTCGGGCGCGATGCCGCCGAGATTGGAGACCACCTTGTGCGAGCCCGAGCGGAGCAGCCGCGGCAGGATTTCGCGGCGCGCCTCGTACTGGAGGCGGGAGACCAGGATCGGCTTGGCGGTTTCGAAGGTGGGCTTCTGCGCTTCCCGCCGCTCGATCATCTTCACGACCTGGAACGAGCGGAGGACCGGCGCGCCGGTGTCGTATTCGTGGTCGCTGACGACCTTCGAGACCTCGCCGGGCTCGAGGCGGGCGGCGGCCTTCTGGACGTCCTCGGGGAGTTCGAGGTACCCGGTGGAAATCCAACCGGAATCCGGGTCGCCGTAGAAGCCGGCGATGGAGTCGATCGAATCGCCGATCACGGACTCGTGGTCCTTGTCGCGGCGGAGCTGCTTGGCCACCGCCTCGGCCTTGTCGCGGAGCGCCTTGGCCTGCGCGCTCGGGGTGCCCGGCTCGACGGGGATGAAGAAGCGGGCGATGCGCATCTCCGCCGGCCGTCCGAACTCCTCCGGCGCGCGTTGGAAGAACTTCATCAAGTCCTTGTCGGTCCAGTTCGCCTCGACGTACTTGGCGAGGAACGCCTCGACCAGGAGCGCATCGTAGACCTCCGCCTCGAACTGCTCGCGCGTGATGCCGGCGAGGTCGAGGTTCGCGGCGAGCTCCGCGTCGGTGAGGCCGTCCTCGGCTTCGATGCGGGCGATTCGGCGGGCGAACTCGTCGGCTTCGACGGTGAGGTTGTGCCGGCGCGCCTCCTCCGCGAGCACGCGCTGTTCGAGCCAGCCCTTGAGTGCTTCGCCTTCGAGGCGCCGCCGCGTCTGCTCGCGGAGGCGGGCCTGGTTCTCCGCGACCTCCGCGTCGGCGGCGGACGCCGGCGCGCGGCGCGCGGGATCGATGATGATCACGCGCCCTTCGTTGTCGCCGAGGAGCGCCGCGTCGCCCAGCTCACGGACCCTCTTCTCGATGAAGAAGTCGAGCTGGCCGCGGGAGAGCCGGTGCGAATTGACGACGCCCACCACTTCGGCCGGATTCCGCTGCTCGGCCCGCTCGCCTTGGGGAGCCCGCTGGGCCTCCGCCGCGCGCTTGCCGACGACGATGGTTTGGCGCGGCTTGTCGCTCTTGCGGACGAGCGGCGCCGACTCCTGCGCCAGGGCGGGGAGCGCGAGGGCGGTGGCGAGCAGTGCGGCGGCGGTGCGGCGGATCATGGTCGACTCCGGTGGTGCAGGTGAATTCCCCGAACTTGGCGCGGGGCGTCCGGCGCGGCAAGCGCTGTCGCCGGGGCGCGTCAGGGCGCCTGCGCCCGTTCGCGCTCCGCGCGGGGCTTCTCCGGGGCGCGGTTGCTCTGGACCACGTCGCGGACCTGCTCCGACGCGTCCGCCAGCGCCTCCTCGGGAGTCTTCAGTCCCGTCAGGACCGCCTGCACCGCGCGGCTGATGATCGCGCGGCAGTTGTCCCAGTAGATCGGCTTCGGCTCGAACATGAGCCGGTCAAGGCTCGATATCGTGTTGGCCAGATTCACGTCCTTCGCAAGCACCTCCTGGTACTCGGGGAAATCGAGGAGCGACCGGCGCGTCGGCATGTAGCCGGTGCGGCCGCACCAGAGGGTGAGCGACTCGGGCGTGTTGAGGAACTTGAGGAATTCCCAGGCGCCGCGCTGCGCCTCCTCGGGCACGTTCCGCCCGAAGATGCCGACGTTGGTTCCCTGCGCCAGGACGCGGCCGGGCGTGGCCTCGTCCATGCCGGGGAGCGGGAACGCGCGCCACACGAACTTGTTTCCGGCGGCCTGGTCGTTGTAGCTGAAGCCCGCCGTCGAGCTGATGTACATCGCGATCTTGCCATTGCCGAAGGGCGAGCTGAGGAAGCCCGGCTCCACATAGCCGGTGCCCGCCTCCTGCGACGACATCTCGACGAGGAACTTCATGGCGGCGAGCCCCTCGGGGCCGTCGAACAGGACGTTCTCCTCTTCGTCGAGGTAGTTCACGCCGGTCATGAAGAGGTTCTGCGTGTAAGACTCGATGATGGCGCGGGTGCCGAAACCGTAGGTTTGGACCTCGCCGACGGCATCGCGCTTCACCATGGCGCGCGCCATTTCGCTGAACTCCGCCCAGGTCTTCGGGCCTTCCTGGTAGCCCGCGGCCTGCATCATGTCGAGGTTGATGCAGAGGACGTAGACCGACTTGTTGAAGGGGAGCGTGGCGAGGACCGGCTCGCCGGCGGATTCCGGCGTCTCGAAGAGGTTTCCATCGTAGAACACAGGGAACATGTCGTTCCGGAGTTCTTCGGCGTAGGCGGGCTCCTCGGCGAGGAAGTCGGAGACGGGCTTCAGGTAGCCGAAGCGGATGAAGCGCGTCGTCCAGCCTTCGTACATCTGCGCGGCGGCGGGGTTGCGGCCGGCGTAGAGCGAGGCGATGAGCTTCTGGTTCAGGGCGTCGTAGTTGCCCTGGAACACGCCGACGACGCGGTAGCGGTCCTGTCCGGCGTTGAAGCGGTCGATCAGCGTGTTGAGGACGCCCTGCGGCGGACCGCCCATGGCGTGCCAAAACTCGACGACGATGCGCCCGTCGGGGGTCTTGCGCACCTTGCCGATGTCGTCGCGGCCGCAGGAGGCGGCGAGCGCGAGCAGGGGCAGGAGGAGCGCGAGGAGGACGAGGCGGCGGATCGGGGCGTGCATGGGCGGCGCTCCGGGGAGGGGTGGCCTACGGGGCCGCAGGTTCCGGGCCCGGCCCGCGCCGCGTCAAGCGATGGCGCGCGCTTCCCCCTAGACCTTCAACATGCCCGCGGATGAAGTCTCATCAACTTCCCCATCGGGAGCGTTGCGCATGACGCGGTTGTTGAGATTGCTGCTGGCCACGATGCTGTCGTTCGCCTGGTCGGTCCTGCCGGCCCAGGCGCCGGAGGAGCAACCCTTCGGCGGAACCGCGTCGCTGCAGCTCGGCGACGGCACGCGCCTCGAGGGGCGGGTGGTGTGGCGCGACGGCTCGACCCTGGTGCTCGACACGGCGGACGGGGGGCGGCGCTACCTGCCCGCCGCGCAGGTGCGCCGCGCCGGTTATCCGGACCCCGCGACTCCGCCCTCAGAGGCGCCGGCGGTGCTTGCCGCGGCGCGCGAATCGCTGGCCGCGGGCAACGAGGCGGACGCGGTCCGCCTCTTCTTCCTGTTCGCGCGGCTGAACGAGACCGCCGCCCGCGGGGAGACGGCGGTCGCGGGGTCGATCGCGCAGGCCGCGCTGGCCCGCGCGTCCGCGCTCCACACGAACGGCCAGCGCGACCAGGCGATCCAACTCCTTTGGCCGTTCCTTTCGCCCACCGGGACCGAGGTGCTCCGGAACGCCATGCAGCCCTCGCGCTCGGAGCTCGAAGCGG
This sequence comes from Candidatus Sumerlaeia bacterium, assembly GCA_033764015.1. Classification (GTDB taxonomy): domain Bacteria; phylum Sumerlaeota; class Sumerlaeia; order SLMS01; family JANRJK01; genus JANRJK01. The sequence goes on along the minus strand of JANRJK010000039.1, from coordinate 11,470 downwards.
TGATGAATCCGCTCGCGGTCGAATGGATGACTGAGGAGGCGAACGCCCTCCGGGAGTCCGATCCCGCGGGGCGCCGGCTGGAGGAGCTGCTGCGCGAGGTGTCGCGGCGGACTCCAGTCACGGACCCGTCGGGACAACTCGCCCGGATCTACCTCGCCCAGAATCTCGCGGTGCAGGCGATCGCGATCAGCCGTCCGGAGAACTTCCAGGATGTGAAGGACGAAGCCGCCCGGCAGCGGTACTTCGCTCTCTTCCGCGAAAGCCTCGCGATCCAGGAGGAGATCCTCGCGGCGCCGCGGCTGGCCACGGAGTTCGAGATTATGGCGAAGGGCGGAGTCGATTTCATCCGCGAGCGCGTGCGCTTCGACGAGGCGGCGGCGACGCCGGAGGCGACAACCGCGCCGCCCCCCTCCCCCGCCGCGGAGCAGCCCCCCGCCGCGACGCCCGCGGAACCCGCGGCGCAGCAGCCGGTCGCCGATGCGCCGCCGCCCGCTTCCGGGAGCGGGGCGAAGCTCCTGAAGGCCGCGGGCGTGGACCTCTCGCCGGAGGACGCCGAAGCAGCGGTCCGCATCGGGCTGATCGCTTCCGCAGTCATCCTCGTGGTCTGGCTTCTTCCGTGGGTCTTCCTGCGATTCTTCGAGTACCAGGGGAACATCTACGCCGCGAACCGCCGCCAGCAGGTCTGGAGCCGGGGGCCCTTCGCCGTCCTCCTCTTCATGCGCGACAGCGCGCCGAAGCGGCAGCCGACGCCGGACCACGCCTGCCCGCACTGCTCCGGATCGCTGGACAATCCCGAGAACTACCCCGACCTGAACTTCGCCAAGTGCCCCAACTGCGGCCAACCGGTGCAGCCGGTCCATACCCTCGACGGCTACCTCCGCCAGATCTCCGACAACCTCCGAGTCGAGGCGGAACGCGTCGAGCGCGGCGCCATGGCGATCCAGGACTTCGTGAAGACAAACCGCATGGAGCGGCTGATCCAGACGGTGCTCGCCGACTCGATCCGCCGCCGCGCGTCGGACCTGCACCTCGAACCGGAGGAACGGGGCCTCAAGGTGCGCCAGCGCGTGGATGGCATCATGCTCGAGCGCCTCGTACTCCCCCGCGCGCTGTCCAACTCCGTGGTCTCCGCGTTCAAGGCGCGCGCGAACATGGACGTCGCGGACCGCCTCCGCCCGCAGGACGGCTCCTTCACACACCTGCTGGACGACGCCAAGATCGACATGCGCGTGGCGTCCTCCCCCAGCGCCAACGGCGAGAAGCTGACCATCCGGTTCCTAGACGTGCGCTCGATCCAGACCGACCCGCGCAAGCTCGGCATGACCGCGTCGCAGCGCGACGCCTTCGAGCGCTCGACCTCGTCGCCGCACGGCCTAGTGCTGGTGACCGGGCCCACAGGCTCCGGCAAGACGACCACGCTTTACGTCGCCTTGCAGCGCCTCCGCGACCAGGACAAGAACATCATCTCCATCGAGGACCCGATCGAGTTCCGCCTCTCGGGCATCAACCAGATCCAGGTGAACCCGCAGGCGGGGCTCACGTTCGCAAGCGGACTCCGCTCGATCCTCCGCCAGGACCCGGACGTGATCATGATCGGCGAGATCCGCGACAAGGAGACCGCGGAGATCGCGATCGAGGCGGCGACCACGGGCCACCTCGTGTTCTCGACGCTGCACACGATCGACTCCGCCGCGGCGATGGCGCGCCTGATGGAGTTCCAGATCTCCGCGCGGCGCTTCGCGGACTCTCTCAACCTGATCGCCTCGCAGCGCCTCTGCCGCCTCGTGTGCCCGGACTGCCGGAAGATGAAGGCCCCGACGGCGGACGAAATCGCCGCGGTCGGCCTCTCCGACGTCGCCGACGTGCCGAGCGTCGTGCCCTACCCGGTGGGATGCAGCCTCTGCAACAACTCGGGTTACTTCGGTAGAACCGGGCTCTTCGAGATGCTGATCGCGACGGACGACGTGCGTAGCGCGCTGGAACACGGCAACATGTCCACGGTCGAAATCCGCAATCTGGCCGTCCAGCACGGGATGCTGACCATCCGGCAGCACGGGCACGAACTGCTCCGCAAGGGACTGACAACCATCGAAGAGCTGGTGCGCGTCACGCGGTAGCCGCTCGGCTTACGAAAGCTCGTCGCCCGGGAGCGAGGACCGGGGGCTTTCCGTCGCCAAAGCATTGAAATCGCGTCCGGAACCCGCCAAACTGGCGGCACGCCGCTTGCGCCCCTTTGGGCCGCACGCTGGAAGGAGCAAACGCATCCGATGGAAACCAACAAGGCAGCTAAGATCATCCGACGCGCCGGCTACGCGGTCTGGGCAGCGGTGTTCGCCATCGCCCTCTCGGGCGTGGCGCGCTACGAGGCCCTCGCGGGTGGCGACAACCAACCGGCGAAGGAAGGAGAAGCGATGGCTTCCGACACGAAGAACGCCAACTGGCGCCAGCTCACCCCCGAGGAGGAGCGCGTCATCGTCCGCAAAGGCACCGAACGGGCCTTCACCGGCGAGTACACCAACCACAAGGGCGTCGGCACCTACCACTGCCGCCGCTGCGACGCCGCCCTGTACCGCTCCGAGACGAAGTTCGATTCGCGGTGCGGCTGGCCCGCCTTCGATGATGAAATCAAGGGCGCGGTGAAGCGCCTTCCGGACCCGGACGGCTCGCGCACGGAGATCGTCTGCGCCAACTGCGACGGCCACCTCGGCCACGTGTTCACCGGCGAGGGCTTCACCGAGACGGACACGCGCCATTGCGTGAACTCGATCTCGATGGTGTTCAAGCCGGACACTTCCGGGGCGCCCCCGGCGACGGCCAAGGCGATCTTCGCCGGCGGCTGCTTCTGGGGCGTCGAGCACTACTTCGAAATGGAACCGGGCGTGCTCTCCGCGGTTTCCGGCTACATCGGCGGCCACAAGGACAACCCGACCTACAAGGAGGTCTGCTACACCAACACGGGCCACGCGGAGGCGGTCGAGGTGACCTACGACCCCTCGAAGACCAGCTACGAGACGCTCGCGAAGCTCTTCTTCGAAATCCACGACCCGACGCAGGTGAACCGCCAGGGACCAGATATCGGGCCGCAGTACCGCAGCGCGGTGTTCTACATGGACGACGAGCAGAAGCGGGTCACCGAGGACCTGGTCGGCCGGCTCCGCGCGAAGGGGCTGAAGGTAGCCACGGAGATCGTCCCCGCCTCGCGCTTCTGGGCCGCGGAGGACTACCATCAGGACTACTACGCCACGACCGGCAAGGAGCCTTACTGCCACTTCCGCACGAAGCGCTTCTAGAACACCCCCGCGCGCGGGGGCCGCGTCAACGGCCTCCGCGCGCGAGCTTCTTGAGGAGGCGCGTCTCCAGCGGGTGGAACTTCCACACGAGCGCGAGATAGAACAGCGCCACGGGGATGCCGAAAAGCGGTCCCAGCAGCAGCTCGAACGGCCTCCCGGCGGCGAACCGCTCCGCCAGCCAGAAGCCCGCGCCCGCCACCATCCACATGGGGGCGAAGCGGACCACCGCGCGGAAGTAGCGCTCCATGCCGGCGGCCAGCAGCTCGCCGAGCAACCACACCCAGAGCAGCCAGAGGAGCGTGCTGGCGACCGCCATCGCGGCGATCGCGAAGGTGGCGCCGCGCTCGTGGAAGAGCCAGAGCACGGCCACGCGCACCGCGAGGTGGAGCAGGTTCCAGTACATGCCGACCTCGGGGCGGTCGCGGACGACGTCGAGGCTCGAGATCGGCGAGTAGATCGCCGTCAGGAACATGTATCCCGCCATCCACGGGACCAAGGCGGCGGCGCTTGCGTACTTCGCGCCGCCGAGGATCCAGACGGTGCTCTCCGCGAAGACCGCGAAGCCGATCACCGCGGGCGCGATGAAGCAGGCCCCAGCCCCTACGATCGCGAGGCAACGGTGGTGCAGTTCCACATCCGACAGGCCCGAGATCGTCGGGAACGTGACCCGGTGGATGGCGCCCACGAGCAGCATCACGGGGAGAACGATCACGGTGGCGGCGACCTGGAAGTCCGCGTTCGCCTCCTTCGAGACCCACATCAGCAGGAGCACGCCGGGCGCGAGCGACGCGACGTTGTTCACCGTCAGGTCAACCGCGTTGAACAGGCAGAAGCGGCGGTGCCGGCGCCAAAGCGTCTTCACGATGGAGAGCCGCCGCCGCTGGAACACGCTGCTCGGCTCCCAGCGCTCGCCCCGCAGCATGAAGAGGAACTCGAACAGCTCCCCCGCGAGGTAGGCCGCTAGGAGCGCGAAGGCGTTCGGCACGGCGATCACCGCCAGCGCGCCGCCGATCCAGGTGATGACGCCGTTGCCGAACTCGGCGATGGAGATTTTGCGGAAGTCGAGCCGCGCGGAGAGCGGCGCGCGCACGGCGAGCTTGAACGCCTGCACCGCGAAGATCGGGGCCATCAGCAGCGCCGCGGCGTAGTCGCCCTCGAGGTCGAGCAGCGAGGCGAGCAGGCTGCGCGGCGAGAACGCCGGCGCCAGCGCCGCCACCAGCGTCCCGAGCGACAGGACGCCCCCTGCCAACGCCAGCAGCCAGGACAACGCGACCGCGTAGCGCGCGCGCCGCGACTTCTCGCGCACCAGCAGCATGTCCATCCCGAGTGGCAGCAGCGCCAGTAGCATCAGGTGGATCGACACGATGCCGCGGTAGGCGCCGAAGACCTCCTTCTCGACGAGGCGGAGGATGATCCACTGGCCGAAGATCGCGACGATGCGGAAGCCGACGCTGCTCGCGAGGACCCAACGGGTGGCTGCGAAGGGGGAGTGGGTCACCGCTCGGGTTCCATGGTCGGATGAGGAATCATGGAGGCGGTCGCGGAAGAGGTACAAGCCGCGAAGCGGGGGAACCGCACCCGGTCGCGGGGGTGCACACCCTTACTTGTAAAGGGATATACCTGCATTTCTTCGCAAACCGGCGCTCACTGCTCGAACGCGATTGACGGGCGCGCGGGCAACATCGCAAGGAACCCGCGCAAGCCAATCAAGGGAAGTTCCCGCCGCCCCCCTGGGGGCGGAGTAAGTTACGCCCCCCGGCCACCCTCGAAGCGCCCGTCCCACGGGCCATCACACAAGGAGCAAGAGTAGCCATGCGCAAGTTCGCTGTACTTCTCGCGGCGTTCGCCGCAGCAGGCGCCGCCTCGGCGCAAACGATCTATGTCGACGACAACTTCTCGAACCCGGTCAACGCCGCCGATCCCGACGGCGCGGGCCCCGCAACGGTCTACTGGGACGGCGTTTCGGCCACGCCTCCGGGGGCGGACGCCGCCCCGTCCATCATCGCCGGACACACGCTGGCAGCGCCCGGAGACACGATCGAGGTCGCCGACGGCTCCTACTCCGGGTTCGTGACGATCACGAAGAACGGCGTGACGATCAACGGCGAGTCGAACACCGGAACGATCGTACAGGCGCCCGTCGTCGCCGGCCCACCGGCCGCGAACGCGGCGCTCTTCACCGTCAACGCGCAGAACGTCACGATTTCGAACTTCCGCTTCGTGGTGCAGCAGGACGACGTGCGCCACGGCGTGCGCTCGAATGGCGGCGCGGCGCGGTTCAACGGCCTGCAGGTGCTCGGCAATGTGTTCATCTCGAACGGCACGCAGTCCCAGTCCGGCTTCCCCGACCAGCACACCGCGATCCACCTGCAGGATGACGAGGCCCCGAACTTCACCCAGACGGCCATCATTCGCGGGAACCAGATCATCGCCGGCGTGAACGGGATGCAGAGTTCCTTCTTCTCGCGCGGAATCTACATGCGCCAAGGGCTCGGCACCATCGGCGGGCCGAACCCCGGGGACGGCAACACGATCCAGGCGACGTTCACCGACCTGCTCTACCAGTTTCCGACAAACGGGCCGGTGCTGGTCCAAGGCAACACGTTCAACGGCGCAGGCATCGACTTCACAGAGCCGAACTTCGCCGCCACGCCGCTCCAGGTCCTCGACAACACGTTCAACTCGAACCTCAACCCGAACAACGGCAACCCCTTCGGCCTCCAGGGCCTTCTGGTGAAGCACAACTACCAGTCGCGCCCGATCCTTGTGGACGGCAACACGTTCAATTCGCGCAACCTCGGGTTCTACTCGGGCGCGTCGGACAACGTCACGATCTCGAACAACACGTTCAACGTGGTGCCGGGTGTGGCGCTGGGAATCGCGCACCTGCTGGTGGACACGGACTACCCGGGGACGGGCATCAGCGGCTCGTTCACGCCCGTGACCGCAAACGACACGGTGATCCAGGGCAACGCGTTCAACGAGGGAACCGTCGCCGGCGGCATCGGCCTCGCCTTCCGCCGCGGCGTCTCGGCGGGCAACACGCGCCCGATGGGCGCGATGACCGTCGGTGGCGCGGTGCCATCGCTGTACAACAGCTTCCAGGACGGCCTCGCCTATGCGGTGGTCTTGGATAGCGACACGGTGAACGCGGCGGGGGGCACCAGCCCGCTCGACGCCTACAACCAGTTCCACACGGGTTCGTACCCCAACCCCGCCCCGGGCCGCACGGTGACGGCGTTCAGCGACGACATCGACGTCTCGGGCAACCGCTTCGAGGTGCCGTCGCTGCTGCCGCCGGCGGCGATGAGCGGGCCGCAGATCGCGGCCCTCAACGGCGAGCTGTGGGACACGAACGACGACGCGGGCGCGGGCGAGCTCATCTTCACCGGGCTTCCCCCGGTGAACTATGACGGCCCGAGCTACCTCCGCGAGCCCTTCGCCGCCTACGACTCGATCCTGCTCGAGGGCACCCCGGGCTCCGGCCTCGGCGGCGCCGTGGTGTTCCCCTCGCGGCGCTTCGAGGTCGGCGACGACACGCTGAACCGCGAACGCCGCTCCCTGATCCACTTCACCGTGTCGACGACGGCGGCGACGGTCTCGTCGGCGCGGCTGCGCCTCACGAGCACGCTGATCCCGGCCCCGGGCAACAACGCGACGGCGCTCGGCGATGTGCTGGTGGATGTGGCGCTGCCGACCTTCGGCACCATCTCGCGGCAGACGTCCGACTTCGAGGCTTCCGCCTTCCAGAACGGCGTGGCGACGATCCCCGCCGCGTCGCTGGCGGCGCTCGCAGCCGGCGAGTCGGTCGAGGTCAACCTCGACAGCATCGCCGCCCTGCTGCCGACCAACGGCGTCGTCCAGTTCCGTCTCCGCACCACGACGCCTTCGGACAGCGACAACACGTTCGACTTCTGGCAGCTCGCCTCGCCGGGCTACTCGAACCCGACCTGGAAGCCGGAGCTGATCCTCGAAACGCTTTCCGCGGCGAACCCCTGCGGGCCGGTGTTCTCGAACCCCGACACGAACCTCGAACTCGATCCGTACTTCAGCGAAGCGTCCCGCGACGGGCGCGTGCTGTCTGAGAGCGAGGCGATCGAGCGCGGACGCTTCGTCGACTCGGCCAACACCGCCATCCTGATCGGCGACGAGGCGACCAACCAGGAGTCACGCGGCATCCTCTCCTTCAACACCTCGTCGCTCAACGCCCTGTATCCCGACGCCGAGATCGTCTCGGCGCAGATCGTCCTCACGCGGCAGTCGGTCGCGGGCGACCCGTCGCTGCTCGGCGACCTCGCGCTCGACATGCAGTGCGCGGGCGACGGCGGCATCTTCCACACCACCCCGGCGCTCCAGCCGGAGGACTTCGAGGACTACGGCCGCGTGGCGGACGCTTCGCTGGCTCCGATCGCGGTGCCGGCGGCGAACGGCGACACCGTCACCATCGACCTGAACGGCGACGCGCTGGCGGGCATCAACCGCATGGGCTCGACGCAGTTCCGCGTCTACTTCCCCGCCGGCACCAACGGGAACAGCACGGCGGACAACGTCCGCTTCTACTCGGGCAACGCTTCCGGCGCGCTGCGCCCGCAGCTCCTGCTCATCATCGACCCGTGACCTGAACGACCACCCCGGCTGTGCTGGACGGCGCCTCCGCGAGGGGGCGCCGTTCCGTTTTCCGCAAGCTAGCGCAGCACCCCGCCCTGGTGGATGCGGAACAGCCGGGACACCGGCGCGCCAGCGGCGTTGAGCGCTGCGGCGTCGGTGGCGGCGAGGAGCGCTTGCGCGCCGGTGCGGGCCACGATGCGCAGGAAGCGCTCGGTGCGCTCGCGGTCGAGCTCGCCGACGATGTCGTCCAGGAGCAGCACCGGCGGCTCGCCCCAACGCTCCTCGAGGAGCGCGAGCTGGCCGAGGCGGAGCGAGAGCGCGAGGCTTCGCGCCTGCCCCTGGCTCGCGAACTTGCGCGCGTCCTCGCCGTTGATCGTGAGCGCGAGGTCGTCGCGGTGCGGCCCGTGCAGCGTGGTGCCGCGTTGGCGGTCGGGGCCGCGCTGCGATTCCCACAGGGCGCGCAGCTCCTGCTCCGTGGGCCGCGCGGCCCCGAGCGCGGGCGGCAGCGCGGATTCGAGCGCGGCGCCGAGCTCCTCCCCCGCCGCGAGCTGCTCGTGGAACGGGCGCGCGGCGTCGCGGAGCCGCTCCGCGAGGGTGCCGAACTGCTCGTAGAGCGCGGCGGCGGCGCGCGCCATGATCGCCTCGAAGGCGTCCAGCTCCGACGCCCGCGGCGGGGAGGGCCAGCGCAGCAGCGCGTTGCGGTCCTTGAGCGCGCGGTCGTAGGTGGTCATCAGCTTGAGCGACCCGGGATCGAGCTGCGCCAGCAGCAGGCGCAGGAAATCGCGGCGCAGCGCGGGCGCGCCCTGCACCAGCTCGAGGTCGCCCGGCGAGAAGAACACCGACGTCATCTGCCCGAGCACCTGCGACAGCGAGCGCGCCGGCTTGTCGTCGAGGAGGATGCGCTTCCCCGCGCTCTCGATAGCGACGCTGATCTCGTGGTTCACCTGCGCGCGGGTGAACTGGCCGACGGCGCGGGCGACATGGATCGAGCTTTCGAAGGGGATCACTTCCTTCTCGCGCGTGGTGCGGAAGGAGCGCCCTGTGGACAGGAACGACACCGCCTCGAGGATGCTGGTCTTCCCCTGCGCGTTGGCGCCGAGGAACACGGTGAGGCCCGGCGGGAGCTGCAACTCCATCTGCCGGATCAGGCGGAACTGGGAAATCGCGAGGGAGTGGAGTCGCACGGCCCGTTCCTCAGCCCGCGCCGCCGAGCAGCGCCAGATCGATCGCCGCCACGAAGAACAGCCCCACGCTGATCACGCCGTTCGTGGTGAAGAACGCCGCGTCGATCCGCGACAGGTCGCGCGGGCTCACCAGCGCGTGCTGGCGGATCAGCAGCAGCCCCACCGCGCCGACGCCCAGCAGGAAAAGCCCGCCGAACGGCGACAGCAGCCAGAACAGCAGCAGCAGGAGCAGGGTCGCGCCGTGGAACCGCCGCGCGAGCCGCATGGCGCCGCGGATGCCGAGCCGCTTCGGCAGCGAGTGCAGTCCCGCCGCGGAGCGGTCGAACTCGTAGTCTTGGCACGAGTAGAGGATGTCGAATCCCGCCACCCAGAAAAGCACCGCTCCCGCCAGCAGCATCGGAGCGAAGGCGATCGAACCCGTCACGGCGACCCACGCGCCCATCGGCGCGAGACCCAGCGCGAGGCCAAGCACCAGGTGCGAGAAGTCGGTGAAGCGCTTGGTATAGCTGTAGCCCAGCAGGACGAGCAGTGTGGGTGGCGAGAGCAGCAGACAGAGCCGGTTGAGCATCCCGGCGGCGAAGAAGAACGCGAGGGAGCTGGCCACGAGCGCCACCGCCATGTCGCGGCGCGAGAGCTCGCCGGTGACGAGCGCGCGGTTGCGCGTGCGCGGGTTGGCCGCGTCCACGTCCGCGTCGATCAGCCGGTTGAACGCCATCGCCGCGGTCCGCGCCGCGACGCACGCCGCGACGATCCAGAAGAGCGTCCAGAACCCCGGCCAGCCCGGACCCGCCGCCAGCATCGCGATGAGCGCGAACGGCAGGGCGAAGACCGAGTGGGAGAACTTGATCGCTTCGAGGAAGGTGGCGAGCTGCTTCATACCGCGCGGAGGCTCCGTTCGGGCCGAAGGTTCGGAGCCCCGGCCCGGCGGGACAAGCGCCGCGTGCGTGCCGGCGCCTTGCGCCCCGCTCCCGCCCCGTGCGCAATCGTCGGTCCGAGGAGGCGCGCCCATGGAGCGGCTGGCGGTGGTGCTGATCGAAACGCGGGAGCCCGGCAACCTCGGCGCGGTGGCGCGCGTGATGAAGAACCACGGCGCCCGCGAGCTGGTGCTGGTGAACCCCGCGTGCGACCCGCTGGACGGCCTAGCGCGCGCGATGGCCGCCGGCGCGGGCGAACTGCTCCGCCGGGCGCGCCGCTGCGCCACGCTCGCGGAGGCGCTCGCCCCCTACGAACTGACCGTCGCGCTCACCGGGGTCGCCGGGCATCAGCGGCAGCTCGAATGCGCCGGGGCCACGCCCGCGCCGCTCCTCGAAGGCCACGCGGAAGCGCCCCGCCTCGCGCTCGTCTTCGGCCGCGAGGACCACGGCATGTCGAACGAGGAGGCGAACGTCTGCGCGCACCGCTGGCGCCTGCCGACCGCGGAGGACTTCCCCTCGCTGAACCTCGCGCAGGCGGTCGGCATCGCGCTCGCCGGCGCCGCGGAAGCGTACCGCGCGCGGGGCTGGGACGCCCCCTCCCCCGCCGGGGGCCTCAGCCCGCGTTCGCTCCACCCCGTCGCCGGGGGCGACTCGCGCGACCGCTTCGCCACGCAGGGCGAGATCGACGGGGTCCTCGAGCACCTCCGCGACGCGATGCACCGCCTCGGCTACGACAACAGCGCGCGCACGCAAACCTCCTTGGCGCTGCTGCGCTCCATGGCCACGCGCTCGCGGCTCACGCAGCGCGAGTCGCAAATCCTCCGCGGCCTCATCGCGCAAACACTCTGGCTCGACCGGCGGCTCAGGAAGGCGGAGGGCCGCGTCGAAGATCCGGGGTGAAACAATTCCAAGGACTCGTAGGTCACGGCGCTCTAACCCCCGCCCGGCGGCTCCGGCCAGCTGCCCCGGGTGATCGGCTTGAAGCCCGTCGAGGCGTATGAGTATAGTCCCTACGCTGTGCCGAGGATCCACTCGCGCGAGGCGGACGGATCGGCGCAGCTCCGGGTCCGGGACGAAACGGCCGTGGCGGTAAACGCAGGAAATGGAACGCTTTCTGCCAACGCCTGCGAAGGTGTCGCGGCGGGAGCGCTGCTGGTCCCGGCGGCGCGCACGAAGCAGCACGCCCGCGCGCCGCTGTCCGCCGCGCAATCGTCCATCGGGCTCAAGATCCTCTTCACCGCCCGCCCCTGGCCCCCCGTGGGTGAAGTGTACCACCTGCGGGCACGGTGGTAGTCGGACAGGCTCAGTGGGCGTCTAGTAACTCACCCGCCAAGTCGGCGACTCCTCCACCCTGCTCCGCCTCCGGTCATAGAGCCGCGTCGTGCTGACGTTGGCGTGGCCGAGCCACTCCTGGACCTTCGCGATGTCGGCTTGGTGCTCCAGGGCGTTCGTTGCGGCGGTTGCTCTAAGCGAA
>JANRJK010000038.1:0-68363 GCA_033764015.1 Candidatus Sumerlaeia bacterium | reverse complement strand
CGGCGGGGGCGGGGGGGGGGTGGGGGGGGCGGGCGGGGGGGGGGGGCACTCGCGGGGGGGGGGGGCGCCCCGGGGGCGGCCCGGCGGGGGCCCCCCACGCCGAGCCCGTTAGATGTGGATCGCGAGGCCCTCGGAGTTCGCCGCGGCCTCCATGATCGCCTCGGAGAGCGTGGGGTGCGCGTGCATCGTGTGGTGCAGCTCCTCCCACGTCACCTCGAGCGCCTTGCCGAGGCACAGCTCGGCGATCATCTCGGTCGCTTCCGAGCCGACGATGTGCGCGCCGATCAGCTCGCCGTACTTCTTGCCGAAGAGCAGCTTCACCATGCCCTCCGCCTCGGAGGCGGCCACCGCCTTGCCGCTCGCCGTGAACGGGAAGCGGCCCACGCGGTACTCGACGCCCTCCGCCTTGAGCTGCTCCTCGGTCTTGCCGACGGACGCCACCTGCGGCTGGCAGTAGGTGCAGCCCGGGATGTTCGAGTAATCGACCTCGTGCGGCCCGAGGCCCGCGATCGCCTCGACGCAATGGATGCCCTCCGCGCTCGCGACGTGCGCCAGCCAGGGCGGGCCCACCACGTCTCCGATCGCGTAGATGCCCGGCACATTCGTGCGGTAGTGGCTGTCCACCTTGATGTGGGCGCGCTCGATGGCGACGCCGAGCTTCTCGATGCCGAGGTTCTCGACGTTGCCCTGCACGCCGATCGCCATCAATGCCTTCGGCGCCTCGATCGTCTTCTTGTCCGAGCCCACGGTGTAAGTGACCGAGACGCCCTTGCCGGTCGTCTTCACCTCGTTGACCATCGCGCCGGTGACGAGCGTCACGCCGCGGTGCTTCAGCGAGTTGTGGACGACGCGGCTGATCTCCTTGTCCTCGACCGGAAGGATCGTGTCCTTCGCCTCGAGCACGGTGACCTTGGTGCCGAGCACCGAGTAGAAGTAGGTGAACTCGATGCCGATGGCGCCGGCGCCGATCACGATCAGCGACTCCGGGTGCTCCGCGAGGCTCATCGCCTCCTTGCTCGTGATCACCTTCTCGCCGTCGAGCGCGACGCCGGGGATCGTGCGCGGGCGGGCGCCGGTGGCGACGATGATGTGCTTCGCCTCCAGCACTTCCTTCGAGCCGTCCTTCTTCGCCACCTCGATCTTGCCCGGCGCCGTGATCGTCGCCGTGCCGAGGTGCGGCGTGACGCGGTTTTTCTTCATCAGGAAGTCGATGCCCGACGACATGCGGTCCGCGACGCCGCGGCTGCGCTTGATGATGGCGTTGAAGTCGAACGAGACGTTGTCCGCCTTGATGCCCCACTCCGCGCCGTGCTTGAACTTGTCGAAGACCTCCGCGTTTTTGAGGAGCGCCTTGGTCGGGATGCAGCCCCAATTGAGGCAGATGCCGCCGAGGCGCTCGCGCTCGACGACCGCGACCTTCATCTTGAGCTGCGCGGCGCGGATCGCCGCGACGTAGCCGCCGGGTCCGCCGCCGATCACCACGACATCGTATGCTGTGGCCATGTTCTGGAAAGGTTCCTTGTCGAGGGGTCGCGGGCCGCGCGTGGGCCCGCTTCTGTCAACCGAAGCGTGACAGGCAACATCGGCGCCGCCCCGCGCCGGGGTCAAGCGCTTGCCCAGCGGGCGGCGGGGGCACGCGTGTCGACTGGTCTTCCGCCGCTACTCGGCGTCCGACCGTGGGGCGATCAACTGAGTGGGGTCATCCCGGCAACCTTGCCGCTGATACCGGCACCGTCGGCGCGGCCGAGGTGCTGCTCTCGGACGGCTCGCAGGTCATGGCGCTCTACGCCCCGCCCGGCGGCGGCTGGGGCCAGTTGCCCCGGGTATTCGGCTTGAAGCCCGTCGAGGCATACGAGTAGAGTCCCTACGGTGTGCCGACGATCCACTCGCGCGAGGCGAACGGATCGGCGCAGCTCCGGGTCTGGGACGAGGCGAAAGTGTCGGTAAGGGCAGCAAACGGAACGCTCTCCTCGAACGCCCGCGAAGGCGTGGCGGCGGGCGCCCTGCTCGCCCCGGCGGTCCGCACCACGCAATCCGCCCGCGCGCCGCTTTCCGCTGCGCAATCCTCCATCGGCCTCAAGTTCCTCTTCACCGCCCGCCCCTGGACCCCCGTGGGTGAAGTGTACCACCTGCGGGCGCGGTGGTACTCGCCGTTGGAAGGGCGTTTCATCTCTCGTGATCCACATGGCTATCAAGACCTGACCTTGTTTTGCTACGCGTCAGGTGATCCAGTCAACGCGGTGGATCCGCTAGGTACCGCCACTGTGTTCTTGGAGGCAGGCTTTAAGAGTTCCAACAACAAGTGTGAGAGCTATCACACAGGCTTAGGTTTCGATTGGGATGGGCAGTACACTGGCATGCCTCAAGGGTCGCACATAGCAGGGCCAGGCAGGGATGGTGACCCCACTAGGATAAACTACGGCGCAGCAAACAATCCGAATCGGCAGGACGCATCATCGGTTACTCAATTCTTCAGCTTTTGGGTTCCTGACGATGTTTTGCTTGAAGTGGTTAGGGAAAGGGTTCCTAAGGACGATGAGTATGAGTACAATCTGTTCGCAAACAACTGCAATAAGTACACATTCGAGTTCGTCGAAACACTCTTGAGAAAGACAGTCTACCGCCTAGAGATCGGCTCTTTTCAGCGCGACTTGTATGAAGATATGCTTCAGGATCTACAGAAGCGAAAGAGGAAGTGGGACATTCCTACTGGAGATACCGCAAAGTTCTGGGAGGATTTTGCCAAGCAATGCCCTAGGACCGAGTGCGCCATTGTGGACATTCCGATTGACGAGCGAAGCAGTTACGGACCATGCATTTATCCTTCAGACCCCATCTTGGATTGGGCTGAGAGATGGAGAAATTGGACTCCAGGGGGAATTCAATGGGATTGAAGCAAATCCCCGCACGTAGTCGAGTACTTGTGTCACTGGGCGTCCCGCTAATCGTGAGCATTGTCTTTTGGAGTGCCGTAGGGCCGGGCATCGCTCCTCGCGATGACGCTTCACTTACGGACCCTGTCTTGGTGAACGGAGTTCTAGTGGCCACTGCATTTGGCTATTTGGATGAACTTCCAGGTAAGTCCTTTCCTATTCAAGGTGAGGTCCCCCGTCAACCACTATTGCTCGTGGTTGCGAAGAACACCCGAAAAGATGAGATAGGGGATGTACTTCTGTTGGTCAAGGTGAAGCAGGAGTGGCAAGGAGCCTATAATGGTAGCCTCGATGAATGGGTAGTTCTTTCTATAGCAGGGCTACCTTCAGGAAAGACTCGAGTGCTATCACGTCCCTTGTGGCTAGAGGGAAGACCGACTCCGGTTGGCAACACTGAATACAGCGTTACGGCAGAAAAGATATCCATTCGCTCTCGAGAGTCATTGGGCGTGGAACCCATGACGACCACTCTCATGTCAAGAAGACTGTGTCGGGATCACTATGAAGCCACGCTTGCCGCGACCTCTCTTGAAGAAGTAAGTGTTGTTGAAGTCGGCAAGTACCAAACTCGTGGCGTCATTGACGCTCTACAAGCGATGGGGATCCGTGGACATGAGTTCGGCCTTTCGTCATTAGAATCGGATACCCTCTCGATGCTGGAGTATCGGTACCACTCCACAAGTGGAGTATTCGACACGGTTCTTCCTGTAGTGAATGTAGATGGCAAGGTGACTTCCATTGGCCCGACGATGCTCTTTGTCCCCATTGAAGGGCCAAGCAAACTGTATTGGTTCGAGCACCCTTCATCTGGCGTGTATGGTGCTGAAGAATCACGGCTTAACTATGTCCTGCCAGCCACATGGTGGTAAGTAGCCTGATGCTGTGGATGGAGTCCTTAGACGTTATTGAATGTATTCGTGACCGCTAATGGACTGTATCTTGCCCATGGGACGTCCTACTAAGCTTTCCTTGACCCGGCGAAGCGGTGTGTTCGCAATTGTCGCAATGTGCTGCGCTCGCAGCGCGGGAAGACCCCGCCCCCATGACATGCTCGGCGATCGAAGCGCGGTGGGCTAGTCGAGCGTGAGATAGCACTCGAGATTGATCGCCGCGCGATGAAGGCGCACCGTGCGCCCCGGAGCGGCACCAGCCTGTCCACCGTTGAACAGTTCTCCACTCCAGGGGCGCGCAATATGCCGTATTGCCGCTTTCGAGGAACTCCAACGGACTACTGCCTCAATACCTTACCCGCCAAGTCGGCGACTCCTCCACCCTGCTCCGTCTCCGGTCATAGAGCCGCGTCGTGCTGACGTTTGCGTGGCCGAGCCATTCCTGCACCTTTGCGATGTCGGCTTGGTGCTCCAAGGCGTTGGTTGCGGCGGTTGCGCGGAGGGAGTGGACGCAGAGGCCGCGGAGGTCGATGCCGGCGCGGCGGGCGTGGTGTTGGACGATGTCGTGGAGGACGGAATCGGGGTGGGGTGTGGGCGGAGGTTGCTGGAGGAATGATAGAGGAAGTCTCACGCGAAACCGCGAGGATGCGAAGCGGGGCTGATATGCGCTTCGGGGTTACCCTGCGCCGGATCGTGGCCGGTGACGCGCCACGCAACTGCGTGCGCGGGTCACCTGGCGGAGGGCTTTCGCCCCTCCTTCGCTTTTCCTTGACGGCGAAAGGCGAGCGAAAGTAGACGGTCGTCATCCGCTGCAAGGGGAACGCCCGATGCTCCGCCACCTCGCCATCGACTCCTTCGCCCTCGTCGACTCCCTCGAGATCGAGTTCCGCGACGGCTTCACTGCCATCACCGGCGAGACGGGCGCCGGTAAGTCGATCCTGCTCGACGCACTCCAGTTCCTCCTTGGCTGGCGCGGCTCCGCGGAACTGGTCCGCACGGGGGCGGAACGCGCGCTGGTGCAGGGCGAGTTCGATCTTTCCCGCTGCCCCGCCGCCCTCGAGGCGCTCCGCGCGGAGGACTTGGCGGGGGAGGGCGACGCGCTGCTGCTGCGGCGCGAGTTGCGCGCGGGCGGGCGTTCGCGCATCCACGTGAACGGACACCTCGCTACGAAGGCGCAGCTTGAACGCATCGGCGAGGCGCTCGTCGAGTTCCACGCGCAAGGCAGCCAGCAGGACCTCGCCTCGCCGGAGCGCCAGCGCGCCGCGCTGGATGCCTTCGCGGGGGCCGCAGAGGCGGCGGGGGAGGCCCGCGCCGCCGCCCGCGCCTGGCGCGCCGCACGCCGTGAACGCGCCCGCCTGGCCGCAGAGGTCGAAGCCGCGCAGCGCCAACGCGATTTCCTAGAGTACCAAGTCGCGGAACTGCGCCGCGCCGCCCTCGAGCCCGGCGAGCTGGGCCGCCTCGAGGCGGAGCGCCGCCGGCTCGCGAACCTTGGCCAGCTCCTCCGCGGCGCGCAGGAGGCGCACGGCTGGCTCTCCGGCGACGGCGACTCGCTCGCCGCCGTGGACTTGGTGGGCCGCGCCCGCCGACTCCTGGAAACGCTCTCGGGCCACGACGCCGCGCTCGCGCCGCTCGCGCAGCAGCTCGCCGACGCGGAAGCCCAGCTCGACGACGCGGCCCGCACGCTCGACAGCTACCTCGCCGACACCGAGACCGACCCGGCCCGCTTCGAGGAGGTGGACGCCCGCATCTCGGCGATCCGCGGCACCCTCCGGAAGCACGGGCCCACCGAGGAGGACGCCGTCGCCGCGCTGGAACGCCTCGAAGCGGAACTCGAGACGCTCGAAACCAGCGGCGACCGCCTGCGCACGCTTGAACGCGAGGAGTCGGCCCGCGCCCGCGAGTGGCGCACCGCCGCCGCGCGGCTGACCGCCCTCCGGGCCGCCGCCGCCGGGCCCTTCGCCGAGGCGGTCCTCGCGGTCCTGCGCGACCTGTCGATGCCCCGCGCCCGCCTCGAAGCGCGCCTCGCCCCCGCCGCCGAAGAAGGCGGCGACGGCGGAGCCGAGGAGATCGAGCTGCTCTTCTCCGCGAACCCCGGCGAGGAGCCGCGCCCGCTGCGCCGCATCGCCTCCGGCGGCGAACTTTCCCGCGTGATGCTCGCGCTGCGCAGCGTCGCCGCGGAGCGCGACGGCGTCGGCATGATGGTCTTCGACGAGGTGGACGCCGGCCTCTCCGGCGCCGCCTCGGCGCGCGTCGGGGCGCGGCTGGCTGCGCTGGCGAAGGGGCGCCAAGTCCTCTGCGTCACGCACCAGCCCGCCGTCGCCGCGCTCGCCGACGCGCACCTCAACGTCGCCAAGCTGCAGGACGAGGAGCGCACGGTCGTGGTGATGGAGCAGCTCGAGGGCGCGGGCCGCACCGCGGAGATCGCCCGCCTGCTGGACGGCGGAGTGGCGGGCGCCGCCGGGCGCCGCCTCGCCGAGGAGCTGCTCGGGTCGCGAGCCGCGGCGGGCTGAAGACGCCGGTCGCGCTTGCGGTTGCGCACGCGGCCCGGGAGACTCGGCCCGCCACAACCGAAGAGGCGCGCATGAACCCGTTGGACCCGCCGCAGGACCTGCCCGAGCACCCCACGCTCTCCTACAAGGGCCCGAGGAGTATCGCGACGCTGGCGCCGCCGCCGGACGGACCGGCGACGCTCGCCCCCGCGGGCGCCGAAGCGGCCACTTTCGCAGGGACCGTCGGCGTGGCGCCTACGGAGCTCGCCGAGCCGAAGCAACCCCCGTATCGACTACTCCGCAAGGTCGCCGCTGGCGGCATGGGCGAGGTCTGGGAAGCGGTCCAGACCAGCCTCGGGCGCGTCGTCGCCATCAAGGTGATCCGCCCGGACCGGCTCCGCGGGGACCAGCGCGAAGTGGACCTGCTCTCGGAGGAGTTCCGCCGCGAGGCGGTCTTCGCCGCGCGCCTCGAACACCCCAATATCATCCCCGTGCACGACCTCGGTCGCGACGAATCCGGCGCGCCGCTGCTCGCGATGAAGTACGTTCAGGGCACCCCCTGGGACAAGGAGCTGGCCCGGGACCTCCGCTCGCTCTCCGCCGCGCAGCTCATCGGCAAGCACGCGCCGATCCTGATCGCGGTCGCGCAGGCGGTCGCCTTCGCCCACTCGAAGGGCGTCGTGCACCGCGACCTGAAGCCCGCGCAGGTGATGCTCGGCGGCTTCGGCGAGGTGCTCCTCATCGACTGGGGCCTCGCGGTGTTCACCGGCGACGAGTCGCTGCTCGAGGAGACGCGCCGCCTCGGCCTGCCGGAACTGGAGGGCAGCCTCACGGCGAGCAACCCCTCCGGCACCCCCGCCCTCATGGCGCCGGAGCAGACCGAGCGCACCGCAAAACGCATCGGCCCGTGGACCGACATCTACCTGCTCGGCGGGACGCTGTACTTCATCCTCACCGGCACCTTCCCGCACGAGGATTCCTCCGCGCACCGCGCGTTCCTTCGCGCGCGCACCGGCGAGGTCGAGCCCCCCTCGCGCCGCGCGCCGGACCGCGAGGTGCCCGCGGACCTCGAGCGCCTCTGCCTCCACGCGCTCCGCCCGGAACCGATGGACCGCTGCCCCTCCGCCGCCGAGTTCATCGCCGCGCTGCAGGACCACATCTCCGGCGAAACGCGCCGCCGCGAGTCCCGCGAACTCGCCGCCAAGGCGCGCGCCGAGCTCGCCTCCGGCGCCCGCGACTACTCGCGCCTCGCCGCCTGCGCCGCGCTCCTCGAACAGGCGCACGCGCTCTGGCAGGCCAATCCCGACCTCCCCGCTATCCGCGAGGAGGTCTTCTCCACCCATGCCGCGCTCGCACTCCGCAACGACGACCTGGTGCTGGCTCGTGTGCAGGCGGAGCGGCTCGACCGGGGCGCCGCGCGCGAGCGCCTGCTTGGCGAGGTCGGCGCCGGCGAGCGGGCGTCGCTCCGCCGCCAGCGCACGCGCCGCGTGGCCATCGGCTCCGCACTGTGGCTCCTCACGGTCACCGTGCTCGGGGGCGCGTTCTTCACGCACCAGCTCTCCCGCTCGCGCGACGCGGAAGCCGGACAGCGCGCCGCCGCCGAGGCCCAGCGCGACCTTGCCCGCGAAGCCCGCGGCAAATCCGACGAGTTCGCGCGGTTCGTCCTCGAAGACATGACGAAGCGGCTCGCGGAGCTGAACCGCCTCGAACTGCTCGATCCCGCGGTCGAGCGCGCGCTTGGCTATTACACCTCGGTCCCGTTCGCCGAGCTGCCCGTGGAGGAGTGGAAGGCGCCGATCGAGGGATTGATCGCCGTGATGAACGCTTCGCGAACTCGCGGCAACCCCGAGACGCAGGAGGTCGCATCGCGGACGCTTGGCGGGCTGTTCGACGCGTTGCCGGCGGATGTCGCGGCGGAGGTGGGTTGGCGCAAGCGCCGCGCGGGCTTCCTCCTCCAGCGCGGCCTGTTCCAAAGCTCGCGCGGCGACCTGCCCGCGGCGACGGCGACGATGCGGGCTTGCGCGGACCTGTACGAGGACGTGGTCCGCGACGAGCCCAGCGACGGGGATGTCCTCGACAACTACGCCGAGGTGCTCGGCGAGTGGGCCCGGCTGCTCAACGAGGCGGGCGATCACGCAGCCGCCATCGCGACCGCGAAGCGCTCGGTCGCCGCCTCCGAGGAGGCCATCCGCGCGGCGGGTGCCAGCCAGCTCCGCGAGGGCCACCTGCTCAGCCTCCTCCATCGTCAACTCCTCTACATGACCCGTATCCCCGACCCCGCCGAAGGCGCGGAACTGGCGGAGCGCGTCCGCGCGCGGGCGCAGGAAGTGGCCGCGCTGGGCGAGCCCTACGCGATTTCCGCCGCCGCCGCCGCGTTCAACACGACTGCCGCTTGGGAGCGCGCCTCCGGGACCACGGCCCGAGGCGTCGAGGACGCGATGGCCTCCGTCGCCCTCTACCGCCGCGCCAACGAACTCCGCCCGGCGGATGTGGCGAACATGCGCAACCTCGCGGACACTCTATCCCTGCTCGCGATCCTCCAAGGGCAGGCGGGCGACCGCCCCGGCGCCGCCGAGTCCTACGCAAGCGCCCTCGCCGTCGCCGACCAGTTGCTCGCCCGGGACCCGGGAAATGTCGAGTCGCTCGCGGTCATCGGGGGCATCCTGAACAATAGCGTCAATCTCGCGCTCGCGCTCGGGCGCATCGACGAAGCGAGGGCGTTTTCGGAACGCCAGCGGGCGATCGCCGACACCTTCATGTCCGTCGCGCCGGAGCGCGTCGGCGCCGCCCGCTCCGTGGCGCTGGCCGCCGTCCGCATTGTCGCGGTGCACCGCGCCGCCAGCGAGTTCGCGCTCGGCGTCGAAGCCGGCGAACGGGCCGTCCGCATCGCCGACGAAGTGGCCGCCCGGTTCCCCGAGGACAAGGAGTTGCGCCAGAACAGGATCGTCGCCCGCAGTTGGCACGCCGGCCTCCTCGGCTTGGCAGACCGGAGGGACGAGGCGATCGAGGTTCAGGGCGCCATCTGTGAAGCCGCCGAGGAGGCGCTCGCCGCCGAACCCAATTCCCGTGCCGCGCTGGAAACCCTGGGGTCGGTTTGCATCAACTACGCGACATCGTTGCGGGGAGTGGGGCGCGTTCGCGAGGCGGCCGATGTCGGCGCCCGGGCCGTCGAGACGCAGCGAGCCCTTCTGGCGCTCGACCCCAGTCGCGTCGTGGCAGCTTCGTCGCTCGCGCGCGCGCTCGCCGACCAAGGCTCGCTGCTCGATTCCATCGGCGACCGCGAGTCGGCCCTGGCAGCGCTCCGCGAGGCGATGGAGGTCGCCAAGTCCGTCGAGGCGCGCGATCCCACCGCCTTCCGGATCGCGGAGTCCATTGCCTCCGCGGGCGCGGCGGCGACCCGGATTCTCGCGGGGGCGGGGCGAGAAACGGAGGCGCGCGAGGTGCTCGAGACCTCCCTTGCGGCGGCCGACCGCCAGCGTTCGCGCCTCTCCGCGGACTCCCAGGACGACCGGCACTCCGTCGACACCGTCGTGCTCCGGGTCGCCTACGCCGCCGACGCACTAGCCGATGCGCGGTTGGCGCTGGACTTGGCGGCCCAAATCCACGAAAGCCGCGCGCTGGACACCCAGCCTTCGGTCAGCGACCGCATCCTCGAGTCGCAACTCGCGATCCTCGATTCGCGCGGCTTTCAGCACTTCGGGCGGATCGCGGACTCCCGCGCCAACGCGGAGGACTCGCTCCGCATCGCCTCCGAACTCTCCGCCGCGGAGCCATTTAGCGACTTCCACAAGATAGAAGTCGTCGTCGCCTTGCAGTGCCTCTCCACGCTGGCGGCGGAGGCGGGGGATCCTGAACGGGCACTCGCCTTGATCGAGCAGGCGGAAAGCACCATGCGCTCCCTATCGCCTTCCGAACTGGCTGCGCCGTCTACCGCCAGCAGGTTTGCCACAGTGCTGCGCGCCAAGGCGGGCGTGCTCTCGGGACTCGATCGGCACGACGAAGCGATCGCCGCCCTCGACGCCTCCCTCGACGCCCTCGCCCCCGGCATCGAGGCCGGGCTCGACGGCGCCGTCCGGGGGCGCGTCGAGGGGCTCCTCGCCAAGGCGCAAGCACTCTCGAAGCTCGCCCGCCTGGACGAAGCCAGCGCCCTGATCGACGAAGCCGCGGCGCTCCGCCCCTGGCGCGACGAACCCGAAGAGCGACGCCTCCTCCTCGACCGCGCGCTCCGCCATGCGGAGCTCGACCTTGCGCAGGCCACCGGCGACCCGGAGCGCACCCGCGCCGCGCTCGAGGCGATGCTCGCCGCCTTCCAGCCCCGCCAGGGCCGCAACGACAACATCGCCGCCAAGGCCACCCGCGCCGTCCTCCTGCTCCGCCTTGGCCGCGAAGCCGAAGCCGCCCCCCTCGCCGAGGAAGTCCGCGCCACCGAATTCCGCGGCGGACGCTTCTTCGATCCGCTGTTCGAGTAGGAGGAGGGTCGTGGGCGGCAATACTCCCGGATGGGTGGGCGTCGCTGCGGCGCTGTCGCTAGGCGTCTTCTTGTTCTTCCTGGTGCGCGAGGAGGGCCCGGGACCGCGCGTCTCCCCGATCCGTTCGAACATGCGCAGCATCGCCACCGCGCTCGAGTCGTACGCGGCGGATCACGGCTCCTATCCGCCGATGACCCCCTACCGCCGTCAGTTTCCCGCGGGGTACGCCCCAAGAGATCTCGGCCACGAACGCCTCACCACCGTCGGCGGCCCGCGGGGCGAGCCGTGGAGCGCCCTCGTCGGTCCGCGCAATCACCTTCTGGTGCGGTTCGCCGATCCCTTCGCCTCGGAGGAGAGCGAAAAGGACCGCCCCAGCTTCGCCTACGTCGCGGACGATTCGGGCTGGCTTCTCATCAGCCCCGGGCCCGACCGCCGCTTCGAGTCGGTGGACTACGGAGACCTCCTTGCTGGGCGCCTCAACGGCGATGCGGGCTTCCGGGCGCTCGTCCCGTACACATTCGACCCCACGAACGGGGCGCCGAGCGCGGGCGATGTGTTCCGTCTGCGCCAATAGCAAACCGGCGGCGGGATCGCCCCGCCGCCGGTCCAGTTCACATCGCTAACACGCGACCTACGCTCAGCTACACCCCGTCGTCGCGCCGCAGGTGTCGCACTTGAGGCAGGTGCCGTTGCGCACCAGCGTCAGCGACTGGCAGCTCGGGCAGGGGTCGCCGGTGTAGCCCTTCATCCGGGCGATCTGCACCTCGCGGGCGCTGGCCTTCGCCGAGGCCACCACCTTCTTGAACGTGTCGAGCACCGGCTCCGCGAGCGCCGTCGCACCGGCGGACTTCTCCAGCTTCGCCGGGTGGCCGTTGCCGTTCGTGTGGCCGTTCCCATTCGTGTGGCCGTTGCCGTTCTTCGCCATCAGCGCGAAGGGGTCCAGGTGCCCGCTCGGCTCCGGCTTGAAGGCGACCGCGGGTTCGGGCTCGGGCGAGCTGGCGTCCGCGTCCTCCTCCTCGCCGGCCGACTCGCTCTCGCGGTACATGGCGTCGTGTCGCAGGTCCTCCGGCGACACGTGCGCAAGGTCCGCGCGCCCGAGGTAGCTGATCGCCAGCTCGCGGAAGATGTAGTCGATCACCGACGTCGAGCGCTTGATGTACGGGTTGCCGATCACCGCGCCGTTCGGCTCGAAGCGCGTGAAGGTGAACATCTCGACGAACTTGTCGAGCGGCACGCCGTGCTGCAGCCCCACCGACACCGCGATGGCGAAGCAGTTCATCAGCGAGCGGAACGCCGCGCCCTCCTTGTGCATGTCGATGAAGATCTCGCCGAGCGAGCCGTCCTCGTACTCCCCGGTGCGGAGGAACACCTTGTGGCCGCCGATGATCGCCTTCTGCGTGTAGCCCGAGCGGCGGCTCGGCAGGTGCCGCCGGTTCGACACGTAGCGCGTGACGATCTTCTCGACCACCTTCTCGACGGTGTGCTGCTGCGCGGCGGATTCCGCGCCGTCGTCCGCCGTCGAGAGGTCCTCGCTGACCGCGTTGAGCGGCTGCGAGAGCTTCGAGCAGTCGCGGTAGAGCGCGTTCGCCTTCAGCATCAGCTTCCAGGAGAGCATGTACGCGTTGCGGACGTCCTCGACGGTGGCCTCCATCGGCATGTTGATGGTCTTGCTGATGGCGCCGGAGACGAAGGGCTGCGCGGCGGCCATCATGCGGATGTGGCTGTCGACGGAGAGGAAGCGCGTGCCGTAGCGCCCGCACTTCGTCGCGCAGTCGAACACCGGCAGGTGCTCCGGGCGCAGGTGCGGCGCGCCCTCCACCGTCATGCGCCCGCAGACCGCGTCGTTCGCCTCGCGGATCTGCTCCGCCGTGAGGCCCAGCGCCGACAGCATGTTGAAGTTGTAGTCGTTGAGCTGCTCGTCGGTGAAGCCGAGGTGCTTGCGGCAGTTCTCCTCGCCGAGCGTGTACTTGTTGAAGACGAAGCCCGCCTCGAAGGCGCCCGGGAGCGAGGCCTCGACGGCGCCGATCATCTCCTCGGTGAAGCCCTTCAGGCGGAGCGCCGCGGGGTTGATGTGCGGCGCGCCCTTCAGCGTCAGCGAGCCGCGGCAGTAGTTCACGATGTCCGCCGCCTGCGCCTGCGTGTAGCCGAGCGTGCGCAGCGCCGCCGGCACCGCCTGGTTGATGATCTTGAAGTAGCCGCCGCCGGCGATCTTCTTGAACTTCACCAGCGCGAAGTCCGGCTCGATGCCCGTCGTGTCGCAGTCCATCACCAGGCCGATGGTCCCCGTCGGCGCGATCACCGTGGACTGCGCGTTGCGGTAGCCGTGCTGGTTGCCGAGTTCGAGCGCGTGGTCCCAGGCGCGGCGCGCCGCCTCGAGCAGGTTCCCCGGGCAGTGCCGCGGGTCGATCGGCTGCGGCTTGATCGCCAGCGCCTCGTACTCGCCCTCCTGCGCGTTGTACGCGGCGCGCCGGTGGTTGCGCATCACGCGCAGCATGTGCTCGCGGTTCGCCTCGAAGCCCGGGAAGGGCCCGTGCTCGCGCGCCATCTCGGCGCTCGTCGCGTACGCCACGCCCGTCATGACGGCGGTCAGCGCGCCGCAGATCGCCCGGCCCTGCGGCGAATCGTACGCCACGCCGTCCACCATCAGCAGCGCGCCGAGGTTCGCGTACCCGAGCCCGAGCGTCCGGTAGCGGTACGACAGCTCCGCGATGCGCTCGCTGGGGAACTGCGCCATGAACACGCTGATCTCCAGCACCACGGTCCACAGGCGGCACGCGTGCTCGTAGGCCGCGATGTCGAACTCGCCGTTTTCCCTACGGAACTTGAGCAGGTTCAGCGACGCCAGGTTGCACGCGGTGTCGTCGAGGAACATGTACTCGGAGCACGGGTTGCTCGCGTTGATGCGTCCGCTTTCCGGGCACGTGTGCCACTCGTTGATCGTCGTGTCGTACTGCAGGCCGGGGTCGGCGCAGGACCACGCGGCGAAGCTGATCTTGTCCCACAGCTCGCGCGCCCGCAGCCGCTTCGCGACCTTGCCGTTCCCGCGGTTCAGCAGCGCCCAGTCGCCGTCCGCCTCGACCGCCTGCAGGAACCCGTTCGAGAGCCGCAGCGAGTTGTTCGAGTTCTGCCCGGAGACCGTGACGTACGCCTCCGACTGCCAGTCGGTGTCGTACTCGGGGAAGTGGATCGAGCTGTAGCCCTCCCGCGCGAGCTGCACCACGCGGACGATGTAGTTCTCGGACACGAGCGCGCCGCGCGCGGCGGCGACCGCTTTGCGCAGCTCCGGGTTCTCCTTCGCCGAGTACGGGTCCTTGATCGACGACGGCGCCGTGCGGCACGCGCGCATGATCGCGTTCAGGTGCTTGTTGCAAAGCTTCGAGCCCGCCACCAGCGCCGCGACCTTCTGCTCCTCGACCACCTTCCAGTCGATGAACTCCTCGACATCGGGATGGTCCGCGTCGAGGCACACCATCTTGGCCGCGCGGCGCGTGGTGCCGCCGGACTTGATCGCGCCCGCCGCCCGGTCGCCGATCCGCAGGAAGCTCATCAGCCCCGACGACTTGCCGCCCCCCGAGAGCGGCTCGTTCGACCCGCGCACCTTCGAGAAGTTCGTTCCGGTCCCCGAACCGTACTTGAACACGCGCGCCTCGCGCACCCAAAGGTCCATGATGCCGCCCGGATTCACCAGGTCGTCCTCGACGGACTGGATGAAGCACGCGTGCGGCTGTGGGTGCTCGTAGGCGTTCGCGCTCTTCTTCAGCTCCCCCGTCTTCGGGTCGCAGTAGCTGTGGCCCTGCGCCGGGCCGGTGATGCCGTAGGCCCAGTGGAGCCCCGTGTTGAACCACTGGGGGGAGTTCGGCGCGGTCATCTGCGCCGCGAGCATGTGGCAAAGCTCGTCGTGGAACGCCCGCGCGTCCTCCTCCGTGTCGAAGTAGCCGTGCTTCCAGCCCCAGTAGGTCCAGCAGCCCGCCAGGCGCTGGAACACCTCGCGGGAGTCGGTCTCGCCCCCCGTCGGGGCGTCCTCGCGGGCCGGCGCCTGCCGCTGGATCCACTCGGGCACGCCTTCCTCGGCGACCGCCGTCCGCTCCTTGGGCACGCCGGCCTTGCGGAAGTACTTCTGCGCGAGGATGTCGGCGGCGACCTGGCTCCAGTGCTCGGGCACCTGGAAGCCCTTCAGCTCGAACGCGACGCGCCCGTCCGGATGGACGATGCGCGAGTCGCGGGCGGCGAAGGGGATGCCGGAGTAGGGCGATTGGCCGGCCTTGGTGAAGCGGCGGGTGATCTGCATGGGGACGGGGCTCCTGTCGGGGGCGGACGGATATGGATTGGTGGTGGGCGGGGTGGTGCCGGGGCGTTGCGCGTGCTGCCGGGACGGGCGGCGCGGGGGCGTTGGCGGGGGAGAGCGTGGGCGAAGGGCTGGCGAAAGTCAACCGGTCCGGCACGCTGTTCTGGGGAGAACACTGGGGAGAAGCCTGTGGGTTCCGCCCGCCCGCCGCGGCTAACTCCAGTGGGGCAAGCCTTCCACACCTCGGCAGGCGGCTTATCCACAACAGCTAGCGCAACACGCGACGGTATGATACAACATATGGACCCCGGCAAGCGAAAAATCCGAGCCCTCAGGAACCCTCCCCAAGCCCCGCAAACCCCTGAAATCCCTCGCAGTGAACGATTTTACCAGCCCGCCCGGCAAGAAATCGGGGCCCTCCGAAGAGGGCCCCGAAGGCACTGCGGAACGGCTCGGACGAGGGTTAGAACAGGCGCCAATCCGCAACGGAGAGAACGTCCGTCTCAGTCACCGTCACGTCCGCGTCGGTCACGAAATCGCCGTAGACGGCGAAGGTCGCTGCGTCGTTGTCCGTGTCGGCGTCCGTGAGCTTCTCGAACGTCACCGTCTTGTCGACGTTCCAGTCGGTGGTGGTGAAGGAGAGCAGCGCGCCGCTCTGGACCAGGAACGTCTCCGCGCGCGCGCCGGAGCTGACGCGCGCCACGCGCACCGTGAGCGTCTGCGTGGGCGCGGCGGCGAGCCGCACGTTCAGCGTCGCCGTGCCGCCCTCGTTGATCGGGATGTTGGTGCCGCTGAGGACGAGGGCGATCTCGGGGAGCAGGAAGCTCGCCGGGAGCGCGCCGGGCGTCGAGTTGGTCGAGGTGGTGCTCGTGTTGAGCGGTGTGATCGCCCAGTCCGCAGCGGAGTCGGTGTCGGTTGGCGATTGGCGAGCTATGCCATCCGCGGTGCCGCTAGTGGCGGCGACGTTCGAGGTGTTGGAGACCGCCCAAGACCAAGCGGTCACGTCGCCCCCCGTGGGCGACCCGTAACCAGCACCGTCGATCACGTCGGCCAGGTTGTAGGTCTCGATGTCGGCGGGCTGGTAGGCGATGACGACCTGGTCGCCGCCTGAGGCGAACTCGGGGTTGTTCCCGCCGATGACGCGCATCTGGGGCAGCACCACGCCATTGAATGTGCGCGTGGTCAGCGCGTTCGAGAACACCTTCACCGGCGAGCCGTTGATGCTCGAGGCGGTCGGGATCGGATCGATCTCAGTCTGGACTACTTCGTCGCGAGTGATGACGACCACGACGCCGTAGGGGTCGATCGTGGCGCCGGCGGGGAACTTGAGCCCTCCTTCGCCGGCGTCGCCGCCGATCCCGTTATCGGAGATCAGCAGGTTATCGAGGATGAACCCCTGGCTGGAGTAGTTGACGATCTCGGCGAATTCCTTGGTGGCGCCGTTGTAGTACCGGTGCTGGATCTCCGTGAGCAGTAGCTTCCCGCGCGCGTTCGTCGCGTCGATCTGGATGTAGGGGTTCGCCTCCTCGACGATGTAGATCGCCGGGGCGGACGCGCCGCCCGCGGGGAGCGAGACGGTGTTGAGCGAGCCGTCCTGCGCGGTCATGTAGTACTCGACCGCGACGCCGGCGGGCTGCGCGGGGATCGAACCGGTGGTGGTGAACACGTTTCCGCCGGCGTTGGTCATCGGCAGCGCCGTGAAGGAGCCGCCGCCCGCTAGGCGCCAGTAACCGGTCGCCGTGATATTGCCCGCGCCGAGGTTGTCCACAACATTCACCGAAATCTGCACGGTGTCGTCCGCGTCAGGATTGTTCGGCAGCGTGGTGAGGCCGGTCGCGATGGGCAGGTCGCTGGCGGTGGTGTATTGCGCCGGGGCGGCTGCGCCGTCCGCCGGGAGCGTGGCGCTCTCGGGCGAGGCGTCGGTGGCCTGGATGTAGTACTGGACGATGGTGCCCGCCACCGGCGCGAGCAGGCTCGAGGTGGTGCTGAAGCTGTCCCCGGCGCCGGCGGCCATCGAGAGCGTCGAGAACGGACCCGAGGTGCCGTAGCGGTAGTAGAGCGTCACCGTCAGCGGCGTGTTCGGATCGGTAACGTTCACGGTCACGGTCACGTTGTCGCCCGGGTACACGACGGAGGGCGTGACGGTGAGGTCGGTGATCTGCGGCGCCGAGGCGACAGTGCCGCCATAGACGCGGGCGACGTAGGACGGGTTGTCGATGTAGGGATTGCGGTTGTCTTGGTAGAAGTAAACCCGCGAGTGGCGGCGCAACTCGGCCGTGTCCACGGGATCTTCGGTGTGCCAGCGGAGCAGGTCCTCGAGGTAGCCCATCGTGTTCGAGGGGAACGAACCCGGGTCGGGGTAGTCGGTGCGCGTGACGAGCTGGAGCTGCGGATAGCGCGTGTCCATGTAGAACATCATGCGGGCCACGTCGCCCTTCCAATTGTTCGAGACCTGGAAGACTTCGCCGACGCTGTAGCTGGTGTCGTTGGCGGTGACGCCCGGATAAACGGTGCCGGTGCTGCCCACGTCGCCATAGACGTCGTTGCCGCGGGCGCTGTTGAGCGACTTGGTGCAGAGGATGAGGTGGTGCATGTCCGACTCCATCGGTGAGGAGCCGGCGCCGCGGGACTGGGGCCAGGTGTGCTCGCGGTCGTACACGACGTTCCACTGGGCCGGCGTGGCCAGAATCGAGGTGTACACCAGCTTCACGTTGCCGCTGCCCACATTGTCGACGTCATTGATGAGGATGTCGCGCGCGGCATTGTATGAGCGGACCGTGTGGCCCGTGATGATGGTGTTCAGCTTGGCCTTCATCGCGTCGCCGTTGTCGCCGGGCAGGATTGTGTCGTAGTAGCCGGTGGGGGGCGGATAGGGGGGGCTGAAGGGATCTGCGGACGCGGCGGCGCTGAGGAGCGCGAAGGCTCCCAGCGCGGCGGCGCCCCGGAGGATCCTGCGAAGGGCTTGCGGCATGGGGTGTTTCTCCATAGGGTTGGCAATGGGGTTCGGGGTGGAGGGTCCCGGGTCGCTGCGCCGGGGCGGGCTGGCCGCCGCCGGACGCGGTTGTTACCGCCGCCCGGTGGGGCGTTTGGCAAGGGGGAAGTCCGCGCACGATCCGCGCAGTCAAGAAATCGGGCTTGACCGTGCCTCCGCCATCGTCCCACCCTGCCGCGCTTGAGTTCTCAGCCAAGGACCTGTACCGACATGCCCGTACCAAGAAGACGCCACGGACGCTCCCGCCAAGGGAAGGACCGTGCCCATAAGAAGCTCTACGCGAAGTTCACGGTGTCCTGCGACAACTGCGGCGCCGCGAAGCTCGCCCACCGCATCTGCCCCTTCTGCGGCCACTACAAGAAGGTGCTTGTGCGCAAGACCGGAGCCCCCACGACCTGACCGCCCCGCGGTAATCTGGGAATTCAACCCCGCGGGGCGTGGTTTCCCGCGGTTTTTTTTTCCTGGAGTCGTCCATGAAGATCGCTGTCGACGCCATGGGTGGTGACCTCGGACCGCGCCCCGCCGTGCAGGGCGCGGTCATGGCCGCCCGGAAATTCGACGTCGAAGTGTTCGTGGTGGGCCGTGAACGGCACCTCCGCCGCCTGCTCTCCGCGCTCCGCGTGGACGACCCCCGCATCCACGTCGTGGACGCGCCGGAGGTCGTCACCATGCTCGACAACCCGAGCGAGTCGCTGCGCAAGCGCCGCAGCTCGCTCGCGGTTGCCGCGGAGCTCGTCAAGAACGGGGAAGCGGACGCACTCGTCTCCGCCGGCAACACCGGCGCGGTGGTCGCCCGCGTCCTCATGAGTTGGCGCACGATCCCGCCGATCAAGAAGCCCGCCATCGCGACGCTCCTCCCCTCGATCGACGGACGCGTCGTCGTGATCGACTCCGGCGCGGTGGTCGACGCCAAGCCACACCAGCTCGTGAACTTCGCCGCCATGGGCGCCTGCTACGCCCAGGAGGTCCTCCACCGCCGCAACCCGCGCATCGGCGTGGTGAGCATCGGCGAGGAGGAGACGAAGGGGAACGAGCAGTCTCTGGCGACGGCCGCGCTACTCCGCCAGACGCGCCTCAACTTCCTCGGCAACGCCGAGGGACGCGACGCCTTCACCGGCGACTTCGACGTGCTGGTGTGCGACGGCTTCGTCGGGAACGTGATGCTGAAGACCGCGGAAGGCACCGCCAAGCTGGTGATGCAATCGCTGAAGCGCGAGGCGGAGAAGAGCCTG
Source organism: Candidatus Sumerlaeia bacterium (assembly GCA_033764015.1). Classification (GTDB taxonomy): domain Bacteria; phylum Sumerlaeota; class Sumerlaeia; order SLMS01; family JANRJK01; genus JANRJK01. Next base: position 49,073 of record JANRJK010000038.1, on the reverse strand, counting down.
CGGGCGACGATCGCCGGCTGGCTCCTCAAGCCCGCGATCATGTCGATAAAGCGGCGCACGGACCACGAGCATCTGGGCGGCGCGCCGCTGCTCGGCGTGAACGGCGTCTGCATCATCGCCCATGGCAGCGCCGGCGAGAAGGCCTACATGAACGCCATCCGGGTCGCCGCGGAGGGCGTCTCCGCGGACCTGGTCAACAAGCAGCGCCAATGGCTCGACGCCACGTTGAAGGACCTCACGCGCGCCACGACCGCCGCGGAGCCCGCGCCGTCGCCGGAGCCCGAGCCAACCGCCGCCGGCGCGTAGCCGCCCCGAATCCTGTTGCTCGGCGCCGCGGCGCCAACAAATCCTCGCACGTTTGAGCCGCAAGCACGCGGCCACACCCGACCCGGAAGCCTCCACACAGCCCCATGTCCGAAACGATCACGAAGAAGCAGCCCCCCGCAGTCGCCCTCGAACCCGAGAAGAACGACTTCGAGCTGCGCATCGAGCTGTTCCTGGTCTGGCTCAGCAAGTACGGGCGGTTCATCCTCTACGCCGCCGCCGCCGTCGTCTTCGGCTACGCGGGCGTGACCCTGTGGAAGAACTACCAGGCCGCGAAGGTCGCCGAGGCGAACGACATCCTGTCCGAGGGACAGGAGTCCTTCCGCAAGGCGATCGGCGAAACCGCCTGGGCCTCGCCGGAACGCGCCGAGCTGATGCGCGCGGCGCGCGAGAAGGCCGCCGAGGTGATCCAGAAGTTCCCCGGCAAGCCGATCGCCCACACCGCCCTCCTCCTGCAGGCCGACGCGTACTTCTTCGCCGGCGACCAGCTCGGCACGACCACGAACAACGCCGAAGCCATCCGGCTCTACGAGCAGTTTATCCAGGAGGCCGTCTCCCCCTGGGAGGAGGCGCTCGGGCGCCTCGCCCTCGGCTACGCCTACGAGAACCGCCTCTTCCTCAGCGACGACCAGAGCCTCCTGCAGCCCGCCCTCGAGGCGTACGACGCGGTCCGCAAGCTGGAGGGCGTCGGCTACCTGAAGTACGAAGCGACCAACGCGCTCGCCCGGCTCAACGCCGCCTACGGCCGCAACGAGCAGGCGATCGCGCTCTACAAGGAGACCTACGACGCGCGCGCCTCGCTCCAGCCGGACCCCGCCGATCCCGCGAAGATCACGACGCAGGCGCAGATGATCATGGACCAGCTCCGCCAGCGCGCCGGCGCCTTCACGGTCGCCGCCACCGCCCGCGTCCAGCTCCAGCGCCTCGGCGTCGACATGGACGCCTACGACCGCGAGCGGGCGCCCGCCTCTCCCTAACCCCCGGCTTGCGCCCCGCCCCCGCGGGGCGCACCGTGGCGACACCCCCAAGAGGTGCCGCCCCATGTCCGAATCCACAACCCTCCTCATCGCCGCGCTGCGGCGCGCTTACGAAATGGAACTGGAGACGCTCGCCAACTACCTGGCGAACTCCGTCCACCTCGATGGCCTCCTCGCCGAGGAGGTGAAGAGCGCCCTCGCCAAGGACATCCCCTCGGAACTCGGCCACGCCACCGCGCTGGCGAACCGCATCAAGACCATCGGCGGCACGGTGCCGGGCTCCCTCGAGATCAACTTCGACCAGCACTCGCTGCAGCCGCCGCAGGACACCACCGACCTGCTCTCCGTCATCAAGGGCGTGATCGAGGCGGAGGAGGGCGCCATCGCCCAGTACAAGAAGATCATCGCGCTCGCCGAAGGCAGCGACTACGTCACCCAGGACCTCGCCATCCGCCACCTCGCGGACGAGGAGGAGCACCGCCGCGAGTTCACCGGCTACCTCCGCGAGTACGACCGGCACTCCGCCCGCTTCTCCCTGACCGCCGAGCCGAAGAAGGCGGACCGCAAGCCCGGCAAGAAGAAGAAGTAGCCCGCGCCCCGCGGCGCGCAAAGGCCCCCGCACCTTGCCGACGAAACGCCGCAAGCCCCCCGCGCCGATCGACTGGGAGGCGTCGCTCTCGCCCGAGGGCGACGACCTCTCGGGCGAAGACGAGGACGCGGAGGCGCCCCCTTCGACCGTCGCCGCGACCCTCGAAGCCACGCCGGAGCTGCTCGACGACGCCACGCTCGAGCAACGCACCGCGCTGCTCCCCGCGAACCCCGGCGTGTACCTGATGCGCGACGCGCGCGGCGTGATCCTCTACGTCGGCAAGGCGCAGAACCTCCGCATCCGCGTCCGTTCCTACTTCCGCCCCGGCGGCGACGGCCGCGCATTCGTCGAGTACCTCCAGCGCCAGATCCACACCGTCGACTTCATCGTCACCGACACCGAGAAGGAGGCGCTCCTTCTCGAGAACACGCTCATCAAGAAGCACCGCCCCCGGTACAACATCCGGCTGCGCGACGATAAGACCTACGTCTCGCTGCGCCTCGACCCCGCCGCGGAGTGGCCCCGCCTGCACCGCATCCGGCGCCGCCGCGCGGGCGACAAGGCGCTCTACTTCGGCCCCTACGCCAGCAGCTCCTCGGTGAAGGAGACGATGCGCTTCCTGCAGCGCCTTTTCCCGATCCGCTCCTGCCCGGACACGGTGCTGCACAATCGCAGCCGCCCCTGCATCCTCCACCAGATCGGGCGCTGCGCCGCGCCCTGCGTCGGCAAGGCCGACGCCGCCGAGTACCGCCGCCACGTCGAGGCGACCGTCCTCTTCCTGAAGGGCCGCCGCGACGAGGTGCTCCGCCTGCTCGAAGAGCGTATGATGGAGTTCAGCGAAACCCTCGAATTCGAGAAGGCGGCGCTGGTCCGCGACCGCCTGCGCGCAATCCGCCGCACCGTCGAGCAGGAGAAGGTGCAGTCCCACCGCGCCTTCGACCGGGACGTGGTGGCGCTCCACCGCTCCCGCGGCTGGATGCTGTTCACCGTGCTCTACTTCCGCGCGGGGCGCCTCGAGGATACGCGCCACAGCTCATTCAAGGACCACGGCCAGGACGACCGCGATGTGATGGAGTCGTTCCTCCTGCAGCACTACGACTCCTCGCGCGCGGTCCCCCGCGACGTGCTCACCAGCCATCCGCCCGCCGACCCGGCGACGGTCGCCGCGCTCCTCGCGGAACTGCGCGGCGGCCCCGTGCGCCTCAAGACGCCCGAGCGCGGCGACAAGCGGCGCGTGATCGAACTCGCCCTCGCGAACGGATCCGAGACGCTCGACCGCCTCTTGGCGGGGGAGAAGACGCGCGACGCGATCCTCGACGACCTCCAGCGCGCCCTCTCGCTCCCGAGGCTGCCACGCCGAATCGAGTGCTTCGACATCTCGAACTTCCAAGGCAGCTTCCCCGTCGCGTCGATGACGTGCTTCATCGAGGGCGAGCCCTCGAAGGCGGATTACCGCCACTTCAAGATCAAAGCAGTCGAAGGGCAGGACGACTTCGCGATGATGCGCGAGGTGGTCCGCCGCCGGTACGCGCGCGTCCTCGCGGAAGGGGGCGAGCTGCCGGACCTCGTCGTGATCGACGGCGGCAAGGGGCAGCTCAACGCGGCCTGCGAAGCGCTCCGTGAGGCCGGCGCGCTGGGTCGCTTCCCCGTGATCGGCCTCGCGAAGTCGCGCATCCTCGCATCGAGCCGCGGCACCACCGTCGCGCCCCGCAGCGAGGAGCGCGTGTTCCTCCCGGGGCGCAAGAACCCGGTCTTCTTCACCCGCGCCAACCCGGCGCTCTTCCTCCTGATGCGCATCCGCGACGAGGCGCACCGCTTCGGAGTCACGTTCCACCGCAAGCAACGCTCGATGGCATCGCTCAAGACTGGCCTCGAGGGCATCGCGGGCCTCGGCCCGGTGCGGCAGCGCAAGCTGCTGAAGCACTTCGGCAGCGTTGCGCGCATCCGCGCGGCGTCGCTGGGGGACTTGGCCGCGGCGCCGGGGATGACCGTAAAGCTGGCGTCGGCGGTGGCGGAGGCGATGGCCCGGGCCGCGAACTGAGCCGGTTCGTGGCGATGAAGTCGGAGGCTGGTCCGCATCGATTCGCCAAGAATGGGGAAATCGGGATGTGGTGAATCGGCGATTCCGCCCCGCGCTCTTCGTGTAGCACTGATATGAAAAGAGTTAAGACTCTTGCGCCGGGCCCATCCCGGGTTGCCTCCGAAGGGTGTTTCCGGCATCCTTTCGATAATCCAACCGTAGGACAGAAAAAATGAATGCATCCTTTCCCGGATTGCGGCTTTCCGCCATGTTGGCCGCCCTCCTCTTCAGCGGTGCGCCGTCCTTAGCGCCCGCCGGAGGCCGCGTACAGGGCGACCTCTCAGCCGAAGTACTTCTCACCGACCGCTGCGAGTACCTGCCCGGCGACCAGATCCTGCTCAGTTGGCCCGCCGAATACAGGGGCCCAGCGCTCCCCGGTGACACACGCTGGGTGGACGAAATCTACATTTCGCAGACCGGCGTGCTTGACGACAGCGAGCAGCTCCTCGCGGATGCCTCGACGGTCTTTAGCGACCTGACGGAAGTAGGCCCCGACCTGTACTACTACGAGGCCCAAGTCCTTGCCACTCTCCCGACGGATCTCCTCCGTCCGGGCGTCCCGAAGCCGCCGCGCAACACCACCGTGGAGGGCAAGCAGTCCATCGTGGTCCCGATCACCGTGTCCCGCGGCGCGCCGTGTGAAGGAAACTACTTCCTGATCCTCCTTCTCGACGCCGTGAACGATCTGGGCGAGGAGCCGGAGTTTCGCCAGAACAATGGCACCGGCAACGTGATCGTTGTGAACGAGCCGGCGGACACCGAGCCCCCCGATGCGGTTTGCCAAGACATCACCGTGGAGATCGCCCCGTCCGGGTTTGCCGAGTTCAGCGCTGAAGACGTCGACGGCGGCAGCACGGATAACTTCGGTTTCGTCTCTCTGTCGGTTCAGCCCCATTACTTCACCTGCAGCGACACCGGGTTCCAGACGGTGGAGCTCACGGCCGCGGACGAGGCGGGCAACTCTTCCACCTGCCTGGCTTCGGTCTTCGTGCAGGACACGACTCCCCCGGTGATCGTGTGCCGCGACGTCACGCTCGATTTGGGACGGGGAGGCTCCCTTGCAAGACTAGGCCCGGAGGACTTCCTCGCGCGGGTGCCGTCGCCGTTCGCGGATCTCGTGGTCGGGACGGGACCCGGAGCGCCGGGTGGTTCGGTTCGCGTGTTCGATGACGAAAACGAAGAGCCGCTTCCATTCTCGCCGTTCGCCGCCGGTTTCACGGGGGGCGTGCGCGTAGCGGCCGGCGACCTCGATGGCGATGGCCTCGCAGAGTTGATTGTTGGCGCAGGTCCGGGGGGCGGCCCGCATGTGCGGGCGTTCTCGGGGATTCCAGTCGGCGGTGCCACCATTTCGGACTTCTTCGCCTTCGACGCTGGTTTCAGCGGCGGGGTGTTCGTGGCCGCGGGTGACCTGAATGGCGATGGCATCGCGGAGATCGTCGTCGGCGCCGGCGCCGGCGGCGGTCCCCGTGTGCGCGTGTTCGACGGCGCCTCGGCGGCGGCGGGCTCGCCAGCCCCGGTGGCGGACTTCTTCGCGTTCGACAGCGGATTCTCCGGCGGCGTCAGCGTCGCAGCGGGCGACATCGATGGCGATGGGCGCGCGGACGTGATCGTCGGCGCCGGCGCCGGCGGACCGCCGCACGTGAAGGTGTTCGACGGCGCGGCGCTCGCAGGCGGGACGGCGACCGAGGTGCACTCCTTCTTCGCTTACGGACTTGGCTTCACCGGCGGCGTCAACGTGGCTGCCGGCGACGTGAACGGCGACGGATTCGCCGACGTGATCGCTGGCCAAGGCCCCGGCGGCACCTCCGGCTTCCGCATCTTCGACGCCAAGAACGCGTCGCCGCCCTTCCAGTTCCTCGACACCTTCTTCGCGTTCGAATCCGACTTCGGCGGCGGGATCAACGTCGCCTCTGGAGACATCAATGGCGACGGCTTCGCCGAGGTTTTCGCGGCCGTGGCGACCGGCGCGCCGCCGCGGGTGCGCATCTTCAACGGCCGCGACGGGGCTCTTGCGGAAGAGTTGGAAGCGTTCGGCAGCGCCTTCGAGGGCGGCGTCTTCCTCGCCAGCGCGGACACGAACGGAATGAATGCGTTCGACAACTGCCGCGTCGAGGACCTCTACATCGACCGCGAGTCTTTCGACTGCGACGACCTCGGCTTCCAGACCGTCACAGTCACGGCAGAGGACGATGCCGGCAACTCGACCACCTGCGTCTCGACGGTCTTCATCCGCGACGTGACACCGCCTTCGTTCGTTACCTTGGATGTGACTGTCGAACTGGATGCGTCCGGCCAGGCAAGCGTCGACACACAGGACCTCTTCGACTCCCGGGACGATGGGTGCGGCGTCGATACCCTCGACCCGCCTTCCTTCGACTTCACCTGCGAAGACCTGACAACGCCGGCCTCTGGCCCGACCGTGGTCACGTTCACCGTGACCGACCCGTCAGGTAACTCGTCGACCGGCACCTCGTCGGTGACCGTCTTCGACACGGCGCCTCCGACGGTACTCGCGCGGGACTTCACAATTACGCTCGTCAACAGCACCGGCGAACCGCTCAACACGGAAGACCTCCTAGCGGAGCCTGTCTTTGACAACTGCGGCATCGAATCGGTGGAGCTCACGCGCGACTTCGTGAGCTGCAACGATGTGGGCGGCATCGAACCCGTGACGATCACCGCCACGGACACCAGCGGCAACACCGCGACAGCGATCTCCATGGTGACCATTCTGGACGGCACGCCGCCGGTGGTCGCGACGCGCGACGCCACGCTTACGCTCGAACCGGACGGCACGGGTACGCTCCCGGCATTCCAAGTGTTCGACGAGGACAACAGCTTCGAGCTGTGCGGCCTTGAGGGCCTGACCGTCGATCCGAACCTGTTCAACTGTGAAGACGGCCCCGGCCCCTACACGGTCACCGTCACCGCGACCGACCGCGGCGGGAACTCGTCGACGGGCACGGCGCAGGTGACGCTCGACCGCTCGCAGGTGACCGCGGGCACGGCGCTCTTCAGCTACTCGCCCGACTTCCTCGACTTCGGCGATGTGGACATCGACGCCGGGCCCTCGGCCCCGCAGTCCTTCCGGATCACCAACACCGGATGCGGCGTCCTCCAGATCACCGACATCTTCTCCTCCGGTGGCGTCGGATTCGAACTCGCGCCGAACTACTCGGAGACGCTCGTCCCCGACGCATTCTTCGACATCTTGGTCACGGTGGACCCCTCCGTGACGGGTCCCTTCAGCGGATTCCTTGTCGTGGATGACAACCTTGGTGGCTCGACGAAACTTCCGGTCGTCGCGAAGGGCACCGGCGAAACGGTCGACACCACGCCGCCGACTGCGATCTGCCAAGACGTGACGGTGACGCTCGATCCGGTCACCGGCTCGGGGTCGCTCGCGGCGGAGGATGTGGATGGCGGCAGCACGGACAACATTGCGGTCGCGAGCCTCGCGCTGTCGCGCGACACGTTCTCCTGCTCGGACATCGGCCAGCCGTTCACGGTTCTCACGGTTTCCGACGCAGCCGGCAACACGGCGACTTGCTCCGCGACGGTCACGGTCCGCGAACCGGCCCCGCTCCTCACGTGCAACGACATCACCATGGACCTGGACGCCGCCGGCATGGCCGCGATCGAGGCCGCCGATGTCGGCTCGCTCTCGAACGTCCCCTGCGTCGGACGGTCGTTCATCGAAGTGAGCCCGAACCAGTTCTTCTGCCAGAACATCGGCCCGAACGTCGTCACCCTCACACTGTTCGACGGCAACGGCGCCACCTCCACGTGCACAGCCACGGTGACCGTCCGCGACGAGACGCCGCCGGGGCTCCTTTGCGTTCCCTCGAACGAGGTTGTCGAGATTCCCCTCGGCGCCGACGGCACCGTGGGCGACCTCGCGGAGTTCCTCCTGCTCACTGCGCCCGGCGACAATTGCGAGCTGCTCCCCTTGGAGCTCTCGCCGTCCGCCTTTACCTGCGCGGACCTCGGATCACAGACGGTAACGATCACCGCCACCGACGGGAGCGGCAACAGCACCTCCTGCACCGTAAGCGTGGTGGTGGTCGACCGCATCGCTCCGACGGTCGTCTGCCGCGATGCGACGGTGACGCTCGACTCGACAGGGAACGGCTCTCTCGCCGCGAATGACGTGGTCGAGTCTGTCTCCGACAACTGCGGGCGCACTCCGATTGTCGAACTCGACCGCGACCGCCTGACCTGTGCCGACCTCGGCCCGCGGACGGTGACGGTGACCGTGACGGACGCGAGCGGCAACAGCGCGACCTGCTCCGCGACGGTGACGGTCCTGCTCGGCGAGCCATCGGTGACCTGCCGGACGGTGACGATCCAGCTAGATGAGTTCGGCGAGGCGACAATCTCCCCCGGGGACGTCATCGAGAAGGACGGCTCGTCGAACTGCGGGCGCGCGACCTATGAACTCAGCCGCTCAGAGCTGACCTGCGCGGATGTGGGCATCGTGCCGGTGACGGTGACGGCGACCTTGGACACGGGGTCCACGGCGACGTGCCTCGCGACGGTGGTTGTGGAGGATCCGTTCAATGCCTGCGGCCTCCGCGGGCCGGACGACGGCGGCTGCCACGCCTTCGACGCGCAGTTCGGCCAGGACGCCATCCTGTACGCGGGCTCCGTCCCGGGCGTCGGCTCCAGCGTGCTGCTGGCGAGCCGCCGCACCCAGGTCGGCGACAACGAGCTCGACCGCGAGGAGCGCGGCCTTCTGGGCTTCATCATCGCCGCCCCCGGCCAGACCATCACCCGGGCCTCCCTGAGGCTTCCGGTCGACCGCAGGACCGAGGACCTCTCCGGCCTCGGCGACCTGGTGCTCGAGCTGTTCACGCCGTTCGCGGGCGCAAGCGCGTCCCCGGTCCGCTCCGACTTCGAGGCCACACCGGACTACACGCCGCTCGCGACGGTTCCCGCCGCGCGGATCGCCGAGCTCGCCGAGGGCGAATCGCTCCTCGTCGAACTTCCCGCGGACGCCGTTTCGCTCCTGCCGCCCACGGGCAACGTGCAGGTCCGGCTCCGCTTCACCAACGCGACCGACAACGACCAGGCGATCGACCGGATCCTCTTCGGCTCCGGCGGCCACACATCGTCGAACCGGCACCGCCGCGCGGAGCTGATCGTCTGCACCGAACTCGCCAGCACGAACGGTTGCGGCTACAATCCGCCTGCGAGCGGCGGGCAGTTGCCGCTCGAACCGATCTACTCCGACGGCATCCGCGACGGTGTCGTGGTCGAATCGGAGGCGGGTTCGCTGGTGGGCAACCTGACGGACAACGCGAGCGCGATCCTCGAGGTCGGCGACAATGCGTCGAACGGCGGCCAGAAGGCTGTCCTGTCGTTCGACACAAGCACGCTGGGCTCCCTCTATGCATCGGCGCGGGTCGCCTCCGGGCGCATCTGCCTCACGCGCAAGGGCCTGGTCGGCGACCCGGCGGCGCTCGGCGAGGTCCGGCTCGAGATGGTGTGCCCCAACCAGGCCGCCTTCTTCGGCCTTGGCGAAGCGCTCGAGCGCGAGGACTACGAGGCGTACGCATGGATCTCGCAGGCGGCCACCACCGCGCCCGTGGTCCCCTCCGAGGACGGCGAGACGTTCTGCATCGAGCTCACCCCGGCGGCGCTCGCGGCGATGAACCGCTTCGGCGCCACGCAGTTCCGCCTCGTGTTCGACCTCGCCACCGACAACGACGGGGAGCGCGACATGCTCCGCATTGGCTCCGGCAACGAACGCCTCGCGGCGGACCGCCCGCGGCTCGAACTCGAAATCGTCCCCTGACAACCGGCGCGCCGCGCCGCACCTCGAACACCCGGGGGCCCCGCGAGGGGCCCCCTTCCGTTTGCGCACCGCCGCTCCGGCGCGCAGCCTGCGGGGAAACCACCGCCGGAGCCGCCGCGATGAAGCTCGACGCCGCCACGCAGAACCAGATCGCCGACCTGCTGCGCGAGGACCGCCGCTTCCCCCCCGACGCCGCCTTCGCCGCGCAGGCGAACCTCCGCGACGCGGACCTCCACGCCCACGCCGCCGCGGACCCCGAGGCTTTCTGGGCGGAGCAGGCCCGCGCCCTGCCGTGGAGCGAGCCCTTCCACACGACGCTCGAATGGAATCCACCGCACGCGAAGTGGTTCCTCGGCGGGCGCATGAACCTCGCGCACAACTGCCTCGACTGGCAGATCGCGCAGGGGCGCCGCAATAAGGCGGCGATCATCTGGGAAGGCGAGCCCGGAGATGTCCGCACCTACACCTACGGCCAACTCCACCGCGAGGTCTGCCAGTTCGCCAACGCGCTTCGGCACTACGGCGTCGGCCACGGCGACCGCGTGGCGATCTACCTGCCGATGATGCCGGAGGCGGTCGTCGCCATGCTGGCCTGCGCGCGGATCGGCGCGGTGCACACCGTGGTCTTCGGCGGCTTCTCCGCCGAGGCGCTCGCGGACCGCATCAACGACTGCCAGTGCAAGCTGGTGGTCACCGCGGACGGCGGCTGGCGGCGCGGGAACGTGCTGACGCTGAAGCACACCGTGGACGAAGCGCTCAAGCACTGCCCCTCCGTCCAGAGCGTCATCGTCGTGAAGCGCCCGCACGGCGAGCCCTTCCCCACGCACATCCAGGAGGGGCGCGACCACTGGTACCACCGCGCCATGCAGGGCGCGTCGCCGCACTGCCCCGCGCATGCGAACGACGCGGAGGACATGCTCTTCATCCTCTACACCAGCGGCACCACCGGGAAGCCGAAGGGCATCGTCCACACGACCGGCGGCTACGCGGTCCAGACGCGCTTCACGATGCACGCCACCTTCGACCTGAAGGATCAGGACGTGTTCTTCTGCACCGCCGACGTGGGCTGGGTGACGGGCCACAGCTACCTGGTGTACGGACCGCTGCAATGCGGCGCGACGGTGCTCATGTACGAGGGCGCGCCGGACTATCCCGCGCGGGACCGCTTCTGGGAGCTGGTCGCCAAGCACCACGCGACGATCCTCTACACCGCACCGACCGCGATCCGCGCGTTCATGAAGTGGGGCACGGAGCACCCCGCGCGCCACGACCTGTCCTCGCTGCGCCTGGTCGGCACCGTCGGCGAGCCGATCAACCCCGAGGCGTGGGTCTGGTACCACCGCTACATCGGCGGCGGGCGCTGCCCCGTGGTGGACACTTGGTGGCAGACGGAGACCGGCGCGCACATGATCACCGGCCTGCCCGGGATCACGACGATGCGGCCCGGCTACGCGGGCCCCGCGATCCCCGGCGTGGACATCGCCGTGGTGGACAACGACGGCAACGAGGTCGAGTCCGGCAGCGGCCTGCTCGTGATCCGCAAGCCGTGGCCCGGGATGCTTCGTACGCTTTACGGCGACGACGCGCGCTACCGCGAGGTGTACTGGAGCCGGTTCGGCGGGCGCTTCTACTTCGCCGGCGACGGCGCCAAGCGCGACGCCGAGGGCAACTTCATGATCCTCGGCCGCGTCGACGACGTGCTCAACGTCAGCGGCCACCGCCTCGGCACCATGGAGGTCGAGTCGGCCCTCGTGGACCATCCCGCCGTCGCGGAGGCCGCCGTCGTCGGACGCCACCACGACCTGAAGGGCCAGTGCATCGTCGCCTTCGTCACGCTCCGCGCGGGCAACGAGGCGGGGAGCGAACTGCGCGACGAACTCCGCGAGCCCGTCGCAAAGAAGATCGGCTCCATCGCCCGCCCGGACGACGTCCTCTTCAGCGCCGACCTGCCCAAGACGCGGTCCGGCAAGATCATGCGGCGGCTCCTGCGCGACATCGCCGAAGGCCGCGCCCTCGGCGACGTGACTACCCTCGCCGACCCCGGCGTGGTGCAGAGCCTCCGCGAGCGCTACGAGGAGAAGGAAGGGGGGTGAGGCGCGCCTCGCCCTGAAGCGCGTGGAATGAATGCGCCACTCATCGGTAGGGCTACTATCGCCAAAGGAGAATTCGCCATGTTCAGCAGTCGACTTTCGTGGAGGTCCGTTCTGGGGGTTGCTTGCCTTCTCATGGCTGCCCCCGCGGCCAGCGTAAACCTTCAGGCGCAGGGCGCCGATGAATGGGCGGCACACGCCAAGGAGAATGAGGGAAACGAAGGGCTCGGCCATTTGGCAGCCGCCCTCAAGGCCTTTGCCGGGCCGCCGCAGGGATCGGCGAACGAGGCCTTGACGGAGATCATCCGCGAGGGCTGGCGACAGCCGCACCCAGAGGTGGTCGAGGCCCTACGGCAGAACTGGGAGGCGCTCGGTGAGTTCCACAAGGCGGGCGGCTACCAGGATCTCCGACTGCCTCCCGCCGACGTGGCGAACTTCAAGTCCGCCGGCACACCGAACTTCCTCGCCACGCAAGTTCTGACGAAGCTGCTGGTGGCCCGCGCCCGCCAACTGGAAGCGGAGGGCCAAGTGGGCCAAGCGCTCGACACCGCCCTGCGCGCGGCGTGGATCGCTTCGTTCTACATGGGCGACGAGCAGCCCATCCTCAGCCGGCTGATCGGCATCGCATGCCTCCACATTTCGCTTCAAGCGGTTGAGGACCTCATCCGCAACCCGGCGGCGGACGCCGAAGTGGTGCGCGGCGCCGGGAGCCAGTTGTACCGGATCGACCAGCGCATTCCGGGCATGGGGTCGGCCTTCATGGTGGAAGCCGCCATTGGCCGCGCGCAGTTGCCTGAGATGCACACCGAGATGCGCAAGAAGATGGAGGCCGCGACGCCGGAGCAGGTCGAAGCGGAGCTAGCGAAGTTGCCGCCGGCGCAGCGCGCGATGGCCAAAGAGATGATGAATCTGGATAGCGAGTCGCTCCTCGCCGGCCACGAGAAGGTCTGGAGGGCGGTGCTCGAAAACATGGATCGCCCGTACCGGGAGCGCGAAACCATGGACTCCGCGTGGTTCGACCGGCTCTCGCCGAACCCAATCTACAATATGATGATGCCAAATTTCCTTGAGGCCGGAACGCGGGACGACGCCGTCCGCGCGCGCCTACGCGCCTGCCAAGCGGCCCGCGCGCTGCGTATCGGGAATGCAGAGCTGGCCGCCTCGACCAAGGACCCCTTCACCGGCGACCCGCTGAAGGTCACCGAGACCTCTGTCTACAGCCTTGGTCCCGACGCGGCGGACCAGCAGGGGCAGGTGCTCTACGACCCGACCAACGGCACCGTCAGCGCCGGGGATGTCGTGGTCGGGCGGTAGCGCGGCGGAGGGGCGCCTCCGTCGCTGGTAAACCCGTTGCCCCGGAGCGCCATGCCCGCAAGAGTGCAGGCTGTGGAAGCCGCACCCGCTTCCCGCCGCGCGCCCCGCGCGGAGACGCCGCAGGAGCGCCCGCCCATGCCCACCACCGCCGCGAGCCCCACCGCCGACAAGGTCGCGATGCAGCACCGGCTCTTCGCCGAGCTCTCCGCCATGTTCGGACGCGAAGTGCCGCTGTACGACAAGTCGCTGCTTGTCAACAAGCTCACCAACCAAGCGGTCTGCGGCGTGCTGTCCGCGCTCCACGGCGGCTTCTCCCTTTCGGAGGAGCAGCTCGACAAGACGAGCGGCGAGCGCCACGGCGCGATCCGCATCGGCACGCGGGAGGAGTACCGCTGGGTGGCGGGCTTCTTCGCCGCCTTCGCCATGCTGCCGCACAACTTCTACGACATGACGGCGCTCGGCGGGAAGAGCCAGCCGATCATCGCAACCGCCTTCCGCTCGCCGCACCATCCCGAGCACCGCGTGTTCTGCTCCCTGCTCATGATCGACTACTTCGAGCCCTCGGTGGGGGAGCGCATCGCCGCGCGGCTCGCCAAGCGCGACATCTTCTCCGACCGCGCCAAGGAGCTGATCCTCAAGAACGAGGAGGAAGGCGGCCTCACCGTCGAGGAGAGCGAAGAGCTGGTCCGCGAAGGCACCACGCGCATCTTCAAGTGGACCGGCCACGCGCACGACCACCGACTCTACCAGGAGCTCTCCGCGGCGGGCTTCAAGATCGCCGCCGACATCGCCTGCTTCGAAAGCCACCACCTCAACCACCTGACGCCCAACACGTTCTGCATGGACCTCTACGTGTCGGCGATGAAGCGCATCATGGGCGAGCTGGACCGCGGCGAGTTCGTCCGCCGCGCCCGGCTGGCGCTCCGGTGGGTGCGTGCGAACGGGGGCGCCGACTACATGCGCCTCCACTTCCGGCATCTCTCGCCCGACGATATCGCGGCGTTCGTCCCCGGCGCGGTGGCGGACGAGGCGTTGGACGCCGCCGCGGAACGGCTCGCCGATCGGCTGTCGCAAGCGGACTGCGACCTCTCCGCGCTCAAGCATTCCGGCCACAAGGACTTCACCGAAGGACCCGCCGCCGAGACGCCGGTGCTCCTGCGCCAGGACAGCTACAAGGCGCTCACGGAGCCGGTCGTTTTCCACGAGGACGACGGTTCGACCGTCCACACATCCCACACGGCGCGCTTCGGCGAGATCGAGCAACGCTTCTACGCCACGACGCCGGAAGGGCGCGCGCTGTACGACCGCTGCCTCGCGGAGGCGGAGGCGGCGCGCGCCAAGGATCCGGGGCTCGCGGCGCGCGACTACGACGCCTACTGCGCCGCGTACGCCGCGGCCTTCTCGCCGTTCCCCAAGACCTTGGACGGACTCCTCGACGCCGGCCTCGTGTTCGGGCGCTACAGCGCGACCGCCAAGGGGCGCGCCGCCGCGGGGACGATCTCCGCGACCGGCATCCGCGCGCTCGCCCGCGAGGGCTACGTGCGCGCGGAGGGCGTGCGCTACGAGGACTTCCTGCCCTTCAGCGCGGCCGGCATCTTCGCCAGCAACCTCGGCCAGTACGGCACCGAGTCCACCGCCGCCGCCCGGCCCACCTACTCGCAGGGGTTGCTCGAGGAGATCATGGGCCGCCGGATCGTCGACCCCAACGTGCTCTACGCGGGCATCGAGGCGGAGTCGCTCCTCGCCACCTACGACGATCTCGGCCTCACCGAAAAGCTGCCGGAGGAGCGGCTCGCGGAACTCGGCGCCGCCGTCGCGGCGATGCGCGCCGTCGAGGTTTGAGAGGCTCCACAGCAGAAGATAAAGAACCGCCCCCGGAGCTTCGCGCTCCGGGGGCGGTTTCTGTTTCGGGCGGGGATGCTTAGAACATCTGCCAGCCGTCCACCTTGGCATCCATGATCGAGTACGTCCGCGCCGCGAACGAGTAGTTGTCGACGAACCAGCCCGACGGCTGGCTCGGAATCCAGTTCGAGTAGCCGATGAAGCCGAACTTGAACTCGATCTCGAAGGTCGTTCCGGCCCAGACCGCGGGATCGAGTTCGATTGTGTTGCGCGTGTACGGGAGCCCTGTCGCACCGTTCACGTAGGCGGGCAGCGTCCCCCACGGGAAGAACGTCGCGGTGACCGTTCCCTCAGGCGGGTCTGAAATCGAGAGCACACCGGCGCCGGGGTCCATGAGGTCGTAGGCCGCGCCGTCCCGGATCAGCTCGATCCGGCCGCCGGCGAGGTTTCCGCCCGCGTCGTACACACCGTTCAGGAAGGCGTAGGTGTGGTCGAAGGCGACCTGGATGCTGTTCGCCCCCGCGGGAATCGCATGCGAGGGGCCGCGGAGGTAGTCCTCGTTGTAATCGCCACCGTTCGGTTCCTCGGCGATGCGGGCGCTTTGCGAGCCGGAGGCCGGCTTCGCGTTGCTGAGCACCCACGACTGAAGGCCCGCGATATCGCTGGCGGTGAAGCCGCCGAAGCCCGACTCGAAGTCTTCCGACGCGGCGACTTCCGAGGCGAGCGTGCCGCCGCGCAGGGTGAACGGCAGCGTCCGCAGGAAGTCTCCGCCGTTCGACGTGACCGTGAGCTCGAATTCGAGCACCTGCCCCGGCGTCAGCGAGTTGTCCGTCGTAACGGTGAACGGTGCCGAGTTGTTCTGCGCAGCTCCGCCATCGACGAGCACTGGATATGCGGACGCGCTCCCTGTGACGGTCACGCCCGCCGTCATCGACGCGAGCGTTGCGGTGACACTGGTGGCGGACTCCCAGCCCGTGTTCTGGAGCGGGACCGTCAGTTCAAAGGTCTCGTTCCGGTCCACGTCGCCGTTGTTGTTGCCGCCGGGGCCGCTATCGGAAACGACGGGATCGAGCGCCTCGAGCCGCGGCGTCGAGACCATCCACGTGCCGCGCCCATGCGTGCCCGCGAGGAGGATCGACCGCGAGTTGTCCAACTCGAGGTCCATCACCACCGAGTTCGGAAGCCCCGTCGCGAAGTTCGTCCAGGACGCGCCGCCGTCCGCCGTGCGGAAGACGCCGAAGAGTCCGCCGATGTACCACACCGACGGGTTGTCGAAGTCGATCTCGACCGCGCGCGGCGCCGTCGAGGGCAGGTTCGATGTTCGGTTCACGGCCACCGGCGTTGTGTTGGCGTTGGTGATCTCCACCACGCGGGTGGAGCCGAACGTGTAGAAAACCGCCACCAGCCGGTTGGGGTTTGTGGGATCGATCGCGAAGTCGCGGCAACCGGTGCCGGAGGGGTGTGTGTAGATCAGCGTCCACGTCGGCGTCGCCGCGCTGATGTTCCCCGTCCGGTAGATCCGTCCGTTGCCGTAGCCGACATACATCACCTCCGGGTCGGAGGGGGCGAACTTGAGCGCGAGGATCGACGAGTTCTGCAACTGCGTCGACTTCTCCTGCCACGTCATGTTCGTGCGCGCGTCGAGCGCGACGTAAACGCGACGCGAACCGATCGCGACGCGGTTCGGGTCCGCCGCGCTGATCGAGGCGGCGGGGTAGAACGGATAGGTGCCGTCGTCCGGCGGATCGAACCCGTAGTAGGAGTTCGACCAGCCCTCCTCCGTGCTGCGGTCGAACGCCGCGCGCACATAGCCGCGGTAAACATACGACGGGTCCTGTGGATCCCACATGGAGAAGCCGCCGTCGCCGCTCGCCACGTGGTGCCACTCGTCCGAACCGACGTAGCGGTCCGTACCGTTGTCCTGGGTGCCGACGATGAATTGGAACTCCTCCGGGTGGAGGCCGATGGAGTGCGGATTCACCTGCAGCAGACCGAGGCCGGCGTTGAGCGGCGTCCAGCTCGTCCCGCCGTCCGTGGTCGTGAACACGCCACCGTCGTTCAAGGCGTAGTAGCGCGAGCCGTCCGGCGCGAAGATGCCGAAGTGGTGGTCGTCGTGGATGTTCCGCTGCGTGGCGACGTTCGCGAACGTCGCGCCGCCGTCCGTCGACCGGAACACGCGGACGCCGCCGACGTACACCTCGTTGGCGTCCACCGGGTTCACGGCGATGTAGATGTCGTACCAGTACTGCGACCCGTAAAGCGCCGTCCCGCCGAGGTCAGTCTGCGTCCACGACGCGCCGGAGTCGGTCGTCTTGAAGATGTCCATCTGGCTGGAGGATGTCGCGATGCAGGCGTACATCGTGGCGGGCGCGGAGGGGGCCTGCACCACATAGGCGCGTCCCTGCGAGACGAGGGTGGGGAAACCGGTGGTCGTTTCCTGCACAAACGTCGCGCCGTTGTCGGTGGACTTGTAGAGGCCGTTCGTCCCGGCAGCCCACCAGATGCTGTTGTTCGACAGGTCCTGGAACACTTCCGTGAAGCCGCCGCCCACCTTGAGCGTCGGCGCCGACGCGAAGCCGTCGGTCGTTTCGTACAGCCCCGACGCGGATGCCGCGAACATGCGCCGGGTCGGCCCGGTCTGCGTCGCACGGTCGAGGGCGACACGCGAAATGTAGCTGCCGGAGAGCGACCCCGCCGGGCGGTGCGTCCACGTTGCGCCCGAATCGTTCGAGTACATGAAGCCGGAGCCGGAGAACGAGCTGCCCGATTGCGTGTACTCGCCCGTGCCGATCCACACTTCGTTCGTCGCCCCGGGATTCACCACCAGGGAGCCCGTCGTCAGGTTCGGCATCGAGTCGGTCAGCGGTGTCCAGCTCGCGCCGCCGTCCGTCGTCTTCCACACGCCGCCCTGCGCGCCGCCGAT
This sequence comes from Candidatus Sumerlaeia bacterium, assembly GCA_033764015.1. Lineage (GTDB taxonomy): Bacteria > Sumerlaeota > Sumerlaeia > SLMS01 > JANRJK01 > JANRJK01. The sequence goes on along the minus strand of JANRJK010000038.1, from coordinate 31,137 downwards.
GTAGAACGTGTTCCAAGTCGGGTCCGACGGGTCGAACGCCATGCTGATCGCGCGTCCCGACACGGTGATGCGCGGCTCGAAGAAGCAGCAGGTCGGCTGCGCGTTCGTCAGCGCGCGGGGGCCCAGCTCGATCCAGCGGCTGCCGAAGATCTGTCCCGAGCGCGAGGCGCCCTTCGCCTCGTCAGACAAGCGCGGCAGCACCTCCGGCGTGGGCATCCTCGCCGCGATGTCCGCCAGCGAATCGACCTTCCAGCGCCACATGCCGTGCGCTTCCTCCTCCGGAGGCAGGCGGAACAGCTCCTCCTGCGCGCGGTTGCGGGCGGCGACCATCGAGCCGTCCTCGGCAACCGCCGACGCCCGTCGGCGCGGGCGCGCCTCCGTCGAGGACTCGGGGAAGCCGACCTCGAAGCGGGTCGCCTCGGGAAGCGCGGGGGGAAGCGCCGGCGCGGACCGTTTCGGGGCGGGGTTCTCGGGAAATGGGACCTCAGCGGGGGCGGTCTGCTGCGCGGCGGCGTGGGCGACGACCGCCAGCGCCGCGGCAGCGGTCAGGGGGACTTTCAGCGGCATGGGAGGGGATGCCTTTCTTGGAGTGAACGCGTCCAAGATAGTATACCCGTCGGTTGCTTTTCGCCGGTCAATGGGAACGGAAGAGCACTCCGCCGAATGCGCGAAGGGGCGGGCGCCCGCGGCGCCCGCCCCTTCGCACTGCGTGGTTGCAGGCGTTGCCGCCTAGTTCGCGTTCGCCATCTCCGCGGGCGATTCCGCCGGCGGGTCGGCCTTGTGCTCCTCGATGACGAAAACGATCTCGCCGTCCTTCATCGAGGCGGTGACGGTGCTGTTGTCGGGCAGCTCGCCCGCGATGATCTTGAGCGACAGGGGATCCTCGAGGCTGCGCTGGATCACGCGGCGGAGCGGGCGCGCGCCGTACTCGGCCTCGTAGCCCTTCTCGACCAGGTATCCCTTCACTTCCTCGGACATCACCAGTTTGATCTCGCGCTCCGCCAAGCGGTTGTTGAGCGAGCGCATCTGGATCGAGGCGATCGACATGATGTCTTCCTTCGTCAGCGGACGGAAGACGATCAGTTCGTCGAGGCGGTTGATGAACTCGGGGTTGAAGACCTTCTTCACCTCGACCATCACGCGGTCGCGCATCGTCTTGTAGTCGATCTCCTCCTCGCTCGACTGGAAGCCGAGCGCGGCGCTCTTCATGCGCTTCGTGCCGACGTTCGAGGTGAGGATGATCACCGCGTGGCGGAAGTCCACCACGTGGCCGAAGGAGTCGGTGAGGCGGCCGTCGTCGAGCACTTGGAGCAGCAGGCTGAAGACGTCCGGGTGGGCCTTCTCGATTTCGTCGAGGAGCACCACGGAGTAGGGGCGCTGGCGCACCTTTTCGGTGAGCTGACCGCCCTCCTCGTAGCCAACGTAGCCCGGAGGCGCGCCGAGGAGGCGGCTCACGGAGTACTTCTCCATGTATTCCGACATGTCGATGCGGATCAGGGCGTCCTGGTTGCCGAAGAGGAACTCGGCCAGCGCCTTCGCCAGCTCCGTCTTACCCACGCCGGTGGGGCCGAGGAAGATGAAGCTGCCGGTGGGGCGGTTCGGGTCCTTCAGGCCGGAGCGGGCGCGGCGGATCGCCTTGGCGATGGCGCCGATCGCTTCGCGCTGCGACACGACGCGCTCCGCCAGGTGGTCCTCCATGCGGAGCAGCTTGCGGGTCTCCTCCTCCGCGATGGCGGCGGCGGGGATTCCGGTCCACTTCGAGACGATGTGCGCGATGTCCTGGGCGCTGAGGGCGTAGGGCGTCTCGGTGCCGCTCTTGCGCGTGTGCCACTCCTTGGTGAGCTCCTCGCGGCGCTCGCCGAGCTTGTCGCGCTGCTCCTTCACTTGCTGGCACTCCTCGAACTTCTGGGCGTGCTTGAGCTCGCGGAGCTTCTCCTCGAGGTCCGCCATCTCCTTCTCGACGTCCTTCAGGTCCTGCGGCTTCACATTCATGGCGAGGCGCGCGCGGGAGCCGGCCTCGTCGATGATGTCGATCGCATTGTCCGGCAGGAAGCGGTTCGTGACGTAGCGCTCCGAGAGCTTCACGGCCTGCTCGATCGCGTCGTCGCTGATGATGACGTTGTGGTGCTGCTCGTAGCGCGGGCGCAGGCCCTTGAGGATCTGCGTCGCCTGCGGGACCGAGGGCGGGTTGATGACGATGGTCTGGAAGCGGCGCTCGAGTGCGCCGTCCTTCTCGATGTACTTGCGGTACTCCTCGCGGGTGGTGGCGCCGATGCACTGGATCTCGCCGCGGGAAAGGGCGGGCTTGAGCATGTTCGAGGCGTCGATGGCGCCTTCCGCCGCGCCGGCGCCCACCAGCGTGTGCAGCTCGTCGATGAAGATGATGACATCCTTCGAGCGGCGGATCTCCTGCATGATCGCCTTCAGCCGCTCCTCGAACTGGCCGCGGTACTTCGTGCCGGCCACGATCGCGGCGAGGTCCAGCGACAGCAGCCGCTTGCCGACCAGCAGGTCGGGGATGTCTTCGCTGACGATGCGCTGCGCGAGTCCCTCGACGATGGCGGTCTTGCCGACGCCGGGCTCGCCGAGCAGGATCGGGTTGTTCTTCGTGCGGCGGCAGAGCGTCTGCAGGATGCGCTCGATCTCGTCCTCGCGGCCGATCACCGGGTCCAGCTTCGCCTCGCGGGCGAGCGCCGTCAGGTCGCGTCCGAAGGTGTCGAGCGCGGGGGTCTTCGACTTTTCGCCCGCCTCCCCCTTCGCCGCGCCCTGTCCCGCCGCCGCCGACGCGCTTGACTTCGCCCCGCCCGAGTTGCCCTCGATCAGGTTGAGCACTTCCTTCTTCACGCGGTTGTAGTCGAGGCCGAAGGACTTGAGGCAGCGGCACGCGATCGTGCCCTCCTCGCTGATGAGGGCGAGGAGCAGGTGCTCGGTGCCGATCCAATTGTGCCGCAACTGCTTGGCGATGTTGCGCGCCGCTTCGATGACGCGCTTCGCCTCGACATTCTGCGGAAAGATGCCGACCGTGGGGCCCTTGCCGACCTCTAGCATCCGCTCGAGCTCGATCTTCAGGTCGTCCAGGTCGATGTCCAGGTTGAGGAGCGTCTGGACCGCGAGCCCCTCGCCCTTGCGGATGATGCCGAGGAGGAAGTGCTCGGGGCCGATGTAGTCGTGCCCGAGGCGCCCTGCCTCGTTGCGCGACTGGCGCATGACTTCCTTCCATCCAGGTGTGAAGGGCGTGTCGTTCAGACCCATTGTGGGGACTCCTCTCGTCGGCTGCGGAAGCGCGGACAGGCGGTTTCTGGTCGCGGGCCGCGCTCGCAGCCGCTCCTAAGGACGCGGTGTTGCAAGTTCGGTTCCCGGATCGTCGACCGCCATGCGGAGAGGGGCAAACCGATCCCGCCACCGCAACAAGTCCAGTTTGCGACCCCCCTCGAAGGGTGTCAAACGCGCAAGCTGCCGGGCGGGGCGGTCACTGCGCAGGGGCCAGCACCGCCACCACGCCCAAGTGGTCCGAGCAGCGCGCGTCGCCGAACGCCCACGAGGCGGCCGCCGCGTGGCCGCCACCCACCCAGACCGCGTCGATCCGCGCCGATGGGAACTCCGCCGTGATCGTCCGCCCCCAGCCGCTCCCGGATCGGCGCCACGCGTCGCGAAGCCCCGCCGCCCGGAGCGGAGCCAGGAGTGCGGATCGCGCCGGCGTGTTGAAATCACCCGCGACGGCCACCGGGCCCGCCGCCGCGTCCCGCGCCGCCAGCCCGGCCAACTCCTCGAAGGCGTCCCGCCGCGCCCGCCATGCCTCGCGCCAAGCCCGCCAGGCATCCGGCCGCCAAAGGTCGAGCCGGAGCGCGGGCAGCTCGTAGCGCCCGTTCCACACCACAAGCGGACCCGCGCCGGGGGCGTCGACGCGGACTCGCTGCGCGGGGGCCCAGCGCCCGAGCGGATGCGAGGACTCGTCGAGGATCGGATAGCGCGACAGAATGGCCAGTTCGCCAAGTTCCGCGCGGTGGGGGAGGGCACCCCATGCGGCAAGCGCGTCCAAGTCCGCGGGCGCCTCTTGGATCGCTAGGAGGTCGGGGCGGGCGGCGCGGATCGCCGCCTCCCGCGCGGCGGGATCCCCGTCGCTTCCGCCGAGGTTCCAGGTCGCGATCCGGATGCCCTCCACTTCGCGCCGCGGCCGCAGGAGGGAGCGCCATTCCTCGCCCGCGACCAGCAACAGGACGGCTAGCCAGGCCGCCACGGCGACGCGGCGGCGGTTCCGCCGGTCGGTCCCCGCCACGGCGAGCGGCAGCAGCGGAACAAACCAGAAGAACGCGGGCCAGACCGTGAGCGGTTCGATCCACCAGAAGCGGTCGCGCGCGAACAGGTAAGCCGTGGCCAAGACGACAGCCGCGACGCCGTAAATGGCGAACACGGCCCGGCGGGCAGCCTCGCTGCGCGTGGCGCGCAGCGTCCCCGCGCCCTCGGCGGCGCTCATGTGGTCCCCGGGTAGCCACGCTGCTGCTTGCGGTAGTCGAGCCAGTCGCGCAGCACCGCGAGCGCGCCGAGGCCCTTGTGCCCGAGCGCGCGGTTCGCCGCGCCGATCTCGAACAGCAGCCGGAACTGCCGGAAGAGATCGCGGTAGGCGTCGAAGAGCCCCATGCGCGCGTCCCAGATGTGCGTCGATTCCGCGCTCGCGCCGTTCAACTCGACGATTTTGAAATCCCGCCCTTCGCCGAACGACTCGAAGTCGCGGAACCGGATGTCGAAGCGTCCGAAGTGGAACCCCGGGATCGTCGACGCGATGCGCTCGACCTGCTCCGCAGCGGCGGCGGGGAACTCCGCGAGGCCATCGCGGAAGATGGCCCCTTGCGCATGGTTGCCGGCGAAGACCAGCCGGAACGCCTCGCCCTCCGGCATCACCTCCTCCAGCCGCGCTTGGTGCCGCGCGAAGTAGGTGTCGGCCACGTGGCGCGCGCGCCGGTCCGCGAGGATCAACTCGCGCAGCGTCCGCTTCCCGTCGCCGACGACTTCCGGGAAGTACTTGAGCGTGAGGGAGATGATGCGCCCGCGCGCTTCGCCGGGGCGGCGCACCCAGAACACGCCGGCCTCGCGCGGCAGGTCTGCGAGCTCCTGCGCGACGAGCGGCACCTCGGCGGCGAAGCTCTCCGCGTATTCGAGCACCGCCTCGCGCGTGCGCACCAGCCGCACGCCGGCGCCGCGCTGCCCCTGGTCCGGCTTCAGGACGAACGGAAGCGCGATCCCCGCGGCGCCCGACTCGGCGAGGATGCGCTCCGAGAAGGCGGGCGCCGATTCCCCCGGGCGCCGGGACAGCACAACCAGCCGGGCGACGTGGGCGGCGTGCTCATCCGGGATCAGCGAAAGGATTTCCGCCTTCGATTCCCGGACGATGCCGCCGCCGTAGATCGACGGATTCGCCAGCGCCGGCAGCATCGAACCGCGGAACCGCGCCGACAGGTAGACGCAGTAGACCGCAACCGGCAGGTAGAACACCCAGCCGGGCCAGAACTCGAAGGCGGACACCGCGGGCGCCTCCGGGTCGTCCTCCATGTCGATGTCCCGGCTCAACTTCCGCATGGTGCGGTACATGAAGAAGAGCAGCGCCGCGAAGAGCACCGCCGCCCCCGCCCACTTCAAGTCGCCCAGCAGCGGCAGCACTGCGCTCCCGAGCGCCACGGTCGCCGTCAGGAGCGCGAAGGACCAGAGCGCCGAGGCCGCCACCGCGACGCCGACGAAGCCGAGCACGGGCGCCCGCAGCACCCCGGCCCCCACGAAGGTCGGCAGCCTGCTCCCCGGTAGGAACCGCGCCGCGAAAATCGTCCACAGCAGGTTCTTCCGCAGCCAGACGCCCGCCATGTCGAGCCGCCGCTGCGACACCCACCCGCGCTTGACCGCCTTCGGCCCCGCGAATCGGCCAATCAGATAGAGGCCGAAGTCGCCGATCGCGATTCCCGCCGTCAGCCCCGCCATCGCCGCCCAGAACGGCATCGCCTCCGCCGCCACCAGCAGGCCGCTCGCGATCGTCACGGGATCCTCCAGGACGAAGGTGCCCAGCGCGACAAGCGCCGCCTGCAGCAGCGGGTCGCCGCTCAATCCGCCGAGGAGTTCCGAGAGCTGCGCGACGCGGTCGCTCATGCGCGGCCGCGCCCCAGCAGCGGGAGCGCCAATCGCCGCGGCTCGTGCCGCGCCGGGTCGTGCGGGCGCGGCCAGTAGCACATGCGCGCCTCGCCGCCGGTGAAGTCCACGCGCGCCTGCGTGATGCTCCGCGTGGCGCTCTTCGGACGGCTCATCAGCGGCGACTCCGATTCATGGCCCGCGCTCGACATCCGGTGGAAGGCGGGGAGCGTCCCCTCGCGCACGCAGCCGTTCTCGAGCCACTCGACGAAGAGCCTCCGCCGGTAGGCGAGCGTCGCCTCCGGCTCCACCGACGACGAGGACAGGAGCACCCAGTGGCCGCTGTGCTCCGTGCCGCCCCAGGCGCCGACGCCGTCCCATTCGAACTCGTGCACGCTGCGCCCCGCCGCCACCACGAGGCGGAACGAGGCGTACGGTCGGGGATCGTAGCGCTCGCGGAGGTCCTTCATGATTTCCTCCGCGGGACCGAGCGACAGCAGGTCCGGGATGATCGCGCCGCGGCTCATGTGCCCCGCCTGCGCGTCGGCCACGCGGTAGCCGTTCAGCAGGCAAAGCGCCGCGCCGTGCTCGTTGACCCCGATCCAGGTGCCTCCGGTGCGCCCGTCGGACGGGGCCACCCAGGCGACGCCGGAGGACGAACGGTGCCACTCCGGCGGGTGCTCGGGCTCGCGGTTGCGGGCCTCGTCCCGGTTCATGGTGATGGTGAAGGCTGCCGGCTCGCACTCGAGCGTCACGGTGCACATAGGTCCGCGCGCGAGCCTGTCAGGAGGGGACGGCGTCCGCGTCGCCCGCGGAGTACAGACCCGGCACACCGGCGGCGGCGCTCATGAAGGCCTCGTGGCAAAGGCCGTTGCTGGCGACGATGCCCGCCGGCAGCGCGACGTCGCGCTGGTTGTAGCGCGGCTCGCCGCCGTCCAGGTCCGTCACTCGGCCCCCGGCCTCCGTCAGCACGAGCTGCGGGGCCGCGAGGTCCCACTCCTTGCCGCGGCCCCGTTCCGTGTTCACGTACAGGTCCGCCGCTCCCTCCGCCACCAGGCACACCTTCACGCCGAGCGAGCCGCGCTCGAGGACGTTCCGGAAGTCGACGCGCTCCAGCAGCGCGCGCAGGCGCTTGGTCCGGTGGTTCCGCGAAACGACCGCGACGCAGTCCGACAGCGGAGCGTTGCCCGAGACGCCGAGCGGCTTCGGCGGCAGGAACGCGGCGCGGTCCGGCGTGCGGTGCTCCGAGCTGAGGCCCTCCCACCAGTAGGGGTCCTCCGCGCCGCGCGCTTCGACCTCGAGCGTCGCGCCGCCGCCGAGCGACGCCGTGTAGAGGCGCCCCAGCACCGGCGCGTAGACGGCCGAGGCGAGCAGCCGCGCGCCTTCCGGGAGGCGCTCCGCGAGCGCCACGTGCATCGCGAAGTCGTCCCGCCCCTCGATGAACTCGCGCGTGCCGTCGATCGGATCGATGATCCAGACCATCTCCTTGTGGAAGCGCGCGTCCGAGTCCTCCGTCTCCTCCGTGAGGAACGCGTAGCGCTGCTTCCCGGCGTGCGCGCCCAGCCACTGCATGATCGCGTGGTCCGCGATCAGGTCCGCGGGCGTCTGGGGCCCGTCCGGCTTGTCGATGATCTCGAGGGAGGAGAAGCGGAGCTCCGCGATGCAGCCCCATGCGTAGAGCACCGCCTCGCGGGCCAGTCGGCGGTGGCGCAGGATGTCTTCGGGGGCCATCATGGACGGGGGGCGGGTCCTCTCGCGGTTGAAGATTGCGATCTTCGCCAGCCCGGCAACAGACGCAAGCGCGGCCACACGCTAAATGTGGCGCCGGCGTTCGATCTCCGCCAGCTTCGCCGAAACCGCCCCCGCCAGGTCGATCCGGTTCGAGTTGGCGTAGTTCATGAGCGCGATCAGCACGTCCGCCGCCTCGTCCTCGAGGTGCTCCCGGGGCACCGCCTTCCCCTTCCACACCTTCTTCTCGTTGTTGGCCACCTCGCCCGCCTCGCCCGCGAGCTCGAGGGCGAAGAACTGCGGCGACCGCTCCGGGAAGGCGGCGCGCTGGTACGCGTCGAACGCCGCCTGCACCGGTTCGAGGGCGGCGACCGCTTGGCGAAGCGCGTGGAGTTCGGGGGGCATGGGCGGGAGTCTCCGTCGGATGGCAGGATGTGACCGCCGGCCCCGGCGGCGGGGGAGCGGAATCATGCGTCGGGATCGCGGAAGTGCACCGCGCGCACGTAATGCTCGTAGTCCGCGTCCGCCTCTTCGAGGGCGGCGAGGAAGGCCTCGCCCCGCTCCCGGCGGGCCACGAGCAACGCCGCGAGCAGCAAGAGCACCGCGAGCACGCCGCCGTCGATCCCGATCGTCGCCAGCACCAGCTCCTCGGGGTTCGACTCGCCGACCACGTCGAAGCCGCTGAGGAGTCCCGCGGTCACGGTGCCTGTCACGACGAGAAGGACTGCACCCACGACCGCGCCTGCGAGCAGCAGCAGCAAGTTACCGATCCGCGCGACCGGGGCCCGTCCACTGGAGGATGCGACAGCCCCCCGCCAGGCTCGGCGGCAGGCACCCAGAACCCGCCATCGGAAGTGCGCCCGGCCGATCCGCCCGTCGAGCTGCGCCAGCCGCGCCACCATCGCCAGCAGCAGGATCCCACCCGAGAAGATCCACCAGCCGGTCGGAAACCCGCCGAGCCGCACCGCCCCGGCGCCCACCGCCAGCAGCGGCTGCAACACGTAGATCAGGTGCTGCTGGGGCATGCGCCACACTTCGCGGCCCTCGAAGTACGCGGCTTCGAGCAGGTTCGAGCCCTTGGCGCCGAGCAGATGCAGGTCCATCGCGACCTCGGGCGTCGAGACTCCCGGCGCCTGCGCGTAAGCCGCGGCCAGTGGCAGCGCCAGCTTCGGCCGCCCCCGCGAGGCCGCGAACGTCAGCAGGATGAACCAACCGATCCAAACACCCATGGCGTGGTGCACCTCCACGCCCACATTCGCCGCCCAAGTCGCCAGCACGCTGTAGAAGAGCACGTTTCCGGGGAGGTACAGATGGCGCAGCACCCGGTGCTTCCGCGCCCACGAGATCCGCCGCACCCGGAACGCCCACAGCAGCGCGATCCCGTCGGCCCGCTCGAGGAACGGATCGATGCGCCGCAGCCACGCGGGAAAGAACGACCCCTCCGACGGATGCGTCGGCAGGGCGTCGAGCAGTTCGTCGTAGCGGCGGAACATGCGCCAAAGGGACGACTCGCCGCGCCGCCGGGCAAGCCCGCGGCGCGGCGAAGGCACCGACTATAGCACCGCCTTCAGCGCGGCCACCAAGCGGTCGAAGTCCTCCTCGCGGTGGGCGGCGCTGACCTGGATGCGCAGCCGCGCGGTGCCTTCCGGCACCACCGGGTAGCCGAAGCCGGTGACGAAGATGCCGTGCGCGAGCAGCCGCCTGCTGGCGGCGATCGCCTTCGAGGTCTCGCCGAGAATCACCGGGATGATCGCGGTGGGGGAGTCCTCGACGGGGAAGCCCGCCTCGCGGAACTTCGCCCGGGCGTAGGCCGACAGCGAGCGCAGGCGGGCGACGCGTTGGGGTTCGTCGCGGACGAGGCGGAGCGCCTGGAGCGCGCTCGCCGCGACCGTGAGCGGCAGCGAGTTCGAGAAGAGCTGGGGGCGCGACTTCTGCTCGAGCAGGTCGACCACCGCCTGCGACGCGCAGACGAAGCCGCCCGCCGCGCCGCCGAGCGCCTTCCCGAGGGTCCCCGTCAACAGGTCGATCCGGTCCATCACGCCGAAGTGCTCGCCCACCCCGCGGCCGCCGTGGCCGGCGACGCCGATGCCGTGCGAGTCGTCCACGAAGAGGATCGCGTCGTAGCGCCCGCAAAGGTCGACGATCTCCGGCAGCTTCGCGACCGTCCCCTCCATGGAGAAGACGCCGTCGGTCAGCACGAACCGGGCGCGCTTGTCCTGGTGGCGCCGCAGCGCGGCCTCGAGCGCCGCCATGTCGCCGTGCGGGTACACCTCGCGGGTGGCCTTCGAGAGCCGCACCGCGTCGATGATCGACGCGTGGTTCAGCGCGTCGCTGATGATCGCGTCCTCCCGCTGCGCGAGCGTCGGGATCAGGCCCTCGTTGGCGTTCCAGCAGGAGACGTAGGTGAGCGCGCGCTCGAAGCCGAGGAAAGCGGCGAGCTCCCGTTCGAGCTCGTCGTGGATGCTGAAGGTGCCGCAGATGAAGCGCACGCTCCCGGTGCCGGCGCCGTAGCGCTCGAGGCCGGCGACGCCCGCCTCCACCACGCTCGGTTCGTTCGCGAGGCCGAGGTAGTTGTTCGAGCTCATCACCAGCAGCTCGCCGCCGTCCGCCGTGCGGACCATGCGGTCCTGCGGCGAATCGAGGTGCATGAAGTGCTTCAGGGTGCCGGCGGCGCGCATGGCGTCCAGCTCGGCGTTGGCCAGTTCCGTGGCGGTGGGCATCGGGGGGGCTCCTTGGATTTCAGGCGATGTCGAGGACGATCTTGCCGGCGTTGCCGGCGCGCAGGAGCGTGAAGGCCTCCTCGTAGCGCGCCATGTCCATGCGGTGCGTGATCAGCGGCGCGATCTTCGAGCCGTTCGAGACGAGGAAGCGCGAGGTCTGGTACCAGGTGTCGAACATGCGGCGCCCGTTCACGCCGACGATGGTGATCGCCTTGAAGATCACGTCGGCGGCCCAGTCGATCGCGAGCGGCTCCGACGGGATGCCTAGCAGCACGGCGGTTCCGCCGCCACGCAGGCTCGCGAGCCCCTGGCGGAACCCTTCCGGGTGGCCGCTCATCTCGAGCACCACATCCACGCCGTGCGCGTCGAACTCGCGCCGCACCGCGTCGCAGATCGGCTCCTTGCGGGGGTCCACCACGAGGTCCGCGCCCGCCGCCGCGGCCAGCTCCCGCCGGTAGGCGTTCGGCTCCGCGACGAGGATCGCGCGGGCGCCGAAGCTCCGCGCGATCGGGATCGCGAACAGGCCGATCGCGCCGGCTCCCACGATCAGCACGTTCGCCCCCGACATGTTGGCGCTCGCCACGGTGTGCATCGCGTTCCCGAGCGGGTCGAAGATCGCCGCCTGCTCGTCGGGGATCCGGTCGTCCACGGGCCAGACGTTCCCGGCGGGCATCGCGAGCCACTCCGCGAAGGCGCCGTCGCGGTCGATGCCGATGATCTTGACGTTCGCGCAGATGTGGCCGTTGCCGGTGCGGCAGTACTCGCAGCGCCCGCAGGTGATGTGCCCCTCGGCGCTGACGCGCTGGCCCTTCTGGAGTCCCTCGACGCCCTCGCCGAGCTCCTCGATGAGGCCGACGAACTCGTGCCCCGTGATCAGCGGCGGGCGCAGGCGCGACTGGCTCCAGCGGTCCCAGTTGTAGATGTGGATGTCGGTGCCGCAGATGCCCGCGTGCGTCACGCGGATGAGCACCTCGCCCGCCTTCGCGCGCGGCTTGCGCGCGGTGGTCAGGGTGAGGCCCTCGCGGGGTGCTTCCTTCTTGAGACAGCGCATGGTTGCGTCCGCCGTTGGGTGCGATGCGTTCAATATATTGAACGCCGCGGGCGGAGTCAAGCGCGGCGCGCTACAGCAGCCCCAGCCCCCGCAGCTCCCCGCGCGGCTCGTCGAAGCTGCAGCTTCCGAACCCGAGGATGCGCTCGCCGCGGAGCACCGCCAGCCCGTCCGCGGAAACGACCGTCTCGCCGACCCGGAGCTGGTCGTCGCGGAACTCGAAGGCCGGGTGCTCCTCGCGCAGCAGCGCGTCCACCAGGGTGCGGCGGCTGGCGCGGGCCCCGTGCGCGAGGCACGCCGCCACGAGCACGTTCAGGAAGCCGTGCATCCAGGCGCCGAGCGGCTCGTCCCAGCGGCGCAGGGGATGGTGCAGCCCGGCGGTGAACTTGATCGGAACCGCGTCCGCCGCGCACGCGTCGAGCGCGAGGGCGACCTGGTCCGCGGGAGGGAACGCGGCGGCGTCGGCGCCCCCGCAGCGCAGCTTGAACGAGGGGGGCTGCCAGGTGGCCCAGTCGCCGCCGGCGCGGTGCTCCGCCAGGCCCGCGATGGCGGCCGTCGCGACGTCCGCGAAACCCTCCGGCACGGTCGCCTCGACCGCCATCTGGAAGGGAGCCATCCCGGAGTCGTCGGCGACCGCCTTCGCTTCGTCGAGGAGCTCGCGGACCGCTCCCGCCTCGCCCTGCGCGAGCACGTCGGCGGGGAGGCGCGCCTCGAACGCGTTCGCGGTGAAGTGGTGCCCCGGCGCGGCGCGCAGCGAAGCGACCATCTGCAGGTCGCGGCGGAAGGCGTCGAGCCACTCGCCGCGCTCCGCCCCGCCCGGGGCGATCAGCACCAGGGGCAGCGAGCCGACCGCCGAGAAGAGCTCGCGGTAGTGCGGCGTGACCTCCGGCAGCCGCGCCGCCGGAAGCACGAAGTGGCCGAGCATCCAGGCCTCCGCCGTGCGCCGGTGCGCCGCGTAGGCGCGCAGCGCGGGCTCCAGCTCCAGCTTCGCCGGGGGGAAGAGCCCCGCGTAGTCGACGACACCGTTGAGCAGGATCCGCAGCGATTGGCGCATGGAAGGTGGCTCCTATGCGGCGATGCCTGCGCCGCCGTCGGCACAAGCGCAAGGCGATTGCGCCCGATCGCGCTTGATCCCGTGGGGCCGGAGCGGGGCGGATTCCCCCATGAGCACGCCTCCTCCCGCCCCCAAGTCCCAACCCGCCGCGCCGGACGCCGCCGCCAGGCTGCGCGCGGCGGCCCCGCGGCTCGGCCTCTGCGCCGCCTCCGCCACGCTGCTTTGGCTGGCCTTCCCCCCCGTCGGCGCCTGGCCGCTGGCCTTCGTGGCGCTTGTCCCTTGGCTGTGGGCCCTGCGCGGCTGCGAACTCCGCGCCGCCTTCGGCTACTCTACCTTCTTCGGGACGGTGCTTTCCGCCCTCCTCTTCTCCTTCCTGCTGATGGTCTCGAATTACCACGCCGCGGTCGGCCCCGCGCTGCCGGTGCTCTTCCTGGTGCTCGGCGCCCACATCGGGCTGGTGGGGATGCTGTCGGTGTGGTTCGGGCGCGAACTGCCCCCCGCCGCGGCCTTCGTGCTCTCCGTCGCCGCTTGGGTGGCCGTCGAATGGTTCCGCAGCGTCGGCCGCCTCAGCCTGCCGATGGGCATGCTGGCGCACCCGCTGATCGAGTGGCCCGCCTTCGCGCAGGTCGCCGGCATCGGCGGCGTCCCGCTCGCCGGCGGCATCGTCTTCGCCGTGAACCTCGCACTGATGACGCTCGCCGCGAGCGCCGTCAAGAAGCGCGGCCTCTTCGACGCCCTGGTGCTCGGCGGGGCCACCGCCGCCGTGCTGTTCGGCGCCGTCCTGTGGGGCGGGTCCGCGCGCGGACGCGCCTACGCCCGCCTCGACGAGCGCTCCGCCACCGTGCGCGTCGCGCTGGTCCAAACGGGCGTCGCCCAGAAGGAGAAGTTCGACAGCTACAGCTCGCCCGACGAAGCCGCCCGCACGGAGCTGCAGAACCGCCACCTCCTCTCGCTTTTCAAGCAGATCGACTCGCTCGAGCGCGGGCAGGTGGACCTCGTCGCCCTGCCCGAGTCGGTCGTCGCGGCGCCGGAGTTCTCGCTCTCCGCGGGCCTGCAGCGCGAGTTCATCCAGCGCGCCCGCGACCTGGACGCCTCGATCATGCTCGGCGCCCTCGACCTCCGGCTGCTCGACGCGGAAGGAAACGAAACCACGGTGCCCGACGACGCGATGGACGGCGACGGCGGCTTCCGCTCGCGATTCTACAATGCGATCTGGCTCGTGACGCCGGGCGAGTCCGAGCCGCGCCGCAACTCCGACTACCAGAAGGCCCAGCTGGTCCCCTTCGGCGAAACGATCCCCTACCTCGACATGATTCCCGGCGCCGTCGAGGGCCTGGTGGGGATCGGCACCTTCGACCGCGCGGACGCTCCGAGGCTGATAGCGCTCCCGCTGCGCCGCGCCGTCGATGCGGAGGGCCCGGCGGCGGTCGTCCTGGGCCCGAGCGTCTGCTTCGAGGACATGGTCTCCTGGATCGCCCGCCACGAGGCGCGCGGCGGCGCCCAGCTCCTCGTCAACGCCACGAACGATGCCTGGTACGATCCCTTCCCGGGCGACCGGATCCACTCGCTGGCGGCCCGTTGGCGCACGGTCGAGACCCGCCTGCCGATGATACGCGCCACGAACACCGGGCTCACCGAATCCATCGACATCGCGGGCACCGTGCTGGAGCGCCTGCCGCCCCGCGATCCCGCCATCGCGCGTGTCAGCGTGCGCGTGCCGCTAGAACCCGCGCGGACGCTCTACGCGCGCTTCGGGGACTGGTTCGCCTGGCTCTGCGTGCTCGCGGTCCTCGGCGGCGCGGGCTTCCTCGGCCGCCGCCCGCTGGAATAGCGCGTCACAGCCCCTTGCGCAGGAACTCGGCGAACTTCGCGGAGTTCGGCTGGTAGCCCTCGATCGCGACCGTTTCTCCCTGCGGCGTCAGCACGACGTAGGTGGGCAGCGCGACGGTGCCGAAGCGCTCGATCTGGAACTCCTGGTGCGCCTCGCCGACCACGGCGTCGTCCGTGTAGAGCTTCACGCGGACGAAGTCGCTCAGCAGCGCCTCCACCTCCGGCTTCGGGAACACGTTGCGCTCCATGAGCCGGCAGTTGGTGCAGGTGTAGCCGGTGAAGTCGAGGAAGAGGGGCTTGCCCGTCGCCTGCGCCTCCGCGAGGCCCGCCTCCCAGGTCTTGTGGAAGCTGAGCTCGGACTCCAGGGATGCGACCCTCGACCCCCCGCCCGCCGCCGACGATTCCGCCTCGATGTCCACGGGGAGGTAGCTCGCGATGAACGACGGCAGGCGGCCGCCGTACAAGCCCACCGACATGACGAGCGCCAGCGTCGCGAAGGAGACCGCGAGGATCAGGCGCACCGGCCCGACCGTCGGCTCGTCCGTGTCGTGCGGCGTGCGGATCTTGTTCAGCAGGTAGAGCGCGATCGCCGCGGAGATCGCCACCCAGGCCGACAGCACGACCTCGCGGTTGAAGATCCCCCAGCGCCAGATCTGGTCGGCGTTGCTGATGAACTTGAACGCCGCGGCGAGCTCCAGCAGGCCCATCACCACCTTGGTCGAGTTGAGCCAGCCCCCCGCCTTGGGCAGCGAGGCGAGCGCCTGCGGCACCAGCGCCAGCACGAAGAACGGCAGCGCGAAGCCGGCGGAGTACGCCATCAGCCCGAAGAACGGACGGAACCACTCCCCCTGCACCGCCCCCACGATCAGGAACCCGACGATCGGCGCCGTGCACGTGAACGAGACCACGACGAAGATCGCCGCCATGAGCATCGCGCCCACGTAGTCCGAGCGGGTGCCCTTTAGCTGCTGCAGCTTGTTGCCGATGCCGGCCGGGAGCCCGATCTCGAACATGCCGAAAAGGCTCAGCGCGAACGCGATGAACACCGCGGCGAGCGCGAGGTTCACCGCGGGGTCCGCGGCGATCTTGGTGATGAAGCCGCTCGCCTGGTCCCCCGCGCCCAGCAGGCGCAACACCACCGCCAGCGCGAACCCGAACAGCGAGAAGGCGCCGATGATCGTGCCGCCGTACACGAACGCCAGCTTGATCGTTTCCTTGCGGGTCTTCGCCGCGCGCTTGGTGAAGTAGCTGATCGTGATCGGGATCATCGGGAACACGCACGGCGTCGCCAGCGACACGATCCCGCCAGCGAACGCGAGCAGGAGGAACAAGGAGAACCCCGCGCTCTCGAGCCTGTCCGCCGGGGAGGAAACCACGATCGCGGGCGCGGCGGCGTCCTCCGAGGTGGCGCCGCCCGCCGCCGGGGCCTCCGTCGACGTGATCTCGGGGAGTTCCGATCCCGGCTCCGCGCCGCCGGATACCGCGAACGACACGGTCATCGGCAGGCGCTTCGGGGCCAGGCAGTTCACCTCCGTGCACGCCTGGTGCAGGAACGCCAGCTCCAGCGTGTGCGCGCCGTCCGGGGCCGCGGTCCCGATGCGGTACTCGCGCGTGAACACGACCGGCGAGCCGTACAGCTTCTCGATGTTGGTCTGGAATCCCTCGTCGAAGGAGACCTTCGGCGTGGGTTCCTTCCAGTCGCCCGCCGGAGCGAACCACTCGGGGACGCTCCGCTCGACCACTTCGGTCGCCACCGGCCCTTCGCCCGAGAGCTTCATGGCGTAAAGGTGGTAGGCCGGATCGACGACGGCGGTGACGGTGAGCGTCACGGTGTCGCCGCGCCCGGCGGTCTCGGCGGAAAGCTTCGCCTCCGCCGTGACGGGGTGCTTCGGCCGCGCCGCCTGGGCCGGGGCGCCGGCGGGCAGCAGGAGCGCCAGCGCGACCAACGCCAAAAGCAGCGCGCGCAGCACTCCCGTGGCGGGATTCGGCGTGGCCGGGTGCTGTTGGAAGGTGGTCAAGTGGCGGTTTCCTGTGCTAGGTGAGGTATCCGAAGTGGTGCCCAAGCCAATGCAGGGACAGTGCCAGCCCATTGTTGATCAGGTGGAGCGCGATCGCAGCGCCGAGCCCGAGGCGCACGCGGGCGATCCCGAAGAGCAGACCGAGCAGGAGGATCTGCAGCTCCTTGTACCCGGCCGGCGTCGCCATTCCGGCGTGCGCGAAGGCGAACAGCAGCGAGGAGAAGCCGATCGCCGCGCCGTCGTCGCGCGTCAGCTTGCGCAGCGCGTCGAACAGGATCCCGCGGTACATCGCCTCCTCGTACACCGCCGCCATCAGGCCGAGGATCGCCACGGAACCCAGCAGCAGCGGGCGCTCGGGCGTCGCCTTCGCGAGGATGCTTTCCGAAGTGGCTTCGATCTTGAAGAGGAGGGCTCCCGCGAAAATCGCCATGGTCGCCGCGGCGTAGATCGCGAATTCTCGGGCCGGTTTGGCCGCCGGGGCGCGGGTCTCCGTCAGCCCTCCGCACGGTAGCGCCAACAGGGCGGTCAGGCCGAACACCGCCATGATCCCGAACCCCTCGAAGAGCTCGAGCCGCAGCTCCCGCGCATCCAGCTCCGAACCGGCGGGGATGAAGAGGAGCCCCGCAAGCGCCAGCCCGGCCAGCATCGCCCGGAGCACCCGCCGCCCCGCGGCGTCGCCTCCGAGGCCGGCGCCCTTCCCCGCGGCGGCGCGCGCCCCGATCTGGTTGATCGACAGGATCCACACCGTCGCCCACGTCGTGAGCACGAGCACCGCGGCGAACTGCTGGTAGAGGGTGAACTCGGGGCTACCGGTAGAGTCCATGGTGCTCGATGTACTGGATGATGGAAGATGGGAGGACCCGCGCGAGGGCCACGCTGTCGCCCACGCGGAGCAGGTCGCGGATCGCGGTGCTCGAGAGCACCGGGAGCGCGCCCCACGTGTCCTCCACGGGGCGCCCGGGCTCGATGCGCGGCAGCTCGAGCGGCGGGGCGGCCTCGGCGACCGCGCGCGACTCGCGCCACTTCGGGAGATCGCGCAGCGTGTCGCTGCCGAGCAGGAGCCGGAAGGTGGCGGACGGGTGGTCCCGCCGCAGCTCGCGCAGCGTGTCGATGGTGTAGCTCACGCCGGGGCGGTCCGCCTCGAGGCGCGAGACTTCGACCTCGCGGAGCCGCAGGAACAGGAGCCGCGCCATCGCGAGCCGGTGGTCGAAGGCGGCGGCGAAGAGCTTGCCGAAGGCGTGCTGCGCCGCGGGAATCGCGAACACCCGGTCGACGGCGCCTGTCTCGAGGGCGAACAGCGCTCCGAAGAGGTGCCCGAAGTGTGGTGGATCGAAGCTGCCGCCGAGCACGCCGATGCGCGGGCCGGCGGTCATGCGCGGCTCCTCGCGCGCGCGCGCCGCAGCGCCCGGTCGTACACTTCGATGATCTTCGGCGCGTTGACCGAAAAACGCTCCTCCGCCTGCATCGCGCGCCGGTTCCCCTCGAGCAGCGGCGCAAGGTCGTCGTCCGCGAGCCGGTCCCAGCGCGAGAGCCCCTCCGCGAGCGCCTGCGGCGAATGGCCCCCCAGCAGCACGCCGCGCACCGGCGCCTCCGGCTCGGCCCCCATGTCCGCCACGCGCCCGCGGTACGCCGGCAGCGGCGCGAGGATCGGGAACACGCCGCACGCCATGAACTCCAGCATGGTCAGCGAACGGAAGTCCGTCCGCGGCATCATCACCGCCGCGTCCGCCAGGTGGTACAGCGGGAGCAGCTCCCGCCAGCCCAGCAGCCGGTCCACCACGCGCACCGAATCGTCGGTGACCAGCTTGTCCTTCATCGCCAGGACCGAGGACCAATCGCGGTCCGTCGCGTGGCCCCGCAGCAGGACGAGCGCGCTCTGGGACTCCGGCGCCTCCCGGCGCCAGTGCGCCCACCCCCGCAGGATGCGCGCCGCGCCGAGGTGCCCCTTCGCGCTCCGCGGGCTCAGCACGATCCGCGTGCCGGGCGCGATGCCGAGCACCTCGCGCCACCCTTCCACCTCCCGCCGGGAGGGCAGGGTGAAGTAGACGTCGCTTGCTCCCCACGAGAACATGTACATCGCCGCGCGCTCCGCCCCGAGGGCCGCCAACTCCTCCTCGAGCCCGGGACCGTTCCCGGTCACCGCGTGCGCGAGCCGCATCGCCCGCCGCACGATGCGTCGCGCCGCCCACGAGCGCTTCGGCCACCAGAGCACATCGCTCCCCCAGGGCATCAGCACCCGCGCGGACCCCCGCGGCGCGGCGGACAGCGCCTCGCCCCAGCCAACCGCGTCGAGCGAGTGGACCACGTCCGGCGCGAACTCCCGCAGGTGCGGCCCCGCGGATTCGCCCTTCATTCCGTTCCATGCGAACACGTCGCCGCGGCGCAGCCACAGCTTCGCGCGCTGCCAGCCCTCCGGCTCGATCCGCACTTCCTTCACCCCCGGAACCGGATCGGTCGACTCCCGGTCCGTGACGAGCAGCACCTCGTGCCGGTGCGCGGCGAGCCACCGGGCCCAGCGCATCGTGTGCTCGTTGGCGGCGTTGCCGAGGAGGGCTACCCGGAGGCGTTGCATCATGCTCGCGAGCGTAGCGGAACCGCCCCGCGGTACAACGCCAGAAGCTTCTCCAGGACCGCGTCCGCGGAGTAAAGCGCCTCACAACGCCGGCGGGCGGCGGCGCCCTTCCCCGCCCGGTTGTCCCCCTGCGACAGCAGCGACACCACCGCCTTCGCCAGTCCGTGCGCGTCCCCGGCCAGCGCCAGGTACCCCGCCTCCGCCGGCGCGGGAAGCCCCAGCTCGGGCTCGAGCCGCGGCTCGCCCAGCGCGTCGCGCGCGCCGCCGACGTCCGTCGCCACCACCGGCACCCCCCACGCCATCGCCTCGAGCATCGCGTTGCTCAACCCCTCCGTGTCGCTCGGCAGGATCAGCGCCGAAGCGGAGTCCAGCTCCCCCCGCGGGTCCTCCACGCGCCCGGCGAACGTCACCGCGGCGCCGAGCCCCAGCTCCGCGACCCGGGCCTCGAGCCCCTCGCGCAGCGAGCCGTCCCCGACGACGCGCAGCTCCAGGTCCGCGATCGTCTCGCGGGCGATACGCAACGCCTCCAGCGCCAAGTCCGGCCGCTTCACCGGTTCTAACCGGCCGAGGAACAGCAGCCGGTGCGACGGCCGCGCCCCCGGGGGCCTTACCGTGCGCGGCCACTCGACGAAGTTCGGGACGACATGGATCGGCGGCGCCGGAAGCGCCTCGCGGCGGAGGATCGCCAAGGTCTCCGCCTCCGAGGCGGGGGAGAGCGCGATCAGCTGCGCCGGCGCCGCGAGCGCCCTCGCCGCCAGCATCCGCCCGAGACGGTGTCCCAGCAGCCCCTCCAGGTCGTGCAGCGCCCCCGTCGACGCGATGGTGCTGAACACCCGCGCGCCCGTACGCTTCCCGGCGGACGCCGCGGGGATCGAATGCAGGTACAGCCCCCGGCAGTGGATCGCGCCGAACGGCTCGCGCGAGCCCAGCCAACCCGCGATCTGGCGCATGTAGCCAAGCCCCCACAGCGGCCCCAGCGGCGCCGGGCGCAGCACCCGGTGGACCCGCACGCCATCTTCCTCCCGCTCGCCGACCGGAAGGCCCGGATGCGCGAGCGTCAGCACATGCGCCTCGTGCCCGCGCGCCGCCAAGGCGCGCGCCAGGCGCTGCGTGGCGAGTTCCGACCCCCCCATCGCGGGCGGGTACTTGGAGACGATGTGGAGGACTCGGAGTCGGATCGGAACGGCCCCGCGGGTCCGCGAACAGCGGGCGGAAGTGGTCGGGGTGGTGGGACTCGAACCCACGACCCCCTGCTCCCAAATCAAGCCATTGGAGCAAAATGGGACACTGAGAACATTGGGGTTAGGAATGGAAGCCTAAAGGTTTCAACGGTCTCTGTTTTCTCTCGTTCTTTCTCGGTTGCGCTCGATCTTCGCCGTTTGTTACCCAAACGCAACCCAGCCGGGCGCGGCAGGGGGTCGCGAGTCTCGAAACAAAGGGGCGCGGGTTCGGTGGCGAAGCTCACAAAGTCGATTATCGAGGCGACAAGACCGGCGGCGGGCAAGCGGGTTGAACTGTGGGACGATTCGCTCCCCGGGTTCGGCGCGCGGGTCTCGGCGCGCGGGTGCTCTTTCGTGCTGATGCACCGGGGCGCGGCGGGGGAGGTGCGGCGGCTCACGCTCGGGAAGTACCCCGGCTTGACGGTGGACGCGGCGCGCAAGCTGGCAATGGCGGCGAAGCTGGCGGTTGCCGAGGGGCGGGACCCGGGGCGCGAGCGCAAGGCGAGGCGCGAGGCGGAGGCGAGCCGGGAGACGGTGGCGGAGTTGTGGGAACGGGTCTACGCGGACGCGGGCCCGCGGTGGTCGGATTCGATGAAGCTGGAATCGGCGCGGCGCTGGCGGCTGTTCATCGGCCCGGCGCTGGGGGCGCTTGACGTGGCGGCGGTGAAGCGCTCGCACGTCCACAAGCTGCACCAATCCCTGATGGAGCGACCCGTCCAAGCGAACCGCGTTCTTGCCCAGGTGCGGGCCCTGTTCAATGTGGCGCGCGATTGGGGGGCCCTTGAGGGGGAGAATCCGGCGGCGGGGGTGCGCATGTATCCCGAAACGCCCCGGACGGTGTTCCTGTCGGGGGACCAGTTGCGCGCGCTGCTTGAGGCGATCCGCGAGGAGGAAGCGCTCGGGGGGGTCCGGGCGGTCGAGCGGACGGGCGAGGCGGTTCCGGGGGTGCGGGGCGGGAAGGGGCTCAGGGAAGCGGCTTCCCGTGGCATCCCGAGGGAGACGGCGAGCTTGTTCCGGCTCTTGGCCTTCACGGGCGCGCGGCTCTCCGAAATCCTCAAGGCGCAATGGGGCTTTGTGGATTGGGCGGGGTCCGCGCTCCGGCTCCCGAGGTCGAAAACCGGGGCCAAGGTGGTTTGGTTGAACGCCACGGCGGCGGCGGAGTTGCGGCGGCTGTACGAATCGAGAAACCCGGCCTCGCCTTGGATCATTCCCGGGCGGGGCACGGCGGCGCCCTTGGCTCCCCCTCAAAAGGCATGGCGGCGGGTGCGGACCCGGGCGGCGGAGTTGTTCGCGGCGCGGCAAGCGACGGGGGAAGCGCTCGACGGCGACGCGGAGACGCTCCGCGAGCTGCACCTTCACGACCTGCGGCACGCGGCGGCTTCCTTCGCGGTGGCGGCGGGGGTGCCCTTGTTCGCGGTGGGAAAGGTGCTGGGGCATTCGACCCCGGCGACAACGCAACGTTACGCCCACGCGGCGGACGCGGTGGCGCGCGACGCGGCGGAGGCAATGGGGGCGGCGATGCTGGCGGCAATGGAGGCGCGGGCGCGCGTGCTTCCGGTGGCGCCCCCGGCGGAGGCGCCGAACGGCAACGCGGACAACGGCAAGGCGGCGGGGGGTGCATGATGCGAACAAGCGGCGTGTGGGAACTGCGGGAGGACTTCAAGGCGGCGCTGGCGGAGACGGGGGAAGGGTGCGCATGGCTCGCGGAAAACTCCATGGCGGTTGACTTGCTGTTCCGGGCGTTGGCCTACGCGGGACCGTGCCCAAGCGGGACCGAATCGGCGGCGCCAATCCTCGCGCCGGAAGCGGTCCCGGCGGCGGTGGCGGAACCGCTGGTGGAAGCGGACGCGCTGCTCCGGCAGTTCGGGAACGAGGTGGCGCGGCTCGCGGAGGCGCTGGGGGAAGGGGGCCGGGATGACTTGGCGGCGAAGGTCCGGGCGGTGGCGGCAACGGCGGCGGGCGCGTGGGAAGGGTTCGTTGGCGACTCCGCAGTCTTTCCCGAGGCTTGGCGGGTGGAGGCGGCGCGGGTTGAAGAGCGGCGCGAGTGGGCGATGATGGCCTTCATCAAGGGTGCCCAAGGTGAACCGATTCCCCCGGCCCCGGAGGACGCGCCCGCAACGCGGCGCCGGGGCGGGCGCCCCCCGTCTCTCGCGCCGGGAGTCTTTGCCGCGCTGGTTGCGGCGCTGGAGGTGGAACCGGACGCGCGGGGCGGGAAGTCGAAACTCGCGGGCGGCTTCACCCATGCGCGCGTTGCGGATCTCATTTCCAGCCGGATCGACGTGAACCTCGGGGGGGCGCACAAGCCCCAAGCGGTTCTCGAATCGGGCCGGAAGTTGGTGCGGGAGTTGAAGCGTGGGGAGACGGCGGGGGCGGCTGGCGGCTGGCGGACGTTCTTCCGGCGCCACGCGCCGAAGTCCCTCCCGGGCTTCGGGGCCTACTATCCCCCGGGCACCTAACGCGGCGCGCGAGCTGTACCCCCGGCGCCCTGCGTTTCGGATCTGCTCCGCGAGCTGCTCCACCGTGGGCGGGAGTCTCGAGGCTCCGGCCTGCGGGGCCCCTCGACGGTGGAGCGCTGGCGCCCCCGGCGCGGCGCGGAGGTGCGCCGAGGTCGATCCCCCCGGCGGTGCCCTCGACCGGCCCCGGGGCTCGCGCTGCTTCCCGTCCTCGCGGTGTCCTTCGACGGCGGAGGCTGGCGGCCGGTGCGGTGGTGTGCCGAGGTCGATCCCCTCGACCGGTCCCGGCGCGGGAGTGGTGCGCCATGCCCGCGGAGGTCTCGCGCGTGGCGCTGGCGGTCGAGCTGCTTCGCCGTGGCGCGGGTGTCCCCTCGCGGTGCCCTCGACGGCGGAGGCTGGCACTCTGGCGCGGTGCGGGTGTGCCGAGGTCGATCCCCTCGACCGGTCCGGGCGGTGCTTGCGGGCGCCGCGCGTGGCCTTGGCGGCGCGTTTGCCGTCCTCGACGGGTGGGAAGCCCTTGGGCCGGTTGGCGCGGCTGTGGGGGCGCGTGGGCTTGGCGGTCGAGCTGGCGCGCTTCGCGGAGGTGTCCCCCTTGGGTTCGATCCTTCCGGCGGTCGAGCTGCTCCACCGTGGCCCGGGTGTCCCCTAGCGGTGCCCTCGACGGCCGAGCGCTGGCGCCCCGGTGCGGCGGTGTGCCGAGGTCGATCCTCGCGGCGGTCGAGCTGCTTCGCCGTGGCCCGGGGGTCCCCTCGACCGGCCCCGGGGCGGTGGTGCTGCTTCCGGCCTGCGGTCCTCGCGGAGCCCCTCGACCGTGGCGCCCCGGCGCCCTGGCGCGTCGCGGCAGTGCCCCCCTCGGGTTCGATCCTGCGGGCGGTCGAGCTGCTTCGCCGTGGCCCGGGTGTCCCCTCGCGGTGCCCTCGACGGCGAAGCGCTGGCGCCCTGGCGCGTTGCGGAGGTGTGCCGGGGTCGATCCCTCCGGCGGTCCTCAATCGGCCCCGAGGTCGATCCTCTCGGCGGTGCCCTCGACCGGCCCCGGGGCTCGCGCTGCTTCCCGTCCTCGCGGTGCCCCTCGACGGCGAAGCGCTGGCGCCCGTGGCGCGGCGCGGAGGTGCCCCGAGGTCGATCCCCTCGACCGGTCCGGGCGGGGTGGAGGTGCTCCCGGCGGTGGGGTGGTGCCTCGGGTTCGATCCTGCGGGCGGTCGAGCTGCTCCACCGTGGCGCGGTGCGGTGGGGGAGCCTCTGGCCTGCGGAGCCCCTCGACGGTGGAGCGCTGGCGCCCTGGCGCGGAGGTGCCCCGAGGTCGATCCCCTCGGCGGTGTCCTCCGGCGGTCCTCGACCGGCCCCGGCGGTGCTTGTGGGCGGCGCGCGTGTCGCTGGCGGTCGAGCTGGCGCGCCCCTCGGCGGTGGTGTGTCTGTCCCTCGGGTTCGATCCCTCCGGCGGTGGAGCGCTGGCGCCTTGGTGCGGTGGCGCCTTGGCGCGTCGCGGTGGTGTCCCCCTCGGGTTCGATCCTTCCGGCGGTCGAGCCGCTTCCCGTCCTCGCGTTGTCCTTGACGGCGAAGCGGTGGCGCCCCGGCGCGTCCCGGAGGTGTGCCGAGGTCGATCCTCTCGACCGGCCCCGGCGGGGTGGTGGTGCTCCCGGCCTGCGGTCCTCGCGTTGTCCTCGACGGCGAAGCGCTGGCGCGCTGGCGCGGTGCGGAGGTGCCCCGAGGTCGATCCCCTCGACCGGCCCCGTCGGTGCCTGTGGGCGGCGCGCGTGGCCTTGGCGGCGCGTTCGCGGTCCTCGGCGGGTCGGAAGCCCTTGGCGGCGGTGGTGTGCCTGTCCCTCGGGTTCGATCCCTCCGGCGGTCGAGCTGCTTCGCCGTGGCCCGGTGCCTCCGGTCGATCCTTCCCGGCGGTGCCCCTCGGCGGCGGTCCTCGACTGGCCCCGGCTCGGCGGGTTGTCCGCGCGAGCTGCTCCACCTTGGCCCGGGTGTCCCCTCGGCGGTGCCCTCCGGTGGTGCTCGACCGGCCCCGGCGGTGCTTTCGGGCGCCGCACGTGGCCTTGGCGGCGCGTTCGCGGTCCTCGACGGGTGGGAAGCCCTTGGCGCGGTGGTGTGCCTTTCCCTCGGGTTCGATCCTGCGGGCGGTCGAGCTGCTCCACCTTGGCCCGGGTGTCCCCTCGGCGGTGCCCTCCGGCGGTTCTCGACCGGCGCGGCGCTCGCGCTGCTTCCCGTCCTCGCGGTGCCCCTCGACGGCGAAGCGCTGGCGCCTTGGCGCGTCGCGGTGGTGTCCCCCTCGGGTTCGATCCTTCCGGCGGTCGAGCTGCTTCCCGTCCTCGCGTTGTCCTTGACGGCGAAGCGGTGGCGCCCTGGCGCGTTGCGGAGGTGTGCCGAGGTCGATCCCCTCGCGGTGTCCTCGACCGGCCCGGGGCGGTGGTGGTGCTCCCGTCCTCGCGGTGCCCCGAGGTCGATCCTCGCGGCGGTCCCCTCGACCGGTCCGGGCGGTGCTTGCGGGCGCCGCGCGCGGCCTTGGCGGCGCGTTCGCGGTCCTCGGCGCCCGGGAAGCCCTTGGCGGCGGTGGCGTTGCCGGTCGAGCTGCTCCACTGTGGCGCCTGTGGCGCTGGCGCGCTTCGCGGTGGTGGGGGTATCCCTCGGGGTCGATCCTTCCCGGCGATGCCTGCGGAGGTCTCGCGCGTCGCGTTGCCGGGGGTCGAGCTGGCGCGCTTGGCGGTGGCGGTGGTGTCGAGGCTTCGCCCTCCGGCGCGGCGGGGTGTCCGCGCGAGCTGCTCCACCGTGGCCCGGCTGTCCCCTCGCGGTGCCCTCGACCGGTCCCGGCGCGGGAGTGGTGCGCCATGCCTGCGGAGGTCTCGCGCGTCGCGTTGCCGGGGGTCGAGCTGGCGCGCTTCGTGGTGGTGCGGGTGTTCCTCCGGGTTGATCCTGCGGGCGGTCGAGCTGCTCCACCGTGGCCCCGGTGTCCCCCCGGCGGAGCCCCTCGGCGGCGAAGCGCTGGCGCCCGTGGTGCGGTGCGGAGGTTCCCCGAGGTCGATCCCCTCGACCGGCCCCGGCGCGGCGGTGGTGCGCCATGCCTGCGGAGGTCTCGCGCGTCGCGTTGCCGGTCGAGCTGCTCCACCGATGCGCCCGTAGCGGAGCCCTTCCCGGTGGGTGGTGTGCCTGACCCTCGGGTTCGATCCTGCGGGCGGTCGAGCTGCTCCGCCGTGGCCCGGGTGTCCCCTCGGCCGTCCTCGCGGTGTCCTCGACGGCGGAGGCTGGCGCCCCGGCGCGTCGCGTTGCCGGTCGAGCTGCTCCACCGTGGCCCGGGTGTCCCGTGGCTGTGCCCTCGACGGCGAAGCGCTGGCGCCCTGGCGCGGTGCGGAGGTGTGCCGAGGTCGATCCTCTCGACCGGCCCCGGCGCGGTGGTGGTGCGCCATGCCTGCGAAGGTCTCGCGCGTCGCGGTGGCGGGGGTCTCGAGGCTTCGCCCTGTGGCGCGTCGCGGTGTCCGCGCGAGCTGCTCCACCGTGGCCCGTGGCGGTGGTGTCCGCTGTCCTAAGTCCCTCCGGCGGCGGCGGGGCTGGCGTGTGCGGCGGGGTGGTGGTGGTGGCGCGGAGCCTTGGGAGAGAAGGGCGCGGCGCGTTCTGTGCCCTCGCGGCGCGTGCGCCTTGGGCGGTGCTTGTCTCCCGGAGGTGGGAAGAACCCTATCCGCACGGCGGAGGCTGAAATGGGCGCTTTTGCTGGGGTTTCCTGCAATCTTGCGGGGTACTAGTCATGCGCATTTTTTCCCGATGCTGAAACAAGCCCCCCCGCGCTTTCATCCTTGCGGACGTGCGCAACGGCACGCGCCCGAATCCACAAGGAAAGGCGTCTCGCAATGAACCAACCCGAAGCCCCGGAGCTGCTGACGATCAATCAAGCGGCGGCCTTGCTCCAAGTGCCCGAGAAGACCTTGGCGACGTGGCGTTCCCGGGGCCTCGGGCCTCGGTTCTCGAAACTCGGCGGGAAGCATGTGCGCTACCCCCGCACGGAGATTCAGCGCTTCATTGAAGCGGGCCTCCGCCAGTCCTCGCACGGCACGGCGCGCCCGGCCCCCTTCAAGGGCTAGGCGCTCGACGGTCCGCAACGGCGCCGGGGAATCCATCGCGGGCGGTGGACCGGCGCGCAACCTCGACCGGGAAAGGAAGCGGAATCCCATGGCGGGCGGAATCGAGTTGGAACCCTTGGCGGCGGCCGTTCGCGCGACGGTTCGGCGGGTCGAGCTGTACGTTGTGGACGACGGCGGCGCGCTGGTGACGGCGGCAAAGGACCCGGAGGGGGCGGCGCTGCTCGATACGGCGGACAACGCGCTCCGGCGGGTAGGGCGCCAGCCTCTCGACTTGGCAGACGGCTTGACGGGCTACCGATACGCCACGGACGCGGCGCGAGATGCAATCCGGCTCGCGCGGCTCTCGGGTGTCGAGCTGTCGGGAATCCCTGCGGAGGCACTGGAGCCCGGCACGGTCGAGGCGCTCCCCGAGGACGTGGCGCGCTACCTCGTAGCGGTGGCGCTGGTCGCTGATGCCTCGGTCGAGGTTCGGCGCGCGGCGACGCGGGCGGGATGCCTCCGGCTTGACGGCATCGGAGGCGCCGAACTGGAGGAAGCGCAGGCGGAAACCCAGGGGGCCACTCAGGCGCTCGCGGACGCGCTCGCGGCGGAGAACGTTGCGCGCGGGGAGCTGATGGGGTGGGCGGCGGGCGTGCTCCGAAGCGTGCTCCCGGCGGCTCCGGCTCCTGTGGAGCGGCGCGGCAAACCGGGGAGCTGTGCCCCGGAGCCTCCCCCTCCGGGCTGGTAACGCAACGCGCCCGGCCTGCGGTTTGGGCCGGGTGCCACTTTCGACCGGGGCGGCGCGGGGGGCGCGGACCGATGGCGGTTGTAACCTTTGAACTCGACGCGGACAACGCGGCGGTGTTGCGGGCCTTGGCGGAGGCGGAGCAGGCGTCGGGGCGGCTTGCCCGCACGTCGGAGAGGCTGGGGACGGTCTCGGCGCAAGCGGGGCGCGTGCAAGTGGAGGCGCTGGCGGGTGCGGCCCGCGCCACTGGCGAGCTGTCCGGGGCCACGACCCAGGCGACCCGGGCGGCGCGGGTGCATGGCGAGGCGGTGGGGCAGGTGTCGCGGGAGGCTGTGGCGGCGGCTCGGGCGGAGCGGGAAGCGGCCCGGGCGCGTTCGCAATCGGAGCGGGAGGCGACGCGGGCGGCTCGGGACGCGGCGCGCGTGCGGTCGCAAGCTATCCGGGGGGAAGCGCAACAGTTCCGGCTCTCCACCGTGGTGATGCAAGGCGCGCTCCGGGAGTACCTCGGCGAAGCGGGACAAGTGGGCTCGCGGACGGTGCAAGGCATCCGCGGCGGCTCGCGGGCGGTGGATGGACTCTCGGGGGCTCTCGGCGGCGCGGCGGTGGCGTCGCGGAGCCTCGGCGGTTCCTTCGGGATGCTGGCGGGGAAGATGCTCCCCCCCTTCGCGGTGCTGACGGCGACAATCGGCGGCGCGCGGGTGGCGCTGGCGTCCTTCCGGGATGATCTGACGCTCACGGCGCAAGAGGCGGACAACCTCCGGGCGCGGACTCAACAGGCGCTCACCCTCGGCGCGGGAACGGTCCCGGCCCCCCTCGGCGGCGCCCCTGGCGCGGTGCCCCTCGCGGCGGGTCCGCTGGTGGGTCTCGCGGTCGAGCGTCTCGGGGAAGTCGATCAGGACGCGGCGACGCGGACGACGCGGGACCAGCGCACGGCGCTTGCTGCGGCTCTGGTGGGGGCGGACGAAACGCTCCGGCGGAACCCGGTCCGGCTGCTTGACCTCACGGCGCAAACGGCGCGCGCGTCCATCGGGGGGCAAGCGATCACGGGGCAGGCTGGCGGCGACTTCGCGCGGCTCTCTGGACAGTTGGCGAAGTCTCTCCCGGGGCTGTCCGGCGGCGATGTGGTGGACCTCGCGGCGCGCGTTCAAGACGAGGGGATCACAAACGCGGACCAGTTCATCCGGGCGCTTCAACAGGGTACGGCGGCGGGTCTCGACGCGGAGAAGCTGGTCCCCCTCGCGGTGGGCGCGCTCAAGGCGGACCAGTCGGGCGAGCTGCTCAACCGCGTTGTGCGGTTGGTCTCGGAACCGGAGGAATCGGCCTTCGATCCCGCAACGCGGCAAATCGTGAAGCGGACGGCAAGCGGCCTGTCCGGTTCTCCGGCGGAGCGTCTCGCGGCGCTCTCGGCGCGCCCGGAGCTGGTGGGGCCGGAGCAGGCGCCCGCGTTGCGCGCGGCGCTCCGGGATGCTCCTGCGGATCTGTTCCGGGAGGTGCGGGCGCGCGATGTGGTGGGGGATCGGCTGGAATCCCTCCGGGCCACAAGCGGCGGCGCGTTCCTGATTCGGCGCGCGGAGCAAGAGGCGCGGGCGGACCGTGCTCTTGCGTCGCGGGTCGATCCATCGGGGCCGGCGCTCGATTATGAGCTGCTTCGGGGGGAGGTGGAGGCGCGGCTCCCGTCCATCAGAAACCCCCTGATGCGGGGGATGGTGGGGCGGTTCGACCGGATGTCCTTGGCGGTGGACGAAACGCTCGGGGTTGATCCGGTCCTCGCAGGCTCGACGCTCGGGACAATCCGGCGCTCGGGGATCGACCCCACGGCGGAGACCCAAAAGGTCTTGGCGCGCGGCGGGCGCGACGCGGAGGCGCTGGCGGAGAACACGGCGGCGTTGAACGCGCTGCTTGGTGAACTCCGCGCCATGCGGACGCGGGGGGACGGTTCGCCGATGACTCCCCCCGGACCCTCGGCGGCGGGGGTGGAGTCAACGCTCCTGGCGGCGCGGCGGTAGGGGAGGAAAAGGAACGCGCGCCGGGCGGGCGGGCACGGCGCGCGGGGCTTCGACCTTGTGGGAAAGGATCGAATCGAGGTGGTGACACTGGCAAGGCTTCGGCCTTCGCGTCAATCCCTCAAGCGGGGTGGCGCGCTATGAAACCGCAGGACATTTGCGCCCGGCTTGGCGTGCTTCCCCCGGAGGTCTCAAGCCTCGGCGTCTCCTGTTGGCTCTATGTGGCGCTCAGGGACGGCGGGAACGGATGCACGGCTTCGGCCTCGACGGCGGCGCGCGAGCTGCACCTAAACGAGCGGACCTTTCGCCGGGGTGTCGCGGAGCTGCTGGCGCTTGGGCTTGTGGTTCAAGACTCGCGCCCAGGTAGGACCTCGACGCTTCGGGTTGCGCTGGGAACCCCGGGCAATATGCCCGGGGTTGAGACGGCGGAGGGGGAACCCCGGGCAATATGCCCGGGGTCCATCGGTGCGGGGAAGACTCTGGAGGCGGCGGTGGACGCGGACACCCCGGGCGAGGCGCCCGGACACCCCGGGCAATACGCCCGGACACCCCGGGCCATATGCCCGACGAACTAGAAGGTAACAAGAAAGGAACACGAAGGGAACCCCTCGCGCGCGGGCGCGCGACCCTCCCGGCCTCTCGTTCGGTTGAGGGTGGACAAGCGCCTCCGGCTCGCGGCGGCGCGCGGGTGCTACTGGCGCCACGGAACCCGGCGGCGCCCCCCGAGGGGGTGCTCCCGGAGGAGTGGGCCCGGGCTTGCCGGGCGGCGGACCGGGTGGAGGGGGCGCGGGGAGGTCTCGACGTTCGGCAGCGGAGGGACTGCGGGGGCGTGGTACGGGCGAAGGGGTTCGCCTTCCTCGCGGAGTGGCTGGCGGACGGTGGCGAGCGGGACCCGTGGGGCGCGGTTATCGAGCCTGTCCTCGGCGCGCTGCTGGCGGCGGAACCGGATGACGCGGCGCTCCGGGAGGTCCTCGCGGGTTTGCAGATTCACGCGGACGGCGCATTCCCGGACACGGGCGCCCCGGGCGAGCCTTGCCGGATTCTCGCGGCGCGGCGGGAGCTGGAAAGGCGGGGCCAATGGCGCGGCGCCAAGTCACGGCCCGGACCTCCGGCGGCAAGCTCGGGGGTGGGGTGACGGTGGAGCCCCCCGGAGCGAGCTGCTCCCCCGTCGCGGTGTGGCGTTGTCGCGCGGCCTTGGCGGCGCGTTCGCGGTCCTCGACGGGTGGGAAGCCCTTGGCGCGGTTGGCGTGGCCCTGCGGGCGCGTGGCCCTGGCGGTCGAGCTGCTTCGGCCTGCGGTCGATCCCCGGCGGCTGTGCCTCTGTCCTCGCGGTGCCTCGGCGCCGGTGGTGGTGTCCGGCGTGGAGGGCTTCCCGGCGGCGCGCTTCCTTCGCCCTCCGGCGCGCTCGCGGCGTGGGCTTGGCGGTCGAGCTGCTCCCCGGCTTGTATGTTTCCCCCGGGGTTCTCGATGGGGATGTCCCCCGTCACCATCACAGGGGGGCGCGGGGGGACTTAACATCCGCGCCGATCTGTGGAGAACTCCCCGCTGGTTTCCCTCCGCGCGGCCGTGCGGGGGGGATCG
>JANRJK010000037.1:0-4664 GCA_033764015.1 Candidatus Sumerlaeia bacterium | reverse complement strand
CCGCCCTTGCCTGATTGCTGTCCTTGCTGTGCCATGAGTTCACTCCTTTGCGAGGTCTGGTTTTCTGCGTTTGGTGTGTGCTGCGATTCGGTGCGCGTGAGCGTCACGCGTTGGGAGCGCTCAGATGGCGCCCGTGGTCGGAGGCTGCGCGCCGGTTTCGGCGCTGGGGATCGCCGCGTTGGCGGGCCCCTGGGTCTCGTCGGAGGACGAGGTGTCCTGACCGTCGACGTTCGACGATTCGGCCTGGTGCTTCGGCGGTCCGTAGGCCGGCGTGCTCTTGCCGCCGACGCCCGGCTTGCCGGGCACTTCGACGGTGTTGGTGTCGCCGCCGGCGCTGCCGGTCGAACGGCGCTCCGCTGCTCCATCGTTCTGAGTTCGTTTCGGATCGACGCCCATCGGTTCTCCTTGTGCTCGCCCGTCGGGCGTGTGTCGAGTGCGTGTTGCAGATGCCTTGAGTTTCGGAAACCGCCGAAGTTCGCTCCCGCGAGCTCCGGCGACGTTGAGTGGGGGAAGCCGTGATGAAGTATGCGCCGCGCTCGACTGAACCAGTGAAAAACGGGTGAATCACGGCTCATTCTTTTGGAGAGTGTCGTGCGCGCTCGCTGCGCGGGGTCGTGATGTCGCATGAACATCGCCTCCTGCGGGCGCCCGCTGCGCGCGGCGCGAAGCATGAGTGACGGTTCACATCGTGTTCACGGGAGGCGGCGTGTGGCGGCGCATCATTGTTCGCGGTGCGCCATGCGCCGAAGGGAGACGCCGCATGACAGTCGCCGTCGCGGTCCGCAAGCACGGGAAGGTGTACATCGCGGCGGATTCACTCGTGAACTTCGGCGGGCAGCGCTACCGCGAGGAGAACTGCCAGTTCCACAAGATCCACCGCGTGGGGACCTCCTTCGTCGCGTGGGCGGGGTGGTCCCTCTACGCGGAACTGCTCACGGCGCACCTGGCGCGGCACGATCCGCCCGAGCTGGCGACGGAGAGCCAGGTCTTTGACTTCTTCGTCCAGTTCTGGCGGGAGCTGCGCGACGAGTTCACGTGGACGCCCAAGACGGCCTC
The DNA here is from genome assembly GCA_033764015.1 of Candidatus Sumerlaeia bacterium. Lineage (GTDB taxonomy): Bacteria > Sumerlaeota > Sumerlaeia > SLMS01 > JANRJK01 > JANRJK01. The sequence continues at coordinate 3,608 of JANRJK010000037.1, read as the reverse complement.
GATGGGCTCCGCGCCGTTCGCCGAGCTGGACTCCACGTTTCTTCTGGCGAATCGCTCGGGCATCTTCCGCGTCGCAGCGGACATGGACGTCACGGAGTTTCAGCAGTACACGGCCATCGGCTCGGGCTCCAAGTACGCACTGGGGGCGCTGCACGTGCTGTATCACCGGCTGGATGATCCGGCGGCCATCGCGCGCGAGGCGGTCCGCGTGGGGATCGACTGCGACGTCTACTGCGGCGGGCCGATCGACATCATGGAGGTCTCGTAAACGCGAGATCGGCGAGCGGTTCGGGCGGGTTCACTTCCGCCACGAGGAGGGGCGGCGGCCGCCGGTCGCGCGGAAATAAGGCGCGATTCATCGGTGCTTCAGCCGAGTTCAGCCCGCAGGAACAACCATCTTGCAGTGGGCCGGGAGGAGCGGGCGGAGCGAGCCCGTCTTCGGCCCTCGCCGCGGAGAACACGCAATGGATGACTCAACGAGCACGATTCGGCCCCGGACACTGGCGATGGCGCTGCTGATGGCGTTGACGGCTCTGGCAGCGTCGGCCTGCAACACCACGCGGGGGGTGGGCCAGGACATCGAAGCAACCGGCGACGCCATCGAAGACGCCGCTGAAGACTCCATGGACTGATTCTTGATCCGGGCGGAGCTCGCACTGGAAGCCCCTCATACAAGGAGATTCGTCATGCTTGGCTGGGCACTTACGTTCTTCGTCGTGGCGCTCATCGCGGCGCTGTTCGGATTCGGAGGGATCGCCGCCGGGGCCGCGTCGATCGCCAAGATCCTGTTCTTCCTGTTCATCATCCTGTTCGTCGTGTCGCTGATCGTCGGCCTGGCTCGTCCGGGCAAGACGACGGTCAACATCTAACGCCGCGTCGCGGGTCGGGCGCCTTGAACGAAGATGTCCGACCCCCGCGGCCACGGACGCTGGGCCGGGCGGTTGTGTGTGCACCGCCCGGTCCGTCCTTTTCTTGCGGGGCGCGGACGGCGTCTCAGCCGGGCAGATTGCGGCGGCCGCCCGTGACGACGAAGACGAGCCGCATGAGGCGGTTGGCCGCGTACGAGATCCAGCGGCCGACCATCGAGACGTTGCCGGGTTCGAAGCGCTCGCAGTCGCATTTCCGGCATCGGCACAGCAGCTCTTCAATCTTGGAGGCGAGCGGGCCGTCCACGAGATTGACGTTCGCCTCGAGGTTGGACATGCCGCTCCACAAATCGAGGTTGGAGGACCCGATCGTGACCCACTCGGAGTCGACCACGGCGACTTTGGTGTGGAGCAGGCGCTTGCGGTACTCGTGGATGCGCACGCCCGCGGCGTGCAGCCGGTGATAGACGGAGACCTGGGCGAGCTGGAGCAGCCGGTGCTCGGCCTTGCCCTGCACCATCAGGTCGATCTCGACGCCGCGACGAGCGGCCCTGAGCAGCTCGTTGATGAAGGCGCGCGAGGGGAGAAAATACGCGTGCGCCAGCAGGATCGTTCTGCGCGAGCCGCGGATCGCAGCGCGGTAGGAGCGCTCGATGGCGCGGCGGTTGCGGTGATTGTCGCGCACGACGAACTCGACCGGGATTGAGCCGTCGGGAGCGCGCCGCGGTGCGCGCCGCGGGCGGGGGAGCCGCCAGCGCGCGGGGATGCTCAGTCGCGCGGACTCGTAGAAGGCCTCGGTGAGGGCGGCGGCTTTCTCGGCGACGGGGCCTCGGACGCGGACGGCGAGGTCGAAGAAGCATTCCGGGCCCTTGTCCGCGTACTGATCGGCGATGTTGAGCCCGCCTATGAAGAGCACGGAGCGGTCGAAGACCGCGAGCTTGCGGTGGAGCCGGCCGTGAACCCTGTCGAAGATCCCGACGTTGGTGAGTCGCCTGTACGTGAGGACACGGATGCCCCGCGCGGCGACCGCCCGCTCCTGCTCGACGGTCATCTCCGGGCTGCCCAGGCCGTCCACGACCATGTAGACGTCGACACCGCGGGCGGCGGCGCGTTCGAGTGCGTCGAGAACCGCCGTTCCCGTGTGGTCGAAGCGGAAGGTGTAGGCCTCAATGCGGATCTCGCGTTGGGCGGCTTCGATATCGCGCAGCATGGCGTCGAAGTACGACTGCCCGCCGAAGAGCTCGGTCTCGTGGGCGGGCTGGTTCATGCGTGGCGCACCAGCTCCGCCAGAAGCGGGACGTGATCGGACAGAGAATTCCACGGTTCTCCGCTGAGGACGGTCGCGGCGGCGACGTCGACCCCGCGGACGTAGATCCGGTCGAGGGGCAGCAGCGGGAACACGCTGGGGAAGGTGCGGGCTTCCTGTCCCTGGGCGCGATGGAAGGCCTCGATCAGGGAGGCGGGCTGGGCGAGCGCGCGGCGCGCCGAGCGGCGCCAGTCGTTGAAATCGCCGGCGAGGATGACCGGCTCGCCGTCGGGGATGACCCGCGAGAGGATGCCCGCGATGCTCTCCATCTGCCTGAGGCGGTCGCGTTCCATCAGGCTCAGGTGCAGGCAGACGCAGTGCAGCGGGCCAGCGGGGGTCTGGACGCGCCCGTGCAGCACGCCGCGGCGTTCGGCGCGGCTGGAAGAGATGTCGTGGTTGCTCCACTCGGAGATGACGTACTTGGAGAGAATGGCGTTGCCGTGGTGTCCGGCCTGGTAGATGGCGTTGCGGCCGTAGGCGAAGGACGTCCAGACGGAGTCGGCCAGATACTCCATCTGCGGAGCCGAGGGCCAGCCTTCGACGTGCTGTGCGTGCTCGTCGTGGCGTCCGAGGACTTCCTGGAGAAAGACAATGTCGGCGCCGCTGGTGCGCAGGGCGTCGCGCAGTCGGGGCAGGATGAACCGCCGGTTCCCCATCGAGAACCCCTTGTGGATGTTGATGCTCAAGGCGCGGATCGTCACGCTCACTGCTGGAGTGTAGGTTCACGGAGCGCGGCGCGCGACGACTGCGCGAGCTGCCCCGAGCGGATTGTGCGGCTGAGTGCGCGCGGGCGCGCTGCGCCGCCAAGAACTCGCGCTTAATGAGCCGCATTTCAGCAGAGTTTCACAGGTCCGCCACGCCGCCCGGGAACAGTGTGAGCGTCTCGCGTGCGGAAGGTCCGCCAGGCGAGGGCACACAAAGCACTCGGAGGAGGTCGGCTCCATGCACGGCGCGTTCAACCCGCGGGGTCGCTTCGAGCGACGCAGACCGCCCAATCAGGATGACTCGCCGCAGAGCGAGCGCCGGAGCGCGGCGGCCTACGACGGTGAGTTCGGCGCGGGTTCTCAACACAACGTCCGCATGGACTACGACCGGGAGAATCAAGGCATGTACGGACAGTACGGCGATCAATACGGCCAGGGCGGCGGTCATGGCTACGGCAGCTACGGCAGCCAGCACGGGGGCATGGGATCGCAATATGGCGGCGGTAGCCACAGTGGCTACGGCTCGCAGGGCTACGGCTCGCAGGGCGGCTACGGCGGTGGCTCGCAGGGCTACGGCTCGCAGGGCGGCTACGGCGGTGGTTCGCAGGGTTACGGCTCGCAGGGCGGCTACGGCGGTGGCTCGCAAGGCTACGGCTCCGGTGGCTCCGCCAGTGGCGCGCAGGGCTACGGCTCGCAGGGCGGCTACGGCGGGGGTGGCTCCGGCGGCTACGG
>JANRJK010000036.1:0-359163 GCA_033764015.1 Candidatus Sumerlaeia bacterium | reverse complement strand
CGCCGGCGCGCGCTGCGGCGTCGCGGAGCGTGCCGGCGCCGGTGCAGGCGGCGCGACCCGCGGCGTCGGCCGCTTCGGTTCGTGCATCGGCGGCGGCGTCGAACCCGCGGGCGCCTGCGGCGAAAGGAACCCCATCGGCGTCTCCGACTCCGCGGCCTCGATGCGGATCAGTCGCGGCTTCTTGGCCGGCGCGGCCTCCGCGGTCTTCGGCTGCGCCTGGATCGGGCGCTCCTCCTGCAGCTTCGTCGCCTGGTTCGCGTCGAAACCCGAAGGCACCCGCTTCTCCGGGTCGCCGCCGAGCCGCACGTAGCACTCGTCCAGGTCCGCCTTCAGGTCCATCGCCTCCTGGTAGCGGTCGTTCGGGTTCTTCTCCAGGCACTTCATAATGATGCGGTCCACCGCCGCGGGGATCGCGGGGCAGATCTCGATGGGGCGCGTGGGCAGCACGTTCACCTGCTGGTAGGCGATGTCGCCCGAGATGAACGGGGGCGAGCCGATCAGCAGCTCGTAGAAGATGATCCCGACCGCGTAGATGTCGCTGCGCCCGTCGATGCGCCCGCCGTGCACCTGCTCCGGGCTCATGTAGCGCGGCGTCCCGATCAGCGCGCCCGTCGGCGTGAACGTCGCCTCCTCGATGTGCACGATGCCGAAGTCCGTCACCTTCAGCATGTTCCCCGTCGCGATCAGCATGTTGTCCGGCTTGATGTCGCGGTGGATGATCCCCCGCTTGTGCGTGATGTCGAGCGCGTCGCAGAGCTGGCTCATCCAGTCCAGCCCCTGCAGCACGTCCGCCATCGCCACCTCCATCGTCTGCGAGAACTTCGTCTCGATCACGTCCCGCAGCGAGGGGCCGTCGATGAACTCCATCGCGATGTACGACTGCCCCGCCGTCTGCGAGATGTTGTAGTCCACGATGTTCACGATGTTCCGGTGCTTCAGCGTCGAGGCGATGCGCGCCTCCCGGAAGAAGCGGTCGATCGCCTTGCCGCTCGAGGAGAGGCCCTCCCGCAGGATCTTCATCGCCAGCACGTGGTTCTGCTTGATGTCCATCACCTTGTGGACCACGCCCATGCCGCCGCTGCCGATCTTCCCCACGTACTTGTAGCGCCCGATCGCGTGGTCGCCGATCAGCTCGCGCATCTTCGGGTCCAGCGCCGCCTCCAGGCTCCCCGCCTGCAGCTGCGCCTGCGCCTGCTCGAGCCGCTGCCGCACGTCCCGGAACTTCGAGTCGTACTCCAGGATCAGCTTGCAGGACTCGACGACATCCTTCCACGACTGCTGCGTCGTGAAGCCCATCGCCACGTCGTACAGCCGCTCGATGTCCTCCGTCTCCAGCACCGGAAGGTCGCGCAGGCGCGCGAACGCGTTCCCGAAGTCCCCCCCGCGGATGTACGCGACCGCGAGCCGGCGGTTCGCCTTCATGCTCGCTTCGGGATTCTGCGCCGCGCGCCGGTACTCCTGCATCGCGCGCTCCAGGTTGTTCCGCTCCAGCAGCAGATCCCCGAGCCGCAGCCGCACGTCGCTCGCCGAAGGATCCGCCAGCAGCAGTTGCTCGCACGCCTGCAGCAGCCGCTGCTGGATGTTCGTCAGCGAGGGGTTCTGCGCCAGCGCGCGCTCCGCGTAGCGCAGCACGCGCCGCCACTCCCGCCGCTCCGCGAAGAAGTTCACCAGGTAGCCCAGCCGCTCGTCGCTCGTGTCCCCGATCCGTTCGATCAGCAGGTCGATCGGCTCCAGCAGCGACTTGTAGTCCTCGTATCCCAGCGACAGCGCCCGAACGTAGCTGTCCAGCGCCTCCTGCCAGCGCTTGCTCTTCCAGTGCAGCTCCGCCATCGACAGCTCGGTCTGCACCTCCAGCTCCCGCTGCTCCGCCTTCATCTCGGCCTGCTTCGCCTCGATCAGCTGCTCTTTCTGCTCCTTCACATCCCGCTTGCCGAGGTACTGCAGGATGTACACCGCCGCGTCGATCTCCCCCTGCTGCTCCAAGCGCACCGACATCTCGTTCAGCAGCGTCTTCACCTCGCCGTCCACCGGGATCCGCGTCAGGTAGTCGAACGCGGAGCGGAAGTCCTGCAGGTCGATCAGCACCCGCGCCAGGTCCTTCACAAGCGGCGGATCCTCCGTCAGCACCTCGATGGAGAGCTGCCGCGCCCAGGACAGCGCCTCCGAGTGCTGCCCGCGGCGCAGGCGCACGCGGCAGATCTGCCGCGCCGCCTCCCCCATCGCCCGCGGGTCCTCGATCAGGTCGTCGATGCGGCGCTCCAGGAAGCCGAGGTACGCCTCCAGCGCCGAAGCGTCCTCCTGGCGGTCGTCGATGAGCTGGCGGTAGATCGCGTCCGCCCGGTCGTCCCGTCCGAGCCGCTGGTAGATTTCGCAGAAGAACACCACGAGCGCCGTGCCGAGGTGCGCCATGAAGCGGATGTGCTCGAAATGGTTGCAGAGCGGCTCGAGGTCCCGAAGGCCGAGCGCCAGCGCCACCCGGTAGTGCTGCAGCGCGCTCCGCTCGTCGCCGGAAAGCAGCTCCAGGTCCCCCAGCGCGCGGTGGATCTCCGGCGAGTCCTGGTGCAGCCGCGCGTACTCGCGCAGCTTCGCCACGTTCACCGCCAGCGCGTCGAGGTCCAGCTCCTCCAGCGAATGGAGCTGCGCGGAAAGCTGGATCGACTGGTTGATCAGGTAGCCGATGGAGAGCGCGTTCTGCACCCGGACGTCCCCCGGCGCCGCCGCCGAGGCCCGCTCGTAGGCCTCCATCGCCTGCGCATGGAACTGCCCCGCCTGCGCGTACGCGCTCGCGAGCTGGCAAAGGATCTTCTCGTTCCCCGGGTGGCGGGCCAGGGACGCTTCGAGGGCCTTCGTCGTGCGCCGGAGGATTTCCTGCCGGGAGATCGAGTTCATCGCGGAAGCGTCCCGCGGATCGCGTTTCGACTCAAGGGACTTGAGGCCCGCATCGCAACGCGGACTCCTCGATCCGGGCAAGGAGAGAGGGGTGCGGGGCTCAGGGCGCGGCCGCGCCCGCGGGCGTGCCGGTGGATTCCGCCGCCACCGGCGCGGGCGTCGGCGCCGCCGCCGGGACCCCGGGCGCGCGCTTCGGCACCGGAACCGCGATCGCCAGCGGCTGCCGGTCCTCCGTCAGCACCGCCTCTGCGGGACGCCGCGCCGGCTCCACCCCCACGGAAAGGTTCAGCAGGTACTCGCGCCACTCCCGCGCGCTCGCCATCGGATCCACCGTCCGCGTGCCCGACCGCAGCCGCGCCTCCGGCTGCACGTAGGAGCCCGCGTACTTGTCCAGCACCACCAGCGCGCCGTCGTACTGCTCGTACGCCTCGTAGCTCCGCGCCAGCAGCAGCGCCGCCGCCTGCGTCTCGCCGGGCTCCGAAGGGAAGCGCGTCAGGTACTCCTCGCCCACTTCGCGCACGCGGTCCCAGCGGCCCTCCCACGCGAACGTCCGGAGGTAGAAGAGCGCGATCCGCGCCCGGACCTCCACCGCTTCCTCCGGCGCGCGGTCGTACGCGGCGCGCAGCCGCGAGCGCATCGCAGCGAAGGACGGCGGCGGCGCGCCCGCCGTCGTCAGCAGCGTCGCCGAAATCGCCTCCCGCCGAAGCAGGTCCATCGCCGCCGAGGCCGCGTCCGCCTCCGGGTCCGCAAGCAGCGCGCGCGTCGCGCGCCACGCCGCGCCCACATCGCCGCGGTCCCCCAGGTAGATGTCGGCGCACGCCTCCGCCGCCGCCCGGCGCACGGCCGGGCTCGCGCCCCAGCGCCCCGACGCCACCCGCTCCAGCATCGCGAGCTGCCGGTCCCGCGCCTCCACGCTGCCTACCAGCGGGTTCGCCGCCAGCACCGCCGCGTCGCCCAGCGCCGTCGCGCGCAGGTTCCCCGCGTCCAGCGCCGCCAGCGCCTCGTCGAACAGCGCCTGCCGCTCGCCGAGCGACGAGATCTTCCCGTCCTCCAGCACCGGACGCAGCTCCTCGTCCCGCAGCGGCGCGCGCCCCGGCCTCGGGCTGATCGCGAACGACGGCAGGAACGGCCCGTCCACCCCCGGCGCCGGGATCGCCCGCGCGCTGCGCGGCAGCTTTGCCACCCGGCCCTCCACGATCCGCTGCGAGCGGAACTCCGCCGCCAGCGCAGCCGCCTCCGCGGGAGTCTCGATGTCACCCACGGACACGACGTGCTCCGGACCGTCCTCCCAAACCAGCACCGGACGCCAACCCATCGACTCCAGCGAGCGCGCCACGCCCCCCGCCAGCGCGGGCGACAGGAAGCGCCCCGCCTCCAGCGTGTAGCGGTCCTCCGGCAGCGGCGAAACGTCGCCCGGCAGCCAAGCCTGGAATGGCGCCGCGTGCGCCGAAGCCGTGATCGCGGCGCACGCCGCCAGCGCCGCCGCCGTTCTGCGCAAGGAATCCATGCCGCGCGTCCTGCCTTGGGTCATCGGTCTGTCCATGGGGAATAGCTCGCATCCCGCGCGCCCGGGCACAAGCGCGGAACCGCTCCGCGCCGCGCCCCGGCTCACGCCGCCGCGTCGATCGCCGCCCAGACCCGCTGCGCCAGCTCGTCCCAGCTCGCCTCCGGGAACTTCGTCACCGTCACGAAGTCCGCGACCATGAACACCGACTTCACTCCCCCCAGCGCGAACACCGCCTTCGCGATGTTGTTCGACTGCGCCGCCTCCGCGCTGCTGAACGTCTTGCCGCTCTCCGAAATCCGCCCGCTCATCGTGAACTTCATCGCGTTCTCGTTCGGCGTGGGGTCGGCGCTGATCACGTTGGCCATGGTGTGCATCCTTGTGGGTTTCGGCCACTGGCGCCGTCCCGCCGCCCCCGGGGCAACGCGGAAGCCCCCTCGGGGCGCGATCCCCCTCCGCTCGGAATCCAAGGCATCTCGCGCTTGACCCGCCCCGGGCGCGGTGCTTGCGTTTTCAACTCTGCCCCGGTCGGGGCGTAGCGCAGCCTGGTAGCGCACTCGTCTGGGGGGCGAGTGGTCGCTGGTTCAAATCCAGTCGCCCCGACCATTTTTTTCCACTTTCAACCCGATCCGCCGTCACCCGCCCGGGATCCGCAGCACGCGCACCCGGTGGAATTCCGCGATTTCCTCCGCGCGCGACTCGATCGCGTCGCGGAGCGGGCGCGACAGGCGGTTCCCCCACTTCGAATCGTCCACGACTAGCCATAGCGCGCCGCCGGGCGGAACACCCACCGCCAACTTCTCCAAGCTGTCGATCAGCGGCATCCCCGTCAGGCGCTCGTAGGTGGTCCCGTCGCGGACGATCGCGCGCGGGTACATCAGCGCGAGGTCCCGGTCGCGCAGCAGCCGGAGCGGCCGCGAGCGGCCCTCCGGCGGTAGGTAGTAGTACAGCGCGAACTGCTCCGTGGCGGCGAAGGCGTCCCCAGGCGAGGACGCCTCCCACGCCGCGCGCACCGCCTGCGACCACTCCGCGTTCCGCTGCCGCCGCGCGTAGCTCCCGGGCGACGAGAGCAGGCGCTCGTGCGAGCTGTCGTACAGCAGCGCCGCCACCACCAGCGCGAACGCCGCCGCGGGCGCCCAGCGCGGCGCGGCGCCCCAACGCCGCGCGAGCGCGCCCCGCCGCTCCCACAGCTCCCCGAGCAGCATCGCCGCCAGCAGCAGGTACATGTCCTGGAACACCAGGTAGTAGCGGTCCGACTGGAACACCGAGAAGCGGAAGAAGAAGACGACGCCAAAGGCCACCCCCCCCGCGAGCAGGTGCGCCGCCGGATCGCGCCGCCTCGCCCAAAGGAGCCACGCCACGCCGATCGGCAGCAGCGCGCCGCTTTGCGACAGCAGGTCGACGATCCCCCACTTCGTTTCGTCGCCGAAGACGTAGTCGTAGCCCAGGCGGATGTATCCGGGGAGGCGCGGGATCGCTTCGAGAGCGAGCGAGAGACCCGCAACCGCAACGAGCCCGAGCGCGAGCAGGCGCCGGCGCGCCGCGCGGTGGCCCACCGAACGTCCCACCGCCACCAGCCACGCGCCGCACAGCACCCCCGCCAGCGCCGTCCCGAACAGGATGTGCATCGCGAGGCCCCACAGCGCCGCAGCCGCCGCCAGCGCCGCCAGCAGCGCGCGTTTGCGCCGCGAATGGTCCTGCCAGTTCCGCGCAAGATCCATCGCCAGCAGCAGCACCCCTATGTTCGCGAACTGCATCGGCGCGTACATGCGGCACGTCCGCCCCCAGCGCACGATCCACTCGTCCGTCGCGAACAGGAACAGCGCCGCCAGCGCCGCCACCGGCCCCAGCACCCGCGCCCCGTAAACCCAGAGCAGCACCAGTGCCCCGGCGCTGAACACGATCGACGGCAGCCGGGCGGCCAGCTCGTGCTCGCCGAACACCGCGAAGCTTGCGGCCACAAGCCCTGTGTACGCAGGGGCCCGGTCCACCGGGACACCCGTCGGCAGCACCATCCCCCGGCCCTCGAGGTACGCCGAGGCGCCGAGCACGTGGTTGAACTCGTCGGTCCAGTACGGGTTCCATGCGCCCGCCCCCGCGACGCGCAGCAGCGCGCCGAGCGCGATCAGCGCCCACGCCGCCCACGCGAGGCGGCGGTGGGCGCCGCTGGCGGACGCCGGATCCGTCATGTCCGCACCGGGGCTATTCGCGGGCCGCCATCGTGATGCTGGGATTGTAGCTCCCCGCCACCGCCGGCTCCGCGCCCAGCGACTGCGCACCGGCGAACGCCTGGTCCAGCAGCCGCTCGAGGCTCAGCATCCCGCGCGAGTTGGCATCCCCCGCCAGCGCCCGCGACAGCTCCGCCGCCAGCGCCGTCGCGCCGCCCGAGGTCTTCGCAGGGCGCGGGGACGACTCGCCGACCACCACCGCCCACTGCCGCGGCAGTTCGCCGCGCCACTCGCGAAGCAGCTCCCCGGAGGCTTCGCCGTTCCAGTCGATGTCGAGCACCAGCACCACGTCGTCCGTCGCCAGCGACGTGCCGAGATCCTTGACCATGTCAAGCACCCCGTAGCCCCCCGCGATGGTCTTCGTGGCGGCGTCGCCCTTCGCCGCGATGTAGATGAAGGCGAGTTCGCCGCCCACGCGGCGCCCCGTGAACTCGTCCAGCAGCCCCTTCAGCGTCGCCCGGTCCAGCGAGGCCGGCGTCGCGACCGTCAGGGTCGCGTCGTCGAGCTGCCCCACCAGCGGATCGCCGAGCTGCTCGCCGAGCCGGCGGGCGCTCGCCTCCAGGATCGGCGAGCCGGAGCCCACCACCAGCGCCGCGCGCCGCGCCGGGAACAGCTCCGACGGCACGCGGAGAAGCTCGAAATCGCTCCGCGTCTCGTTGCCGCGGTGGTCCGCCACGAGCACGTCGAAGCGGTTCGCGCCGAGGCGCAGCGGCACCTGCAGGTCCCGCGCCGAGAGGTTCCGCGGCGCCTTCTCCGCGTTCATCAGGTCCAGCGGGTTCACGCCGATGTCTACCGGCTGGTTGTTCACCACCAGTGCGACCTGCTTCAGGCCGCCCGGCGCGGTGAGCGACCAGCGCACCGTCGTCGTCGCGCCGCGCACGCGCTCGCCTTTCGCCGGCGACAGGAACGAGAACGTCGGCGGCGTCCCCTTGCGCGCGAAGTCCGCGTCCGACGCCTCGCGGGCCAGCACCTGCTGCCCCTCGCGGCGAAGCTCCGCCCATTGCGCCGACGCCGCCTCGGGCTGCGTCGCCCAAAGCTGCGTGATCAGGTCGTCCCAGGCGCGGTCCATGCCGTTCGTCAGCTCGTCGATGTTCGTCAGGTCGCCGTACACCGTGAAGAAGCGCTTGTCCGTCCGCTGCTGCACCTTGACCGGCTCGCCCACCGGGACGCCGGTGTACGCGTTTTCGAGCTGGAACTCCATGTCCGCCACCCAGTAGCGGCTCTGGTTAGGCAACCCGAGGTACCACAGAAGGTCGCCGAAGATCGACAGCCCGTAGCGCGAGCGTCCCCCCTTGCCCGAAAGCTCGAGCAGCTTGCCGCGCAGCACCAGGTCCTGCTCGCCCCGCACCGGCTCCGTGCCGGGCTCGAAGTACGTCGCCGACTCGAACACCGGCACTGTGGCGAAGCGGCGCTCCAGCAGAGACGGCATCAGCGTGGGGAACGGCTCGATGACGCCCGGCGAGGCCTCGTCGTAGCGGTCGTAGTGGTACGCCGAGTAGGGCATCAGAGGGATGTACTCCAGCGTGCGGTTCGCGCGCCGCTCGAAGCCGCGCGCGTCCTCGAAGGGCTGGATCGCGACCCGCATCGGGATCGGCGGGTGCAGCGCGCGGTTCTCCTCGACGCGGAACTTGTCGCCGCGGGAACAGCCGCTCGCGACGATCGCAAGCACGGCGGCGGCAGTCAGAAGCCTCTTCATCGGACGTCTCCTACTCTGGGAAATCGCCATCGGGGTGGTCCCCGCATTCCGCGCAAAGCCCGCCGACGGCGGCAACCGCGATTCGCGCCGCTTGCAGGCGGGACGCCGGGCGGGGTCCAATCCCCCGGAGGTGCGGCGATGGCGGATTCCAGCGGCGGGATCGAACGGGAGCGGCTGCGGGCACTGCTACGGGCCCGCGAGGAGGGCTTCCAGGCGGCGGAGCGGGTGCGCGCCGCGGAGGCCTCCGCCTTCAGCTTCGGCGACAACTGGCGCCTCGTCGACGATCTGGTCCGCGCCGGACTCGAACACCCGGAGGAGCGCGCCTCCAGCGGCCTCGTCGAGTGGCAGCGCGCGATGATGCTGTGGGCGGAGTGGCAACGCCGGAAGGGCAGCCGTTGACCGGGAACACCCTCTACGCCGCGGCGCTCGAGATTCAAGACGCCTGCCGCGCCGCGGAGCTGCGGTTCTGCTTCATCGGCGGGATCGCGGTGCTGCGTTGGTCCAATCCCCGCCAAACGCTCGATGTCGATGTGGCGGTGTTCACCGGTTGGGAGGACGGCGGCGCGGTGATCGACGCGCTGCTGGGGCGGTTCGAAGCCCGCCTCCCGGGTGCGCGCGAGTTCGCCGAGCGCCACCGCGTCCTCCTGCTGCGCTCATCGGCAGGCGTTCCGATCGATGTTTCCTTGGCCGCGCTCCAGTTCGAGGACGCCATGATCGGGCGCGCCACCGACTTCCAGTTCTCCCCGGGCGTGTTGCTGCGCACCTGCTCGGCGGAGGACCTTCTGGTCACGAAGTGCTTCGCCGGACGCGAGAAGGACTGGATGGATGTCGAGGGAGTGCTCGAACGCCACGGACCCGGCCTGAACCTAGGGGCGGTTCGGAGGGAGCTTGCGGAACTGGCGGAGGTTACCGGCGACTCAACCCGGCTGGAGGAGTTCCTCCGCCGTGCAGGGCGCAAGGGCTGGGCGGTCTAGTCACGACGACGCCGAAACGTAACCCCTCAGGCCACGGTTCCAGAACCAGATGGTGAACACGGTGCCGAACACCGCCGCGCCCCCGACGTTCAGCGCCACCGGCCACGTCAATCCGTTGAACAGCACGTGCGTCGGCACCGAAACCGTCAGCGCCAGCGGCAGCACGGTCAGCAGGATCCGCCGCAGCCACGGGCGGAAGATCTGGTCCGGGCGCTCGGCGTACTGCGTCAGGCGGAACTGGATCTCGCGCAGGCCCTGCGCCGAATGCAGCCAGAACGTCGGCGTCGCGAACCAGATCTGCACCAGGTAGAAGAAGTAGCTCCCCAGCGCCATCAGCACCGCGTAGGCGACGTAGTTCTCGAGTGGGATCTCCCCCGGATGGCGCAGCAGCGCCCACCCCAGGATCGCCCCCGCTATCACCAGGTTCATGAACGAGTTCGCCGCGAAGTCGCGCAGGCTAACGAAGAACAGCGACGACACCGGGCGCACCAGATAGTAGTCCAGATCGCCCTTGTTGATCAGCATCGGCAGCCACCACATGTTGTTCGAGAACAGCGTCATGTTCACCGCGTCGAGCCACAGGTAGCCCGCGGTGAAGACGATGATCTGGTCCAGGTTCCAGCCGCCGACCGCGTCCGTGTGCCGGTAGATGATGAAGAAGAACACGAACTGCACCACGTAGAACAGGCAGTCCATGACGACGCGGAAGAAGAAATCGAGGCGGAACTCCATCGCGCGGCTGAAGGAGAAGCGGACGAAGTACGCGAAGAGCCGCAGGTAGCGCCACATCAGATGCCGACTCCCGTGTACTGCCGGTGCCCCGCGCGCCACACCAGCCGCGTCAGCAGCGAGATCGCCGCGATCCAGCCCAGCGCGATGCCCACGCTCGCGAGCCACTCCGCCGGGCCCAGCTTACCCAGGATCACGTTCGCCGGCGCATGGTAGATGTGCGCGAACGGCAGCCACCACAGCGTTTCCCGCGCCCAGTCCGGGTACAGGGCCAGCGGCAGCATCGAACCACCCAGGATGCTGACCCCGAAACGCGCGATCACCGTCAGCGACCACACGTTGTCCGCCCAGAACGCCACGCCCTCGATCGGCGCCAGGATCGCGAAGTTGAGCAGGTTCGCCAGCAGCAGCGAGACCAGCCCCATCGCCATGCCCGCCACCGTGAAGTTCACCTCCGGCGGCAGGTCCACGACCACGAACACCACACCGCCCAGCACGAGCATCTGCGCCAGCGCCGGCAGCATCGCGCCGAGGCGCTCCGCGTACTTGAACGGGAAGTAGCTCGTCGGGTACACGATGTAGCGCGAGAGGCCGCCGCTGTAGATGTCGTCCGCCATGGCGCCGCCCTCGCCCTCGCCGCCCCACACGAACTTCGTGATCAGCAGCGTGGTGAGGTAGTAGAGCATCATCCCCTTGAACGAAAACCCCGAGATCGTCGCCGCCCCCGAGTCGCGGAAGATCGCCTCCCACATGAAGAAGACCACCCCGAAGGCGACCGCCAGCGTGGCGAGCGTCGTGATCCAGAAGTCCGCGCGGTACGACATCAGCTTGCGCGCCTGCATCCCGGCGATGGCGAGGAAGAGCCGCGGCGTCACCGGCCGCTCCCCGGATGGTCGCGCATGATCGACTCGATGATCGTGCCGATGTACTCCTCCTCGATCGTGAGGTCCTGCGCCCGCGTGATCGAGATCAGGTCCGAAGACGCCGCCGCGACGGTCGCGCGCGGCACGGAGACCCGCAGCGTCGCGCCGCTGCTCTCGAGCACCCGCCCGATCCGCTCCACGCGCTCCCGGTCCACCTGCCCTTCCGCGCCCTCCTCCAGGTGCACCGTCACGATCTTGTGCGTGGCGTAGGTCTTAACGACCTTGTCCAGCCCGCCGTCGTACACGATCTCGCCGCCGCGCATGATGATGATGCGCTCGCAGAGCCGCTCGATGTCCTCCATGTAGTGGCTCGTGAGCAGCATCGCCGGGCGGTGCTGGCGGCGGTAGCGCAGGATGAACTCGCGGATCGACCGCTGCGCCGTGAGGTCCAGGCCGATCGTCGGCTCGTCCAGGTACACCACCCGCGGCTCGTGCAGCAGCGCGGCGATCAGCTCCATCTTCATCCGCTCGCCGAGCGACAGCCTCCGGATCTGGATGTTGAGCTGCTCCCGCACGTCCAGCAGCTCCGTCAACTCCTCCAGCGTTCGGCGGTGCTTCTCCTCCGGCACGCGGTAGATCTCCCGCAGCAGCAGGAAGCAGTCCGCCGCGGGCAGGTCCCACCAGAGCTGCGCCTTCTGCCCCATGATGAGCGCGATGCGGCTGCGGAAGTCGTTGTGCCGCTCCCAGGGGCGGTGGCCGAGCACCGTCGCGTCCCCGCTGCTCGGGTGGATGATGCCCGCCAGCATCTTGACCAGCGTCGTCTTCCCGGCGCCGTTCGCGCCGATCAGCCCGACGATCTCGCCCTCGCCGACCTGGAAGGTGGCGTCGCGGACCGCGTGCTTGTCGATCCGCTCCCGCTTCACGAGCGATTTGATCGAGCCCGCGAGGCCGGGCTCCTTCTTGTGGACGGTGAAGACTTTGCCGAGCTGCCGGACGTCGATCATTCGGGGGCCTGCGGGGGGTGGGGGGTCAGACCGCCGCCGGGACCTGCGCTTCCTTCAGCGCCTCTTCCGTCTTGGCGGGCAGCGAATAGTCTTCGAGCACGTGCGAGACGCCCAGCGCGCGCAGCTTCTCCGCCCGCGCGCCGGAACCCACGCCGACCAGCGGCAGGCCCAGCTCGCGCGCGGCGCGCACATCCCAGTCGCCGTCCCCGAACATCACCACGCGGTCGAACTCCTGTCCATCGGCAAGCTCCTTCGCGCGGCGGATCGAATCCTTCACGATCTCGACGCGTCGGATCGAGTCCTCCGCGCAGGCCATCGGGATGCCGCCGAGGCTGATCCGGGACGCCCAGAGCTTGAACCGCGCGCTGTCGCGCCAGCAGCCGGTCGCCAGCGACACGGTCCAGTTCGGGCGCCGCCGCAGCCCCTCCACCGCCGCGCCCGCGCCGCGAACCTCGTTGAAGCGCGCCGGATTCGCCGCGTGCTCCTTCTTCATTAGGTAGATGAAGCGCTGGTGCAGGCGCCGCAGCGCCTCCTCGCGGGGCCACTCGAGCGCGCCGCGCGCGAAGATCTCCTCCGCCACGCCCGAGTCGGTCACGTTCTCGAACGCGCCCCAGGCGCACTGCTCCGGTTCCACCTTCCACGCTTCGCGCAGCGCCGCGAAGTAAAGCTCCTCGTCCACCGCGCTGGTGTCGGTGAGCGTGCCGTCGATGTCGAAGACTATCAGGTTCATGGGGTCCCGCGGGGTGCGTCGAGTCCGGCCTAGGACCGCCCGCCGCGGCGCGGGGGCCAAGCGTTTCTTGCGGAATCCGGTGGCGTCCCGCCGCGGCCGCGCGCCCAGCATGGCCCGACGGCGGCGGCGACCCGGCGCCCAGGAGCGGACCCCATGCAGTGGCGCATTCGCATCTTCGCGGTCCTCGCGCTGCTCGCGCTCGCGAGCGCGCTCGCCTTCTTCCTCGACAGCCGCAAGGAGGAGGCGGTCTCCCTCACGATCACCGCCGGCAGCCCCCTCGGCCGCCGCCACGAACTCGCGGAGATCCTCTCCGCCACCGCCGCCCAGGCCGGCGTCCAGCTACGGGTTGTTCCCACCGAAGGCTCCCGGGACGCGGTGGAGCGGGTCGCCGACGGAACCCTCGACTTCGCCCTGATCCAAGGCGGGCGCCGCGAACTCCCCGGTCTTATGCAGGTCGCGAGCCTCTATCCCGAGCCGCTCCACCTCCTTGTGCGCGAGGGGATCGACCCGGCGGAAGGCCTCGCCGCGCTCCGCGGCAAGCGCGTCAGCCTCTCGACGCAGGGCAGCGGCACCCGCGCCCTCTCCGCCACCGTCCTCGATTTCATCGGTTTCAAGGCCGGGGCGGACTACACCGACCTCGCGCTCTCCTACGAGAACCTGGAGGCTCTTCCCCCCGAGGAGCTCCCCGACGCGGCCTTCATGGTCTCTTCCCTGCCATCGCCGGTGGCGCAGGACATGATCGCGCGCTACGGCTACCGGCTGATGCCGATCCCGCTCGGCGAAAGCCTCGCCCTCCGGGACTACGCCGTCACCTCCGCCCGGATCCCCGCCTTCGCCTACGGCGCCGTCCCCCCGATGCCCCCGCAGGACGTCCAAACCGTCGCCAACCGACTCCTCCTCGTCGCCCACGAGTCGGTCTCCCCGGAAGCCGCGAAGGCCATCCTCGAAATCCTATACGACGGGCGCTTCGCCCGCGCCGCGGACCTCCACGACTTCAGCGACGACGGCCTCCTCGCCAACCCCGAGTACCCCGTCCACCCCGGCACGATGCGCTACGCCGAGCGCAACCTGCCCCTCCTCACCTCCGACCGCATCGAGTTCTTCGAGAACCTCCGCAGCTTCCTCGTCTCCATCGCCGTCGCCCTCTTCCTCCTCTGGCGCTGGAGCGTCTCCCGGAACGCCAACAGCTTCGAGAAGTACCTCTCCGAAGTCACCGCCCTCGAACGCCGCGCCCTCGAGATCGAGTCGCAGGCCACCCTCGACCTCGGCGACCTCATGCAAGTGCGCACGCGCCTTTCGGTGCTCAAGTCCGAGGCGCTCGAGCAGTTCGCCGAGGGGAAGCTCAAGGGCGAGGAGCTGATGTCCAGCTTCCTCACCCACGTGTCCGACGTGCGCAACTACGTCAACGCGCTCATCCTGCACGCGCGCGAGAACCTCGAGAAGGAGGCCCGGCGCCGCGCCGAGAAGGGCGCCTCCGGCGAAGCCTTCAAGCGCCTCTGGGACGCCTCCGTCGGCGACGAGTCGGGCGTGGACAAGGACGCGGATTGATGCGCCGCCTGCGCGTCTGCCGCGTGATCAACGCGCTGTGGATGGGTGGAGTGCAGCGGCGCCTCATGCAGCTGCTCCCGCTCCTCCGCGAACGCGGCGCCGACTGCGAGGTCTGCGCGATCCGCTCCGAGGGCGAGCTCGCGGAGCGCTTCCGCCGCGAACTCGGCGTGCCCGTCACCGTCCTGCCGGTCGAGGGCAGGCTCCAGCCCGCCGAGGTGTGGAAACTTGCGCGCTACTTCCGCGAGCGCCGTTTCGACGTGGTCCACGCGCACATGTACAGCGCCGCCGCCCCCGCCGCCCCCGCCGCGTTCCTCGCCCGCGTCCCCGTCCGCATCGCGCAGGCGCACAACGTCGCCCAGTACCGTCGCCCGTCGCAGGCGCGCACGGACCGCATGCTGATGCCGCTCCGCCACGCGTACCTCGCCGTCAGCGAAGCGGTCCGCCAGGACCTCGCCCAGCGCCTCCGCCTCCCGCCGGAGCGCTTCGACGTGCTGCACAACGGCATCGACCTCGACGCCCCCGCCACGCGGCCGCGCTCCGAAGTCCGCGCGGAGCTCGGCCTCGCGCCCGGCGACCTCGCGCTGCTGCACGTCGCCCGCCTGCATCCGCAGAAGGGCCACCGCGCGTTCCTCCGCACGCTCCCCGCGATCCTCCGCGATGCGCCCGGCGCGCGCTGGATCGTCGTCGGCGACGGCGAGGAGCGCGCCCCCCTCGAGGCCCTCGCCGCGGAACTCGGCGTCGCGCACGCGGTGCGCTTCCTCGGCACGCGCCACGATGTGCACGACCTCTACGCGGCCGCCGACGCCGCGATCCTGCCGAGCCTCAAGGAGGGCTTCAGCAACGTCGTCCTTGAAGCGATGCTGTTCGGATGCCCCGTGGTCGCGTCCGATGTCGGCGGCGCCCGCGAGCAGATCACCCACGGCGCCGACGGCCTGGTCGCCCCGGGCGGCGATCCCGACGCCTTCGCCCGCGAATGCGTCGGCCTTCTCCGCGACCCCGGCCTGCGCAGCCGCATCGCCCAAGCGGGCCGCGGGCGCGTGCGCGACTTCGGCCTCGAACGCATGGCGGAACGGACGCTGGAGATCTACCAGCGCTACTTGTAGGAACCGGGACTACCGCTCCGCCAGAAGCCTGCGGTGCCGGATCTCCTCGTGCGCCGGAATGTACAGGCGCAGCGTGGTGTTCCGGGTGCGGAGCGCTTGCGGCTCGATCTCCCGGTAGTGCGCCGCGATCGCCGCGGCCACCTCGGGGACTCGCCCCGTCTGGTCCATGTCGAGCACCACGAACGCCACCTCCCGCCGCTCCAGCAGGTGCGCCACTTCCTCCATCTTGCGCACCGCGAGCCCCTCCTCGCGGTCGAAGCGCTCGTTCATGTACTTGATCTGCCAGATGTAGTTCTCCGCCAGTTCGCCCGCCACGCGCGTGCCCGTGATGTATGCATAGAAGGGCGGCGCCAGGATCGTGTCGCCGGGCTTCGCATACGTCGCGATCGCGTCGCGCAGCGCGAGCACCTCCGCCTCCGGCAGCTCCGACTGGATCTCGCGGAACGTGAACGAGATGTTTCGCACCGCGGGCGCCCACGCGAGCGCCAGCGCCGCCGCCGGGAACAGCGCGCGCAGGAACGCCTGCGTGTTGCCGAAGCCCAGCGTCCGCCAAAGCCCCGCCGGCCACGCCCAGTCCACCAGCCGCGTGAACGCCAGCGCGGCGAACACCGCCAGCAGCGGCTCGCCCAGCACGAAGATGTAGTTCACCGTTCCGCCCTTCGCCGTGAAGCAGATCGACAGCACGCCGCCGATCGCGCTCCACGCGAGGAACTCTCGCCGGTGCCACTCGCCGCGGTCCGCCTCGCCGGCCGCCTTCCCCCACGCCGCGGAGCGGTCGCCCACGTGCAGCGCCAATCCCGCCGCCGCGGCGATCAGCAGGCCCAGCTCCAGGTCCATCACGTTGCGGAACTCGCGCGGCACCTTCTCCATCACATACGTCCAGAAGGTCGCGCCGGGGTTCGAGAGCTGGAGGATGTCCGTGCGCGGGAACGTGCCGACCTGGTTCAGCACCACGTTGTCCAGGTAGTACCCCGCGGTGAGCGCCTGCGCCAGCCCCGCGCCCGCGCCCCACACCCCGAGCGCCGCCCCCGCGTAGGGGATCGCCAGCCTGGGGCGCCGGCAGAGCAGGAACACCACGTTAACCAGGAAGAACGGCACCCCCGTCATGTTGCAGTGCATCGCGAGCGCGCTCGCCGCCCCCGCCAGCGCCGCGCGGCGCGGCGTCCACTCCAGCAGCAGCCACACCGCCGCCATCAGGAACACGATCTCGAGGTTCTCGCTCTGGTAGCAGAGACCCCACCAGAAGCCGATCGGCATGAAGAGGTACGTCTGCGCCGCGACCAGCGCCGTCCACGCGTGCCGGAACGCGCGCCACGCCACGAGGAACACGAACAGCGACTGAGCGATCCGCACCAGCAGCGAGAACACGCGCACGCCGAGCAGCTCGTTCCCCGGCAGCGCCTCCCCCGCCCGCAGCGCCGCCATGCCCGACAGCGTGTGCAGCGGCGGCTGCGGCGCGAGGATGTCGCGGTACAGCGTCAGCCCCTCGTTGATGCGCCGCGCGATGTAGAGGTAGTTGCCGTCGCCGAAGTCCCAGTAGGTCAGGCCCCACAGCGTGCTCTTCAGCGCCGCGTAGGCCACCCACAGCGCGCCGAGCGCCCACCACGCCGCGCGCGGGATCCGCGGCTCCGGGCCGTCGGTCACGCCGGGCGGGCCGATCCGCGGTGCAGCACCGCGACGCACGCCGCGAACAGGTCCTCCGACATCCCCGCCAGCGGGCGCGCGAGCCGCCCGAACCGCGCCGCCACCGCCATCTGCGTCACCAGCCCGAAGCAGAGCTCCGACGCCATCGTCACATCCTGCCGCGGCCACTCGCCGCGCTCCATCCCCTCCGCCATCACCCGGTCCAGCGTGTCCACCGGCGACTCCGTGTCCTGCCGGACCGAATCCAGCACCCGGTGCCTCGTGATGAGGAGGAATTCGAACACCGCCGGGTCCGCGTCGTGGAATTCGAGGAAGCGGCGGATCATCGCGCGGAGCTTCCCCGCCGCGGTCGCCTCGTGCTCCACCGCCGCGCGCATCGCCTCCGCGAAGCCCGCGAGGTGCTGCAGGAACAGCGCCCGCACCAGCGCGTCCTTGCTCGGATGGTGCCGGTACAGCGCGCCCTCGGTCACGCCGGCGCGCTGCGAAATGTCGCGGATGCTCGTGCCGTCCACGCCCTGCTCGACGAAGAGCTCGAGCGCCGCGCGTTCGAGGGGGACCTTGAATTTCACGGGACGCGCCATGGTGCTCTCCGGTGTGCTAGGGGGAAAGTAAACGAACGTTTCCGCGGATCAAGCGAAACCGGACAGGTTCCATGCGTGGTCCACCGGCCCGATGCCGCCGCCCAGCGGCCAAGCCCGCTCCATCGCGCCCTCGAGGTAGCGCTTCGCGTTCGCCACCGCCTCCGCCAGCGGACGCCCGTGCGCGAGCTGCGCCGCGATCGACGCGCTCAGCGTGCACCCTGTCCCGTGCGTGTGCACCGCCGCCAGCCGCCGCCCCGGCAGAACCGTCGCCGCCACGCCGTCCCAAAGCACGTCGTTCGAGTGCGGCGCCTCCGGGCCGAGGTGCCCGCCTTTCACCAGCACCGCGCGCGGGCCCAGCGCGCGCACCGCCTTCGCCGCCTCCAGCATTTCCGCCTCGTTCGCGGGGCGCTGCCCCACAAGGTCCGCGACCTCTTCGAGGTTCGGGGTCGCCAACTCCGCCAGCGGCAGCAGCCGCCGCCTTAGCGCGTCGACCGCCTCGGGCCGCAGCAGCCGGTGGCCGCTCTTCGAGACCATCACGGGATCGACCACGAGGTTCCGCACGCCGAAGCGCCGCAACCGCTCCGCGACCACCTCGATCACTTCGGGGCGCGAGAGCATCCCCGTCTTGGCCGCGTCCGCGCCGATGTCGGCGAGCACGCTGTCGAGCTGCGCCGCGACGAACTCCGGCGGCACGTCGTGGATCGCCTGCACGCCGAGCGTGTTCTGCGCGGTCAGCGCGGCGAGGACGGTAAGGCCGTAGCAGCCGTTGGCCTGGAACGCCTTCAGGTCCGCCTGGACGCCGGCGCCGCCGCCGCTGTCGCTGCCCGCGATCGTGAGCGCCCTCGGGCGCGCGCTTGCCACCGGGTCAGGTCGCGGGCGTTTCCGCCAGCTCGCGCAGCGCCGCCTCGATGCGCCGCGCGCCGTCGTCGATCTGGTCCTCGGTCACGATCAGCGGCGGCACCAGGCGCACCACATTGCCGCCCGCGCCGGTGATCAGCAGCCCGTGCTTCAGCGCGATCTTCGGGAACGGCAGCGCGGAGCGATTCAGCACCAGCCCCAGCATCAGGCCCTTGCCGCGCATGTGGTCGATCATGTCCGGCATCCGCTTCTGGACCTCGAGCATATGGCCCCAGAGCCGGCACCCGAGGCGGCCCACCTCTTCGTGCAGTTCGAAGTCGAACAGCATCCGCGCCGCCACGCACGCCACCGCGCACGCCAGCGGGTTGCCGCCGAACGTCGTGCCGTGCTGCCCCTTGTGGAAGACCTCCGCGTACTCGCCCCGTGCGAGCGTCGCGCCGATCGGGATGCCCCCGCCGAGCGCCTTCGCCAGCAGCAGCACGTCCGGTTCGATCCCCGCGTGCTGGTAGGCAAAGGAGCGCCCCGAGCGCCCCATGCCGCACTGCACTTCGTCCAGCACCAGCGGCACGCCGCGGCGCGTGCAGCGCTCGCGCAGCCCGGTCAGGAACTCCTTCGAGGCCGTCGCGACGCCGCTGTTCCCCTGGATCGGCTCCAGCATCACCGCGCAGATGCGCTCGTCCCACTTCGCGTCCACGTCCGCGAGGCTGTTGAACTCGGCGAAGCGGAAACCCTGCAGCATCCCGCCGAAGCCCTCCCGGTACTTCGGCTCGTGCGTGGCCGACAGCGCCCCGAAGGTGCGCCCGTGGAAGGAGCCCGTGAACACCATGATCGTGTCGCGCTCCGGCGACTTCCGCAGCCCCGCCATGCGCGCCAGCTTGATCGCGCACTCCGCCGCCTCGGTCCCCGTGTTCGCGATGAAGGCACGGTCCATGCCGGTCTCGGAGAGGAGGATCTCCGCCAGCTCCACCTGCTCCTCGATCAGCACGATGTTCGAAACGTGCAGGAGGCGGCCGGCCTGCTTCGCGATCGCCTCGGAGATCGCCGGGTGGCAGTGCCCCAGGTTGTTCGTCGCGATCCCGGCCAGGAAGTCCAGGTAGCGCTTGCCGTCCGCGTCCCAGACGTACGCGCCCTCGCCGCGGACGATGGCGACGTCGCGGTGGCCGTAGGTGTCCATCAGGGCGCGGTCCGCGCGCTCCGAGATCTCCTGGTTCCTGCACACTGTTCCGGTTTCCATCGCTCGCGGCTCCTTGTCGAACGATTCACCAACGGCTCCGGAGTCGGGGCAACCGGCTCGTGGGGCTCCCCGGGTCCACTATCCCGTTGCGGCTCGAAGCCTCGTTGCGGCCCCTTGAATAACCTGCGCGCTTCGGTATAGTACTCCCGCACCCCCCTGCCCGGAGGCGGCTCCCTTGTCGTTCGGTTCCTTCACCATCGGTGAACAGCTCGCGAGCAACGGCCTCGTGACGTCCTGGCAGGCGTTCAACGCCAACCAGCAGCGTCACTGGCTCGCCGCGGTGCCCACCTCCCAAATCGCCGACCCGGCGGCCTGGGCGCGCTGCAAGGCGGAAATGCAGGCGCTGCGCAACGCCGCCGCCTCCCGCGTCTGCGCGCCCGTCGAGTGGGGCGAGTCCGACGGCCAGTACTGGGCCGTCTACGAGTGGCTCGAAGGCGACCACATCGGGCGCCGCGCCGTCAGCGTCGGCCTGCCCCCGGCCCCCGTCGCCCTCAACTGGGGCGTGCAAGTCATCGACTCCCTCATCACGCTCCAGAAGCACAAGCAGACCCACCGCCTCATCTCGCCCGCCTCCGTCTTCATCAACGAGAACGAGCAGGCGAAGCTGCTCCACGCCGGCTGGGGAGGCCTCCTCGCCAAGTGCTCCGGCGGCATCCTCAACCCCGCCCTTATCTCGGTGCTCCCCTTCGCGCCGCCCGAAGCGGTCGCGGGCCTCGAACTCGACGAAGCCGCGGACGTCTACGGCCTCGGCGCGACGCTCTACTACCTCATCTGCGGCCTCCCGCCGCACTGGGCCGACGATCCGATGTCCCTCGCGGAGTCGATCCAGGGCGACGCCATCAACTTCGACACCCCCGCCGAGTACCTCACCGACCCGGTCCTCGAACTCCTGATGGAGATGCTGGCCAAGGACCCGGAGGAGCGCCCGGTCAACCTCGCCGCGCTCCAGACTCGCCTCGACCGCGCCGCGAACGACCTGTTCGCGGCCTACCAGCAGGCGCAGCCGCAGGATGGCCAGCAGGCCGCCGGCGGCCCCGAGGACTTCTCCTACCCCGACGAGCCCACGCCCTCGCCCGGCAGCATCCCGGCCCTCCCGCAGTACGGCGACAGCTCGCAGGAGGAGACGGGCCGCCACGCCCCCGTGGCGCCGGCGTTCACGCCGCCCCCCCCGGTCCCGATGTATTCGGAGCGCGCCCACTCCGACCAGGCCGGGAGGGCCGCACCCCCGGTCGCCGCTGTTTCGATGGGCTACCCAGACGCCCCGGTGCCGGAGGGCGGCGCCCCGCCCCCGGCTCTGGCCCCGGCGCCGGCGCCGATTCCCAAGTCCTCCGCATCGTCCGCCCCGCGTCCGGTGGCGCCCCCCGGCGCGAAGGGCTCCTCCGCGGACAAGATCCGCCTCGCGGTCGCCGCCTTCATCGGACTCGCCGTGATCGCCGTCGTCGGCTACACCGTCGCCTCCGTGGTCTCGGGGGGCGACGACGAACCGGACACCATGGGCCTGCTCGACGCCGAGAAGGAGCTCGCCGCGCAGACCGCCGTCGCCGAGAGCTACCTCTCCACCATCCCCAAGCTGAAACGCCTCGGAACCATGAACGGCGACTACCGCAAGAAGTACGGCGTCTGGGCCGCCAAGACACAGGACTTCTCCGAGTTCGGCATGCTCGCCGCCGACCGCGTCGACGGCTGGGGCTTCGGCATCGACGTCCGGCAGGAGTACATCGTCTCCGCCGGCGCGGACCGGAAGTGGGACACCTCCGACGACGTCTACGTCGACTCCGCCTCCGGAGCCTGGGGCGGGCACTTCCCCCGCATCAGCCTGAAGCCGGAGACGAACAAGATGTTCGCGGAGCGCCTCCGCGAGATGGAGACCAAGGCGAACGCCGACCTCCAGAAGCGCCTCGAAGCGGCGGTGAAGTAGCCTCCACGACCGGCACGTCCGTTGCCACCCGTCGGCACGGACCGCAACCCGCGGACGAAGGAACACATGCCCCCCATCCGCAGCCGCGACGTCGTCGTCCTCGGCGCCGCCGAGCACAACCTCAAGCGCGTCGACGCCACCATCCCGCGGAACGCGCTCACCGTCGTCACCGGCGTGTCCGGCAGCGGCAAGTCCTCCCTCGCCTTCGACACCATCTACGCCGAGGGCCAGCGCCGCTACGTCGAGTCGCTCTCCAGCTACGCCCGCCAGTTCCTCGACAACATGCCGCGGCCCAAGGTGGACCACATCTCGGGCCTCTCGCCCGCCATCTCCATCGAGCAGAAAACCACCGGCCGCAACCCGCGCTCCACCGTCGGCACCACGACGGAAATCTACGACTACCTGCGCCTCCTTTTCGCGCACCTCGGCAGCGCCGCATGCCCCGTCTGCGGCGAGCCGCTCGCCCAGCAGACCCTCGACGACATCGTCGCGCAGGCCGAGGCCCTCCCCACCGGCACGCGCTTCATGGTCGCCGCCCCCGTGGTCCGCGGACGCAAGGGCGAGTTCCGCGAGCTCTTCGAGCGCGCCATCAAGGAAGGCTTCGAGCGCGCCGTGGTGGACGGCGAGGCGGTGCTCCTCGAGCCGGAGATGAAGCTGGCCCGCCACCACAACCACGACATCGCGCTCGTGGTGGACCGCATGGTGGCAGGGCGGACGGAGCGCTCGCGCCTGCGCGAGTCCATCGCCCGCGCGCTGGCGAAGGCCGAGGGCTTCGCCACCATCGAAACGCTCCCGGGCGCCGACGGCTCCTTCCCGAAGGGCATCCCGTGGAAGGGCGCGCGCGTGTTCTCCGAAAGCTACGGCTGCCCGAAGCACGGACCGCAGATCGTCGAGCTGACGCCGCGCATGTTCAGCTTCAACTCGCGCCACGGCGCCTGCCCCGCCTGCGAGGGCATCGGCTCGCGCCTCGTCCCCGCCGAGGAGCGCATCGTCGGCGATCCTTCGAAGACGATCCGGCAGGGCGCCATCGCCCCCTGGGCGATGCTGTTCTCCCTGAAGCGCCCCAAGCGCGAGGGCGGCGGCCTCGTCGCGCAGGCGGAGCGCGTCGCCGAGTCCCTCGAACACCTCGGCGCCTCCATCGACACGCCTTGGGAGAAACTGAAGCCGAAGGTGCGCGCGCAGGTCCTCGAGGGCGACGGCCGCGACTGGGAGGGCCTGATCCCCAAGCTCAAGCGCCAGCTCGAGGAGAGCGCCGACGCGGAGGAGACCCCCTTCATCGCGCAGTTCCTCCGCGAGGCGCCCTGCCCCGCCTGCGCCGGCGCGCGCCTCCGCCCCGAAGCGCTCGCCGTCACCATCGACGGCCAGAGCATCGCCGACGTCTGCGGCATCCAGCTCGGCAACCTGCACAAGTTCCTGGACGCGCTCGCACCCACGCCCCGCCAGGAGCAGATCGCCCGCCAGCCCCTGAAGGAGATCCGCGACCGCCTCTCCTTCCTCCTCGGCGTCGGCCTCCACTACCTCTCGCTCGACCGCACCATGGGGACGCTCTCCGGCGGCGAGGCGCAGCGCATCCGCCTCGCCACGCAGATCGGCAGCCGCCTCACCGGCGTCATGTACATCCTCGACGAGCCCTCCATCGGCCTCCACCAGCGCGACAACGAGCGCCTCATCCGCTCGCTGGAGGAACTGCGCGACCTCGGCAACACCGTCATCGTGGTCGAGCACGACGAGCAGACGATCCGCTCCGCGGACCATGTGCTCGACCTCGGCCCCGGCGCCGGCACGCTCGGCGGGCACCTCGTCGCCTCCGGCACCGCCGCCGACATCGCGAAGGCGCCGGGCAGCCTCACCGGCCAGTACCTCTCCGGCGCCCGCGCCATCCGCCCGGACCGGCCCCGCCGCAAGCCCGGCAAGCCCCGCCTGCGCCTCGAAGGCTGCTCGCACAACAACCTCAAGGCCATCGACGCCGAGTTCCCCCTGGGCCTCCTCATCGGCGTCTGCGGCGTCAGCGGCTCCGGTAAATCCTCGCTGGTGGTGGACACGCTGCTCCCGCTGCTGCAGGCGCACTCGCACGGCGGCGGCGACCGTCCCGGGGCGCACCGCCGCATCACCGGCCTCGAACACATCGACAAGGTCGTCCACGTCGACCAGGCCCCCATCGGCCGCACGCCGCGCAGCAACCCCTGCACCTACACCAAGGTCTTCGACACGATCCGCGAGCTGTTCGCCTCCACCGAGGAGGCGCGCATCCGCGGCTACACCGCCGGGCGCTTCAGCTTCAACGTGGACGGCGGCCGGTGCCCCGACTGCGCCGGCGAGGGCTCCATCAAGGTCGCGATGAACTTCCTCCCCGACGCCCGCGTCGAGTGCGAGCGCTGCCACGGGAGCCGATACAATCCCGAGACGCTCGAAGTCCACTACCGCGGCGGGAGCATCGCCGACGTCCTGGCCATGACCATCGAGCAGGCGCTCCTGCACTTCGACGGCGCTCCCCAAGTCGTCCGCACGATCCGCACGCTGCACGACGTCGGCCTCGGCTACCTCACGCTGGGCCAGGCCGCGACCACGCTCAGCGGCGGCGAGGCGCAGCGCATCAAGCTCTCGCGCGAGCTCTCGAAGCGGAACACCGGGCGCACGGTCTACATCCTCGACGAGCCCACCACCGGCCTCCACTTCGAGGACGTGCGGCTGCTCGTCGAAGTGCTCCAGCGCCTTGTCGACGCGGGCGGCACGGTGATCGTGATCGAGCACAACCTCGACCTGCTCCGCTGCTGCGACTGGCTGCTGGACCTCGGCCCCGAGGGCGGCGCCGGCGGGGGAGAGCTGCTCGCGGCCGGCACGCCGGAAGCCATCGCGAAGGAACCGCGCAGCGAAACCGGGCGCTTCCTGCGCTAGGCTCCCGGCCTACTCCGGCGGCGGCAGGTCCGGCGGAGCCATGCTGTCGACACCTGCAGGCTCTGGCCTTGGGCGAAGCTCGAAATCGACCGTCGTCTCCGAATCCGTGATGTGCCGCCCTCCCGCGTAGAGGCGCACGCACCAGCCGATCTTGAGCGCGCGCCCGTGGTACGTCCACGGGAGCGGCGGCACCGTCAGCGCGAAGCGGTGGCTAGAACGGGCGGGCACCTCCTGCCCCGGCGGCGCCAGTACCTGCACCGCGCCGGCGCCCGTGTCCTGGTCGCCGCGCCCGTACGTGCTCCAGCGCAGCTCGACCACGAACTGCGTCGCGGTCCACTCGCTGTCGTTCACGACGTGGGCCTCACCGGCGATCCGGTCCCCGGGGTGGAAGACCGTTCGGGCGTCTTCGAGGTGCAGCATCAGTTCCGGCGCGGCCATCGGCGTCAGGCCCCCATCGGCGGCGCGACGCGGAACACGAACTGGTCGTGCACGTCGGGCTTCCCGGGAATATCCATCTTCACTTCCACGCTCCAGACGATCTTGTTGTTCGAGGCCTGGAAGCTGTGCATCGCCTCCTCGGGGAGCGCGAACTCGGTGGTGAACTCGAACGGCTGGCCGGGGCGCGACTCGCCCCCGGACAAGTCGGCCAGCGGATACTCGTACACCGTCTCCGTGTGGGTCACGGTGCTGGTACCCTGCCGGTAGGTGACGCTCTCGCGGCACAGCACCTTGACCGAAAGCTGGTTGATGCGGTTGCGCCCGTGCTGGCGGACGACGAGTCGGCTGTAGCCCCCGGGGCGCATCGGCTCGCGGTCCAGCTCGAGCTCCGTGCTCCCCGTCAGGAACACGCGCAGCACCGCATGGACGAAGCCCGAGATGAGCCCCGCGCCGACCAGCACGAACAGCAGCAGGAAGAATGTGGGAAAGGCCCAGCCCTGCTCCCGGTAAACGCTGACGAATCCGACCCAGGAAATGCCGTTCCAGATGATCGAAACGAGAAGGAGCCCGATAATCCTCGCGACCCCTGAGGTCTCAGGAGGGATCGACACGGCGAGGCGCCGCCCGGGCGTCGTTTTCGGCGCCGCGGGGAAGCAGCCGAACGCCTTCCCGGAACCGCTGGGCGTCCGCTGCGACAGGTCCGCCGCGCTGGGCGCCGGCAGCGCGGTGCTCTCCGCGGAGCGGCTCCGCAGCACCCACACCGGCCCGCCGATTCCAACCGCGATGAACACCGCAGGGATCAGCAGGAAGAGCCAAAGCATCCCGGATGCGCCCTCGATGTACGCCTCGGAGGGATCCGCCGGATTCACGTAGACCATTGTCTCCGAGCCGACGGGGTGCTCGGCGAGGCGCCGGTTGGCCCAGCCGTAGCCCGAGGAGAACCGCGCCGGGGAGTGGCCGGTGGCCGACTCCTGGCGCCCCTCGAACTCGTAAACGTAGGTGAACTCGGGGCGGTATGTGTTCCCGTCGCTGTCGTGGTTCGTGATGATCTGCGAGGAGATGATGCGGGCGGGAACCTGCGGCCAGGTGTTCTCGACCTCGCGCCCCTTCTGGATGTTGCGGAAGAGGAAGAACCCGGCGGCGGCCCCGGCGATCGCGAAGATCAGGAAGAACGGGATCAGGCACCCCGGCGCCGTATGGCGTCCGGAGTCGTACTTGGCTGGCTTGCTGCGGAACCGCACGTTCATGCGGTTGCTCCTCGTTGGCTTGCGGTTCCCTTACCGCTGCGCCTCGGGGCTATTCAAGCCCCGCCGCTCAACCGTTCAGGTTAAGCTTTTCCCTGACGCGCTCCATGGTCGCCCGCGCAACTTCGCGCGCGCGGGCGTTGCCGTGCTCGATCAGGTCCCGCGTGCCGGCGGCGTCCGCCTCCAGCGTCGCGCGCCGCTCGCGGATCGGGTCGAAGCGCTTCTCCAGCGCCTCCACCAGGATCTTCTTGCAGTCGCGGCAGCCGATGCCCGCCGCGCGGCAGCCCGTCTGGATCTCCTCGTGGCGCGAGGCGTCCGTGAAGATCTTGTGGTAGCTCCACACGCTGCACTTCTCCGGGTCCCCCGGATCCGTGCGGCGCACGCGCGCGGGGTCGGTCACCATCACCATCGCCTTCTCGCGGACCGAGTCGCGGTCCTCCGTGACGAAGATGGTGTTGCCGTAGCTTTTCGACATCTTCCGCCCGTCGTTGCCGAGCAGCACCGGCGCCTGCGGCGAAAGGCGCCACTGCGGCACGCGGAACACCCCGCCGTAATAGTGGTTCACGCGCTCCGCCAGGTCCTGCGCCTTCTCGATGTGCTCCACCTGGTCCTTGCCGACCGGCACCACGTGCGTGTCGTACAGCAGGATGTCCGCCGCCTGCAGGCACGGATAGCCCAGGAACCCGTAGGTGCGCAGCAGCTCGTTGCCCTGCTCGACCACGTTGTCCTTCCACGACGTGCAGCGCTCCATCAGGCCCAGCGGCGCGAACATGCCCAGCAGCAGCGACAGCTCCGCGTGCTCCTTCACCGCCGACTGCAGGAAGATCACGGAGCGCTCCGGATCGAGCCCGATCGCCAGCCAGTCCAGCATCTGGTTGCGGATGTTCGCGGGGAGCTCGCTCGTGTCGCGGTACGTCGATGTGAGCGCGTGCCAGTCGGCGATCATGAAGAAGCACGAGTGGCTGTCCTGCAGGTCGAGCCACTGCACCAGCGCGCCGATGTAGTTGCCGAGGTGCTGGCGCCCCGTCGGGCGGCTCCCCGAAAGGAGCACGGGGCGGGCGGTTGTGGTGTCGGTCATGGGGTCAGGCGATTCCGAGGGAGGTGAGGGAGAGCGCGGCGCGGCGCATGAGCTGGATCACCACCCAGAGTAGCGCCTTGAGCGGCGTCAGCGCCAGCAGCGCCATCAGGATGAAGAAGCCGAACTGCTGCAGCGTGTCGAAGAGCGGGTACAGCGAGGGGCGGTGCTTGACGACGGTGTGCCAGAGCACGTGCGAGCCGTCCAGCGGCGGCACCGGCAGCATGTTGAACGCCGCCAGCGCGCAATTCATCAGGATGAAGATTTCGAGACCCTGCATCACGACCGCGCCCGCCTTCGATCCGGCGGGCACCAGCCCGAACCCCGCCGCCACGGAGAAGAGCAGCACCGCGAAGGCGCCGCAGAACGCCAGGATCACGTTGCTGAACGGCCCCGCCAGCGCCACGATCATCCCCCAGTTCGACCGGCGGAAGTTCAGGTCCTGCACCGGCACCGGCTTCGCCCAGCCGATCAGGAACGGGATGCCGCTGAAGAACATCAGCATCGGCATCAGCACCGTCCCGATCGGGTCGATGTGCGCCAGCGGGTTCATCGTCACCCGCCCCTGGTACGCCGCCGTGTGGTCTCCCCCCCACTTGGCCGAGATCGCGTGCGCCGCCTCGTGGAACGAGAGCGAGAACAGGAGGACCGAGTAGAAGAGCAGGAACTCTGGGAGCCGTTCGATAAGGGTGTCCACGCGGAGTCCTTTCGCGGCGACCATCAGCGCCCGCCCGCGCCGGAGCCGCAACCGTTTCCCGGCGCGGGCCTACCAGCGCCGCGGACGCGGCACGTTGCTCCAGTTCAATTGGTAGAACTCGACCTCGATCGAGTCCGCCGCGTCGTCCCAAAGCAGCAGCGCCACGCTGGGCCAGGTGCCCATCCGCGGCGGGCACGCCGCGCCCGGGTTCACCACCAGCACGCCGCCCACCGGCTGCTTCAGCGCCACGTGGCTGTGCCCCGTCAGCACCAGCCGGAGCCGCGGGGCCTTGAAGGCCTCCGCGAGCTGCTTCACCCGCTCATCCACCTTCGCCGCGTGCAGGTGGCCGTGCGCGATCCCCGCGAGGCCGAACGGCAACTCCACCGTGCGCCGCAGCGGCAGCTCCGCGGAGACCTGGTCGCAGTTCCCCGCCACCGCGTGCACCGGCGCGATGGCGGCCAGCTCCCCGATGATGGAGTCGCTGCAAACGTCGCCCGCGTGCAGGATCGCCTCCACGCCCTCGAAGCGCGGGAACACTTCCGGATGCAGCGCGCCGTGCGTGTCGCTGATGAGGCCGTAGCGATGGACCATGGCGCCTTCTCCGCTCGCGCCCGGAAGGGCGGTCCACCATCGCACACGCCGGCGCGGGCGCGGTCAAGGCGGGGTGGCCCCCCACTCACGAGCTGCCCACAGGCATGGCCCGAAAGCTGCCCGGTCGGGACCGGAAATCAACCGTCGGCATGTGGCATCCGCCGGAGAGGGTGGCAAAGATTGAATCCGATATCGCAACCGGCTTGCGGAGTGGACAAGGCACGGGCTTTACAGCGCCGCAATTGGTTCGCCCGCCCCGCTGCGTGTGTTCCGAAACGTACGCTCGATCCTCTCATCCTGGGGCTGGCGCTTACGATTCCCGGAGCGGACCCCTGCCACGCCCAACAGATCGTTTGTGACGGCAGCTATCCGCTGGAGACCGGTTCTATCCTCGAACTCCGAGTGGTGAACGTGCTGCGCGGCACTAGGGTCCGGCTCTTGGCCAATGTGCCTTCGGACATCGAGCTCTCCGATCCCACTGGCGAGGTGGTCGCCAGCGGCCAATCAATCGATCTGTTCGTCCCCGTCCGAGGCTCCTACGTGATTCGCGCCCGCGCCCTGGACTCATCCGGCGTCATGACCCTCGAAGGAATCCGATGCGCCACCAGCGACGCTGATCGACCGCCGGACGGTTCGCTGCCACCGCAAGGTGGGGACCCCGCCTGTGCCCCGGTCAGGGTCCCACACCAGGAAACGCTGGTGCCCTCGGACGGCTTCACAAGCGCCGAAGGCATGGTGGGTTGGAGCGACGGATCCGTCTGCGCCGTTATCAACTCCCCCTCCAGCCACACGTCGCGAATCGTCTGGTTGGACCCGTCGGGAACCGAGACGGCGTCCTGGGAGTCCCTCGCACCGCTCTACCTGCGGACGATCAAGCAAGCCGATCCGGTGGGAAAGGACGTGTTCGCGGTTGGGGCCTCAGGCGGCGCCGGCGGCGACGAAGACCGGGTCGCGGTTGTGCGTGTCGCGCCTTCGGGATTGGTCTGGTCGAGCGAACTCTCGGGGCCCGGGTACGACTACGGTTACGCCGTGTCCCCGAACATCGGCGGCGATCTACTCGCGGTCGGGGGATTCACACAGGGCGGGATTGCTGGCGCCCCCGCCGGACGCCTCGATTGCTTCCTCGCAGTCTACAGCGCAGCGGACGGGACGCAGGTCCTCGCCACGCAGTTCGGATCCGCTGAAGACGATCGCCTGTTCAACGCCGCGCCACATCCGGACGGAGGTTGGGTGCTTTCCGGCGACACGCTTGGATCGCTCTACCCCCTTGCGACGCCCGAAGACCTCGGAGGCCAGCGCGACATCTTCGTCGCCCGTGCAATGGCGGATGGCTCAATCCACTCGGGGGCAGTCCTTGGCAGCGTCGATGACGATCTTGCGTTCGATTCCGCCACAGACGGCGCGGGCCGCTTCTACCTGACGGGGCAGACCCGCGGCGCCTTCGACCCGAGCGGGGGCGCGCCCCCAGCGATTGCGATCTTCCTGCTCGCGCTTGATTCCAACCTCCAACTCGCGTGGAGGCGCCAGACCAGCCGCCCGGAGGGTGGGTTCGCGGAAAGCCTCGCGATCAACGATTCGGGGGAACCGGTCCTCCTCTTCGCGAACCAGGGGCAGTACCCGGGGTTCACGCAATCCGACCTCGCTTCGCGAACCAGCGAGGACGCGGTGCTGGCGCGCTACTCCGCCGAGGGTCTCCTGCTCCAGCTCGTCCAACTGGATACCACAACGGAACGGATCTATCCGAGGGCGGTGGTGGTCGCCGGCGAGCGCTTCACCATCCTTCGCGACCGGGCGGCGGTCCCCGGGGAGCCCTTCCTCGTATCGGATGTCCTACGCTTCGTCTGGAGCCGTTGCGACCCGGCGCTTAAGCGCGACGGGTGGACCACCCATTGAGTGTGCGGCGACGGCGACTTTTTCCACCGGAGCCTGCTTTTGGCTCTTGACCGCAGGCACGCCGATTCGGACCCTCATCGACTCGCGGTTGCAGCGGCGACTGACAACGCCGCACGCGGGCGAATAGCTCAGTTGGTTAGAGCGCCAGCCTTACAAGCTGGATGTCACAGGTTCGAATCCTGTTTCGCCCACCACCGGCAACCGGGTCCCCAGCGGGGGTGTAGTTCAGTTGGTTAGAACGCCGGCCTGTCACGTCGGAGGTCGCGGGTTCGAGTCCCGTCGCTCCCGCCAGCACTTTTCCCTAGCGGATCGCGCTGGACGAAAAAACACCGGCCCCCATCGCGGGGGCCGGTTTCGTTTTCCGAGCGACCGCGTCGATCAGGCGCGCCGCGCCGCCGCCGACTGGCCGAACAGCCCCGACGGCCGCACCACCAGCACCACCATCATGAAGATGTAGGCGAGCCCGAGGCGCCACTCGCTGATTCCCGCCAGCAGGTTCCAGTTCTCGACGCCCGCGAACGCCGGCAGCGTCGCCAGCCACTCGAAGAACGGCCAGTCCGCCGTCACCTCGAACAGCGGCACCAGGTTGTAGATGATCCCCAGCAGGAACCCGCCCAGCATCGCCCCCTTGATGCTCCCGATCCCCCCCAGCACTGCCGAGCTGAACGCCAGGATCCCGACGATGTAGCCCATCGTCGGGCTGATCGAGGCGTACTTCACCACGTAGAACGGCGACGCCACCGCGGCCAGCGCCGACCCGAGCGCGAACGTCATCGCCACCGTCCGGTTCACGTCGATCCCCACCAGCCGCGCCATGTTCTGGTCCAGCGCGCACGCCCGCATCGCCGCGCCCGCCTTCGTCTTCTGCACGAAAAAGTTCACCCCGCCCAGCATCACCAGCGTCAGGCCCAGGATGATCACGTCGACGAACTGGATCGAGACGGTCTCCGTCACCGGGATCGACTTGGTGACGGTGATCGTCTCCCACAGCCCCTGCGGCTCCGGATCGTCCCAGGAGGGGAAGTACGGCTGTAGGATCGGCGGCAGCGAGTCGTCGGGGATCCGGAAGTCGGTCGCCGAGAACATCAACTGCGAGAAGTTCACGAGGAAGATCGAGACGCCGATCGCGGTGATGAGCGGAATCAGCCGCGGCGCGCTGCGCAGCGGCCGGTACGCGATGCGGTCCATGGCGATGCCGAGGCTCGGCGCGACGACCGCGGAGATCGCCACCGCCAGGAAGTACGGCACCTCCAGGCGGAAGAGCTGGTGCAGCCCGAGTCCCGCCGCGGCGCCGGCGGCGACCGCCAGCGCAAGCCGGTGCCAGCCGCTGCGGATCGCCTCCTCCGCCACCGTGAATACCGTCGTCCCCACCGTGAACGCCAGCAGCGCCGCGAAGGCCGCGATGCCCAGCACCCAGCGCTCGTTCGCCCAGTCCGCCGGCACCACCAGAGCCAGCGTCAGGTACGCGCTCAGCATGAAGATCTCGCCGTGTGCGAAATTGATGAGCTGGATGATGCCGTAGACCATCGAGTAGCCCAAGGCGATCATCGCGATGATGCAACCCTGCGGCAGACCCAGAAGCAGGTACGACAGCACCTGCTCCCAACCGGCGTTGTAGAGCACGAACACGAGTAGCAGCGCGAGCGACGCCCAAAGGAACCAGACGGTGTTCAGCCTGGTTCCCGCGGGCTTCGCGACTGCGTTCGCCGGGTCCGCGCCGGCGGAAGGTGCCACCCGGCCGCTTACTCGGGGAGCTGGATCGGCGAGAGCACGAAGGCGCCGTCCTGCACCTGCGCGAAGACGACCCGCTTCACGGTGTCGCCCTCCTCGTTGAAGTACGTCTTGCCGGTGATCCCGTCGAAGGCGATCTCCGGCGAGTTCATCGCGGCGATGCCGTCGCGGATCGCCTTGCGGTCCGCCGACCCGGCGCGCTCCGCCGCCGTCGCGGCGATCATCACCGCGTCGTAGGCCAGCGCGGCCCACGCGTTGCCCGGCTCGCCGGACTGCTCCTTCACGGTGTCGGAGAACTTCTGGGCGCGCTCGCCCGCCCCCTCCATGACGAACGGCGCGCTGGCGAAGAAGCCCTCCGCAGCCTTGCCGCCGATCTTCGCCAGCTCGTTGTCGAACATGCCGTCGCCGCCGAGCAGCATCGACGCGATGCGCATTTCGCGCGCCTGCCGCGAAATGGTGCCGCCGCTCTTGTAGAGCCCGCAAACCACCAGCACCTCGGGCTTCGTGCGCGTGACCTGTTGCAGCAGCGGGCGGAAGTCCGTCGCGTCCGACTCGTAGGACAGGTCGCTCTGCACCTCGAGGCCCAGCTCCTTCGCGCGCGCCAGGAAGTCGTCGCGCAGGCCCTTGCCGTAGGTGTCGTTCTCGTACAGCACCGCCACCTTGTTCTTCTTCACCGCCTTCTTCACGAAGTCCGCCAGCGCGTAGCCCTGGTCGCGGTCGTTGAAAATGTTGCGGAACACCCAGTCGCTGCCCTGCGTGATCGAGACCGCCGTCGACGCCGGGGAGATCATCGCGATGCCGGCGTTCGAGTAGATCGACTTCGCCGCGGAGGAGCAGTCCGAGTTGAAGTGGCCGATGACCGCCGCCACCTTCGGGTTGCCGGCGAAGGACTGCGCCACGATGGCGGCCTCGTTCGCCGTCGAGGAGTCGTCCTTGATCTCGACCTGGAAGGGCCGGCCCAGCAGGCCGCCCTTCGCGTTGATCTCCTTGGCGGCCGCTTCGGCGCCGTAGCGCACCTGCGTGCCGAAGGCGGCGCTGCGGCCGGTGAGCGGAGCGCCGACGCCGAACACGATGGGCTCGCCCGAGGGCTGCGCCGCGGCGAGCGCGGTCGCCGCGATGGCGGCCGCCGCGGCGGCGGCGGTGCGGAGTGACTTGAGAATCGACTTCATGGGGGAATTCCTCTGGGTGTCCGGTGGATGTCCGAGCCGGGTTGCGGGGAATGGTCGCCGAGGTGCCACGCCCCCCGCACTAGGTCAAGCGATGCTTCGGAAGCCGCATGACCCGCACAGGAGTTGTCCGAGCGCCCCGGCGTAGCGCCCGGCGGCGTGGAAGCCCGGCGCCGCGCTTCGCAGCGCCTCCCCGAGCCCCCGCGCCGAATCCGGCCGCGATGCCAACCCGACCAGCGCCTCCGCCAGCCGGTTTGCGTCCATCGCCGGCACCAGCAACCCGGTCCGTCCATGCTCGACACAGCTCCCCGCGTTCGCCGTCGTCACCACCGCCAGCCCCGCGGCGGCCGCCTCCAGCACCGCCGAGGGCGACCCCTCCGCCAGCGACGGCAGGCAAAGCGCGTCGTGCCCCGCCAGCAGCGCCGGCACCTCCCCGTGGGGAACGCGCCCGATCCAGCGGCAGTTCGGCGGCAACGCCTCCGCGGGCGGAAGCTCCAGCCCCCAATCACCCGCCAGCGTCAGCGACACGGGCTCTTCCGCCAGGGAGCGCATCGCCTCCAGCAGGAACGGCGCGCCCTTCCGCCAGCCCGCTTCGCCGAGGAACAGCACCCGGAGCGGACCCCCCCGCCGCGGTGCCGGGCGCTCCGACGCGGTAAGCGCCGGCATCGGATGCGGGAGCACGGCCACCTTCGCCGCCGGCACGCCCCGCCGCAGGAGTTCCTCCCGCACGAACTCCGATCCGCACACCACCACCGTGGCGGCTGTCCACTCCGCCGACTCGCGCGCGTCGAACTCGGCGGCCTCCGGCGGCACCTCCGGCGTCGCGCCGGACGCGTAGCTGGGGAGCCGGCGGCGCGCCTCCGCGACGAGGGCGCGCGTCGCGGCGACCGGCAGCACCGTCTGGTCCAGGATCGACGGGACTCCGCGCTTCGCCGCCGCCGCCAGTAGCGGCAGCGCCGCGCTGTGGAAGGCGTAGACCGCCGCGTGCCCCGGGATGTCCTCGGCGGCGGCGCTGGCGAACAACCCGCCGAAGCGCAGGTGCGCCGCCAGGCGTCCGCCCTCCGACGAAGCCCGGCGCCGCGCCCACCAGTACCGCAGCCCCAGCCCGGGGTGCGCGCGGAGCGCCGCGCCCAGCCCCCCCGGAAGCGGACGCCCCGCGAAGCGCCCCGCCAGGTCGGTGTGGAACGCCCCCAGAACCCCCAGCGACGCGAGCGCGAGCGGGACGGCGTAGCGCCGGCGGGCGCCGAGCTGCGCGGCGAGGACCGTTTCCTTCGTCATTGCACGACCATCCGACCGCCGGGGGCGGGGCGGCAAGCTCGGCGGGCGGCGCGCCGCCTTCCCCCGTTGACCGGAGCCGCCGCGCGCCCTTGAATCGATCCATCCCCCGCACCGGCGGCGCGCGGCGCGCCACGGCACTTAGAAGAACGGAGTCCTCCGCCCATGATGGAAATCAACGAGATGCTCAAGATCGTCGTCGAGCGCGACGCGGCGGACCTCCACCTTCGCGTGAACAAGACCCCCGTGATGCGCCTCCACGGCATCTTCGACATCATCGACCCCGACACGCTCACGCCGGAGGACATGGACCGCCTGATGCGCGAAATCACGCCGCCGCGCTATCAGCAGATGCTCCAGGAGCACGGCTCCGCCGACTTCGCCTACTCCTACTCCGACCAGGCGCGCTTCCGCTGCGCGGTCCTCAAGGCCCAGGGCAACATCGGTATCGTCATGCGCCTCATCCCCTCGCGCCTGCTCCCCTTCGACGTCCTCGGCCTGCCCAAGGAGTCGATCACGGAAATGCTCCACGCGCACCGCGGACTCGTCATCGTCACCGGCCCCACCGGTTCCGGCAAGACGACGACCCTCGCCACCATGATCGACTACATCAACACCAACCGCTACGTCCACATCATCACCGTCGAGGACCCGATCGAGTACGTCCACCCGCACAAGAAGGCGATCGTCACGCACCGCGAACTCCACGTCGACACGCCCTCCTTCTCCTACGCGCTCCGCGGCGCGCTTCGCCAGGACCCGGACGTGATCCTGGTCGGCGAGATGCGCGACCTGGAAACGATGGAAGCGGGCCTCCACGCGGCGGAAACGGGCCACTTGGTGTTCGGCACGCTGCACACCATCAACGCCTCCACCACCGTGGACCGCATCATCGACGCGTTCCCCGCGAACCAGCAGGAGCAGATCCGCTCCGTGCTGTCCGTCGCCCTCAAGACCATCATCGCGCAGACGCTCGTGCCGAACGCCTCCGGGCGCGGACGCCTCGCCGCCTACGAACTGCTCCACAACACGCCCGCCGTCGCGAACCTGGTCCGCGAGGCGAAGACCAACCGCATCATCTCCATCATCCAGACCTCCATGAAGCACGGCATGATCACCATGGACGACTTCCTCTTCATGCTCTACTCGCAGGGGAAGATCAC
Source organism: Candidatus Sumerlaeia bacterium (assembly GCA_033764015.1). Taxonomy (GTDB): domain Bacteria; phylum Sumerlaeota; class Sumerlaeia; order SLMS01; family JANRJK01; genus JANRJK01. The sequence continues at coordinate 323,492 of JANRJK010000036.1, read as the reverse complement.
CGGCGAGATCGCGCTGGAGCGCGCGCACTATCCGGAGGAGCTGCGCGTGAAGATGATGGCCGTCGCCTCCGCGGACGAGCCCGTCGTCTAGGCCCCCCGCGCCTCCGCCGAACGCAGCCGCTCGCCCAGCGACAGGAACGCGCAGTCCGCGCACGTCCGCTCGTTGTGCGAGCAGCAGTCGGTGAACACGCGCATCAGCGCCTGCTGCCGCAGCTCCGTCGCGAAGTAGCCCTCCCGCGGGTCGCCGTCGCCGAACAGCCGCCGCTTCATGAAGCGCGTCACCGAGTTGTCCTCCAGCGTCGGGAACCGGCCCAGCGCCCCCCAGCACTTGCGCTCCGTGGCGGCGTCGCCGCGCTCCCGCGCCGCCAGCAGCACCAGCGGCAGCGCCACGTTGAAGAGCAGCCCCCGCGCCGCCGGCTCGCCCAGCAGCGCCAGCGCCTTCCCCTCCTTGCCGCCGACCGTGAAGCGCCGCGCGAAGTAGCGCCCCGGCTCCTCCACCACGAGCGGCTCCGCCAGCTCCTTCCACGCGCGGCGCCACTCCTTCGGACCCATCGCGTCCGGCTCCAGCGCCCCCAGCCGCGCCTCGATCCGCCCCAGCAGCGGCGCCTCCCGGTCCGTCAGTCGCGACATCAGCACCGCCACCGCCGTCAGCCGCCGCGTCGGGAAGCCCGGCGGGCGCATCCCCTGGAACCAGCGGCGGGTCGGGGGCAGCAGGCGGTCGCGGAAGTACGGCCGCGCCACCTTCCAGTTCGCCGCGCAGGCCGCGAGGAACGCCTCCGTCTCCGCGTCCCGCTGCGCGGCGAGGTCCTGCTCCGCGGGGAACAGCTGCGCGATGGAGAGCAGCGCCGCCAGGTGGAAGTCCGCCTCGTCGCCGGCGGCGCGGTCGCGCGCCAGGTCGCGCAGCTCCCCGAGCGGCGCCCGCTTCGACAGCAGGAAGTACAGCGTCTTGTTCGAGGCCATCCCCTGCCCCGCCATCAACGCCTGGTACGCGAGCTGGAGCTGGTCGAGCCCGTGCCCCTGCGCGCGGTAGCGCCGCAGCCGGTCCTCGACCCGCGCCCGCCCCGCGACATCCAGGAACTCGAGCAGTTCCGCCTCCGGCAGGCGCATGAACTCGTCGTGGCAGACGCCGAGGTGCGCCGGGCGCCCGTAGGGGTACTCCTCAAGGTTCACCGTCGCCCGGAGCGTCTCCAGGCCCGGCTCGATCGCCTGCTCGATCACGAGGCGCTCGAGGCGCGCGCCGTTCTGCAGCTCCTCGTAGGGTCGGTCGTCGCTCGAACGAAGCACGGCATGGAGCACGGTCCGGTTGTAGGCGAAGTCGCGGTGGTGGCCGTGCCGCGTCCAGTCCGCCGAGTCGCGGTGGATCTCGACGTCGCCCTCGACCTCGGCGCCGAGGATGCGGAGGCGCGCATCGAGGAAGTCCGGCCCGGCCCCGGTGTTCCAGCGCCCCGGCTCCAGCACCTCGACGCGCTTGCCGCTCGCCGTGGTGAGCGCGTCCGCCCGCAGGAACTGCTCCGCCCAGACCGCCTGCAGCAGCCGCTCCTCGACGGGGCGCGACTCGCCGCCGGGCCGGTCCTCGCGCGCCCCTTGGCCCACCAGCGCGCGGGCGAACCGCTCCATCCATCCGCGCCAAGCCCCGTCGCCGCCGTTCGCGTCCACGCGTCTCCTCCTCGGGCGGGGCTTGCCAGTCCCTCCCCGCTGCGCCACGATCACAGTCGATAGCCGCGCGGCACCCGCCGCGCAACCCCTTGGAGCGCACCGCCCGACGGATGGACTGGGACGAGATCCAGCGCGGACGCCGCCGCAACTGGGACAAGCTGAAGCCGCCGGACGAGCGCGCCCGCGAGGAGCGCGAGCGCAAGCTGGCGGAGATGCGCGCGGAGGAGGCCCGCCGCCGCGAGGAGAAGGCCGCCTCCGCCGTCGCCGCCCCCGCCCCGCCGGGCTACGGCGACGAGCAGGTCCGCAAGGCCCTCGAGGCCGAGGCGCCCAAGAAGGCGATGTCCTACCACAAGCGCCGCAGCCTCCGCATCGCCGAGGAGCGCGCCGGCGACATCGCCCGCTTCGTCCGCGCCCGCAAGCAGTCCTTCCTCCTGGCCGCCAGCGCCGCCGCGCTGATCGCGACCGTCTACGCCGTCCAGTTCGCCGACGCCGCGCTGGAGAAGCGCAAGATGATGGCCGACTTCAAGCGCTACAACGACCTCATCTTCTACAACGAGCGGGTGCAGGACTTCTCCACCCCGCTCAGCGCCCTCGCCTCCTGGCGCGGCGCCTGGCGACTCATGAACGCCGAGGACGTGTACCGCTCGCTCAGCCCCGGACGCCAGGTCTCCTTCACCGGCTCGCGACCGCCGCGCGAATACATCCGCGACCTGCAGCACCGCATGGAATCGGGCGCCTCCGTGAACTACCGCGCCATGTCCGCCATGTTCGAGGATCCTGAGTTCGTGCGCCTGCCCAAGAGGCCGTGGCGCGACGGCGAGCTCGCCATCTTCCGCTCCCCCCCGTTCAAATCCCGCGAGTCCAACGCGCCCCCGGAACGGCTGATCGCCGCCGTCACCTACGACCGGCAGACCGGCGAGTGGCGCTTCTCCGACATGCGCGAGGCACCTTACTTCAGCGTGAAGTGGACGCTCGAAGGCATGATCGCCCCCCGGGCCTTCGGCCTTGCCGCCGTCCGTTACGACGAGAAGGGCGATCCCGTCGGAGACGGCGAGTCGCCCGTCAAGACCACCGCGGACCGCCTGTCCGCCCCCCGGTGAGCGGGTCGCCGCCGGAGCGGTCCCTCGCCGGCGAAGCGCTCGAAGCCGCCCCCGCAGCCCTCGCGCTCGCCGCGCTGGGCGCGCTCCTCCGCTTCTTCCAACTCGGCGAACCGGAGCTCTGGCTGGACGAGATCAACATGCTCGCCGCCGCCTCCGCGCAGGACTATTCGGTCGTCTCCTGGACGCACCACGCGCACGTCATCCCCGCGGGCTGGATGCTGGGCCTCTTTGGGGACAATGCGGTGGGACTCCGGATCCTCGGCGCCCTGCAATCCACCCTCGCCGTGGCGGCGATGGTGATCGCCGTCCGCTGGGTGGCGGACCGGCGGACCGCGCTCGCCGCCGGAACGCTCGTCGCCATCAACCCCTACCTGGTCGGCTACGCGCAGGACGGGAACTACTACTCCGGCATGTTCCTCTACGCGGTGCTCCAGTGGTGCGCCCTCGCCGCGTTCCTCCGCGGCGCGGTGCTGCCGGGCGCGGCGGCGTTCACGCTCGTCTCCTACGCCGCCCATTTCAACCAGCCCTTCGGCTCCATCAACACGGCGGGGCTCCTGCTCGCCGCCACGATCCAGATCTTCGCCAACCCGGCGGTTCGCGCCCGCTTCGCCGCGGTTTTCCTGCGGGCGCGCGTCCTGGTTCCCGCAGCCATTTTCCTCGCCGTGATGGTTTTCCTGTCACACCGCGCGATCCGCACCGATCTTTACTACAAATTCACGGGGATAATCGAAGTGCAGGGGGACGGCCTCACCAATATCTCGCTCAGCCCCGGCTTCTTTTTCGGAATCCTCGCCGACTGGAGCTTCGGGATTTTCCGTCGCCTGCCGGTTGGCGACTGGTTGGCGCTGATTCCCACCGGATTCGCCTGCGCCGGAGTCGGGCTGCTGCTCGCCGACGAAAAGGCGCCGCCGGAGCGGCGCTCGCTCGCGTGGCTGGCTCTTTCACTCCCCATTTTTTCGTTCGTGTTCATTTTCAATCTCCCGCTCGAGCGCACGTTCTACAACCGCTACCTCGCGTACATGCTCCCGTATTTCCTGCTGGGTGCCGCGGTGGCCGCTGCCTGGGCCGCGGAACGCCTCGAGCGCCGCCTCGGGCGCCTCGCGCTGCCAGCCACCTTGGCGCCGGTCGCCGCGCTCCAACTCCCGTTCCTCCTGTCCTATTTTGCCGCCGACCTCCGGAACTTCGACCGGCTCGTGCCGCTGCTCGCGGAAAAGTACCGCCAAGGCGAACCGGTCTTCGTCGTGGACCAGATGGACCGAACCCGCGTGGAGCGGAAACTCCCCGCGGCCGGGCTTCCCGCGTTCGGCGGTCCAAACGTCGTCGCCCCCGTCTACCGGATGGATCTCGCTCCCGCCATCGAATCCGCGTTCCTGCACACGCTGGCCGGCGCGGAGCCTTTCTGGGTGGTGAACTCCTGGCAGCAGCTTCCCTTGCCGGAGTTCTACGCCCGTTTCGACGAGTGGCTGGAGACGGTCTACGCAGGCGTCTCCGCGCAGGGCCGCTACCAGGACGCGCGCCTCCAGCGCTGGACCGCGGACAAGTCCGTACCGCTGCCCTACGCGGCGAACGGCGCGCTGCCCCCGGCCGAGCCATGGCCATTCACCATCGAACCGCACCGCATGGCGTCCTTCCCCGACCACACGCGGATGCGAGTCGACGACGGCGCCATTTTCCGCGAGCGCGACGGCGCTCTGGAATATCTCGTGACAATTCCGGAAGGTGTCGGCGGCATCTCTATTGCGGGCGCCCTTGAGTGGCTTGGATCCGACGCGCCGGACCCCGCGCAGCGCCTCTTCGCGGAGCTCTCCGTGGATGGGCGGCATTCGCAGCTCGCAGAGCTCTCCACTGCTGAGGGCTCTGCGAAAACCTACGCGTTCCCGCTCCGGATCGAGCCGGGAACGCATCGGCTCCGCATCGGAGTCTACGCGCCGCGCGATGGGAAGGAGGAGCTGTCGCGCTGGAAGATGGGATCGGTCAGCGTCGGGCCGGCCGCCCCAACTGGCAAGCCCGCAGCCCCCCGGCTCGTCGAATTCCCCCCCGAGCGGATCGAGTGGCATCTCACGGCGACGCCCGAAGCGAAAAATCCGGGCTGGGTCGCCTTGGAAAAGGGGATGGAAATCCGGATGCTGGCGGATGCCGCCGGGCCGACCGGGGCACCGGTCGTCGAAGTCCAGGTTCCCGCCGACCGTGCCGCGCGCCTGACGCTCCTTTCGCCCCCCGTTCCCGTCGGGGATGCCGAGTACCTCCTCGCCGCCGCCAATCTCCGCGTCGAGGGAGTGCCCCTCCACGAGGCGACTCTCTGCCACGTCTTCTTCGGCGCGGACCGGAAGCCGATCCCGGCGCCCCTCTACTCGACGGAGCCGATGGCGACTGGTTCGATGTTCCCCGGCCACTGGCGCCGGATCGTCGATCTCGCGCCGGTGCCCGCGGGAGCCGCTTCCGTTTGCGTCGGTGTGGCGGTGCTTCCGAGAAAGGTGGCTGGCACTCCGCGCGAAGGCCGCATCCTCGTCGAGCAGTTCGAAGCGCCGCGCCCCGCCGCGAGCCCCACGCCTCCATGACCAGCTTCCCCCACGGCCCCGACCTCTACTGCATCACCGACCGCGCGCTCTCGCGGCTGTCCAACCCCGAGCAGGCGCGGCGCTTCCTGGCGGGCGGCGCGCGCGTCGTGCAGCTCCGCGACAAATCCGCTGACGAGGCGATGCTCCGCGCCGACGCCGATGCCATCCGCCGCCTCACCGCGGACGCCGCCGCGCTGTTCATCGTGAACGACGATTGGAGGCTGGCCGCCGCCTGCGGAGCGGACGGCGTCCACCTGGGCCAGGGCGACACCGCGCCGGCGCAGGTCCGCGCCGCGACGGCCGCCGGGTTCCTCATTGGCCGCTCCACGCACAACGCCGGGCAGCTCGCCGCCGCGCTCGCGGAACCGGTGGACTATGTCGCCGTCGGGCCCGTCTTCGGGACGTCGACCAAGGCGAACGCCGACCCCGCGACGGGAACCGGCCTGGTTGCCGAAGCCGCGAGGACCAGCCCCGCCCCCATCGTGGCGATCGGCGGTATCTCCGCAGCCAACGCTCACGCCGTCCTCGCCGTGGCGCCGCGGGCTTGGCTAGCCGTCATCGGCGCCGTCTGCGCGGCACCGGACATCACCGCGGCGGTCCTCGCCCTGCGCGCCACGATCGGCGCCGAGGCGGCCCCGTGAGCGCGCCCGATACCCTCGCCTCCCTGGGCGAGCGGGGCCTGCTCGAACGGCTGCGCCCGCTCCTTTCGCGGCACTCCGAGGGGCTCGTCCTTGGCACGGGGGACGACGCCGCGGTGCTGCCGGCCCCGCCGCCGGGGACGCGGCAGGTGTGGACGCTCGACACGATGGTCGAGGGCGTCCACTTCCGCTGGTGGAAGCGCAATTCGCCCCGCCTCGTGGGGCGCAAGCTCGCCGCTTCGAACCTTAGCGACCTCGCGGCGATGGGCGCCGAGCCCGAGTCGGCGCTCCTCTCCTTCGCCGCGCCCGGTGACGCCGCAGCGCGCGACGCGGTCGAGTTCTTCGAAGGTCTCGCCGCCGAGCTCCAAGCGCACGGTGCGCGCCTGATCGGCGGCGACGTGGTCCACGCGCCGCAGTGGTGCCTTACGCTGTCGCTCTCGGGCCGTGTGCGGGAGTCGGCGCCGGTCGCCGCCCGGGGCGCCGCGCGTCCCGGCGACTTCGTCTACCTGACCGGCTCGCCGGGCGAGAGCGCGGCGGGCCTCGAGCTCCTCGAAGGCCACGCGCCGGCCGCGCGCGGCGACCATTCGGCGCTCGTCGCGCGGCATCTGGCGCCGACGCCGCGCCTCGCCGAGGGGCGCCTGCTCGCGTCGCTCGCGCCGCGCCTCGCGATGATCGACGTCAGCGACGGCGTCGCGCATGAGTGCTGGGAGGTCGCCCGGCAAAGCGCCGCCGCCGTCGTCCTCTTCGAGGACGCGCTGACGCCCTCGCCCGGGCTCGGCGCCTTCGCGCGCGAGACGGGACAGGACGCGCTCGACCTGCTGCTGTACGGCGGCGAGGACTACGAGCTCGTCGCGTGCCTGCCGACGGACGAGGCCCGCGTGGCCGAAGCCTTCGCCGCCGCCGGCCTCGCGCCGCCCCGCCGAGTCGGACGGGTCGAGGCGGGCGCCGGCGTCTTCCTCGAGCGGTCCGGCGGGCGCCGCGAGCCGCTGGGCCCCGGCGGCTTCGAGCACTTCCGCGATCCGGGAGCGGCGCACTGATGGCCGACTGGGAAACGCGCGAACTGGCGATGCTCGCCGCGGACCTGGACGACGAGTCGCCACAGGTGGTCGCCGACGCGCAGGCCAAGGCGCTCTCGCTCGGCGCCCTCGACTGCGTGGTTGTCCCCACGCACATGAAGAAGGGACGCGCGGGCCTCCGCGTCGAGATCCTCTGCGAGCCCGCCGACGCGCCGCGCTTCGTCGAGTTCCTCCTCACGCACACCGCCACGCTCGGCGTGCGCGAATCGCGGGTGCGCCGCCACGCGCTGCGGCGCGAGGAGCGGACCCTCCCGCTGCGCGGCGGCGAGGTGCGCGTCAAGGTGGCCCTGCTCGATGGGCGTCCGCTGCGCGCGGCGCCGGAGTTCGAGGACTGCCGCGCCCTGGCGGAACGCCTCGGCGTTCCCGTGCGGGAAATCGTCGAGGAGGCCCGGGCCGGAGCGCTGCGCATCGCGCGTCCCTAACGGCCCGCCCGGCGCGCGCCTTGACACCCCCGGGCTCCGCGCGAATCCTCGCGCCCGGCAAGGAGCCGCGCATGTTCGACGTACAGAATGTCACCCTCCACTTCGGAGGCCGCACCATCCTCGACGGAGTATCGTTCCGCGTGGACGACGGTGCCCGCGCGGCGATCATCGGCCCCAACGGCATGGGCAAGTCCACCCTGCTGAAGGTCATCGCCGGCGAGATCTCGCCTGAATCCGGAGCCGTCACCTACCCGCACTCCGCGGAGCTCGGCTACCTGCCCCAGAACCTCGAAATGAACACGGACAACTCCGTCGAGGAGGAGTGCCGCGCGGTCTTCGTCGAGGTGCTCGAGCACGAGGCGGAGATGCGCACCCTCGAGGAGCGCATGGCGCACGTCGCGCACGACACGCCCGAGTTCGCCGACATCGCCGACCGCTACGAATACCTCATGCACGAGATGGAGCGGCGCGACGTCTACACCATGGACGCGCAGATCGGCCGCGTGCTCGACGGCCTCGGCTTCCTCCCGAAGGACCGCCGCCGCAAGTGCCGCGAGTTCTCCGGCGGCTGGCAGATGCGCATCGCGCTCGCGCGGCTCCTGCTCCGCAACCCCGACATCCTCCTCCTCGACGAGCCCACGAACCACCTCGACATCGAGTCCATCGAGTGGCTCGCCGACTGGATCCGCGGCCACACCGGCTCCGTCCTGATGGTCTCCCACGAGCGCATGTTCATGGACGCGCTCGTGACGAAGGTCGTCGAGCTCGACAGCGGCGAGGCCCACCTCTACGACGGCAACTACTCGTCCTCGATCATGCAGCGCGAGGAGCGCCGCCAGATGGCGCTCCGCGTCTGGAAGAACCAGCAGCAGATGCTCGCGCACCACCAGAAGTTCATCGACCGCTTCCGCTCCAAGGCGACCAAGGCATCCGCCGTCCAGTCCCGCTTGAAGATGATCGACAAGATGGACCTGGTCGACGAGCCGGACATGGGCGACAACAAGACCATCGCCTTCCGCTTCCCGCCCGCCCCGCGCAGCGGCAAGGAGGTGCTCGTCGCCGAGGGCATCGCAAAGTCCTACGGCCCCCTCAAGGTGCTCGACGGCATCGGCCTCACGATCTACCGCGGCGAAAAGGTGGCCCTCGCGGGCCACAACGGCGCCGGCAAGACCACCTTCATGCGGATCCTCGCGGGGCGCCTCGCGCGCGAGGCCGGAGAGGTGACCTTCGGCGGCAACGTCGACTTCGCCTACTTCGCCCAGTACGACGTCGAAGACCTCCACCCGGAGAACACGGTGCTCGACGAGTTCCTCGCCGCCGCCCCGCTCGAGGTCTCCGGCATGGCGCGGTCCGTCCTCGGCGCGTTCCTCTTCCGCGGCGAGGACATCGAGAAGAAGGTCTCCGTGCTGTCCGGCGGCGAGCGCACCCGCCTCCGCCTCGCCAAGATGCTCTGCGGCAAGGCGAACCTCCTCCTGATGGACGAACCCACCAACCACCTCGACCTCGGCTCGCGCCTCACGCTGGAGGAGGCGCTGCGCCAGTACGACGGCTCGGTGCTCCTCGTCTCCCACGACCGCTACTTCCTCGATGCGGTGACGACGCGGGTGGTCGAGATCGAGGGTTCGAAGCTGACGAGCTACCCGGGCACGTACTCGGAGTACGTCGACCGCAAGAAGGCGATGGCCGAGGCCGCCAGCGGCGCGCCCCCCGCGCCCGCCAAGGCGCTCCGCAAGTCCGCCGCCCCCAAGCCCGCCGAGCCCGAGCAGCCCAAGCTCGAGAAGCGCGACCGCGACGCGGCCATCAAGCGCGCGAGCCGCGAGCACCGCCTCGCCGAGAAGCGCATCGCCGAGCTCGAGGACAAGATGTACGACGTCGAGGCCTCGATCAACGAACTCGAGAACCAGATCGCCGACCCGTCCAACGCCGCGGACCACAGGAAGCTCGGCGCGCTCGCCGCCGACCTCGAGAAGTGGAAGGCCGCGAAGGCCAAGCTCGACGAGGCGTGGATCGAGGCGCAGGAGGCCGAAGAGCGGCTCGCCAAGGAACTCGAGGAGCTCGGCTAGCAGTCCCGCGCGCGCCCCGCATGGAACCCGCCGCGACGGGGCGCCCCGCACCGGCACTGACCGCGCTCGTTGGCGTGTTCCTGAGGTTGGGTTGCACCAGCTTCGGCGGGCCCGTCGCGCACCTGGCCTACCTGCGCGAGGAGTTCGTCGTCCGCCGGCGGTGGCTCGGCGAGGGGGAGTACGCCGACCTCGTCGCGCTCTGCCAGTTCCTCCCCGGCCCCGCCAGCAGCCAGGTCGTCTTCGGCATCGGCCTCCGCAAGCGCGGATGGCCCGGCGCGATCGCCGCCTCCGCCGGGTTCCTGGCGCCCTCCGCCGCCTTGATGCTGCTGTTCGCCGGGCTGTTCGACAGGCTCGGCTCGCCCGGCGCCGCGGGCTGGGTCTCGGGGCTCAAGCTGGCCGCCGTCGCCGTGGTGGCCCAGGCCGTGTGGGCGATGGCGCGCAAACTCGCGCCGGACCTGCCGCGCGCCGCCATCGCGTTGGCGACCGCCGCGGTCCTCGGGCTGGTCGCTTCGCCTTTCGCCCAGATGGCGGTGATCGCCGTGGGCGCCCTCGCGGGTCGGCGCTGGCTCGCGGGGGGGATTCGGGCGGAGGCCCCGAGCCATTCGGGATCCCCACCCGGGTCTCTGGCGTGGCTGGCGCTTTTCGGCGCGCTGCTGCTGCTGTCCTTCGCCGGCCCGTCGGCGGGGGAGTGGGCCGGGCGGCTCGCCGCTTTCTACCGGGCGGGGGCGATGGTGTTCGGCGGCGGCCATGTGGTGCTGCCCCTGCTTGAATCGGAGATCGTCGGCCCCGGATGGGTGCCGCGCGACGCGTTCCTCGCCGGGTACGGCGCGGCGCAGGCGCTCCCGGGCCCGCTCTTCAGCTTCGCCGCCTTCCTGGGCGCGGCGATGGACTCCCCCGCCCCGCAGGCCCTCGGGACGGCCACCCTGCTAGCGCTCATGCTTCCGGGCTGGCTTCTGGTCGCCGGGGTTTGGCCGCGCTGGGAACGCCTGCGCGCCCGGCCCGGCGCGCAAGGCGCGCTGGCCGGCGCCAACGCGGCGGTCGTCGGCGTGCTGCTCGCCGCGCTGCTGGGCCCCGTGGCGCAGGCCGGCCTGCGGTCCGCCATCGACCCGCTGCTGGCGATTGGCGGCGCAGTCCTCCTCGGGCGCTTCCGGACGCCCTCCTGGGCGGTTGTCGTCGCCTTCGCGCTGATCGGCCAATTCCGGACCTAGCGGCTCGCGCTTGCGCCTTGCCCCCGTGCGGCGCCGGGGTTCTTTCCAAAGTCGAGTTGTGATGGGCATTCGCGCCGCCGCGTCGACGGCGGCCTCTTGGAGGTCACGCGCATGTCGAACGGCACCCCGGCCCCGCCGCTGATCGGCGAACTCCTCGCGCAGCGGCGCGCCGAGAAGAAGCTCTCCCTGCAGGAGCTCGCCAACGTCTCCGGCGTCTCCAAGGGCATGATCAGCCAGATCGAGAACGGCCAGGTGAACCCGACCCTCGCGGTCGTGTGGAAGCTCGCCACCGGCCTGGGCATCCGCCTGCAGGATCTCCTCGAGGGCGAGCCCGCGCGCGAGGAGCTCTCCATCGCCCACCTCACCGAGGAGAACTGCCCCACCCTCGCCTCCAAGAAGAACGGCTACCGGATCCAGATCCTCTCCACCATCGACATGGCCGAGCACGTCGAGATGTACCTGGTGCGCATGGCGCCCAACGGGAACATGGACTCGAAGCCGCACAACGCCGGCACCTTCGAAACCCTGACGGTCGTCCGCGGCGAGGTCGAGGTGCTGCTCGGCAACGAGCCGCCGCGCCACGTCAAGACCCTCGAGACGGTCCGCTACCGCGCCGACGTCCGCCACGTCATCAAGGGACGCGGAAAGCGCGAGGCGCTCATTTACCTCGTTGTCAAGTTCCCCCTACCCGACGCAGGCTGACCGCAGACACCCCGCCACCGAAGGAAAGGCTCCGAAGACATGGGCACCCGCATCGCACCGACCCGCGCGCGCATCGAGACCGGCAAGGCGCCGACCCGCGCGCTTCGCGCACTCGCGGCCGCCGCGGCCCTCGCGCTTCCGTGCGCAGGCGCCGCCGCGGACCTCGCGGTCCCGGGGCGCACCCCCGAGGGGACCCTCGCCATCGTCTCCGTCCCCGACGCCAAGGGCATGTGGGCCGGCCTCTCCCGCACGCCGCTCTGGAAGGCCCTCGAGCAGCGCGCCTACGAAGGCATGGCGGGAGGCTCCGCGAACGCCCTCATCTTCAAGCGCGAAATGCCCAAGATCGAGGAGGCCATCGGCCTGCCGCTCCTCCCGGACCGGCTCTTCTCCGAGGAGGGGATCCGCGGCTTCGACGTCTACCTGCTTCCGCCGGTGCAGCAGCCCGGGGGCCTCCGCGCCCCCGTCGTCGCGGTGCTCGCCTTCCACAACCCGCAGGCCCCCGGGCGGATCCTCGACCACTTGAAGAACGAAGTCCGCGGCGCCGAAGGCGAAACCGTCGGCGACACCTCGACGATCCTCAGCCGCACCGCGCTGGAAGGCGTCGAAGTCTGGAGCTTCCGCGGGTTCGAACTCCACGTCGCCGCGCTCCCCTCCGTCCTCGTCGTCGGCAACACGCAATCCTCCGTCTATGCCGCGCTCGACGGGCGCGGCGGCGCCACCACGGTCCAGTCGCAGGCGTTCCGCCGCTCCTTCGCGTCGCTCGACGCGCTCCCGCACCAGATGTGGGTGTTCGGCGACGGACGCTCGATCCTGCAGGCCGCCACGGAAATCGCCCAGCTTCCCGCGCAGGAGCTGACGCAGGGCCGCGCGTTCGTCGAACGAGACTTCGCATTCATCGGCGACTTCCAGAGCGACCACGTGAAGTTCACCCAGTTCACTCCGACCGAGGTGCTCACCTCCACGGAGCGCGGCATGCAGGCGCTCACGCAACCCAGCGCGCGCGGCTTCGCAACCGCCGCCTACCTGCCTGCGGACTCGCTCGTCGCCACGTCGATCAACAACTTCAACGGCACGGCGATGCTCGACCTCATGCTGGCCGCACTCGAGGAGAACACCGCCACCGCGCCGCAGGCCGCCCAAACCCGCGCCAGCATCGGCAACATCAGCCGCACCGGTGGCTTCAGCGTCCAGGACGACTTCCTCGCCAACATCGGGAGCGACGTTTCGCTGGCCCTCACCGAGATCAAGACCTCCCCCGGCGCGATGCCGCCGGTCACCGGCGACGCGTTGATCGCGGCCACGCTCGCCGACGAGGCCAAGATGCGCGAGACGATGGTGAAGGTCGAAGAGCTGATCGGCAGCCAGCTCTCCGGCATGGCGGCCGGCATGTCCGAGGGCTCCACCCAGATGGTCATGGCCACCAGCAACTTCTTCCGCGACGAGGCCCACGGCGCCGAGACGCTCCGCGTGCTCGACAGCAACCAGTTCGGCCCGGTGGGCGACTTCCTCAAGACCGCCGGCTTTTCGCCCGCCTACACCATCACCACTGACGGGCGCATGATCGTCGCGCTTAAGTCGGCAAGCATCAAGACCGCCCTCGACGCGGCCGCCGGGCGCGTCGCCAGCCAGGCCACCAGCGACCCGGGCCAACGCGCCAACCGGCTCCTATCGCCCACACGCAACTCCAGCTCCACGATGTCCCTCGCCGCCTTCGGCAAGCTCGTCGACGACGTGGTCGGGATGCTGCCCGGCACGCTCGAAGGGGAATCCGCCGAGATGCTGCCGTTCGTCACCGGGCTGCTGCGCTCCGCGGGTGTGCTGGTCGCCGCGGAGAACTACGACGAGAACGGCCTCACGCGCGAGTTCCTGCTGTTGATGTAAGGGGCGCGGCCCGCCCTCAGGGCGCCTGCCCGAAAAGCTCCTGCGCCCGCTCGTAGTCGTCCGGGCGCCCGATGTCCAGCCACGCGCCCCGGTGCCGGAACGCCGCCACCGGCGCGCCCTCCGCCAGCATCGCCGCCATCAGCCCGTCGAAGCCGAACGCACGCCCCTCGGGAACGAACCGCAGCACCGTCCCGTCCAGCACGTAGACGCCCATCGACACGTCGTGCTCAATGCGGGGCTTCTCCGTGAACGCCGCGATCCGCGTCCCCGACGCGTCGAGCCCGAGCACGCCGAAGTCGATGCCGAGCACGCGGTGGTGCGTGGCCACCGTGGCCTCCGCGCCGGACGCCGCGTGGAAGGCCACCAGGTCGCCGAGGTCCAGGTCCGTCAGCACATCGCCGTTCATCACCAGGAAGCGCGGTCCGAGGTCGCGGATGATGCGCAGCGGCCCGATCGTGCCGAGCGGCTCGTCCTCGTGCGCGTAGTCGATCTCGAGCCCCCAGCGCGCGCCGCCGCCGCAGAACGCCATGATGATCTCGGCCAGGTGGCCGACGCTCAGCGTGACCTTTCGGAAGCCCGCCTCCGCGAGCCGCTCCAGCACGATCGCGAGGATCGGCCTGTCGCCGATCGGCATCAGCGGCTTCGGGAGCACTGTTGTGTACGGGCGCAGGCGGGTGCCCTTGCCCCCCGCCAGCACCACCGCGCGCATGTCCGCCGGACTCGTCATCGCTCGCCGCATCCTGCCTGAAATAGAGGACGCGGGCCACTGGGGGGCCCGCGTCCCGTTCACATCGCTGGTCTTGGCGGAGTGGACCGGATCAGGTCCCCTCGTCCCAGCTCGCGAGGTACTTCACCTGCTTCGGCGTCAGCTTGTCGAGCCCGACGCCCATCGCCTTCAGCTTCAGCTCCGCGATGCGCGAGTCGATTTCGATCGGCATGCGGATCACCTTCTTCTCCAGCGTCTTCGAGTGCTTCACCATGTACTCGGTGCCGAGCGCTTGGTTGGCGAAGCTCATGTCCATCACCTGGGCCGGGTGGCCTTCGGCGGCGGAGAGGTTCACGAGGCGGCCGTCCGCGAGGACGTAGATGCGGTTCTTGTTCGATTTCAGCGTGTACTCCTCGACGAAGGGGCGGACCTCGCGGGTCGCGCTCGAGCGCTTCTTCAGCTCGACCAGGTCCAGTTCGACGTTGAAGTGGCCGCTGTTCGAAACGATGGCGCCGTCCTTCATCACCTCGAAGTGCTCGGCCCGGATCACCGACGTGTTGCCCGTGACCGTCACGAAGAAGTCGCCGACCGGCGCCGCGTCCGACATCTTCGCGACGCGGAAGCCGTCCATGGTGGCCTTGAGCGCGCGGAGCGGGTTCACCTCGGTCACGATCACCTGGGCGCCGGCGCCGCGGGCGCGCTCGGCGACGCCCTTGCCGCAGTCGCCGTACCCCGCCACCACGAACACCGAGCCCGCGAAGAGCCGGTTCGTCGCGCGCAGGATGCCGTCCAGCGTCGACTGGCCCGTTCCGTAGTGGTTGTCGAAGAGGTGCTTCGTGTCCGCGTCGTTGATCGAGAGGATCGGGAAGCGGAGCACGCCTTCGGCCTCCATCGCGCGCAGGCGGATCACGCCGGTCGAGGTCTCCTCGCAGCCGCCGATGACGCCGTCGATGGTCTCCTTCTTCGAGGCGGCGCTTTGCGCGGCCCACCACTCGCGCACCGGCGCCGTCGCGTCCTGCACGCGGCCCAGCGCGAGGAACAGCAGCTGGCCCACCACGTCCGCGCCGTCGTCCATCGTGATGTGCGGCTTGTGCGCGATGCCCGCGGCGATGTGCCGGTAGTACGTCTCGTTGTCCTCGTCCTTGATCGCGTAGACCGCGATCTTGTCGTGCTTCACCAGCGAAGCCGCGACGTCGTCCTGCGTCGAGAGCGGGTTGCTCGCGACCAGCACCACGTCCGCGCCGCCCGCCTTCAGCGTGCGCGCGAGGTTCGCGGTCTCCGACGTCACGTGCAGGCACGCCGACACGCGGATGCCCGCCAGCGGCTTGCGCTTCTTGAAGTCCGCCTTGATCTGGCGAAGGACCGGCATGTCCATCTCCGCCCAGTCGATGCGGTTGCGGCCATGGTCGGCGAGGCCGAGGTCCTTCACGTCGTAGTTGCTCATCTTGTTCTCCGGGGGAGGTGGTTGGATTGTGGCCGGTTCCGGTTGGTGCCGCGTTGGGTCACTTCAGCTTCTTCGCAAGGTCCGTGGCTTCCCACGTGAACTCCTTCAACTCGCGGCCGAAGTGGCCGTAGTTCGACGTGAGGGCGTAGATGGGCCGCAGCAGGTCCAGGTGCTTGATGATGCCGTAGGGGCGCAGGTCCACGTGCTTCTCGAGCTGCTTCGAGATCTCCGCGTCGGGGATCTTGCCGGTGCCGAAGGTGTCGACGTAGACGCTGGTCGGCTTCGCCACGCCGATGGCGTAGCTGAGCTGGATCTCGCAGCGCTTGGCGAGGCCCGACGCGACCACGTTCTTGGCGAGGTAGCGCGCCATGTACGCGCCCGAGCGGTCCACCTTCGAGGGATCCTTGCCCGAGAACGCGCCGCCGCCGTGCCGGCCCATGCCGCCGTAGGTGTCCACGATGATCTTGCGGCCCGTCAGGCCCGTGTCGCCGTGGGGGCCGCCGATCTCGAAGCGCCCCGTCGGGTTGATGTGCAGCTTCAGCTTACCCTTCGCCACCAGGTACTCGGGGAGGCACGGCATGATGACCTCCTCGCGGATCGCTTCCTGGAGGTCCTTCTGCTTGATGTCCGGCGAGTGCTGCGTCGAAACGACCACCGTGTCGATGCGGACCGGGACATCGCCCGCGTACTCGACGGTCACCTGCGACTTGCCGTCGGGGCGGAGCCACTTGAGGCGGTTCTCCTTGCGCACCGTCGCGAGGCGCTGCGTGAGCCGGTGCGCCAGCGTGATCGGCAGCGGCATCAGCGTGGGCGTCTCGTCCGTCGCGAAGCCGAACATCATTCCCTGGTCGCCGGCGCCCTGCTCCTCGGGCTTCTTGCGGTCCACGCCGCGCGCGATGTCGCCGCTCTGCTTCTGGATCGCGTTCAGCACGCCGCAGGAGTAGCAGTCGAAGCGCAAGTCGGGCGAGGTGTAGCCGATCAGCTCGATGGCGCGGCGCGCGATCGCGTGCACGTCCACCCAGGTCGAGGTGGTGATCTCGCCGCCCACCACCACCAGGCCGGTGGTCGCGTAGCACTCGCACGCGACGCGCGAGGTCCTGTCGTCCTTGATCACGGCATCGAGCACCGAGTCGCTGATGAAGTCGCAAACCTTGTCGGGATGGCCTTCCGTGACCGATTCGGACGTGAAAAGCCGGCGCATCGTGTTGGACATGTTTCGGTTGGGTTCCTGTTCTTCCGCGTTGGAGGGCGGTTCGATATCCTGAACGCCTGCTGGTGGCGGCGCGGCCCAGTAGCGCCTTCGCCGCCGACGCCAATCGCAAGGTGGCCGGAAAGCTGGGGCGAGGCTTTTTCGACCCGGCCGCCGATTTTGCTCACGCACGGCCCGCCGCCTGCCATCATGCCCCCGTGAAGCGCGCCCTCGCCATCCTCGCGGCCCTCGCCGCCATCGCCGCCGCGGCGGCGATGCTCCTGCGCCGTCCGGCCACTTGGGACGCGCCACCCGCCGGCGGACCGCCGCCCTATCCCGAGCGCGCCGGCGAGACCCTCCACCGATGGGGCTCCCGGTCCGCCGCCGAGTGGGCGGCCTTCTATCCCGCGACCGCCAAGGACCCTTCCGCGCTTTGGACCCTCGAAGGCCGCCTCGTCCTTCCCGACGGCTCCGCCCCCACGACCTCCGTGGTGGTCACGCACGAAACGGTCGGGCTCGAACCCGGCCACTCCAAGCCTCCGCTCGCGGTCCGCGCCTCGCCCGACGGGCGCTTCCGGTTCGACGCCCTCCCCCCGGGGCGGGCGGTTCGCCTTCGACTCCGACGCGGTGGCTACTCGATCCCCGGCGACTTTGTCGAAATCCCTTCTCCAGCCCAGGGCGAAGTCGCCATCCCCGTCGTCGCCAACGGCGCCGTCACGGGGACAATCGCGCGGACCGACGGCGAGCCGCTCGGCGACTGGGTCGTCCTCGCGTCCCGCCCCGGCGAACCGTTCGAGCGCGCCCGCATGCCGGATTCGCCGCGGCGGCGCGGCTCCCGCGCCACCCTCCGCACGCAGCGCACGGAGGCCGCCTACCGCCTCGACAAGCTTCCTCCGGGGGTGTGGCGGATCGAAGCCCGCGCCATCGGCTGGGGTGTCCTCGTCCTTCAGATCGAAGTGAAGCCCGGGGAGGAACTCGATCTTGGCCGCCTCGAAGTCCCCGAGGGCCATCGGCTCGATGTCCGGCTCATGGACCCCGGGGGAGCGGTGATCGATGTCCCCTATTCGGTCACGCTGACGCCCGACATCGAGATCGGCCCCCTCTCCTCCGATCCCGGCCTGCGGCTGGCGCAGGCGCCAGAGGGCGCGTTCCAGCAATCCCTCCTCGCAATGGGCCGCATCGGCGACGGGTGGTTCCGCACCGCCCGCGTGTCCCCGGGGCGCTACTGGGCACAGCCCACCATCGGCGAGGTGCAACTCCCGCCGACACTGGTGACCGTCGACGGCGACACCTCGGCGACGCTCGCCGCCGCGCTCCCGGTCGAGATCGCCGGCACCGTTTCCCCTCCGCCGGCCCCCTCCGGCGGGCTCCTCGTCTCGGCGCGTTCCGCCGAGCGCCTCGGCCCCATGCGGCGCACCTTCGCGCTCGGTCCGGACCGCGCCTTCCGTTTCGAGGTCGCCCCCGGGCCCTTGCGCCTCACCGCCCGCGAAGCAGGCGCCACCGCCTACCCGGCCGTGGAACTCTTCCTCCCCGGGCCACCACCCTCCGACTCGCCCCTCCTGCTCCGGATCCCCGAGGCGATGCGGCTGGCCGGGCGGTTCCTCGGCGACGCCGAGACCTCCGCCGACGCCGAGACCACCCTCTGGCACCGAGACCGCCGCTCGCGCCGCATCCTTCTCCAGCCCGACACCCAAGGAGCGTTCGACACCCAGCTCCCCGCCGCGCGTTACGACGTCTTCGACCGGAACCGCTGGCTCGGCGTCGCGGGGCCCTCGGCGGACGGATCGACTTCGCGCTTCGACTACGAATTTCGGCGCGCGGACCTCGCCATCGAGGTCCGCGACCCCCAGGGGCGCGTCGTCCCGCACGCCGCCGCCTACGCCATGGCCACCGGCATGTCCCCCTTCTCGCGCGAGACGATCGTCCCGCCCTTCTCCGAACCGCGCGAGGACGGCCTGCTCCTCATCGAGCGCCTCGTCCCGGGCGAGTACGAGGTGGTCGTCGCCGCCCCGGGCTTCGCCCGCCAGCGCCTCACCGCCCGGCTCGAGGCGGAGCGCCCGCTGCGCCTGCTCGCGCCGCTCCAGCCCTCCCGCTCCACCGTCCGCCTGCGCGTCATCGACGGCCCGACCGGCGCGCCGATGCCCGGCGCCTACTTCCAGCGCGCGTACCTCGATGGCGCCCACTACCCGCTGTTCGGCGCCACCACCGACGCCGACGGCTGGATCGAACTGCGCGACCTCGTCCCGGGCTCGTTCGCGGTGGACATGGTGCCGACCGCCGCGGCGGACCGCGCGCCGCAGCGCCTGCGATTCGACATCGAGGAGGGCGTGCAGGAGCTGGCGCCCGTCGTCGTCCCGTCCGCGGGCTATCTGGGCATCGCGGCGCTCACGGCCAGCGGAGCCCCGATCGAAGGCGCGCGCCTGCGCCTGATCCCCCTGGACCCGGCCGACACCGCCGCCGTCCGCGCCTGCGACCACCACACCGACGCGGGCCACCAATCCGACGAAGCGGGCTGGTTCGGCCACTTCGCCTTGCCAATCAATGCGCCCGTGCAAGTCTTGGTCGAGCTGCCCGATGGACGCGCCTACTCGCTCACCGCCGCCGCGGCCACGCGTTCCGGCGAGGTGGTCGTCGTCCGGGCGGGCGACTGAGCCCCGCACCCCTACCGCAAGGCGACCGCGATGCCCGACTACAGGCCCGAGTTCCAGACCGAGCCACCCACCGGCCCCGCCCGCTACCCGGTGTCCGCCACCGACCCCATCGACGGGGCGAAGGAATGGACCGGGCGGCTGCTCTTCCCGTTCGACCTCTCCCGCTGGATATCCTTCTCCGTCGGCCTCTTCCTCGCCGTCCTGTCCACCGGCCTGATCAACGTCAACATCTCGCCGGAGGTGTTCCAAGGGGGCGTCCAGGCGATCGGCGCAGTCGTCGGAATGTGCTTCGGAATCGTCATCGCCCTGCTCCTGGGCTGGGTCGGAGCCGTCGGCGAGTTCGTCTTCCTCGAGTACACGCTCACCGGCGAGACCGACCTCTCCTCCGCCTGGGCGCGAGGCTCCGCCCCCGGGACGTCGCTCTTCCTCCTCCACCTCGCCGCCGGCTTCGTCGGCCTCGTGCTGATGGCGCCTGTGAGCTTCATCTACGCGGAACGGATGCTCGCCATCATGGAATCGGTCGAGCAGCAGGGCGGCCAGATGGAGCCGCAGCAGGTCTTCGCGATGCTTGCGGACCTATTCACCAGCTCCACCCCACTCGTCGCCGCCGGCTGCTGCTTCGGCTTCCTCGCGGTCGCCTTCAACACCATCAGCCACGACATCGTCGTCCCGCTGATGTACCGCTGGCGCGTCAGCTCCTTCCGCGCCATCGGCATCGCCTTCCGGCTCATGGGTTCCAACGTCGGCGTCTTCATCGGCTACTTCGCGGTGCGGTTCTGCATCGGCGTCTTGTTCTGGCTCACGCACATGGTGTACGTGCTCGCCTGCTGCGTGGCCTTCTGCCTGCCGTTCATCCCGGTCGTGGGGCAGGTCGCCATCCTGCCGCTGCACATGTGGCGCCGCACCTACACCGTGTTGTTCCTCGAACAGTTCGGTCCCGAGTGGGAGATCTTCCAGCGCGGTCCCGCCCCGGCCGATCCGGGCCCGGGGGGCTACATGCCGCCACCGGCCGCCCCGGTCTGAGGGGTGGCGCGTCAGCGCCCGCCGAGCGCCTGCGCCTTGAGGCGCTCGTAGCCGTCCGAGGCCGGCGGCTGCTCGGAGCCTCCCAGCCACACGATGTCGTCGTCGTCTCCGTAGCGCTGGTTCAATCCCGCGCTGCGGAGCTCGCGCCCCGCGCGCGTGAAGACCACCTCGTTGCCCCATGCGTCGAGCGCCGCCCCGCGCGCGTTCGTCTCGAACACCCGCGTCGAAAAGCCCGTCCCCGAGAAGTCCGCCGTTTCCAGCGGCGCGCGCCCCTCCTGCGACTCGAACCGGGCCGCCCCGGAAGCCAGCGCCTCGACGATCACCCGCGACGCCTGGTAGCGCACGTACTGGGCGCGGGGCGAACTGCCGTCCGCTTCCTCCGGCTTCAATCCCGACTCCGACGCGAGGCGCCCGATCAGCTCCGTGAGGGGTGAACGCTCCGCCGGAGCCGCCACCGGCTCCGACTTCTCCGCGCCCGGCCGGAACGCGAGCGACACCCCCATCGCCACCGCGGCGACGGCGGCGAAGGCCAGCGCCGCCTTCAACCCCCAGTGCATCGACGGCTCCTCCGCCGACTGCTCCTCGGCGGCCTCCTGCGGGCGCGGGCCGATCGAGCGCACCTCGCTCGGCAGCGGGATTTGCGTGGCCGAGTGCGACGGGCGCGGCGGCGCGAAGGAGTGCGACGCCGCGCCACCCGCGTCGAGCACCGGACCCGCCTCCCGCGAGCGCGCCTGCAACTGCACCGCCCGCAGATCCGAAACCAGCTCCTCGTACTCCTGGTAGCGGTCGTTCGGATCCTTCCGCAGGCAGCGCTGGATGACCGCGTCGAACTCCATCGGCACGTCGGGCTTCAGCGAGCGCAGGCTCGGCACCGGCGCCGTCGCGTGCTTCATCATCACCTGCATCGACGTGTCGCCGTCGAACGGCGCGCGCCCCGCCAGCAGGTGGAAGAACGTCGCGCCGAGCGCGTAGATGTCCGCCCGGTGGTCGATGCCGCGCCCCGCCGCCTGCTCCGGCGGCATGTATTTGGGCGTCCCCATCACCATGCCTTCGACGGTGCGGTAGGTGTCGTCGAACATCACCTTCGCCAGCCCGAAATCCACGACCTTCAAGACGCCGTCGCGCGTCGTCATCAGGTTGCCGGGCTTCAGGTCCCGGTGGATGATCCCGATTTTGCGCGCGGTACGCAGCGCCTCCGCCGCCTGCGCCATCCACTCCGCCGCCCGCGAATGCGGAACCGCCCGGCGCGTGCGGATCACCTCCTGCAGCGAGCCGCCGTCCACGTACTCCATCGCGAGGAACGGAGAGCCGTCCTCCTCTTCGCCCACGAAGTAGACGGCCGCGATGTTCGGGTGCGCCAGCGCCGCGCAGGCGCGCGCCTCCCGCTGGAACCGCCGCGCCGCGTCCTCGTCCGCCAGCGCGTCGCGGAGCATCGTCTTGATCGCGGCGTGCCGCCGCAGCGCCGGGTCGTAGCCGAGGTACACGGCCCCCATGCCGCCGCGCGCCAGCTCGCGCTCGAGGATGTACGGCCCGAGCCGGTGCCCGGCGCAGGCCAGTTTGGGATCCGGGTCCGCGGCGCCCGCCGCGGGAGCGGGCGGGAGCGGCGGAGGGGCGTTCACGCCCCAGATGGGGATCGGCGCTTGGGAAGGCGGTTGGACGCGGCGCACCGCTCCCGAGGAGCGGGCCGCTTCGCGGATCGTCGGCTGGTCGTGCTTATCCGGACCTGTGATCGGGGTGTCCGGGCCGGGGTTGCCGTCTTCAGCGCTCATGCCGCGCCATCCTGCCGGGCGGTTGTTGCCAGGGGCTGGCGGCGCGGGGGCGTCAGCCGCCCACCTGCACCTCGAAGCGGTTCTTGTCGGCGGGGTTCAGCGTAGTCAGCGTCGGGAAGCTGCACGATGCGATCTGCTCCAGCACATCCTGCCGCGAGGCGTCCGTGCGCACCACGAGCACCGCGGTCTTGTCGAACGCCTTGCGCAGCGCCACCTCGGTGCCGCCGCCGAGCCGCTCGAGATGCCGCGCGACCACGCGCTGCAACTCCTCGTCGGCGCCCGTCAGCATGACCTGGTAATCCGCCGTGTTCGCCCGCACCACGAAGCCCCAGTGGTCCGTCAGCTTGTCGTAGTACTGGTCCGCGATCGAGGTGGCCGCGCGCTGGATCGCCGTCTGGATGGCCTCCGAGCGGTTCACCGCGGCCGCGTTGCCCGTGGCCCGCGCCGTGAAGAGCACCTCGCCCGTGTCCACGCGGAGCAGCTTCGTCTCCATCGTGCACTCGTAGAACAGGTAATTGTCGTAGTAGAAGCGGTCCGACATGCTCTCGCTGGTCGTCGCGGTGCCGGTCACGAGGACCTCGGCGCCGTTGCGCTGCGCCAGGACCAGCGCCTCCGCGAGCGTCGCCGGCGTCTGCGCGACATCGCGCGCGAGGCTTGGCACCGTCGAGGGATCCTGCGGGTCCGCCGCCGGGAGCGAGCCGCTGAACGGCTTCATGCCCGTCGCGAGGAACGACACGTTGAGTGCGCTCAGCGCGATGCCCTCCGCCGTCGTCTCGTTGTCCATCTTCTCCGCGAGGAAGGAAAGCACCACCGGACGCGGCGCCGGCGTGAACAGGAACCGCTTCTCGTCCAGGTCCTTGACCAGCGACTGGTAGTCGACGAACACGCGGCTGCGCACGACGTTGCGCCCGCCCACGAAGTCCTCCGTGACCACCTCCGTGGCGGTGACGAACTTGTCGTAGTAGCGGTCGAGGTAAAGGTCGAGCAGCTCATCCGCCATAATCAGGGACTCGCCGAGGAGCACGCGCCCCGCGGAGCCCTTCACCGCGGCTTGGCGCGCGGCGGTCAGCGCCGCCTCGCGGGAATCGCCGCTGGAGGTGGTTTCGTACAGCAGCTTGCCGTCCGAGATCGGCGTCAGGAGGCTCGCGGCGAGCGACAGCGCGGGGGCTGCCACAGCGGCGCAAAGGGTGCAAAGGCTACGCAGTCGGATCATGGACGCGCGGAACGCCTCCGGGACGGGAAGTGGCGGCGGTGGATCGCCAAGTCACTGAAGCCCCAAGGGACCCCCCGCTTACCGCGAGCGTCAACGCGAAAGCGGCTCCTATCGACCAGGCGCCGCGCCAGCCGCGCGCTCTCCCGATTGGCCGTTGACACCCCTTTGGTGGAACCCCAACCCTGCCGGTCTGGTTTGTGACGCTAGGCGCAATCCCCGCGCCAACCCCCAACGACGGTCGTCGATGCAGCCCCTTCTCGACTTTATCGGACAGTTCGTCGGCGGCCCCGGCAACGCCCTGATCCTCGCGCTGGCGCTCCTCAAGATCGCCATCCTGCTCGGCAGCGTCCTCGGCGTCGTCCCCTTCGTCGTCCTATACGAACGCAAGCTCATCTCCTGGACGCAGGACCGCCCCGGCCCGAACCGCGCCGGCCCGTGGGGCCTCCTCCACGGCGCCCTCGACGGCGCGAAGCTCTTCTTCAAAGAAGAAATCATCCCCGCCGGGGCCGACCGCCTACTCTACCTGATGGCGCCCTCGCTCGTCAGCGGGCCGGCGTTCCTCGCCCTTTGCATCATCCCCATCGGCCCAATCATCGACGGCCCCGCCCTCGCCTCCATCGGCTCGCTCCTCGGCATCAGCCCCGACACCCTAGGGCCCATGGGCGCTGTCAGCCAGATCGCCCTCGCAGTCACCAACCCGAGCGTCGGCGTCCTCTACGTCCTCGCCATCACCTCCATCGGGGTCTACGGCATCACGCTCGCCGGCTGGTCCTCGAACAACAAGTGGTCGCTCCTCGGCGGGATCCGCGCCTCGGCCCAGATGATCAGCTATGAAATCTCGATGTCGCTCTCGGTCATCGGCGTGCTCCTCATCGCGGGAAGCCTCAACTTCTACGACATCATCGAGTCGCAGAAGGGCGGCTTCTGGAACTGGAATGTGGTCGCGCAGCCGCTCGCCTTCGTCCTCTTCGTCATCGCCATGTTCGCGGAGACGAACCGCCTTCCGTTCGACCTCGCCGAGGGCGAGTCGGAGCTGACCGGCGGCTTCCACACCGAGTACAGTTCGATGAAGTTCGCCCTCTTCTTCCTGGGCGAGTACGTCAACATGATCACCGTCAGCGCGGTGTGCGCGTCGCTCTTCCTCGGCGGGTATCTCGGTCCGATCGCGCTCTTCGAGGAGGGCACGCTGCCCTACTACCTCGCCGGCCCGCTGGTGCTCCCCGCCAAGATCTTCTTCTTCCTCACCCTCTTCATCATGGCTCGCGCGACGCTCCCCCGCATGCGCTACGACCAGCTCATGAACCTCGGCTGGAAGGTGATGTTGCCGCTCGGCCTCGCGAATCTCGTCATCACCGCCATCGGCGTCGGCCTCGGCTACGACAAGGAGACCGACACGGTCTCGCTCGGCGCCCGGCTCGCGATCGGCGGCATCACGCTGGGGCTTCTCCTCGCGACCGACTTCATCTACACCGCGCAACGCAAGAAGGCCCTCGCCGCCCAGTACCGCAACTTCCGCCCGCAGGCCGCCTGAGCCGATGGCGCGACCGTTGCCCCGCACACCCCGACGAGACACGACGCCCCGCCCGGAGTGACCGCCCCATGATCATCGACTTCCTCAAGGGCTTCGCCCAGACTTCGAAGCACGCCATCCGCTACCTTAGCGGAAAGGGCAGCGTCACCCTCGAGTACCCCGAGGTGAAGCGCGAGCAGCCCCCATTCTTCCGCGGACGCCACCGCCTGCAGCGCTACGAGGACGGCCTCGAGCGTTGCGTCGGCTGCGCCCTCTGCGCCGCCGTCTGCCCCAGCGAGGCGATCTACCTCGAAGCCGCCGAGAACTCCGCCGGAAACCAGGTCTCCGCCGGCGAGCGCTACGCCGAAATCTACCAGATACACCTCCTGCGCTGCATCTTCTGCGGCTTCTGCGAAGAGGCCTGCCCCGAGAACGCCATCGTCATGGGGCCGACCTACGAGCTGGCCATGGACCGCCGCACGGACTTCATCGCCAACAAGGAGGACATGCTGGATCCGGCGGAGAAGGGCTTCGGCACCTACCACGACTACGACCCCTACGTCTCGCACGTGAGCGCCGAAGCGGACGCGGGCGCCTCCTCCGACCCCTGGACGCGTTCGTGAGCGACGGAAGCTGTCGCGGCGGGTTGAACGCTTTCCCCGGCCCGGGCTCCGCCCCGGGTCATTTCGTGCTTTCCCCCGCGGCGGCCGCCGCCGCTGGATACGCCACCGGCCACGAAGGAACACGGGCTCGCCCGGAGTCCAAGAGCACCCATGTTTGACCTCTTCTACTACCTGATCTTCGCCCTCACGGTGCTCGGCGCCGGCCTCGTCCTCTTCACCCGGGACACTGTCAAGTCCGCCATGGCGCTCATCCTCGTGATGGTCTGCCTCGCCGTCAACTTCCTGATGATGCAGAACGAGTTCGTCGCGCTGATCCAGATCATCATCTACGCCGGCGCGATCATGGTCGTCTTCCTGTTTGTCGTCATGCTGCTGAACCTGCGCGAGCGCGAACAGGCGCCTTGGTACCTGCGCGACGCGCGCTTCTGGGGCGGCGCGCTCGCCTTGGCGTTCTTCCTCCTCGCGGCCTTCGGCGTGAAGACATTCGCCGCGGCGCAGATCGCCGGAGGCCACCCCATCGTCCACGAGCCCAGCGACGTCACCTCCATCGCAACCTCCCTCGTCACCTTCTGGGTGCTGCCTTTCCTGCTCACCTCGGTGATCCTCCTCGTCGCCGTCATCGGCGCGGTCGCCATGGCGCGCCGACAGGACGAGGACGGCAACGAAATCACCATCGACACGGAGTAAGCCCCCGACCCGATGTCCCCCCTCCTCTTCGAAGGCAACCTGCTCCTCAGCCTGCTCCTCTTCACGATGGGCATTCTCGGCGTCGTCTGGAAGCGCAATGCGATCGCCGTGTTCCTTTCCGTCGAACTGATGCTGAACGCCGCGAACCTGGCCATCGTCAGCTTCGCGCACGCGCACGGGCTCATGTCCGGCGGCATCCTGGCGCTCTTCATCATGACCGTCGCCGCCGCCGAAGCCGGCGTGGGCCTCGCCATCTTCATCGCGCTCTTCCGCGCGAAGCAGAACATCCACGTGGACGAGGTCGACCTGATGCGCGGCTGACCCCAGCCCCGCCCGCAAACCCATGGCCGGACAACCCTACATCCCCGTCATCATCATCGAGCAGCTGGCCCCGCTCCTGATCCTCCTCGCGGGAGCGCTCGGCTGCCTCGTCGCCGACGCCGCGTCCAACAAGGCGGGCAGCCGCCGCGTGCTCCCCTTCATCGCCGGCGCCGCACTTCTCGCGGCCCTCGCGACCTTCTTCCTCCCGCTCTGGCCCGCGAACCGCCCCTTCCTCGAAGGTTTCCTGCGCGTCGACCGCTTCGGCGTCCTCGGCAGCGTCACCATCCTCTTCGCCATGTTCGTGATGACAGTGCTCGGCCCGGAGACGGTCCGCCGCCGCAACCTGCCGTCGGGCGAATACTACGCGCTCATCCTCTTCGCCGCGCTCGGCATGGTGACGCTCTCGCTCGCAAACGAACTGGTCACCGCCTTCATCGCCATCGAGATCCTCTCGCTGTCGCTCTACGTGCTGACCGGGATCGACCGGCGCAGCGCGCGCTCTACCGAGGGCGCCTTCAAGTACTTCGTCCTCGGCGCCTTCGCCTCCGCCTTCTTCGTCATGGGCATGGCCTTCCTCTACGGCGCCACCGGCTCCACCCGCCTGAACGACATGGCCGAAGTGTTCCGCACCGGCGCGCGCCCGCTCCTCGACGGATCCACCTCGCCGCTCAACGCCGTCTTCGCCTTCATGGGCTTCACGCTCCTCTTCGTTGGCATCAGCTTCAAACTGTCCCTCGCGCCCTTCCACATGTGGGCGCCGGACGTCTACCAGGGAGCCCCCACCACCACGACCATGGCGATCGCCACCGCCTCGAAGATCGGCGTGTTCGCGCTCCTGTTCCATGTCATCGTGACGCTGGCCTCCTGGCCCCCGTTCTACAACGCCGCCGCGTTCCTGCTCACCGCCGTCGCCGCGGCCTCCATCGTCTGGGGCAACGTGCAGGCGCTCGCGCAGACCAACGTCAAGCGCATGCTCGCCTTCAGCTCCATCGCCCACGGCGGCTACGTCATGGTCGCCTACGTCGCGCTCATGAGCCTCCCGACGGCAAGCCTCGAAGCGCTCAGCTTCCAGCAGCAGGAGATCGCCGAGTCGATCCTCCTCTACCTCTTCGGCTACACGCTGATGAACGTGCTCGCGTTCGGCCTCGCGCACCACCTCGGCAAGGGCGGCGAAGGCGAGATGAAGAACTACCGCGGCCTCTGGAAGCGCAGCCCCATGGCCGCCTCCGGCATGGCGCTCGCCCTGTTCAGCCTGACCGGCATCCCGCCGACCGTCGGCTTCATCGGCAAGTTCTACGTCTTCCGCCATGCGATCGAGCAGGGCCAGTATGGCCTCGCGGTGATCGGCGTGCTCGCCTCGGTGATCTCCGCGTTCTACTACCTCCGCCTCGTCGTGACGATGTTCATGACCGACGAGGAGGCGGGCGCGGACGCGGCGCAGCTCGCGGGGGGCGGCGATTCGGCCGCGGTCCTAGCGCCGGGCACCCTCGCCCTCGGCGTCGCCGCCGGCATGCTGCTGCTCTTCGGCGTCTTCCCCATGATCTTCTTCGTGCTCGTGAGGTACTAGGCGAGTGTCCCCCGTTGATCCGACCGGAATGAGGAACCTGCTGAGATGATCCAGTATATCTGGGCGGTCCCCGCTGTGATGCTGCTGGCCGCGCTCATCAACGGCCTCGGCGTGCGCAAGCTCGGGCGTTTCGCCGGCTACATCAGCGTCCTTGCGATGGCCTCCACCTTCGTGATGGCCACGCTGGCGTTCCTCGAAGTGAAGCACCACCTGCACGAGGCGGAGGCCGCCGCGGCCTCCATCGCCGACGTCGCCGACCGCACCGCGGCCATCAACGCCGCACTGCGCGAGCACGGCACCGTCCACCTCTGGACCTGGTTCGAGTTCTCCGGCGACGCCATCGGCCTCAGCCGCCCGCTCACGGCCGACTTCGCGTTCTACGTCGACCCGCTCAGCGCCCTCTTCCTCATGTTCGTCAGCTTCATCGGCACGTTCGTGTTCATCTACGCGACCGGCTACATGCGCGAGAAGTTCTCCGCCCATGGCCACGGCGACCACGGACACGGGCACGACGATCACGGGCACGGCCACCACCACGGGCCGCAGGGCGAGCGCGTCGGCGACGACGTTCTCGATCCCGGCTACGCGCGCTTCTTCGCCTACGTCGCGCTCTTCGCCGCCGCGATGTTCACCCTCGTCCTCGGCGACAGCCTCGTCACCATGTTCATCGGCTGGGAGGGCGTGGGCCTCTGCTCCTACCTGCTGATCGGGTACTTCTTCGACCGACCCTTCTCCGAGAACCTGAGCTGCGCCGACGCGGGGCGGAAGGCGTTCGTCGTCAACCGTATCGGCGACTTCGGCCTGATGCTCGGCATGTTCCTCCTGTTCTGGGGCCTCGGCACCGTGAACATGCAGGACCTCATCGACATCGTCGCCACCGGCAAGCTCCTCGACGGTTCGGCGGTTCCGCAGGGCTTCCTCTACGGCGGCGGGCTGCTCACCGCGGCGACGCTGCTGCTCTTCCTCGGCGCGACCGGCAAGTCCGCGCAAATCCCCCTCTTCACCTGGCTGCCGGACGCCATGGCGGGCCCGACGCCCGTCTCCGCGCTGATCCACGCGGCGACCATGGTGACCGCCGGCGTGTACATGGTGGCGCGCCTCAACGTGCTCTTCATGTTCTCGCCCACTACGCTCGCGGTGGTCGCGATCGTCGGCGGGCTCACGGCCTTCGTGGCCGCCTTCGCCGGCCTCACGCAGCGCGGCATCAAGAAGGCCCTCGCCTACTCGACCGTCTCGCAGCTCGGCTACATGTTCCTCGCCATGGGCGTCGGCTCCTTCGCCGCCGGCATCTTCCACGTCTTCACGCACGCCTTCTTCAAAGGCTGCCTCTTCCTCTGCGCCGGATCGGTGATCCACGCGCTGCACCACGAGGAGGACATGCACAAGATGGGCGGCCTTCGGAAGAAGATGCCGGTCACCGCGATGACGTACCTGCTCGCGACGCTCTGCATCGCCGGCTTCCCCCTCACCTCCGGCTTCTTCTCGAAGGACGAAATCCTCTACTTCACCTTCCTCTCGCACGGCGGCCAGTTCCCCTTCCTCTACGTGCTCGGCATGGCCACCGCCGTCATGACGGCGGTCTACATGGGCCGCACGTATTTCCTCACCTTCGCGGGCGAGTCGCGCGTCGATCCGAAGATCGCGGACCACGTCCACGAATCGGGGCGCGCGATGACGACCCCCCTCGTGGTGCTCGCGGGCCTCGCGCTGGTCGTCGGCTTCCTCAACGTGCCGAAGGGCCTGATCCCGATGGGCGACTTCAACGCCATGTTCCACCACTTCCTCGAACCCGTCACGGACCGCGGGGCGGCGGTGGTCGCGGCGACGAAGCTCGGCTACCTGGGCGACTCGATCCCCTACGGCGCCTACGTCGTGGCGGGCGAGATCCCCGCCGCCGACGCGCACAAGAGCAACAAGGAGCTGATCCTCGCCGGCGTCTCGGGCGCGGTGGCGATCTTCTCGCTCCTCTTCGCCCGCTGGTTCTACACGAACGGCGTCGAGCGCGAACGCCGCGCGGAGCGCGCCCTCGGCCCGCTCTTCGCCGTCTCCGCCAACCGCTGGTGGTGGGACGACTTCTACAACGCCTTCTTCAAGGACGGCGCGTGGATGGTCAGCCTCGGCGTGTGGAAGTTCGACATGGGCGTGGTCGACGGTGTCGTCAACGGCATCGGGCGCTTCGCGCGCTTCGTCGGCTCCGAGCTGCGCCGCCTGCAGAACGGCCAGATCCAGGTCTACGGCCTCGTGATGCTGCTCGGCGCGGTGGTGTTCCTCCTGTACTTCGCCCTCGGCATGGAGCAGTTCCTCGCCTCCGCGGCCCCGCTCGGCGGCGGCGGCACCGGCGCCGCGCTGCCGAAGCCCTGACCATCACGCCCCGGCGCCGATGACCGCGGAGGACTGGTCCCCGACAAGCTGGCTCGGGAAGCCGGCGGAGCAATCCATCGACTACCCGGACCCCGCCGCGCTCGCCGCCGCGGTCCAGCGCCTGCACTCGCTCCCCCCGCTCGTCACCTCCTGGGAGATCGAGCGGCTCCGCCAGCGCCTCGCGGAGGCCGCCCTCGGCAAGCGCTTCCTCCTGCAGGGCGGCGACTGCGCCGAGACCTTCGATTCCTGCGCGCCCGACCAGATCACCAACAAGCTGAAGATCCTGCTCCAGATGAGCCTCGTGCTCTCGCAGGGCATCGGCAAACCGATCATCCGCGTGGGCCGCTTCGCCGGACAGTACGCCAAGCCGCGCACCTCGCTGACCGAAACGATCGGCGGCGAGACGCTGCCGAGCTACTTCGGCGACCTCGTCAACAGTCCGGGGTTCACCCCCGAAGCCCGCCGCCCCGACCCGCAGCGCCTCCTCGACGGCTACGCCCACGCCTCGATGACGCTCAACTTCATCCGCGCGCTCATGAGCGGCGGCTTCGCCGACCTCCACCACCCCGAATACTGGGACCTCGCCTTCCTCGAGCGCGGCAACCTCGCGCCCGCGATCCGCGACGCCTACCTCGCGATCCGCGGCTCCATCGCCTCCTCCATCGACTTCATCGAACGCATCTGCGAGACGCCGATCAACGAGCTGCACCGCGTCGAGTTCTACACCAGCCACGAGGGCCTGCACCTGCCCTACGAGTCGGCGCTGACCCGCCGCGTGCCGCGCCGCGAGGGCCACTACAACCTCGGCTGCCACCTCCCCTGGATCGGCGAGCGCACCCGCCAGGCCGACGGCGCCCACATCGAATATTTCCGCGGCATCCGCAACCCGCTCGGCGTCAAGATCGGCCCCAAGGCGACGCCCGACGAGCTGCTCCGCCTCGCGGACACGCTCGATCCCGGCGCGGAACCGGGGCGCCTGCTGCTGATCTGCCGCTTCGGCGCGGGCAAGGTGGAGGCCGCGCTCCCCCCGCTCCTCGAAGCGATGCGCGCCTCCGGACGCCGCCCCGTCTGGGTCTGCGACCCGATGCACGGCAACACGATCACCACCGCTTCCGGACGCAAGACGCGCCCCTTCGAATCCATCGCCCGCGAAGTGCAACTCACCATCGACCTGCACCGCGCGGCGGGCTCCGTCCTCGGCGGCGTCCACTTCGAACTCACCGGCGACAAGGTCGCCGAGTGCATCGGCGGCGCCTCCCAAGTCACCGAGGCCGACCTCGCCAGCGGCTACGAATCCCCCACGGACCCGCGCCTCAACTACGAGCAGTCCATGGAACTCGCCTTCGCCATCTCGGAACGCATGAACCGGGGGTAGGGCTGGATCAGGCCCGCGCGGCGATGTCCGGATAGACCAGCATGTGGTAGGGGTAGGGTTTGCGGGCGGACACTCGGTTCGTGGCCGCAGCCAGAGCGCAACATCGTCAAGAGAGCACGGGAAGGTCAGTATCGGTTCATCGCATGGCGCCCAAGCGGTACCCACGTCCCCGCAGCGCGTTCTTGCGCGCCGGATCGGCCCGTGCCGGGTCCGGCATCAAGCTCCCGCTCAGGTCAACCATTGGCAGATAGTGCCGTCTATTTCCCGACAGTCCTCCCACGTCAGCCAGCCTATCCTCCTGCCCCATCCGGCGCACTCGTCCGCGGTTCGATGCGGCAGGTCCGCTTGGATGGCCCCGTCGGAGGCGATATAGTCGTGATACTTGTACCAGTAAAGGCGCGACCTGCCGGGTCGCTGGAACACCCGCGGGGTCTGGAGCAGGAAGAGCGTCCGATCGCTGCGTCGCGCGAGAAACATGGGTTCCAAACCCTCATATCGCGCGCCGTGCGTCCGTGCGTCGTCCATCATCACGTCGAGGTTCCGCGCGATCTGGTTTCGCCGCATGTCATAGGTCACGTATGGGGAAATGTCTG
Source organism: Candidatus Sumerlaeia bacterium (assembly GCA_033764015.1). Classification (GTDB taxonomy): domain Bacteria; phylum Sumerlaeota; class Sumerlaeia; order SLMS01; family JANRJK01; genus JANRJK01. The sequence continues at coordinate 291,156 of JANRJK010000036.1, read as the reverse complement.
ATAGGACCTTTGCCTCTATGGCGACGGCGAAGCCATTGCTCTCGTTCACGATGAGTGCATCGACGTGCGTGCCACCCTCCAGGTGAGTCTTCCCCTTGGCGACCCGGGCTACATGTGGCACCAGGTGACGGAACTCACCGCCGTTCTCGATCTCCTCGCCAAGCCACTTTTTGTACCTTGCGGGTGATGGGTGTACTGCCTCCAGCCTCAGTCTCAACCTACCCTCGAGGCATCTCCTCCAATCGGCAAGTTCGCCGTCAAGGGGCATCGGATCTCTCCCGTCGAAGGCCTGGCGCAGAAGCTTCTCCAGCAACTCCGCACGCCTCGGCGACTCGAAGACGCGTATCCACGTCGCCGCCGTCCAGAACGTCTCGTCCTTCTCGATCTGGTAGGCACGCGCCAGCGTGGCGAGCGGTGCGCCATCGGCGGCCGAGTCGTCGAATGCAAAACGCCGCGCCGCACTTTCCTCGAACTTGCGGACGTTCTTCTCGGCCTCTTCGCTTGCCTGCAACGCGGAATCTGCAACCACGCCATCCGACGAGGCGCCGGTTCCTGAATGGCCGAAGTACTTGAGCACGACATCACGCGGGAATGGTAGGTAAATGGGGTGGATCAATGTCACTCCGCTACTCTTGACGTAAGCTCCCAACGCCTCCGCTTGGCCCGTCACTTCTCCGATTCGCCCGGAGCGGAGAAGACTCCGCACCCGCTCTAGCAGGGCCGCAAGATCGTCCAGGCAATGTGCCAGCCGACGCTCGACACTTTCCCCGGCGCGCATCTGAATCAATGTCTCCTCCCAGAGGAAATGGTCGCAAGGGCGCCTAGTCTTGATGTCGATAACCATCGACGAGAACTCGCCCTCCCCAACGTCTGTCGCCGCGGCGAACCACCTGTGCATCTCCTGCAGCATCCTTAGGTCCCAAGGGCGCGACTGGAAAACCTCGAGCGGCAGGCCATCATCGCGGTCAGAGACCGCACTCCATAGTCGATTGACATCCGCGCGGGCTCGCTCATCCAACTCGGCACTCCCGATGAAAAGCGCTTCGAGGCTCTCGACGTTGAGCGGCACCTCGTTGGCGTGCACAGGGACTTCCACATTGTCCGGCTTCTGCTCGTAAAGCCGCACCTCCACGCCACCCAGGAGGCCATCCTCCAGCGCCGCACGAGCGAAGCCGAGCAGTTCCAGAAGCCCCGTCTGGCCCAGCCGTATGTGCCCCGCGCTGACACCCTCCGGCGGAAGAGGCGAAGCGGTGGAATCGAGGAAGCCAGCGAGCAACCCCTCGTCCAGTCCCCCTGCAACATCAGAAATCTCCATGGACTTCGCCTCGGTTCGGTACGGAACCACCAGGCGCTTCGCCACTTCACGTACTGGCTCTGGGCGTAGCGCGCGCAACGGTAGGTGCTGCCGATATGGATTGCTGGCCGAGAGCATCCCCTGTTGGGCGTGCCACCAGTCCAGCCAGCGTTGCATTGCCTCCGGCCTTGGCTGAAGCGTCACCGGGAGAGGATCGCGCCAAGGCTTGTCCTTGAAGAACTCCGCGAGCAACTCGTGGACCCCCGTCGGCATCGCTTCGTAAGGCCAGCGTCCCCCGCCGTGGAATCTGCCCAGATGACACGCCGCATGGATCAACTCGTGCCGCAGCACCATGGCAAAGCAACAGACCCCGAGGGTGGTCTTGTGCCACACTGCCGATGCCCGGCCCGCGTCGCGGGCCATCGCCCGCCCGGCACGCTCCGCCGCCGCGAGGATCGGTTGGCGATAGAGCCGGATATGCCCCACCGGATTCTCCGCCCCTACAGGAACCGCGATCGAGAGCGGAGGTCGCGTCAGTCCGTAGGCAGGCTCGCTAATCGCCCTTACCTCTTCGTTCAAGCGAATCACACCGGCCTTCATGTCAGGTCGCGGGCTCATTCCACCCTGCCTCCGCTCCAAACTCATACCGCCACCCATTCTCCTGTCTGGGAACGTCGCAGGTTCTAGACTCTTGAATCAAGGAGCAAGGTGGCGCGAGGTGGGCGTTTGCCCGGGCCTGAACTGCCCGCCCCTGGAACGCACTCGCCTTCGCCAGCCCCGCAAGTGTGCGGTTCATCAGCGAGGCGGCGACGCTGGAGTCGACGGGCGCCTCGCGGTCAACGGGTGGGCTGTCCCGCGCGGAGCGGCTGGCCAGCAGTAGGCGGCCCCCCCCTATGCTCCCGCCAGCGCCTTCGCCTTCGGCGCCTTGCGTCGCGGAGCCGACCGGGGCGGTTGAGCCGCGAAGGACTTGCGGTGCTCGTCGACAACGTGGAAGCGCAGCGTCGAGCCCGTGACGGTGCTGCGGCCCGCGTAGAGGAACGCCGCGAGCCAGAGCGCCTGCACCGCGATGACGCCGGGGGCGGTCCAGAGCGCGGCGAGCCCCTGCGCGATGTCGGCGCGGACCATGTCCGCCTCGCGCGGCAGCACCGCCACCCAGGCCGCGACGTAGGCGACGCCCGAGAGGCTCATCCACTGGTACACGGTGAACTTGCGCCCGCCGCGGTAGTCGGCCCGGAGGAACTCCGACGCCACGCGCCAGACCTGGGTGAACCCGATGGAGAGCAGCAGCGCCGCGCCGTACTCGCCCGCGAGGAACAGCCACGCCGCCCCGAGCGCCACCGCCGTGTAGAGCGTCGCCGTCACCGCCTGGATCGGCACCACCGCGACGCCTTCCCAGCCGGAGGCGTAGGCGATCTTCTTCGTCGGCCCGCGGAAGCGGACGGCGAAGGGCGCGACCAGCCGCCGGAGCCCCGCGCCGAGGTCGACCACGCGGCGCCCGTAGCAGCAGCCGAAGCTGATGCACGAGAGGCGTCCGATGCCTTCGCCGAGCGCGTAGGCCGCGCCGAACGCGGCCAGCGTCGCCAGCGGCGGAAGGTTGACTGAATCAACCAATGCGTTCATCAGCAGCAGCGCGGGTGGGACCAGCACCATGCCGGTGAAGAACCCCGCGGCGACGCTTTGCGTGCCCTTCTTGCGCTCGATGATCCCGGCGAGGAAGCGCGCCGCCGGCATGCAGACGGCCACGGTGCCGACGAGGAGCAGCAGCACCGGGAGCGTCGGCGCGCCGATGGACTTCAGCAGCACGAAGCCGAGCGCGCTCGAGACCGCGATGCCGAGCGCGTAGAACACGCCGTACCAGGTGAGGTTCAGTCCGCGCCAGCCGCCGTCCGGGAGCGCCGCGACCGGTACCGCGGCGGCGAATTGCCAGCGCGCTCCGGGGAGCGTGCGGAACGCCCAGACGTAAAGCGCGGCGAGCGCGCCGCCGAGGACTCCAATGAAGATCAGCTCCTGCATGGAACGCGGTCCTTTCGCAGGTCAGAGGCGCCGCGCGATCGCGCTGCGCACGTTCAGCTCCGTCTCGACCAGCGGCTGGCCGAAGCCTAGGGAGAAGCGGCTCTCCGCGTCGGTGCGCCGCATGTTCGCCACGATGTCGGGCTCGAAGGCGACCCGGCCCCTCTCGAACACCACGATGTCGGTGCTGCTGCCGGGGCGGTAAAGGCTCTTGGGCTGGCCGCGCTTCATGAAGAGGCCCGGCGCCACGTCCCGCGGCGCGTCGTACTTCTCGTCGCTGTAGGATTGCTTCACGTCGCCGATCATCAGCGCGACGATCTCGATCAGGGCCACCTTGCCCATGCGCGAGCCCCCCTCGACGTCCGTGTCGATGATCGTCACCACGCGGCGGTTCTTCGAGTACGTGTCGCCGACCGTGACGATCGCCGTCGGGTTGCAGGCGTGGTAGGCGCCTTCGACCGCGTAGAAGTCCTCCACCACGCCGGAAACCGGCGAGTGGTTGTAGTGGTACTTGTCCGGCGTCAGGCGGCACACGGCGAAGTCGCCGTCGGCGAACCGATCGCGCCAGCGCTCGCGCCCGAGCAGCTCCGCCTGCGTGAAGAACTTGTCCTTCAGGAACACGGAGGACGTCTCGGCGAAGCTGCCGACGATCACGCGCGAGTCCGCCGGCGACACCGCGACGCCCTCGTCCTCCGGCATCGGCCGGCACTCCCAGTAGCGGATCTGTCGCTCGAACACCTTGCGCGGCGTGTCGAACCACTCGATCGGCTGGATGCACTCGGAGTAGTCGAGCTTCAGCTCGTCGAGGAACTTCTGGTTCCCGGCCACCCAGCGCACTGCGGGGAAGTCGTAGGTCACGAATGCGATCAGGTCCGTTGTCCATCCCGCCGTCAGCGCGTTGAGGAGGAAGGGCGCCTTCTCGCGCACGTCGCTGTAGATCGTGCGCACGACCTTGTCCTTGAAGAGCCGTTCCGTGCGGACCGCGCCGCTCGTCCGCTCAATGTACTGGTGCTGCATCATTCGCCTCCGGGAGGTGGTCGAGTTCGGCGTCCGCCGCGATGGACGCGACGGTTGCCGCAAGGAGCCTGCGCACGAGCCGCGGATCGAGCCGCGAGCCGCGCGCGAATGCCGATTCCGCCTCGCGGCAGAGGGCGGGCCATTCGCCTGCGGCGGCGGCCGCGGGGTGGCCGTGCGACGCCGCCAGCGCGAGGTCCGCGCGCAGCGACTCGAGGCCCTCCGCCAAGTGCGCCGCGCGCAGCAGCCCCAGCGCGTGCTGCTCCGCCGCCTCGTCGAACTCGCGGGCGGAGAGCGCCATCGGCGTCCGCGCGCCGGCCACCGCGAGGATGCCGCGCGTCAATTGCTCCGCCGCGCCCTCGCCGGTCGCGGGATCGAGGCGCCGCTCGAGGCCGTCCAGCATCCCCCCCAGGCCGAGTTGCTCCACCAGGTCCGCGGAGTCCTCGCGCAGCGACGCCACCAGCGCGCGGCGGTAGCCGGCGAGCTTCACCTTCATGCGGTCCGGATAGCGGCGGCTCGGCTTCGCGTCCGCGGCGCGCGACAGCAGCCCCGCGAGGAAGCGGTTCCCCGCCTCCGGGCGGGTGTTGAGGCTCTTGAGGCCGATGGCGCCGGCGAAGAAGAACTGGCGCCGCTCGCTCTCCGCCTCCGGCGTGTCGGGGATGTCCGCGTGCGCCACCGCGCCGGTCGCGACCAGCCGGGTGGCGTGGGCGCACAGGAGCGCCTGCAGGCTCGCCGCGTCGCCGAGGTCGCTGAAGCGCGGGAAGAGGCTGTGCGCGCGGCCTTCATAGCCGCAGAAGCCGTGCTGCTTCGCGAAGCGCTGGCGGAACATCAGGTAGAGCGAGAGGCGCTTGTGGAAGACTCCGTGGTCCGCGAGGTCGCTCTTCAGCCGGTCCCAGTTCCCCTCGCTCCCGTCCAGCGCGGGGCTCTCGGGGGTGCTGAGCGGCGAGACCAGGTACTCGAGCAGCCGCGCGTCGGGGACGAAGTCGCCGCGCAGCCCCAGCAGCGTCCCCGCCGCCGCGTCGATCCACCGGGGGCCGAAGGGCGTGATCGTCGCGCCGAGGAACTTGATGTCCGCCTTGCGCCGCCAGCGGCGCCAGAGCGGGCGCAGGTGCGAGTAGTCCAGCTCGTGCGGCAGGTAGCCGAGGACCAGCTCCGGGTGGAACTGGCGGAAGTCGATGCGGCGCGGCGCCGCGCTGAAGACCCCGGGGAAGAGCGGCATGAAGTGCTCGACCACCTTCGTCACCAGGTCGCCGACGCGCTTCTCCGCGGCGGGCGTCCAGTCCGGGTGCCCGGCGCGCCCCATCGCGGAGAGCCGCCGGCTGCCGATCGTGATGTGCACGCCGTTGTTGGCGAGGCTCAGCGTCGAGAGGCTGGGCGGCACCATCAGGTTGTTCGCCACGATCCCCGCGTCGCGCAGCTTCACCGTCGCGCAGAGCTGGCTCCAGGTCAGCACCTGGTGGCAGAGCCGCATGTACTCGAGCTTCTCCTCGCCGCGCTCCCAGCCGGAGAGGCACGGGCTCATGTAGAGCTCGCGGTAGAAGGAGTCCGTCACTGCCTCGTTGATCTCGCGCTGGCGCGCGCTGGGGCTGGCGGACTGGTGCACCGACGCGTCCTGCCCGAGGGCGCGCAGGCGGAACTCGTCGTTGGCGTACTCGGCGAGGAGGTAGGTGAGGAGGAGGCGCTTGGCGGCCTCCGTCCCGAGCGCCCGCCCGAGGCCCCGCGAGGCGCGCAGCGGCACCACCCGGAAGCTGGTCAGCTCCGGGGACGAGTTGTCCGAGAGGTAGTGCTGCTGCAGATCGCGGACCGCCGCGCGGAGCCCCGCCGGCAGGTCGTCGTCGCCGCCGGCGATCTGCGCCAGCGACAGCTTCAGCAGGTAGCTCACAGGCACCCGCACCCAGTGGTCGCCGTCCTCGCGCTCGACGAAGAAGCTCCGCTCGTCGCCGCGGGGCGGGCTCGCGGCGTCCGACTTGTCGGCGCGCAGGTCCGCCCGCAGCGTCGCCCGCGCCTCCTCGTTCAGGAATGCGAGCGGGAAGCGCACCCAGCTATTGTCCCAGCCCTGCGGCCCCGCGTCCTCGAGGAGGTGCTCCAGCTTCGATAGCGCGCTGCGGGGCGCGTCGCCGCGCTCCACCCGCTTGCACAGGTTCCGGTAGAAGTTCGACTGTTGGATAACGAGGGGGAGGTCGACGCTGTCGCGCGTCCCGAAGACGGCGGCTTGGAGCTCGTGCTCGCAGCCTGCGGTCAGGTCGCCTTCGGTGAAGGGGAGGGGGGAGAGGAGCGCCGGAAGACAGGGCCCGGTCCCGCCGTGGCTTTGCGGCGGGGCAGAGGTCTGCGAGGCGTTCCGGGCCACCGGCACTTCGGCAGGGAGGGGTCTGCCGTCCATGTCCGCTTTCCGAGGGCGCCCCGGGGGGCGCATTGACTGCCTTCGGAAAGATCGTCACGGGCCCGCACCCCGGACGGTGGCAAGAGCGATCTTGTGGAAAAGTGGTTTAGCGGCGCGCCCCCGCCCCGTTGGCGGAGGCGCGCCGGGGGGTCCGCCGGCTACTCGGCGCGCTTCGCCGTCATCGACCAGATCTTCATCTCCTGCCCATCGGGCATCATGATGAACATGTCCATGGTGCGGGTGTCGTCGTCCACCCAAGTGCCCACCATCTTGTACTCGGTGAGGTTGTCGACGTTCATGGCCATGTCCGGGCCCATGCCGGTCATCACCATCTTGCCGTCCTTGTCGACCGTCCCCTCTATATCCATGGCGTAAGGGGCATAAGAGTCCACCCACTTGGACGTGTGCGCCTTCTTCACGATGTCGTAGCCGTAGATGCCGAGGCCGGCCATCTCAGTATCCATCATGTTGAACGTCGCGCGCTCGACCGCCCAGAATTCCCCCACCATCGTGATCTCGCTCGAACCGGTGGACTTCATGTCGGGCATCCCCGGTCCCATCGGCATCGTCATCTCCGAGGTCCACTTCCCGACGAGCCTCTTCAGGCCTTCCTGCTCCGGTCCGGCCTTGAACACCGGCATCCCGCCCGTCGAATGCCCTGCGTCCTCCATTCCATCCTGCGCGACGCAAAACACCACCGCCGCCGCCAAGACCGTCGCCACCGCGCCTACGAGCATGGACTTCCGCATGATCTCACCTCGTCAGTTGGATTCCGCGGCGCGGATTTCCCCCATTGGTGGGGGAAATCGGATAGGCGCCGTCGGCCAGTCTGGCATTGGGTCCGGATGCGGACAAACGAGGGCAAGCGCGAACATCCCATCTGGTGGCCGGTCGGCCGGAGGTTCCGCCGGCCCAACCGCGCGGAAAGCCCCTGCTAGTCGTACGGGTTCCAGCCCACGCCTCGGCAACCCCGGTGCCGCCTCCTTGATTATTGATATCATTAAGTTTGTTTCTGGATCGGTGCTGCAATGCGGACCCGCAGCGTCCACCAGCGCACCATCCGGTACAGTGCCGGGTCAGCGGGGGGAAGCCACCGCCGCGGCACGGATCGACGCCACAACGTCCTCGAGCGGCTGATACTGCTCCTCCGGGCGGAAGATGCCGGCGAGCAGTTCCTCTTTCGAGCGCTCCGCGCTCGGGCGGAAGCTCACGCGCCGCACATGGCGCGGGGCGTCCGGATCCAGCTCGATCCCCCACATCGGCGTGCCGCGCTCCGCGTCCAGCACATAGCGGTAGTCGCCCAGCGTGCGCCCTTCGCCACCTTCGACCCACGCCGTGTAGCCGTCCGTGAACCAGTCCCACACGCGGAACGCGCGCAGGGCCTCGGGGTCGCTGGCGAAGTGCGCGGGGAGATCGGATTCGCGCACGAGCGTAACGGTCGCGCCGGGCCTCGCCATGGTGCCGCGGAGGAACCCGGTGCGGAAGCTGTCGAGGTGGAGCTGGCCGTCCGCTTCGTAGACGCTCCGCCAGAGCAGCAGCGACCCCGGCAGCGCCAGCGCCCGGACCCGGACCGGCTCGTGGCCGCGCGCCGCGGCGAGTTCCCGCGTGGCGCCCGTCGCGAGCGAATGCTGCCAGATCCCGGCGGCGAAGAAGAGCGCGCAAAACGCCAGCCCCGCTGGCCGAAGCGCCGCGCGGCGCGTGCAGCCCGCCGCCACCAGGATGCCGATCAACGTCAGCGTGAAGATCGGGTCGATGATAGGAAGCCAGTCCGTCGCGAACCGCGCGTTGGTGAAGGGCCAGAGGATCAGCGTGCCGTAGCTCGTCATCCAATCGAGCGGCGCATGGCTCAGCGCGCCGGCGATGCCCGCCGCCGCCAACCACAGGCGCAGGTGCGCATAACGCTTCATCGGCATGAACACCGCCGCGGCGAGCAGGCCGATGACCGGAGCTAGGAAGATCGAGTGCGTGAAGTGCCGGTGGTAGATGATCCCCGACAACGGATCGCCGGGGATATGGATGATGACGTCAAGGTCGGGCAACGCGCCCGCCAGCGCGCCGACCAGCAGCGAGGCGCGCGGCAGCTTGCGGCCCGCAACGGCGACACCGGCGGCGGCGCCCAGCGCCATTTGCGTCAGCGGGTCCATGCGGCGCGCTCCTCCCGGATCGATGCCGGCTTACTTCTTGGGCGCGAAGACTTCCGCGAGGAAGTCCTCCATACGGGCGAAGGCGCGCTTGGCCGAACGCTCGTTGTACGCCGCGCCGCGCGAAGGGTCGTTCCCCGCGCCGGGGTTCGTGAAGCTGTGCACCGTGCCGCTGTAGAGCACCACTTCGTAGTCAACGCCGGCGGCGTTCATCTCGTCTTCGAAGGCGATCACTTCCTCGCGCGGATCGTACGGGTCGACCGCGCCATGGAGCACGAGCACCTTCGCCTTGATGTTTTTCGCGTCCGCCGGGTCGACCGGGGCGATGCCGCCGTGGAAGCTCACGACGCCACGCACATCGGCGCCGGAGCGCGCCAGTTCGAGCACCGTCGAGCCGCCGAAGCAGAAGCCGATCGCCGCGATGCGGTCCGCATCGACGTCGGGGCGCTTGCGGACCTCTTCGAGCGCGGCGTTGATGCGGGCCCGGAGCAGCGCCCGGTCGCCGGAGCGGTACTTGCCCGCGAGCTGCCCCGCCTCCTGCGCGTCCTTCGCCCGGACGCCTTTGCCGTAGATGTCCACCGCGAAGCCCACATAGCCGAGGTCCGCGACGCGCGCCGCCTGCTCTTTCGCGAAGTCGTTCAGCCCCATCCACTCGTGGACCACAAGGACCGCGGGGAGCTTCTCGCCGGGCTTGGCCGGGGAGACGACGAAGCCTTCCAACTCGGTCTCGCCCTCCTTGTAAACGACGGTCTCGCCGACGGGCTGTGCGCCGGCGGCGACGGGGATCAACGCGGCCAGCAGCAGGGAAAGGGCGATCAGGGCACCGCGCATGGCAAAGGTCTCCGGGAAGTGGAAAAGGTTGCGGGGCCCGGGTCGCGCCCGGGCCCCGCCGCTAGAGGCCAAACATGTACCAGCGCCGCAAGCGGGTTACCGGAGCGTCCACCCGCTATCGAGCGGCTCTTGGATCGAAACGCCGCGCAGCAGGAGCTGCGGTGCGTTCTGCCCGGTGCCGCTTTCCTTCATGAGGAACACCGGCGTGCCGCTCGGCGGGGTACCGCGGGCAGGCTGTTCGGCGGCGGCGGTCGATGCGAACACCAGCTCGATGCGCCCCTCCGACAGGCCACGCTGGAGGTACGCGAGGATGTTCGGGTTCGACAGGTCCAAGTCGAACTCGACGGGGAAGGGGAACGGCGCGGCGCTGCCGGGGAAGTACTCCCCGGAATCGACGCCATAGGTCGGCTCGCCAAGGCCCCACACGGTCGCGCCCTGCGTGTTGGAGACGTTCTGCGTCGGGTTGGCGAGGTTCCCGCCGACCGGATACGGGTTGCGCGGGCGCACCGGGGGAAACGGGGTCGCGGCGGAAATCGGGGTGGTCTCGGTCCACGTCTCCGCGGTGAAGGACCCGCCGGGGAGAACGCCCATGCCGAACACTTCGAGGCGGAACGGCTCGCCGAACGGGTTGATCGCGGGCGACCGCGTGTCCCAGTTGAAGGAGCCGCTAGAATGCCAGAGTGTCGCCGTGGCGCCCTCGATCCGGTACGCCGCGGGCGGCAGCCCCGGAGTGATGTGGTCCGGGCTCGACGGGTCCGCGGGTATCCGCCAGCGCACGATCATCATGCCGTCGCGGTAGTCGAACCCGGCGCCCGGCGGCGACGTGAACAGCGAAGCGCTCGTGCGTGTTCCGGGCGTCGCGTTGAACGGGTACTGCCACTGGTCGTCGGACACCACGAGCGACAGGTCGCGGTTGCGGAAGCGCAGGTTCTCGAAGGTGATGCTCGGCGCCGGCGCGGTGGTGTTCTCCTTCGTGGTCAGAACCGGGACGAACGTCTGCGCGCCGCCCGGAGGGCCGCCCCCGGGGTCCGCGGGACCCGCCGTCGAGGAGAGGACGAACTCGAGGCGCCCCGCCGCGAGCGCCTCCTGGATGTACCGCTTCACGCGGATGTTCGACAGATCGAGCGTGAAGGTGACCGGGAACGGCGTGGTGGCCGCGACGCCCGGGGTGTACTCCCCGGGGTCGGTGCCATAGACCGGTTCGCCGAAGCCCCAAGGCTGCGCATCGACCAGATTCGTCGCGTTCGGCTGCGGCGAGGTGCTCTGAAGGTTTAGCGGGTGCGGGTTGCGGATGCCTGTGGGTGTGAAGGGGGACTGGCCGAAGAAGGGGCTGAACTCGGTCCAGGTTTCCTCCGTGAAGCTTACGCCGGAATCGACGTCGAAGCCGAAGACCTCCATCACGAAGGGCTTCCCTTGGAAGTTCACCGCAGGGTTGCGCGTGTCCCACGTGTACGTGCCGGTCGCGTGGTGCACCGTGATCCGGACCGCGTCGAACTCGTACTCGGAGGGATCGAGCCCCGACGGGATGAAGTCCGGCGCGAGGGAGTCCTGGCTGGGGCGCCAGCGGATCATCATCATCGCGTCCCGGTAGTCGAACCCCGTGTTGGGGGGCGTCACGAAGAGCGACGCGGTGGTGCGGAAGCCGGGTGTCTGGTTGAACGGATAGTGCCAGCGGTCGTCGCTGGGTGCGGCGATGGTCTTATCCGTGCCGCCGGCCTGCGATGCCGTGGCACAGGCGGCGAACAAGGCCGCGGTCAAGCAGGGTCGAAGCACGTTTAGGTGGTCCTTTCACCGGCCCTGGGCCGGGATGCTACTCGTAGTAGAACCAAGAGGTGGCGGAGGCCGCAGTGACCTCCTCGATTGTGAGGAACAAAGTCGGTGCCGTCGCGGGCGGGTGGCTGCCGATCCCCTCGGCCATCACCACGTTCGGGATCGTCCCGGGAAGGCCCATGAAGTCGGCGACGAACGTCGAGCTGACGATCCACGAGCTGAAGCCCGAGGCGAGATCGTCGCGCAACTCCTGCTGGATCGTCGGGTCCGCTACATCGAGCGTGAAGTCGATGGGGAACGCCTGCGTCATCGCTCCGGGCGCATAGCCCACCGGCGCGCCGATGGCCCACGGCGCGTAGCTGAGGACCTCGTTCTGCACGTTCGCGTCGGTCGCGAGGTCGCGGGGGAAGGGGTCGCGGGGGAACGACGAGTCGTTGTTGCCGCCGATGAAGGGCTGCGTGCCGTCCCAAGTCGCTTCGGAGTAGGCGGGGCCGAAGCCTGCGGCGAACAGCTCGATTCGCCGCGGGCCGCCGTACTCGTTCGTCCCGCCCGTGGTCCACTGGGCGAAGCGGATGTCCCAGACACGCAGGCGGGCCTGGGTGACGCGGAAGTTGGCGGGGAAGCCGGTGGGCGCCTCGATGTCGAAAACGAGCGCCACGGTGGCGTCGCGGCGGTCGCCTCCGGAGAAGGACTGGGGCAGGAGGAACGGGGGTGCCAACTCGCGCGTCGCTGCGTTGAAGGCATTGAAGTAATGCCAGACGTCGTGTGCCGCCGGGAATTCCAGATCGGCGGTCTGCGGTGTGCCGCCACGCGCGAACGCGGCCGCGGCGAGGAACGCGGCGAGGGGCTTCTTCACTGGCTGTCGATCTGCGGAATCGGACGGAGCGCGCGCCCGCCGCGGCGGAAGACTTCGCCCCGGCTGACCGCCCCGTTCGTGGGATCGTAGATGAAATTCAAGTGCTGGTTCGAGATGATGAACGTCTCGGCGAAGGGCCAGTAGGGAAACTCGAGGAGCGTGTCGGGTCCGCCGCTGGTGAGCGACCAGCCCTGCCGCCCCGCGTTGTTCGGATCGCTCACACCGGGGCCGACCAGGACGTTTCCGGTGTTGTACAAGTAGCTCGCGCCGCTCGGGTCCTCGGCGGAATCGAACCCGTATGCGGATCCGCTGCGGCGCACGAACGGGTCGCGGGGAATCGACGTGAGGAAGGCGATCGGCGTCGTGAGCTGCCTCATGCGCTCATCCAGCGAGTTCAGCGTATCCGCGACATAGGGGTATCGGTTATTGTCCACGTGGTACGCTTCCGCCGCAGTGGCGATGGAGCGCATGTCCGCCCGGACCCGCGAGACCTTCGAGCGCACCTGCGCCTCGAGGAAGTTCGGCAACGCGACCGCCGCCAGGATGGCGAGGATCGCCACCACGATGAGCAGCTCGATCAGGGTGAACGCGCCGGAAATGCGGCGCTCCGCCCCGTTTCGAGCCGATTCGGCGCGGTGGGGCGCGGCTGCGGGTGTCTCGTGCATCGGCGATTGGCCTAAGCCGCGTGGGGTCCTTCGAGGGGATTGCTCGGCGCCGGGTGGGGGCGACGCAAGCTGTTGCCGGAGAGATAGGCACAGAGCGCGCCAGCGCGTAGTTGATGTGCCCGACGCCTGTTTGGCATGTCAAACTGATTCACCCAACCCCTTCCGCCTTGCGCTTCCACCCCTTGGCCGCCAACGCCTTCCCGCATGGATTCGCCGCGGGTCGCATTCTGCTTCCACCACCAGGCGCCGTCGGGCGCGACGCTCTGGCTCCGGGACTTCCTCCTCACCGGCGGCTGGCCCGCGGAGTGTTCGATAGCGGTCTTTCCATGCGCATCGCCGCTCGAGGCCCCGCTCCTGCAGGGGGGAATCGAGTGCCGCCGGGTCGGCCTCGCCACCGTCGGCATCTCCGATGTCCCGCTTTGGAAGGCCCCCGGCCTGCTACTCAACCGATTCGGGTCTCTTGGGCGCTATGGTGCCGCCCTCCGCGGCGCGGAGGTCGTCTACGCCAACTCGAGCGTCCAGATCGCGCCCATGCTGGCGGCGGCGCGGCTCGGGCTTCCGCTCCTCGTCCACGTGCGCGAGGGCTGGCACCAGGGACACACCCACGGACTGAAGCGGTTCTGTGTCCGGAGGTTCGCCCACGCGGCGGCGTTCGACTCGAGCACCGGGGTTGAGTTGTTCGCCCCTTCCCCCGCTCGCGCCGTCTGGGAGGTCTCGCCGAACGGCGTCGATCCCTCGCTCTCGGCACTCCGGGCCGACCGGGGCGCGACGCGCTCGCGCCTGGGTTGGCGGCCGGACGAGCGCGTGCTCCTCTTCCTCGGCACCGTCTGCGCGCGGAAGGGAATCCCCGACCTCATGTCGGTGTGGCCCGGGCTCCGCGCCGATCATCCGGGGCTGCGGCTCGTCGTCGTGGGGCCGGAAGAAGCATCGGACCCCGATCCGGAAGTCCGCGCCTTCCTTCGCGAGCGGCCCGCGGGCGTCGAATACCTCGGGCGCCGCACCGACGCGCACGAGCTGATCGCCGCGGCGGACCTCCTGGTCCTTCCGAGCTACGGCGAGGCGATGCCGATTTCCATCAGCGAAGCGATGATGATTGGCACGCCGGTCTGCGCCCGCGCCGTCGGGGATGTCGCGTGGCAGATCGGCGGCGGGCGGGGTTTCCTCTTCGAAGGCGGCGGCCCGGCGCCGCTGGCGGAGGCGTTGCGCGCCGCGCTCGCCTCCTCCGAAGAGGCATCGCGCCGCGCTTCCGCCGCCCAAGTGTTCGCAGGCGAACACCTCCGACGCGAGACCCAGCAGGCCCAGATCCGCCGGCTGATCGCGGAGGCCCAAGCCCGCCGCCGCTAGCGTCCCGTCCAACACCCTTGCATCGGTGCGCACCGCTCGCGCACCCTCGCGAAACGCCGGGGCGACCCCGCACCGCGCAGGGAATCCGCCCCCCGGCACCGGCCTGAATGGAAACGAACACCGAACCGACCGAAACGACCACGGCGGCGCTCCCCGAGGGCGCCTCGCCGGAACTCCGCGCGCTGGTGGACGACCTCGCCGCCCGGATGCCCGAGGCCTTCGCCCGCCTCGACGCCGCGACCGACAGCGCCGCGCTCGAGGAACTCCGCGTGGAACTCCTCGGCAAGAAGGGCTTCCTCTCCGAGCTGAACGCCCGCATGGGCAAGCTCGCCCCGGAGGAGAAGCCGCTCGCCGGCAAGCACCTCAACGAGCGCAAGGGCGCCCTCCAGGGCCGCTACGCCGAGCGCAAGGACGAGCTGGAGCGGGCCGCGCTCGCCGCCGCCCTCGAGGCTGAGGCCGTCGACGTCACCATGCCCGGCATCCGCCCGCGCCCGGGCCACCTGCACCCCGTCACCCGCGTCACCGACGAAATCGTCGCCATCTTCGAAGGCATGGGCTTCTTCACCGCCTCCGGCCCGCAGGTCGAGAGCGAGTGGCTCAACTTCGAGTCGCTCAACATCCCCGCGGACCACCCGGCCCGCGACATGCAGGACACCTTCTGGACCGAGCGCGGCATGGTGCTCCGCACGCACACCTCGCCGACCCAGATCCGGGTGATGCGCACCACGCCGCCGCCCTTCGCCGCGGTCACGCCGGGCCGCGTCTACCGCTGCGACTCGGACGCGACGCACTCGCCGATGTTCCACCAGATCGAGGGCCTTCTGGTGGACCGCGACGTGTCGTTCTGCCACCTGAAGGGCGTGCTCAACGAATTCGTGCGCGCGCTCTTCGGCCGCGATGTGAAGACGCGCTTCCGCCCGTCCTTCTTCCCGTTCACCGAACCGAGCGCCGAGATGGACATCTGGGCGCCCTTCTCGAACAACTGGATGGAGGTGCTCGGCTGCGGCATGGTGCACCCGCAAGTGCTCCGCAACGCAGGGCTCGATCCCGAGGAGTGGAAGGGCTTCGCCTTCGGCCTCGGCGTCGACCGGCTCGCCATGATCCGCTACGGCATCACCGACATCCGCCTGCTCTACCAGAACGACATGCGCTTCCTGCGCCAGTTCTGACCGCACCCGGCGCCCGCCGCGCCGCACCCACGACGACACACCCCGCGAGGCGAATCCCATGAAGTACGCGATCGTGGCCCTGATCATCCTGAACCTCGTCCTCATGGGCGGGGCGGCCTTCCGCATCTCCACCGCCCCCGACCTGCCGCCCTCGACCTACGTTCCGCCTCCCCCCCCGCCCCCCGCCGCCGCGGAGGAGACCGCCGCCCGGCCCGCCGCCACGCCGCCCGCCGCCCCCCAGGGGCGCGGCGCCGCCGCGCTCGACGCGATGGCCGGACAGGGCGGGCGCCCCAACGAGGTCGACGTCGACATCAACGATCCCAACGCCCTCGAAGACCAGCAGAAGGCCGATTTCGAGGACGGCAAGGCGCACATCCGCAAGCTCCCGCTTGTCGGCTCCAAGAAGGACGGCTGACCGCCGGCCCCGATCCACCAACAACTCAACGCGACAACCACGCGACCGGACCCGTATGCGCTTCTCCCTCCGACTTCTCCGCAAGTACCTCGACACCACCGCCTCCAACGAGGCGCTCATCGACGCCATCACCGACGCGGGCCTCGAGGTCGAAGAGACCCTCGACCTTGGCATGCTCTCGAAGAAGGTCGTCGTCGGCCGCATCGACGACATCGAGGCGATCCCCGACGCGGAGAAGATCCGCATGACGACGGTGGACACGGGCGGACCCCGCCCGCTGCGCATCGTCTGCGGCGCGAAGAACATCGAGGTCGGCGACAAGGTCCCGGTGGCGCTCTTCGGCATGCGCTTCCCGAACGGCGAGGAGCTGAAGCCCCGCAAGATCCGCGGCCTGGAATCCGAGGGCATGCTCTGCAGCGCGGTCGAGCTCGGCGTCTCCGACGACGCGGCGGGCATCTGGATCCTCCCGCAGGACGCGCCCGTCGGCGAGCCCTGGGACGTTCTGGTCACGATCAAGGTGACGCCCAACCGCCCCGACGCGCTGTCGCTGGTGGGCCTTGCGCGCGACCTCGCGGCGAAGAGCGGCGGCAAGCTCCGCGTCCCCGCCCCCGTCCTCGAGGAAAGCGCCGTGCGCACCGAGGCGAAGGTGAAGGTCACCGTCGAAGCGAAGGCCGACTGCCCGCGCTACACCGCGCGCCTCGTCGAGGACGTCGCCGTCGGCCACAGCCCCCGCTGGATGCAGGTCGCCCTCGAATCCGCCGGCATGCGCCCCATCAACAACGTCGTGGACGTGACGAACTTCGTCCTCCACGAACTCGGCCACCCGCTGCACGGCTTCGACTGCGAGCAGCTCGCCCAGCGCCACATCGTCGTGCGCCTCGCCAAGCCCGGCGAGCGCATCACCACGCTCGACGGCAAAGAGGCGCAGCTCGCGACGACCGACCTCCTGATCTGCGACGCCGAGAAGCCGGTCGCCCTCGCCGGCGTCATGGGCGGCGGCAACTCCGAGGTCGGCCCCTCCACGCGCAACGTCCTCATCGAGTCGGCCTACTTCCGCCCCTCGACGATCCGGCGCACCGCGAAGCGCCTCGAGAAGTCGACGGAGGCCAGCTACCGCTTCGAGCGCGGCACCGACGCCCGGCGGCTCACGCTGGCGCTCAACCGTGCCGCCCAGCTCCTCGCGGAGCTCGCCGGCGGCAAGGTCGCCAAGGGCATCGTCGACGTCGTCGGCGACGTGCCCGAGCAGCCCCGCCTCACGCTCCGCCTCGCCCGCGTCGCGCAGTGCCTCGGCCTCGAGCTCTCCGGGCGCGAGGTCGCCGACATCCTCCGCTCCCTCGACTACGAAATCACCCGCGGCGACAAGGACGAGCTTTCCGTCGTCGTGCCCACGCACCGTGTGGACGTCTCCGTCGAGGAGGACCTGATCGAGGATCTCGCGCGGATCATCGGCTACGACCGGATCCCGGAGCGCCTGCCCGCGCTCGCGCCGAAGACGCGCACATCGCGCCCGGTGCCCGCGCTGCGCCGCGCCCTACGCGACGCCTTCGAGACGCTCGGCTTCTGCGAGGCGCTCAACTTCAGCTTCGGCACCGAGGCCGCCAACGCAACCGTCGGCCTCGCGGACGGGCTCCAGGTGCGCGTGCGCAATCCGCTCACCGCGGACCAGGCGGTGATGCGGCGCTCGCTGGTCCCCTCGCTACTCCAGAACCTCTCCCACAACCTGAACCACGGCGTCGGCGACGTGCGCCTCTTCGAGATCGCCGAGACCTTCGCCTGGGCATCCGCGGAGCCCCGCACGGACCTCCCGAAGGATACGCTGGAGCCCGCGACGGACGAGCGCGTCTCCTGCGTCGCGCTGCTCTGCGGCGGCGGGCGCGCGAGCTGGCGCTCCGGCCCCGCCGAGTACGACTTCTTCGACGCGAAGGGCGCCGCGGAGGCGATCCTCGCGCGCCTGGGCATCGCCCGCCTGGTGGTCGAACGCGCCGCCGACGTCCCGTGGCTGCACCCCGGGCGCGCGGCGCGATTCCTCGTCAAGGGCCAGCCGGTCCTCCTCTTCGGCGAGCTGCATCCCGCGCTCGCGAAGGAGCTCGACCTGAAGAAGCGGGCCTACCTGATGGAGATCGCCGTCACCGCGGAGCTCGCCGCGCTGTGCACAGCGCCCGCGTTCACCGAAATCCCCCGCTTCCCCGCCGCGCAGCGCGACCTCGCCCTCCTGGTGGACCGTGCCGTCCCCGCGCTCGAACTGGAGCGCACGATCCGCAAGGCCGGCAAGGAGCTGCTCCAGTCGGTCACGCTCTTCGACATGTACGAAGGCAAGCAGGTGGCCGAAGGAAAGCGCTCGCTCGCATTCTCGCTGGTGTTCCGCGCACCGGACCGCACGCTGCAGGACGCCGAGGTGGCCTCGGCGATGGAGGCGGTCCGCTCGCTGCTCGAGGAGAAGCACGGCGCCGCGCTGCGGTAGCGCGGCGCCCGCTCCCCGCCGCCGCTCAGTAGTCGATCACCTTGTCCGCCGCGACGAACGCCTCCGAACCCGCGTGGCGGTCGGCGGTCGCCGCGCCCGCGCGCCGATCTTCCGGCCCCGAGTCCGCGGCCTCGGCGCAGTGCCGCACTCCGGAAAACGGACTTCCGGGTCTGGTGGGCGCGACCGCGGGGTTCGCGGTCGTCTCCTTCAGTCCTCCACGCTCAAGCCGTACGCGGCCAGCTTCCGGTTAAGCGTCGAACGCGCGATGCCGAGCACCTTCGCCGCGGCGGTCTTGTTGTTCCCCATGCGCGCGATCACTTCGAGGATGTAGCGCTTCTCCGCCTCGTCCAGGGGGAGGAGCTCGTTCGGCCGGGCGGTGGAGAGGTAGGGCGTCGTGGGCACGGAGTCCGGCACCGGCGCGGGAGCGCTGAAGTGCGGGGCCTGCGGCGTGGTGCGGCCCGGCGCGGGGTCCGGCCTGGGCGCCGTTCCGTTCCCGCGGCCGAAGCCGAACAGGTTCCGCCGCCACTCGTCCTCGCCGATATCGAGCACACCCTGCTTCGGCGAAAGGATCACCAGGCGCTCGAGCAGGTTCCGCATCTCGCGGACGTTCCCGGGCCATTCGTAGTCGATGAACATGCGCATCGTCGGCGGGCTGATCGCAGTGAAGACGCGGCCCAGGGCCTGCGAGCGCTCGCGCAGGAAGTGCTCCGCGAGCAGCGGGATGTCCTCCCGGCGGCTGCGGAGCGGCGTCAGTTCGATGTGGAGCACCGCGAGGCGGAAGTAGAGGTCCTCGCGGAAGCGGCCGGCGCGGCACAGCTCCGCCAGGTTCCGGTTGGTCGCCGCGACCACGCGCACATCGACGGCCCGCCCCGGCCCTCCGCCGACCCGGTGCACGATCTTCTCCTCCAGCACGCGGAGCAGCTTCGGCTGCAGCTCGATGTCGAGCTCGCCGACCTCGTCGAGGAACAGCGTCCCGCCGTGCGCCGCTTCGAAGACGCCGAGCCTGGTCGCCTTGGCGTCGGTGAAGGACCCGCGCTCGTGGCCGAACAGCTCCGCTTCCATCAGCGAGCGGGGGATCGCGGCGCAGTTCAGCTTTATGAAGGGCTTCTCGCGCCGCTTGCTCAGGTTGTGGACCGCCGCGGCGGCCACTTCCTTGCCGGTGCCGCTCTCCCCGGTGATCAGGATCGGCGTCTCCGGCGTCTTCGCGAAGCGCTCCAGCAGCAGGTTGGCGAGGCAGATCTCGGGGCTCTGTCCCAGCAGGCGGCGCGCCGCGACATGGACCACCGCCGCGTCCGACGCGACCGGCGCGCCCTGCGGCCCCGGCCCCAGCGCGTCGGAAAGCGCCGTCGACATCGAATCGAAGGTGAACGGCTTGGTGAGGTACTCGAAAGCCCCCGCCTTCACGGCGCGCGAGGAGGTCTCCAGCTCCAGATCCCCGGAGAACAGGATGATGCGCAGCGAAGGCTGCATCATCTTCAGCCGCGCCACCGCCTCGTCCGCCTCGCCGTCCGGCAGGTGCATATCGAGCAGCAGGATGTCGGGTCGCCGCTCGCGCACGATGCGCTGCGCATCGGCGATGGTGCCGCCGGTGACCGTCTCGTGTCCCAACCGGCGTACAATCGATGCGGCGGCGCCAACCACGATGGGTTCGTCATCGATGATCGCGATCAACGGCACGTTGTGGCTGCTCCAGCGTGGCGGGCGGGAGGAATTCGGCCCTAGGCCACTGCGGCGGATTTGAGCTTTCGATTGAGCCTTCCCCGCCGCCGGTAAGGCAAGCACAACGCCGGGATGCGGAATGTTCCCGTTGTCCGAGGCGGCGCGCCGGGAGTAACACTTGGAGCACCAACGCAGGAGAGTGCCCCGTGTCGAAGTACCGGATCATGGTCGTCGATGACGACGCCGACGTGCGCTTCGTGGTCTCCGCCCTCCTCTCGAAGGACTTCGAGATCGTCCAGGCGAGCAACGGCCTCGACGCGCTGGAGAAGTACGAACGCTACGAGCCCGACCTGCTCCTCCTCGATATCATGATGCCGGTGATGAACGGCTTCGCCTGCTGCCAGACGATCCGCCGTCGCGAAGAAGGAGGCGCACTCCCCGTCTTCTTCCTCAGCGCCGCCAGCAGCGAAGCCTTCCGCGAGGAGGCCGAGCGCTCCGGCGCCAGCGGCTTCATCGAGAAACCCTTCGATACGCAGGACGTGGTCGGACGGATCCGCGGATTCCTCTTCGACCGCCGCATCCCGCCCAGCATGAAGCTCTTCACCCTCCGCGAACTCGAACGCATCGACGCCACGCCGCTGCGCCGCGCCGGATCCCAGCAGGACACCTCCGAAGAAGAGCTCCGCCGGACCACCGAGATCCGCCTGGACGGCATCCTCGCCCCCACGGAGCATCCCGAGTCGCTTCCCGCCACCGAGCGCCCCGCCGACACCGGCCGGCGCCGGCGGATCTTCGGCAAGATGCCCGGCGAGGCCGCCGCCCACGCACCCGCGGAGCCGCCGGCGCGCCCCAAGCCGCTCGAACCGGAGCGCGACCACGCCTCCGGCGAGTTCTCCTACAAGCCACAGGCGCAGCCCTACGTCCCGAGCGCGGGGCGCCCTGTCTCGACATCCTCCGAGTTCGTCGAGCGCCCCGAAGTCCACACGCCCCGCCCGTCCGACTCGCGCGTGCCCGGCGTCACCGACTCGAAGAGCCTGCCGAAGCTTCCCGAGCTGGCTCGCGACGTGGCACCGCTGCGCCCTTCCGCGCGCGATGCGGCGCCCAAGGCGCCGGAACCGCTGCCGCGCACGACGATCTTCCCAACCGCGCCTCCGCCACCGCTCGCCCCCCCGGCGACGCCCCCGCTGGCGCGACCGGCGGGTGAATTGCGCCCGACCGCGCCTCCGCCTCCCGCGCGCCCCGCGGCACCGACGCCCGGTTCCGCCGAAACGCAAAGCGACGCGCGCGAGCTCATCCGCCAGCGCCGCACTCGCGGCATGGGACAGCTCGGCCCCGCCGCGGAAGCGCCCCGGCCCCGCGTCCTCGTGCTGGTCGAAGCCCCCGACTGGCTCCCGATCGCCGCGGAGGCGACCCGCGGTCTCGCCGAGTTCCTCCCCCTCGAAGATCCCGTCGAAGCGGTCGAGCTCATCGTCCGCTTCCAGCCCGACATCGTCGTGCTCGGCGTCCGCGGCGCGAAGTACTCCGGCGTGGAGCTGGGCAAGATCCTCCGCGAGTCCGCCCGCCTCTCCCACACGGAGCTGGTGTACCTCACGGGCTACCACACGACACCGGCGGATGCGAACGCGGCGATGCGGCTCTCGGGGAACAAGCTCATCGAGCTGCCGCTGCGCGCTGCGCCGCTGCGCCAGGCGCTCGAAGCGGTCGCCGCCAAGCCGGGCTTCTCGATCCGCCAGAAGGATCTCGGCTACAACGCGTACGTCACCGAAGTGGTCCGCCGCGCCGACGAGGAGCGCGCGAAGCACAACAAGGACCTCGAGCGCGAAGCCTACCGCAAGAAGACCGAAGGGCTCTACTCGTTCATGGCTCGCGAACTGAACGACTACAGCCCGCCGGTGGATCCGTCGAAGGTCCAGCCGCCGCGGGGCTGAGGCGCGCCGCCGCTACTCGCAGCCGCAATCCTCGGCGGCGTCGCCCTCCGCGGACGGTCCTTCCTCCGCGGCGCGCGCGGCGTACTCCTCGATCAACTCGCGCCCCCGGTCCAGGATGCGCTCGTACTCCGCCAGCGTCGGCGCGGCGACCAGCTTCGTCTTCAGGTCGCGCGCGTAGGGGAAGGCGCGGAAGTACTGCACCACGTGCTTGCGGAACTCGATCAGCCCGCGGTGCTCCCCCTTGCGCATCGCCATGATGCGCGCGTGGCGGCGCACCATATCGAGGCGCTCGTCGATCGAAGGCGGCTCCGGGACCGGCTCGCCGCGCAGCGCGGCGGCGATCTCGCGCAGCACCCACGGGTTGCCCATCGCCGCGCGCCCCACCATCACTCCGTCCACCCCGTGCTCGCGCACCATGCGCACCGCGGAAGCGGCGTCCTTCACGTCGCCGTTGCCGATCACCGGCAGGCGCGTCTCGCGCTTCACCGCGGAGAGGATCGACCAGTCCGCCGCGCCCTTGAACTTCTGCTCGCGGGTGCGCGCGTGGATGCAGACGGCGTCGAGGCCCTCCTGCTCCGCGAGCCGGGCGATGGCGAACGCCTCGTCGCCGAAAGTCTCCCAGCCGGCGCGGAACTTCACCGTGAAGGGCACCTTGATGGCGGCGCGGATGCGCGCGAAGATCTCGCGCACCAGCTCCGGCTGCCGCATCAGCGCCGCGCCGCCGTTCGCCTTCACCACCTTGTTCACCGGGCAGCCCATGTTCAGGTCGATGATCGAGGCGCCCGCGCGCTCCAGCGCCGCCGCGGAGTCCGCCAGCGCATCCGGCTCGCCGCCGAAGAGCTGCGCGCACACGGGCGGCTCCTCCACGAACATGTCGAGGATCGACCACGACTTGTCCCGCCCCGAGCGCGTCATCGCCTCCGCGCTCACCATCTGCGTGTAGACCAGCGGGCATCCCATCTCGCGGCCGAACTGGCGCCAGGCGCGGTCGCTGATGCCGCACATCGGCGCGGGAAACACCGGGGGCCAGAACGACCACGGCCCGATCCGCAGCGGCGGAACGGGCCGGTCGAGCGTGAGGATTTCCGATTCGGGGGTCTGCGTCGCGTCCATGCCCGCCAGCATCGCGGCCCCCCCTCGGGGCCGTCAACGGTACAGCGCCGACGTCCTGACCGCTGGATCCCCCGGCCGCGCTGAATCGCTTTATACCGGCGACCGCGGGAATGCCCCGTTGTGCTCCGGCGATGGCGCCGTGAAGCCCTCTGTCACCCCTCCCCGGAGCCCGCTGCGTATGAAGCGTCGCGACGGAGCGTTCACGCTCATTGAGCTGTTGATTGTCGTAGCGATCATCGCGATCCTCGCGGCGATCGCCGTTCCCAACTTCCTGGCGGCGCAAACCAGAAGCAAGGTTTCGCGGGTGAAGGCCGACCTGCGGACCATCGCGACCGGACTCGAGTCCTACTTCACCGACTACAACCGGTACGTCAACGATTCGGACAACACGCTGGGGAAGAACGGCGCGGGGGGGCTCGCCCTCCTCACGTCGCCCATCGCGTATCTGACGACGCTGCCGGAGGACCCGTTCCAGTCGGCGGTCAGCGCCGAGCAGGCCTCCGATCCGAACAGCCGCTTCGCCAAGAACTTCGCGCTCGGCTCCGGATCGGACAACCAGGGGTGGCGCGGGCGCTTCGGCAACTACGGCAGCCAAGGCGTCCCGGTCCAGCAATCATGGCTACTCATCTCCGTCGGCACCGACGTCGCACCCGCCGACCAGGCGGACGACACGCAGGGGTCCGACGAGTGGCCATACGGAGGAGGCGGCGGCGCGCGCCTCCTCACCTACGATCCCAGCAATGGCACCATCAGCGACGGCGACATCTACCGCGCTGGCGGCTCGCTCAACGTCGGAAACTACTTCGTGAACGGCCAGCGGTTCGGGCGCATCAACGACTGAAGCACCCCCTCAGAGGAACCCCGAAGATGAAGCACTCGATCCTGACCGCCGCCGCGCTCTGCGCGATCTGCGGCACGGCGGCGGCGGCACCCCGCCTCAATGAAGTCCTAGTCAATCCCGCCAGCACCGACGACAATGGCGAATTCGTCGAGATCCGCAGCACGACCGGCGGCGCCGAGACCTTCACCAACCACACACTTCTTGTCCTCGAAGGCGACAGCTCCGCGCCCGGCGTGATCGACATCGCCGTCAACCTGAACGCGCTCGGCAGCGGCGCCAGCGGCCTCCTCCTCCTTCGCGACGGCACCGGAGCCGCGCTCAACCCGGCGGCGGATGCGGGGACCAACTCCTCCACGGTGTTCACCGCAGCGCAGCTCGAGAACGGATCGCTCACCTTCCTGGTCGTCACCGGTTTCAGCGGCGCCGCGGGCAACGATCTCGATACCAACGACGATGGAACAATCGACTCCACGCCCTGGACGGCGGTCGTCGACGCCCTCGGCAACATCGAGAACGATGGAGCGGGGAACTTCGGCTACGCGGACGACTTCGGCTTCACCAACCTCGACGAAAACGTCGGTGGCTTCGAGCACGAGGGGATGATCTACGACGCCGTGCTCTCCCAGTGGATCGGTGTGAACATCTCCGGCGGCGTCCCCGGCCCCTTCACGGTGAACACAAACCAGAGCAACCCGTTCAACGCGAAGTACGACGGCCACGTGATGACGCCGGGCTCGCTGAACGTGTTCACATCCGTTGAAAACTGGGAGGCGATGAACTGATGAAAACCGCGATCCTGCTTTCCCTCGCAACGATTCTCGCGGGCTCCGCTTCGGCGACTCCCCGGCTGAACGAAATCATGAACAACCCGCCTAGCACCGATAACGGCTTCGAGTTCGTGGAAATCCTCAGCACCACGGGCGGTGCCGAGGCTCTCACGAACGTCTGGTTCGTCGTCATCGAGGGCGACGGCACGGCACCCGGCGCAGGCGTGGTCGACATCGCGATCGACCTCTCCTCGCTCTCCACGGGAGCGAACGGCCTCCTCCTGCTTCGGGACGGAACAACGGGCCTCCTTCCCGCCGCCGCGGCTCAAACCACGGTCGCAAACCTCCTCGGAGCGGGTACCCTTGAAAACGGCACCCAAACCTTCCTCCTCGTCACCGGCTTCACCGGGTCCACCGGAACCGACTACGACACGGACGACAACGGGACGCTCGACAGCACTCCCTGGACGGCGGTTCTGGATGCGGTCGGCACGATCGAGGACGACGCGAATCCCAACACCGGGTATGGAGCGAGCCTCGGGTTCACGGACCTCAGCGAAGTGACAAGCACCTTCGAGCACGAGGCGCTCGTCTACGACGCATCGGTTCCCCGTTGGGTGGCCGCCAACATCAGCGGCACCTCGCCCGGCCCGTACACGATCGACGTGGGCCAGAGCTTTCCCTTCGATGTGAAGTTCGACGGGTACGCGCTCACTCCCGGCAACGGCAACGGCCTCGTGGCCGTCCCCGCCGCCGCGCAGGAGTCCTGGTCGCTATACGAGTAAGCCAACTCGACGAAGTGGGGTGATGTGAATGGGGCTCCGGCGCCATGCGCCGGAGCCTCTTCGCTTTCGTTTGGAGACGTGTGCGGGGCTACTCGCGCCGCGCCTTCGTCATGTACAGATTCCCCACGCCGGCCTGCACGATGCCCTTCACGTCCGCCTGGATCAGCCGCGGCGAGACGTAATGGTAGATCGGGGCCACCGCGGCGTCGTCCATCAGGATCCGCTCCGCCTCGATCAAGAGCTGGTAACGCTTCTCCGGATCGGTCTCGCGCGCCGCCGCATGGACCGTCTCGTCGAACTTCGGGTTGTTGTACTTCCCGTCGTTGTTGCCGTCGTCCGAGAGGAAGATCTCGAGGAACGACATCGGGTCGACGTAGTCGGCGATCCACGCGTTGCGCATGAGCTGGAAGTCCTGCTCGCGCCCGCGGCGCAGCTTCTCCTTCCACTCCACGTTCTCGAGCCGGAGCGGCACGCCGAGCGCCGTGCGCCACATGCTCTGCAGCTGCTCGCCGATGATCTTGTGCTCTTCGAGCGTGTTGTAGGTGTAGGTCGCCGCGGGGAAGGGCTTCCCGCCCGGGCCGAAGCCAGCCTTCTTGAGCAGCTCGCGCGCCTTCTCGACGCTGAACTCCGGCGTCATGCGCCCGGCGCGCTCGCGGTAGTTCGTGCCGTCCGGCATGTAGACGCCGGCGGGCACGATGCCCGAGCCCGGCTGCTCGCCGCGCCGCGTGATGCGTTCCACGATCACGTCGCGCTGGATCGCCGCCGAGAACGCCATGCGCACGTCGCGGTTGTCGAACGGCGCCTTCGTCGTGTTGAACGCCACATAATAGGTGCCGAGGTACGGGCCGACGAACCACTCGGGCGTCTGCTTAAGGCGCGGCACTTCCGTCAGCGGCACCGTGTTCGTCACGTCCAGCTCGCGGCGCTCGAACGCCGCCAGCTCCGTGTTCTCGTCCTCGATCATGCGGATCACGACCTCGTTCATCCAGATCG
The DNA here is from genome assembly GCA_033764015.1 of Candidatus Sumerlaeia bacterium. GTDB lineage: Bacteria > Sumerlaeota > Sumerlaeia > SLMS01 > JANRJK01 > JANRJK01. Next base: position 264,720 of record JANRJK010000036.1, on the reverse strand, counting down.
CGTCCTTGTCCCAGTACGTGTCCGCCTTCGCCAGCACCATGCGGTCGCGCAGGCGGTGCTCCACCAGGCGGAAGGGGCCGTTACCCACGTAGGTCTTCACATCGTTGGCCCAGGCGCGGCCACCCGCCTCGACCACCTTGCGGTTCTGCGGGAAGAAGCTCGTGTGCGACACGACGGTCGGGAAGAACGGCGCCGGAAAGTTGAGCCGGTAGACCACCGTCAGGTCGTCCGTCGCCTCGACGCCCTCGAACGGCGTGTCCCAGGTCTTCTCGCGGTTCTTATAGTAGTCGGCGCCCCCCTTCAGGAAGCGCGTCACCATGTCGGCGTACTTGCCCTGCGTGCGCGGATCGAGGATGCGGCGGACACCGAAGACGAAGTCGTGCGCCGTCACCGGATCGCCGTTGTGCCACTTCATCCCCGGGCGGAGGCGGAAGGTCCACTCCGTGAAGGCGTCGTTGTGCTCCCACTCGACCGCCGCGGCGGCGAGCGGCTTCGACTCCGCGTCGACCGAAACCAGGCCCTCTTGGAGGAAGTTCGCGATGCGCGACTCCGGGATGCCGGTCATGACGGCGGTGTCGATCGTCTCGGGGGGAGTGCCGACGTTCACGCGGAGCGTGCGGTCGGGGCCGCCGGCCGCGTCGCGCTGGGCGAACGCCGGCGCGAGGATGGCGAAGATGGCGATAAGGGCGGGGAGGATGCGGGGGTACACGACGGGCTCCTGACTGGGGGTGCTTCCTGCACCGGATAAGACGGCGCACCACTTGGCCCCGTTTGGTTCGGCGCGCGACGGGCTCTGCGGCAAGCACAACCGCGCCGTCCATTTGCGTTGACCGACCGGCGGAAGGGTTCGACTATATCCTCGAAGTTGCCGTAGGGTGGCCATGATGCAAAAGCTCTCCTGTTTCGCCGCAGCGGTTTTGGCGGCGATGTCGTTCGCAGTAAATCAGCCGTTGGCAGGCGAACCTCACGGGTTGGTACGACCGCGGGCGTCCAACAACGACCTCGTGATCAACACCTTGCCGCAGGCAAGTTTGGGCGAGATCACCCTTATCCGTGCCTTCCCCCGTCTCGGATTCATCTACCCGGTGCAGCTGTTACAGGCCCCAGAAGACAATTCCAGATTTTTCGTCGTAACTCAGGGCGGCGTGATCTACGCATTTCCGAACGCCCCGGACCCGTCGCCTGATGAAGTCGAGGTCTTCTTGGACCTCTCCGCTGAGGTCTGCACTGCTGGAGAAGCAGGGATGTTGTCCATGGCCTTCCAGCCGGACTACGCCACCAGCGGCAAGTTCCTTGTCTACTATGTGAACAACACCCCTGCGTGTGGCCCAAGCTTCTTTGAAGTTGGATCTTCGATTCTGGAGCGCTTCACAAATGATGCCCCTAGCGGATCGTCCGTCAACCTTGCAAGTCGCGAAGTGATTCTCGAAGTCCCCCAAACCACGATCATCCATAAGGGAGGTCAACTAGCGTTCGGGTTGGACGACATGCTTTACTTGTCAGTGGGTGACGGCGGCGGGCTTTCTTCGATCACGCCTCCCGCGCCCTCGCAAGATCTGTCAAGCTTGTTGGGAAAGATACTCCGAATCGATTTACTCTCCACCCCTGCGGCAGGTCTCAACTACTCTATCCCTCCAGACAATCCCTTCACGGATACCGAACTATTCGGACCGGAAACCCGTCGAGAGATTTTCGCCTACGGATTGCGCAACCCATGGCGCTTTTCAATTAGCCCGCTTTCGGGTCGGCTCTTCGCTGGTGATGTAGGGGCGGATCTCTATGAGGAAATCAACCTGATCGAGGCGGGGCGCAACTATGGTTGGCCCGTTGTTGAAGGCATGGATTGCACGGGCCTTGACGGATTCGAGTGCAACCCTGCGAACTTCGTCCCTCCGATCACGGGGTACGGGCACGAACCCGGCAACAATGCGATCATTGGTCCGGTTCCCTACCTCGGGTCTGAGTTCCCCGACCTATACGGAACCTTTGTTTATGCAGATTTCAGTGGTCGAATCTACGGCTTCCGATTCGACGGTGCGCAGGTTACCGCGAATCAGCTTCTCTGCGCCTTCTGCGGCATCGATCCGATCGGAATGGGTCGGGGGCACGACGGTGAAGTGTACCTGCTCGACGCAGGTTGGGGCAGCCCCGCGGGGGTTTACGTAATCCGACCGAACGGCATGCCAACTCAAACCGATCTTCCCCACCACCTAAGCAGTCTACCCGCCTTGCTACAGGCGGGGTCCGGCAATGGACACCTCGTTCCCGGAGTCATTCCCTACCGCCCCTCCTCCCAGCTATGGAGCGATGGTGCCATCAAAGAGCGATACGTGGCCATGCCCGGTCTAGGGACCATCACACGCAACAATGAACGGGGCTGGGATTTTCCGGAGAAAACCATCCTCATCAAGAACTTTTCCATTCCGTTGGACGACAGGGATCCGCAGGGAACCGCGCAACGCATCGAAACTCGCATCATGGTTAAGGATGGGACCAACTGGCAGGGCTACAGCTACGAGTGGAATGAAAGCGAGACGGATGCCGTTCTTCTCACATCAAGTAAGGCTCGCACTTTTGTCCGCACCAACCTCGCGGGCGAAGCCTACACCTACAATTGGCACTACCCCAACGCCGCCGAATGCCGAGCTTGCCACACTGTTGCCCAGAACCAAGTGCTCGGCCTCGAAACAGCCGCGCTCAATAGCGACTTCCTATATCCCGCTTCCGGCATCGTCGACAACCAACTCGAAGCGATGGACTGGGTAAGCCTCTTCGACGCGCCGTTGGAGAGCCCCGTTGCCGACCTTCCCCGCATGCCCGATTACCGCGACGCGACCGCGCCGCTTCGAGATCGCGCACGCGCCTACCTCGCCGCCAACTGCGCCATGTGCCACCAACCGGGTGGCCCCGCCCCGGTCCAGATCGACCTTCGCTGGGCGACCGCCGACGAGGATGCGGGACTGCTGAACCTTACCCCCCAAAGCGCGACGCTCGGAATCGAGAACGCCCGCATCGTCGCTCCGGGCTCGCCCGAGCGATCCGTCCTCCTGGCTAGGATGGCGACTCGCGATGCGCAGCACCAAATGCCGCCGCTTGCCACCAGCCTCGTGGACGAGGAGGCGGTCCAAATCGTCTCCGACTGGATCGCCTCGCTTCCAAAGCCGAGTGACCAGACAGGCTGGATGCTGTACTAAGCCTGGACGACTTCGAGGGGAGCTAGAACTCCGCCTCCTCCTCGATCCCCAGCTCCTCCGGGAACGGCAGCGGCACCACGCTCGCATCCGCCGTCGAGCCGTCCGGCATCATCATGATCAGCGGCGACCAGGGGAGCGGGTCGCGCCACTTGATCAGGCCCACGCCCACGTACTTGTTCCGCTGGCGCGAGAAGCCCACGCTCTTCAGCGTCCCGGCGGGGAGACCCTCCGAGAAGCGGAGGGGGATCGTCCCCTCCGGCGGGCGCTGCACGTCGAGGATCAGGCCGCAGAAACGCTGCGGCGGGTCCGCGTTCTGGCGCACCTTCAACAGCGCCTCGCGCCCGGGGAAGGAAACGTCCTTCGCGAAATCCACGCAGCGCGCGAGATCCGCGTCCAGCGGCGTCGAATCCGTCCCGAGGTCCGGCCCATACCAAAGCACGCCGTGCTCGATGCGCCACGCGTCGAACGCCTCGTGGCCAACCGGCAGCCCGTCGAGTTCGCGGACCGCGGCGACGAGCGTCTGCCAAACCGTCGAGGCGCCGGCGCCGCGGCAAAGGATGATAGGCGCGCTGCCGAAGTAATCGCTTCGGAAGAGGTGGACCGATTGGCCCCCGACGCGCGCGGGCCGGATCGTGCGCTCCTCGCCGCGGCCGAAGTCGAGCCCCAGCGCTCGCGCGAGCCACCCCTTGTTCTCGCCCACGATCGCCAGCGCCGTCACCGTGTCCGCCGTGTCCTCGAAGGACACGTCCTCCATCAGCAGGTTGCGGTTCATCGCGGAGATCAGGCGGTCCGCCGGCAGCGTGGGCGGCGCGACCATCAGGTCGAATTCGCCAAGCGCGACCACCTCGACGTCCGCCAGGAAGCCCCCCGCGTCGTTGAGGAGGAACGCGCGCCGCAACTGGCCCTCCTGGAAGGACTCGAAGTTCGCCGTCAATTGCTTATGCAGCACCTCGCGGCGCTCGGAGCCGCTGGCCCGGACGAAGGTGAGGTACGAGACGTCCATGACGCCGACCTCGCGGCGGAGCGAGTGGTACTCGAACTTCGGCTTGTCGTAGGCGGCGACGACTTCGTAGTCGCCCAGCGTCATGCGCTTCGCCTTCAGCCGGTTGTGCTCGAACGACAGCGGCATTTTGCGGAGCGCGTCGCCGTCGCCCTGCGCCGAGTCGTTGCCCCAGATATCGTACTCCGCCATGGACCGCCCGCTTCCTCGCAAGGGATGCAGCATGGAAGCGCCGCGGCGCATCATGGGTCCAGCGGGAAAGCCGACCTCACAGCCAGCGCCGCCGCCGGAACCACACCAGCATCCCGGCCGCCACAAGCGCCATCAGCCCCAGCGCCGCGTAGTAGCCGAAGCGCCACCGCAGCTCCGGCATGTGGTCGAAGTTCATCCCGTACACGCCCGCCACGAACGTCAGCGGGATGAAAATCGTCGCGATGATCGTCAGCACCTTGGTCTGCTGGTTGAGCTGCTCGCTCATGCGCGCCAGGTTGATCGTGGTCAAAGTCGCGACCGACTCGCGGTAGTGGTCGATCGCCTCGATCACACGCTCCGTGTGGTCCTGCGCGTCCCGCAGGTACAGCGCGGTCTCCTTCGCGACCACCACGGAGTGGATCTTCGCGAACGCCGCCAGCGCCTCGCGCAGCGGCAGCGTCGCGCGCCGGAGCGACAGCGCGTCGCGGCGGTGGCGGTAGATCTCCGCCAGCATGTTCCGCGAGCTTTGCTCGACCAGCCGGTCCTCCACCGAATCGAGGTGCTCCTCGATCCGCTCCACGATCAGGAAGTAGTGGTCCACCACGATGTCGATCAGCGCGTAGGCAAGGTAGTCGGGCCCGGATCCGCGCACATTGCCGAGCGCGTTCCGCAGCCGTTCGCGAAGCGGCGCGAAGACATCGTGCAGCGTCTCCGAGAACGACACCACGAAGTCGCGCCCCACCACGAGCGAAAGCTGCTCCGAGCGCAGCAAGCCCGACGAGTCCATCTCGAACAGCCGCAGCACCACGAACACATGGTCCGGATACTCCTCGCACTTCGGGCGCTGCTGAGGGTTCAGCACGTCCTCCAGGATCAGCGGGTGGATCTTGAAGAGCTGCCCCACCGCCTTCATCAACGCCATGTCCGAGAGACCCGCCACCTCGAGCCAGGTCGTGCGCTTGTTGTGCAGGAACGGCACGATCTCCGGCGTCGAGAAGATGTCGTGCTCCTCCACCCGGTGCGCGTCGTACTCGACCAGCCGCACGCGGACGCCGCACTCCTCCGGGTCGCCCAGGAAGACGAGCGTGCCCGGGGGCATGCCCATCTTGACGATGGTCGATTGGCGCGGGTCGCGGCGTGGCATGGGATTCCTGTACCAGCCCCCCGGAAGGCGAGCAACGCGGAGTTGCGGCTACGCGTCGAGCCCGGCGCGAACCTCCGCCAGCAGCGCCGGCGTGGCGGCCTCGACCAGATCGAGCACCTCCTCGAAGCCCTCCGGCCCGCCGTAGTACGGGTCGGGCACATCGCCGCCGCGGAGCGTCGGGTGCCACTCGAGGAACAGGCGCACGCGCCGGCGCGACTCCTCGTCCGGCGCCATCGCGCGGAGCGCCCGCGCGTTGTGCGCATCCATCGCCACGATGTGGCGGAACTTGGCGAAGTCGCCCCGGTCCACTTGCCGCGCGGGCGTATCGAGCGCATAGCCCCGCCCCCGCGCCGCCGCCCGCATCCGGGCGTCCGCGGGTTCGCCGGCGTGGTACCCGATCGTCCCGGCGGACTCGACCGCGATCCGGTCCGCGAGCCCCGCCTTGCGCACCGCATCGAGGAACACGCCCTCCGCGGCGGGGGAGCGGCAGATGTTGCCCATGCAGACGAAGAGGACGCCGAGGCGCTCCATGCGGGGGGCTCCAAGATAGGGTCGGGTCAGCGTGTCGGGAAGGGGCGGCGGGGTCAACGCTCCCAGTCGGGGTCCTTCATCTGCTCATGCCGCATGAGGGCGTCGAAGCGCTCGTCCTGCTTGCGCAGGATGAAGTCCAGCAGCTCGCGGGAGGCATTGGTTGTCATGTAGGCGAAAGCCGCCGAAACGGCGAAGGCGGCAAGTGCGAAGGTCCCCCAAGACACCATGTGGGGCCGGATCCCATCGACAATCGTCTGGAGAGCCCCGGCAATGCAAAGGCTGACAAAAACATGCAAGAAGGCGGGAAAGTCGACCTCCGGAATTCCGATGAATGGAAAGGTCGCGAACCGCGCCCCCAAAGGGCGGCGACGCCGTTTCGCCATGGAGCAGCCCGTCGGCGCCTCAGCGGAGCGGGTTTCGATAATCCTGGGAAACGGTGTCTGGTGCGCGCCGAACCATACCATCGGGATCGCGGCTGCGTACAGCGGCAGGAACGGCAACGCTCCCGGTGCGACGAGTGTTGCCATCGCGCCCGCCACCAGCACCGCCAGCAGCGCGCCGCGACGCCGCTCGCTTTCGCGATAGAGCAGCAATGCGATGCGGCTGCCGGTGACGCCCGCCTCCCACAACGCGACAAGGGTCCTCGAATCATAGCGGTCCACGCCGAACATCTCGCTTGGCCGCCTCGGGTGGCGCAGGCCGTTCACCGTTTCCGAAATCCGCCGGCGGCGCAGATAGTCGAGGAGGACCGCAGCAATCAGGGAAACGATTCCGAACGGCGCCCAATGCGACGACATCACGATCGCCCCCGCGACCAGGAACCAAGGCGCGCTCCGGAGCAGCACATCACCCGAAACCCAGCCGCCAGCATCGAACAACGGGTCCTCTTCGAGCCGCTCCCGCTCGATGATCGGGTCGATCCCCCTGAACACGCTGGACCATACCGGCGGCATCCTGTTCTCTCCGCTGGCTATCCAAACGGTGCCATCATGTGGCGGCAAGGGCTCGGATCGCCGCGATCCTTCGCCGTTCTCCCACGCGGGCTTCCCGCGCCCCCAAGCCGCCACCGGGGCCGATTTCGAACTAAAGCGCATGCACTACCCACCCACCTCAAGGCATTCGGGTTGTCTGCCTCCGGGATACGGTGCTCCCATCAGTCGCATCAAGGGGGGTAGCCGATGTCGATTCAAGTCGAACCCATGACACTCGAGCAGGCGGAGTCGCTGAAGGACGCCGCCCTCGCCAGCCTTCGCTTCACCTGCCCGTCGTGCGGCGAGCGACTCGACGGCGAGGTGTTCCGCCGGAAGGCGTCCCCCGGCATCATCCACTTCTGGAACGAGGAGCGCGAAGACCCCTTCGCCTGCGGGGCGTGCGGCGCCGAGTACCGCTGGCACTCGGGTGTGTTCGACCTCCGCACCGAGGCCGCGCCGTACCAGGACGCCGAGACCGAGCGCGCCTACGTCGCGGAACTCGTCGACTGGTCGCGCGGGATGATGTTCCCGGACGTGGTGTCGAGCTACATCCACACGCACTCCCGCACGCCCGTGGCGATCAAGCAGTCGGCGATCGACAACCGGACGCACTCGGTGCCCCGCGGCCAGAACTTCCTCGCGCTCTTCGACAAGGACTCCACCGAGCTCGGATTCCCCGCCCCGGCGCCCGGCGCGAAGGATCTCGGCGCGCTGCTCGACCTCGGCTGCGGGGTCTGCGGCCAGCTCATCGCCGCGCGCCTCCGGGCCGAAACGCTGGTAGGCATCGACGCGTCGCTCACCGAGGTCTTCCTCGGGCGCCGGCACCTGATGGACCATTATGTGCCGAACGCGGTGTTGGCGGCGGCGAACGGAGAACGGCTCCCCTTCGCCGACGGCTCCTTCGACACGGTCATGATGCGCGACGTGGTCGAGCACCTCGCAGACCAGCGCGCCTCGCTCAAGGAGATCTGGCGCATCCTCAAGCCGGGCGGCCGCTTCTACCTCAACTCCCCGAACCGCTACATGATCTGGACGCCCGAGCCCCACACCGGGCTCTACCTCATGGGCTTCATGCCCCGCTCCAAGATGAAGGCCCACGTCGCGCGCAAGGCCCACACCGGCTACGACCGCTGCCGCCTACTCGGCAAGGGCGAGCTCCGGTCGATGCTCTCCGCGCTCCGTCCGCGCCCCGCTCGCAAGCTCCTGATCGGCAGCCCGATTCCAGGCGGCCATCTTGACGCGGAGTACAAGCGCTGGGAGGGGACCCTCCAGAGCGACTGGTTCTGCAGGCTCCCGCTGGTGGACTGGATCGCGCCGGAACACCGGGCGCTCCTCGTCAAGCCGCTCTAGGCCCCGCGCCGCGTCTCCGTTGACCCCCGGGCCGCCCTCCGCCGGGATTGGGCGCGGGGTGCGCGCCGCATCGGCCCGCGCCCGCGACGATTCCCCCGACGAACGACTCCGCCCACCATGCCGATCCGCTCCGGCGCCGAGCTCCGCGACGCCTACCTCGAATACTTCCGCACGCTTCCCGACTTCCCGCACCCCGTGGTGCCGAGCGCGCCGCTCGTGCCGCCGGACGACCCCACGCTGCTCTTCACCAGCGCCGGCATGGTCCAGTTCAAGCCCCTCTACAGCGGCGACGTCGAGCTCCCATACCCGCGCGCCGCGAGCTGCCAGAAGTGCCTCCGCGCCGGCGGCAAGGGCAGCGACCTCGAGAACGTCGGCAAGACGCTCCGCCACCACACGCTCTTCGAGATGCTCGGAAACTTCAGCTTCGGCGACTACTTTAAGCGCGAGTCGATCCGCTTCGCCTGGGAGTTCTGCACCTCGCCGCAGTGGATGGCGCTGTCCAAGGAACGCCTCTTCCCCACGATCTACGGCCCCGCTCCGGAGGAGATCGACCGCGAGGCGGAGTCCTACTGGCGCGAGGTCGAGGTGGCCAACCCGCTGGTGCCGCTCGATGCGAGCGAGAACTTCTGGGGCCCCGCGGGCGACACCGGCGCCTGCGGACCGTGCAGCGAGGTGAAGTTCTTCCTCGGCACCGACGAGGAACTGGCCGCCGTCCGCGCGCTGGCGAACTCCGGCGAGGCGGGCCTCCGCGAACTGGGCCGCCGCATCGTCGAGGAGGGCGACCTCTTCCTGGAAATCTGGAACATGGTGTTCCCGCAGTTCGACCAGCAGCGCGACGGCTCGCGTCCCCTGCTGAAGCACAAGGGTATCGACACCGGCGCGGGCCTCGAACGCATGACGGTCGCGTTGAACCATGCGTCCGGCGGCGCGCGCACGCCCTACGAGACGGACCTGCTCTGGCCGATCACGACGGCGGCGGCGCAATCGCTCGGCGTCGCCTACCAGCGCCTCGGCGAGGGCCCCGAAACGCCCGAGGCGGCCCGCCGGCGCCTCGCGGTCAACGCCGTCGCGGACCACACGCGCGCGCTGGTGTTCTGCCTCGCGGAGGGCATCACGCCCTCGAACGTCGGGCGCGGCTACGTGATCCGCCGCATCCAGCGCCGCGCGCTCCGCTTCGCGTCGCTGCTCGGCAAGGACGAGCCCTTCATGGCGGACCTGTACGACGCGGTGGTCCAGGCCGCCGGCGCCGCCTATCCCGAAATCAAGAAGAACCCGGACTTCATCCGCCGCGCGCTCCGCCAGGAGGAGGAGACCTTCCTCCGCACCCGCGAACGCGGCCAGAAGCTCCTCGACGAGCTGATCGCGCAGGCGCTCGATTCCGGCGCCAAGACCATCGGCGGCGACGACGCGTTCAAGCTCTGGGACACCTACGGCTATCCCGTGGACCTGACGAAGGAGCTGGCGGAGGACGCCGGCGTCGCGGTGGACATGGGGGGCTACGAGGCCACCCGCGCCCGCCAAAAGGCCGAGTCGAAGAAGACCTGGAAGGGCGCCGCCGTGGGCGAGTCCGCCGACGCGCTCGACGCGGAGGCGGAGCGCATCGGCGCGACGGACTTCCTCGGCTACGCCTACGCGCCGGAGCCGGAGCAGGGGCGCCTGCTCGGCATCGTCGCCGCAGGCGCCGCCGCGCAGGAGATCGGCGAGGGCCAGGAGGGCTTCCTCATCCTCGACCGCACGCCGTTCTACGCCGAATCCGGCGGCCAGGTGGGCGACACCGGCCGCATCGCGACCACGCACGGCGAGGCGCTGGTGCTCGACACGCAGAAGACGCCGCACGGCACGATCTACCACAAGGTCCGCGTCGAGCGCGGCGTGCTCCGCGCCGGCGACGACGCGGAGTCCGCCGTGGACCTCGCCCGGCGCCGCGCCATCGTCCAGCACCATAGCGCGGTCCACTTGCTGCAGAACGCGCTGAAGCGCGTCCTCGGCGACCACATCACGCAGCAGGGCTCCTACGTCGGGCCCGGCTATGCTCGGTTCGACTTCACCCACGCGGAAGGCGTGAAGCCCGAGCAGCTCCGCGCGGCGCAGGACCTCGTGAACGAGCTGATCATGGACGACCACGAGGTGCGGACGGACGTGCTGCCGATCGAGGAGGCGCGCCGCAAGGGCGCCATCGCCCCCTTCGGCGAAAAGTACGGCGCCATGGTGCGCGTGGTCCAGATGGGCCCCAGCGTCGAGTTCTGCGGCGGCACGCACCTCGCCCACACTTCGCAGGCGGGGCAGCTCCGCATCGTGTCGGAGTCGAGCATCGCCTCCGGCGTGCGGCGCATCGAGGTGGCCGCGGGCCTCGCGGCCGCGCGCGCCGGCGGCGCGGAGCAGTTCGAGATTGTCGCGCCGCTGCAACTGCTCCTGGCTGCGAAGGGCCCCGAGGCGCTCGACCGCGTCCGCGCGCTCGGCGACTCGGTCCGCGCGCAGGAGCGCGAAATCGCGCGCCTCAAGCAGGAGCTGGCGAAGGCGAAGCTGGGCGACGTCGCCGCGCTCGCGGTCGCGCTCGAAGGCGGCGCGCGCCTCGTCGCGGTGCGAATGGACGGCCTCGACGGCAACGAGCTGCGCGCCGTCGCGGAGTCGATCCTCGAGAAGCTCGGCGACGACGGCGTCGCCGTCGCGGCCGGCGTGTCGGAGGGCCGCGTCAACATCGTCGCGGCCTCGGGCAAGAACGCCTCGCAGCGCTATCCCGCGGGGAAGATCGTCAACGCGCTGGCGCAGCCGCTCGGCGGCAAGGGCGGCGGCAAGCCGACGCTCGCGCAGGCGGGCGCGAAGGACGCGGAGAAGCTCGGCGAAGTGATGGACGGAGCCACGGCGCTGCTGGGCGCGATGGGCTGACGCACGGGGAGCGGCGATCACCGCTCCCCGGACCTACTGCAGGTCGATGGTCGCGAACAGCGCCGTCGTCGCGGTGCTGTCGTTGCGGCCCGAGCCGCCGATGACACCGCCGATCCAAGGCAGGTCGCCGAGCAGCGGCGGCGCGGAGCGGTACTCCTCCCGGCGCGAGCTTTCGAGCTTCGAGATGAGGATCGACTGGCCGTCGCGGACGCGCGCGCGGGTGCGCGTGGCTGCCTTGCCCGCGGCGCCGGTGCGGTCGATGAGGTCGATCTCGACCTCCGCCGCGTCGCCGCCGGCGGGCCGCGCGCGGAGGAGCACATCCCACGTCCGCGTGCCGTCGGAAATCACCATCGAGGCACGGCTGCGGTCCAACGGCACGTAGGTGTAGCTCTCGTTCGTCGCGTTCACCTCGCCGTTCGCCTCGAGCACCTTCAGCCGCCCGGAGAACTGGTCCTCCGGCCCGCCGACTACGACTTCCGCTCCGTCGGGGCCGGTCTTCACGCGCGTCGGCGGCTGTCCCCGGCGCCCTTCCGAATTGTAACGGAGCGTCGACTCGAGTTCGCGGATCGCCTCGCTGGTGCCGCTGACGGCGCGCAGCGTCACACCGGCGCCGAAGTACCCTTCGTCCTCGCCGCCGTCGAAGTCGGACTCCGCCGCCAAGCGAGGCGCCGGTTCATACGACGCGTCGGCGAGCCGCGCCGGGCGGCTTCGCGGCGGCACCGCGGCGAAGGCCTTGCGCGAGGCGGCCTCGGGAGCCTCGCCCGCGGCGAGCGCATCGAGGACGGTGCGGGCGAAGCGCAGCTCCTCCGCATCGTTGCTTGTTACAGTCAAGATTCCCGTCGCGCTGTCGCCTTCGATCTTCGGCGAGGCGGGCTTGCCCGCCGGATCGGCGAGCGGCGGCGGATCGCCCGCGCGGCGCACCAGCAGCAGCGCGCGCCCGGCGTTCTCGTGGGGCCACGCCATCACCTGCGCCTCCAGCGGTCCAAGCTGCGCGGGCGCCTGCGCGGCGAGGTCCTTGGTGTCCGCGCCATCCGGCGACGTGACGAGCACCGTGGCCTCCAGCTCCTCCGCATCGCGGACGCGGACCAGCAGCAGCGACACGCCGCCGCCGAAGTCGGCCCGTCCGCCCGGGGGCAGAAGCAGCGGCGCCCACTGCGCCGGCAGGCTCTGCCGCTCCGCGTTCTGCCAAGCGGTCACCGCCCGGCGGAGCGACTTCCCTGCCTCGTCGAGCTGCTCCTTCGAGCGGAAGGACGCGGAGCCGGACTGCGCCGGCGCGGACGCCGGCAGCAGCGAGAGGATCAGGAGCAGGAGGAGCGCGAGTCGCATGGCAGTGGCCCTGTGCGGAGACTTCACCCGGTAAAGACCCGCCGGCCCGCGGGCGGGATTGCCCGTCAGCCCGGCAGGTGCGCGCGCGCGGGGTTCTTCAGCAGCGCCTCGACCGCCGCGCCCTCCGTGAAGCGCAGCCGCAGGAACGACTCGTTGCTGGTGTTCTCGAGGATGCGGCGAACCAGGTACGCCATGCCCTCCAGCAAATCGCCGCACGGCGTGTAGATGCGCACCGGCACGCCCATGCGCCGCAGCGCCTCCTTGAACGGTCCCGCCATGCCGAAGAGCACCTGGCACTCGTAGCGCCCCTCCGGGACGCGGAGCGCCTTCGCCAGCGCGAGGCCGTGCGCGATGGAGCGCACGTTGTGGCTCGCGATCGCGGTGCGGATACCTTGACTGTGGCGCGGCAGCAGCACGCCGAGGCAGCGCTCGTACATCGCGTCCGTCTCGTGCTTGTGCAGCAGCACCGGGATCGGCCAGCGGCGCGAGCGCGCCCAGATCTGCTCGCTGTCCCAGTAGGCGCCCTTCACCAGCCGGATCGTGATCGGCTGCTTCGCGCCGACCGCCCAATCCAAGAAGTCCGAGAGCACCGTGTCGGCGTCGCGCAGGTACGCCTGCGCCACCGTGCCGACGTTGGGGAAGCCGCGGAACTCGGGCTCGGAGAGCAGGTCGCGGAGGATCCGCAGCGTGAGCGCGCGGTACTCGAACTTCTCCATGTCGACGTTGATGAAGGCGCCGCTCTTGACGGCCGCGCGGAAGAGCGGGCGCAGCCGCTCGCGAACCGCGGCGCTCGTGCCCTCCGGATCGGCGGGTTCGAACTTCGACGTGAGCGAACTGAGCTTGATCGACACGTTCACGCGCGGGCCGCAGGCGCGCACCGCCTGCGGACGGTTCCGCGGCATCGCGCCCAGCACGCGCCCGAAGCGCGCCACCATTTCCTCGTAGCGCCCCGCGAAATCGTCCGCCTGGCGCTCGCTGGCGACGAACTCGCCGAGCAGGTCGAGCGAGAACATGAAGCCCTGCGCCTCGGTCCGGCGGATCGTCTGCGCCACCTCCGCCGGCTTGTCGCCCGCGATGAAGTGCCGCGCCATCTGCATCGTTCCCTGCCGCGTGGCCCAGTCCGTGACCGCGGGGAAGTACGCTCCGATGCGGCCGCCGCGCCGCGCCAGCGCGAGCAGCGGCGTCGGCTTCAGCCCGACCTCGAGTGCCGGTGATTCGAGGTACTCGACGAGGTGCTGGGCCACCGCGCGGGAGGACTTGAGCGCCACATAGACGTCGGTGAACCGCAGCATCCGGTAGCGGAGGTTCTCGTCCTTCATCATCAGCTCGAGCATCTTCGAGCGGAGCGTCTCGGCGCTGAACAGGTCTGTCTTCTGCCGGTCCGCGAGGGCGAAGATCTTGCGCCCCATGGCGATGGTCGCGGCTTCGAGCGCGGCCGGATCCGGCGGCTCCACGGGCGCTTCGGCGCGGCGCGCGGCGGACTTCGGCGCGAGGCTTGTGAACTGCTCCGGCTGCGGCGCTGCGGTAGCGGGCACGTGGGGCTCCTGTGGCTTCGCGGCGCGCGCGGCGCGCCTTGGTTCAAGGCTTTATCAACGGTGTTCGGCAGGCAAGGGGAAGGGGGCTTGCTGGCTCCGCGCCACGCTGCGGCGGCGCTCAGCCCCCCGCGTCCAACGCCACGGGCGGGGCGTGCACAAGCACCTTGTCGATCCGGACCCCGTCCATGTCCACGACCTCCAGCACCAGCCCGGCGGCCTCGCACTTGTGTCCCACCGCGGGCAGTCCCTGCATGTTGCTCAGAACCAACGCGGCCAGAGAGACCACCTCGGCATTCCGCGCCCCCCTCATCCCCAGGACGGTCCATATCTCCTGGACGGGAACCCACCCGCTCGCCAGCAGGGAGCCATCTTCGCGGCGGACGATCGGATCCTCTTCCGCTCCTGTGCCGGGAATGTACCCCACGAGGGCCTCGAGCAGATCGTGGTTCGAAAGGACGCCTGTCGTCCCGCCGTACTCGTCGACCACCACGGCGAAGTGCGACTTCTCCGCCCGGAAGTGTTCAAGCGCATCCGTCCCGGATGCCTCCGAGCTGATCATGACCGGCCGCATCGCTAGCTCCGAAAGCTGCCCCCGCCTCGTCTCCGGGTCCTTGCTGAAGGGGCTCTCGATGGCTTTGCGAAGCGCATCGCGGACCCTGACAACTCCGACGACGTCGTCGATAGACCGGTCCACCAGAGGCAGGTAGGAATGGTTGGCCCGAAGGAGCTTTTCGTCGAGCGCGTCCATCGAATCGTCGAGGCGCAGGTGCTCCACCTCGTGCCTTGGAGTCATGAACACGCGCACGGGAAGGTCGGAGAGGCGAAGTGCCCGCGAGGCGATCAGCTGCTCGTCCTCGGCGATGATTCCCGAGTCCTTCGCCTCCATCATCACCATGGCGATCTCCTCCGCCGTCGCCCCTTGCGGTTGCTGCGCACCGTTTCCAATCACACGCATTGCGATCCGGGAGGAGGCGCTCAGCAGCCAAACCACTGGCCGGCTCGCTGTGACTAGCAGTCGCATCGGCGGCGCAACGATACATGCCATGCCCTCCGGCGATCGGAGAGCGATCTGCTTCGGGACCAGTTCGCCAACAACGACGGAGAAGTAGGTCAGGACCGCAACGATCAGGCCCGTGGCAATCTCGACGCTGTAGGGCTCGAAGACGGGCACCATGGCGAGCAATCCGCCCACATCGTCGTTGAAAGCGGCGCCGCCGAACGCGCCGGAGAAGATACCGACGAGCGTGATACCGACTTGAACCGCGGAGAGGAAGTCCTCCGGGTGGTTGGCCAGCGCGAGAGCAGCCTTCGCCCCGCGGCGCCCTTCATCGGCCATCAGCGCGAGCCTCGGCTTCCGGCTCGACACAACGCTGATCTCCGACAGCGCGAAGAACCCGTTCGCCAGCAAGAGCACGAGAATCACGGCAAGTTCCAGCATCAGCCCATCATACCCCTGACGGTTCGCGGCGCGCCCGGACGACCGGAGTCCATATCACCCACTTGCGCGGCGGCGTCTGTGCCGCGCAGGACTCTCTGGAGTTTGCCCACCCCCGTCAACCCCGCCGCCGCTCGAGCGTGGTGAACCGGCACAGAGCGCTGTAGAGCGTGAACGCCGGCAGGTCGCTCTCCCGGAAACGCTTGGTGCGGTCCAGCGCCAGGCGGGAAAGGAGCGGGCGGCTCATGCCCCATTCGTGCAGCGACGAGCACTGCGCCAGCAGTTCGCGGCTCTCCGCCAGGTAGCCGCGCGCGGCGAGGAACTCCTCGTGCCGCTCCGCCG
Organism: Candidatus Sumerlaeia bacterium; assembly: GCA_033764015.1. Lineage (GTDB taxonomy): Bacteria > Sumerlaeota > Sumerlaeia > SLMS01 > JANRJK01 > JANRJK01. The sequence continues at coordinate 248,814 of JANRJK010000036.1, read as the reverse complement.
CCGGGGCGCACTTGCCGAGCCACTCCCAAAGCTTCGCGACCGCCGCCGGCGTCGCCGCGTGCACCGGCTTGTCTCCGAACAGCGAGCGGAAGTCGAACCGGTCCGCCACGATCCGGTACAGCCGCGGCGACGACGCTAGGTGCAGGTCGAACACATGCGTCCGGGCGGAGCGCTCCACCTCGCGGTCCGCGTCGATCTGGCCGATGAGCGGATCCTCCCGGCGCGACTCGCGGAGGATGCGTTCCTCCAGTTCCGCGCGCGCGAGACCGGCGATGTCGGAGACCTTCACGCTCTCCGTCCGCGAGTCGGCCAGCGTGAGCCCCAGCGCTCCCTTGCCGGGCGCGAGCGACTTCACCTCCTCCGGCTGCATCTCCGCCAGGCGCGGCTCGCTCAGCACGTGGGCCCGGAGGCCATGCTCGGAGAGCTTCCGGGCGAGCTCCACCGCGGGCGCCTCGCTACGCGAGCGGCGCAGGATCTGCGGCGCCGCCGCGGCCAGCCGCGCGCGCGCGCTGTAGCGGTCGAGCTCCAACACCGCCGCGAGGAAGTCCACCTGCATGCCCGCGTACTCGACGCGCTCCGGGACGAGCACCACGAACCACGATGTATCGAGCGGCGCGAGCCGCCGGGTGGTCGAGCGTTCCAGGGACACGGTCAGGCGCCTCCCCGCCAGTCGCCCGCGAGCGCGAGGGAAGCGGTCGCGTTCACCGTCGGGGGCGAGCCGCCCTGCGGCGCGAGGTGGTATGCGAGGCCCGCGATCATCGCCGCGTTGTCGGTGCAGAACTCGGGGTCCGGAAGCGCGATGCAGGCGTCCTTCAACCGCGCCCGCAGCGCCGCCCGCAGCCCGCGGTTGCACGCGACGCCTCCTGTCACCGCGATGCGCCGCAGCCGGTGCCGGCGCAGCGCGCGCCCCGCGCGGTCCAGCAGCACATCGACCGCCGCCGCCTGGAACGACGCGCAGATGTTCGCCAGCAGCACCGCGTCCGCGCGCACGGCCTGCGGACCCCCCATGGAGTCCACCGCCCGTGCGACGGCGGTCTTCACGCCGGAGAAGCTGAAATCGAATCCGGTCCGGTCCAGCAGCGAGCGCGGGAAGGCGAAGGAGCGCGGATCGCCGTCCTGCGCCAACCGGTCCAGGAGCGGTCCGCCGGGGTAGCCGAGCCCCATATGCTTCGCCACCTTGTCGTAAGCCTCGCCGACCGCGTCGTCCAGCGTCTCGCCGAGGACGGTGAAGCGCGCGGGGCCTTCGACAAGCACGACGCTGCTATGGCCGCCGCTCACGACCAGGCCGATGTACGGCTCGAACGGGGGGGGAGGAGCGGAGACCTCCGCGCCCCACGCGTCGCGTTCGCGCCCCAGGTACGGGCTGTACAGGTGCCCCGCGATGTGCTGGACGCAAATCAGCGGCTTGCCCAGCGCGAGGGCGAGCGCCTTGGCCGTCTCCATGCCCACCAGCAGGCACCCCACCAGCCCGGGCCCGCGCGTCACCGCGACCGCGTCCAGATCGGCCAGCGCCATGCCGGCGTCCTCGACAGCGCCCCGCACCATGGGGATGATCGCTTCGACATGCGCGCGGCTTGCGATCTCGGGGACGACTCCCCCATAGACCTCGTGCAGGGGAATCTGGGACAAGACGCGGTTCGACAGCACGCGGCGCCCGTCCTGAACGACCGCCGCCGCCGTCTCGTCGCAGGAAGTTTCAATGCCAAGGATGCGCAAGAGTGACCTCTCCGACCGCCGCTAAGGCGACCCCAGCCTTGGACACGCTGCGCCGCGCCGCAATCCTCGTCGCGTGCGCGGCCCTCCTCGCGCTGGCCCTGGTCCACCATCCCGTCGGCGGGTGGAACGTCAACTCCCGCCTCGCGCTGGTGGCCGCGGTGGCGAACAACGGCGACTTCAAGATCGATCCCTGGCACAACACGCGGCCCTACCAAACGGGCGACAAGGCGTTTTTCGGGGGGCACTACTACAGCGACAAGATCTTCGGCGTCTCGCTCCTGGCGGTCCCCCCGGCGTGGGTATTGGCGCGACTTGGCGCCGAGCTGCCGTTCGACTGGTGGCACCACGCGATGCGCCTTTGGGCCGTGGCCCTCCCCGCCGCCTTATCAGTGGGACTCCTATTCGCCATCCTTGGGCGCCTCGGCGTGCCGCCTCGGCGCGCGCTGCTCGCGGCGCTCCTGCCCTTCTTCGGCAGCATGTGGTTCGGCTACTCGACCGTGTTCTACCCCTACGCGCCGGGCATCGCCTGCCAGCTCGGCGCGCTCTGGCTGATCCTATTCCCGCCCGCGCGCCGCATGACGCACCGCGGCAGCGCCGCCATCGGATTCCTTCTCGGGTATAGCTGGCTCTGCGACCAGATCTTCGGTATCGGTTCCGCCCTCCTGGCGGGCGTGTACTTCCTGCGGCTGCTCGACCAGGGCGGCATCTGGGGCCAGCGGGCGTTCGCGGAAATGGCCGGCCTGCGCAGCAATCCCCGCCAGCTCGTCCTGCTCGCGCTCGCCTTCTGGGCCGCGGCGTTCGTGTCGCCGGGCCTGTACGCCGCCTATACTTGGTCGATTTTCGGCGAGGTTGTGAATCCCTACGCGCACCACGCGGATCCCCTCTTCCGCGAGCGCATGGCGCAGGGCCTCATGGGAATCGGCGCGCCGAGCCTCGACGTGCTCTGGTTCATCACGCTGCATCCGGCGCGCGGCCTCTTCTTCTGGTCGCCGGTGCTGCTGCTGGCGGCGGTGGGCTGCGCGCTCGGAGTCCGCCAGGACGGAAAGCGGCGCCTCCTCGGCTGGCTGGGCCTCGCGTATCTCGCGGGATACCTGCTGCTCAACAGCGGCTACTACATGTGGTGGGGCGGCTGGGCCATGGGCCCGCGCTTCCTGATTCCCGCGATCCCCTTCCTCGCGCTCGGCCTGGGCGAAGTGCTCCGCCTCGCCAAGCCCGCGAAGAAAGGCGACGACCCGCCCCCCGCGCACCGATGGGGGCTTCCCGCGCTGGTCGCGACCGGGGTCGCGAGCCTCGCGCTGTCGCTGCCGCTCTCGCTGTCCGACCCGCAGATGCCCCAGGGCGGCAGGGCCGAGGAGTTCTTCGCCGCGACCGTGGCGCATCCGCCTCCCACGACTCTCGGCGCCTACGCGAAGTCGTTCTGGAAGATGGAGTTCACGCCGTGGCTCGGCGATCGGTTGATGCGCAGGGTGTACGCGCCCAACGCGCCCAAGGGGCGCCAGGCCGCCGGCTGGCTGCTGTGGCTGCTCGCCGCGCTCGCTCCCGCCGCGCTGGCTTGGCGGCTGCTGCCGCGCGCGCCGCTGTTCGCGCGGATCGACTACCCGATGAAGACCAGCGACGGGTCGCTCGGGCCGCCGCCGCCGAGCTGAATCAGGGCGTTCCCGGCGGCATTCGCAGCTGGTCCACCGGGATCCGCGTCTCGGCCACGGCGAAACGCGTGATGTCGAAGCCCTCCGGCGTCTTCCAGAGGTCCACGTCGACCACCAAGCGGATCTCGTTCTCGCCGGTCAGCACCCAGGAAGTGACGATGCGGGTTCCCGCCGGGCCGGCCTCGTCGGCCGCCTCCTCCACGGTGTTGAAGCGCAGCCGGAACTTTTCGACCACGGTTCCGGTGACATCCGTCACCTCCGGCATCGTCGGGACCACCTGTGAAAGCCGCTCCGATAGCAGCGCGTCCGAGGTGATCTTTCCGATCAGCTTCTCCGTCACGGGGCCCACCGCCGCCGTCTTCGGTTCGAGGACCACCTTCTCGACCGGGGGCGGTGTGAGCACGGTGGTCTTCCGGTACTGGTACACACCGATCAGTGCGGCGCCGCCGAAGAGGACAGCCACCACGGCCCCCTTGATGATCATTGCCTTGTTGGCCATTTCCCAGTCCTCGCCGGTTCCTCCGGGGCTGTGTTCAAGGCGGCAGACTAGCCGCGGCCCCGCATCGGTTCAACGATGAACCCGCGTCCCCCGCGACGGTGAAAAGGCTTTAGCCCTGCCGGGCGAGGGCTCAACGTCGTTCGCGGCGCCTTTCCCCGCCGCCACGCCGACCCTGCTGTAGACCCTGCCGCCCCTTGTCAACTGCACGCACCACGCCGAAGCGCGCCGTCTTCGTCTTCCCCTCCTTCGGGAGGGGGGGCGCGGAGCTGCAGGCGCTCCAACTCGCCCGCGGCCTGCGGGAGCGCGGCTGGCGCGTCGCCATCGCGACCCTCTCGGAGGAGAACCCGCTGGCGGAGCGGGCCGCCGCGGCCGGCTTCCGCCTCGCCGTCGTCCCCGCGGGCCTCGAACTGCCGAAGCGCTCGCCCCGCTTCTGGCTCGCCTTCGCGCGCGGCGTCTGGCGCCTGGCGGCGCTGCTCCGCCGGGAGCGCGCCACTGTCGTCCAGTCGTTCCTCGTCTGGTCCGACCCCGTTGCGCTGCTCGCGGGGCTCCTGGCGGGCACGCCGGTTTCCGCGACCTGCCGGCTGCAGCTCCCCGGGTCGCTTCCGCAGGGCGCCGCGTACCGGATCCTGCCGTACCTCCTCGCGCCGCTGACGGACCGCGTAATGGCCAACGCCGTCGCGGTCGAGCGCGCCGTCCTCGCGCGCGAACCTCTCAGCGAGCCCCGCCTGCATGTGATCCCGAACGCGCTCCCGGACGGCTTCCGCGACCTCTCCGGCGTCGTGCCCGCCGCCCTCCCCCCGCAACTGGCGGACGCCTCGCCGCTCGTCCTGGCCGTCGGCAACCTGCGCGCGGTGAAGCGCCACGACCTGCTCGTCGAAGCCTGCGCGGACATCCTTCCGCGCTTCCCGAAGCTCGCCCTCGTCCTTGTGGGCGAAGACCGCGGCGAGCGGCGACGCCTCGAATCGCTCGCCCGGCGCCGCGGCCTCGCGGAGCGCCTACACTTCGCCGGCGATTGCGCCGACGTGCGCCCCTGGCTACGCCGCGCGGATCTCCTAGCGCATCCCAGCGACGCCGAGGGCCTCCCGAACGCGGTGCTCGAGGCGATGGCGGCCGCCCTCCCGGTCGTCGCGACGCGGGTCGGCGGCGTGCCCGAGCTGCTCGAGCACGGACGCACCGGCTGGCTGGTGCCGAAGGGCAACCGCGCCGCGATCGCCCGCGCGCTGGCGCACCTGGTCGAGCGTCCCGCGCTGCGGGCGAAGCTGGGCGGAGCCGCGCGGGAGCGCGCGCTCTCCGGCGAGTTCACCGTGGCGAGGCTTGCGCTCCGCCACGAGCGCATGTACGCCAGCGCGCTGCGCCGTTCCCGCCGCCGCTTCGCTCCATGAAGCGCCGCGCCGCCTTCCTGATCGGATCCATGCGCGACGGTGGCGCGGAAGGGCAATTGCTCCTGCTCGCGCGCGAACTCGCCGCCCGCGGGCACACGGTCGCGCTGATGCTGCTCCGCGCGGAGGGCGCCCGCCTCGCCGAAGCCCGCGCCCTGGGGGTCGGGGTCTTCGTGGCGGGGCTGCCCCGCTGGGAGCGGTGGTGGTCGCCGCGCGTCTGGTGGGCGACCGCCGCCGCGCTCGCGCGCACCGCCCGCTTCCTCCGCCGGTGGCGCCCGGACGTGTTCGAGGCGTGGCTGTTCCACGCGCATGTTTGGGGCGCGGCGGCGGCGCTGCTCGCCGGGCACCGCGGGCCCTTCCTCGTTTCCCGGCGCCAGCTCGAGCGATTCAAGCGCGGCCGCCCCGTGGCCCGCCTGCTCGATGCCTGGGCCTCGCGGCGCGCCGACGCCGTAGTCGCCAACTCGCGGGCGGCGGCGCGCGACGCCAGGCGCCTCGACCCGCGGCTGCGGACACCCATCGCCGTCGTGCGCAACGGCTACCCCGCCGACGCGACGCCGCGAGCCCCCGCCGATCCACCGCGGGTCCTGTGCGTGGCGCACCTGCAACCCGGGAAGGGGCATTCGCTGCTGCTCGGGGCGTGGGCGCGCGTCGCGGTGCATCCCTCGCGGCCAAGGCTGGTGCTCGCAGGGCGCGACGAGGGCCTGGGGGCCGAGCTCCGCGCGCAGGCGGAGCGCCTCGGGGTGGCCCGCTCCGTCGATTTCGCGGGCGCGGCGCCGGACCTCCGCCGGCTCCGCGCGGAAGCCGCCTTCCTGGTCCACGCCTCCGAGGAGGAGAGCCTCCCGAACGCGGTCGCGGAGGCGATGGCCGCCGGCCTCGCCGTCGTCGCGACCGACGCCGGCGGCACGCGCGAACTGGTCGCGGACCGCTCGACCGGCTTCCTCGCGGGGCGCGGCGACGCGGACGGACTCGCCGCCCGGATGCTTGCCTTACTCAACGACCGCTTCCTGTCCGAGCGGCTCGGCGCCGCGGGCCGGGAGCGCGTCCGCGCGCGGTTCACGATCGCCGCCGCCGCCGACGCGCGCGAGCGCCTATGGGCGCGGCTGCTTGGCGAAGCGCGCCCGTAGCGGCGCCAGCAGCCCCGCCCACGCATCGCGGTCCTGCGGGCCGAACCGCAGGAACCCGCCCAAAGTCGGTGTGTCCGCGCGCCGCAGGAACGCAGCCACCAGCCCGGCGCACACGAGCGAGTAGCTGGCCGCTGTCGCCGCCGCCGCCCCCATCAGCCCGAACCGGGCGGCCAGCGCCCACGTCAGCGCGCCCTGCAACGGAAGCACCACCCAGTTCACCACCGTCGGCACGGTCGGATCCACCAAGTGTCCGGAGTAGAAGAGCGACACGCACCGCGAGGCGTTGTGGAACACCCACCCCGCCAGCACCACGAGGAAGAGCTCCCCCGCGCCCCGGAAGTCTTCGCCGAACACCACCGGGAAAAGCGGCGCCACCGCGATTCCCGCGAGGAAGGTGAACGCGCCCACCACCAGCAGTTGGCGGAAGCCGAGCGCGCAAAGCTCCGCCGCCTCCCGCGTCCCCGCCGCCACAACCGGCGCGTGCAGCGTCCGCGTCACCGCCAGCGCCGGCACGGTCGAGCGTTGCGCGTTGCTCGTCGCGAGGTTGTACACCCCCAGCGCCGTCGTGCCGAGCATGCCGTTCACGATGAACTGGTCGATGCGCCACGCGACCGCGTTCGGGATCTGGCCGAACCAAACGACGATGCCGTACCGGTAGAACGGACGCGCGAGGTCGCGCCCCGGTTTCGCGAGCAACGGAGCGTGCCGGGACACCTCCCGCGCCAGCGCCGCCGCCCCCAGCGCCTGCATTCCGCAGAAGAGGAACACCAGCTCGGCCACCGGCTCGACCCGCACCCAGTAAACGCCCGCCAGGAGCACACCGACGATCGCGACGTTCTGCAGCGCGTAGAACACCACGTCGAACGCCGAGCGCCGCCGCACCTGACCCAGCCCCACCAGGATGCCGTAGCCCACCGGCAGGTAGAGCAGGAACGGCAGCGTCGCGAGCTGCAGCGCCCAGAAGCGCCAAGGCAGCCCCTTGAACACCGTGTCGAGCAGGAACGGCCCCGCCGCGAGGCCCACGAGCACCGCGACCAGCGACGACGCCGCGATGCCCGCCAGCGCCAGCGTGTGGACCTCGCCCACGCGGGCGCGGTGCTTCGATGCGAACACCTGCGCGGCGACGCCGAGCCCGAGCGCCGCGAGGTCCGCGATCACCCCTGTCACAACGGAAGTGGCGAGGACGAACGCGCCGCGCCCGTCGGCCCCGAGCAGGCGGCTGAGGAAGATGCCCCCCGCCATGCTGACGGCGATGACGGCGAGCTGGCCGAAGGAGTCGACGACGGAAGTTCGGGCGACCTCGCGCGGGTCGGCCGCGGGGCGCGGATCGCTCACGGGCGCAGCGAGCGCACCGCCTCGAGGACGCTCGGCGTCACCACCGTGTCGCGGTCGATGATGAGGGGCTGCCGCTGCAGCACCGCCTCCTTCAGGTCGTCCACGGTGACCACCGCGCGCTTGCGGAACATCGGTCCGACGCGCTGGCGCTCGGCCACCGCGCGCACCTTTTCGCGGCGCTCCTGGTACTTGCCGGGCAACGGCTCCGCGGCGAGGAACGCCTTCACGGTCTCCCGGAGCACCAGCTCGCCGGCGACCTTGGTGCCGAGGCACAACGCGTTGGCGCCGCCGTGCTCCCGCGCCAGCCGCGCCGCGACCGGATCGTTCGCCACCGCGGCGAAGACGCCGTGGAAGAAGTTCGCGATCATGCCCGGTCCGTAGCCCGCGCCGTCGATGAAGATGCCGAAGTCGAAGCGCCCTTTGCCGAGCGCCTCCGCCGCGGGCGCCACGAAGTCCACCAGGTCCGCGGCGTCTTCGCTCGGGCAGCCGAAGTCCTCGATCGCGTGCCCCTGCGAGCCGAGTTCGAAGCTGATCGCGCGGCGGAAGATGAAGCCGGCGTGGTCGGAGGCGAGGGCGATTCTCATCGCGGGCGTTCCGTGGCGGGGGCGTTGGCTGCGGTGTCGGAGCCCATATCCGCACCCGGGGCGTACTTCCGCAAGTAGAGCCTTAGGTCCGCCAGCAGGGGGCCGAGGCGCGGTTCGAGGGCGGGATCCGCGTCGATCGCGGCGCTCCAGGCGCGCACCGCGGCCCGGTGGTCGCCCCGGATGTAGGCGGCCTCGCCCAGCACGCGCAGGGCTGGGGCCGAGCGTCCGTCGCACCGCAGCGCCTCGCGCGCGGCGGCCTCCGCCGCGTCCGGGCGGCGCGCCTCCAGCTCCGTGGCGGCGAGCCCCTCCCACGCCGCGGCGAGGTCCGGGCGGCGCTCCGCCAGCGCGGTGTACGCGCGGCGGGCGGCGGCGAACTCGCGCTGCTCGAGGTGCGACAGCGCGAGGCCGAGCTCCGCCTCGTCGAACTCCGGCTGCGCCGCGAGCGCGCTCTGGAATGCCTCCTGCGCCCCGTCGAAGTCACCCGCGTCCAGCCGCTGCTTCCCGGTGGCGAACCACGCGTGCGCATTGGACGGGTTCAGCGACGCGGCGCGTTCGAGGCGGTCCGCCTCGTCCAGTTGGCGCGTCGACGCCGGATCGAAACTGATGCACCCGGACGCGGAAACAAGAAGCGCCAGGGCGAGCGGAAAGCGAATGCGCCGGGTCATTCGGCCTTCTCCGGCTGCGGGTCCGGACCCGCCGGCGCGTCGAGCGCCAGCGCCTCGCGCTCCACCGCGAGTCGCAGCGCGTCGAGCCCCTCGCCGGTCTGCGCGCTGATGGGAAGCAGTTCGACGCCGAGCTCCGCGCGGAACGCGGCGAGCACCTCGTCGCGCTCCTCCCCGGACATCAGGTCGATCTTCGACAGCACCGCGAGGCGGGGGCGCTTCGGCAGGTCCGGCGAGTACTCCGCCAGCTCCGCCTCGATCAGCTTCCAGGCGTACAGCAGCGTGTCGGGCCGGCAGTCGTTGAGGACCCATTGGCCGTCCTCGCCCTCGCCCGCCTCGGGGGCGACCAGGTGCACCAGCACCTTCGTGCGCTCGATGTGGCGGAGGAAGCGGTGCCCGAGGCCGAGGCCGTCGTGGGCCCCTTCGATCAGGCCCGGGATGTCCGCCAGCGTGATCTGGCGTTGCAGGTCGGAGGCGAGGAACACCCCGAGGTTCGGCGTCAGCGTCGTGAACGGGTACGCCGCGATCTTCGGGGTGGCGCGGGTCAGCGCCGCGAGCAGCGTGGACTTCCCCGCGTTCGGGAGCCCGATCAGCCCCGCGTCGGCGATCACCTTCAGCTCGAGGATCAGCGTGCGCTTGTCGCCGGGCCAGCCGGCCTCGGCCTTGCGCGGCGCCTTGTTCGTGGCGTTCGCGAAGTGCTGGTTGCCGCGCCCGCCGTCCCCTCCCTTGGCGATCAGGAGGCGCTGTCCCGTCTCGAGGACCTCGCCCACCACCTCGCCGGTGTCCGCGTCCGTGACCACGGTGCCGAGCGGCGCCGGCAGCACGATGTCCTCGCCCGCCTGCCCCGAGCAGTTCTTGCCTTCGCCGTGCGCGCCGCGGCGCGCGCGCCAGAACGGGCGGCCCTTGAAATCGAGCAGCGTGGTCAGCTCGCGCTGGCCTTCCAGGAAGATGCTTCCGCCGCGGCCGCCGTCGCCGCCCGCCGGGCCGCCGAACGCCGTCAGCTTGTCGCGCAGGAACGCGATGCAGCCCTGGCCGCCGTCGCCCGCCTCGACGTTGATCTTGACATAGTCAACAAACGCGCCTTGTTCGATCTGCTTCATGGTGTGTGGCGGAAGGCCGCCCGCGCGGGGCGGGGCCTCAATAGCCCGCCTTGCCCTCCGCGCCCGCGACGATCGCCACCGAGGCGCTCGCGCCCAGCCGGTTCGCGCCGGCCGCCACCATCTTCTCCGCGTCGCCGCACGTGCGGATGCCGCCGGAGGCCTTCACGCCCAGCGCCGGGCCCACCACGCGCCGCATCAGCGCGACATCCTCCGCCGTCGCCCCGCCGCCGCCGAACCCGGTCGACGTCTTCACGAAGTGCGCGCCCGCCGCCTTCGACAGCGTGCAGCCCGCCACCTTCTCGTGCTCCTCCAGCACCGTCGTCTCCAGGATCACCTTCACCAGCCGGCCCTGCGCCGCCAGCACCACGCCGCGGATGTCGTCGCACACGTACTGGTAGTCGCCCGACTTCAGCCGCCCGATCTGCACCACCATGTCGATCTCTTCCGCCCCGTTCGCCACCGCCTCGCGGGTCTCGAAGACCTTCACCGCCGTCGTCGTCGCGCCCAGCGGGAACCCGACCACCGTGCAGACCTTCACGCCGCTGCCCTTCAGCAGCTCGGCGCACAGCGGCACGAAGGAGGGATTCACGCAGACCGACGCGAACTGGTGCTCGCGGGCCTGCGCGCACAGGGTGCGGACCTCGTCCTCCGTCGCGGTCGGCTTCAGCAGCGTGTGGTCGATGTAGCGCGCGTAGGGGCGGCACTCCTGCGCCGGGGGCGCGGCGTCCTCGGTGCTGTGCCCCAGGCGCTGGGCCCCCGCCTCGATCAGCGCATGTTTCGCCGCCGGGTTCGGCGCGCCCGCCATGCCGTGCGGCGCGGCGCACGGCGTCGCGGCCGGCTTGGGCGCGGGGGGGCCCTGGCGCGCGAGCAGCTCGCGCGCCACAGCGTCCGCGACGCGCCCGATCAGGTCAGGAGTCGCTTCCGCCATTGGCGGCAACTCCTGCCGGGATCGAGCGGCGGCGGCCCGTCACCGAGCGCCGTCCGATGCTGTGGTACTCGAAGCCCGTGCGCTCCATCCGGTCCAACGGGTAGATGTTCCGCCCGTCGAAGATCACCGGCGAGCCCATGGCGTCCTGCACCTTCTCGAGGTTCAGCAGCTTGAACTCGTTCCATTCCGTCATGATCACCAGCGCGTCGGCGCCCTTCGCCGCGTCGTAGGCGCTCTTCTCGTATCCGATGTCCGCCGGGAGCATCGGCTTCGCGTTGTCCGTGGCGATCGGGTCGTAGGCGACCACCTTCGCGCCCGCGGCGTGCAGGTGCTTGATCACCTCGACCGACTTCGCGTCGCGCATGTCGTCCGTGTTGGGCTTGAACGCGAGGCCCAGCACGCCGATGCGCTTGCCGGCGAGCGAGCCGCCGAAATGCTTCACGATCCGCTCGACGAACCGCTTCGTGCGCCGGTCGTTCGTCTTCACCACTTCCTCGAGCATGGCGAAGTCCTCGCCGAGCGCCTTCGCCGTGTGGATCAGCGATAGCGTGTCCTTCGGGAAGCAGGAGCCGCCGTAGCCGAGCCCCGCCTGCAGGAACTCCTTGCCGATGCGCTGGTCCGCGCCCATGCCCTTGGCCACCAGCGACACGTCCGCGCCCACCCGCTCGCAGATGTCCGCGATCGCGTTGATGAAGCTGATCTTCGTCGCGAGGAAGGCGTTGCTGGCGTATTTGATCAACTCCGCGCTGTAGACGTCGGTGATCAGCATCGGGCGCTCGATCGGCGCGTACAGCTCGAGCAGCGACATCGCCACGTTCTGGCTCGGCGCGCCGATCACGATGCGGTCCGGCAGGAAGCTGTCCTGGATCGCGGAGCCCTCGCGCAGGAACTCGGGGTTCGAGACCACGTCGAAGTCGACCGCGCGGCGCTTGTTCGCCTCGATCACCTGCCGCACGAAGTTGCCCGTGCCGACCGGGACCGTGGACTTGTTCACGACGATCTTGTAGCGGTCGAGGCAGGCGGCGATGTCCTTCGCCGCGCCTTCGACCTGCGAGAGGTCCGTCGAGCCGTCCGCCTTCGGCGGCGTGCCGACCGCGATGAAGACCACCTCGGACTTGCGCACGCCCTCGGCGGTGTCCGTCGAAAACGTCAGGCGGCCCTCCTCGATGTTGCGGAGGACCATTTCCTCGAGGCCGGGCTCGTAGATGGGCATGATGCCCTGGCGCAGGTTTTCGATCTTCTGCGCGTTCTTGTCGATGCACATGACATCGTTGCCGAGGTCGGCGAAGACCGCGCCCGTGGTGAGGCCGACATAGCCGGTGCCGATAACGCAGACGTACACGCTGGCGAAGCTCCTTGGGAGGGGCCGGGCGGGAGGGCGCCGCCACGGCAATCGGTCAAGGCAACGCCCGCCCCCGCGGCGCGGCAAGCGAAGATTCCGGCGCGCCCCGCGGCGATGACCGCTTGCGGACCGCCCGCGCCGCCGGGAAGGTGCGCCCCAGTCCCAGCGCCGAAGGAGCACCATGCGCAGTCCCGCCGATCCCGCCCCCGCGCGCGGACTCCTCGTCGCCATCGAGGGCATCGACGGCGCCGGCAAGAGCACCCAGGCGGAACTCCTCGCCCGCTGGCTCCAGTCCTCCGGCCTCATGGTCCGCGTCCTCCACGAGCCCACCCGCGGCCCCCACGGCATGGAGCTGCGCCGCCTGATGCCCCTCGGGCCGGAAGTCCTCACCGCCGCGAAGGAGTTCGAGCTCTTCCGCGAGGACCGGCGCCGGAACGTCGCCGAGTCCATCGAACCCACACTCGCCGCCGGCGGAATCGTGGTCCTGGACCGCTACTACATCTCCTCCATGGCCTACCAAGGGGCGAGGGGTCTCGACCCGGCGGAGATCCGCCTCGCCAACGAGGCCTTCGCGCCGGTGCCCGACTACCTGGCGGTCTTCGATCTTCCGGTCGCGGAGGCGCTCGCCCGCGTGCGCGGCCGGGACGGCGCCGGGGACCACTTCGAGCGCGAGGAGCGCCTCGCCCGCGCGCGGGCGATCTTTCTCGGGCTGGACGGATTCCCCTTCATGCGCGTCGTGGACGCCATGCGCCCGGTCGAGGAGGTCGGCGCCGTGCTCCGCGCCGATGTCGCCGCGCTGCTCGCTCAGCGCCAGTCCCCCGTGAGCGCCACGCCCGACCAGTAGGCCGGATGCGGGTATCGCGCCGCCACGCGGAGCTGCGCCTGCCGCAGCGCCTCCGCCCGGTCCAGGTCCCGGTCGTTCCGGTAGAAGTGCTTGAAGAGCACCGCCGTCGCGATGTCGTCCACCCGCCATAGCGTCGAGACGATCTGCCGCGTGCCGGCGTAGAGGAACGCGCGGTTCAGCCCCACCACCTCGTCGCCGGCGGTCACGCGGCCGAGGCCCGTCTGGCAGGCCGACAGCGCCACCAGGTCCGCGGCGAGCGGCAGCGCGAAGATCTCCTCCGATGTCAGGCGGCCCTCCCCGTCCCCCTTCCCCGCCAGGAGAAGCCCCGAAACCATCGGCGCCAGCGGATTGTACTCGCCGTGGGAGGCGATGTGGATCACGTCGTAGCCCCCCGCGTTCGCCCCCACCCACTCCTCCGTCGCCGCGCCGCCCGTCGCCACCGTGATGTCGGGGTATTCGAACCGGAGGCGCTCCGCCTCCTTCTGGGCGAACGGCAGGTCCGAACCGGGGATGTTCGTCTCCGGGTTGCCGACGGCCAGGACGCGGAGCTCCTGCCGGGCGCGCGGTTCCGGCGTCCGGCGTTCGACGGAGTACGGCAGGACGCTCGCGCTCGGCAGATGGAACAGCGCGTAGCCCTCGATCAGCAGCGGGCCGCCGGAGCGCTCGCGCAGCGCCGGGAAGGGCAGCGTGTGCAGCTCGCGGTGCGGCACGAACCCGATCCGCGCCGCCCCCGAAAGCCCATCCATCGCCGGGGCGATCAGCGCCTCCGACATCGCGGCGATCTCCGCGTCCACCGGCGCGAGATCCTGCAGCCGCTCCCGCAGCGAGCCCACCCGCGCGGCCACTTCGGCCCTCGAAACCGGCGAGCGCCGCGCCGTGATCCCGTCGCGCCGCACCACCCAAAGCACCGCCTCGTCCTCCAGCAGATGGTACACCACCAGCGCCGTCTCCGGCTCGAGCAGCGCCCGCAGCGCGTCCAGGTCCACCGGCTCGACGCGCACGAACGAGGAGAGCTGCGGGTTCGCGGCGCGCAGCCGCACGAGCAGCGAAGAGTACTCGGCGCGCGCCCGCGCCAGCTCGCTCTCGATCTCCGCGCGCTTCGCCGCCGGCGCCGCGCCGAGCCGCCGCTCCAGCGCCAGGATCGCGTCCGACGCCTCGCGTTCCCGGGCGGAAAGTTCGTTCTCCTCCGGCGTCCGCAGCCCCGGCCTCCGGTTGCCGAGCAGGTCGAGGAAGTTGCGCCCGCGCGCCCGCTCCGAAACCGCGAGCGCTTCCTCCTCCCGCCCGAGGTCCAGCAGCAGCTCCACCAGCGCGTCGTAGGGCGCCTGCTTGTCCGCGAGGAACCCCTCCTGGAACTCCTCCACGCGGAGCCCGGCGCGCAGCGTGTCGAGCACTCCGAGCGCGCGCTCCAGCTCCGGCGCGGCGGCGGGATCGGGACCATCCGCGAGGAGCAGCTCCGCCAGCCCGTAGTGCGCGCGCCACTGCACCTCGCGCAGCGGCACGGCGTCGGCGATCGCCAGCGCCTCGCGGTAGGCGGCCTCCGCCTCCGCCCGGCGGTCCAGCGCGCGGAGCGCGTCCCCCGCCGCCAGCCGCGTCTTCGACATGTTCGCGCGGTCGCCGATCGCCTCCGCGTACGCGAGCGCGTCCGCAAGGTAGGGGAGCGCCTCCGCGGGGCGGAGCGCCTCGATCAGCGTGAGCGCGATGTTGCGCTTCGCGTACGCCGCGCCCCAGCGGTTGCCCTGCGCCGTGTCGATCGCCTCCGCCGCGCGCAGGTCCGCCAGCGCCTCCTCCAGCAGCCCCTGCGAGCGGAGCGCGAGGCCGCGGTTGTTCAGCGTCGACGCCTCTTCCGTCGGTAGCGAGGCGCGCCGCGACAGCGACAGCGCGTCGTCGAACTCCGCCATGGCGCGAGGCAGGTCGTTCACCGACCACGCCGTGAGGCCCGCCACGTTGCGCAGCGCGATCCGCAGCTCCGTGTCGCCGAGCCGCGCCGCCAGCGCCTCCGCGTCCGTGCGCGCCGTGAAGCTCTCGAAGTAGTCGGAACGCAGCCACAGAACGTTCGCGCGGTCCTTCAGCGCGAGCGCCTCGAGCAGCGGCAGCTCCGCCGCCTTGGCTTCCTCCTGCGCCGCCCCCAACTCCGCCAGCGCCTCGTCGTAGCGCGCGGTCCGCTCCAGCGCGTAGGCCAGATCGATCCGCAGGCCGATCGCCTCCGCCGACCCCGCCGGCGCCTCCGCGAGGCCTTCGCGCAGCAGCTCCTCCGCCTCCGCGTAGCGGTTCTGGCGCAGCGCCAGGATTCGCGCCACGCGCCCGAGCGATTCGAGCGCCAGCGCCCGGTCGCCCGCCGCGGCCGCGTCCGCGCGGACCGCCGCGTACTCGGCCGCCGCCCGCGCGTACTCGCCCGAGCGCTCCAGCGTGAGTCCGATGTTGGTCCGCGCACCGAGCCGCGACGCCTCGTCGCCGAGCGACGCGAACAGCTCCCCGGCCTCCGTGTAGGAGCGTTCCGCGGCATCGTGCCGCCGGGCACGGTCCGCCAGCCCGCCGAGGCGGGCGAGCGACTTGGCCAGCGCTTCGGGGCCCCCATCCGCGCGGCGCGCCTCCACCGCGGCGGCGGCGGGACCAAGCGCCTCCTCGTAGCGCCCCGAATCCCCGAGCGCCTGCGCCAGCAGCTCCAGCAGCAGCGTGCGGTCGCCCGTTTCGCCCAGCGCTTCCGAAAGCGCCAGCGTCGTCACCAGCGCCGGGGCCGCCCGTTCCGCATCGTTCTCCTCGATCGCCGCGAACGCCTCGCCCCGCGCCGCCGCCAGCCGCGCCAGCGCGACGTCCGGCGCTCCCGCGGGATCCACGCGGGGCGCGCCGAAAAACTCGCCGCCGGGGAAGCGCACCGACGCGGCGCCCTGCGATGCGAGCGCCGCCGCGACCGCGAGGCGCGCGCCGGGGACCAGCTCCGCCTCGACGCTCCAGAGCGCCGCCGGCTCCTCCGCGGCGAAGTCGCCGAGGCGCCGCCGCTCCTCGCCGACTTCCCAGTCGAGCGGACTCGCCCCCACCTCGCGGATCGGACCCCGCAGCACGCGCTCGCCCAGCACCGCGCCATCCGCCGTGCGCAGCTCGAGCGGCGGGTCGGAAAGCGCCCAAAGCAGGTGCGCGCCGCTCAGCACGCGCACCACGGAGGCCGCGCCGGCCACCCCGACCGGTCCCGGCGAAAGCAGCACCCGCCCCGCCGCGTCAGCGCCGGGCAGCGCAGCCTCGACGCCGAGCAGGCCGCCAAGGTCGTACACCACGGAGGCGTCCTCGAACGGCGTCGGCGCCGCGAACAGCGCGTTGGCGAAGGCGTCGCCGTCCGCGCGCCCCGCGTCCAAGTGCGCGGCGAGCGCCTCCTCCGCGCGGGCGAGCTGCGACACGACGAACTCCGCCGAACCGAGCTCCGCGGGGGGAGTCGAGCGCAGGCGGCCGAGCAGCCGGTCGCGCGCGTCCCGCAGCCGGACGAAGCCGGCACCCCACGCGCCGTCCCCCGGCACCGCGCCGGCGAACGCCAAGCGCAACTCCGCAAGAGCCCACTCCTCGCCGCCGCGCCATACCGCCTCCTCGCCCGTCGCCGCGTTCGCATCGCGCAGCGCGGGCAGCAGCGACGCCAGTTCCGCGGAGCGCCCCGTCAGCGAGGACGGAAGTAGCGCCGCCGCCGAGACTCGGGCGCGTTCCAGCGCGGCGTCCCGGCGCTGCGCGTCGCGGGAAGCGAGCGCCTCCTCCGCGTGCAGCCACCACTCCGAATCCCCATGCCCCGAGGCCCGAGCGAACGCCAACGCCTCCGCGCGAGCGGAGTCCGTCCGCTCGTCCCCAGCGAACCGGGCCGCCAGCGACAGCCGCAGCGCGTGCGCCCGGAGCAGAAGGCCGTTCGCCTCCACGCCGTCCGTGGCGGTCTGCGCATCCTCCCGCAGCGCGCGGACCAGCGCCTCCGCCGACTCGACCGCGAGCGCGCGGCGCGCCTCCCGAAGCGCGCGCTCGGGAGTCCCCTCCGACTCCGCACCCGGCGCGAACACCGCGCTCCGCAGCTCGAGCAGCCGCGCCAGCCCGAGCCGCATCCGCGCCTCCGGCGACTCGACGAGCGGAGTCGCCTCCAGCAGCCCCTCGAACTGGGCCGCGAGCAGCCGCGCCGCCGCCCGGTCCACCGCGCCCGCCGCTCCCGCGGGCTCCGGCGCGCCCAGCCCCGCGATCCACGACGCATCCAGCCGCGCCGCCGTCCCCGTGTCCGCCGACCCTCCCAGCTCCGCAAGCCGCAGCAGCGCCGCGCTCGCCGCCGCGGCGTTCACCAGCGGCTCGTCCTTCACGACGAAGCGCGCCTCGTCGACGACCCCCGCGAGCGCCAGAAGGGCCCCCGTCCGGTCGCCGGACGCCAGCATGTCCTCCGCAAGGCGGCGCTGCAGCAGCGAGCGCTGTGTCGAGCGGTAGGCGAGCTGCTCCTCCGGGACCGGCGCAGACAGGAACGCCAACTCGTCCGCGAGGCCCCTCGCGGCGGCTTCGTCGTCGCCGCGCAGCGAGGCGAGCCGCAGGTGCGCCAGGCGCAGAAGCCGCTCCTCCTCGGCCCGGTCGAGCCGAAGGTCGGCCCCACCGGTCGTGGCGTCGCTCGCGACCACGACGTCGACAGCGAAAGGTCCCCCCTTGGCCGGACCTTCCAGGCGCGCGCCGGGCAGCAGCGCCCGCGCCTCCGCGAGTTGCGCCTCCGCCGCGGCGAACGCGTCCGCACGGGCCGCGCCCGTGCTCGACTCCACCTGGTCCAGCCGCGCCAGCGCCGCGTTCCGCCGCAGCCGCACCGCGTCCATCGAGCGCTTGTCGGCGAGCGGCGCGAGGCCCTCCCACAACTCCGCGGCCTCCCCGGCGCGGCCGAGCTGCCACAGCGCCAGCGCGCGCCGGTCGCGCAGCTCGCGGGAAAGCTCCGCGCGGACCGGCTCGGCGGTTGCGCCCAGAAGCGCCGGCCCCGGCGACTCAAGTAGTCGCAGCGCCGCGGCGAAGGACTCCTCCGCGCGCCGCGCCTCGTAGGCGCGGAACGCCGCGATTCCCGCCGAGCGGCGGAAGAGGAACTCCTGCGCGTCGTTCTCGAAGGGCGACGGCGACTGCGCGCGCCGCAGGTAGAGCGACCAGGCGCGCGGAAAGCGCTCCTGCGCGAACGCCGCGTTGCCCGCGTTCAGCAGCAGGTCCGCGTGGTCCTGCGGCGCGGCGCCGGCGTCGGTCAGCGCGAGCGCGCGCTCGTAGCGCTCCTGCGCCTCCGCGAGGCGCTCGTTGCGCCGCCCGCGGAGCGCGCGCTGCTCCAGCACGTAGCCAAGCGTCTGGTGGTGGAAGGCGTTCGAGCCATCGAGCGCCACCGCCCGCCGGAGGTACTTCTCCGCCGAGTCCACCTTCGACTCCTCGTAGGTCAGCAGCAGCCCGTAGAGGTACTGCGCGCGCGCGTCGCCCGCGTCGGACTTCGCCGCGCGGCGCAGCTCCCCGCGGACCGCGTCGAGACCGTTCGGCATCGCGGCAAGCGCCGCCACGCGCCCGCGCCAGCCTTGGTACGCCTCCGGCACCAGCTCCGTGAGGCGCCCGTACGTCGCCTGCGCCAGCGCCGCGTCGCCGGCCCGCAGCTCCGCGCGGCCCTGCGCCGAGAGCCCGCGCACCAGCGCCGCGCGCAGGGCCGCCTCCGTCGCGGCGCCCTCCGCGCCGAGGCGCTCCCGGCTTGCCGCAAGCAATCGCACCGCCTCTTCGAACCGTCCCCTTGATCCGAGGATGTCGGCCTCCAGCAGGAGCGCCTCGGAAGCCGCCGCCGCGGGCGTGTCCGGGTCCTCCACCGCGAGACGCGCCGCTTCGAGCGCGGGTTCCGGCTCGCCGATGCGGTCCAGCAGCCGCGCTTGCGCGAGGCGCGACTCGGCCAGCAATGCGGGGAGCCGTCCGTTCTCCGCGGAGACCGCGCGGATCGCGAGGAGGCGCGCCTCGTCGTCCGGCGACTGCGCCGTGGCGTCGCCCAGCACCTCCCTTGCGAGGAGGCGCGCGCGGGGATCGTCCGCCGGCAGCACGCCCAGCGCGGCGAGCCGGAACCGCGCGCTCTCGTCGAATTGTCCAAGGCGCCGGTAGACCCCCGCCTTCGCCGCGAGGAACGCCGCCTGCGTTCCGGGATCGCGGTCCATCGCGCCCGAGCCTTCCAACTCCGCCGCCAGCTCCAGCGCGCGTGCCGTATCGCCGGTCCGCGCGAACATGCCGAGGCGCGCGAGCGCGAACTGCGCCGCCACGTCCGAGTCCGCGCCCGCCGGCATCGCCGCTGCATGGGCCCGCGCGCGCCGTGCGAGCGCCTCGACCGCGGCCGATTCCTGCGCCGCTTCCAGCGTGGCAACGGTGAGCCCCCGCAGCTCCGCCTCGATCCGCAGCGCGCCGTAGTTCCACCGCGCGGCCGCGTCCGTCGAGAACATGGCGTCGAGGAACGCGGGGGGCTCGAGCAGCGTGGCGATCTCGCCGCGCGCGAGCGCCGAGCGCAGCCACTGCGCCGCCGCCTCCGCCGAGCCGCTCCGCAACGCTTCCCCGCGCCAGCGCGCCAGCGCCGCCGCGTCCGCCATCTCCGCGGTCACCCCCACTTGCGCGCGATCCGCCGCCACGGGGGGATCGGCGAGCGACTCGTCGACCGGCAGCACGAAGAGGTCGAGCCCGTCCGGGCCCTCCGCGGAGACGACCAGCTCGTCCCCGAGGCGCGCCAACCCCGAGGCCCCCGCCAGGGGCAGCGCCACCTGACTCCAGCCGTCGGCGCCGCGCCGCCAAAGCGAGGCGTCGTCCGCATCGTCGAGGCGGCCGTCGCGGTTCGTGTCGTCCGCGCGCAGGAGCGCCAGCTCGCCGTTCGCCGCCAGGAGCGGGAACGGCGCCCCGGCGCCGGTGTCGGCGGGCGCCGCCGCGCCGGGCTCGGGCTGGCCCGTGCGCGCGTCGAGGACCGTTCTCTCCCAGCCGGCGCCCCGCCTCTGCTCGATCTCGATCGAATCGGCTGTGATCCAGCGCGGGGCTCGATCCGACGTGGTTGAATCCGTCAGTCGCCGCGGCTCGCCGTCCGGCAGGGTGAGGACGAAGAGGTCGCCGAGCGCGTCGGCCCGCGTCGAGATGAACGCCAACCGCCTTCCGTCGGGCGAAATGCGCGGCTCGCGGCTGTTCGCCGGATGGGGCGCGAGCGGCTTCGGCGAGGCGCCGGGCCCGCCCCGCAGGTCCAGCAGCAGCAGGTTCGTCGTTCCTTCGTTCGTGTGCTCGAAGACAAGCCAGCGCCCGCGCGGATCCGCCTGCGGGGCCGCCTCGTCGCCGGGCAGCGAGAGTAGAGGCTCCGCGGCCCCTGCGGCGCCCGCTGCGAAGAGCATCAGGAAAGTGGCTACTTGGTGGTCCATTCGCCGTCCCGCCGCTGCAGCAGCGACCCCTCCGGAGCAATACCCTGGTTGAGCGACGCGAACACCCAGCGCACGTCCGCCTCGTCTCCGGGGCGCAGCCCCGGCACCGTCGCGAGCAGCCGCGCCATGATCGCCGCGCGGTCCGCGTTCTCCTCCTCCAGGATGCGCGCCACCAGTTCCGACGTGATGCGCTCCACGTCCGGGAAGGGCTGCACCGTCGCCTCGATCAGCCCGTCGTTCCGCTCCGCCACCAGCTTGTAGGCCAGCAGCAGATCCAGGTCGTCGCGGTTGTACTGCCGGTTCTGCATCGCCTGCTGCACCGTGCGCTGGCTCTCGCTCATCGGCGGTGGCGGGCGCAGCGAGCCATCCGGCTGCACCCCCCGGACGGAGGAGTACGCGAGCAGGCTGCGGTCCAGTTCCCCGTAGGCGCCGAGCACCTGGCGCTCGAGCGCGGTCTGCTCGCCGACGACGAACAGGTTGATGTCGAGCAGCCGCCCGCAGCCGCTCGCCGCGAGCGCCGCCAGCAGGAGCGGCAGGGCTGTCTTCCTCATGGGCCTTCCTCCTCGGGGAGCGCTTCCGCCAGCTCGCTCCAGGTTTCCGCGAACAACGCCAGCAATCCGCCGCGCAGCATTGCCACGGATGCCGCCATGGCGTCGAGCCGGTAAACGCGCGACAGTTCGCCCAGCGGGACCTGCCGCAGCAGCGTCATCGGGACCGTCGGCCCGATCCGCGGTTGCACCCGGATGTCCAGACCCACCAGCCCGTTCACAAGTTTGAAGGTGGCGCCGTTCGGCGCCCCGAAACCGAGTGCCGCGATCCCCGCTTGGATCGGGGGATTCCGCTGCGCCGGGTCCAGCGCGCGCAGCAGCTCCACCAGCGCCCGCCGCTCCACCCGCGTCGCCTCCAAGGAAACATCGATACCGTCCAGCGGGTCCGCCCCCGCGGCCCCCCCGCGAAGCTCCCACCGCAGGTTCCCCAGCAGGTTCATCGCCAGCGCATCCGGGAGCAGGCTCGCCGGCGGCGGCACCATCGAACGCGCATCGAGGTCGGTTCCTTCGAAGGCGAGCGTGGCGAGCGGCACGCCGCGGCTCTTGCGGAGCGCGCCGTCGAACCGCGCCGATCCGCCCATGAACCGCCGCGAATCCCCGCTGAAGTAGAGCCCCCCGTCCAGCCCGCGCACGGCCGCGGCGGTGTCCTCCGCAACGATGCGGAGCGGCCCCCTGCGGTACTCGATCCGCGCGATGCGGAGATCGCCCGCCTCCGTCTGCGCCGCGGGCGCCGCCGACTCGCGCAGAGACAGCGTCTTGCCCACCCGCACCGCGCCCGACAGGCCCGATACCTCGAGCTGCCGCTGCCAGGCGAGCCCGACGCCGTCCAGGGCCAGCCGGCCATCGAGGCGCATGTCGTTCCCGGGTCGTGAGCGAAGCAGGAAGCCGCCCCCCGCGGAACCGGCGAGCGAGCCCCCGGGCAGGAACGCGCCCCAGGTCCCGAGGTCCGCCAAGTCGAGCGTTCCCGACGCCTGCATCGGCACCGCGTCGAGCCACCCCTTCGCCCCTTCGGGAAGCTGGGCCGGGCGTCCCTCCGCGGCCGCGAAGACCGCCTCCGCTAGGAGCGGGCGCAACCCCGACAACTCTAAGCTGCCGGTCGCCTCGAGGCCGGGGGACAGCATTCGCGCTTCTGTAACGCCCAGTGCGAGCCGCTCCCAGCCGTTGAGCGAGAACCCGCCCACCACAGTTGCGAGGTTGAAGGATGCGGGCGCCGCGGCGGGGTAGAGGCGCTCGCCCTCGAAGCGGAACGAACCCCGCAGCGAGTCGCCGCCGAGGGAGAGGTCCGCCGTGGTGTCGATCCCCCGCAGGTCGCCCAGCATGGGCGACGAAGCGCCGACACCCGAAGCGGCGAAGGAGAGCGCGCCCGTCACCGGCGACCGCAACACCGAGAGCGCGCCTTTCGCGTCCAGCTCCGCCACCAGCTCCGCGCGCGCCTCCGCGCGGCCCTGCAACTCCGGCATCACGCCCGGAGGCAGTGTCGCGAAGGACGACGCGGCGGCGAAATCCGAGACGATCGCCTCCACCGAGGCCGGGATGGACGCCTCTCCCGCCGTCCACTCGGTGCCCAGCGACGCCGCGAACACGTCGGCGCCGTCACCGGCCGCGAGCGTCGCCGAAAGCTCCACCGACGGCGGTTCGATCGAGCGGAGCGCCACCTCCGTCTCGGCCCGGATCCCGGGCACTGAAAGCAGCGCCGTCCCCGCCGACGCGTCCACCCGCCCGATCGAGGCCTTCGCGGACAGCGAACCGGGTTCCGCCGCGGCCCCGTCGAACCGCCCGCTGATCTCCCCCGCGAACCGCTCCACCACCGCGGCCCCCGCATCCGCCAGTCCGATCCCGAGCGTCGCGTCCAGCGCCGCCCGCGAGCGCTTCGGATCCCCGGGCGGAACCGTCGCACTGCCGGTCCATTCGAGCGCGACCCCCTCCACCGCGAGCGGGGTGGCGCCTTCGAAGAGCAGCGCCGGGATCCGCGTGCCGCCGCCGAACTCCAACTCCGCCGGTGCGCCGGTGACGCTCGCCGCCTTCAACCGCAACGTCGACGTTCCGTCGAGCGACAACGCGCCGGGCACCAGCGCGACCGCCCAATCCGGCGCCTCCGCCAGAGCCTTCGCGTGGTCCAGCGACACGGCGGCGGTGGCGTCCAGTCGCGTGCCATCCGGGGTGATCACCGCGTCGGCGCCGAAGTCCGCCCTCGCCGACTCGCCGTAGTTCAACGCGCCTTTCGACAACCCGATCCGCGTCACGCCCGCCTCGGGGCGGTCCCCCGTTGCGACGACGAAGCCGCCCAGCCTGAGCGGCACCGCGCGGGCGCCGGACAACACGACCTCGCCATTTGGCAGCCGCCCCGTCACCTCCGCGCGCACCGATCCATCCGCCAACGCCCGACCCGCGACCGACAGCGTCGCATCACCGGATAGCGATTCGAGCGCCCCCGGCGGCAGCAGCGGCGCCGCGCGGCGGTACAGCTCGGCAAGGTCGGCCGCGGTGTCCGCGGAGAACTCCCCGCGCAGCGAGGCGTCGAGGCGCCCCCTCGCCGACGCCCGGAGGCCCGGAGCGGCGAACGCCACCGCAGGTACATCGACGGCGCCGCTCGACGGATCGTAGGCGGCGTCCAACGCGAGGCTGAGGCTGTCCGTCTCGAGCAACCGCATGGGTGGTTCGCGCATCGCGGCGGAGGCATCGTCCACCGACGCGCGCAACCGCACGCCGATGCGCCCCGCGGCATCCTGCGAGGCGTCCAAGCCCAGCTTGGCGCGCCCCGAAACGGTCGCCGGCGGCGGCGCGGCCAAGAACTCCGACGCCGCCGACACGACGGTCTCGAGCGACAAGCCGCCCGCCAACTCCGCCCGCCACGCGGCGGGCTCCGCCGCGCCGTCCGCCTTCAGCGTCCAATCCCCCAGCACCGGGCCCGTCAAGGTGGCCGACATCGCCGCCGATTTCCCCGAGGGCACCGCGGACAGATCCGCCGCGAAGTCAAAGTCCGAGGCGGCCAGCGTCGCTCCCTTCGGCAACCCGTCCAGCCGCAGCGCGCCGCCGCGCCAGCGCGCCTCCGCGCGCCCCGCAAGCCGTTCCGCCCGCGGGTCGCCCGACATTGAGAAGGACGCGTCGAGGCGGCCCTCCGCGGGGACCGGTTCCGCTGCATGGCCCGCCAGCGGGGCGAGCGCCCGGTACGCGCGCCCTGCGTCCACCGAAAGCCGCGCTTCCAGCTTCGCGTCCGCCGAGGCCGTGTCGAACGACAGCGCGCGCGCGGAAAGCCCCGCCTCCACGCCCGGCAGCGACGCTGATACGTCCATGGTGTCGAGCCGCCGAGCCGCCGTGTCCGCGCTCGCCGACAACCGCGCCGACAGGTCCGGCACCGCGTGCCGCGCGCCGCCCACGGTCGCGGCGGCCCCGGACGTGCTGAGCGAGAGCTCCGCGTTCGCCAGCCCCGCCGCCAGCGTCGCCGAGCCATCGAGCGAGACTGTTCCCTCGAGCGCCTCGAGCTGCGGCGCCGACTCGCGCACCGGTCCAAGCGCGCCAACCGCGCCGAGGTCGAGCCGCAAACGCAGCTCCGCCTCCGCGTCGCCGCCCACGCGCTTCGCGTCCATCGCCGCAGCGAGCAGTGCGCCGTCCGCCCCGAGCGCGAACTCGACGCGCGCCGTTTCGTTCCCCGCGCGGTAGACCCGGTCCGCGCCGAGCGCCGGGTCCGCGTCCACCGAGATGCTCAACGGAATCGTCTCGCCCAGCGCGGAGATGCCACCCTCCGCGGACAGACGCACACCCTGCGCGGTGTCGGGCCAATCCAGCAGCAAGCCATCGAGGACCAGCGCAGCGTCCACCGCGGGCGCCTTCGACTCATCGCGGTACGCGAGCTCGATGCGCCCCACCACCAGCCTGAGCGCCGCGAGCGGCACCACGGGCTGACCGGACGGCTCCGCCGCGGGCGATGGCTGCGCATCCCCGGGGAGAGCCGCCAATGCAGCCAGCAGCGCGTCCGCGTTCGTCGACCCGTCCGCTGCGACCAGGTACGCCGCGCGGATCGAGTCCACCTCAAGCTCCGAGACCGTGAACGGTGCGCCGCCGAGCGCGTCCAGCAACGAAAGCGGCACTCGGACGCCCTCGACCTCGAGCAGCCGCCCCCCCTTGGGCCCTACCGCGAGCGATTCCAGCGAGACCTCCCGAAGCCACCCGGCGCGGAGCGCGCCGATCTCGACCGGCGTGCCTAGCTTCGCCGCGGCGATGCGCTCGACCTGCGACAGCACCGGGCGGGTGGTCGCCAGCGTCGGCGCGAGGAGCAGTAGAACCGCGCCACCGCCGGCGAGCGCTGCGAGCGCACGCGGCCAGCGCCGCCGGCGCCGCAGCTCCGGCGCTGGCGCGGCTGTCTGTTCTGTCGGTTGCTGCGGCTCGCTCATGCCGCCAGTGGATGGCGCGCGGGCCCAATGGCTCAAGGTCGAACGGTGGACGCTACCGGATAGAGGCGGTCGCGCGCTGGAACCGCTCCTCGTTCACCGCGCCGCCCAGTGAGCCAAGCCCCTCGCCCAGCATGCGGTTCAATTCCGCCACCCGGCGCGATGAGGCAGGATGCGTCTGTAGCCATCCGCCGTTCTGCGCCTGCTGCTGGCCGAGCCGCGCCAGCAGGTCCCGCAGGCCGTTCGGATCGTAGCCCGCCGCCGCGGCGATCTGCGCGCCGAGCGCGTCCGCCTCGAACTCGAACCTCGGCTCGTAGCCTCGCGTGAACAGGATGTCCTGCCCGAAACCGACCGCCTGTCCGTAGTCCGTGTCGTTGCCCCCCGCGCGGAGCGCCGTCTGCAGGCCGCGGAAGAACTGCTCGCGGCGCATCGACTGCTCCAGGTGCCGCTTCTCCAGGTGCGCGATCTCATGGGCGATCACGCCGGCCAGTTCCGCCTCGTTGCGCATCAGCCCGACAAGTCCGCGCGTGACGAACACGTACCCCCCCGGACCCGCGAACGCATTGTAGCCGTCCGAGTCGGTCACGGCGACCATGTAGGTCAGCTCCGCCCGCGACGCCGCCCGCGCGACGCTACGCCCCACAAGGTTCACGTAACGCTGCAGCGCCTCGTCGGGAAGCCGCGCGCCGTGCGTCTCGAGCGCGGTGAGCGCGATCCCTTCGCCGAGCGCCCGCTCCTGCTCCGGCGGCAGCGGCGCGAACGTTCCCAGCAGGTCGCCCGTCGCCGAGGCCGCCTGCTCCCCCTGCTCCCGGTTGCCGGCGATCTCGAAACCGGTCCGGATCGACTCCTGGAGCGCCGACGAATCGAGCGTTCCCGTGCATCCCGCGGCGGCGAGCAGCGCCGCCGCGAGCCCCGCGGTCATGAGCTTGTTCATGGCGCCACCACCCCGCCCTCGGCGTTGAACGCGTCGATTTCCGCGTCCGTGATCGACGCCGCCAGATCCTGCATCGCCGTGACGTCGTCCACCGTGGCGCTGCCCACTTCGCCGTCCTCGCGCATCTTGATGGCTTCCGGACGCAGGCCGCGGATCGAGCCCGAGGTGCGCTGCTCCGCCGCCCCGCGGTCGTCGCGCAGCAGCCCGCCCATCCCGTCCGTCGTCGTCCGGGGGCGCGTCGCCGACGTGTTCAAGCGCACGATGTAGCCGCGCTGCCCGGTGCCGGTCTCGACCAGGTAGCGCAGGCCCTGCACCTCGCGCACGGTCAGCGCGGCGCCTTGGCCGAGCGTGGCCACCACCGGCGAACTCGGCGAGGATGTCTGCCGCAGTACCGCCTCCCGCGAGCTGACGAAAACCGTCTCGCCCGCGGTGGCCGTCCGTTGGGTTCCCTGCGCGGACGCGCCGGCGACCGCCAGCAGCGTCGCCGCGACAATCGGGATGGTGCGATTCATGGTGCCGCTCCTTCGTTCAGGATGCCCGCTCGACCGGGCCCGTCCAGGCGTTCAAGCCACCGTTCAAATTGCTTACCTGCCGGAAGCCCTGCTCCAAAAGGAAGGCCCCGACCTCCATGCTGCGCATTCCCGACGCGCAGTAGACCACCACGTGCCGCTGCGGATCCAGCTCGGTCGCCGCCACCCCCTGGATCGAGTGCATGGGGATGTGCTTGCTTCCCGGGATCCACCCCGACGCCGCAAGCTCGTGGTCCTCGCGGACGTCGATCAGCAGCGGCGGCTCCGCCCCCTTCAACAGCGCCTGCACTTCCGACGCGGCCAGTTCCTGGGGAACGCCCGCGTTGCCTTCCCATTGAGAAGACCCCCCCGCCGGGCTCGCGGGTTTGGCGTCCGCCTTCGGAGCGGGAGCGGCGTCCTTGCCGCCGAACAGCTTGCTGAAGAAACCCATCGTGGGCAGTCCTTTGCGGGTTGGTTCAGGGCGCAGCGCGCCCGGCATTGCGGTCAAGGGGCCGCGCGCTCAGCGCCGGGTGCAAGACCCGCCGTCGATCCCGACGAAGTCCGCCCACTCCGAGTGGTTCGCCAGTTCGACACCGCTCCGCGTCGCCTCCGCCTGCAGCACCGTCTGCAGGTCATGCAGCAGGTCGCTCGCCTCTTCATCGATCCCGAGCGTTCCCGTCGCCTTCAGCTCGTTCCAGATGCACCGGTACATGATCTTCATTTCCGCCAGCGACAGGCCCAGCAGGTGGTTCTCTTCACGGCCAAGGTAGCGCATCGACGGTCTCCGGGAGGGGCGTTTCGCAGCAGATCCGCTGCGTGTCTAGAATTGTAACATCCGTTCCTCCCGATTGGAAGCACAAAGCCAGCCGATCTTCGCTGGTCCTTGCCGGTGTCCGGGGAAACCCTGATACCGCTTGCGTGTGCGGGCCCCTGCCCATAGCCTCACCCGCAAGATGCCAAGCCCGAATCCCCCCATGCCCGCTCCCCATTCAGACCGAGACCGACTCTTCGAGGAAACCCTCGCGACCGCCGATCCGGGCGACACCTTCAACCCGGAAAAGCTCACGCTCTCGGTCGCTCCGCCCTCGGACGCCTCCGACGACGTCGAGGCGACCAGCCAGGTCAACCGAGGGTCCGAAACCTCGCAACGCTACGCCCGCGACGAGAAGCTCACGGAGCTCTTCAAAGTCGAAGGCACCCCCTTCGAACTGCAGCGCGTGGTCGGCAAAGGCGGCTACGGCGAGGTCTGGGAAGCCACCCAGAAGTCCCTCGGACGCCGCGTCGCCGTGAAGAAGATCAAGGGCGACAAGAGTGGCTCCAGCTCCCTGAACGGCGAAGGAAGCATCAACGAGAACCTCACCAAGAGCTTCAAGAGCGAGGCGCTCATCACCGCCGTCCTCGACCATCCGAACATCGTCCCGGTGTACGACCTCACGCTCGATAGCGACGGCGAGCCGATGCTCGCCATGAAGCTGGTCCGCGGCACCTCCTGGGACGTGATGCTCAAGGTGGACCGCGAGCTGCCCTTCGCGCAGCGCTTGGCCCGCCACCTGCCGGTCCTCGTCGACGTTTGCCAGGCCGTCGCCTTCGCCCACTCCCGAGGCGTGCTCCACCGCGACCTCAAACCGTCGCAGGTGATGGTCGGCGAGTTCGGCGAAGTGCTCCTGATGGACTGGGGCCTGGCCTGCCTCTTCGTCGATCCGCAGCAGCCCACCAGCGACGCCTACTTCGCCGACGGCCACCGCCCCGTGCCGCTGGCCCGCGCGGGCAATCCCGCCGGCACCCCCGCCTACATGGCGCCCGAACAAACCCTCCAGACCTCGGAGAAGCTCGGCCCCTGGACGGACGTCTTCCTGCTCGGCGGTATCCTCTACAACATCCTCACCGACACGCCGCCCTACCAGGGGAAGACCGCCGCCAAGGTGCTCAAGCAGGCCGCCGAGGCCGCGCCCCAGACCCCGGAGGCGCGCGTCGAGGACGGCCGACGCATCCCACCCGAACTCTCCCGCATCTGCATGAAGGCTCTCTCCCGCGACTCCTGGAAGCGGCACCACTCCGCCTCCGAGTTCCTCGCCGAGCTCCAAGCCTTCATGACCGGGTTCGGCAAGAGCCGCGAATCCGTCGAACTCACGGACCGCGCGCGGGAGCTGCTCTCCGGCGACCCGCGCACCTACGCCCTGCTCTCCGAGATCGAACGCCTGGTGGAGCGCGCCGGCGAGCTCTCCCGCGAGAACCCCGCCGTCCCGGAACTCCGCCGCTGGCTCGTTAAGTCCTACTTCGACGTCGCCCTGTCGCACAACGAGACCATCCTCGCGCGCCAGTACGCCGACAAGTTCGACGACGAAAACACCAAGGCCGAGTCGCACACGCGGGTTGAGCGCCATATCGAGTGGCTCGCCCACCGCGAGCGGCAGCGCCAAGTCTCCATGCTCGCCGCCGCGATCCTCCTCGTGCTGCTCATCGTGACCGCCCTCTGGGGGCTTGACCGCAGCCGCGCCGCGAATCTGCGCACTTTGTCGCCCGCCGGGCGCCGCGACACCACGCCTGTCCTCTTCACCGGCATTCCGAGCGTCGAAGAACTGAACCGGGAATCCCACACGCCCCGCGGTCCAAGCGTCAGAACGGCAGCGATTCCAATGCCGTCCCCCGCGACAGCGTCGCTCCCATCGGGCGGATAAGCACCACCAGCCCGACAGTCATGTCGGTCTGGATGCGCCGGAACACGATCTCCACCGGCAGCTCCTCGCGCTGGTGCGTGCAACTGGTCCGGATCGGCTTCCCCAGCACCGGGTCCCGGGGGTTCGCCACCAGCCGCGCCACCCCGTAGCGCACCCGCTCGCGCAGCCGCTCCGGAAACACGATGTCCCAAAGGAACCGTCCGCGCAGCGCCTCCATCGACGACCGGAACAAGTGCATCGCCGACGGGTTCGCCTCGCTGATGCGCCCCGACTCGTCGATGATGAAAACACCCTCGGAAACCGCCTCGAAGATCGCGTCCTTCTCGCGCCGACCCGCGCGCAGCTTCTCCTCCGCGTCGCGCCGCTCGGAAATGTCCGACAGCGTTACAGTGTAGAACCGCGCTCCCTGCACTTCCGATAGCGTGGCCGCCGTTTCCACGGGCACTTGCGTGCCGTCTGGCCGAGTCAGCACTTGCGCAACGCGCTGCCGCGACTCCGCGAGTTCGCCGAGGCGCTCCAGCAACCCCATCGCCTCGCTGTCCGCCGCATCCGACTCCAGCCGGATCGAGCGGGTCAGCGGGGTCCCTTCCAGTTCCCCTTCCTTCCGGCGCAGCAGTTCAAGGCCCGCCGGGTTGACCGACGCCAGGACGCCGCTGTCCCGCTCGACCACAAGGATCGCATCCATCGAGGACTTCACGATCGCCTCCGTTCGGGCCACCATGCGCTCCAGGTTCGACATGACCTCGTTGTAGCGCGCCGCAATCATGCCCACTTCGGTGAACGGCTCCTCCGGCACGCGCAGCGACAGGTTCCCCGTTCGCGCCTGCTCGTCCATCACGAGGAAGAAATCGAGCGTCTCGGTCTGCGCACCGTGCTCGGAGACGTTCAACCCAACGCGCTCCTCCTCCGGCGTCACACGGATGCGCGTGATCTTCTTCATCACGAAGTACATCAGCCAGCCCAGCGTGAACGCCCATACCCCCACCGCCGCGATACCGGTGAGCTGCGCCAGGATCTGCCGTCCCCGCGTCAGGCCCGTACCGAGCAGTTCCACGTCGCCGAACAAGCCCACCGCCAGTGTGCCCCACACGCCCGCCATCAAGTGGACCGGTACAGCGCTGACCGCGTCGTCGATGCGCCGCCGCTCCAGCAGGTCCACGCCGACCATCGCGAGGATTCCCCCCACCGCGCCGACCAGCACCGCCAGCGGAGTCGTAAACGCATGGCAGCCCGCTGTAATCGACACGCAGCCCGCAAGCACACCGTTCATCGCCCAGTCCACCCGGATGTGCCTCCCCATCATACCGGACCAGATCAGGCACGCCACCATACCGGCGCACCCCCCCAACAACGTGTTCGCGATGATCTTCGGCACCAATAGGTTGAAGGCGAAGGTGCTGCCGCCGTTGAAGCCGATCCAGCCGATCCAAAGGATCATGCAGCCGAGCACTGCGAACGGAACATTGGCGCCGGGAATCTCGCGCGGCGGCCCGTCCTTCGGGAATCGGCCGGTCCGCGGGCCGATATGGAGCAGCGCAGCCAGCGAAATCCAGCCTCCCAGGCTGTGGACCACGCTGGACCCCGCGAAGTCCACGAAACCGAGTCGGCCCAGCCACCCGGTGTACTCCTCCGTTAGCGCGCCGCTCCACACCCAGTGCCCGAAGACCGGATAGATCAGCGCCGAAATCACCACCACCGACGCGCAGTACGCGCCGATCCGCATCCGCTCCGCCACCGCCCCCGACAGGATCGTCACCGCCGTCGAGCAGAACATCGTCTGGTAGACGAAGAACGTCGCCTTCCAAAGGTCGTTCCCGTTCAGATCCTGGAACCAGCCCGATAAGCCAATGATGCCGTTCGCCGACGTCCCGAACATGAACGCATAGCCGACGGCCCAGAAGATGAGCACGCAAATGCCCGCATCGATCAGGTTCTTGATCGCGACGTTGATGAAGTTCTTGGATCGGCACAGCCCAGTCTCGAGGCACAGGAAGCCGGCTTGCATTGCGAACACAAGGGTCGAGCAGACGGCGACCCATAGGATATCGACGAGGTTCTTGTCCAAGGGGAGGGCGTGCTCCGCGGCGGCGTGGGAGGAAGAATCAAAGAGTTATCGATGAAAGCCAACCGGGAGCCCGCTCCGCCCGCAACGCTCTTTTGCGCCGGAGCCCGCGCTACTTCAGCTCTGTGACCGACTTGATCACCACTTGGGGCCGGATCACCGACTGGTCGCCGGGCGCGAACTCCGGCTGGTTGAGCAGCCACGACTCCGGATCCAGCGCGAACTGCTGCGGCCGGTCCAGCGTGGTGATGTTCAGCTCCCGCCGCTCACCCGGCCCAAGCCAAACCGTCCCGCGCACCGCGTCCTTGTCCGCGGAAAGCTCGTAGGGCACCGGCACCAGCCCGGTGCCGAGATTCGCCACCTCGACCCGGGTGCGGTACTCCAGCACCCGCGTCTCCGGATTGTCCGCCAGGAAGCACTGCAACTCGATCACGCGCAGCCGCGGCAGCGCGCCGTCGCGGTGGAACTGGTCGAACAGCCACCCCAGCGGCTCCGGCGAGTGGCGCTCCGCCAGCTCGCGGAAGCGCGCCATGGTCAGCGTCCCGCCGCCCCCGGCGCCGTAGGTTTCGCGGATGAACCGCTCGAACCGGTCCTCTCCCAGGAAGCCCCGCAGCATGTGGATGAACGCGAGCCGGCGGCGTTCCCCCGGCTCCGCCATGCTGTCGGGACGGAGCGCCGGATCAAGCGGCCCGAGGAACCGCGCCGCGTCCGACTCGCGCACTTGGAACGGGTCGTAGCCGAGCGCCACCTTCGGCCGCGTGTCCTGCTGCGGCTTCTGCCCCCAGCCACCGCGCCCGCCGCGCTGGCCGCCGCCGCCGAACCCGATGCGGCTCCGCGTCTCCGCCGCCCGCCGGTCGCTCCGCAATATCGGCCAGGGCACGAACGCCACATCCCGGCGCGCGCGGTTGAGCAGGCCGCTGTAGCCGCCGCCCCCCAACGCATAGCTATGTAGATATTCCGTCATCGCGTCGCGGAGCAGCGCCGGGTCCTCGAAGCCCTCCCAGCCTCCGGAAACCAACTCGCGCACCGCGCGGCGGTGCGCCGCCGCGAACGACGCGTCGAACCGCGCCGCGCTCGGCGCCTGCCAGTGGTCGTACATCGGCAGCATCGCCTCCATCTGGTCCAGCAGCGGCGACGGCAGCGCCAGCGGATCCACGGAGGACTGCTCGGGCACTTCGTAGAACACCAACCCCGGCACGTCGACCCCGAAGGTCCGCGTCAGGCGGCGGAGCTGCTCGCCGTAAACGGTGTTCAGCTTCGCCCCCAACTCCCCGCGGTGCGGCTGCAGCAGCCAGCGCGTCGGCAGCGCACCCTCGGGACCGGGCCACTCCGACAGCGCGGCGGCGACCAGCGACGCCGGGGTGCCGGGACGCTCCTGCACCAAGCGCCCGCCGCGCGCGCCGGGTCCGGGCGTCGCGTTGCCCGCCACCCAGCGGAGCCCCGGCGCCTCCGGCAGGTTGATCGCGAAGGGAGCCGCTTGCCGGACGAGCCTCGCCTCCTGGAACGGGAACAGCAGCTCCGGCGACTCGCCCCACCAGTCCGGCGTCCCCGCGAAACTGCGGAAAGCCGGATGGTAGGCGCGCTCCCAGCGCCGCATCCCCGCGGAAGTCGCGCGCACCTGCGCGACCAGGAAGCGCTCTGAATCCGGCTCCAACGGTGGATCAAAGCTGAGGAACCAATAGTCGGGGGCTCCACCACCTTGCTCCGCGAAGATGCCGACCGAACCTGTTTCCACGCGAAGCGCGGCCAGCCGGTGTCCCGGCCCGAACGTCAACGCCGCGACGCGCTGCCCGGGAACCGTTCCTCGCAGCGCGAGGCGCACCTCGAAGGCGTCGCGAGGGTTGTCCGCCAGCGTGATCTCGCGTTCGAGGATCGTCGCCGCATGCACACGCCCGTTCTGCGCGCCGTCCGGCTGCCGCAGCCGCGCCCAGTCGATCGGGCTTTCGGGGCGGAAGCGCGGAGACGTCGCCGCGCGGCGCGCCGCTTCGCCCCCCGCCGCCATCAGAACGAGCGACACCGCAAGCCCAACCGCCCCGCGGGACTTCGGAATGCGCCCCAGCGCCGAACCGACGCGGCGCACCGTCGCCAACCGGGAAAGGCGTCCGAGCGACCCGCCCGCCACCGGCGTCCGTCCCCGCCACCGCGGCAGAAGCAACCCCGCCACCCCAAGCGGCCAAAGCGCGCAACCCCAAGCGACCACCGCGTCGGCCCAGATCCGCCCCGCCGGCTCCAGCAGCCCCAGTTCGAGGCTGGATCGGGACATCAATGACAATGGTTCGGAGACCTCGAGGCGGAACCACACCGCGGGAAGCACCGCCGCCGCCGCGATCCCGACCGAGGCCACGTCGCTGCGGACCAGGCAGCGCGCCATGATCCCCGCCGCCACGCCGCAACCCGCCAAGGGGAGCGCGACGGCGAAAAGGAAGACCAGCGGCGGCGTCCACAGGACCTCCAACCCCCCGCGCCAAGCGCCGGCGGTCTGCCACAACAGATAGAGTGCGATGGGGGCCGCCAGCCCCACCAGCGCCGCCAACCACTGGGCGCCGGTGAACAACAGCGGCTGCAAGAGGCGCGACTCCAAGAGCCGCTCCGCCCGGTGCCGGTCCCGCGCGCCGACCGCATCCACACCGAACACAAGCCCCGCGAGCAGTCCGACGAGGCACGCCCCAATCAAGCCGACCGGGCCGCCGGGCGCGAACACGGACGCCCCCTCGCCGAAGGACCCGGCCCAAGAAAAGGCCGCGGCGAGCCCCGCGCTCGCAAGCGCCAGCCCGCGCCAGCGGGCGCTACGGAAGAGCCGCAGCAACTCCAACCCGGCGAGTCCGAGGAAGAGGAGCGCCGGGGAACCTCGCTCGGCGGAGGAAACGCTTGGAACCGCCGGACGGTCGGGCGGCGTGGGGCGAAAGTCGATGCTCAGTGTCGTCAGGTCCCGGACCCTGGAATGGCGAGCGGCGTCCGCCGGTCCCTGCATACCCTACGCCCGAGGGGGAAAAGCCTTGCGACGAGTGGCGCGCGCGGGAAGCCTCAAGGCATTCTCAAGGCAATGGCGCCAACGATGGCGTGATGACTCGAAGCGACCTCACCAACGCTGAGCACCATTCCACGGGCCTACCCGCTTGGGGGAGCAACTGCATGTCACGAAACGGACTCCGCACCGGACTGCGTCTCGCCGCCGTCCTAGCCGCGGCGGCGACGCTGATCCACGCCATTCCCGCGCCCGCCGCGGGCGACACGGCGTTGACGGCTTTCGACCTCCGCAACGGCGAGGGCGGCACCACCCGCCTTGAGCAGAACCCCGGGCTCACCGCCTTGGTGTACGATCCCGCGCTCCGCGAACACGAAGTGCTGGCAAGGGCCTCCGCCGACGCGGAAGCGCTCGGCTTCGAGCTCGTCAAGACCATGGCCGCCGGGCGCATGGCGCTGCTGAAGGGCCCCCGGGAGTCCGTCGCCGCCTCGCTTTCCGCCCGCGAAGGCACGCTTCCCGTCGCCGCGCTCCGCGGGGTCTGGATGGCCGACGGCATCGACGAGCCCCGCCGTCTAGTCGTCCCCACCGGCGGCGTCCTGCTGCGCTTCCGCCCGGAGGTCCCGCAATCCCGCCGCGACGAGTTCCTCTCGCAGCAGGGCTTGGCCCCCATCTTCGAAACTTCCATGGGCGTGGTCGTCGCGGCGTTCCCCGACAGCACCCCGGAGCCGGAAATCCTCGCCCGCGCGGAAGGCTTCGCCGCCGCGCACCCCGACCTCCTCGAAACGAGCTGCGTGGACCTCGCGAAGAGCGGCACGCCGCACGGGCGCCCCTCCGCGGCGGCGCCGGGCGACGAGTTCTATCCGACGCAGTACTACCACAACGCCGACGGACGGAACGCGTTCTTCTCGTCCCAGGACGGGGACCTCGACACGAGCCGCCTCTGGCAAACCCGCGGCTACGGCGACGAGCCCAACGACAACTTCGTCATCGTCGGCGTGTTCGACTCCGGAACGGACCTCGACCACGAAGACCTCCAGCCGTCGCTCTTCACGACTCCGCTCGGCGTCGACTTCGTGGATGGCGACAGCCTCCCCAACATGACCACGTCGCTGTTCGGAGCGCACGGCACCGCCATGGCCGGCATCATCGGCGCCGCACGCAACAACGTGGGCCTTATCGGCGTCGCGCCCGGCGCCAAGGTCATCACCTACCGCATTTTCGCCGCCGACTTCTCGACCACGACCGCCCGGGTAGTCGGCTCCTTGAACGACGCCACCACGCGCGGCGTCACGCTCGGCAACCATAGTTACGGGATCGACGCCGACCAGGAGGGCGAGCGCGACCTCGCCTACCGTCTCGCGGCCGAAGCCGGCCGCGGCAACCTAGGCATGCTGAACCTCGCCTCCGGCGGCGACACCGGCTACCCGCGGCTGGACTTCCCCGCCTCCAGCGCCTATACCGTCGGCGTGGTTTCGGTGAACGAGTTCGGCCAGCGCGTCCTCACGTCGAACTACACATCCATCAAGCAAAGCAACGTCGTCGCGGCCCCGGGCCTCCCCTTCGACTCATCAACCGCCTCGGCTCCCACCATGATCGACTCTGCGGGCAACCTCCGGTCGCAGAGCACGGCTCCCTTCGCCTTCCCCGACATCGAAGGGAGGACGCAGGGCGCAAGCTCCGAACTCGGCGGCCTCGACGCGGACGGCAACTACTCGGCGATCCAAGCCCAGGACGACACCGAGGTGCGGCTTTACCGCGGGACCTCGTTCTCAACGGCGCTGGTGACCGGCGTGGCCGCCCAGATGCTCCGGGACCCCCGCTACGCGGTCCTCGACGGCATCCGTCCGGGGATCACTCCCGACACCGCCACCACGGTCACGACGGTGTCGCAAGCGCTCGCCCGCACCACCGACGGCGCTGGACCGGGCGGATTCTTCAAAGGCCTCAACTTCATCAACGACTACAATCTATTCTTCGGCTCTGGCCGAGTGAACGCAATGAACCCGATGTATCCCGCGGGCGACACCTTCTCCGAGGACACCGTCCAGTTCCGTCCCGACGGCGTCCGCTCGACGGACTTGGTCGATGTGCCGAACGGGACTTGGGAGTTCGGCGCGCAGCAGCCCGATTACCGGGCCGAGGAGCTTGGCGAGCCTTGGACCCCTTACACGGTCACGGTCTCCGGCGAACTCGCCCGCGTGGATATTCCCGCGATCGAGATCTACCGCCCTGGCGAAGATGAAATCTCCGGCACGCAACAGGTCCTCGGGCCCGCTTGGGAGCCGGTGAAGAGCTTCACCATTTGGGATGTCGTTGACGGGGAACTGACCGAAATCGACTCCTTCTCCGCCGAAGAGGTTCCCCTCGGCGAAGGTGAGGAAGCAGATCTCTGGGACGAGCGCGGCTTCCTCTACCTTTGGGCTGATTCACGCGCCACGACCAACACGCAGCCGGGCGACGAAGTCCTCGTCTACAACCCCGAGGGCCGCTACCTCGCCGACACCACGACCGTCGGTGCCAGCGACTTCACGCCCACAAACCTTCCGACTTTCACCCCCCCTGGAGCCCAGGAGAGATTCGTCGGCCTCGGCGACGATATCCCCGGCAACGCGTTCACCAGCCATCAGCAAGTTCTTGTGAGTCCGACCCTTCAGGCGCCCCCCGCACCGGCGAGCGCCTTTGCGATCCCGATCTGGGCACAGATCGACGTTGGCTTCGAACTCGGCACGCAGAACACCAGCCTGATCACTTCGCGCAATGCCGATTTTTCGGACCTCGGCGAAGCCATCCCCCAACTCGACGAGTTCGATACCCTCCGCTTCGAGTTGCTTGGCGCCGGCGCCTCCTTTCCAGTCGTCTTCACGGGCGACACGGACCGGGACGGCGAAGCCAAACAGGTCGTCAAGGGGGCAACAGTGTCCTTGGCGGTTCTAGACGACGCTGCGATCTTCGATGACGAGCGCCGCTTCGCGTTCTGGAGCGACGACTCGGAAGATCAAAGCGGGTACCGTCCGATCCGCGGCCAGTCCGACATCATCATCCGCCGCTTCAACGTCTTCCTCGGCTTCGTTCCTCCCGGGGCTCCGTTCAACGTCTCGATGACCTTCACGCCGAACTCCTCCTACCTACCGACCTACGAACTTGAGATTCCCGAAGACGATTCAACACCGCCGGCCGGGCCGCGCGAGGGGCTGATCCCTCATCTGGGGGCGGCCGAGGACCAGCCCGCGACCCTGATCCAGCGCCACCGATTCGACTACCAGGGCTACCAGTTCGCGGGCCTCAAGCTGCGGACGCTCCCCAACCGCCAAGCCCTCTACGACTTCTTCTTTCCGCTCACACACAGGCTGGCCTCGTCAGGCAGCCGCCCGAACTGGACCTTGTCGACGGGCGAGCTGCTCTACTCGAGCGCCTCCGCGTCCCGCGGCGGCACTTTCCTCGATACCATCAGCAGCGCGCCTGTGCTGCCCACCCGCCGCATCGCACCGTTCGGTTCCGGCGCCAGCGCGCAGGCCAACACGACCAGACGCCCTCTCCTCGAGCTGGCCACTGGCTCCTCGGCAGTCACCGGCCTCCGGGCGCATCCGTTCCTCAGCCTCCTAGCCACGACCCGCGAGGATGGCACGCTGACGTTCTCCGACGATGACGCATTCGGCTCCGTGCCCTTCGCGAGCGCTTCCTTCACATCGGCTTCCGACCCCTCCTTCAGCCTCGACGGGCTCACGATGGCCCTCGTCGCCGACGGCGGAATCTGGGCGCTGTACTCGGAGACTTTCGACACGTTCCCCACCGCTTTCCCGGCGAATGTCCTGAACTCCACCAACATGCCCTTCCTCGACCGGTACGAATCGCCGGTTTTCGACGACACCGGCACGACGATCGTCTTCACCGCCGCGCGCGGCGAGTCCCAGGTCGACCTCTACGCGGTCAATGCCGTCACCGGGCGCATCTACCCGCCGCACCCGACGAACTTCCCGTTCCCGCTGCTGCCCTTCGCGAACCCGATCCTGCTCGGCGCGGACTCCACGCCGGAAGGTTTCTCCTTCTGGGCCCTTTCCGACGAGCGCGACGCCTTCCTCGCGGCTGGGGGCGAGTTGCTCTTCTTCGTTTCAAACCGCGTATCGCCAGTCGACGCCTCCCTCTCGGCCAACTACCAGATCTACGTCATCACCAACCTGCGCGGCGTGATCGAGCGTGGCGAGCGGGCCCAAATCGCCCACCTGCCCCCCGCACTCCTGGCGCTCCCCGCGGGGACCAGCTACACCTCCTTCCGTTTCCCCACCCTCGACGCCAGCAACACGATCCTGTCCTTCGTCGCCAACCCGGATGCAAACGGTGTGGGCGATGTGGTCTGGACCTTCCTTCCCGCGCTGCCTGATCCGGTCGATGTCGATCCCACACCGACCCCCAACACCACCCCGACCCCGGTCCGTACCCCCGAACCCACGCCGACGCCCCGTCCCGACGATCAGGTGTCACTCGTTGGCGAGTTCTCCTTCGGCGCACCCACGGGCTGGCAGTTCGGAACCGCGGCTCCGGAACTTAATCCCGCCCTCGGATCCACCACCGGAGGCGCCCTGAACATCACGTCGAACGACACCGCGGGTGAGCTGAACTGCTTCGGCTTCTTCACCTCCCCGGCGAAGGCCTTCGCCCCGAACTCTTCCGATCGCTACTACCTGTACCGCACTTACCTGCGGGCCAACGCATCGGCGCTTGATAAGACCCCCACGATCCGCTCCCGCATCAATAGCGGCGACTTCCAACTCGCCTACACGTCAGAGATCAACAGCCTTGGCAACTTCTCCGAAGTGCCGGGCTCCAGCGACGCCGACCGCCGGGCCATCGACATCGTGTTCAAGGCCCCCGCCGACTTCTTCACCGGAGTCATTGAGCAAGAGCGCAACTTCCGCCTCTCGATCGACCTGCTCAATTTCCTCCAGGACGACGACCGGTTCGGCTCCATCAGCCTCGACCGTGTCGAAATCTACGCCCTCGGCGCCGACACCCTGAGCCCCGTCTCAACGATCTACCAATCCGAACTCAACGGCGCCTCTGACCAGAATGGCTGGGTCTTCGGCAACGCGGAGCCGGTGATCGACACGATGATCGGGACGGCGGATTCCTCCGGCCTTCGCATCGCCGCGACGGCGAACGACAACAACTTCGGCTTCTGGTCCACTCAAGCGGGCTTCGTCGTCGGCCCATCCTTCAGCGAGTTCCCCGCGGTGGTTCGCCTTACCGCCCGGATCCGCTCGGCCAACACCGGCAGCCCGCTCCTGAACCCGGACATCCGGCTTCGCGTGAACACCGAGGACTTCTCGCGCAACTCCGTCGCCGTCATCAGCTCCACCGGCAACGGAGCGATGCAACCGGTCGGGTCGGAAGTCCTTGAACTCTCCACCTACCTGGTCCTGCGCGCACAGCCCTCGACACCGAATTTCATCCTCTCCTTCGACGGCCTCGCCTTCGACCGCTCCAGCGTCACTCCGCAGCCGATCATCCTCGATTCGGTGACCTTCGAAGAGGTCCGGATCGCTGGCTACCCGGCGCTGACCCCCTAACCCGGGCCGCGGCCCGCGGCACCACTCGACCACAAGAAACACCGCCCGTCGGCCACCAGGCTGACGGGCGGTTCTCTTTGCGCGATCCACTGTGAATCCGCCTTCGTCCTTCCGGAAAAGAGCCCAGAAAAGACTTCGGGCGGGTGCGCCGCAGCGCCCCCGCCCGAAACCAGAACTTCAACCTGAGGACTACCGTCGACGGATCAGCGCAATGCGATCTGCTCCGGCTTGATCGTGAGCAACGACCCGCCGCGTTCGCTGCCGACCGGGTTCTTCTGGTCTTCTGTCCAGTTCCCGCCGTCCACCTGGAACCAGTACTCGTAATCCCCCGCGGGCAGCGTGTACTGAAGGCCCCAGAAACCGTCGCCGCGGGTGAACATCGGGATCGGCTCGTAGTTGTTGTGGCCCCAGACAAAGTAGACCTGCTTCGCGTTGCGATCATAGTACGTGAACGTCGTCGCTCCTCCCGCATCAACCCGCGGCCCGGGCATCGTGCCCACCACGAGGGTCGATGCGTAGGCATCGATCTCCTTGATGAACTTCCGGTACTCGGCCACCGGGTCCCGCTTCTTCTGACTGTCCACGTTGTAAACGTAGTGATACAGGCCATCCGAAAGGTGCAGGTCGACCCACCACCAGCCGGATTCGTGGCGGGTGAGCGGCAACGTGTCGTTCCGCCAGTCGTTGAACTCCCCCATCACGCTTACCGTCAGGGCGCTAGGCTCGTAGATCTTGAGGGTCTGCTTACGCGTGCCCGGGCGCTGGTGGAGCACCATGGTGCCCGGATCGTAGGTCATCGAAACCGTGGAAGGGGCTGTGCTCGTGGTCGCCGCACCGGGCCGGGCGGCGCTACCGCCGGAGCCGGAGCCGCCGGCGCGCTTCGGGCGCTCGATGGCCGTCAAGTACCCGAGGAAGTCCGAAGGCGTCTTGTAGCCCACCGCGCGGAACAGCTCGCGCCCGTCCGGCGCGTAGAAGATCACAGTCGGAACGCGGATCACCTGCAGCGAGGCCAAGCGCGACGTGTCCTCCGTGACGTCCACGTACGCCAGCTTGAAGTCCTTCATCTGCTCGACCACTTTAGGGTCGCGCATCGTCTGCTGCTCGAGCTCTCCGCAGGCGCGGGCGACTCGCGATTGCACGTAGACAATCGCGGGCGAGCCGCTGGCACGGGCATCCGACATGACCGCGGGAATGTCGTTCGTCCACAGCAGGTCCGGGGAGGACAGCACCGCCTGCGTGCCCTGCGCCGGCGAAATGTTCGCGACTGCTGTGGCCAAGGTGAACGTGGCGGCGAGGGTTCTCAATGGACAGGTTGTCATGGTGGTTGGATCGCTCTCGTTACGGGAATGATTCCACGCATCAAACCATCGGCGACCCCGTCCCGCAACGCTAAATCGTTCAATCCCCACAAAACCGGGATTTCTGCCCATAGCCAGTGCAACGCGAAGATTCGCTGCGCCAAAGCCGCCTTGTTATATCCATGCAATTCCCGCGCTCGAACGAGAAATCCCGCGCCCTCGGCCTAAAGTTCAACAGCTATAGCTTTCTAGACGACCGCCGGCACCACTCAAGGAGTCGGCTCGACACCGTCCTTGGGGCGACGCAAACGCCCCGCGTGGTACAGAGTTGAATCGGGGATCCCCTTACGCAGAGAGAAGCCCTCAACGTAAAGCGTTTCACCAACAATCCACTCCCGCAGGAACGTCAAATCCCGCTCGGTGTCGCGCCGCCAGGAGATAATCCCTTCCGAGTCGATCCGGCCTTCGATCACTTCCTGCGCGCCGTCGCGGATCAGGGTGCGGGTGACCACGCCCGACTTCTGCACTTGGGTGCCCAGGAAGACCAACGGCGACCCCGCCGCCACCGACTCGCGGAACTCCAACACCGCGCGGTCCTGCTGCTCGACCCGGAAGGTGCGCGTCACGTGGCTCTGCGCGACGACATCCCCCGCCGCGGTCGTCGACTGCAACGTCCCGCTGAACGATCCGTTCCACGCACTGAAGGGCTCCCCCGCGCTCGGCGTCCCGCGGGTGCCGCTCCCATCGTGGTGCGAGAGCGACCACAGCATCAGCATCGCGAGCAGGCCACCCGTGGCGTAAACCACGGCGCGCGTCCAGTCGAACGCATTCGCTCCCGGACGCAGGTACTCGTCCGAGGGGCAAACCCAACTGCGCTTGGTCGACTCTTTCATCATAGCTGCATCGCCGGTACCGGTCTCAGGGTTTCGCAGCGTGGGAAGGGCAGGATATAGGGCAAGGGGGAAGCGGTCCACGGGCTCACGAGGACACTATGCGGCATCTGCCGCGCAACGTCACGGGGAATCCGCCGGCGCTCCCGGTTCTACTTGCCCGACGCCGGAAGACCGGCTTGCCTACCCTGCTAACATCCGGTTCCGGCCAACCCCGCCCGGTTGGCGACCACTGGGCACACCTCGCGAGGTATTCCATGATCCGCACCGCTCCGAACCCCGCCCCGAGCCTTCGCGCGCTCCACGCCGCGGCGGCCATCGCCGCCATCGCGCTCGCGCCGCTCGCCGCCAGCGCCGAATCGAGCAGCTCGCCCAACACTGCCAAGAGCGCGCCCGACAGCCCTTTCGCCAAGTACCTGCGCACGCCCATCCAGGACGAGTTCAATGAGGACGTTCTCGCCGGCGACGTCGGCGAGCCACGCCGCGGCGGCATCGTCCGCATGCGCACCAAGGTCGACTTCCAGGAAATGAACCCGATCACGGTCACCGGCCAGCCGGAGCGCGTCGTCCTCAACCACGCCTCCGACGCGCTCGTCGACCGCGACGTCTCCACCTACGAAGAGTTCCCCGCCCTCGCCTGGCACTGGCGCACCGCCGACACGCTGAAGCCCGCCGACGGCGAGCTCCAGATCGGGCGCATCGTCTCCCGCGACGACGCGGCCGGCACGATCACCTTCGTCCCCGGCGCGTGGACAGCCGCTTACGCCCAGTTCGACATCGCGAACCTCGATGAACTCACGCACGGCGAGATCGGCACCGTCCGGCTCCGCGACGGGCTCGAGGCGAAGACGACCACCGGCCGAATCCGCCTGATGCCCAACACGGTCGTTGTGGACGGCGTCGCCGACCCCGCCTTCGCGGACGCAACCGTGACGTACAAGTTCACCGACCTCGCGGTCTGGAAGGACGAGGTCAGCAAGAGCGACCGCCCCTTCATCAAGCCCTACTGCGCCTTCGAGTTCGCCATCCGCGACGGCGTGACGTGGCACGACGGCCAGCCGTTCACCGCCGAGGACGTCAAGTTCACCTACGACGTGATCCTCAACCCCTACGTCGACGCGGCGCACCTCCGGAACTACTACCAGGATATGCAGACCTCAGAGGTCATCGACGACGGCAAGGGCATCCGCGTGGTCTGGGGCCGCCCCTACTTCGAGGTGCTCAGCTTCGTCGCCGGCGCACGCCACTGGCTGCCCAAGCACGTCTTCAACCCTGAGCAGTTCGGCGGCGACGACAAGGCCTTCGGCGACTCCTTCAACAAGCACCCCTTCCGCGAGAAGCCCGTCCTG
Organism: Candidatus Sumerlaeia bacterium; assembly: GCA_033764015.1. GTDB lineage: Bacteria > Sumerlaeota > Sumerlaeia > SLMS01 > JANRJK01 > JANRJK01. The sequence goes on along the minus strand of JANRJK010000036.1, from coordinate 205,100 downwards.
ACGGGCCCCTACAAGTTCAAGGAGTGGCGCAAGGGCCAGTCCCTAAGCCTTGAGCGCAACGAGGACTACTGGGCCAGCAAGCTGCCCGACGGCGCCGTCGTGAACTGGCGCAAGCAGCAGCCCTACCTCGACGGCCTCACTTGGGTCATCATCGGCGACAACAACACCGCCGTGCGCGAACTCGAGAAGCAGGCGCTCGACGGAGACGACGGCGTCGAGCAGGATATCTGGTTCAGCGACGCGACCAACACCGACTCGTTCAAGAACACGATGACCCGGCTGCAGAACCTCGGGTTCGGGTACGTCTACATCGGCTGGAACCTGATGAACCCGATCTTCAAGGACAAGGAAACGCGCCACGCCCTCTCGATGCTGGTCCCCGCGGAGGAGATCGCGCAGCGGCTCCACTTCGGCCTGGCGAAGCCGGTCAGCGGCCCGCTCTACATCAACGGCCCCGGCTACGACCCCTCCGTCGAGCCCGCCAAGTACGACCCGGACAAGGCGAAGCGCCTGCTCCGCAAGGCCGGCTGGGCCGACCGCGACAAGGACGGTATCCTCGAGAAGAACATCGACGGCGTCGAGACGCCGTTCCGCTTCTCCTACATGATCCACACCGCCAAGGACTACCACTCCAAGATGGCGGACATCGTGAAGGAGCGTATCGGCCAGGCCGGCATCGACGTCACGATCTCGAAGCTGGACTGGACGATCTTCTCGGACACGGTCCGCGACAAGAAGTTCGACGCGGTGCGCTTCGCCTGGAGCAACACGCTCGACCCCGACCCGTACCAGATCTTCCACAGCTCCCAGATCGAGAACCGCGGCGACAACTTCGTTTCGTTCCGAAACGCGCGGGTCGACGAGCTGTGCGAGAAGCTTCGCGAGGAGTTCAACCCGGAGAAGCGCTGGGAGATGGCGCGCGAAATCCACCGCATCATCGCCGAGGAGCAGCCCTACTGCTTCCTGTTCGCCTTCTACGAAACGTACTTCTTCCACCGCAACCTGCAGGGGATCAAGGTGTACCCCAGCATGTACCCGACGAACCTGAACGAATGGTACTGGGCGAAGGAGCCGCCCCCCGGCGCCATGACGGACACATGGAAGGCGTCCACCGCCGCGCTCGCGGCACCAACCCACGGCAAGGGCGGCTGAGGGCCGGGCCTTGCTGAACTATCTGATCAAGCGACTGCTGCTGATGGGCGTGACCCTTTTCGGGATCACGCTCATCACCTTTGTGGCCACGCGACTCACGCCGGGCGACCCGGCCGCCGCCGGCATCCAGCCCGGCTCCAGCGGCCGCGGCGCCCAGGCCGTCGGCTACGAGGACCTGGTCGAACAAAACCGCCGCAACCTCGGCCTCGACAAGCCCCTCCTCATCAACACGAACTTCGAGGACCGGGAGTTCGCCGCCGAACGCGCCATCGACGACCTCTTCAAGTCGCAGCCCATGTGGCAGAAGATCGGCGAGAAGACGCTCGCGCGCACCAACACCATCGCTCTCAAGGCCGCCCTCGACCGCTATCCGCTTATCGGCACGCCGCAGGAGCCCCTTCCCAAGGACAGCCGCGGCCGCAACATGAAGGCCCGCCCCGTCGAGGAGCGCAAAGCCGTCCTCGCCTCCTGGTTCCCCAAGCTCGCCCTCGAGACAAACCTCGGTCAGGGCCTCGCCCCCGACGCTTCCTACGAATTCTGGAGCGCCTGGTACGAGGCGAACAAGGCCCGCTACGGTGAAGAGCGCGTCGAGCAGGTCGTCCAAGCCTACCTCTCGGGTTCCGCACCGCTCGACGAGGTGCGCACCGCCGGCGGCTTCGCCGTTCCCGCGCTCATCGCGGCGCTCGGCAACGAACGCACTTCCCGACTCGCGAACGACGGCCTCTCGGCGATCACCACGTTCAACTTCCTCACGAATCCCGATAGCTGGGACGCCGAGCGCTCGCGCATCCTCGAGCGCTGGCGCTCCTACTACAGCCGCGAACAGGTCCGCTACTCCACCTACGGCCCCGTGCGCCACGGCCTCAACATCCTCCTCAACACGCAATACGGCATCTGGGTGAAGCAGACGGTCACCTTCGACTTCGGCGAGTCCTACCGCGAGAAGCGCCCCGTCCGCGAGATGATCGCCGAGCGCCTCCCCATCTCCTTCTCGCTCTCGGTCGCCTCGATCATCTTCTCCTACCTGCTTTCGATCCCCATCGGGATCTTCTCGGCGGTGAAGCGCTACTCCGCTCCCGACCGCGTCATCACCGTGATCCTCTTCCTGCTCTACTCGCTGCCGAGCTTCTGGGTCGCGACGATGCTGATCCTGACGACCACCGGCGGGCCGAACTTCCCCGAGCTGTTCCCGACGCGCGGGCTCAACTCGCCGGAGTTCGTCGATTCCGACTGGACCCTCGACATGCTCCGGGACCGCATCTGGCACATGGTGCTGCCGGTCACGGTGCTCACCTACGGCAGCCTCGCCTTCATCTCGCGGCAGATGCGCAGCGCGATGCTCGAGACCATCAAGCAGGACTTCGTCCGCACGGCGCAGGCGAAGGGCCTCGCGGAGCACGTCGTGATCTTCAAGCACGCGCTCCGCAACTCGCTGATCCCGATCATCACCATCTCCGCCGGCATACTGCCGGAGCTGATCGCCGGCGCGATCATCGTCGAGTCGATCTTCACCATCCGCGGCATGGGCACGCTCACGCTCGATTCGATCGTGAACCGCGACTACCCGGTCATCAACGCGGTGCTCTTCTTCTCGGCGCTGCTGACGCTCCTCGGCATCCTGGTGGCGGACATCCTCTACGCGGTCGTCGATCCGCGCATCAGCTACGAGTGAGGACCGGCGCACCGTGAGCACTCCAGACAAGCCCGAACAGAAACCCGCCACCGGCCCGGCGCCGGGCGAGGCCCAGTCCTACTGGGACCTCGCGCTGCGCGACCTGCGCCGCAACAAGCTCGCGATCTTCGGCCTCCTGGTCGTCTTCCTCGTGGTCTTCATAGCGGTCCACGCGCCGCTCCTCGCCAACCAGCGCCCGCTCTACCTCAAGGCGGTCTTCCGCGAGGACTTCATCAACGAAATGACGATCGCCGGCGAGGAGATCGAATCGCTCCTCGACACGCTCTCCGCCGGCGAGCCCGACCAGGCGGCGCTCGCGGAGGCGAAGGCGGGCCTCGCCGCGCGCTTCACCGCCATGAAGGGCTTCCTCGCCGGCGACGAGTCCGCCGCCGTGGCCGCCCTCGGCGAGCGCGTCGTCGCCGCCGTCGGAGCCGCGGACTCCGAGGCGCTCCAAGGCGTCCTCGACGAATACACCGCCAAGTACCTCGATCCCTACTTCGACGACGACACGCTGCCGCCGCTCGGCGAGATGGTCCGCTATCCCGCGGTCCGCTCGCTGAACCTCTACGAAGTCTGGTTCATGTCGGTCTTCTGGCTCGCCATCGCCGCCGTCCTCGGGAGGCGCCTGCTCCCCGGAGTCGGCCCCACCGGCATCGCCATCGGACTGCTGGCCACGCTCATCGCCTTCGGCATGCGCGAAGCCTTCCCCCCGGTGCAGGACAACACTCCCTACCGGCGCATCCTCGACGCGCCCGACTTCCAAGGGAAGTTCGTCCGCACCCTCGTCCCCTTCGGCGAGAACGAGAACATCATCAAGAACTCCCGCGTCCCGCCGAACTGGGCCGCGCCCGTGATCGAACGTATGGGCGAGACCTGGGAGAACCCGCACTTCCTCGGCACCGACACCAACGGGCGCGACGTCACGGCCCGCATGGTCTACGGCGCGCGCGTCTCCATGATGATCGGCATCTTCGCGGTGTCGATCTACGTCATCTTCGGCATCATCGTGGGCGCCTCCGCCGGCTACTTCCGCGGCTGGACCGACATCCTCATCTCGCGCGTGATCGAGGTGGTGATATGCTTCCCCTTCCTGATGATGATCCTCGCGGTGCAGGCGTTCCTCGGGCCTTCGATCCGCAACATCATCCTCGTGCTGGCGTTCTTCGGGTGGACCTCCGTGGCGCGCCTGCAGCGCGGCGAGTTCCTCCGCCTCGTCAACATGGACTTCGTCGCGGCGGTGCGCGCCCTCGGCGGCTCCAACCTCCGCATCATCTTCCTCCACATCCTCCCAAACGCCATCGGCCCCATCCTCGTCCTCGTCAGCTTCGCCATCGCCGGCACCATCCTGTCGGAAAGCGCCCTCAGCTTCCTCGGCTTCGGCGTGCCGCAACCCATGGCGAGCTGGGGCGACCTCCTGAACAACGGCCGCAGCGACCCGAAGGGTCTCTGGTGGCTCACCGTCATCCCCGGCCTCGCCATTTTCTTCACCGTCACCTGCTTCAACCTCCTCGGTGAAGGCTTCCGCGACGCGCTCGACCCGCGGCGGGACCGGTAACCGGCGTCGATCCAACCCCGCGGGGGCGGCGGCAACCGCCCCGCCCCCGCCCTACACACCGCCTCCATATAGTTGTGGCTGCATCGAAATCCACTTGACGATTGCGTGGGGGGGGGGGTAATTCGCTCACTTCAATAGGAGGTCAGGGCATGACCCGACCAATCGCCCTCCTCGCCGCCCTCGCCGCGCTCCTGCCCGGCGTGGTGTCGCCGACTAACCCGCTGCCTCGGTGTTGTGCCGCGGATTACTTACTCCCGATTGAGCAGCAGACGTGCTTCCCGGCCACGACAGTTGTCTGTGTGCAGTGCATCGACGCCACCGGTGAGTACCAGTCACAACCCGTTCATCACCTCCAATCCACTGGCATCAAGCTAAACGACTGTATCCCAAATCCAACAGGTTGGAATCCAGGGTACAAAGTGCAGTGGAGTGTGGCCTGTGCAGTGAATGTGACTTGCACTTACGGGAAGGTGTACTTTAATCACACATGTGCCAATGGGGTCCTCGTGCCGATGAATGGCGCGGTGAGTTTGGAGTTTACGGGAAGATCACAGCAGGCTCCCTTCGACCCGACAACCGGCGCACAACTGGCCGGAAATCAATACAAAGGCGTATGTCGGTGTAGTGTTCCAACAAAGCAACTCCCCTGTCAGGCCCCCATCCTTGTTGTGGACTTTCTCGGAGGTGAGCGGTGATGAGACTATCTACTCGAACCTACCTCAGCAAGCTACTGGCAGTCACCATCGTGTTGTGCACCGGGACCCCTGTTTCTAGCGCCACCCCCGAGCAACTACTGGAGAAGACCTTCTCCGATCTTGCCACATTCGAGTCACTGGAGCGCGACGCCGCAGAGGTCCGCTTCCGCTGGTCGGCAGCGATCACCCGGAGCACTTCTGGGCTGATGGAGTCCGTTCCAAAGGACGAAAGCCAAGAGGCGGTCGTTGAAAAACTCACGAACGACTTGGACTTAATCACCACGATTAGACTCTTGTCGGCCAAGCTGAACGGGTCGGAAGGAACCACTTCTCCTCTCTTGTCAATGTTCCGAAACCTTGGCGAGGAGGAAGATATTGATCTTGATCCACGTGTGATTTACTGGGTAGATCCCTTCATCACCACCCACTACGGTCCACAAGACACAATGGGAAACCTCCTGCGTGCTGAACAAGCAAGAGGGGTAAGGGGCACCTTTACGCTCGTAAGGTTGATACCTCCTACCCAGTTCGCTTCAGCTATCTTTAACGGCCGGGCGGAGGAACAAGCTGACTTCAAGCGCGAGTTGACACTACGAACATTCAAGGGCCCCGGGGGGGACGAAAACATTCCCTGGTACAGCGAAGTGGAAGTATCTGGTGACCAAACGGTGGTTCGAAACCGGATGGAACACCCAGTCGTCGGTTCGCAGGTACATGAATGGACTTGGACTCGGATCGATGAGCAGGACGTACTCACGAAGGCGAGTTACAACACTTACTTCAACGACGGCCGTTCGCACATAGTATCACTTGATCTCCAGTACGCACCCGTCGCCCACCCGCATGGACCGGTTCTCTTCCCGAGCCACGCTCTGCATGTCGAGCAATGGCAACCGGAGGAAGCTGGCGACAATCACCGCATCGAGGTCACCCTCGAATCCGTCCGCTTCACCGGTCCCAAGCCCACCCGCGACGACATCCTGACCCGCGGGCGCGAGGTCGCGCTCGAACGCGCCGAGCACGTGTACTTCGATCAGGCCCTCCAGCACCTCGAAAAAGTAGGCGAGTCCGAAGCCCCCGCCGCCGAGTAGTCCGCGGAAGACTGCGCGCCATGCGTGGAACAACTTGGGCGCCGGGCAAATCCAGCCCGGCGCCCAACTCCTATCCGGCGGCCACAATCCTCACCGCAGGTTCCGCAGCACCGTCCGCAGGTAGTTAAGCTGGTCGATCGTCGTGCGGATGCGCGCGAGGACGCCGCGCGTATCCGAACCGGAAAGCGCCGAGGCGTCGTACTCCTCGAAGAGGCTCTCAAGTTCCCGCTGGTGCGCGGCGCGCGTGGCGGCGGCGCGTTCCCGCAGCGGGGCCACGCGCGACTCCGCGGCATCCAGCGCGGCGCCGTCGCCGGCGAGCCGCGCCGCGCGCAGCTCCTCGCCCGCCTCCTGGATGTCGAACAGGTCTTCGAGCAGCTCGGGCGGGACGGCGTTCTTTCCGGGCTTGATGTCGGGGGCCGCGACGGACAGCAGGTACTCGGCGCGCGGCTGCGGGTCGCGAAGCGCGCGCCACGCGGCGTTCAGCGCGGCGGTGCGCTCGAGCGCCACGCGCCGCACGTCCTCATCGGCGCCGCCGTGATAGTCCGGATGGAACTTGCGCGAAAGCGCGTAGAACACCGTTTGCGTCGCCGCGGTGTCGATCCCGAGGCGCCGCGGGAGGCCGAGGAACTCGAAGTGCGACGTGTCCGCCGGCAGAGCGCGGAAGCGCGTGCCATCCGGATCCTCGAAGTGGAGCGCGTGGAGCGTCTCGAGGTCGGGCTGGGCCGGGGTCAGGGCGGGCATTGGGAGGGGCGCCGGAGCGCTCGTTTGCGCCCCGGCGCGGAAGCCTCGCACTACGCCGAGAAGGAGGTCCCGCAGGAGCAGGACTTCTTGGCGTTGGGGTTCACGAAGCGGAAGCCGCCCGTGAGCAGCTCGGTCGAAAAGTCGAGCGTCATCCCGTTGAGGAAGAGGTAGCTCTTCGGGTCGCAGTACACCTTGAGGCCCTCGAAATCGAAGACGTTGTCCTTCGGTCCGGGCTGCTCGTCGAAGGCGAGGGTGTAGGAGAGGCCGGAGCAGCCGCCGCCGGCGACGCCGACGCGGAGGCCCCAGTCGGACTTCTTCTCCTGGTCGAGCAGGCGCTTCACTTCGGAAATGCAGGGTTCTGTCAGGTTGATCATGTGGATGCCTCGCGTGCGGCGTTGGAAACGGCTGGCGCCGGCGGTGCGTGCCGAGGGTGGCGACGCGCGCCGCGCCGGTTCGCCCGGCGCGGCGCGGCGCGTTGCCTTGCTTAGTGGTGCGCGGCGGCGGCGACTTCCTCCGCCAGGCCGTTCTTGGTCTTGAAGTCCACGATGGCCGCCTTGATGGCGTCCTCCGCGAGCACCGAGCAGTGGATCTTGATCGGCGGCAGCGACAGCTCCTCGACGATCTGCGTGTTTTTCAGCTCCATCGCCTGGTCCAGCGTGCGGCCCTTCAGCCACTCCGTCGCGAGCGACGAGGAGGCGATGGCCGAGCCGCAGCCGAAGGTTTTGAACTTCGCGTCCTCGATCACGCCGTCGGCGTTCACCTTGATCTGGAGCTTCATCACGTCGCCGCACTCGGGGGCGCCGACGATGCCCGTGCCCACCGCCTGGTCGTTCTTGTCGAACGAGCCAACGTTGCGGGGGTTCGTGTAGTGGTCGATGATCTTGGGGCCGTAGGCCATGGTGCCGGTCTCCTATGGGGGTGGGTCGGTGGTTTCGAGTTCCCGGATCGTGTCCTCGGCAGCTTGCCCGGAACCGCTCCGGGAATCAAGCGCCGGCGGCGCTCAGTGGTGCGCCCACTGCACCGTCTTCAGGTCGATGCCCTCGTTGTGCATCTCGTACAGCGGAGACATCTCGCGGAGCTTGCCGACCACCGCGACCAGCTTGTCGGCCACGTAGTCCACCTCCTCGAGCTTCGTGAAGCGCCCGAGGCCGAAGCGGATCGAGCTGTGCGCCAACTCGTCGCCGAGGCCGAGGCTCTTCAGGACGTAGGAGGGCTCGAGGCTCGCGCTGGTGCAGGCGCTCCCCGAGGACACCGCCACATCGCTGATGCCCATCAGGAGCGACTCGCCCTCGACGAACTCGAAGCTGACGTTGAGCGAATGGGGCAGCTTGCTTTCCGGCGTGCCGTTCTCGTAGGTGTGCGTGATTTCGCCGAGGAGGCGCTTCCGCAGGTGGTCGCGCATCCCCGCCAGGCGCTTCGACTCCTCGGGCATCTCGGCGATGCAGATTTCGAGCGCCTTCGCGAAGCCCACGATGCCCGGGACGTTGAGCGTGCCGGAGCGCATGCCGCGCTCGTGGCCGCCGCCGTCCAGGATCGGCGCGACGCGCACGCGCGGTTTGCGGCGCCGGACGTAGAGCGCGCCGACACCCTTGGGCCCGTACATCTTGTGCGCGGTGAAGCTGGCCAGGTGCACGCCGAGCTCGTTCACGTCGAAGGGGATCTTGCCGATGGCCTGCACCGCGTCGGTGTGCAGGAGGATGCCGCGCTCCGCGCAGATCGCGGCGATCTCCTTGATCGGCTGGACGACGCCGATCTCGTTGTTCGCCGTCATGATCGTCACAAGGATCGTCTTCTCCGTGATCGCGGCCCGGAGCTGGTCCAGATCGACCAGGCCGGAGGGGAGCACCGGGAGGTAGGTCACCGTGCAGCCCTGCTTCTCGAGGCGCTTGCAGGCGTCGAGCACCGCCTTGTGCTCGGTGACCGCGGTGATGATGTGGTTCCCCTTCTCGGCGTACATCTCGGCGATGCCCTTGATCGCCAGGTTGTTCGACTCGGTCGCGCCGGAGGTGAAGACGATCTCCTTGGGGTCGGCGCCAATCGCCTTGGCGATGGAGGCGCGTGCGTTTTCGACCGCTTCCTCCGCTTCCCAACCGAACATGTGGTTGCGCGAGGCGGCGTTGCCGTAGTGCTCGGTGAAGTAGGGCGCCATCGCCTCGAGGACGCGGGGGTCCATCGGCGTGGTCGAGTGGTTGTCAAGATAGACGCGGCGCTCTTGCGTTGCTGCGTTGCCCATGGGGGATGTCGCTCCGGGAATGGATCGGGATGGTCGCGGCTGGGTCGGCCCGCGGGTTTCGCCAGCCGGGGAGGCGGCCCCTTGGCCCGATGGCGCTTAGCCGGGGGAGAGGCAACATCCGGGCCCGCCGCGCGGGCGCCTCGTGGACACCTCTCCCCGTGGCGCGTTATTTTTCGCGCGGCTCTCCGGCGCTGTCAATACGATCCCGCGCCCACCCGGACGAAACCGGCCGGCAACGTGCGTGGGGCCCTGCGCCGCTATCCGCCCCGATCAACCTCCGCGCAGGCGTCGCGAGCTCTCCTCGAGCCATTGATTCAGGAGGTCGCCCGCTTGGGAGGGAGGCTCCGGGACGGGGTCCGGGATAGGAAGGGGCGTGGTTTCAAGAGACGCGGGCATCTGGTTGCGGACCGGCGGTGGCGCAGCGGGCGGCGGCGCGGCTGGCTCCGGCGCGGGAGACTCCTCCGCGGCCGGCGGGGGGGCCGCGGCGGGAAGTGCCACGGGCTTCAGCGCGTCCGCACCGAAGCGCCCGACGTCCGACATCGGGAGCTTCCCCGCCGCCTTGCCGTGATGGCTCGATGGAGGCGTCACGGCCGGGTGCTGGGGCCGTGCCGGGAGCGGCGTGCCGCTCCGCACGGGGCCGGAGGGCGCGTCCCGGGGAACGCCCTGCGAAGAGCTGGACGGCACGCGCTCCATCTGCTTCGGGCCCGAGCCCCGGTCCGCGGGCGGGGGGGGCGGGACCGGACGCGGCAGCGAAGCGGAGGAGGTCGGCGCGTCGGCGGAATAGACGCCGGGCCGCGGGATCGAAGAGCTCGAACGCGAGCCGGGGTCCGCGGTCGGGCGCACGCGGACGCGGGGATCTTGCGACGAGTCCTCCGCCGCCGGCCTCGGCGCTCCGGACGCCTTTCCGCTGATTCCGACCGCAACGCAGAAGGCGTCGGCGCCGCTGCGCTGGATCCAGTGCTCGACCTGTTCCCGGTCCCCGGCCTCGTAGCCCTTCGACTTGAGCCCCAGCTTCTGGAGCAGCATCGCCAGCCCGTTCGGCATCATCAGGTGCGTCAGCATGTACGACGAAACGCGCGGGCCGAACCGGCCGTACCGTTCCTCGACCTCCGAAACGAGGCTGGCGCGCATCGAGTACACGCTGTCGTCCACGGAGTTCACGTTCAGCGGATCGGGGGCGTCGCCCGAGCGGCGCTCCTTGAGGCCCGGAATGCCGTCACCCCCCCGAGCGCCCGCCATGGGGGGCAGCGCCGACGGAGGGAGCTGCGATGGAGGAACGGCGCGGTTCGCACCGGACGGGGGCACGCCTTGCGGATCGGGCCGCGCGGGCGGTGGCGGAGGAAGGCCGGCGCGGGACGACATCGGATCCGCTGGGGGGGCGTCCTTTTTCGCGTCGCGCGTCAGCTCCTGGCCTGCTTCGCCGAGCTTCTTGAGGAAGTCCTTGAACCCCATAGGTGTCGTAATCCAGCGCCCGCTTGCGGTCCCCCAACCGCGGCACGGGCGGAATAGCCTCAAACCCTGAACAATTCCGCAAGCTAATGGCGCGGGTCCCCCCCGTCCACCCATTTCTTGCCTCCCTCGCGGAAGTTGTCCGCGCCGCCACCCGCTCCCCGGGCCGCGTTGCCCGCCCCTTCGCCGGCGGGGGGCTTTGTCCTTGACCGGTTCGGCGCTTGGAACCGCTCATACCGTGAGCGCATAACTCTGAAGGAGAACCCCGTGGGACGGAGTTACCAGAGGCTTCGAAGCCGACTCGTCGGCTCAGTGGCACGGCGGCGCCGTGGCTTCGGGTTTTCGCTCATCGAGCTTCTCGTGGTCGTGAGCATCATCGCGATCCTCTCCGCCATCGCCGTCCCGAACTTCCTCGAAGCGCAGACCCGCTCGAAGGTCTCCCGGATGCTCGCGGACATGCGCACCATGGCCACCGGGGTGGAGGCTTACGCCGTCGACGCCCAGGGCTACCCGCCGCGCCGCACCTTCGCCGGCGGCGGCAGCGTGCCGGAAATCGGCGACGTTTACTGGCTAGGCGAGGACGTCCGGCTGCTCACCACTCCGGTTTCCTACCTGTCGTCGATCCCCGTAGACGTGTTCAAGAAGCTGCCACTGCCAAGCACGCCCGCGACCCCCGGCACGAATTTCGGCCCCGAGGACAACGTCGTGGACTACTGGGCGCCGCTTTACTCTCCGGAGCGAACCACCGATCCGCGCTCGTCGATCCACGCGCTGCGCATCAATAGGCTCCGCGCCGGCGTTCCCGTTAAAATGGAAGGCTACACGCTCTTTTCGCTCGGACCGGACCAGCGCTTCGGCGCCCCCGGCCGATGGGGCAACTACCCCACCAGCCCGCTCGGCTCCTCCGACCGCGGTTGGTCCGTCGCATACGATCCGTCGAACGGCACCACCAGTGCCGGGAACATCTACCGATTCCAGAAGCAAATGGAGCCCGACGTTGTTTTCAACGAAGAGTAACTCCAAGCCCCGCGCGCTGGCGGCCCTCGCCGCCTCGCTCCTAGCCGTGGCGTCCGCCGGTGCCTCCGTGGTGCCGATGACGCTCGAGCAACTCGCCGCCGTCGCCGATGAGATCCACACGGTCCGCGTCGAGTCCTCCGAGCCCTACGCCCAGGACGGACGCATCTACACGCGCGCCGACCTCTCGATCCTCGAATCCTTCAAGGGCGAGCTTTCCGGCAAAGCCGAGGTCCACTACGTCGGCGGCGAGGTGAAGGTGCTCGGGCTCCTCGCGAACAACTCGCTGAACATTCGCGAGGGCGACGAGGCGGTGCTCTTCCTCAGCTACCCGCTGCGCCGCCTTCCGGCGGAGGAGCAGGCGAAGTACAACACGGAGTCCGCGACGGTCACCTCTCCGCAACTCGTCGGCGGCTTCCAGGGCAAGTTCCTCCTCGGATACGACTCGGTCGAGGCGGCCGGGACCGCGCGCGGCAGCTTCTCCGCGCTCGAGTCGACCGCCACCGTGGCCCGCGCCATGGCCGGATCGCGCCGCGACCTCGACAAGGCGCCGGTTCCCTACGCGGAGTTCCGCGACGAGATCCGCCGCCTCGTGGCGGAGTCGGAATCGCTGCGCGCCTCCCGCGCGAAGCCCACCGCCATCGCGGGCATCCGCGGCGAGTTCCATGTGCCCGCGCGCAGCGCGGAGGCGAAGCTGGCCCGCTACTTCGACCCGCTTCCGGCCATCGCCTACATGACCGAGGAAGAGCGCGCCGAGTACCGCGGCAAGATCCGCGCGGCGCAGGCGGAGGCGGAAGCCAAGCGCGCCGCCGCCGCGCCCCCCGCCGCCGACGCGATGCAGGGCCGCACCAAGCTTGAAGGCCTCGATATCCTCCCCGGCAAGCCGGCGGAGCCGATCAAGAAGACGGACGGGGAGAACAACTGATGAAGCGAACACTCCGCACGACGCGCCGCCTGCTAACCGCTCTGGCGGTCTGCGCGGGCATCGCCGGCGCCGCACACGCCGCCGATTCGATCCACGTTTCCGTCCGGATCGAGGGCGATCCCGGCACTCCCTCCGACAACTTCTTCCTCGCGACCCCGCTCCAGTGGGAGGCGAAGAACCCGCTCCTCGTGTACCTCTACAAGCCGGCCTTCGACACGATCGTCGACCCGTTCCTGACGCAGGACGCTGGGCAGTCGGTCTCCGACCAGGAGATCATCGGCGCGACGGCCCGCGCCCTCTCGCGCTGGAACGACGTGCCCCATAGCAGCTTCAAGTTCTCCGGCACGCCGATCAGCTCCGAATTCGCTCCGAAGCCCGACCCCCAGCTAACCTTCGCAGAGGACGTCCGCGCCGACGGCGTGAACCTCATCACCTTTCGCGACCCGAACGTCGTTCCCGCCGACGGCACCGGATTCGAAACGTACCTGTTCTACTTCACGCAGGACTTCGATCCCGCAGCGAACGGCTCCGACATCACCGGCGACGGGCTCTTCATCACCGAAATCGGCTCTGGCTCCATCGGCCTCGGCCTCGGCATCGAGCCCTCCATCGACGCGGTGCTTCCGCTGAAGAAGTACAAGGCCGGCGAAATCGTCGACGCCGACGTGGCGTTCAACACTCAGGCCAGCAACTTCAATCTCTACCCGGAGAACGCCGCCGACCTCGACCAGCTCGGGCTCGACCTGCAGGACACGCTCGGCACGCGCGACTTCGAGGCGCTCCTCACGGAGGCCACGGGCCAGATGGCGGGCCTCGCCCCGTCTCACCTCTTCAACGCCTCGCTTTCGAACTTCTTCATCCTCCTGGACGACGAGCTGGGCGAGTTCGCCACGAACCCCTACGAGCGCCGCACGCTCCTGCTCGACGACGAGATCGCCCTCGCGCAGGCCTACCCGGACGACTACGAGGAGCAGCCCGGCGTCCGCGGAAACCTCTACCAAGGCGGCGCATACGACCAGTTCTTCGGCTTCTTCGCCGAGGCCGGCATCAACCTCGGCGCCGTCTACGCCGGGCGCCAGCGCACCGACGGCTTCATCGACCTCGACACGGTCGCCGCGGAAGTCGACCGCTTTGGCAACCTCGAAGAGCCGAACGTCGGCCCGATCCAGATGGAAGCGATGGTCCTGACGGGCCGCGACCTCCGCGTCCGCGAGTTCTCCGGCACCGACCAGGACTCCTTCAACATCCCGGAAGGCGTCATCAACAAGGGCGACTACGCGATCCACGCGCTCGAACCCGGCGACTGGTACTTCCTCGCCGACCCGCTCGAGTTCGGCTACGACTTCGACACCAACTCCGATGTCTTCGTGCCGACCTTCCCGACCGAGTTCTTCGGCGGCGTCGATCCCTCCGCCCCGATCCCCGGCGATGGCCGCGCCTCCACGGAGGACGAGTCGAACGTCACGATCCGCAGCGAATACGTCGAAATGCAGATCGGCTTCTCGATCTTCACCGTCACCGACCCGGTGACGAATGAGACGGAAACCTTCTTCAACCCCGACTCCCGGTTCACCTATTCGTTCAGCGACGGACCCGCTCTCCTCGAGAACGCGGCGCAGAACTACACGGTCTTCCGCTTCGTCGACGTGGACGGGCGGGTCACCGACGTCGATTCGCGCGGCTTCCAGGTCGGCAACTTCTTCGACTCGCTCACGATCAACAACGAGACCTTCGACATCTACGAGCTGGTCTTCGCGATCCCCGCGCCCGCGGGCGTCGTCTTCGCGACGCAGCGCTTCGAGATCATCCGCCTCCCGGCGCTCGACATCGAAGTCCCGCGCGTGATCCGGCAGACGTGGACCTTCGAGAACCAGACCGCATTCCCGCTTTCCATGGGCTTCGCCCAGATGTACGACGCCGCCTACACGATCGACCGGCCCGCCATCAACGTCGGCGGAACGATCGTGGAGGAATGCATCGGCTTCGGCGAAGAGGGCGAGGGCGCGATCCCCCGCGCGGTCTCCTGGGCGAACACGATCGACGCGCCGACGCACCAGGCCTCGCTGATCCTCAACGACGAACGCGTCCCCTCCCTCACGGTACCCAGCCGCGTCATCGTGGCCGACGCCGACGAGGCTCGCCTCCAAGGCATCTGGGACTACGTTCCCGGCGGTCGCCTGTTCGCCGACAGCTTCTCGGTGATCCGCGACACAAGCGTCATCGTGCAGTTCAAGCCGCGCACGGCCGACCCGGGCAACTCGGTCGCGATCGAGCAGCTCTTCACCGCAGAGTACCTCTACGACAACGTCACCGGCCTCCAGGGCGACTTGGCGCGGGTGGAAAACGGCTACATCCGCCAGACGCCTACCGCGATCTACTCCGACGACCCGCAGCGCGCCTACGCGATCCCGGTCGAAGGCGAGGTGATCTCGGGCGTCAACATCATCACGAACGACAACGTTCGCCCCAGCGTCATCTTCAACGAGGACTTCGACGGCGACGGTGTCGGCAACGACGCCGACAACTGCCCCTACACGCCCAACACGGACCAAGCGGACGTGGACGGAGACGGCATCGGAGACATCTGCGCGGGCGACCGCGACGCCGACGGCGTGCTCGACGCCTTCGACAACTGCCCCGACACGCCCAACCAAGACCAAGCCGATTCGGACTTCGATGGCCTTGGCGACGTCTGCGACGACGACCGCGACGGCGACGGGATCGACAACAACCTCGACAACTGCCCCGACATCTTCAATCCGGGCCAGGAGGACGCCGACGGCAACGGCATCGGCGACGCCTGCGACACGGACCGCGACGGCGACGGCATCCCGGACGACATCGACAACTGCCCGTTCGACTCCAACCCCGATCAAGCGGATCTGGACGGCGACGGCGTCGGCGACATCTGCGACGGCGACCGCGACGGTGACGGCGTCGGCGACGGCTCCGACAACTGCCCCGACACCCCGAACGCCGATCAGGGCGACTTCGACGGCGATGGTGTCGGCGACGCCTGCACGCCCGGCGTCTTCATCCTGACGGACGTTTCCCCCGCGACGGAAACCCGCGAAAGCGCGCAGCAGTTCCCCGCCAGCGACCTCTTCGGCTTCGGTTCCGCCGCCGGCGACCTGAACGGCGACGGCTACCCCGACATCGTGATGGCGATCTCCGGCAACCCCGGCGGCAGCGGCACGGGCCTGATGAACCGCATCTTCATCAACGAAGGCGAATCGCGCCCCGGCTACTACGAAGAACTGACGTTCGGCATCGACGGCATCGTCGGCAACTTCGACGACCGCCTGCCGCTGGTCCAGGACATCACTTCCACACCGGTCCTCTTCGACCTCGACAACGACGGCGACCTCGATATCGCCTTCATCAACCGCGCGGTGGCGCAGGGCGGCCAGATCGCCGGCGGCTCCCCCATGCGGATCCTGCTCAACATCGACGCGGACGACGAGCGCATCAACCCCGACGCGGACACCGATAGCGTCGGCGACGGCTTCTTCATCGAAGTCACCGGCGTGGCCAACCCGGGCGTGCTGAACACCGCCCTTGGCGTCGTCGATCCAACCGCCCGCGCCATCCAGCCGGTTGTCGGCGGCTCCTCCGAAGGCAACATGATCGACACGACCGGCAACGCCGCGGACGTGGACGGCGACGGCGACATGGACCTCCTCGTCGGTTCGATCAGCAACTTCGCCCCGCTCGACCTCGGCGACTCGGTGACCGTGGAGGACTTCGAACCAGGTGTCCCCGACTTCCAGGGCATCCTTCCCGCCGGTCTGATCACCCTCAACGGATTCGTCTCAAGCACGCTGGTCGGCAGCGAGCGCCTTCTCATCAACCGGCGCAACGAACTGGTGGACGACAGCTTCCAGCCGCTCCCCCCCGGGACGCCGGACGCCTTCCTCTACTTCGCCACTCGGTACCCGTCGCTCGCTTCGCAGGTGTTCAACCGCAATCCGATCGCGACGGACCCGTACGAGCGCGCCTACAACGCGTTTTGGTTCCGCGACGAGACCCTCGGCCTCGACGGTGTCTTCGGTGGCCAAGGTGTGGATCAGGACCGGGTCCCGCCTGTGACGCCCGACCTCGCGCCCCCGCCCGTAGTTGTGGAAGCCGAGTCCGAGTTCGAGGTCTCGACCACAACTGCGGTCGTCGCCGCG
The DNA here is from genome assembly GCA_033764015.1 of Candidatus Sumerlaeia bacterium. Lineage (GTDB taxonomy): Bacteria > Sumerlaeota > Sumerlaeia > SLMS01 > JANRJK01 > JANRJK01. Next base: position 188,401 of record JANRJK010000036.1, on the reverse strand, counting down.
CCGATCAGCCCCTACTCCTGGGGACTGAGCGGAACCGGCCTCACCGGGCAGTCCGGCAGCTACGCCCCGGACTTCTTCGTCGTGAACCGTCGCACCGGCGGCACCAAACAGCAGATCACGAACCGCGATGGTTTGAAGGTGCTGCTGGCCAACCTCGACTTCTCCCAGGCCGATGACGACCTGCTTTCGTTCCCGAACACCACCATCGGTGGCGCGGCCGGCGACGGTGTGCCGGATGGCGTCTACTTCATGGCCAACTACGGCGTAGGCCCCATCAGCACTGTCTTCGGCGGCACGGAGAACGACTTCATCTCGGCTCAGGGCACCCCGCTGCTCTTCGGCATCCCCGACGGCTTGGTGGGCGACGTCCAGACCCCGGATGCCCGGACCTTCGACTTGAACGAGGTTCCCACCTCCTTCGAGTTCGCGCTCGGCGCCGCGGCCGCGGACTTGCGCGGCTCCGGCAGCGTGACGATCGTCACCATCACCGATAACGAAGGTCTCTACATCTACGAGCGGTTCCGCGAAGCGAACGGCTTCCCCATCGTCAATGACGACTTGGCCCTCATCAGCCGGCAACAGACCGGGACGATCCTCGGCGGCTTCGACCAGGCCTTTCTCACGGGCGGCGACGGACAGACCTACGACGCGAACGACAACTTCTACACGGTTCTGACGCAACGGCGCCCCGCGATTGCGAACAACAACGAAACAACCCCCGAGGGCCGCGGCCGCGCCATCGCCATGGCGGACCTCGACCGCGACGGCGGTCCGGACTTCGTGTTCGTCAGCGATGCCCCGGAAGGCGCCTCGATCAATGGCCAGTCCACCGCCGGCGGCGTCATCAGCCTGATCCGGAGTAACAACTCGCAAGGCTCCGATGACAACCTCTTCCTCACCTCAGCCATCAACCTCAGCTTCAGCGGAAGGGTGAACGGCTCGGACGTGGATCTGGTGGACGTGGACAGCGACGGCGATTTCGACGCGTTCGTCACGGTCTCCGGTGGCCAGCCAAGGTTGCTCACCAACAACCTTTACAGCCCGTCGATCCGGCCGGTTTTCGGACGTAGTTCCACCGACGCGCAGATGTTCTACGACGCAACGCCAACGACCATCGCGCGCGGGTTCAACGGCGCGGTCAGCCAACTCGGCGTCCCGAACGCCTCTCCGGCGGGCAGCACCTCCGCCGCTGTCGAGCTCGATATCGACCGCGACGGGCGCCTCGACATTCTGGTCGCTGGCGGCAAGGAACTCGCCGACCGCGGCGACTACGCGTATATTTTGAAAAACACGGGTGTCCCGCAAATCTCTTCGGACAAGCGCTTCGTGCCCGCCGGGACCGGCTGGCCGGCGCCCCGCCTCCGCCAGTCGATCTCCGGTTCGCTCTCCCTGAACTCCACGCCCCAGCTCTTCTCCTCCGCGGCGGCGGCGGACTTCGACAACGACGGCGACCCGGACGTGCTGCTGGGTGTCTTCGGCGGCCCGGCCCAGTTCCACAAGAACATCAACGCCCGAGAGACCACGCTCTCCGGCGCCACTCCGATCGAAATCAACTCCCTGGCCCCGCAGCAGGTCTTCGAACGCCGCGTCCGCCAGGCAACCCCCGGCGCAGACGGTTTCCCCGCCGCCCTGATCGATGGCGGGTCGCTCCTCGGCCACGGCGCCTTCGAGGAGTACTCCTTCCTGCTTCCCTTCCTCGGCGGCACGTCGCCCCAGCGCTTCACCAATGAGGTAGTCGTCGGCGACATCGACAACGACGGCGACCTCGACGCCTACTTCGCGAACGGCATCACGGACTTCGGTGCCCCGGACGCTCTTTACGTGAACAACCTCACGCCGAACCAGCCGGAAACGCTCTTGTTCACGGAGGAAGCCCTCACCCGGCTCCCGCTCGTCAACATCGGCGGCGTCGACCAAATGCAGCCGGACGACACGGTGGACGCGGCCTTCGTCGACGTGAACGGCGACGGCTACCTCGATATCGTGGTGGTGAACCGGACAGCCACGGGCGCGCCCGGCGCCAGCCTCGTGACCACCTGCGAGCTGTACCTGAACGATCCGATGAACGCCGGACACTTCACCCGCGCCAACCGGACCCAGTTCCCTGAGCTCTCCGGCGCCTTCCAGCGCGTCGTGCCGGGCGACTTCGGACGCAACGGCGACCTCCCCGAAGACCTCGACGGCGACGGCGTCGTCACGGAAACGGAGTCGCTCAACTTCAACACGATGGTGGCGGCGATCCGCGCGGAGGACTTCCCCAGCGCGCAGGTCCGCGCACGGCAGACCTCGATCCGAGTGACCGAGGTGCAGGCCGATCCGGCCAGCCCGCTCCGCACCGTGGTGACGCAGCGCAACCAGCGCTATCTGGACCTCAACAACAACAGCGCCTTCGAAGGCGTCTGGGACCTCGCGTTCTTCGGTGACGAAGGACTTGTCGCGTACATGGCGAACGACGGAACCGGCCGCTTCCAACTCTCCACCGGCGTACTCCCGACAGTCACCGGCGACCCGGCGCCCACGTACTTCGACGCGCGACTCGGCGACGTCGATCGCGACGGCTGGCTGGACATCGCGACCGCCGCGAACGACAACGAAGTGGCGGGCAATGTGGTCTTCTTCCACAACGAGCAGCAGCAGGGCGTCGCGTCCTTCAACGCAGTCTCCACGACCGAGGTCCCGCCGCCGGTGACGACCCTCTTCCCGAACAACACCTCTGGACCGCATGGCAACCCGCGGGCGGTCGCGCTCTTCGACATGGACGGCGACGGCGACCTCGACATCTACGTCGGCCAGGCGGGGCGCAGCTTCGGCCTCGATACGATCGGCGGGCTCGACTACGTCTATCTGAACCGCCTCGTCGGCACCGGCAACAACACGCCGCAGAACGCCAACGTGGCCCCCTCCGGCCCCGTCGTGACGGTTGTCACGCCGGTCCTCGACGTGTACGTCGCGAACCCGGGCTACGCGCCGCAAGGCGTCGAACGGATCGTGACACTCTACGGCCGCAACTTCAAGACGGGCGCGCAGGCCACCTTCGGCGACGGCATCACGCTCTTGTCGCAGCCGATCGTCCGCTCATCGACGGAAATGGAAGTCAAGATCCGGATCGCGGCATCGGCCCAGCCCGGCGCGCGGACGGTCCGAGTGTTCAACCCCGACGGCGAAACGGCGAACGCCCCCTCGGGCGCCTTCACCGTGTCGCTCGCCGGCAACTCGAATCCGATCACTTCGGTTCAGGATTGGGAGCTGATGGAATGAGCACAACGACACGCAAGCCCACCCGCGGACTCCGCGCGTTCGCGGCCATGGCCGTCATCGCGACCGTCGGCAGCGCCGCGGCGGCGCCCCCAACGGAGGCTCGCCTCGCCACCGGCGGCGCCTCCCTCGACTCCGCGGCACGCGCCGCCGCCGCCGGTGCCGAGGGCAAGATCGCCCAAGACCTCCGGGCTGTCCGCGACGCCGCGATGGCGCAGGACGGCGACGCCCGCGCGGCGATGGCGAACCGCCACGCCGCGGCTTATGGTCGACCCTCCTTCCTCCTCCGCGGTGATGCCGCGGAACAGATCCAGGTGTACGTCTCCGTCGAGGACCCGGGCTCTGAAACGCTCGCGGCGCTGGAGCAGGCCGGACTCGAAGTCGAACTCGTTTCGGCGAAGCGGCATCTGGTGCAGGGATGGGTGAAACTCGACGGTCTGCGCAAGCTCGCGGAACTAGACGCGGTCCGCTCGATCCGGCGTCCCAGCTACGGTGTTCCCACCAGTGGCGAAGTGCGCTCTCAGGGCGACCTGTTCCAAGGGACGAACATTGTCCGGTCGTTGGAGAACTTCAACGGGTCCGGCGTCCGGGTCGGCGTCATCTCGCAGGGGCTCTTCGAGTCGCAACCCTTGGATGCCGACACCAACGTCCTCGTCGACACAGGGGAAATCCCGGGCTACGAGGAAACCTTCGGCTCCCAGCCCCCCGTGAACCGCTTCTTCGGCGCCGTGGAGATTTTCCCGGGCTCCTTTTCGGCGCACGTTTTGGATCAGGAAGCGACCTACGGGCTGCCGCAGACCGCCTATCCCGAGGGAGCGGCGATGCTGGAGGTCCTCTTCGATGTCGCCCCGGGAGTCCGCGCCTTCTTCGGCGGCGCGCGCACGGACCTCGAACTCGAGGCCGCCCGCCGCGAGCTGGCGAACCGCGGCATCGACATCCTGATCGAGAACCTCGTGTTCCCCGACGCCGGACGCTTCGATGGAAGCAGCACCGTCTCGCAGACGCTCGAGGCGATCGCTAGCGGCCGCCAGTGGTTCGACGGCCAGCGCATCCGGCAGGACCGCCCCAAGGCGGTGTTCGCCTCCGCCGGCGGCGTCACCCCTCCGGTCGCCAATTCGGTGGACTCCTTGACGAGCCTGCCGGCGACGCGCCCGGGCCGCTTCCCCGCCTACGTGGTGGACTACTTCCGGCCCAGCACGGCGACCTCCGGCCTGAAGCTGCACAACTTCGCAACCGAGGGCTCCCCCGAGGACCAACTCCTCCTCATCCGTCCCGATGCCACCTCCGGACAGGTGGAACTGCTCATCATTTGGGACGATGTTTGGGACGACGCGGCGCCGCGCGCGACTCGCGACCTGGACCTCTACCTCACCAGCGCGCCGGGCTATAGCTTGGACCTTCCGGCGGCGCAGTCCACCGCGTTCCAGAACGGGTTCGGCCTGCCCATCGAGAGGATCTTCTACGCCCCCACCGTCCCCGGCACGTTCCTGGGCGGACTCGCGATCCGCAAGAAGGACCAGAACGACAACTCGCCCCTGCTGTTCACCGTGTTGATCCTGCAAGGCTCGATCATCGACACCAATCACCTCACGCACGGGATCGCGCTGAACAATGCGGACGCCTTGCCGCCGGTCATCTCCGTGGGCGAGGTGGCCGCCTTCGCGAACGGCACCAGTGTTCCCGATGATGCGATGCCGGGTCTGGACCCGGGCCCGGGGCAGGCCGACCGCAACGGCTACGTCAAGTGGTTCACCGCCCAGGACGTCCCCACGGTCGTGGGATACACCCGTGTGAGCACGGCAACCACCAACCTCTTGGGTACCGCGCTCGACCCCTTCTACTTCGAAGGGCCATCCGCCGCGACCGCCCACCTTGGCGCCGCGGCCGCGCTCATCCGCCACCGCTACCCGGACATTTCGCTCCGCGACTACCGCGCGCTTTTCTCGGACACCAATGTGAATCCGTCGACGGGCGACGCGAATGCCACGCTCATCCAAGAAGCCACGGTTTCCGGGTTCGGGAACCGTCCCTTCTTCCGCCGCACCAATCCGCTCTTCCTCTACCAGAACCTCCAGACCGGCTCCAGCTCCACGTTCCTCTCCGGGCGCACCGCCGCGCTGGCGACCGCCTCCTACGACATCGGCACCAGCTGGCGGCAGGGCGTAACCGATGTGCACGAGTCGCCGCTCTTCAACGTCACGGCCCACGGCCTCGCCTTGAGCCCCGGCGGCAAGGAAAACGTCTTCGGCTACTGGGAGTCGGACCTTGTTCCGTTCGTCGATGGGGATGGCGCCTTCTCGACGGAACTGCGCGCCGACCGAGTTTATGAGATCGAAGCAGTCATCGCCAGCGACGAAGCCGACCCGCTGAAGGTGCCCGACTTCCGCCTGCGTGCCATGAGCGGCACTGGCGAGGAGGCGTCCGTCGCGGTCTTCGCCGGCCTCGACGCCAACTCGAACCAGATGCCCACGGACCTCTCCGGCAAGGTGTACCGGTTCTACTACCGGCCCTCGAACGACGAAGTCGCCCGCCAAGGCATGCGCGTCGCCTTCGACCTCACCGGCTTCTCCGAAACGGACAACCGTTCGGCGACGCTTTACTTGCGCTCGGTCAACATGCGCGAGCTGGTGCCGACCACGCTGATGCCGTAACCGCGCCCAAACGGCGCCCCCCGGAAACAACGATCCCCGCCTTGGCAGCGCGCCAAGGCGGGGATTGTCGTTGCCGGAAGCGTGGCGGATCAGGGCTCGGAGAGCGTGATCACCTTCTCTTCGCCAGGCTTCAGATCAAGTCCCACCTGCCCGGAGGTGCGATCTCCACCGCCTTCGAGCGCGCGGACCCCGAGCTCATGGACCAGTTCCTCCCCGCCTTCCTTCGCGCCCGGGGGGAAGTCGGACTTCGGCACCGTGAAGTGCGCGAGCCCATCCTCGACGACGAGGAGCAGCGATGCTGGGTTAGAGTTCCGGCTCGAGTGGTTCTGGTTGCCGCTCGTGCGGTAGACTTGGGCGGCGAACACCACCGTGCCGAGCGGTGCGCCACCCTCCTCGGGGGCGAAGCGCACCTTGAAGGACACCGTGTCCTCCAAGCCGGCTGCCGGGTTCGAGAGACGGAACCCCTCGGCATCGACCGCGTGTTGCCCGGCGACGCGCTGCCAGACACGCGGCCCGTCACCGGGGAACCGCACATCGACCGAGATCAATCCCTTCTGTTCCGCACCCGGGGCGAGCGACTCCTCGCCCTTCAGGCCGGTATAGAAGCCCTTCTCGCGCCAGACCGAGTCGTCGATCCGCAAGACTCCGGTCTCGTCCAGCCATCCTTCATACAGCACTTCCCAAGAGGCCGAATGCTTCGTCTCCCACGACCGCACGCCCACGATCCGCACCTCCGCGGAGGCGTGTGGATTTCCACCGGAACCGTTGAACTTGAACTCGTGAATCGCGGCAGCCGCATGGGCGGCTGCGAGGGCGGTAAAAACCGTGGCCACAATCAGTCTAGTGCGCATCGGCAAATCCTTGGATGAACGTTGAACTCTGCTGCAAGCAGACGGTCCTCCCCGAAATCCGGTTTGCCCGGCCCGCTGCGTGGCGGGCCGGGCAAACCCCGATCAGCAGTTACGCCTCGTCCAGCACCTCGATGCCGGGGAGCTTCTTGCCTTCGAGGAACTCGAGGCTCGCGCCGCCGCCGGTCGAGACGTGCGACACCTTCTCGTCGAAGCCGAACTGGCGGATCGCCGACGCGGTGTCGCCGCCGCCGACGATGGTGATGCGGCCCTGCGCGGCGGCCATCGCCTCCGCGATCGCCTTCGTGCCGGCGGCGAACTTCGCGATTTCGAACACGCCCACGGGGCCGTTCCAGACGACCGTCTGAGACTCGCCGATGATGCGCTTCAGGTCCGCGATCGACTTCGGGCCGATGTCCACGGCCTCCATGTCGGCGGGGATCTTGTCCAAATCGACGTACTGCGTGTTGGCGTCCTCGGAGAACTTGTCCGCCACCAGCGCGTCGGTCGGGAACACGATGCGGGCGCGGCGCGTGCCCGAGCGGAACAGGTCCAGCAGCTTCTGCGCGGTCTCGAACGCCTCCGCTTCGAAGAGCGACTTGCCGATCTCGTAGCCCATCGCCTTGGCGAAGGTGTACGTCATGCCGCCGCCGATATAGAGCGTGTCGACCTTGTCGAGCAGCGACTCGATCACGGGCACCTTGGTCGATACCTTGGCGCCGCCGATGATCGCGAGGAGCGGCCGCTTCGGCGCCTCGAGCGCCTCCTTGAGGTACTTCAGTTCCTTCTGGATCAGGAAGCCGCACGCGCGCGGCGACAGCAGGTGCCCCACGCCGCACGTCGAGACGTGGTCGCGGTGCGCGGTGCCGAAGGCGTCGTTCACGTACACGTCGCCGAGCGCCGCCATGCGCTTCGCAAACTCCTGCCGCGCCTCGCTGAAGGTCTTCGTCTCCTTGTTCTTCTTCTCGTCCTCCTGCTTGTGGAAGCGGACGTTCTCGAGCAGGAGCACATCGCCGTCCTTCAGCGCTGCGGCCTGCGCCTCGACCTCCGGGCCCACGCAGTCGCTCGCGAGCGGCACCTGCTTGCCGAGCAGCTCCGACAGGCGCTTGGCGACCGGCGCCAGGCTGAACTCCGGCGTGCGCTTGCCGTCCGGGCGCCCGAGGTGCGACGCGATCACCACGCGGCCGCCATGCTGGATCAGGTGGCGGATCGTGGGGAGGCTTTCGACAATGCGCGAATCGTCCGTGATGCGGTCGCCATCGAGCGGCACGTTGAAGTCGCAGCGCAGCAGCACGCGCTTGCCGCGGACATCGATGTCGGCGACGGATAGTTTGGCCATGGCAAGGGGTCTCCGGTTCGGGGCGGAGCTTCCTCGCGGCGCTCCGCGGAATGTTGCTTCGCGCCATGAGCGCGCCCCGCGCCCGCACGGGGCAAAGGCTATCGGCACGGGGCCGTGATGCGTCACTGCCATGAGGGCACAGCCTCCACGAACCGTTCGTGCGCATCGCGACCGCGCGCGAGGGCTGCCCGCCAACCACCCCCACCATAGTCCGCGCGGAGAAGCCGCCGCACCCCGAAGAGTCCTCCGCAGCGCGGAGGGGGAACGGGCGCAAAGCCAAGGGTGCCGTTGGTGCCTCAGGCGACTCCGGCAAGATTGGTTCGGAGCACCCCCGCGTCAGCGATCCGCAAGCTCGCCGCGGGATTACTCCGACCTCTTGCGCAGTTCCGACAGCGGGGCGAAGGTCTTCGCGAAGTGCTTCCCCTTCTTGGTGCGATAGGTGTCCCACCACTTGGTTTCCATAAGTAGAAAGGTCACGCCATCATCTTCCATCGATTCCCGGGTCGCAAAGATCTCGAACCCGGGCTTCAGTAAAGGCTCCGCCGCAGCAACGGCGTCGAGCGCCCATAGAGCCTCATCGCCTTCAGTCGGACGCACCTCCACTAATTCCGACCTGCCGTCGAAGCCAAGCTTGTAACGATTGCCTCCCAGCTCCTCCCACTCGAATGGCAGCCCGTCAGGAAGAGCGGAAGTGATCGCGTCGAAACCCGCCTCGACAACTTCCTTCCAATCGAGATGGAACAGTTGAGGAATGCTGAGCACCTCGTCGAGAAGCTCCTCCTCATCCCGCTTGGCGGTGACCATCTTGAGGATTTCTGCCCCTGTCGGTGCCTTAGGGGTTGGCCATGGGGTGAGTGGGTGGCTCTCGATCTCGGCGCATGCCTTGTCGAGAAACCCTTTCCCGAACACTACAGTGACGTAGTGCTCCTTCAAAACCTTCGAGGGTGGAACATAATCGGTCGGCGGCAGCACGAATAGCGGATTGTCATCCACCAAATAGTGCGAGACGGACGGAGTTGTGAGACCCATCCGTCGGCGGACGCAGATCAAGGCGATCAGCTCGAACGGGAAGAACGACTCCAGGCCCCAGAACTGGTTGGCCTTCATCGAGAATGCACTTGAATTGCGCACGTGGTAAGAGAGCATTTGGCTGATTGCCTTAGCCAACTTGGCATCGTCATCCCATGCCAGTCGCACATTGTCGTAGGGAGTCCCAAGAAGGTGAGGAGCGCAATGCGCTTCCATGATTGCATCTCCTTGCTCCCTCGCGCCTAGCCAGCAGAGGAACCAGATGACCGCAACAGGGGCGTCATAGTTCAATCTAGTAGAAAGCACTCCCTTCTTCAACGTGAGAAGGCGCCGCACAAACCAATGCAACGTGGAAGCAGGGCGCAAGGCGAGGTTGACCCCGAGGCAGAAGCCCACTCCCTTCTCCCTGCAACCAATGCCAGATTCACCATCTGGGGCTACCGCAAAGGTCATCAACACATCAGCTTCAACGATAGAGGCCGCCTCGTCCCATTGGCGCCAACAGTCTACTGCACCGTGCAGCGCATAGCCGCACCCTAGGATGAGATGGGCATGGTGGATCGAGTCAGTAAGACCTAAGTTTAGGACCGCTTTGAATACTTCGGACTTCTCGCGGACCTGCTCGATCCACGGCGTGGTCTTGGTGGATATCTGTTCCAAGTGAAACTGTTCCGCGAGTGATCCAAGACTGAATTGCTTCGTCGAGCTCAAGAGAAACTCGCTGGAAATCGGCTCCTTCATGACGTTCTCCTTGGTCCTACCCCGCTTTAGAAATCTGGGGAGGTTGGGATGGGGCGCTTCTCGACCGCGAATCCGGGACTCCAAAGCGATCGTCCGGCCACTGCTCGTTGATGGCGAGGAGCATATATCCAGGCGCAGGCCGAGCAGCTCCCGCCACCAGATCGGAGCCAGCCCCCTGAGCGCGCGCGATAACAAGCCGGCTTGCCACCAACTAGCGGGCCCCCGCCGCAAGCGTCCTGCCCCACGGGCAGGTCCGCATCGCCTTCAGTCCGAATCAAGACCATGCTTCTCGCACACAGCACTTCAAGCTTTGCATAGCCTGCCCGCGAGTCCAATCCCGTCAAGGGAAGTGGTTGTGGGGGTGCCTGGCCGCCGGCCCTGCCGCGTCTGACTTACCGCTTTGGACCGAACGACCGGGCTGAGGAGGGGACGGAACTGGCTGCGCTCGGGGGAGAACCCTGAAAACGGGGGCAAGGCGGACGCGTTGGCGGAGATCCGGAGTTGGGCCGGAGAAGGTCCCGTCAATGGCCGGTGATCATCTGGTGGAGCGTCCGGCTCGAATCTGCGGGGAAGCCTGGGGAACGGGCCGCCGGGAACCCTTGGAGTGCGGGGGTGGGCGCGCGGGAGCAGGTTGAGGGCGAACAGCTAGTCGGGCGAAAGTGTTGGAGGTCCCACCGCCCCTACCCGTCGAATCCCCCCAGCCGTTTCAGCGACTCGACCATCGGCGCCAGCGCGACGTTCCAGTCGTAGCGCTCGCGGGCGGTGCGGATGCCTTCTTGCGACATGGCGGCGAGGCGGGTGCGGTCCGCGAGGAGGTCCGCCATGCGCGCGGGGAAGTCCTCTTCCGCGGCGAGGGCGACCGCGCCGAACTCGTCGTCGCGGAGGCCGCGGGCGCCGATCTCCGTCGAGAGCACCGGCAGGCCGGACGCGAGGTAGTCGAAGAGCTTGAGGCTCGTGCCGGAGCCGGTCCGCATCGGGTTCAGCGCGAGGTCCGCGAGCGCGAGCAGGCGGTCCTTCACCGGCCCCGCCACCGCGCCGGTCATCACGACGTTCTCCGGCAGCGGCTGGCCCCAGAACCAGCCGTTGACGGAGCCCACGATGAGGAACGTGGCCTCGGGCATGGCGGGGGCGATGCGCTCGACGATCGCGCGGGCCGCCTCGGCGTTGGGCGGGTGGCCGCTGCCGAGGAAGATCGCGAGCGGCTCGGGCCCGAGGCCCGCCTCGGCGCGGCGGGCGGGGCGTTCCGCGTGCGGCACCGGGTCCTTCGCGGCGCAATCGACGCCGTTCGGCGCGACGTGCGCCTCCCGCGGCGGCGCGCCCGCCAATTGCTTGAGTCTGTCAAGCGTCTCGCCGGACACGCAGTACGTCGCGGCGCACTCGCGGGCGAGGGCGGCCTCCGCCTTCCTGACGCGCCGGACGAGCAGCCGCCCGATCCAGCCCTTGGCGCCGAAGAGGCGCTCCTTCAGCTCCCACTCGATGTTGTGCGCGTCGTAGGCCTGCGCGGTGCCTGCGGGCGCCAGCGGCCGCATCCCCGCGAGGTAGGGGTGCGAGTAGAGCACCACGGCGGCGCGGGGCAGCTCGCGGCGCAGCGCGGCGGTGTACTCCGGCGTCAGAAGCCGCGTCGCGACCAGCGCCGAGCAGTCGTCCGCGCCGAGGCCGAAGCTCTCGGAGAGGAAACGGTCGAGCGAGCGGTGGCGCAGCGAGCGCGGGATGTTGACCTCCTCGCGACGCGGCCCGGGGAAGGCGCGGCGCGCGGACTCCTCCGTGCTGAGCGTCAGCGTCGTCACCGGCACGCCGGCGGCGGCGAGGGCGCGCTCGACCGCGTCGATGCGGATGCGCCCGCCGGCGTCCGCGGGCTGCACCGGATAGTCGTTCAGGACCAGCACCTTGCGGGCGGTCTTGTGGCGGTAGAGGTCGCGGAGCGACTCGCCGATGGCGGCCCAGTCGTAGCGCGCGCAGGCGAGGTCGCGCCCCGCGGCGGAGAGGCGCGCGCGGCGCGCCGGGTCCTCCGCAAGGGCGCGGAGCGCGGCGGCGAACTCGCCCCCCGACGCGACCACCGCGTCGCGGCCCCGGGCCAAGTCGATCCCGCGCGCGCCGACCGGAGTCGTCAGCACCGCCAGCCCCGAGGCGAAGTAGTCGAACATCTTCAGGTTCGTCCCCGCGCCGGAAAACATCGGGTTCAGCGCCACGTCGCAGCCGCGCAGCAGGTCGTCCTTCGTCTCCTCGTCGACGAGGCCCAGCAGCCGCATGTTGGGCGGCGTCGAGCCGGCGGCGAACGCCTCGCACACCTTGCCGGCGATGAAGAAGCGCACCCCGGGCAACTCCGGCGCGACGCGGCGCGCGAGGAACTCGACCGATTCGACGTTGGGCGGGTGCTTGCTGCCGATGAAGACGGCGCCGACGTCGGCGGGGGAGAGGCCGAGGCGCGCGCGGCGCTCCTCGCGCTCCTCGCCGCTAAGCGGCGGATGCACGCGCCGCGTGTCCACGCCGTTCGGCGCGAGGAAGAACTTCGAACGGTCCAGCCTGTAGAAGCGGGCGAAGGCGTCCGCCTCCTCGTCGCTGCAGGCGAGGATCACGTCGGCCTCGCGGGCGAGCATCCCCTCGAGTCGCCGGATGCGCGCGGCGGCCCAGCGACCCCACGGGCCCTTGCCGAACATGTCCACCGCGAGCGCGGCCTCGAGGTTGTGCGCGTCGAGCACGAAGAGCTGGTCCGGGCGGCCGCGGGACGGCGCCACGGGCGCCAGAAAGCCGTGTTCGTGGATCAGGATGTCGGCGCGGCGGCGCACCTCGTCGGCGTCCTTGGCGAGCGACTCGTGCCCGGCGCAGGCCAGCGAGCAGACCAGCGCGCTGCACTCGGGGAAGCCCGCGAACCGGTCCAGCACGCGGTGCCACCAGACGTAGCCCGCGCCCTTGGGGTGGCGGCGCTCGACCCAGTTCTCGTTGTGGCGCACCTCCTCGAACGGCTTGTCCGGGTAAGTGGGGGCGACCATCTCGACGGCGCCGAGCTTGGACACCTCGGCAGCAAGGTGGGACAGGCGGAGCTCGCCGCCGGAGCGCGGCGGCTGGAACGCCGGGTAGAAGCTAAGGATGCCGATGCGCATCAGTCGCCGTCGCGGCGCATCGCGGGGCGTGCCCGCGCCTCCAGTAGCAGGTCGCAAAGCACCAGCGCGGCCATCGCCTCGACCATCGGCACGGCGCGCGGCAGCACGCAGGGATCGTGGCGCCCCCGCGCGCGCAGCTCCGCCTCATTGCCCGACTCGTCCACGGTGCGCTGCGGCTGGAGGATCGTGGCGACGGGCTTGAAGCCGACGCGGAACACGATGTCCTCGCCGTTCGAAATGCCGCCCTGGACGCCGCCGCTGCGGTTGGTGCGCGTGCGGATCCGTCCCGCCTCCCCGTGGAATTCGTCGTTGTGCTCGCTGCCGCGCTGGTAGGTGCCCGCGATGCCGCTGCCGATCTCGAAGGACTTAGATGCGGGGAGCGAGAGCATCGCCATCGCGAGCAGCGCCTCGAGCTTCTCGAAGACCGGCTCGCCCAGGCCCGGGGGCACGCCGCGCGCCACGCAGGCGACCGTGCCGCCGACCGAGTCGCCCTCGGCCTTCACGCGCTCGATCAGCGCGATCATGATCGCCGCCGCGTCCGGGTCCGGGCAGCGGACCGGTGTGGCGTCCACCGCCGCGCGGCTCACCGTCGCGGGGTCCACCGTGGACGCCTCCGCCGCGACGCGGTCCACCCAGGCGACGACGTCGATGCCGGCGCCCGCGAGGATCTTCCGGGCGATGGCGCCCGCGGCGACGCGGCCGATGGTCTCGCGGGCGGAGGAGCGCCCGCCACCGCGCCACGCGCGGATGCCGTACTTCGCTTGGTAGGTGTAATCCGCGTGGCTGGGACGGAAGAGGGTCTTGTTCGGTTCGTAGTCGGTGGCCCGGGCGTCCTGGTTCCGCACCAGGAGTGCGATCGGCGTGCCGAGGGCGCGCCCCTCGAAGACGCCGGAGAGAATCTCGACCGTGTCGGACTCGGCGCGCGCGGTGGTCAGGTGCGACTGCCCGGGGCGCCGGCGGTCCAGCTCGCGCTGGATGTCCTCCGTCGCAAGCTCCAGCCCCGGCGGGCAGCCGTCCACGACCACACCGACGCCGCCTCCGTGGGACTCGCCGAAGGTGCTGATGCGGAAGAGTTTTCCGAAGCTGGAGGCCATCGCGCCGCGCCTTTCTCGTCTGCTCACCGCAGAGGGAGGGCGCCCGCTCGCGGGGGCAACCGCGAAGCTCCGCTGTCCGCCGGGTGCGGCGAGCACATTTCCCTCGTTCGATGGCAGCGGGGCGCTTAGGCTATCATCCTCGGCCGGGATGTGCACGGGCTTCGCTCCCACCTACCCGCATGGCCATCGCGACCCGGAGCGCGCCACCCCGTGGGACCATCGCTCTTCCTCACGTCCCTGCTAACGCTCGCCTTCGCGATCCTGCTGGCGTGGGGAGTTTGCCGCCGCACACCCGCCGGGTCCCGCCGCGCCGACCCGCCGGCCGAGGACGCCTGGTTCACCCTCACCGTGGCCGGCGGCGCGGACGTTCCTCCGCCCCCGGCGCGGCTTCTCTGCTATCGCATGACGATCGACGACCTCTGGCGCGAAGACGCCCCCGACCTCGAAATCACCGCCTGGCGCAACCCGGACGCGCTGAACGGCCTCGAGTACCGCGCGCACCAGGAGTTCATCGCATTGCCGGAGGACCGCGAGTCGGTGCTGGCCGCGCTGGAGCGCCGCGTGATCGCGCAAGTCCACGCCGCGCACGGCGGCCCGAGGCAGTTCCTCAAGGCGTGGCACTTCCTCCATTCGCCGGTGCTGGGAGCGTCGCTCGTCGCCACCACGGAGCCGAGCGGGCGCGCGTTCCGGCACGAGCTGTTCGCGCTCGAAGGGGACGGCGCGTTCCGCCGGATCGAGCTGAAGGACGCGGGGCGCTTCGCCGAGCTGCTCGGCCCGGCGCACCTCGCGTACCGCAACGCGCTGGCCGCGTGGTGCGGCGGCGCGGCGCCGGAAGCCGCCGCGCGCCAGTTCCGCAACGCCCGCTCCGCGGACCGCCGGCAGGGGGGCGCCCACGCATGGCAGGCGATCCTCGCGCTGCGAGCCGGGGCCGCGCCGGAATCGGTCCGCGGGCTCCTCGCCATGGCCGCGGAGCAGGCCCCGGGGCTTCCCTCCACGCGCTTCGCCGAATGCGAGGCGCGCTTCGGCGACCTCGACGCGGAGCGCCACCCGCACGTCGGAGAACTCGGCGCGGACGCCTTCGCCGGCGACGCCGCGCTGCTGTGTCTGCTTGCGCAGGCGTTCCTCGTCTTCGATCAATACTGGCCTGCGGGTATCCTTTGCGAACGGGCGCTGGCTCTCGAGCCGCGCGACCCCGCCGCGGGGCGCCTGCTGGAACGGATCGCCGAACGCCGCCGGGGACGAGACCACTGAGCACCGCCGCGCCCGCCGCCATCGAACCCGCCGCGCCTCCGCACACTTGGCGCGACAGCTACCCCGGACTCGCCCGCTTCCTGCGCAACCGCGCCGCCGTCGCCTCGCTCTTCATCATCGTCCTGCTCTTCCTCACCGCGGCCATCGGTCCCGAGGTGTGGAAGCACAACTACTTCGAGCCGGTCTCCTGGGACATCCTCGGCACGCCCCAGCCGCCCAGCGCGGACCACCCCGCGGGAACCGACTTCCAGGCGCGCGACAACTTCGCCCGCCTCCTGGTCGGAGCCCGCATCAGCCTCGCGGTCGGCATCGTGAGCTGCCTGATCAACCTCGTGATCGGCGTCGGTCTCGGCGTCCTGGCGGGGTGGGTGGGTGGCAAAGTCGACACGCTGCTGATGCGCACCGTGGACATCATTTACAGCATCCCGCTGCTGCTCATCGTCATCCTGCTCCAGGTGTTCGTGAAGCCGCTGCTGGAGCGAACGCTCCCCCCGGCGGACTCCATGCCGCTGCTGCTCTCGCCGGACCTGCTCAGCATCTACGTCGCGCTCGGCCTCTCGAACTGGCTGATGATGGCGCGCCTCGCCCGCGGCGAAGTGCTGGCCCAGAAGAACCGCGAGTACGTCATGGCGGCGCGCGGCCTCGGCGTCTCCGCCGTCGGCATCCTCTGGCGCCACATCCTGCCGAACTGCCTCGGGCCGCTCGCCGTCGCCGCCACGCTGGCGATTCCCGAGGCGATCTTCATCGAAAGCTTCCTCGCCTTCGTCGGCCTCGGTGTCAGCGCACCCGCCGCGAGCTGGGGCTCGCTCGCCGACGAGGCCCGCTCGAGCATGCGCGACGCTCCTTGGCTGCTCCTCGGCCCCGCGCTCTGCATCAGCGTGACCATGCTCGCCTTCAACCTCTTCGGCGACGGCCTGCAGGACGCCCTCGACCCGAAACAGCGGCGCGCCTGACCGGCGCAGCGCGCGCACCTCGCGGCGCCCCGGATCGATTACGATGACCGCGATTATCTCCCCCGGTTTTGGCAGCGAGGCCCAACGCCCCTCCCCCCCGCGGGACGGCGCGCTACGTGTGCTCCTGCTGTCGCCGTCTGGGCGCCTGCTCGGGGCCCGTCGCAGCCTTGTCGACCTTGCCTCCCGCCTTCCCGCCGGTGTCGAGCCGCTCGTCGTCTGTCCGGGCCGCGGCGAGCTGTTCGACGCTCTCCGCGAGCGTGGCGTCCCGGTCGAGGTGGTCCGCCACTATCCGTGGCGCAAGTTCGGCGGGCGCCTCGGGGCCTGGTTCAGCCAGCTTCCCGCCCTGCGCCGTGCCGCCGAGCGCTTCGCCCCCCACATCGTGCATGCCAACGAGTACCACAGCATCCCGCAGGCGCTGCGTTCGCGCTGGCGCCCGGGCGGCCTCGGAGGCGGGCCATGCCTGGCGCCGGCGGTGACGGCGCACCTGCGCAACGACGCGCCGCCGGCGCACGTCGCGAAGTACGAATTCGCCCGCTGCGACCGCATCATTTGCGTCTCGGATGCGCTACGCCGCGCGCTGCCCGCCTACCTGCAAGAGAAGGCGTCCGTTGTGCACAACGGGGTGGAGACCACCGACTTCCCCCTGCGCGGAGGGGCCCGGGAACCCTACGGCGACTTCGCGCCGCCGCCGGGCGCATTCGCCTTCGGCCTCTTCGGTCTCGTCAGTCCGCGCAAGGCGCAACTCGTCGCCGTCGAGGCGCTCGCGCGGCTCGTCGGCGACGGCATCGAGGCGCACATGTTGATCGCAGGCGACGCGTTCAAGTCGACGCTCGAGTACGGCGACGAACTCCGACGCCGCATCGGGCAGCCCGACGTGCGGGGGCGCGTGGTATGGCTGCCGTTCCAGGCGGACCCGCGGCCCCTCTACCGGGCGGTGGATGCGAACCTGCTCGTCTCGACCGAGGAGGGTTTCGGACGCACGATCATCGAAGCCGGCGCCACGGGCCTGCCCAGCATCGGAGCGCGGATCGGCGGCATCCCGGAGATCATCGTGGAAGGCGGCACCGGCCTGCTTGTGCCCCCGAACGACGTCGCCGCGCTTGCGGGCGCGATGCGGAGGCTTGCGGAAACCCCAGCCTCCTCCCAGTCCATGGGACTTGCCGCCGCACGCCGCGTCGCAGAACAATTCTCGCTCGATTCCACCGTGGCCCGCATCGTCCAGCTTTGGCGGGACACCGCGCAGCCACCGCCGCCCAGGTAGAGGACCCATGGCCATCGTCAACAAGCTGAGCATCCTGATCCCCGTCTACAACGAGATCCGCACGCTCGAAACGATCCTCGACCGCGTCCTCGCGGCCCCCCTCCCCTGCGAGCGGGAGCTCGTGATCGTCGACGACGGCTCGAAGGACGGCAGCCGCGAGGTCCTGACGCGCTACGCCGAGAAGTACCCGGAGACGGTCCGCATCCACTTCCACAAGAAGAACGGCGGCAAAGGCAAAGCGATCCGCACCGCCATCTCCATGATGACCGGCGACTGGGCCATCATCCAAGACGCCGACTTGGAGTACGATCCGAACGAATACGAGAATCTACTACTTCCAGTGCAAGAAGGGGTGGCGGACGCCGTTTTCGGATCGCGCTTCATCCAAGGGAAGTACCGCCGCGCCATGTTTTTCTGGCACACGATGGCGAACAAGATCCTCACATTGACCAGCAACATCCTTAACGACCTAAACCTTACAGACATGGAAACCTGCTACAAGCTGGTCCGTGCCGATATCCTGAAAAACCTCAACATCCGCAGCTCGGGCTTCGATCTGGAGCCGGAACTCACCGCAAAACTGGCCCGCTGGGGCGCGCGAATCTATGAAGTCCCCATCTCCTACCGGGGACGTAGCTACGCGGAAGGCAAGAAGATCGGCCTTAAGGATGCATTCCACGCCATGTCGGCGATGGTGCGCTACCGCTACTTCGACACCAACTACGCTAAGCACGATGGCTTCCTGATCCTGCAAGCGGTTCGCAAGGCGAAGGGCTTCAACAAGTGGATGTATTCCCAGTTCAAGGAATACGTCGGCGCCGAAGTGTTCGAAGCTGGCTGCGGGATCGGCAACATCACCGAGCTGCTCCTCGACCGACGCCGACTCGTGGTGGCGGACTACGAGGACTTCTATGTTGATCGGATCACCCAGTCCTACGGCCACCTGCTCAACTTCAAGAGCTACAAGGCGGACCTCACCCACCCCGACGACATCGCCGCCGTGGGCGAGGGTGGCCAGTTCGACACGATCATCTGCCTGAATGTCATGGAGCATATCGAGGACCACGAGATCGTCCTCAAGCACTTCCACCAGCTCTTGAAGCCCGGCGGCCACTGCATCATTCTGGTCCCCCATGACCCGAAGCTCTACACCGCTGTGGACAAGACGCTTGGCCACTTCCGGCGGTACAAGAAGACCGAGCTCCGCGCCTTGATGGAAGACGCCGGCTACACTGACGTGAAGACCAAGGGATTCAACCGCGTCGGCGGCCTTGGCTGGTGGTTCTCAGGCAACATCCTGCGCAAGAAGACGCTCACTCCCGGCCAGATGGGTACCTTCGAAATGCTGCTCCCACTCGTCAAGATCGCCGAGCAGTTCCCATTCCATGCACACAATAGCGTCGTCGGAATCGGGAGAAAACCATGATTTGTCCACTCATCGGCACTAATCGACCACACCACGGAAAAAAGTGATGGAATCTCCGGCTGACGCTTCAAAAGCAAGTTGGGCAGGTCGTTGTTTGCACTCAACACCTTTCTGGGCGGCAGCAACCCTGTCCTACATCATCTTCATTTACCGAAACTTGCTCTTCGATTTGGCCGGCGCGGATAGTCGTCACCTTCTTCACTGGGACACAACTTGGTATCACTGGCCCATTTTGGTATACATTTCAGATTGTTTTCGCGCGGGTTTGCTTCCCTCTTGGCTTCCGTTCATGAGTACTGGCTATCCGATCATCGGCGATCCCCAGTCACAAATGTGGTCGCCGATAACGCTCGGAGTCGCCTTCACCTTTGGCTACAGTTTCTTCGTTGTGCAATTGCAGATGGTTGCCCAGACGATGCTGGCAGGTCTTGGTTGTTACGCCTTGGGGCGTCGTTTGGGATGGATGCAGGCGGTTTGTGCTCTCTTTGGAATCCTTTACGTCACTTCGGGGCATTTTCTTTCGACTTACCAGTACTTTGGTATCATGGCGATCTATCAGGCATTGCCTTGGTTGCTGTTGCTCTTACTCCGTCTGCTTGACTCACCGACTATCGGCGGTGTCGGGGCGTATGCGCTTGTCATGGGGGCTGCATCGCATGCAGGGCATCCCGGGACATTCTTGATTATGAACCTCAATCTTGGTGTTTTGTCCATAGGCTACTGTCTCCTTCGGAAGAAGCCGTTGATGCGTTCATTCGGGGCAATGCTTGTTGCCCTGATGCTTGCAGGAGGAATGGCGTGGGTGATGGCAGGTTCAACGCTGTCGATTGCCCAGTACACAAATCGAATCGGGCACGAGTACACATATGCGGAAATCATGCTGTGGGAGGCATTGTATCCAAAGACTTTAATTTCTCTCCTCTCGCCATCCAGCGCGGTTGTAGAAGCCCGGGATTTTTTTGTGAGTGACATCGCGATGAACAATCATTATTTGGGAGTCTTGGTCTTACTGACAGCGCCGGCTGTGCTTGCGGGTAGACTTAAGCGCTGGCAGGTTGGTCTTCTGATCATGATATCCGTGAACTTCGCGGCGGCCTTGGGGCATTACGGGTATCTACGTTGGCTCATTGCCAAGCTTCCCTTGTTCGACAGCATTCATCATCCCTCGGCGAACTTTCGCGGCTTTGCTTTCTTTTTCCTGTTTATGCTGTGCTGTCAATGGCTGCATGAATTGTTTGGAACTTTGGAAAATGCACAGGACTCGAAGCGCGTTTGCTGTTCGAGGCTGCAAGAGAACGGGCTTCAAGCATCAATTGTGTGCATTCCCATCTTAGTCTTAGTCTCTTATGCAGTGCGGCAGTTCTTCGCGAAAGGCGCCCCGCTGCATGCCGCCCTCAGCCATGACTTCGTGTGGCTCTTGGCATTGCTCTCGATAACAATGGCGCTCTTGATTGCAGCCACGGTGCTTCCGAAGTGGCGAAATGTGACCCTGCTTGTGATTCTCCTGCTGACAATGATTGATCTTGAGCGTGCTTCGAGGATCGCGTGGGTTACTGTAGCTGACGATTTCGGACCGGAAGGGAACGCGAAGGTGTGGGCACGGTACCGCAACATGGAGGCGCAGCGGCCCAATGTAACGTCGCTCCCGGCGTTTACGCCTAGAATCGACAACCGCGAAGCCGTGTATACCGACAATGAATCCTGGATCACACGCGACCAACAGTTCCTCAAGAATACCAACCAGATGCGCCTGTCCTCCACCGATGCAGCCCTTGCCAATCCGGAGAGTGTGCGGAAACTGTTGCTGGGGCCTGAAGGAAAGATGCCTGTGTATTGGGCCCCCCGCGACTCGGAGGTCGGATTGATTCACCTTCGCGATGTTGATGTCGTCATGTTCCAGCCGGCGCTAGTGAAGCTGAAACTACCAGAACTGATGCCGGTCGGTGAAGGCCGAATTCTTGTGGGCGAGGCATGGATTCCCGGCTGGGGGTACCGCTACGAGTCAGGGGAGGAGGGGGAGATTGCCCCGGCAGACACGAAGTCCCGATTCGGGCGGGCGATCCCATATGAACGCGGGTTTGGTCGCGATCTTGAAATGTTTTACAATCCACCGTTCTTCAAGCGATATGCGTTGATTTCGCTGGTATGCCTGATCGTCGCCCTGCTGCTCGCCCTGCACCCCGCGTTTGTGGTCATGAAGCTGAAGTCATCACGAAGGACTATGCCGAACTCTGATTAAGGAACATCGTCTTCAGTAGATTTCCCGCCCATCTCCTCCGCCTTCAACGTTATCATGAACTCATAAACCGCCTGCAACAGGCAGTAGTTGAGCCCGGGGATTCCATCGAGGAATCCCCGCCGCAGGCCGTACATGTAGAGGAACTTCCACAGCGAGCGCGCGGGCAGGTGCATCGATAGATTCTTCAGCACGCGCCGCCGCTTCATCGGGTCGCTGTTGAGCAAGTCCCGCCAGCGCACGCCACCGGCCCGCCGCTGACGCAACGTTTCGACCGCCTCCAAATTCGAGTAGCGGTTGTGCTTGTCGAACCAATGGGCGATGCCTTTGTTGAAGCTGTAGTGAACCAAGTGCCCGCGAAGGTCGTGCACCGCCCCCTCCACCACCGGGTGCGCATTCACCAGCCGCGGCTCGTAGCGGAACCGCCCGCGCCGAAGCAGCCGCGTGATCCAGCTCGGGTACAGGCTGGCGTGCTTGATCCACCGGCCTTGGAACATGTTCTTGAAGCGCACGCGCGCCGCGCCGCAGTCGGCGGGCGCGTGGCGGACGAACGCTTCGATCTCGCGCGCCAGAGCCGGCGACATGCGCTCGTCCGCGTCGATCATGAACACCCATTCTTGGCGGAACGGGAGCTCGCGGAAGGCCCAGTCGCAATGGGTAGCCCAATCGTCGAGCCGCCGGTGGAACACGCGCGCCCCCGCCCGCTCCGCGATGGCCACGGTCCGGTCCGTGCTGCCGGAGTCGAGCACCACGACGTCGTCCGCCCACGCCACCGACCGCAGGCAGCCCGGGAGGTTCTTCTCTTCGTCGAGCGTGAGGACCAGGATGGAAACGTCAGCCATGGTGTCCCATCGGGCGGCGCTTGCCCACGGGCGGGGGGCTTGTCAGCATGCGCTGTTCACCTGATCGAAGGAGCACCGCATGTCCGGCAAGACCGCCTTTCTGTTTCCCGGCCAAGGCTCGCAAGCGTCCGGTATGGGCAAGGACGCCGCCGAGCGCAACCCGCAAGCCCGCGCGCTGTTCGAGCGCGCCGACGCGATCCTCGGGCTCCCGTTGACGCAGCTTTGCTTCGAGGGCCCGGAAGACAAGCTGAAGCCGACGGAGATCACGCAGCCCGCGTTGTATGTGTCCAGCGCCGCGACGCTCGAGGTGCTCCGCGCCGCGGGCCATGCGCCCGGCGCCGTCGCGGGCCACTCGCTCGGCGAGTACACCGCGCTCTATGCGGCCGGTGTGTTCGACTTCGAGACGGGCCTGCGCCTGGTGCGCGCGCGCGGACTCGCCATGGCCGAGGCGGGCACCCACGCGCCCGGCGCCATGGCGGCGATCCTGGGCCTAGACGGCGCCAAGGTCGAGGAGCTGTGCGCCGCCGCCTCCGACAAGGGCGTCGTGGTCGCGGCCAACTTCAACGACCCGGGCCAGACCGTGGTGAGCGGTTCGCCGGAGGGCGTCGCGGCGCTTTGCGAGGCCGCGAAGGCGGCGGGCGCGAAGCGCGCGCTTCCGCTCCCCGTGAGCGGCGCGTTCCACTCGCCGCTGGTCCAGCCCGCCGCGGAGACCATGCGCGCGGCGCTCGCCGACGCGAAGCTCCAGCCGCCCGCGTGCCTCTTCATCAACAACGCCGACGCGAAGGCGCTCTCCGATCCGGAGGCGATCCGCGATTCGCTCGTGCGCCAAGTGGTCTCGCCGGTGCGCTGGGTCGCGTCCGTCGAGGCGCTTTCCGCCGCCGGCTTCTCGACCTTCGTCGAGGTCGGCGCGGGCAAGGTGCTCAAGGGCCTCGTCGGGCGGATCCGCAAGGAGGCCGTCTGCCACTCGACCGAGGGCGCGGCGGCGATGGATGCGGCGCTGGCGGCGCTCGCCGCGGGGTGAGCGCCCCGGCCGCCCCGGTCGAATCCTGCGAGGGCGGGACGCTGCTGCATCTCCACGTCACGCCAAAAGCGCGGCGCGAGGGCTTCGGCGCCGTGCACGACGGGCGGCTCAAGGTCTCTGTCGCGGCGCCGCCGGAGGACGGCAAGGCGAACGACGCGGTGCGGCGCTTGGTTGCGAAGGCGCTCGGACTGCCGCTGTCGCGCGTCGAGCTGCTGCGCGGCGCCACGGACCGCCGCAAGACGCTGCGGCTCGATGCGGTTGGTCCGGAGGCCGTGCGCGCCGCGCTCGGCCTCGCGGGATGACGCGCCTTACCAATCCTTGCCGGTGATCTTCACCCAGACCGCCCGCGCTCCGAGCAGCGCCGTCAGCAGCAGGCCGATGCGGAACAGCGCCACCGCCGGATGCGTGTCTCCGAACCCGGGAATCGCGGGGAGCGCCACCACCGCGCTCAGTAGCTTCGTCGTCAGCGTGGTGGTCCCGAGGACCACGATGATCACCGGAAGGAACGCCGTGCGGAGCAGTGCGCTCGCGATGAACGCGAGGCCCACCACCAGCGAACCGTACCACCAGACTCCATAGCCCGCCCACTCCAGCAGGCCCATGGACCACCTCGCTGCGAACTCCGGGATGTTGATGCCGAGCTGCTCGCGGTAAGCGGCCATCCACGCGAACACCAGCAGCGCGCCCAGCGCGAGCCTCGCGAAGCGGAACACGCTGGTGAAGGTGATCGTGAACGGCTTGATGTTGTGGACGCGGACCGCGGTGAGCGGCTTCTTGGTGCCGGGGGCGACGGGTGCCTTTGTCTGCACCGCGAGCACTTCCTCCGCGAGGATCTTGGTCGCTTCGACCTCGGCCTCCTTCGCGGCCTGCTGCTCCGTCATGCCGGCGGCCTTGAGGCGCTCCCTCTCCGTGCGCTCCAGCGCGGCGCGCTCGCGCGCCACCTTGCGCGCCTCCTCGATCGCGTCGCACCAGCGCGCCACCGGGTCGCGCCAGACGCCGAACTTCCTCCGCGGCTTCACGTCGTCCATGGCGGCCCACTTGCCGCGCATCCGCAGCAGGTCCGGGTAGCCGAACAGCTCCTCGAAGAACTCCTCCCAGTGCTCGCCGCCGAAGCGGCAGACGAAGTCCTGCAGCGCCTCCTCGGACGCGCCGCGGACGCGGAGCGACTTGAGCATCTCCTGCGTGCGGAGAACCGGGCCGCTCCGGTCGCGCCGCAGCGGCGTCACCACGGAACGGTCGTAGGCCACCGCCGCGCCCGCCGCCAGCAGCGCGAAACCGATCCAAAACCACAGCCAGTCGATCATGAAGAGCACGATCAGCGTCAGCAGCGTGATTCCGACGGTCGCCGCCCAACCCTTCGGCGTCATGCCGAAGAACACGTTTCGGACGCGGCGGAACAGGAAGGTCTTCGAGCGGATGCCGTCGAGGATGAAATAGGCGAGCGGCGTGAGCACGGCCAGGCCGACGAAGCCCCCCGCGAGCGGCCACTGGCGCAGCGCCACGCAGAGCACCGCCAGCAGCGCCATGGCGCCGTAGAAGCCGCCGATCACCAGCCCGCGCTTGCGCGCCGCGCCCGCGGCCGTGAACGCCTTCACCTCCTTGTCCAGCGCCGCGAGGTGCTGCTCGCGCGGCTGGTAGGCGCTCTTATCGCTCTCCAGGCCGAGGTAGTCCTCCAGCGCGCGGATCACTTCGTCCAGCGACGCGTAGCGGTCCTCCGGATTCTTCTGCAGCATCCGGCTGATGATCGCGCTCAGCGCCGGCGGCACGCCGTTGACGAGCGTCTCGAGCGGGCGCAGCGGCTCCTTCAGGTGCTTCGTGATCAGCTCGAAGGCCGTCTTGCCTTCGTAGGGCGTCTTGCCCGCGCAGAGGTAGTAGAGCGTGCACCCGAGCGAGTACTGGTCCGCGCGGTGGTCCGCGGTCGAGGCGTCGCGAGCCTGCTCGGGCGGCATGTACGCCGGCGTGCCCATGGCGACGTCGGCCATGGTGAGGTCGCCCGCCGCCTCCATCAGTCGGCGGTCCTCGAAGCTGAAGCGCGGTCCGCCGCCCTCCGCCTGGCCGGTCATCTTCGCCAGACCCATGTCGGCGACCTTTACGATCCCGAGGTCGCTCAGCATCAGGTTGTCGGGCTTGATGTCGCGGTGGATGATGCCGCGCTGGTGGGCGAACAGGAGTCCGCGCGCCGCCTGCAGCACATAGGCCGCCGCGTCGTCGAAGTTCAGCTTCCCGTCGTTCTTGATCAAGTCGCGGAGGCTCTTGCCGCGCACGAACTCCATCGCGATGAAGTGCACGCCGCCGTCGCAGCCGACGTCGAACACCTGGATGATGTTGTGGTGCGCGAGCTGCGCGGCGCTGAGCGCCTCGCGGGTGAAGCGCGCCATCAGCTCCGGGTTCTCCGCCATCTGCGAGGGGAGCACCTTGATCGCCACGTCGCGGTCGAGCGAAAGCTGCCGCGCCAGGAACACCGCGCCCATGCCGCCGGCGCCGAGCTTCTTCGTGATCCGGTAGCCCGAGATCGTCTCGCCCGTCAGGTCCATCTTCCCGGGCGCGGCTTTGGCGCTGTCCGTGGTCGACCGCCGCTGCCCCTGCGCCGCGGGCGTCGGCATCGTGGGCGACTCCGATTCCATCGGGACCGAGTCGCTGCTGCCCATGGGGGGCAGCGGCATCGACTTGGCGACGCCCGTCGCCGCCGCGACCGCGGTCACGGCCACGGCGCCGGGCAACTGGTGCGTCGGCGCGGTGGGCTGCGTCGCGCCGGTGCGCTCCGGCACCGGCATCGTCATCTCCGTCTCGTCCGCGATGCGCTGGCCCGACTCGGGACTGCGCTCCGGCGCCCGCGCCGCCACGGGAGAGGGCGCGACGCGGGTGTCCTGGGTCTCGTCCGCGAAGCCGGCGAAGGGCTTCGGCGGCGCGGGCGGCGGCGCGGGGGGCGCGGCCTTGCGCGGCGGATCGAACGGCGGCGGTGGCATGTCGAGCGCGCCCTTCGTCGAAACGCGCACGGTGGCCTCCTCGACGTACTGCGTGGGCAGGTCCTCGGCGGCGGCGGGGCGCAGCGGCGGCGCGGGCGGCGGCGGCGGCGCGGAGGCTGCCTTCAGGACCGGGGGCGGCGGGGGAGGAGGAGGCGGCGCCTTCGCCGGCGAGGCCTGGATCACGGTCTCCACCTCCGCCAGGAAGTCGCCGGAACTCTTCGGCTCCGGAGCGGCCTCCATCTGCGCCTGCAGAATCGTCTTCTCCTCGCTCAGGTCCGGATCGCCCAGGTTTCCCATGCCGCCGGTGATGATCGTCTGCTGCTCGTGGAGGTCGTCGTCGGCGTTCGCCTCGGCGATGGAGCGGGGCACCGGGCGGTTGCAACGCGGGCACAGCGCGCTGGGCTCTTGGCCCGCGAGGGTTGCGGCCCAGCTCTTCCCACACTCGCGGCAAGTGTTCTGCGACATGGCGGCGACTCCGGAGACGCGCTTCGAAGAAAAGACGGAAGCGCGCGACGGGGGCGCGCGCTCCTATAGCGGTGATGCTAAGTCAGGAACGCCGCATGGGCACTGTCAAACGGGAACGGCTCAAGGGGCTGCTTCCGCAAGGTCCGGCGCCTCCGCGTCCGGCCGCTCCATGAAGGCGATCAGCTCCGCGGCGAGCGGCGCGGCGATGTCGCCGCCGTGCCCCTCCGCGTCCTCGATGTGCACCACGACCACATGCCGCGGCGCGCTCTCGGGATAGAAGCCGGCGAACCACGCATCGACCCCGTTGCGGGCGTTCTCCGCGGTGCCGGTCTTGCCGCAGACTTCCCACTCCGGATCGAAGCCCGCGCGGGACGCCGTGCCGCCGCTCTCGTTCGCCGCCCGCCCCATGCCCGCGATCAGCACGGCGCGCGTCGCCGCCGGAAGCCCGGTGCGCGTCGCTTTCGCCGAGCGCCACGGCTCGAGCACCGAGCCATCGGGCAGCACCCACTGCTCCACCAGATGCGCCACCGGCAGCGCGCCGCCGTTCGCGAGCGACGCGTACGCGCGCGCCACTTGCAGCGGCGTCGCGAGCAGGGAGCCCTGCCCGATGGACAGGTTCACCAGCTCTCCCGCCGCGACCGAACCGGCGTCCGGAAGCCGCCCCGCCTTCTGCTGCGGGATGGAAAGGCCCGGCTCCGCGCCGAAGCCGAACCGGGCGTAGGAAGCAAGCAGCCGCTCCGCCCCGAGTTCCGACCCCGCGCGGTAGAAGTAAGTGTTGCAGCTCACCTTCAATGCCCGTTCCGCGGTGACCGCCCCATGCGCCGCCGTGCAGTGGAACGGGCGCGACCAGCCCGGCAAGCGGAACTCGCCGCGGCACTCGATCGTTTCCTGGGGCCGATGCAGGCCCGCCTCCAGAATCGCCGCCAGCGCGAACGGCTTCAGCGTCGAGCCGGGCGGATATAGCCCCGCCGCCGCGCGGAACAGAAAGCTGGTTTCGCCTTCGCCACCGGTGCCCCCGGGCCTCTCGGGATCGAAGGAGGGAGCCGAGGCGGCGACACGGATCGCGCCGGTGTCGCAATCGAGGACGATTATCGAGCCATGGCGCCCGCTCAAGATTTCGTAGGCTTTTTCTTGCCACAACCCCGACAAGGTCAGGTAACAATCTCGCCCCGGCTGTGCGCTCGCCGTTTCCACCGTCTCCGTGCCCCCTCCCCGGCGGGCGGTGGCGACACCGGGAAACCCCGCTAGATCGCCCTCGTGGATTCCCTCGATCCCGGCGATCCCAACCCGGGAATCCCGAGCGTACCGTTCATCCGGAAACTCCCCCCCACGCGCCTCCGGGATTGCCCCGAGGTAACCAACGGCCAAGGCAGCCCCTTCCGAGAGATGGTAAATCCGCTGGTGAACAGTCTCCACCGAAAGGGCCGGGTAGGACTTCCCTCCGTGCAGCAGGGGAAGCGCCTCGTCCAGACTGAGCCCCCGCGCGAGCAGCAGCCGGCGCCCGTTCTCCGAAGCCCGATATGCCGCCTCGCGGAAGTTGTCCTTGAGGAACCCGAGGCGCTGTGTATCGACTTCGAGTCGATCCAAGGTCCTCGCCCAGCCACGGCGCCCGTAGCGGGCCGGAGCCAGCCAGACATCATACCGGAATCGAGTCTCGGCGAGAACCAGTCCATCCCGGTCGTAGATTGTGCCACGGGGCGGATCCAGCCGCCGACGCAGTTCGAGGTTGCCCAAAGAGCGCTGTCGAAGTTCGCTGTTCTGTCGCACCGCCAGGTTGAAAAGTTGAACAAACACCGCCACCGAAACCCCCGCCAAGGCCGCCATCGCCCAGCCCCGCCGCCCCCTATAGTGGGTGGCGTCGCTGAGCGGCTTCGAGCGGCGAGGTGGTTTCCCGGTGTTTCGCATCATGGCACGGAAAGTGAACCCCCTTCGATCTTCGACGCGGGGACGGAGTACCCGGCTCCCCGCGGCAAGGCCGCGGAGTCTACCCAATGCACCGGGACGCGAAGCACTAGGTCCACCCGAATCAATACCCTCCCCCATTCTGACGCGTAGGAGCACCCCCCATGCACTTCATCTACTTCCAGCAGTCGGGAAAAGCCATCGACGGTAACTCGGGCCACTTCTGGTCGCTTGGCGGCCTCTCCGTTCCCGGCTCCAAGTGGAAGACCCTCCAGGCCCGCATCAACGGCCTGCACCGCTCCTTCCAGCGCAAGAACTACCGTCCCGCCATGACGCGCATGGACGCGAACGACCTCCTCCATCCGCGGAACGCGGAGCGCCCCTGGTCGCTCGCCTACTGCAAGAGCCTCGAACGCGTCGTCGCCGGCCTCGGAATCAAGTTCTTCCTCGTCGTCGTCGACAAGCGGACCACCGACAAGCCGGCCCACCCGTCCTGGCTGGTCCCCCTCGCCTACCAGTACCTCTCGCGCCCCATCGCCCAGCACCTCCGCGAGCAGTCCAGCCTCGGCTGCATCGTCATCCCCGAAGGCCGCCCCGACGAGCAGCGCGTGCTCACCGAGCTGCAGTTCGTCCACACGGTTTCGGCGATCGCGAAGACCAGCCCGCTCGTGGCCACCCCGATGATGCAGAAGGAAGTCGAGTCCGCCGGCCTCCAGGTGGCCGACTTCATCGCCACCGTCGCGCGCCGCTACCACGAGTCCGTGTACCCGAAGCTCTTCCAGAAGCAGGTGCTCGAGGGCTACGACGCCATCATCAACTCGCACTACCAGGGGTTCATCAAGCCGAACACCTTCCAGTCCGTGCACAGCGACCCGCGCGGCTACCGGTTCCGCGGCTACATCTACCTCTGGCGGCGCGACGCGCAGGGCGAATCCGGCCACGTCGAGGGCGAGAGCAGCCAAGGGCGCGGCGGCGGCAACCCCTCCGCGGACCAGTTCGACGAGGAACGCGGCGGCAGCGGCGCGCAGGCCTCCTCCCTCGTGGCGGAGACCCGCCCACCGTACGGTGGCGGCGACTCGCAGTAGCGCGCGTTCCGCTTGCGGTTCGAGCTCGCGGACGCGACCATGCATGAGGTGTTGACCGCCACGCGCCCACCGGCGCTACAACAGGGAGGTCAACAACGCGTTCGCACAATTCCCTCCGGACGGAGGCAACCGGTGCCCTCGATGAGCCTTCGAGCATACTTCGCCGCGACGCTTGCGCTGGCGGCCGCCTGCGCGGCCCAAGCGCAATCGCCGAACCCCTTCGCGCCCCCCACCGACGCCATGGACACGCTGTCCTCCGGCAGCGCCTCCGGCGGCATCGACAGCGGTTCGGTGTTCGACCGGGTCCGCACCGGTTTGAACCAGCCCGGCCCCGGCGATAGCCAAGCCCCGCCCGCCAGCCCCTTCGGCGGACCGCCTCCGGGCGGCGGCCCCGCTGCCAGCCCGTTCGGCGCGCCGCCCCCCGCCCCCGGCGGCGACCTCTTCGGCGAGGACACCTCGTTCTCCGGCCCTGTTTCGGTCGGCGGCGGAAACCTCCGCGCGAAGAGCGGCATCGGCGGAACCCGCGTCCGCTCCGCGATTTCCGGCGTCATCCTCCAGGACGCCCGCTCCGTGCAGCTCATCATCACCGACGGCTACTTCGACGACGGCGCCAGCGGCGGCGACACGGTGGCGAACGACGGCGTCTTCACCAACGTCACGGAGTTCAACCGCACCTCCGAGGTGCGCTACATCGCGCCCGAGGAATTCTACATCCGCACGCGCCTCCTCAACGCCCTCGGCTCCCTCGAGAACTTCTCCCCGCAGGACTTCTTCCAGGTCCGCGTCGCCACGCAGGACCACGTCTCCTCGCTGCCGAAGCTGATCGACGTCCAAATGGTCCGCACCGGCGACAAGCCCTACCTCATCGCCGGCCTCGAGACGGAACGCGACGCGCGCCTCTACGACTGGTCTGACCGCTTCCTGCGCGATTTCCGCGAGGACCCCGCGGACCGCACGAGCAAATTCATCCCGACGCACCTGCCCGTCCCGCCCAAGGCGCCCAGCCTGCCGCTGCCCGCCACGTTCTCGCCGCGCGCGAACGCCCAGGCCGCGGGCTCCGACGGCGCCGGCGCGGACGGCGGAGAGGGAGGCCCCGTGAGTGTCACGGACGCCAACTCCCTTGGCGACCTGCTCCGCGGGCGCTCCGTCGACGACCCCGTCACCGGGCAGCCGCTCGGCGCCGCCAGCAGCCGTTACTTCTGATCCATCTCCAAACGCCCGGACGCGCCGATGCTCGGTTTCTTCAAGAAGAACAAGAACTTGGTGCCCTTCGCGATGAAGATGCCCCAGATCCAGGAGAACCTGGCGCTGGTGCAAGGCGCCTTGGAGCAATGGCTCGGCTTCCGCCGCTACCTCGCCAAGGCGTTCTCCGAAGAGGCCATCACGCCGGAGGAGGAGAGCGGCTTCCTCGAGGTCAAGTCGCAGATCGCCCGCGCCATGCGGTCCGTGGCGGAGCGCATCAAGGAGAAGGAATTCTACACCGGCGGCGACAAGGCGGCGGTGCTCCTGAAGCAATGCGTTTCCGTCGGCCACATGCGCTCGCTCACGCCGCCGGACCGCCGCACGCTGCTCAAGGACTGGCACGGCATCTTCATCCAGCTCTCGCGCTCCGTCGGCGTGTTCAAGTTCCTCTCGGAAGGCTACGTCCCGCCGCCGCGCAAGAAAATGGCCGCCTCCGGCGCGCCGGGCGGCGGCACCACGCTCGCCGGCATCAAGGGCGCCGGGGCCTCGAAGAAGAAATGACCGTCGCCGCCAATGCCGTCGGCGCCAGTGCCGCACCGCCCGCCCGGGTGACCGGGGACGGCGCGAAAACATTTGCCACAGTCACACCTCGAAGCTGTTCATCGCCACGGTTATTGACCGTTGAATATCAGGCCCCAAGCCCGGGCGGTGGGTACATCCTCGCTCCTCGGAGGAGTTTGAACGATGCGTAACCGGCGTCGGTTCCGGATGATTCTCGCGACGACCATGCTCTCGGTCTCGCTGCTCACGTCCTGCACGGACTTGCAGACGCGCAACAACCTGAAGAAGGCGACCGAGTCGCTCACGCGGATGCAGACCGAGTTGAACGGCGCGACGCACGCGCCGAACGAACTCGAAGCGATCCAGCGCGACATCGACCGGGCGAACTCCTCCGCCGCCGCCGGCGCGGGCTCCGAAGCCCTCGCCGCCGCGCGCTCCGCCTCCAGCACCGCCGAGCAGACGCTCATCAAGGTGCTCTCCAGCGAAGCCAACGCCGTCTACAACCAGGCGCTCGAGGAAATCCGCGTCGGGGACACGAACAACATCTCCGTCCGCGACGCCGAGCGCTACGCCCGCATCATCGAACTCAAGGGCGACGCCGACGCGCTCCGCGCGGAGAACGAGAACGAGAAGCTGATCCAAATCGGCCGCCAGATCATCACCGAGGTGCGCACCGCGCTCTCGCCGCTCGCCGCCGCCGCCAAGCGCTCCCGCGTCACCGCCGAGCAGCGCCTCACGGACCTCCAGGCGGAGGGCGGGCAGGTCTACGCCCCCGAAGTCGTCATCGCCGTCAAGGACCGCATCCA
The DNA here is from genome assembly GCA_033764015.1 of Candidatus Sumerlaeia bacterium. GTDB lineage: Bacteria > Sumerlaeota > Sumerlaeia > SLMS01 > JANRJK01 > JANRJK01. Next base: position 156,386 of record JANRJK010000036.1, on the reverse strand, counting down.
GGGCGCGATCAACATCGCCGACAACCAGCGCGACTACAACCTCGCCACGATCGAGTTCGACGCCGCCGCCACCGAGGCCTCCTCGGGCATCGAGACGGTCAAGCGCCAGAAGAGCCGCGAGCAGCTCGACGCCATCGAAGGACTCCTCGGAACCGCGCTCCTCGAAGGCGCCACCGAGTACGTCCCGGAGGAGTTCGAGAAGGTCAACCGCCTGAACCAGGGCATCCTTTCGGACTTCCAGTCGGCCCGCTACGACCGCGTCCTCGAGGGCGCCAACCAGGTGCGGCCGAGCGCGGAGACGCTGGTGCTCAACACCAAGCGCGCCGCCTCCGACGCGCGCATCGCCAGCATCCAGCGCAACATCGACACCCTCGTCGAGGGCGGCGTCCGCGAGTACCTCCCGGGGCGCATCGACGCGCTCGAAGCGGTCCTCGGCGAAGCACGCGCGATCCGCCAGCGCGACACCATCGAAGCGTTCGACGAAATCAAGGAACTCAGCCTCCGCGCCATCGACGTGAACGACACGATCAACGAGGCGTTCAACGACCTCGCGATCGCCGCCATCCGCGCCGCCGGCGACCAGATCGAAACCACCCAGACGGTCTACGACCGCATGGGCGAGGTCTTCGCCCCGCAGGACTCCGCGAACCTCACGCCCGAGCAGGCGGTCTTCGAAACCCAGAAGGAGTCGCGCCGCCTCGAACTCGGCCAGCGCCTCGAAAACGCCCGCCGCAACCTCCAAGGCGCCTTCCAGAACCAGCGCGACGCGCGCTACAAGCAGTCGATCCTGCAGGCCGAAGAGGTCCGCGCCGACGGCCTCGCGGTCCTCGACGGCGTGTACCACAACGTCGCCCACAACGCGTCGATCCAGCTCGCGAACCTCATCTCGCGCTACGAGCGCGACGGCGCCACCGAGTACGCGGCGGACGAGCTGGCGCGCAGCCAGGCGGACCTGACGCAGGTGAAGGGCGAGATCGCCGCGGGCAACTTCCGCACAGCGGTCGAGCGCGCCGCGGAAGCCCGCGCGAACGTCGAGCTGATGGCCCAGGCGATCGCAGGACGCGCGAACGTCAACCTCGCACGCGCCAAGGAAGCCCGCGACAACGCAGGCAGCGACACGGTCCGCAAGTACCGCAGCTCCATGCTGGACGAAGTGCAGAAGCTCATCGACCAGGCGGAGGCCAACCTCGGCGAGGCCCAGCTCAAGCTCGCCGTGGAAAACGCCGACGCCGCCACGCGCCTCGCGCAGCAGGCCGTCCGCGAAGCCTTCCGCGCCGCCGCCGACGACTCCCTCGCCGCGGCGCAGGACACGATCCGCCGCGCGGCCGACGCCGGCGCGGAACTCTACGCCAGCCGCGGGATGCTCGACGCGCGCAACCTTCTCCAGTCCGCGCGAAGCCTCTACGCCAGCGCCGACTACGAGAAGGCGGTCGACCAAGCCGACGCCGCCCGCGGACGAGCCGACGCCGCCCTCTTCAAGAAGATCCTCGACGCCGAGGCCGCCCTCGCCACCGCGAAGGCGGTCGGCGGGTTCGACTCCGACCCGCGCTCGACCGGCTTGGCCGGCGCCCGCATCCGCGAAGCGCGCCTCAAGTTCGAACAGGGCGACTACGCCGCCGGCAACCAACTCGCCGTCTCCGCCCGCGAGGTCGCAACCTCCGTCAGCGCCAGCAGCCGCGACGGCAACGTCGCCCTCATGATCGGACGCCTCCGCGACAACCTCGACGAAGGCACCGCGCAGGGCATCAACTTCTTCCAGCCGGAAGAGTCCGCGGCGGCCCGCACCCGTCTCATGGAACTCGAAAACCTCTACGACGGCCAGAACTACGACCTCGTCGTCACGGAGCTGACCAAGCTCGAGGGAATGCTTCGCGGCACGCTTGAGACCACCGACGACACCGTCGCCGAAGTCGCCGACGCGCAGGAGAAGCGGCTTGAGGACTTGGTCGAGAACGGCGCCGCAGGCTATGCCGCACCCGTGGTCGAGGAGGCGCGCACCTATCTGAACCGCGCCCGCCTCGACTACCGCCGCGGCCTTTACAAGTCGGCCCACACGAACCTCGAGCAGGCCATCTCCCTCGTCAACGAAGTGGCGCTCCGCCGCGACAAGGAAGCCTACATCGCCGAGGCCACCAGCCTCATCGCGCGCTACCGCGAGGCGCAGGCGAACTTCGCCCAGATCCTCGGCCTCGACGCCTCCCAGGTGAAGTCCCTGGCGTCCAACGGCGGCTCCACCCGCATGGTCGCCATCGCCACCCGCACCACGCCGACCGAGTACCGCGAAGCCACCGAGGGCCTCTACCTCTCAGCGATCCGCATGGTGGTCCCGCGCGGCTACGAGAACGTCCACGAGCAACTCGTCGACGCGCTCAACGAGGGCCGCGTCGCCGCCACGCAGTTCGAGAAGATGCGCGCCTTCGATTCGTTCTCCGCCGCGCAGGTGGAGGCGACGGTCAACTCCGCCTACCAGAGCGTGAACTCCTCGAACAGCCGCCTCGTCACCGTCGAGGCGCGCCTGCTCGACGACGTCACCGCGTTCCGCGAGAACAAGCTGCAGATCGGGATGGCCGGGGGGCGCTAAGGCGCCCCCCCCGCCCCGCCGCGCGCTAGCAGCCACCACACGAGGACCCGAAGATGCCCCGCGGACTCCAGAACTTCTTCAACAAGATCAACTACGTCTACTGGGTCGAGATCGGCGTGATCGTCGCCGTGGTGGTCGTGGTGGCCTACTGCCTCTACGCCCTCGGCGTCTTCAACAAGAAGGGCGCGTGAGCCCCCGCCACCCCGACACCCGCGAAGGGACGCCGCGCATGCGGCGCTCAGCCCCGTGAAGAAGCCCAACCACACTTCGACGCCAAACCGCATCGCCGTCTGCCGCGAGTACGCCATGCTCTGGCAGCGCTACTTCAACTTCTTCTCCGATCCCCTCGCCGACAAGGTGATCACCAACGAGATGGAGATGGAGTTCGCGCAGATCGTCAGCCTACTCGCGCTCAACCAGTACAAGTTCCAGGAGCTCGTCGGCGACGACATGCCCGACGCCGACAAGATCGTCGCCGTGCTTTCCGAGACCATGAGCCTGAACGACCTCAAGACGCTCCAGGAGTCGACCTACTCCAAGCTGCAGCTCGATTGGCACACGCTCTTCATCTCGATGAACAAGGCGCTCGGGCGCCTGTCCTCGCGCCTGACGCCGAAGGAACTCGCGATGATGCAGCAGGGGCAGGCGCAGCAGGGCTGACGCGCCGCCGCAATCGCCGCGTCAGGGCGCTTCGGCGCCCGGCGGTGTCAGGAACTGGGCGCGGATGCGCCGTCCCGCCTCTTCGATCGGATGCGCCGCCGCCTTGCCCGCGTGCGCGCGCGAGAGCCCGCCGCCGGTCCGCATCTCCTCCTCCAGTTCGCGCGCGAAGGCGCCGCTCTGGATCTCCTCGACCATCCGCCGAAGTTCCGCCCGCGTTGCGTCCGTCACGAGGCGCGGCCCGCGCGTGTACGCGCCGAACGCCGCCGTCGGGCTGATGGCGCGGAACGTCTCCGCGATGCCGCGGTCGTAGAGCAGGTCCGCGATCAGCTTCAGCTCGTGCAGGCACTCGAAGTACGCGATCTCCGGCGGATAGCCCTTCTCCACCAGCACCTCGAACGCCGCCCGCACCAGTTCCGCGATGCCGCCGCAGAGCACCGCCTGCTCGCCGAACAGGTCGCATTCCGTCTCGTCGCGGAAGGTCGTCTCGTAGATGCCGGTGCGCCCTAGGCCGACCGCCGCCGCGTGGGCCACCGCCAGGCGCAGCGCGCTCCCGGTCGCGTCCTCCTCCACAGCGACCAGCATCGGCACCCCGACGCCGGCCTCGTACTGGGCGCGGACCTGCACGCCGATGCCCTTCGGTCCTACGAGGTACACATCGACGCCCTGCATCGGCGTGATGGTCTTGAAGTGGACGGCGAAGCCATGGCTGAAGGCGAGGGCGCGGCCCTCCTTGAGGACCGGGGCCACCTCCTCGTAGTACACCTTCGGCATGAGGTGGTCCGGCACGAGGAGCTGCACGACGTCGGCGACTCGCGCGGCGTCCATGCCGGAAAGCACGTCGAATCCATCCTCCCGGGCCAGTTCCGCCCGCGGGCCGGGCCTTTGCCCGATCACGACCCGGCACCCCGAATCGCGAAGGTTGAGGGCCTGCGCCCGCCCTTGGTTGCCGTAGCCGACCACCGCGATGGTGGTGTCCTCCAGCAGCCCGAGGTCGATGCTGTCCGGATCAACCAGGCGGACGGTGCCGTGCTCCGGCGGGTGGTATCGCATGGTTGGTTGCTCCTGCTGCCGGCCCTTCAGGCCGGAGCGGGGGTGCGCCGCGCGGCCAGCTCGCGGAACCGCGCGGACTCCGGATCGCCGATCAGCGTGCCGATGTCGCCGTCCGTCAGCACGCGCCGCGTGTTGCCGGCCTGCGCCAGGTTGTAGACGATGATCGGCAGGTTCGACTCGCGCGAAAGCGAGATCGCCGCGCTGTCCATCACGTTCAGGTTCTCCACCAGCGCCCGCTGGTACGTGCACGTCTCGAGGAACTTCGCGTCGGGCACCTTCCGGGGGTCGGCGGTGTAGACGCCATCCACCTTCGTGCCCTTCAGGATGACCTCGGCCTCGGTCTCGGCGCCGCGGAGTGCGGCGGCGGAATCGGTCGAGAAGTGCGTGCTGCCGGTGCCTCCGCCGAAAATCACCACGCGCCGCTGCTCGAGGTGGCGGATCGCCCGCCGCCGGATGTAGGGCTCCGCCACCGGGTCGATCGGGATCGCCGTCATCACACGTGTGGGGATGTCCTGCCGCTCGATCGCGTCCTGCAGCATCAGCGCGTTGATCACCGTCGCGATCATGCCGATGTGGTCGGCCACGGAGCGGTTCATGGTCGAGGCGGCGTCGCTGTTGCCGCGGAAAATGTTGCCGCCGCCGATCACCACGCCGACCTCGATGCCGAGCCGGTACGCGTCGCACACTTCGTTCGCGATGTGCTCGACCGCGCCGCGGTCGTGTCCGTAGGCCAGGGGGCCCTTCAGCATCTCGCCGGAGAGCTTGAGGATCACGCGCTTGAATCGAGGAGCGGGGGCGGTCATCGCGGGGGGCCTCTTGGCGGAGATTGTTGGTGTTGCGGCGAATCGGGACCGCGGCCCTTGGCCGCGTCAAGCCGCGTCGGTCAGGCGACCCGTCCGCGGAAGTGCTCGATCGTTTCGCGCAGACCCTCTTCCAGCTCCACCTTCGGCTCCCAGCCGCCGAGCACCCGCCGGGCCTTCGCGATGTCGGGCTTGCGCTGCTTGGGGTCGTCCGTCGGAAGCGGCCTGAAGACGATCTTCGACCCCGAGCCGGTGAGGCGGATGATCGTCTCCGCGAACTGCAGGATCGTCAGTTCGCGCGGGTTGCCGATGTTGACGGGTTCCTTCTCGTCGCTCAGGAGCAGGCGCAGGATTCCCTCCGCGAGGTCGCTGACGTAGCAGAAACTGCGCGTCTGGCTGCCGTCGCCGTAGACTGTGAGCGGCTCGCCGCGGAGCGCCTGCGGGATGAAGTTGGGCACCACGCGCCCGTCGTTGAGTCGCATGCGCGGGCCGTAGGTGTTGAAGATGCGGACGATGCGCGTCTCCATGCCGTGGAAGCGCTGGTACGCCATGGTGATCGCCTCGGCGAAGCGCTTCGCCTCGTCGTAAACGCCGCGCGGCCCGATCGGGTTCACATTCCCCCAGTAGTCCTCGGTCTGCGGATGCACCAGCGGGTCGCCGTAAATCTCGCTCGTGCTGGCGAGGATGAAGCGGGCGCCCTTCGCCTTCGCGAGGCCCAGAGCGTTGTGCGTCCCGAGCGAGCCCACCTTGAGCGTCGGGATCGGGCGCTCCAGGTAGTCCACCGGGCTCGCCGGCGAGGCGAAGTGCATCACGTAGTCCAGCGGCCCCTCGACGAAGATGTAGTTCGTCACGTCGTGCTGGATGAACGTGAATGGGCGGTTGCGGATGTGCTGGATGTTCTCGATGTTGCCGGTCGAGAGGTTGTCCATGCAGACGACCTCGTGGCCCATGTCGAGGAGGCGGTCGCAAAGGTGGCTGCCGAGGAAGCCGGCGCCTCCGGTGACGAGCGTGCGGGGCATGGCGGGTGGGACTCCTGCGCTGCGCGGTGGCTAACGGGGGCAAGGCTCCGGGCCGCGCGCCTACGGGCGCAAGCCGGAGCGGAGGCCGCCCCGCCGCCGCGAATCCTTTTGACCGCCCGCCCCCGCGGCGCCTGCATAAATGGCGCGCCACCGACGCAGGAGCACCCACACGCGATGAACTGGTTCCGCAAGCCGAAGGCGTCCTCGTACCTCACGATCACACCCCGCAAGATCGAGGACCGCCGCGAAGTCACCGAGTCCACCGACGAGTGGTACAAGTGCCCGGGCTGCAACACCGTGTACCTGCGCCGCGACTACGTCGCCGCGCTCAGCGTCTGCCGCAACTGCGGACGCCACGAGCGCATGGCCGCGCGCGACCGCATCGATTCCCTCCTCGATCCCGGAACCTTCGTCGAGCACGACGCCGGCCTCGTCTCCAGCGATCCGCTCCGCTTCGAGGACAAGCGCAAGTACTCCGAGTACCTCTCCTCGACCCGCGCCAAGACCGGCATCAACGACGCCGTCGTCGCCGGCATGGGCGCGCTCGACGCGATGCCCGTCTCCATCGCCGCCTTCGAGTTCGCGTTCATGGGCGGCTCCATGGGCAGCGTCGTCGGCGAGAAGATCACGCGCAGCCTCGAACGCGCCCTCGAAGCCCGGTGCCCCGCCATCACCGTCGTCAGCACCGGCGGCGCCCGCATGCAGGAGGGCATCCTCTCCCTCATGCAGATGGCCAAGACCTCACTCCTCTGCCACCAGCTCCACGAGGAGCGCGTGCCCTACGTCGTCATCCTCGCGGACCCCAGCACCGCCGGCGTAATGGCCAGCTTCGCCTCCCTCGGCGACCTCATCATCGCCGAGCCCAACGCCTACATCGGCTTCGCCGGCAAGCGCGTGATCGAGCAGACCATCAAGCAGGTCCTCCCGCCCAGCTTCCAGACCGCCGAGTTCCAGCGCGACCAGGGCTTCGTCGACATGGTGGTTCCGCGCCCCGAGATGCGCGCGCGCCTCGCCAGCGTGCTCCGCATGCTGCAAGGCCTCCCAGCCGCCACAGCCTGAGCCACCCGTGCCAAGTCCCGCACTGCTGCTTCGCAGACTCGACGACATCGCGCGGTCCCTCGCGGCGCGCCCCGACACCCACGCCCTCCTCGCGCTCGGCTCCGTCGGCGCCGAGCGCGAGCGGCTCGACCAGTTCTCCGACCTCGACTTCTTCGCCGTCGTCGACGAGGCGGCGAAGCCCGCCTACCTCGCGGAGATCGACTGGCTCCACGACGCGCACCCGGTCGCATGGTCCTTCAAGAACACCAAGGATGGCAGGAAGGGGCTCTTCGCCGACGGCGTCTTCTGCGAGTACGCCGTGTTCACGCCCGCGGAAATGGCCGGGGCCCACTTCGCGCCGGGGCGCCTCGTCTGGTCGCGGGCCGACTTCGACCGCTCCCTCTGCGCCCCCAAGCACCTGCCCCCGCCCCGCGCCGCCGGCGACCGCGAATGGATCGTCGGCGAGCTGCTCTCGAACCTCTACGTCGGCCTCTGCCGCTATCGCCGCGGCGAGAAGTGGACCGCCATGCAGTTCGTCCAGAGCCACGCCGCGCACCGCCTCGCCGAGCTGGTCGCGCTCGCGGACGGCGGCGAACGCCCCGGCGGCGACCCCTACAGCATCGACCGCCGCTTCGAGGCGCGCCATCCGGAGGCGGAGCGCATCTTCGCCGAATGCCTGCCCGGTTACGGACGCACCCCGGAGGCGGCCCTCGCTTTCCTGCGCTTCCTCGACCGCATCGGAGAGCCCGTCGATCCCGCGATCCGCGGCGAGATCGAACGCCTCGCGGATTCCGGCACCGCATGAATCCGTTCTTCGTCTCCCATGTCATCATCGCCAAGGACGAAGAGCTCGTGATCGAGCGGCACCTGCGGTCGATCAGCGGCGCCCACAAGTACTGGGACGAGATCGTCGTGGCCGACACCGGATCGACGGACCGCACGCGCGAACTCGCAGCCTCCATGGGAGCGCGCGTCGTCGAGGTGCCTTGGACCCACAGCTTCTCCGAGGCGCGCAACGCCGCCATCGCGCACGCCGACCCGCGCGCCGACCTGGTCGTGATGTTCGACGCGGACGAACTGCTCGGCAGGAACGGGCACCTTCTGCGCGGACGCCTCGAAGCGGACCACCACGCCGGCAAGCGCTTCTTCGGCGTTACCCTCGAGTGGTCCTACAACCCCGACGGCAGCCCGCACTACATCCAACCGAAGTTCGCCGCCTTCGACCCCCGGATGTTCCGCTTCGAGCACCACTTCCACGAACTGCTCGTGGGCCCCTACACCTTCGAGAACCAGGTGAAGTACGGCGACATCGTGCTGGAGCACCGGCCCCTGAGGAACCGCCAGGGCGGCGAGCGCAAGGCGGTGTGGTCCCGCGCTGCGGAGCGCGAAATGGCCGACTTCCCCGACGACCCGCGCTCGCTCTTCTACTGCGCGCGCGAGTTCCACTACCTCGGCGACAACGCTCGCGCCGCCGAGACCTACGAGCGCTACTTCCGCACCAGCGGCGACTCGAGCATCTACCGGATGCAGGCGCGGGAGCTGCACGCGAAGGTCCTCTCCGCGCTCGGACGCCATGACGAGGCGTACCGCCAACTCCTCCTCGCCATCGAGCACACGCCCGACCGGCGGGAGCCGTACATGCGACTCGCCGAGTTCTGCTTCGCCCGCAAGCGTTGGATCGAAACCGCGGTCTGGTGCCGCGCCGCCCTCGCGATCGCGCCCTCGCCCGAGCTCTTCCTCCACCAAACACACATGGCGCACTACCGCGACTCGCCGCACGACCTGCTGTCGATCGCCCTCTACAACCTCGGCGACAAAGAGGAGGGGCGGCGGCAACTCGAGCTCGCGATCGGTTATCGTCCCGGGGACGCGCGCCTGCTGGCCAACCGCCGCTGGTTCGAGTAGCCCGTCAAGTTTTCCACCTTGAGGGCGCCGATTCCTTTTGACGCGCGGGGGGCGGGCCGGTTCCCATCGCGGGCTTCACAGGCGCGCCCCACTTGGGCGCGCCGCCTCATCGCGGCAACCCCAAGGAACCGGATTTCCAACCATGGCAACGTGCAAATTCACCGGCAAGCATACCCGCATCGGCAACAGCGTCAGCCACGCGAACAACCGCACCAAGCGGCAGTTCCGCGCGAACCTCCAGAAGGTCCGCATCGTCGGCGAGAACGGCGCAAGCGAGCGTGTGTGGGTTGCGACCGAAGTGCTCCGCAAGAACACCGTGGCGAAGGTCGCTCCGCGCCGCGTGCTCCTCGCCCAGATGGCCGCCGACGGCAAGCTGCCCGAGGCGCTCAAGAAGTAAGGCACCCCTTCGCCGGGTTGCCGGAACGGGATCGCTCGGGGTCTTCGATCTCCGGGCCCCGGACGGCGGACGGCGGCGAACCTGGTCAGGTCCGGAAGGAAGCAGCCATAAGTCGCGCGGTTCGGGTGTTCGGGTCGCCCGGAGTTCAAAGACTCCGGGCGATCCCTTTTTTTCTTCACGGCGTGTCGGGAGCAAGCGACAGCCCGCAGCGGCCGAAGCCCGTCGACTTCGGCTCGCCGTTCCACTGGAACGCCGACCACTCGCGCTCCGAAGGACGTTCCGGGTTCCGGTAGCCGCATCCCTCCGGCAGCCGGATGCGGACCTCGAGGCTCCTCACGGAAGCCGTGCTGGCCAGCCCGATCCAACGAAGCCCCCCCTCCTCATCGAGAGCAACCACCGGCACAAGCCACCCGAGCTCGAGGCGGTCGCCGGCGCGTGGGGCTTCAATGGTCCACCCGTGGACGCCGGAGCGGTAGGGAAGCATCTCTCCATCCAGCGTGACCGACTGCAGCGTCGCGCCGGCGTGGAGCTGCTGGAACACCGCTGGCGGCAGCCCGCCCTTGCCAAGGTTGATCGTCTCGACGACGGAGAAGTTCCCGCCGGGGACCAGCGTCCACTCCTGCCGAGCACTGCCCGGGGCGCCCCCCTTCCGCCCCCCGCTCTTCGACTCGCCGCCAGTGAAGACCCAAAGCGTCGCAAGCAACGCCGCGCCCACGCCCGCTGTGGTCGCGAGTGCGCGCCTCCATCCCCTCGGCGGGCCCGACGGCGGGGCGTCCGCCAGAGCTCCCGCGGAGGGCCGGGGCAGCGCCATCCAGGCGAGCGGGGCGCCGATCAGCAGCGCGGCGGCCGACGCCGCCGCCGGCGCCTGCGAAAAGGCGACGAACAGCGGTGGCCCGAGAACATTCGCCACGGCGTGCAGCAGTACGCACGCCCAGTAGCTCCCGGACCGCGCCATGGTGAACGAAAGCAAGAGGCCAAGCAGCATCGTCTCCGGCAGCCGATCGAGCGAAAGGTGGAACAGCGCGAACAGCCCGGCGCTCCACCACGCGGCCTCGCGCGCTCCGAGCGCCGCGCCGAGCGATGGTTGGATCGCCGCCCGGAAGAGCAGCTCCTCGCAGAGCGGAGCCAGCAGCCAGAGCCCCGCCAGCGCGAGCGCCAGCCCCACCCCCGTTGGCGGCTCCGCGTCGACGGGCGGCGCCCCGAGAAGGCCCCGGAACAGCACACCGACCCCGACCGCCCCGAATGCGCCAAGCATCCCTGCGAGACCCGCGCGACCCAGCACCGTGAAGCGGGGGAGCGCGAACGCCCCGCGGGCGGCGACCCCGCGGCGACGCAGGAACCACAGCGCGGGAGCGGCGATGCAGATCAGTTCGGTGAGCACCAGCCCGGGCCCGAGCCCCATAATCTTCTGCGCACCGATACCGAGGGTCCCAAGGAGTGCCAGGGCCACGAAGTAAAGCAGCAGCGCCTCGGGAATCCGCCCGCTGTGCGAAGGCGCGGCGGCGAGTGTGGGCCCCATGGGATGACGCCTCCTTAGCGTCCGATTATGTACTAACACCTCCCGGCACCTCCATTCAACCGGATCCCCGGTTGAGCGACGCGCGAACCGAACCGTCGATCCCCATTGACCCACGCGGGGCGTGGCGCGCTACTTCCCGGCTCCACTCGCGGAGAGATGGCCGAGTGGTTTAAGGCGCACGCTTGGAAAGCGTGTATACTGGAAACGGTATCGGGGGTTCGAATCCCCCTCTCTCCGCCAGCTTTTTCCCGCACCGCGGCGCTTGAGCCGCCCCGCTTCCCGTGGCGCAATCGCCACCGACAGGGGGGATTCGCGCGCGGTGCAAACCTTCGACGTGATCGTTGTGGGCGGCGGCCATGCCGGCATCGAGGCGTGCTCCGCCGCCTCGCGCCTTGGCGCTTCCGTGCTGCTCCTGACGCAGGATCCCACCGCCGTGGGCCGCATGAGCTGCAATCCGGCCATCGGCGGCGTCGGCAAGGGCCACGCCGTGCGCGAGATCGACGCGCTCGGGGGAGTGATGGGCCGCGCCGCCGACGCCGCCGGCATCCAGTTCCGCGTGCTCAACCGCAGCAAGGGGCCCGCGGTCCGCGCCCCTCGCGCGCAGTGCGACAAGGAACTCTACGCGGCGTGGACGCAGGCGCACCTCGCCTCGCTCCCCGGCCTCGCGCTCCGAAAGGGGGAGGTCCGCCGCATCCTCGAGCACGGCGGCGCCATCACCGGCGTCGCCGTGGACGACGGCTCGACGATCCGGTGCCGCGCGCTCGTCCTCGCCACCGGCACCTTCCTCGACGCGGTGATGCACTGCGGCGAAGCGCGCGAGGAGGGCGGCCGCGCGGGCGAACCCGCGGCGCGCGGGCTTTCGGAGTCGTTCCTCTCCCTCGGCCTCGAAGTGGACCGCCTCAAGACGGGCACGCCCGCGAGGCTTTGGCGCGACAGCATCGACTTCTCGAAGACCGAGGCGCAGCCCGGCGACGAGCGCCCCGGCTTCTTCCACGCCCGCACCCGAGGCCCCGCGCTCCCGCAGCTCCCCTGCCACCTCACGCGGACCACGCCGGAGACGCACCGCGTCATCACCGACAACCTGCACCGCTCCGCCGTCTACTCCGGAGCCATCGAAGGGGTCGGTCCGCGCTACTGCCCCAGCATCGAGGACAAGGTGGTGCGCTTCGCGGAACGCGCGTCGCACCAGGTCTTCCTCGAGCCGGAGACGATCGCCGGCCCGACCATCTATCCCAACGGCGTTTCCACCAGCCTCCCCGCCGAGGTGCAGGAAGCCTTCCTGCGCACGATCCCCGGCCTCGAACGCGTCGCCATCGCCCGGTTCGGCTACGCGGTCGAGTACACCTACGTCCCGCCGCGGCAACTGCGCCCGACGCTCGAGACGCGCGCGGTGCGCGGACTCTACCTCGCGGGCCAGATCAACGGCACCTCGGGCTACGAGGAGGCGGCGGGCCAGGGGCTCGTCGCCGGGGCCAACGCGGCGCTGGCGGCGCTCGGGCGCGGGCCCTTCCTGCTCGAACGTGCCGAGTCGTATCTAGGCGTGATGATCGACGACCTGCTGGCGAAGGACCACCGCGAGCCCTACCGGCTCTTCACCAGCCGCGCGGAGTACCGCTTGCTGCTGCGCTGCGACAACGCCGAGCGCCGCCTGCTCCGCAAGGCCATCGCCGCGGGCCTCCGCCGCGAGGAGGATTGCGCCGTGGAGCTGCGCCAGCTCGAGCTTCTCGAGGCGCGCGTCTCCTCGCTCGGCGCCACCGGGCTGAAGCCTTCCGCGGTCGACTGGGCGCTGGCGGAGCGCTTCGCGATTCCGCGCCCGGAAAAGGCGCAATCGCTGGCGCAGTTCCTCAGCCGGCCCGAGGTGTCGCTCGATGCGTTCCTCGCCCTCGTGCCAGGCGTGCGCGGCGCGGAGGATGGCGATGCGCTCTGGGAAGGCATCGAGGCGGAGGTGAAGTACGCGGGCTACCTGCGCGCGCAGGAGCGCCAGGTCGAACGAGCCGCCGCCGCCGAGCACACGCGGCTCCCCGAGGGGATGGACTACCTGGCGATCGCGCCGCTCCGCCACGAGGCCCGCCAGGCGTTGCACCGCTTCCGTCCGCACACGCTCGGCGCGGCGGCCCGCCTCGCGGGGATGACCCCCGCCGACGTCGCGATCCTCGCTATCGAGCTGCGGAAGCGCCCGGCGGCGTAGCCCCGCCCCCAGCCTCGCGGAGAAGCGCCGGCCCTTCGCCCCCGGGCTCCACAAGGACGCCCGCCCCCTCGCGGAGCATCCGCGCATACCGGTCCGCGAAAAGAATCGACAGCTCCCGGGCCCCGTATCCGTTCAGGTGCGAGGCGTCGAAGAACATCTCGTCGGGGAACTCGACGCGCGAGAGGTCGAGGTAGCGCACACCGTGGCGCTCCGCGATCTCCCGCGTCTGGCGCGTGATCTCGTCGAAGCTCCACGGACCCGGCAGGTGCTCCATCATGTCGGGGCGCCACGGCAGCGAAACGAAGGTCAGGTCGATCCCGTTCGCCGCGCAGAACTCCGCCATGCGCTCGATGTTGCTGTAGTCCGTGGTCCACTGGCGCATCGGCGCAGCGATGCCGCGCACCTGTTCGTCGCGCTGGATGTACTGGGTCACAGCCAGCGTGCGGTTCCAGCCGTGGGACGTGGTCTCCGCGTCGAACGCGGCGAGGAACGTGCTGCGCAGGTTCTCGCCTTCGTGGCGGAACTTGACCTGGTCGCGGTAGCGGAACAGCGCGCTGTGGTCCATGAGCCACCACTCGACTCGGTTCTTGTCGAGCTTCGCGCGCATCAGGCCCTCGAGCATGCTGCCCGGGCGCAGGATGCCGGGCTCTATGTTGATCACCACGCGTTCGTACCGCCAGTGGCGGCGGTACCATTCGAGGAAGTGCAGGTTGTCCGCGGTGCGTGTGCCGTAGAGCGCGCCGTTGAAGATCGAGAAGCTCCCGGCTCCGCGCTCCGCAAGGACTGCTTCGACGGTGACGGGGTCGAGGTTCGTGTCGGCGGTCGAGCTGCCCAGGATCAGCACGCCGGGATGCTCCGCCTGCGGAAGGAAGCGGTTCAGGAACGCGTCGCGCTTCTCGTCCATGTAGATGAGGCCGGTCTTCGTGGGGCGCGGGAAGAGCCGGAGCGCGTCGCCGAGCCGCACCAAGCCCTCCGCGGCGAGGACCGCCGGAAGCGCGAACAGGAAGGGCCGGAGCCCGCGCAGAGTCTTGTTCAACGGAGTCCCCCTAGAATTGGAAGTAGATGAACGGCGCGCCGGCCTGGTCGCTGAAGTACAGCACCATGACCACCATCGCGCCGATGCAGATCGTCTGCGGCAGCTCGGGCCACGCCATGAAGAAGTCGTCCCGGTTGCAGCGGCGCTGCTCGCGCTGGATCGCGATCGCAGTCCCGAGCCCCAGCACCGTGTACACAAGCGTCGGCCAACGGTCCGGCGGGAACGCCGACCAGGTGAACACCCCCGCAATGTGCGTCAGGGCCAGATCCAGGTGCTGGTTGCGGAAGAATGCCAGCGAGAACGCCACCACGTGGATCACGTACACCCATCCCACGAAGCCCAGCAGCCGCGGCGAGGTCCCCGGGGCGATCACCTTCTTCTTCAGGAACCGGTTCCAGATACGCTCCAGCGCCAGGAACAAGCCGTGGTAGAAGCCCCACGCGATGAACGCCCATGTCGCCCCGTGCCAAAAGCCGGCGATCGTCATCGTCGCCAACTGGGAGAAGATGATGATCCGCTCGCCCTTCCTGGAGCCCTTGATCGGGCGGTAAAGGTAGTCGCGGAACCAGGACGACAGCGAGATGTGCCAGCGCTGCCAGAACTCCGTCATGTTCGTCGAGACGTACGGCTGCTCGAAGTTCTTCATCAACCGCACCCCGAAGAACCGCGCGCAGCCCCGCGCGATGTCCGTGTATCCGCTGAAGTCCAGGTAGATCTGCGCCGTGAAGAGGTACAGCGCGCACATCAGCAGCGGCCCCGCGATCGGGATCGGCGACTCCCCCAGCGCGATCGCAGCCTGGTGCCGCGCGTGCTCGCTGAAGATCACGTCCGCCTCGCGCTGCACGATCGTCGAGAGGACCATCTTCTTGAAGAAGCCGAGCACCATCAGCCCCAGGCCCTCGCGCACCATATCGAGGTTCACCTTCTCCGGTCGGTCGAGCTGCGGGATCAGGTTCTGCGGCCGTTCGATCGGGCCAGCCACGAGCTGCGGGAAGTACGTCACGAAGAGCGCGAACTTCACGAAGCTCCGCTCCGCCGGCATGTCCCGCCGGTACACGTCGATTGTGTACGACATGCTCTGGAACGTGTAGAAGCTGATGCCGAGCGGCAGGACGATGCGCGCCGCCCACCCCGCCGGATCCAGCCCGAAGAGCTGCGCCAGCGGCTCGACCATGTCCGCGAAGAACCCGGCGTACTTGAAGAACCCCAGCACCGCCAGGTTCATCACCACGCTGAAGGTGATCCAACGCTTCGCCTGCGCGGGATCCCGCCGGTCGTGGCAGGCCTGGATCAGCAGCGCGACGAACCAGTCCAGCCACGTCGTGAAGATCACCAGCGACAGGAACCGCCAGTCCCACCAGCCGTAGAACACGTAGCTCGCCACCAGCAGCATGTGGTGCCGCCAGCGCTTCGGCCAGATGGCGTTCAGCAGGAGCACGATCGGCAGGAACAGCACGAAAGCCCAGCTTGTGAAGACCATGGCGCTTTAGCTTGGTTCCCCTCCGGGATGGCGGGCGTTGCGTCGCTGCACCGCCCGAGGCCTGCGTGGCACGCGATGGGCGGGAATCATTCCCATTTCCCCGAGTCGAATCGTTGCGGAACCGCATCGAGCGGCCCGTCGGCGCGGCGGAACGCCGTCAGCCCCTCGACCCGGTCGACGATCCGCCAGCCGTTCGCCTCGTCGAAGAGGTAGCCCAGCATGGCTTCGTATTCGGCCAGGGAGAGGTCCCAGAACGCGCCGTTGAGGTCAACGACCACGAGCGTGGTCCCGGGTAGGTGGCCCGGCGACATCGGGACGCGGAGCCGCCCCCTCGGCACGAAGGCGACAAGCACCCATTGGGACATCACGCGCTCGGCGGGATCGTCCAAGCGGACATTGCGGTGCACGAACTCGCGCGCGGCGTCCACCTTCGGCGCCACTGGGTAGGCGCCCAGCCGCCAGCCCTCGCGGCGCGACGGCAGCGCGAGCTGCGCCACGCCCAGCACCGCGACCCCAGCGCCCAGCCACGCCAGCGCGCGCTGGCGAGAGGGGATGAGCCGTTCGGCGGCGCGCAACCCCTCCAGCATCGCCAGCATCAACGGTGGCAGGAAGGGGTAGGAGTAGTAGTAGAGCAGCCGGTTGAACGGCTCGTGGTCCGCGGTCAGCAGCAGCAGCGCGGGGGGCAGCGTGAGCAGCATCGACCGCCACCCGAGCAGGCACACCAGTCCTCCGGCGAGGAGCAGCGGCCCCCAAACCGGACGCGCCAGCCGCGCGAGCAGATCGAGCGGGTGCGCCGCGAAGTGCAGCACCAGCCCCGTCGGCGTCTCGGCGATGCCCCCGTAGCGCTCGCGCACCCAGTAGTAGCCGACCTCGCTCTCGGTGGTGGCGGGCAGGCTGAACATGATGCCCTTGAACAGCGCGAAGGCGCCGAATCCCGCCGCCGCCAGCGCCAGCGCCATCCGCCAATGGCAGTAGCGGAACACCCCCGCCCACAGGGCGAAGCACACCAGCCACACCGCCTGGTCCTGCTTCACCGAAAGCACTCCCAACACCCCGCACCAGACCGCCCAGGGGCGCCGGGCGACCAGTCCCCACATCAGCAGGAACCAAAACGGGAAGACGATGTTCTCGCTGTGGAGCGACAGGACGTGCGAAACGGTGAGCGTGTTGAACGCCCAGAGCGCGGACGCCGCGCCGACCGCGCCAGCCCGTCCCGTCAGCCGCCACGCCAGCGCCGCGAGCGGCACCACCGCCAGCGCGAGGCAGACTTGGATCACCGCATAGTACGTCGACGCATGGTCGTGGAGCATGTACAGCAGCGACACCGGGTACATCCAAAGCGTCACGTGGTTCGTGAACCAGTGGTTCCCCGTGCGCGGATGCACCCACCAGTCGCCCGCGGCGTTGCGGCTCAGCACCGGGTCGTAGGTCGTGACCGGGTCGCCCATGATCCCGCCCGCGTAGTGGATGTTCGCGGTCTGCGCCAAGTAGAGCGCCGCGAGCAGCACCGCGAATCCCCAGACCGCCGCCAAGAGCCGGGTCGGCATCGGATCCGTGGTGGCGGGGGTCGGGAAGGCGAGCCTCTCCAGCCGGGATGGCGCCGGTGGCGCGGAGGACGGGGGAGGGGCGGCGGTCGGGGTTCCGGACATGAAGAAGGGGCCGTGGCGCGAACGCCACGGCCCCGAATTGGTTCCCCGAAGTCGATTCAGGTCAATTCGCTTGCAGTACCTTCTGCTCTTCCATGCGCGCTTGCTCCGCGAGCGCCGTCGACAGGTAGCGCTCGTTCGCCGAGCAGCCGATGGTCACGATCACCTTGCCGGCGTTCTCGGGGCGGGCCGCCGCACGCAGGGCCGCCGCCACGTTCGCCCCCGTCGAGATGCCCGCGGGGAGGCCCTCCAGCAGCGACAACTGCCGCGCCATCGCGAACGCGTCGTCGTCGGTCACCGTCACCACCTCGTCGATGACGTCGCGGTTCAGGATCTTCGGGATGAAGCCGGCGCCGATGCCTTGGATCTTGTGCTTCCCGGGGGCCCCGCCGCTCAGCACCGGCGAGGTGGCCGGCTCCACGGCGATCGAGCGGAGCGAAGGCTTGCGCGACTTGATCACTTCGCTGACGCCCGTGATCGTGCCGCCGGTGCCCACGCCCGAGACGAAGATGTCGATCGCGCCCTCCGTCGCGGTCCAGACCTCCTCCGCCGTGGTGCGGCGGTGGACCTCCGGGTTCGCGGGGTTCTCGAACTGCTGCGGCATGAAGGAATCCGGGGTGGCCGCCTGCAACTCCGTCGCCCGCGCCACCGCCCCGCGCATCCCGTCCGCCGCCGGCGTGAGGACCAGCTCCGCGCCGAGCATGCGCAGCAGGTAGCGCCGCTCCAGACTCATGCTCTCCGGCATCACCAGCAGGCAGCGGTAGCCCTTCGACGCGCAGACGAACGCCAGCGCGATCCCCGTGTTCCCCGAGGTCGGCTCGATGATCGTCGTCTTCCCCGGGACGATCTTGCCGTCCCGCTCCGCCGCCTCGATCATCGCCTTGCCGATGCGGTCCTTCACCGAGGAGAGCGGGTTGAAGAACTCCAGCTTCACCAGGATGGTCGCATCCACGTCCTTGGCGACGCGGTTCAGCTTCACCAAGGGGGTGTTGCCCACCAGGTCGAGCATGTTCTGGGCGTATCGGGTCATCGGCGTCTTCTCCTTGGTGCGCCGGCTGGGCGCGGAGTCTGGCTTCCGCCGTCAAGTGGAGCACGGCGGTTGCCAGCGGGCCCGGATAAAGCGTTTTCTCGCCTACTCGAGCTCGTCAACCATCTTCCGGGTCGGGTCGTCGCGCCCCTCTTCCGTCGGCGGCTTCCACTCCGGGAGCCTGCTCTTGCGGCCCTCGATGCTCTGGTCGCGGTAGGCGGCGTCCTCTTCCTCGCGGGAAACCTTGGGGAGTCCCGCGTAGTCGATATGGCGCGTGGGGTCGAACTGCTCGTTGGGGCGCATCTCGCCGACGCGCCTACCGCCGCCGCCGCCACTGCCACTGCGCTGGCCCCCGCGCTGGGCGCCGCGTTCGCCGTAGCCGCCCCCTCCGCGGCGCTCACCGCCGCCGCCACCGCCGCGCCGCTCGCCGCCGCGCTCACGCCCGCCCCGGCCGCCGCGGTCCTCGCCGCGCGGAGAGAACTCGCGGTCGCCGTCGCCGCGGCGCGGGGGAAGGATGTCGGGCCGCGACGGGTCGGGCACCATGATCACAATATGGCGGTCGAGGCCGCTGCCCTCGGACTGCGTGGTGATCTCGGGAACTTCCTTCAGCAGGTTGTGCACGTACTTGCGTTCCACCGGGGTCATCGCCTCCAGCGCGATGTGCCGCCGGAGCCGCAACGCGCGGTGCGCCGCCTTGACCGCCTCGTCGCCGAGACGGTCCAACCGCCGCTCCCGGTAGCCGCCGATGTCCAGGATCACGTCGGGGAACTTCTCGTCCTTACCCGCGCAGACGCGCCACACGAGGTGCTGGAACGCCTCGAGCGTCGCGCCACCCTTGCCGATAAGGAACGAGGGGTCGCCCACGGAGACGCGGAGCAGGATGCCGTTGCCGTAGGCGACGGGCTCCACCTCGACGTTGGTGGCGACGCACTCGAAGATGCCGATGCCCACTTCCCGGGCTCGGGCCATGAAGGGCTTCAGGCCGGTTGTGACGCGGTAGAGGACCGCTTCGCCGCCCGTATCGAGCGCCGGCTCCGCGGCTTCCTCCTTCGCGAGCGCCGCGAGGTCCACCTCGTCGGGCTCGAATTCCGCGCTGATTTCCAAGTCGGCGGCCTCGAGACCGTGGGCCTTCGCCGCCTTGGCGAGCGCCTGCTCCGGCGAGCGGGCGGTGATGTCGAAGTGCTTCATATCCGGGATTCCTTGCGGGATGTCGTCAATTCATCGGGAGCCGCGGCCCGCGGGGCGCGCGGCCGGAGGCGGGGCGGCCTTGGCCTGCTCGCGCCGCTCCATCTCCTGCTGGTGCTTCGCGACGATCTTCTTGGTCGCGTACGACTGGCCGATCGCCCAGGTGTTGCTCACGACCCAGTACAGCATCAGGCCCGAGGGCATCTGGTAGAGCAGGAAGCCGAAGAAGATCGGCATCAGCGTCATCATCTGCTTCTGGATCTGCTGCTGCATCTCGTCCGAGCTGGGCATCTGCATCATGCGCATCGAGAGCCACTGCGTGAGCGCCATCAGGATCGGCAGGATGTTGAAGTAGGCCCCGAGCATCGGCAGGCTGAAGCCCCAGGAGAACAGCCGGTCCGGCTGGCTCAGGTCGCTGATCCAGAGGAACTCCTGCCCCCGCAGCTCGACCGCCTGGTCGAACAGCACGTACAGGCCGACGAAAATCGGCATCTGCATCAGCATCGGCAGGCAGCCGCGGAGCGGCCCTAGCGGACTCACGCCGTGCTCGCGGTAGAGCTCCATCACGGCCAGGTTCCGCGCCCGCGGATCCTTGTCGAACTTCTTCATCACCTTGTCCATCTCGGGCTTGATCTTCTGCTGCTCGTACATCGTGCGCGCCTGGTTCTTCATCGCCCAGTGCGTCAGCGGGTACACCGCGGTCTTCACCAGCACCGTCAGCAGGATGATGCAGAGCCCCCAGTTCACGATGGAATCCTGCAGCCAGAGGAGCAGGTCGAGCAGCACCAGCGACACCGGCCGCACCCACCCGAAGCCCCACGGCAGCGTGTGGAAGGCGGCCTCCGTCAGCGGCGCGACCCCTTCCGCCACCGTGATCGGCGACGCCTTCAGCACATCGAGGCTCAATGGCCCCACGAACAGGTTGTACCCAAGCGTCAGCGACGAAGCGGCTTCCAGCACGCGGTTGGCGGCTAACACCTCGACCGAGTGCGGCGGCGGGACGCCGCGGACGCGGTACTCCTCGGAGAAGTTCTTCGGGGAGACGTAGCTGCGCGCCACCACGAGTTGCTGGTCCGCGTCCGGCACGAGCAGCGCCGCGAAAAACTTGCGGTCCACGCCGACCCAGCCGATGGCGCCCGAGTACTCGAGCGGCGCGGAGTCCGCCGAGAGCGACTTCGACAGGAGCTGCCCCCCCACGGCGGCCACGGCCATCTCGCGCCCATGGACGCGGTCGGCGACCTCCGGGTTGCCGAAGCCGCCGAACCACCCGGTCCCGAGCCCGATACCGTTCCCCGCCAGGCGGAAGCCGGCCTCCGACTCGTTCAGGTACTCGACCTCGGCGCGGACCGCGTAGCCATCCTGGGGGAAACGGAAGGTCTTCACGATCCGCAGGCCGTCAAGCGAGGCGACGGAGGCGAGGCGGAGCACCCGCGTGCCGTTCGACTCGGAAAGCTCGGCGTCGAACATCATCGTGTTGAAGCGGTTCGTCCGCCCGCCGACCAGTTCGAACGGGTATTCGCGGCGCTCGAGGTCGCCCACCTGCGGGATGAGTTCGAGCGGATACTGCCGGTCCGGATTTTCGGCGGACTTGTTGATGACGACCTCGTTCGGAAGCAGCTCCCAGGAAACGGGCTTCCCGCCGAGGTGGGAGAATACGACCCTCATGGTCCGAGTTTCGACCGTCGTGCGGGGAGCGGAGGCGAGCGTCTCGGTCGGCTCCGCGGGCTCCGCCTCGTCCGGCGAGGTCTCCGAGGTGTCGGCGGCCGTCAGCTCCGGACGCCGGACCGGTGCCGTTGGCGACGTGTCCGAATCGTCGGCCACAGCAACGCCGTCCGGGCCCGCCGCGGAGGCGGACTGCTCGGCGCTGATGCGCGCCTGCTCGGCCTTGTACGCCTCGACCTTCTTGCTAAGGTGTTGGTAATACAAGAGATATGCGACCGCGCTAAGCGCGAGGAAAGCGATCCAGCGTTTTTCCATGCGAAAACCGGGGAACTCGAAACGTTGAGATGCAGTCGTGGTGCACTGCCCGGTTATGTGGCCCCCCCGGGCAGGCGAACCAGTGCAATCGCCGTGCCCCCGGGTGTCAACCTGCGAAGCCGGACGGCGCACGGCGATTTTTCTCACAGCTTCGGAGAGAATCCGGTTGCCTGCTCGACCCACCGCTACGCCAACCTATTGTCCCGAGAACCAGAAGAGACCGAGCGTGTGATCCCGAGCCGCAACTACCTCACCCCCGACCGCGCAACGACGCCCGCCGAACCTTCGGCGGGGCGCTCCGCGACCGGCGGGGATTGAGCGCTCGATGAACGGCCGCTCGCGCCCTGGAACTCCCTCAACACCCTGCCGCTCGGCCCGCGCGAGTTCCAGCAATGGAACCGCTGCGCCCGACTGCGGCCATTCCCCGAACAAGCTTCCGAAAGCCGACACCCATGGAAAAGCGCATCCTCATCAACCGGGAGGAGTGCGAGGTACGGGTGGCGTTCCTCGAGGGCGAAGACCTCGCTGAGCTCCACACCGAACCGGTCGCCGAGAAGTCGATCGTCGGTAACATCTATCGCGGCGTCGTCAAGGACGTTAAGCCCGGCCTCCAAGCCGCCTTCGTCGACTGCGGCCTCGAACGCAACGTCTTCATCCACTTCATGGACATCCGGGCCGAGTCCCTCGTCATCGACGAGGGCGACGACCCCTACGCCTCCATGCGCGCCGCCGCCGAAAAGGGCATCCCCGGGCAGATCATCCGCCCCGGGCGCCGCCCCCGGCAGGACGTCTCCAAGGGCCAGGCCGAGCCCCCCGTAAAGGCCGGCGACCACCTGATCGTCCAAGTCGTCAAGGAGGAGATCGGCGGCAAGGCGCCCCGCGTCAGCGCCAACATCTCCATCCCGGGGCGCTACCTGGTCCTCCTCCCCTTCCCGAGCCAGCAGGGCGGCGTCTCGCGAAAGATCGCGATGGGCGAAGACCGCTACAAACTCAAGAAGCTCCTCGCCAAGATCCGCAACGAGGACTGCTCCTTCATCGTCCGCACCGCGGGCGTCAGCCAGCCCGAGGAGGCGATCCAGCAGGACGTCGAGTACCTCGTCTCGGTCTGGGGGCAGATCGTCGAGCGCTACCGGGCGATGGGGAAGCCGGGGCTCATCTTCAACGAGCACGACATCGTGGGGCGCCTCGTGCGCGACGCCATGGCGCCGGACGTCGATGAGATCCTCGTGGACTCACAGGACGACTTCGAAACGGTCCGCGCCCAGCTCGAGGACTACGCCCCGGACCTCGTCGACTCCGTGACGCTCTACAAGGGCCCGGAGAACATCTTCGACGCCTACGACGTCGAGAAGCACATCCAGCGCGCCCTCTCGCGCAAGGTCTGGCTCAAGAGCGGCGGCTTCCTCGTCATCGACGAGAACGAAGCGCTCACCGCCATCGACGTGAACACCGGACGCTTCACCGGCTCGAAGGAGCAGGAGAAGACCTCCTTCAAGACGAACATGGAAGCCTGCCGCACCATCGCCCAGCAGATCCGGCTGCGCGACATCGGCGGCATCATCGTCGTCGACTTCATCGACATGCTGAGCCGCGACAACCAGAACGCGGTCGCGGACGAGATGGCGCGCCAGCTCAAGCGCGACCGCGCCAAGATGAGCGTCGGGCGCCTCGGCGAGTTCGGCATCCTCACGATCACCCGCAAACGCCAGAAGATGAGCCTGCAGAAGCACGTCTTCGAGTTGTGCCCCTACTGCCAGGGCAGCGGCAAGGTGCTCAAGCCGGACCAGTTGCTTCGCAAGCTCAAGTACGAACTGAAGACGCTCGTCGCCGACGCCGGACGCCCCTACAGCGCCATCGTCGTGACGGCCCACCCGCACTTCGCCACGCTCCTGCGCGACAAGTACGAGCAGATGCTCGAACGGCTCCTCGGCAAGGGGAACACGGAGCTGATCCTCCGCGCCGACCTCGACTACCACATCGAGCACTTCTCCATCCAGCCGGTGAAGCGCCTCACGGACGCCTACCACCGCGTGGTCGGGGTGCGCGCGGATTCGCACCTTCTCCCCGACGCGGACACGGAGCGGGACATCCGCCCGGTCGGCACGCCGGAGTCGGACATGCCCGAGGTCGCCGCCTCCGCCCCCGCGGCCACCAACGGCGCGCGCTTCGATCCCAAGGCCATCGACGAACCGATCCAGGCCGGACGCTTCACCCGCGTGGAGCGCGCCGCCGACGACGAAGACGGCGACGAGGAGACGACGACCACCGGCGCCCGCCCCGCCCAAAGCGAGGACGGCGGCACACGCCGCCGCCGCCGCCGCCGCCGCCGTGGCGGACGCGACCGGGTCGAGGGTGCGCAGCCCGCTGGCGCCGCCAAGGCGCCGCAGGATGCCGACTTCACCGAAGGCGCTTTCGAACCCGAGGATTCGGATGGGGCCTACGACGACGCCGATGGCGACGACCGGGACGCCTCCACTGGGGCCCCCGCAGCGCCGCAGGGTGACGGCGATGCCCAGGGCGAAGGACGGCGCCGCCGCCGCCGCGGCTCCCGCGGAGGACGCCGCCGCCGCGCCCAGCGCGATGGCGAGCAGGCGCCCGACGCACGCCCCGCGGCCCTCGCCAACGAGGAGCCCGCCGAGGACTCCTTCGAGGACGAGGAGGACGAGGAGGAGTCGCTCCCCACGACGGTCGAGGTGATCGAGATCCCCGAGGAGTTGGCGAAGCCGACCGCCTCGCTCGCCGCGCCCCCGCCCCCGCTCGGGAAGCTCCCGCTCATCGCGGCTTCCGCCCCGCCCGCCAAGCAGGCCGCTCCGGCCCCGCCCGCGAAGCAGCCGGTCCCCGCCCCGGCGGCGCCCGCCGGCAAGCCCAAGGAGGCCGTCGCCGCGAAGCCCGCGGAACCGGCTCCGGCCAAGCCGTCGCTGCTGAACCTGCTGCCGACGATCACGCTGCCGCCGAAGCAGGGTTCCACCCGGCTGGTGCAGATCTGGCCCCCGCCGCCGAAGAACCAGGCTCCGCCGACCCCCGCGCCGCAGGAACCGGCCGCCTCGGCTCCGGCCCCCGCGCCGGAACCCGCACCCGCACCGGCGCAGCCGACCGTGTCGCTGGCCGCACCGCCTCCGGCGACTGTGCCCGCGAAGGTAGCCGTCGCCGAACCCGAGGCACCGGAAACAGCCCCGGCACCGGAGCCCAAGAAGCCCGCCCGCCGCGCCAAGGCCGCCGCTGTCGCGGCCCCGAAGGCGGCGAAGCAAGCCCCCGCCCCAGAGCCGCCCAAGCCCGTGGTCGAGGAGCCCAAGCCCCTCGAGGCCGAGGCCCCGAAGCCGAAGCGGACCGCCAAGGCGGCGAAGCCCGTCAAGGAAGAGACGCCGGTGGCGAAGGCGAAGACCGTCGCCGCGGCACCCGCGAAGAAGGCCGCCGCGAAATCGGCCTCGACCCCGAAGGCGAAGAAGGGCGACGAATCCGCTAGCGATTCGGCGACTTCGGCCAAGGCCGCTAAGGCCCCAGCCAAGAAGACCGCCAAGCCCGCGGAAGCCGCCAAGGCCGCCAAGCCGAAGGCCGCCCCGGCGCGCAAGACCACGAAGAAGGAAAGCTAACCGATGAGCCAGGCCAAGAAAACCCGCGAAGAGATGCAGCGCCGCGAGGAACGCGACTACTCGGGGCTCACGCTCGCCTTCGTGGTGGGCGTCGGCGCCTCGATCATCTCCACCATCGCGCTCTTCGTCACCAAGCTCCTGTAGGAACCCTCCCATGACGAGCCGGGGCCGGGGCGGCAGTTCGCGCCCCGGCCCCGTTTTCACGTCATCGCGCCTTCACCGTCGACAGCCCGCCATCGATGCCGATGGTCTGGCCGGTCACCCAACTTCCGTTTTCGCCCACCAGCCACTCGATCACCGCCGCCACCTCGTCCGGCTGTCCGATCCGGCCCAGCGGATGCATCGCTTGCGAGGCCTTCAGGCTCGCCTCGTTCCCGACGATGCGCTCCGCCATGGCGGTGTCGACAAGGCCCGGAGCCACGCAGTTCACGCGGATCCGGTTGGCGGCGTAGGACGCGGCGGCGGACTGCGCCATGCCGATGATGCCGGCCTTGGCGGCCGCGATCGCTTCGTGGTTCGGCAGCCCGATGCGCCCCGCGGACGACGACATCAGCACGATCGCGCCGCCGTCTTTGCGCATCGCCTTCGCCGCCGCCCGCAGCAGGTAGAACGCCGAGGCCAGGTTGCGCTGGATCGTGTCCGCGAACTCCTCGTCGCTCGTGATGTGGGCCGACTTGAGCAGGATCGATCCCACGCAATGCACCGCGGCGTCGAGGCGCCCGTAGCGCTCCACCGTCGCCTGCGCAGCGCGGTCCACGTCGGCGGACCGCGTCGCGTCGGCGGTGATGGCGAGCGCGCCGGTCTCCGCCGCCACCGCCTCGAGGCGCTCCGCCCCGCGCGCCGCGAGCGCGAGCCGCCAGCCCGCCGCCGCGAGCCTGCGCGCCGCGGCGGATCCGATCCCTCCACTGCCACCGGTGATCAGTGCCACCTTGCCGTCTTCCATCGCCGTTCCTTTCGTCCCGATCGGGTTCATGTCGGACAGGGAACACACTTTGTGCCGCGACTCCGCTTGCGGTTGTGCGCCCCCGCGTCGTTGGCGTGGACAATCCCCCAACCGCCCCCTAGGAGTCGAACGACATGATCCGCCCCTTCCTCGCCGCAGCCCTTCTCGCGCTGTTCCCCGCCACGTCCCGGGCGGACCAACTACAGGTGCTCGACTCCGGCCAGGCGGCCGAAGCGCTCGCGCATCTCGTCCAGCTTCCCCGGGACCCGGAGAGCCGGACGTTCTTCGTCGTCTCCTACTGCTCGCAGTGCGACGGGGACATCGTGGAACTGCGCGAGGTGCGCATGGCCGCGATCACCTGCGACCTCACGCACCGCGACTGGTTCGAGATCGAGCTGGAGTCGCGGGTCCTGATGGCGACCCGGGAAGGAGTGCACGCCTCCTCCTTCCCCGCCGCCCCCGAGCTGGAGCTTCGCGCCGGCGGCGGGTGGGAGCGCGAAGAGTACGACCTCGCCTACCTGTACGTCCCCGACGCCGACGGCGACTACGTCTGCTTCGGGAAGTCGCTCGGCTTGGAATGCACGGTCTCGGTCGAGCGCATCTCCCTGTTCCCCGACGCGTCCGCCGCTCCCGCGTCGGAGGAGGCGCCGGCTTCCGCCGCTCCCGTGCCGGGGGAGCCGCCGGCTCCCGCCGCGGAGCCGCCGGCTCCCGCCGCGGAGTGCGCCGGGTCGACCTGAAGGCGCGGGATGAGCGGCGACATCGCGGGCGTCCACGCTTCGTCCCGCCCGTCGCGGATCGGTTCGAAGAGCGCATCCATCGCCGCGATGAACCCGTGCACGTCGAAGCCCTCGAACCGCTTCGGGACGGCGGCGAGGCGCGGGCGCGCGTCGCGCCAGAGGCGCCACGCGGGGGACGGCCGCCCGCGTTGCCAATGGCAGACCGCGACCGCCGCCATGATGAGGCCCTTGTAGTACTCGCGGAGCGGCGGCACCTCGACGACCCACAGGTCCTCCAGCACCTCGTGCGCCTCGAAGAACGCGCCCGCGTTGAACTGCTCCATGAAGGCCAGGTACTCGCGCGGATAGCCCGCCGGGTCGAGCGTGCGGGTCACCGCTTCGCCGCCTTCTGCTCCGCCTGCCAGCGGCGGAACGTGTCGAGCAGGGTCTTGGCCGCCTTCGCATGGCCGGCGTCCCAAGGGGCGTCGGCGAAGCGCGCCGCGTAGTACGACTCCGTGAGCGGCACGAGCGCCTCCGCGCCGGGGATCCGCGGCGCCCAGTGGGCGGCGGTCTCGCGCGGCGTCTCGCCCGGCGGGCGCGGCCGGAGCCGGTCGAGGAACGCGAGGAGCGCTAGGTACTCGCGGATCTCGCGGGAGCGCGCCGCGCCCCCGGACTCGGCGCGGGCGAGGCGCATCAGCCTTGCGAGCCGCGCCAGCAGGAGGATCCCGACGACCATGAGGGCGACGCCCAGGATCGCGAGGCCCAGCGGGCGCCGGTCCCCATTGGCGGCGCTCCGCAGCAACCGGCTCAGTTGACCGTCCGCCTGGATCAGCCAATGAGCGCCGCGCCGCACGTTGCCTCCACCGAAGAGGCTGGAGAACAGCTTCTGCTGGTCGCGCACGTCGAAGTCCACGACATAGCGGTACCAGGCGACGCGCAGCCCGTCGAGCGAGCGGCTCAGCGCGCGGTAGAAGGTGTCGCGGATCCGGCCGCTCCCGATGCCGTCCGCGGGCGTCGGGTCGAACGCGACCCAGCCGTAGTCGGCCAGGTACGCCTCGGCCCAGGAGTGCGCGTGCTCCTGGCGGATGATGAAGTAGCCGCCGCCGGTCCCGCTCCACTCGTCCGTGATGAACCCGGTGACGAGCCGCGACGGGATTCCGCGGGTGCGCAGCATCAGCACCATGGAGGTGGCGAAGTACTCGCAGTGGCCGCGCCGCTCCGAGAGGAGGAAGCGCTCGATGTGGTCCGGCTCGTTGCTGAAGGAGGACGTGTCGAGATCGTAGGCGAACTCCCGCTGGAGGCGGCGCTCGATGGCTTTGGCGGTCTCGAGCGGGTCGGTGATGTCCCCGAGCCACTCGCGCGCGACCCTGCTGAGCACTTCCGAGTCGCGTCCGGGGGGGAGTTGCAGGAGTTCGGATGCGACCGCCGGGGGGAGTCCGTCGCTTGGCGAGCGGACCGGGGCGTCGCCGCCGGGGGCGATGCTGAAGGCGCGCGGGAGCCGCTCGGACACCAGCCGCATGGCGGCCGCCTCGTAGGTCTCCGGCAGCGCCGAGCCGGGCCCCTCGGGCGCGTCCGCGGGCGTCAGCCGCGAGCCCATCACCTCCCGCGTCGCCTCGGCCACGTAGCCCGAAAGCCCGTTCGGGATCCTGGCGAAGCGGACCGTCCGGCTGAACGGGTCGATCTCGAGCGTCTGCTTCGAATCGAGGAGCACACGCCGCAGGCGGTCCGGGAGGAAGAGCGCCTTGGTGCCGATCGGCTCGATGACGATGTGGAAGTGCTCGACCTCGCCGCGCGCCAGGCGGTCGTCGCCCTGCTCGTGGCCGCCCACGCCGGGGGCGGGCTTTTCGTTCATCGTCTGGACCACCGGCGAGCGGTCCCAGCGGCGGCCGTTCCAAAGTTCCAGGGTGGCGCCGCGCAGGCGGAGCGAATCGCGGGTGGTCTCCTCGGCCGGGGCGAACACCTCCCCGCCTTCCGCCGCCCGGAACACAACGCGCGAGCCCCACTCGGAGCCCGCGGGGGCCACCTGCTGGATGCGTCCCACGATGGTGGCGTCCTGCTGGATGCCGCCTACGGCGCCGAGCTCGACCGTGTCCGAGAACCCCGACATGCGGGTGTTCGGCTGCCCCGGGCCGAAGCCGCGGAAAAGCGAGCCGACCTCCATGCGGGGCACCACGAAGAACACGGAGGCCGCGATGGCGGAGACGAAGAGCATTCCCGCCAGCGCGGCGGCGGCGCGCGCCCGGGTGCCGAAGCGGCTGTCGTGCAGCCGCGCCAGCCGCTCGCGGTCGAAGTCCGTCACGCGCCTCGGGGCGCGCGCGTCCCCCGGCGCCGCCGGCGCGGCGGCGAAGACCGCCTCGCTGTCGCGCTTGATAGTGAAGCACACCAGCGCCGCGACCATTAGCCCCACGTAAGCCAGCACCATCGGCGCGAACGCGATGGACTCCGTCGAAACGCTCGCCGCGAGCACCATGAAAAAGCCGAGCGCGTAGAGCTGCAGGAAGTCCCGGTTGGTCTTCGCCGTCCACAGGCGGTTCATCGCGAGGTACAGGAAGAGGTACACCACGGTGTCGATGCGCTGCGCCGCGACGAAGAACCCGTAGATCGCGCCGACGATCGCCCCCACGTTCAGAACCCGCCAGAGCGTCCGCGACTCGCCGAGGCCGATGCGGTGCCGCATCAGCGCGAAGCCGCCGCCAAGCGCGAACACGAAGGTCGCCACGGGATTCACCACCTGCGTCGACGCGAGGATCGCATATGCCCAGAAGGTGGTCAGATAGGTGAGCGTCCGGAACGCGTCGCGGAACCTCACGGGCGCTCCTCCGTCGCGGGGAGTTCGAAGAGGGCGGACTCCTCCGCCGGGTGGTTGAGCGCGCTGTCGATCTCGGAACGGAAGTCGTCGACGTGCAGCACGTAGGCGCCGCCCGCGCCCCGGGGCGCGCCGTGGCGCCAGCCGATGGCGACCGCCGCGGCGCGGGACTGCGGGGGCGCGGGTGGACGCGTGCCCTCCGCGGCGGTGCCGGCGAGCTCGATGCGCGCCAGCAGCCGGCGGCACCGCTGCAGGTGCCGGTCCCCCTCGCCGAGTCCGCTGCGCCCGCCGCGGGTCCGCAGCTCGAAGTCGTAGTCGTTCCGCGCGAGCCACGCGCACACGGAGGCCGCGAGCACCACGGCGTGCTCGAACTCCCCCCGGAGCGCGGCGTCCTCCTCGCCGCCCGGGGGCACCGCCTCGTCCAGCAGCACCACGGCCTGGCGCCGCTCCTCCGACTCGTACTCGCGGACCATGAGCTGCCCGCGGCGCGCCGTCGTCTTCCAGTGGATGTCGCGGCTGTTGTCGCCCGGGACGTGCGGGCGGATGTTGTACAGGCCGAGGCCGTGGCCGCGGCGGTTCAGCGGGCGCTCGCCCAGCTCCGGCAGCGCCTGCGCCATCGAGTACGACACGTCCACCACCTGCGGCAGCACCAGCACCTCCCAAGGCGCGGGCACGCTGAAGCGCCGCTCGATCAGTCCGAACGGGAACCGGGTGCCGAGGCGGATCCCGGCGAAACGCACCAGGCCGCGGCGCGGGAAGACCAGCCAGTAGGGTTCCTCCGCGACGCCGCGCGCGGGCACCCCGTCGGCGAAGGCGGCGCCCACCCGGCCCCCCGATTCGAGTTCGTCGTGGAGGCGGATCGAAAACGTCGGGAGCAGGCGCTTGCGGTTCTCGAGCCACAGCGCCACCCGGAACGGGCGCCCCGCGTCCGCGAGCCGGGGGGCCTCGCGGCGCACCCGCAGGCCGACGATGTTGCGCGTCGCCAGCACCGCGGAAAGCACCAGGAAGCCGCACATCAGCGAGAACATCACGTAAAGCAGCTGGGCGCCGGTGTTCATCGCCGCGAAGCCCACCGCCAGCGTGAAGGCGATGAAGAACACCCCCTCGAGGGTCGGGCGGATGAAGCGCGGCGCCTCGACCAGCATCCAATAGAGCTGGCGCCACGCGGCGCGCGCGTAGTGGAGGAGGATTTCGGAGGGGGTCGCGTCGGCTGGCAGCTTCATCGGTTCCGCCCGGCAGTTCTGGGCGACCGGCGCCAACCGGTCAAGCTACCTCGAAGCCACGAGCGTACCGATCCGCGGGATTCAGCGCTCCGCGACGCGGATCGCCACCTTCCCCAAGTGCGACCCGGCGGCCAGGTGCCGGTACGCCGCGGGGGCCTCCGCGAAGGAGAAGACGCTGTCGATGCACGGATGCAACCGCCAGGCCTCCACCGCGCGGGCGAAGGCGCGCAGCTCCGCCGTGGACTCCATGTAGATGCCCCCCACCCGGAGTTGCCTCGCGAGGATGCGCACCAGGCTCGCGGGCCCCTCGTCGCCGTCGAGCACTCCGATCACGGCGATGCGCCCGCCGAACGCCATCGCCTCGATGGAGCGTGCGAAGGTGGCGCCGCCCGCGGTCTCCAGCAGCACGTCGACACCCTCGCCCCCCGTCAGCGCGCGAACCGCCGCGGGCCATTCCGGGTCCCGGTAGTCCACCGTCGCGGCCACGCCGAAGCGCTCCCGCACCAGCTTCCCCTTCGATTCCGAGGAGGTGCTCAGCACCACGCGCAGGCCCATGCGGGCGCCGAGCTGCGCCGCGAAGATCGAGACCCCGCCGGTGCCATGGGAAAGCACCCAGTCGCCGGCCCTGGCCCCGGCGAACGGCACCAGCGCGGCCCAAGCGGTGAGGCCCGCGACCGGAAGCGCCGCCGCCTCCTCGTCGGACAGGTGCGCGGGGGCCTTCACGAGCGCGTCCGCCGGGTACGCGAAGCGCTCGGCGAGCACTCCGCCCACCCCTCCGCCGCCGCTGAAGGCGCGCTGGTGCTCGCGCCGAAGCGCGCCGCAGGGCCAGTTCCGGATCGCCGTGTTCACCACGCGGTCCCCGGGCGCCAGCCCGCGCACTCCGGGGCCGACCGCTTCGACCACGCCGCAGGCGTCGCTGCACGGAATCATCGGTGCCTTGAGGGGTTGGCCGTAGCGCCCCTCCGCCACCATCAAGTCGCGGTAATTGAGCGTGACGGCAAGCGCGCGGACGACCGCTTCGCCGGCTGCGGGGGCCGGGGGATCGGGCAGATCCACCACGCGGAGCGTGTCGAGCCCGTTCCCCGCGACGGTGTAGCCGCGCACCGAGTTACTTCGGCGTGGCGAGGGGCAGCTCGCGGCGCGTCACATACACGCGGGCGGGCTTATCCGGTGCGACCGGCGCGACGAGGACGCTGCTTTCCGGGCGCGCGGTCTTGCGGGCGCCCTCGCCTTCGAACTGGATGATGCGCACGCGGTCCGGGCCTTCGAGCAGCACCTTCAGCTCGAGGGGCATGTTGATGATCGTGGGTGTGGTGGCGTTGTCGAGGCCGCGCACGACGGCGGTGAAGAGCGCGGGGCGCGAGGCGCCGGTGGATGAGGCCTCGAACACGAACGCGTCGTCGTTGAAGC
Source organism: Candidatus Sumerlaeia bacterium (assembly GCA_033764015.1). Lineage (GTDB taxonomy): Bacteria > Sumerlaeota > Sumerlaeia > SLMS01 > JANRJK01 > JANRJK01. The sequence continues at coordinate 124,190 of JANRJK010000036.1, read as the reverse complement.
GGCGGAAGTCGATCGTCACCTCGGGCACCCGGTTCGAGCGCAGCTTGTGCGCCTCCGCGGAGAACTCCTCGAGCGTCAGTTCCTTCGTGTTCTCCGCGGTGGCGGGGAGCACGCGGAGCTGGATCGCCGCGCCGACGTCGCGCAGTTCATAGAGGCCCGGTTCGGCGCCGAGTACGATCTGGAGCGAATCCGTCGAGTCGGAGTCCCCGGAGGACAGCACCAACCCCGGCTTCCACTGCGGCGGCGCGGCGCCGCCTTCCTGCGAGGGCGAGGCGCTGGGCAGCGCCAGCACGGCGGCGGCCGCGGCGGCCAGCGCCAGACCGGCAAGGGTGGTTCCGCGCATGGGAGGCTCCTCCTGAAAGGGAAACGGCCCGCAGATACATTGGAATTCGAAGCTTCACGGGAACATGAGCCCGCCGCGCCGCACGGTGTCAATGCGCGCCGTTGACCCACCCGGCACCGCACGCGCCTATTGCGCCGCATGACGAACGCCCCGCCCGACACGGTCTTCTTCGACGCAGGCTATACCCTCATCGAGCCTTGGCCGGGCATCGGCGACGTGTACGCCCGGGTCGCGGCGGACTTCGGCGCCGAGGCGGAGGGCGCGGAACTCTCCATCGCGTTCCGCCGCTCCTGGCGCGACGCGCGGGCCGCTGCGGGGGGCGGCGGGGCCCCGTACGGACGCACCGACGCCGAAGCGCGCGCCTTCTGGTACCCGGTCGTGCGAGAGACGTTCCGCCTCGCCGGCTACCGGCCGCCGCAGGACCCCGGCTACTATCCCGCCGTCTACGACGAGTTCGCGACCGCCCGCTGCTGGCGCGTCTTTCCCGATGTGGATGCGGCCCTCCGGCTCGTCGCGGAGGCCGGCGCGCGGACCGCGGTGCTCAGCAACTGGGACGCGCGCCTCCACCCGGTCCTCGAAGCCCTCGGCCTCGCGGAGCGCTTCCACGCGACCGTCGTCTCCTGCGATGTCGGCGCCGAGAAGCCCGATCCCGCGATCTACCGCGAAGCGGCCCGCCGCCTCGGCGCCCGCCGCCCGGCGATCATCGGCGACGAGCCCGACGCCGACGGCCACGGCGCGCTCGCCGCCGGCTGGGCCCAGTGCCTCGTGCTGCGCGGCGGGCGGGCGGCGCCGGAGGGCCTCCGCGCCGCCCCCACGCTCGACGGCGCCGTGCGCGTCCTCCTCGGTTCCGGGGCCCCGTGACCCCCCGCGTCCTTCCCCACCCGCGCGACACCGCGCGCATCGCCGTCCGGCTGACGAACTGGGTCGGCGACGCGGTGATGAACACGCCGTTCCTCACGCGGCTCCGCGAGCTGTACCCGCGGGCCGAAATCGTGGCGCTGGCCCGCGGCAACGTGGCGCCGGTCCTCGAAGGCCACCCCGCCGCCAACGCCGTCTGGAAGATCGACGACAAGACGTTCGCCGGCACCCGCGAGGCCGCCTCCCGGCTCCGCGCGTGGAAGCCCGACGCCGCGTTCCTGCTGCCCAATTCGATGCATTCGGCGCTTCTGGCGGTGCTCGGCGGCGCGCGGACCCGGGTCGGCTATGCGCGCGACGGGCGGCGTCCGCTCCTCACGCACCCGGTGGAACTCCGCCCCGACGATCTGGCGGTCCACGAGACGCGCTACTACCTGCGGCTGCTGGACGTGTTCGCCCCGCGCACCGGCCCCCCGCCGCCGCTGTCGCTCGCGGTCGCGGACGGCGAGCGCGCCGAGATGCGCCGCTGGCTCGCGGAGCAGGGGATCTTCCCGGGCCAGCCGATCGTCGCGGTGAACGCCGGCGCGTTCTTCGGCACCGCGAAGCGATGGCTGCCGCAGCGCTACGCCGAGGTGGCGGCGCACTTCGTCCGCACACGCGGCGCCGCCGTCGTGGCCACGGGTCTCGCCTCCGAAGCGGACGTCGCCGCCGAGGTCTGCCGCGACCGCGCGGGGCTGTGGGTCAACGCCGCCGGGCGGATGTCGCTCCGCCAGTTGATGGCCTTCCTCGCGGAGGCGGACCTGCTGCTGACGAACGACAGCGGCGCGATGCACCTCGCCGCCGCGCTGGGGACGCCGCTGGTCGCCGTCTTCGGCAGCACCGACTGGGTCACCACGGCGCCGCTCTCCCCGCGTTCGCGGATCGTCCGCGCCGACACGCCGTGCGCGCCCTGCCTCCTGCGCCATTGCCCGATCGACCACCGCTGCATGACGGCGGTGGGCGCCCCCGAGGTGACCGCCGCGGCCGAGGAGCTCCTGGCGCGGGGGCGGCGGCCGGGCCCCGCTTGACGCTCCCGGCGCGCGGCGCCAAGCTTCCCGTTACGATGACGACCCCGAGACGACAGTGGAAGTTGCGCGAGCAGGCGCCGGCGGAGTGCTCCGGGGCTTTCGCCGCGCTGCATCCCGCCGTCGCGCGGCTCCTCGCCGCGCGGGGCTGGACGGCCTCGGACCCGGGCCTCGCGGAGTTCCTCGCCCCGAAGCTCTCCTCGATCCGCGACCCCTTGGAGCTGGGCGGCGTCGAGGCCGCCGTCGAGCGCATCGCCGCCGCGCTCTCCGCCCGCGAGCCGCTCGCGGTCTACGGCGACTACGACGCCGACGGACTCTGCGCCACGGCGGTGATGGTGCGCGCCCTCCGGTACCTCGGCGCCGAGCCGCACTACGTCGTCCCGCACCGCATCGACGACGGCTACGGGCTCAGCGCCCGCCGCGTGCGGATGCTCGCCGCGGAAGGCGTCAAGCTGCTCGTCACCGTGGACACCGGAATCACCGCCGTCGAGGAGGTCGAGCTGGCCCGCTCCCTCGGGATGGATGTCGTCGTCACGGACCACCACTTGGCGGGCGATTCGCTGCCCCAGGCGCTCGTCGTGAACCCGAACCTGGAGGGAGCCGCCTACGCCGGCGGGCGCCTCTGCGGCGCGGGCGTGGCGTTCAAGGTCGCCCACGCCCTGGTGCGGCGGATGCGCCCCGGCTCTGCGGAGGCGCGCGCGTTCACCCGCGGCCTGCTGGATTTCGTCGCCCTCGCGACGGTGGCCGACGTGGTGCCGCTCTTGGAGGAGAACCGCGTGCTGGTGCGCCACGGGCTGCGCGAGCTGGCCGACAGCGCGCACCCCGGCATCCGGGCGCTGCTGGCGGTCGGCGGCCAGCGCCCCGACAGCGCCGGGGCCATCTCGCCGGACGCGGTCGGCTTCGGCATGGCTCCGAGGCTGAACGCGGCGGGGCGCACGGAGGGAGATCCGGCGGCGGCGCTCGAACTGCTCCTCACCGACGACCCCGTCCGCGCCGAGGCGCTCGCCAAGCGGCTCGACGAGATGAACAAGCAGCGCCGGGCGCTCGAGGCGGCGATCCTGCGCGAGGCCATCGCCCAGCTCGACGCCTACCCCGGCGAGGGGCCCAGCGCGTTCGTCCTCGCCGCCGTCGGGTGGCACCTCGGCGTCGTCGGCACCGTCGCGGCACGCGTTTGCGAGCGCGTCAACCGCCCCGCGGTGGTGCTCGCCACCGACGGGAACGGCATGGCGAAGGGCTCCGCCCGCAGCATCCGCGGCTACGACATCCACGGCGGCCTGCTCGAATGCGCGGAGCACCTCCTCGCGTTCGGCGGCCACGCCGCCGCTGCGGGGCTGCGGCTCCACGCCGACAAGCTGGGCGTGTTCCGGGACGCGCTCGACGGCCACGCCCGGGCCCACCTCCTCGGCGCGGAACTGTCCCCCCAGGTGGACGTGGACACGAAGCTGGAAGGGGCCGAGATCGACTGGGGCCTCCACGAGGGCGTGCAGTCGCTGCAGCCCTTCGGCGAGGGGAACCCCGCGCCGGTCTTCCTGGTCGAGGGTGTCGAGGCGCTGCCGGGCGCCCGCGTGGTCGGGACGAACCACCTGCGGCTGCGGCTGCGCGCGGGGGGGCGCGAGTTCACCGCGATCGCCTTCTCGCTCGCCGGGCACCACGAAGCCTGGTCGCGCCCCGGCTCGCGGCACGACATCCTCTGCCGCACCCAGGAGAACAACTTCCGCGGGGCGCGCAGCCTCGAACTGGAAGTGCTCGACTCGCGCGCGGTCTGCTGACCGCGGCGATCCCGCTTTACCCGCGCCGCGCCGGGGCGAAGCCTCGCGCGCACAGCGACACCGACACTCCAACGCGCCGGGGAACCGCCGTGACGAATCCGATCCTCCCGCTGCTCCGCCTGGCCGCCGTTTGCGCGGCGCTCTTCGCCGCCGGCTGCGGCGGGCGCGCGACGGTGCTCAACCCGCTCGACGAAAACCCGCTCCGCGGCGTCGTCGCCGGGCAAGACCTCGCCGCGCTCCAGCAGCTCCAGCTCGAGCGTTCGCAAGAGTACCGCATCGGCGCCGGCGACGTGCTCGCGATCAGCCTCCTGGGCCAGCCCGACATCTTCCCCGAGTCGATCCAGACCGATCCCGAAGCGGGCTTCATCGTCACGGACAGCCCGTTCCTCTCGCTTCCGCTGATCGGCGCCATCCGCGTCCACGGCAAGACCGTGGACGAGCTCTCCACGGACCTCGCGGCGGCCTACCGCAGCTACGTCACCTCGCCGCGCCCCATCGTCCTGATCAAGAAGGCCTCCTACAACCAGGTCGCCGTCCTCGGGTCCGTGCAGCAGCCCGGCCGCTACCCCCTCGAGTTCGGCGACACGCTGCTCGACGCGCTCTTCAAGGCGGGGGGCGTCACCATGGGCGGGCGCACCGGCGGCCTCGCGCCCGCGCGCTACCTGAAGGTGTACCGCGAGCGCCTCACCCGCGACCAGCGCTCCTCCATGTCGCTCGAGGAGATGATCGCCAAGCTCAGCCGAGACGGCAACATCGAGCCCCGCGAGGAGATCGTCGTCCCCCTGCAGGAGTTCGTCTTCCGCGGCGGCCTCGAGTACAACCTGCCGCTCCAGCCCAGCGACATCGTCTACGTGCCCCCCGCCGGCACCGCCATCGTGATGGGCCGCGTCCGCCAGCCCGGCGTCGTCTTCCTGGGCCCCAGCGTCCAGACCCTCGCCCAGGTGCTCACGGAGCGCGGCGGCCTGCGCTATGGCGCGGACTCCGACGTCACCGTGGTGCGCTACGTGTCGGAAGGCGAGGAGCCCCGTGTCTTCTCGATCGAGGCCCGCCAGGCGCTCGCGCTGACGGGGCGGGACTTCTACGTGCAGGACGGCGACCAGGTCTTCGTCCACACGCACGGCTTCCGCGCGTTCCTCGAAACCCTGGGCGGCCTCGTCCGCACCGGCGCCTCCGCGAACGCGTCGGCGACCTACAACCCGGTCCAGTAGCCCATGGCGGACCCGACCGGACGCGGCGCCCCGGCGCAGGCCGGCGGCGAGCCCGGCGACGACCTGCTGCGCATCGCGGGCGTCGTACGCGGGCGCGCGTGGCTCGTCGCATTCTGCCTCGCGCTGGCGCTGCTGGGCGGCGTGCTCCACCTGCGCCACGCCCAGCCCCTCTACTCCGCGACCGCCACGATCAAGTTCGAGCCGCGCGACGTCGGCATCGTCGGCCAGGAGAACCTGCAGACCGCCAACAGCAACCTGCGCGACATCGAAACGCAGCTCGAGCTGATCCGGAGCCCCCGCGTCGCCGCCGCCGTCGCCGAGTCGCTCGGTCTCGACGCGGCCAAGGAGCAGGCCGAGCAGCCCGGGTCCGGCCCTATCGGCGCCCTCGGCGCGCGGCTCGCCGGCTCCTGGAAGTTCCTGGCGCGCAGCCTCGTCACCTACGAACCGGTCGACCTGGACCCGGAACTCCGCCGCCAGCAGGCGGTGGTGAAGCGCCTCCTCGAGGGCCTCGAGGTGCGCCGCCGGCTCGACACCCGCATCATCCGCATCACCGCGACGGACGCCGACGCGGAGATGTCCGCGCGGCTCGCGAACGAGTTCGCCGCCCAGTACGCCCTCAGTCTCTCGCGCGACCAGGCGGAAGCGTACCAGTACGCCCGCGGGCAGCTCACCCGGCAGCTCGCGGATTCGCGCGCGCGCCTCGAGGCAGCGGAGCGCGAACTCTTCGAGTTCGCCGCGGGCCCCACGGAGCCGCAGGAGCCGCCCGCCACACCCGCCGGCATCGACGCCGCGCCGGACCTCCGGATCCTCGACCAGAACCTCGACATCTCCATCGCCACCATGCGCCTGCTCACGGAGCAGATCGAGACCACCAAGAACGACATCGCGCTCTACTCCGCCGAGAACTCCGCCGCGAAGGTCGAAGCGATCAAGCAGCTCCTGCTCCGCACCGACACGGGCTACGCGAAGCTCGAGGACCGCGTGCAGGAACTCGAACTGGAGCGCATCTCCCTCGCCGCGGACAACGAGCCCGCCTATCCGCCGCTGCGCAAGGTGGAGCGCGAGCTCGAGTTCCTCCGCGCCGAGATGCGCACCCTCGAGACGAACGTCCTCGGCGAGTCGGAGGGGCGGCTCGCGCTCGCGCGCTTCAAGCTCACCGCGCTCGAGCAGCGCCTCGCCGAACAAGAGGAGCGCGCCGCCGCGATCCAGCGCCGCCGCGTCGACTACACCGTGCTCCAGCGCGGCGTCGAATCGGAGCGCGCGCTCTACGGCGCGCTCCTCGACCGCTCGAAGCAGCTCGACATCAAGCAGGAGGTCGAACCCAGCAACGTCACGCTCGTCGGGCGCGCGATGATCCCCGGCGAGCCCGCCTACCCCCGCATCGGAAACACCCTGCTGGTCGCCGCCCTCCTCGGGCTCGGCGCCGGCATCGTCCTCGCGCTCGGGATGCACTGGCTCGACCGGTCGGTCTACGACCCGGCGACGGTGGAGCGCCGCATGGGGCTTCCCTCGCTCGGCATGGTGCCGTTCCTCGGGCGCTTGCGGAAGGGGGCGGCGAAGGGCCGCACCGGCCTGCTGATCACCTCGCCCGGCACCTCGCCGCTCGAGGCGGACGCATTCCGCTTCGTGCGCACCTCGCTCCAGTACGCCAGCGCCGGCCGTCCGCCGCGCGCGATCCTCGTCACCAGCGCCCTCGCCCAGGAGGGGAAGTCCACCGTCGCCGCCAACATCGCCATCGCCTTCGCCGAAGCGGGCCGGCGCGTGCTCCTCATCGACGGCGACCTCAAGGCCCCTTCCGTCCACCGCGTCTTCGGCATCGACAAGACCCCCGGCCTCACCGACGTCCTCACGGGCCAGCGGGAGTTCGCGGACGCGATCCAGCAGGCGCCGGACGCCCCATCGCTCCAGATACTCCCCGCCGGTCCCCAGGCGCCCTCGCCGGTGGACCTGCTCGACAGCGCCGCCATGGACCGTGTCCTCGAAGCCGCGCGCGCCAAGTACGACCTCGTCGTCGTCGACGCCGCCCCCTGCCAAGCGATGGCCGACGCGCTCGTCCTCGCCCGCCGCGTGGATGGCGTCTGCATCGTCGTGAACCACGGAAAAACCGACATCGAGCTTCTTGAGAAGACGGTCGCGGCGCTTGAGCGCGTCGGCGCCCACCTCTTCGGCGCCGTGTACAACAGCCGCTCGAAGTACCGCCGCGGGCCGCGCTACGGCTACGGATTCGGCTACGGCGAAGGCTATGGCACGGACGCCGCATCGGCGAAAGGCTGAGCAGTAAAGACTTGCCGGTCGCCAAGGCGGACAGCGGCGCAATCGACGACATCACTTGGCGCGCCCCAAATTAACGGGGGGTTTGTCGTTGACTTCCGGACGGTTGTGGGAGCGAATTTATCCAAGTTATCGAGCACGAAGGGCTCCTCCCATGCTGACGCAAACTTCGGAATCCGCAATCCGCGCACTGATCTACATCACGCTGAGCCAGACTGGCCGCCCCGTGACCCCGAAGGAGATCGCCGGATTCCTCGGTGAGTCCCCCTCGTACATGGCCAAGATCACCCGCGAGCTGGTCCGCGCCAACATCCTCCGGTCCCACCGCGGCGCCGCCGGCGGCGTCAGCCTCAACAGGGCCCCGAGCGCCATCACGCTCCGCAACGTCGTCGAAGCCTGCCAAGGGCTCCTCGTCGGCAACTACTGCGAGGAACTCCGGGACCACCCGGAGCCCGTCTGCAATTTCCACAAGGCGATGAAGGAAGTCCACTACGCCACCATCAGCGTGCTGCAGAAGTGGACGCTCGCCGACCTCGTCGCCCGCCCGGGCCCGGACGAGCACATCGCCGACGAGATCCGCTGCCGCATGGGCTTCATCAAGGACGCCGACGGCCGCCTCTGCAACTGCCGCACGCGCCTCGAAATGCCCGGCATGGAGACGCCCGCCCCGACGCTGGCCGCCCCGCCCGCGCCTGCCAACCGCTCGACCGTCGTCAACGGCGGACGCCCGCCGGTCCGCCGCGCCAAGAACGACTAACCCGCCCTCCGCCCGCCGACGCGCGCCAACACGCGAACCGGCCCGGCTTGGAAACCCCAAGCCGGGCCGTTTTCTTCAGCCACGCCAAGAATCGGACCGTGAAGCCTCCAGCAGACCTCGACTCCCTGTTCTTTCCAACCTTTGTCCGGTCCGGGCGGGCGATCCTCCGCGCAACCGGGCCGGGGACCCTGCGAGGGCTGCCCGAGGCCGGGACATTCGCGGGCCCGCTTCAGGCCGAGATCACTCACAACCACATCCACTTCGATTGGGCGGAGGGCAGGAATCCCCGCGAGCGGTGGCGCAACAACCTGGCGCTCGCAAAGGCCGCCCGGCTGGCATGGAAAAGCGTCCTCGACTCAGCCTTCGCGGGAGTGACGTTTCGACTCCTGATCATGAGTCAAGCGCGCGGTATGGACATCGCCGACGGCACTGGGTTCTCCAGCGCCGACCCGACGTTGTACCTGTTTCAAGCCGCGTTGGATGTCGGAGGCATCTTCGAGGAATGCATTTCACCGAATCCGGGAGCCATCGAGCTGGTCTACTCCGGGGAGAGCTTCGGTCAATGGGTGAGGGCGGACGACTTCTTCACTAAGAGCGGCCAGATCCGCAAACGGCCACCATTCCGCTAACACTAACTCCGCCGTTTCCGCAACCGTCCCTCGCCGACCGAAAGCCGGTTGCGCGATTCGAGGTGCAGCGCCATCAGCGCCCTCGCCTGGCCATCCGGATCCGCTTGGACCGTCAGCTCCTCGATGATCTCGCGCACGATCAGCCGTTGGTGCCGCTCCTCGAGGCGTAGCAGCAGCTCGTCCGCGTCCGCGTGCGGCTTCGGCGACAGCGGCATGTCCCAAGCCAGTAGCTCCGACACCACCGCCTTGTCCTCCGGCAGCTCGCCGCTGTCGTGGTCGATCGCGTCGAGCAGCCGCGACACCGGCAGGTCGTGGTCGATGAGCGTGAACACCCACGGGGCGAGCCGCGCATCGCGCACCCAGTCGTGGTGGAGCCGCGCCCTGATCGCGTCGAGCGCCTCGGAGCTTTCAAGCATGAGCTTCAGCAGGCCGCGCTCGAGGCGGTCCATCTGCGCGGCGCGCGGGGCCTGGCGTTCGGAGTGGCCGTCCTCCCCGTCCGCCGGGTGGTCGGGCTGCCTGACGGGGCCGTCCTCGCGCGGGGCGCGGTCCGCGCGCCGTTCGAGCATGCGGCGCACGGTGTCGCGCGGGATGCCAGGCGTCTTGGCCACCACGCGCGCGATAGAGGCCTCGCGGACCGCCTCGTTCTTCATCGCGGCGAGGTAGGGGAGCAGGCGCTCCACCAGTTCCGCCTGCCCGTTGATCGTCGCGGTGTCGGCTTCCTTGAGCGCCTCCGCGACGGCGAAGTCGATGAACTCCGCGGCGTCGCGCTGCAGCGCCCGCACCGCGTCCGCCCCCTGCGCGCGGACGAAGGTGTCGGGGTCCTCCCCCTGCGGCAGCAGCAGCACGCGCGTGTCGAGGTCCGCCGCGAGTAGCGACTCGCCGCCGCGCAGCATCGCCTTCCGTCCCGCGTTGTCGCCGTCGTAGAAGAAGTAGACGCGCTTGGTGAAGCGGTGCAGCAGCCGCGACTGCTCCGGCGTGAGCGCCGTGCCGAGCGATCCCACCGCGTTCTCGATCCCCGCCGCGTGCGCGGAAACCACGTCCATGTAGCCTTCGCACAGGAATGCGTGGCCCGTTTCCTTGATTGCTTTCAGTGCGACATCGAGGCCGTAGAGCGAACGCGACTTCTTGTACACCGGCGTCTCGGCGCTGTTCAGGTACTTCGGCGAGTCCGGCTCGTCCACCAGCGCGCGCCCGCCGAAGCCGATGCACTTTCCGTTGTGGTCGTGGATCGGGAAGATCAGCCGGTTGCGGAACCGGTCGTAAAAGCTGCCCTTCTCGCTCTTCACGGAGAGCCCAGCAGCCACCAACAACTCGCGCTCGAAGCCGTCGCGCACCATCGCGTCGGTGAGCGCGGACCAAGCATCAAGCGCGGCGCCCAGCTTGAAGCGCTCGATCATCTCCGGCCCGAGGCCGCGCTTGGGCAGGTAGGCGTTCGCCGCCGGGTTGCGCCCTTCCGCCAACATCCGGCGGTAGAACTCGAGCGCGTGGCGGTTCGCCGCTTCGATCTGCGTCCGGAGCTTCTCCTCCGCGTCGGACACCTCGACCGGCACGGAGGAATGCGCGGGCAGCTCGATGCGCAGCTCCTTCGCCAGCTTGCGCACCGCCTCGATGAACGACAGCGACTCGGTGCGCTGGAGGAACTTGAAGACGTCGCCGCCCTCGGCGCACCCGAAGCAGTGGTAGTACCCCACCTCCGGCCGCACGCAGAAGCTCGGCGTCTTCTCGCCGTGGAACGGGCAGCAGCCCCAGTAGCGCCCGCCCTTGCGCTTCAGCTCGACGTGCCGCCCCACGATCTCGAGCAGGTCCGCCTCCTCGCGGATGCGGCGGATCGCGTGCTGGAACTCGGGTGAGGGGGGCATGGCGGGGCTACTCCGGGAGGCGGAACTTCGCGCGCGGCAGGCGCGACACTCAACCCGATTCAGGCTTCCGCTTTGGCATTGCCTGCCAGCCGCTTTCCGCCGCCTCCGCCAGCTCCGCCACCATGCGCTCCAGCCGCTCCGCCCAGGACTCCGACGAGACCGATTCGCGGATGCGCTCGGCCCAGAGCGGGAACGACAGCGGCGTGAGGCGTTCCGTCTCGCGGAGGACCAGCGGCCCCGCCGCGACGCGCTCCAGCGCCGCGCGCAGCCGCGTCACCTCGAGCTGCTCGTCGAGCACCTCGCGGCGCGCCTGGTGCAGCAGCAGGTTCTCCGGGTCGAACTGCGCGAACACGTCGTAGAGCAGCCCGCTCGACATCTGCACCTGCTTCGCGGACTTCGACTGGCCCGGGAAGCCGGTCGAAACGAGGCCCGCGACGCGCGCGACCTCGCGGAACTTGCGCTTCGCCAGCTCGGTCCCGTTCAGGCACGCCAGCAGGTCCTCGAGCAGCGCGCCGGGCGAGAGCGCCGCGCGCCACTCCTCCTCGCCGAGCGGGAACGGCTTCCGCGAGACGAGTTCGAAGCCGTAGTCGTTGGCGCAGGTGGTGAACGTGATCGGCGCGCGGCGCGCGATGCGGAACGCCGCGAGCGCCGCCATGCCCTCGTGCGCCAGCCGCCCCGCGAAGGCGAACACATACGCGTGGTGCCCCTCGCGCGAGCGCGTCCGCTCGATCAGCGTCTCGTGCGGCAGCGGGATCTTCGACCAGCGCTCCTGCAGTTCGAGCAGCGGCGCGACGGCGCGCATCTCCGCGTCGGCGTGCTCGCCGCGGGCGGCCTCGTGGAAACGCGCGCGCACCGCGTCCGCAAGCTGCGTCGAGAGCGGCATCCGCCCGCCCATCCACTTGGGGACGCTGCGCGTGGCGGCGGCGGCTCGTTTGACGTCCATCGCCATCTCGCGGAAGCGTACGCACTCCACCACGCGCCCCGCGAAGAGGAACCGGTCGCCCGGCTTGATCCACGCCGCGAAACTCTCCTCGATGGAACCGAGCGTCGCGCCGTTCTGGAACCGCACCGACACCGCGGCGTCGCTGGCGATCGTGCCCACGGCCATGCGGTGCGCTCGCGCCACGCGGTCGCCCGCGGGCACGAGGCGCCCCTCGCGCTCCACGATGCGGCGGTACTGCGGGTACGCGCCGAGCGCCCGTCCGCCATGCTTGAGAAAGTCAAGCACCCAGCCCCACTGCTCGCCCGTGAGCGACGCGTAGGCCCGCGTGGCGCGCGCCTCCGCAAGCGCGGCCTCCGGGGCCACTCCCCCCGCCAGCGCCAGCGTCACGACGTGCTGCGCGAGCACATCGAGCGGCCCCGTGATCGGTGCGCGCGACTCGATGCGGCGCGCCTCCGCCGCCGCGCGCGCGGCGGAGAACTCGACCAATTCGAGCGCGTTCGTCGGCACGCACAGCACGCGGCTCGGCGCGCCCGGGCGGTGGCCGCTGCGCCCCGCGCGCTGCAGCAGCCGCGCGATCCCCTTCGGGCTGCCGATCTGGATCACCTGCTCCACCGGGGCGAAGTCCACGCCGAGGTCGAGGCTCGACGTGCACACCACGCAGCGCAGCGCGCCGCTGTCGATGCCGCGCTCGGCTTGTTCCCGCAACTCGCGGTCCAGCGAGCCGTGGTGCAGCCCGAGCCGCGGCTCCCAATCCGGCCGCAGCGCAAGGAACGCGTTGAACCACAGCTCCGCCTGCGAGCGCGTGTTGGTGAACAGCAGCGTGGAGGACGCGCGCTCGACGGCCTCAACCACCCGCGGCAGCAGTTTGAGCCCGAGGTGCCCCGCCCAGGGGAAGCGCTCCATCTCGTCCGGCAGCAGCGTCTCGATCGCGATCTCCTTGGGCGCCTCGGCGGAGACGAGCCGCCCCGCGCCGGACACCGCGCCGAGCAGTGCGTCGCGCGCTTCGTCCAAATTGCCAAGCGTCGCCGAGAGCCCCCAAGTGCGCAGGCCCGGCGCGAGCGCCCGCAGTCGCGCGAGGCACAGCTCCGTCTGCACGCCGCGCTTCGAGCCGAGCAGCTCGTGCCACTCGTCCACCACCACGCAGCGCAGCCGGCGCAGCGACTCCGCCGTGTCGGCGTAGCTCAGCAGCAGCGAGAGGCTCTCCGGCGTGGTGACGAGGCAGAAGGGCGGGCGCTCGCGCTGGCGCGCCTTCTTCGCCGAGGACACGTCGCCGGTGCGCAGCTCGACGGCGAGGTCTAGTCCGAAGGCCGCAAGCGCCTCGCGCAGCGACGCCACGGTGTTCGCGGCGAGCGCGCGCAGCGGCGTGATCCACAGCGCCCGCAGCCCATCGTTCTCCTCCGCCGCGAGCGCTTCGAGCAGCGGCCCTCCCCACACCGCGAGCGTCTTGCCGAGGCCCGTCGGCGCATGGACTAGGCCGCTCTCCCCGGCGAGGTACGAGGCCCACGCCTCCTCCTGGAACTGTGCCGGCTTCCAGCCGCGGTCCGAGAACCAGCGCCGCAGCGGCGCGTGCGGATGCGCGTGGGGCACGGTCAGAACAGCTCCTGCTGCACGCCGCCGATGGCGTCGCCATCCTCTTCGGGTGCGTCGCCAAGATCCGCCAGCGCGAGCAGCGAATCGAGCGTGTCCGCGTCCTCGGGGCGCTTGTCGCGACGCCAGCGCAGGATCCGCGGGAACCGCACCGCCACGCCGGAGCGGTGCCGTCCCGAGCGCTGCACACCCTCGAAGCCGAGCTCGAACACCAGCTCCGGATCGACCGCGCGGACCGGGCCGCGGCGCTCGCGCCCGTGCCGCTTGATCCACGCGTCCACCTCGTCGATCTCGCGGTCGGTGAGGCCCGAATACGCCTTCGCCACGGTGACCAATTCGCCGCGGTCCCAGAGCGCGAACGTGCAGTCCGTGTAGAGGCTCGCGCGGCGCCCGTGCCCCTGCTGCGCATAGACCAACACCGCGTCGATCGCGAGCGGATCGACCTTCCACTTCCACCATTCGCCCTTGCTGCGCCCCGCGCGGTACGGGGAGTCGCGCCGCTTGAGCATCAGCCCCTCGACGCGGCGCGCGCGCGACTCCTCCCGCAACAGCGCCGCCTCCTCCCAAGATCCCGCCTCGACGAGCGGCGACGCGAGCAGCCGTGACGGTTGCTTGACTGAGTCAACGAGCGCCTCCAGCCGCGCGCGGCGCTCCGCGAGCGGGCGCTCCCGCAGGTCGACCCCGTTCTCCTCGAGCAAATCGTAGGCGTGGAACAGCGCGGGAACTTCGAGCTGGATGCGCCGGCTGGCGCTCTTCAGGCCGATGCGCCGCTGGAGCTGGTGGAACGGGAGCGGTCCGCCGCCGCGCCATGGCAGCACCTCGCCGTCGAGCACGGTGCCGTCCGGCAGCCGCGCGCCGAGAGCCTCCAGCTCGGGGAACCGCGCCCCCGCGGGCTCCTCGCCGCGCGTCCACAGCGCCACCGCACCGCCGCGTTTCAGGAGCTGCGCGCGGATGCCGTCCCACTTCCACTCGAGCTGCCACTCGGCGATGGGCCCCAACCCCTCCGGTTGCCCCTCGATCTGGTGCGCCAAGTGGAACGGGTATGGCCGCGCGGGATCGTCCGAGGCGGACTCGCCCGCGAGAAGCCGCTCCATCGCTTCCGCGCTGGGCGCCCACGCCCCCATCAGGCGGTGCGCCATGACCGCCTGCGGCACGCCGGCGACGCGGGCGAGCGCGCGCGCCGCGAGCGTCCTCCCCGCGCCAATGCGGAACGCGCCGGTGATCAGCTTGTGCCAGACGAAGCGCTCCTCCGCGGAGAGCGACGCCCACACCTCGTCCAGCATGCGCTCGCGGTCGCGCTCGGGCAGGTCGGCGATCGGCAGCAAGCGCGTCTCGACAAGGTCCGCGAGGGCCCACTCGCGCGGCGCCGTCGGCGGCGGCAGCAGCAGCGCCAGGCACTCCGCCAGGTCGCCGACCGCTTCGTGGCACTCGTCGACGAGCCACTGGGGCAGGCCGCACCGCGCAGCCACGAGTGCGCGCAGGCGCGGCGCCGTCAGGGCCCGCCGCTGGCGCCCGCCGGAGAGGAAGTGCAGCGCCCACGCGGCGTCGGTGCGCGGCGCCTCGCGGAAAAAGCGCTCCAGCGCCGCCACTTTTTCGTTGGTGCGCGTCGTCTCGTCCAGCTCTCTAACCAGTCGCGTGAAGCGCCGCATGATCCTTCCGTCCGAAGCCGCCGTGAGCATGGAGCCCCGCCCCGCCGACACAAGCATCGAGTGCGCCGGCGAGTCGATGCTCGCCATGGGATGCCGCGCGTTGTTCCGCCCGGCCACGGGCACACTGCTCATCGCGGACCCGCATTTCGGCAAGGCGGCCTCGTTGCAGGCGGCGGGCGTACCCGTCCCCGAGGCCACCATCGCGGAGCCGCTTGCGCGCCTCACCGCGGCGCTGCGCAGCACGGGCGCCCGCGAGCTGGTGATCCTCGGCGACTTCTTCCACGACCGCCACAGCCGCTCGCCGGAGACGCTTCGCCGCCTCGCGGAGTGGCGCGCCGCCCATGCGGTGCTCCGCATACTGCTTGTTCGCGGAAACCACGACCGGCATGCAGGCGACCCGCCGGGGGACCTGCGCATCGAATGTGCCGCGGAACAGGTCGAAGCACCTCCGTTCGCTTACGGCCACTATCCGGACCGCGCGGCGCGCGGCTACCTGCTGGCGGGGCACCTGCACCCCGCGATCCGACTCAAGCGGCGCGGCGAAACCGCCTTGCGCGGGCCTTGCTTCTGGTTCAGACAGAACAGCGCCGTGCTGCCCGCCTTCGGCGAGCTGACCGGCAAGGCCGACATCGCGCCTTCGGCCGGCGACCGCGTGGTCTTGGCGGTCGGAGGCGTTGCGGTGCCGCTGCCAGGTTGATTTCAATATGGGAGATACATCGATGAACTACCGTCCGCTCGGTGCCTCGGGCATCCGCGTTTCGGAGATCGCGCTGGGGGGGTGGCTGACCTTCGGCAACGCCGTGGAAGGCGACGCCGGCCGCGACATCATCGCCGCCGCGTTCGACCTCGGCATCAACCTGATCGACACCGCGAACGTCTACGCGCAGGGGAAATGCGAGGAAGCGCTCGGCGAGTGGCTCCTGGGGCGTCCACGCGAAAGCTATGTTCTCGCCACCAAGGCCTTCTTCCCCGTGGGCGACGGGCCCAACGACCGCGGCCTCGGCCGCAAGCACCTGTTCGACCAGGTGCACAAGAGCCTGCGCCGCCTCCGCACGGACCACATCGATCTCTACCAATGCCACCGCTTCGACGAGGAAACGCCGCTCGAGGTCACGATCCGCGCGATGGACGACCTCGTGCGCCAGGGCAAGATCCTGCACTGGGGCGTTTCCGAATGGAGCGCGGACCAGATCGACCGCTGTCTCGCGCATTGCGGCGAGCGCTGGGAGCGGCCCGTCGCGAACCAGCCGCAGTACAATCTGCTCCAGCGCAAGATCGAGCGCTCCGTGATGCCGCTCTGCGCGCGCTCCGGCATGGGCCTGGTCGTGTGGTCGCCGCTGGCGCAGGGGCTGCTCACCGGCAAGTACCGCCCGGGCCACCCGCCGCCGACCGACAGCCGCGCCGCCGACACGCGCCAGAACCACTTCATCAAGGCGAAGGCCCACGACCGCGAATTGCTCGAAGCGGTGGCGCGCCTGAAGCCGATCGCGGAGGAGCTGGGCTACTCCGTCGCGCAGATCGCCCTGGCGTGGATCCTCACGCACCAGGAGGTGTCGAGCTGCATCGTCGGCGCGACGAAGGTTTCGCAGCTCCGCGAGAACGCGCTGGCCTCGGGGATCAAGCTGCCCGCGGCGATGGCGGAGCGCATGGAGGCCGCGCTTTCCGGCGTGGCGCAGGTGGCGCCGTAGTTGACCGCCGGCGAGACGCCGCTTGAGCCGCGTCCACCCTCGCGTTCAAGTCCCCGCATGACGACACCCGAACCCGACACCGTCGGGCCGCGCCCGGCCCGCGATCCGCTCGACTGGCTCCTCGCGCCCCCGGTGGTCATGGGTCTGGTCGCCTTCCTGCTCGCCGTGCTGATGACGTGGCGGTCCGCGCCGAGGGAACTCGCGCCGGGAGAGGCGGCCATGCTGGGCCAGTCCGTCCCGGCGACGGCGTACCAGGCGCCCGGCGTCTACTCGGAGGAGCCGGTCCTCTTTCCGTGGGGCCCCGTCGCGACGGAGCGTTCCCTGGCCGCCGGCCTTCCGTGGCATGGCCCGCGGAGCACGCGGCTGGTGCTGCTGCTGACGGCCATGGCGGCCGGGTTAGCGGTCGCCGGGCTTGTGGTGCTCACCGGCGACGAAGGGCTTCCGGGTTGGGCGCTGCCGCTGTACTTGGTTCCGGTGCTCCATCCGTTCGCCGTCAACGTGCTGGCGGCGTTCCACGGGCTTTCGGTAGCGGTGGCCGCGGCGTTCGGGGTTTGGGGCTGCGTAGCGCTGCGCAGCGCGACCACCGACGAGTACATCGTGCGCTGGCCGCGCTTCGCGGCGGGCGTCGCCTTCTTCGCGGCGGCCGCCTTCGTGGTGCCGACACCGCTGGTGTTCCTGGCGGCGGCCGCGGCGTTCGCGGTGCACCACCGCCACCGGTCGCTGCAGGTCGCCGCGGCCCTCGCTGTCGCGGGCGCCGCGGCCGCGTTCCTCCTCGTGCGGGCGGGCACGCCGGAGGCACCCCTCGCGCCGCTGCTCGACGCGCTCCGGCGCGTGCCGCTGCTCGCCTCGCCGGCGGCGGAGCAGCTCCTGCTGGCCTTCCCCCGCGCCTTCGCGGTGGACCTCCAGCCCCGCCCGGTGCCTTTCGCGCTGCAGGCGCTCTTCGGACTGCTGCTCGGCGTCGCCGCGCTCCAGTGGCTTTCGAACCGCAAGGATCTCCCCGAGCCGAGCCTGTGGTGGTATCTCGCCGCGTGCATGGGGACCGTCGCGCTGCTCCCCCCGGAGCGCGGGCTCTCGTGGGTCGCGACGTTCCCCTTCGCGGCGATGTTCGTGGCGGGCGCCACCCGCGGCGCGCGCGAGCATTGGATGGAGCACGTGCGCCTCGCGCTCCTCGGCGGGATGCTCGTCGTGATGGCGACCTGGGGATTCCTCGCGGCGATGAGGGCCCCCGAGTTCCGCAGCTCGGACGCCCTCGCGAAGGGCGAGTTCAACCGCGCGCCGGGCAACCCGCTCGCCGCCGAATGGCTCGCCGGCGTCCAGCTCGCGCAGGGCAACTTCTCCGCCGCCTACGTCGCGCTGCAGCGCGCCCTCGGCGACGGCAAGGGGCAGGCGGACCGCTGGGTGCGCCTCGCCGCGCTCTCGCGCGCCAACCGTGACCTCGACGGCGCCTACGATGCGGCGAAGCGCGCCCTCGACGACGACCCGCTCCACCCCGAGGCGACCGCCGAACTCGTGGTCGCCTCCGTCATGACGAACCGGCGTCCGCAAGCGCAGCTCGTCGTCG
This sequence comes from Candidatus Sumerlaeia bacterium, assembly GCA_033764015.1. Taxonomy (GTDB): domain Bacteria; phylum Sumerlaeota; class Sumerlaeia; order SLMS01; family JANRJK01; genus JANRJK01. The sequence goes on along the minus strand of JANRJK010000036.1, from coordinate 106,007 downwards.
AGCGGTACATGGCCTCCAACCCGCCGGAGGAATCCATCCACCGCTTCCTCGAACGCATTCAGCCGGTGGCCGCGTCCTTGTCGCCGGACTGATCCTCCGCCGCCTTCCGCTTCCCGCGCGAGTCCGCGAGGTGCCGCGTGTAGCCCCCGACCAGAAACAGCCCGATTCCCACCGGAAGCATCTTGAGGATCCCGTTGAAGCCCCCCGCCGCGTAGAAGATCTGCCCCGCGGAAAACAGCATCAGCATCCCGAACGCCTGCTTCAGGATCGGCCCGGGCACCTTGGATATGTACGTCGAGGTGATCAGCGAGCCGATCACGAATCCGATCGCGACGAACGCGGCCACGCGCAGATCGACAAAGCCTTGGCGGTAGTACTGGATCGCGGCGGCCAAGCCGATCGGCGGGATCATCACGGCGATCGACGTGCCCTGCGCCATTTGCTGCGTGAAACCCATCAGCAGCACCAGCGCCGGCACCATCACGATGCCGCCGCCGATGCCGAAGAATCCCGACATCGCCCCCGCGAACGCCCCCACGATCAACAACCCCAGCAACTGCATCATCGAAAGCTCCATGCCGCATGCGCCTTTCCGCGTCGAGTGCCCGGATTCAAGGCGGCGGGCCGGGTGAAGCGCAAAGGGAGCGTCTGGTCAGCCGGCCCCGCACTGGGCCCGGATGTGTTCGAGGACGCGGAGGTGGATCCGGTGGATCAACCCGTCCGCGAAGACGCTCCAGTACGCTTGGGGCCAGAAGCGGTGCGCGTACCACGTGGTGCCCTCGAGGATCGTCCCGCCGGAGCCGTCCGGGATGAGTAGGAACTGGCCGCGCTTCGACACCACATAGCCCGAGAGATGCGGCGTGCGGAGGTCGCCCCACGGCGAGAGTTCGCGCATGGCGGGTGGATTCTCCACCACGTCGAAGGCGAGGCGGCGGGCGGGCTCCCACACGGTGACCGGCTCGACGAAGGCGCCGGTGGAGAACTCGCAGTAGCGCACCGCGCCAAGGCCTTCGCCCTCGATGCGCGCCCGCACGGGCCAAGCGATCCCCGCGCGGAAGTACCACTCGCGCGGAGGGGCGATCTCGGGGAACGCAACGACCTGGGCCCAAACCGTTTCCGGCGGCGCCGCGATGCGCACGCGCGTGACGACCTCGCGCAGGGCGGGCTCCCGCGGGCGCACGCCCTCTGCGCCGATGGACAGGAACAGCGAGGGAATCAGCGCCATCGGGAGGATCGGCCAGCGGCGCGTGGGATCGTCCGCCACATTTGAAAGGTGTCCGCAGTACGCACCCAGCGCAGAGAGCGCGAACGCCAAGGGCGAAGCCATCAGCAGGCAGATGATCCCCTCGATGGCAAAGACGAGGAGCGCCGCGCCGCAGAGCAGGAGTCCCCAGGAGGCCGCGCGGAGCGACGCGCCGAAACTGTCCGCGCCACCGATCTTCGCGGCGAGGAAGCCTTGGATGAACGGCATCCCCACGAAGATCCCGAGCCCGTACGTCCCCAGGAATTCTGTGGAGAACAGCACTCCGGCGACGCCGAAGGCCGCCACGATGGCGGCGCTGACCCCGCCCGCGTGCGCCGCGCCCGCGATCCTCGTCCGCCAAGTGCCCGCGGGCGCCCGCGCCGTATCACCCGCTGCGGCTCGGCTGGGTGCGAGGACGAGCGCCAGGAAGAGCGCGAAGTTGGCCACAGGAACGAAGAACAGGACCACGAGCCCGCTGTGCCAGCCCGCGTCCCGCAGCCGCCCTAGGGTCAGAAGGGTCCCGATGGCGATGAACGGCAGCGCACACGCCAGCAGCGCCAGCCGGAGGCCCGAGTGGCCGTCGAGCAGCGACCAGAGCGCCCCGGTGGCGGGGATCGCGTAGAGGGAGACGCGCCAAGGCTCGCCGAACACGACGGCGGTCACCAGCCAGTCGATGACCACCTTCACCGCAAGCAGCAAAAGCCCCGCCGCGAAGTAGAACGCGCGGTCGATCGGTTCGCCTTTCAGCGAAAGTCCCTTGGGCCTCATGCGAGGATCCCGGAGGCGACGTGTCTGGCGGGCCGCCCCCGGGGATGCTTACGGCGTGCCGAACACGGCGTCGGCCGCGTCGATGGCGCCGTCGGCGTTCAGGTCCATCGCGGCGGTGGGCGCGGAGGCGCCGAGGAGCGCGTCGGCCACCTCGGTCGGCGTCGGCGGTGGCGGTCCGGCGGGTGCGGGCGAGATCGCCGCGGCGCCTGCGACGACGTCCAGCGTCAGCGTTTGGACCGTGTTGTCCGCCGGGTTCAGCTTGATGATCTGCGTGTTGCGCGGCGGCGCCGCGAGGCCCGGGTTGAAGCCCGGCGAACTCACAACGTCGTTGCCCGCGAAGATCACCGATCCGCCCGCGAAGCCCAGCGGCACCGTCGAGAACCGCTGCACCGTTCCCACGTTCTGCGCAGTGATCGTGCGCGCGGATGAGACCGTGTGGCGGTAGATGTTCGACGTCTGCACCTGAGGAGTGTAGACGAAGTTGTTCAGGTCGAAGTTCGCGGCGGTCACCTTCGGGATCGCGACGGAACCGTAGATGAGCGCGTCCGTCGCCTTGTCCCACAAAGCGTAGGTGAGCATGTGGTTCGGCGACGCCTCTTGGGGGACGGTCTCCTCGATGTTGAAGTCCGTCCGAAGGGTGCGCCCGCCGGTGATCGAGCCGGTGGTGGTGCCGCCCTCCGACCGGTAGACGTTGATCGTGGGCGGAAATGCCACCTCGTTCGTCGTGGAGGTGACGGCGGCGAAGCTGGTGGGCGAGGCCGAGTTCGAGTTCCAGCGGTAAAGGTCGTAGTTGCCGCGCACGGTCAGCGGCCCGCCGATGAACGGAATATCGACGAAGACACGGAAGCCGAAGTAGCCGGCGATGAACCAGAACTCGTTCGAGGTCGGCGTTCCGCCCGGGACCGGCACCGCGGTCAGGTTGTCGCCCTGCGCGAACGGGATGCCGCCGTTGGTGATCGGCTGCGCCAAGCCGTCGAAGCGCGCGGGGGGCGTGATGTCGAGCGCGTTCAGGATCGTCGGCGTGCCGGACAAGCCCACCCGGTTCACCCGGAAGAAGGTCGTGTTGGTGAAGAAGCCCGTATCGCCGTCGGGGCTGATCCAAAGCGGCCCCGGGTTCGAGTCGGTCGGAACCTGGACCAGCGGCGCCAGCGTGCCGTCCATCGCGACGTTGTAGCAGTGCAGCAGCTCGTTGCGGCCCTCGACGACGTAGAGGCGCGAACCGTCGGGCGACAGTGTCGCCGCGACGGGTTCAATGGTCGCCGTTTCGCCTGGCAACACGTCGTAGACGATCGTCTGTAGCGGGGTGGGCGCGCCGCCGCCGGCGAGCGCCGCGTACACCTGCTCCGTGTCGTAGACGAACAGGCGCCCGGCGGGGTCGTCGTCCGCGTCGCCGCCGACGAGCACGTAGGCGCGCGAGCCGTCCGGCGAGAACGCGGGGACCAGCGGGTCCGCGCCTTCGTTGCCAGCGAGGAAGTTCCAGCTTCCAAGGACCAGCATCGTTTCGAGGTCCACGACCGTCATGCTGTTCCCCGTTTCGGGGGTGTCCTGGGACGAGCCGGGAAGCCACGCGAACGGCGCGGCGCCCGCCCCGGTGGTGATCGCTGCGGCCGCCAACGCGGCGGCGGTGGTGCGCATCGACATGGGGGCGCTCCTTGGAAGTTGTCGAAACTTTTGTTGTGCTGCGAGAATAGCCGGTGGAGGGCGGGAATGGCAAGCCGCATTCCCGCCCGCGTTCCGGTCCCGCTCCCCGCTTAGCGGACCCCGCCCCCCCGTGCGCCGCCCTGCGTCCTCACGATGTCTCCCAAGCTCGTCGACCCATTCGTGGGATCGTAGATCTCGGCGAACCCGTAGAAGCTGCCGTCGTTCTGGAACGCGAGGTCGGGCCCCGCGCTGGTCAGCTTCCAAGCGCTGCCGCGGAAGTTGCGGTTCCAGAGGTCCGCGGCCGCGGTGTCGGTCGGCACGCCTTCCCACTCGGCGGTCGAGTAGTCGTAGCTGTGCGTGCCGCCGGGCGTGTCGATGAAGTGCGACTCGCCGGGGACCATGGTGTCGGGGACGTTCTGGTCCTGAAAGATGTCGCCGGGGACGGAGGTGATGTAGGCCACCGGCGTCGTCATGCGCCCGAGCGAGGTCGCCCAGCCCCGGTGCGCGAATCCCTGGAGGCCGTCGAAGGGCGGACGGCCCGCGTCCACACTGTAGGACTCGATCGCCGTCGCCAGTGTCCGCAGGTCCGCATGGACCCGGGAGACCTTCGAGCGCACCTGCGCCTCGAGGAAGTTCGGCACCGCGATGGCCGCCAGGATCGCGATGACCGCGACGACCACGAGGAGCTCGATCAGGGTGAATGCGTTGCGGCGGGTTGTCATCTTAGCGCCTCCAAGCGGCGTGCATCGCGCGGAAGGACTCCGCGAGTTCGGGGTTGCAGGGCACCAGCCCCCGGTCGTCGAACAGCTTCCAAGCGTCGCGCTTGAGCTGGTCGAATGAGACTTCTCCGCGCTGGAACTTCAGCGCCAGCTCCGTCGTTTCCGGGATCAAGTCGGGGCGTTGCGCCGACCAGATCGTCATGCGGTAGCCATCGGGCACTTCCTTGATGGCGACCACGCGCACATGGAAGAGGTTCCCGTCGGGCCAGACCTGCATCAGGCACCCCGGCGGAAGGCCATCCGGTCCCAAGGTGCCGGGGACGAACATCTCCGTGTTCACCTCGCCACCTTGCCTGGATAAAATCTCGAGCCCCTGCCCCGGAAGCGCCGTGATGAGCACCTCCTCCGGATACTCCCCCCTGATCTGCTCCGGAGCATTCGAGAACGTCATACGGGCGGTCTCGCCGAAGCGGTACAGATCGGAAATCTCCGTGCCGACCGCGTAGGCGATCTCGCGCGAGGGGACCCGCGCCGGTGTGCCCGCCTGCGCGGACGCCCCCGCCGGCTCCGCAGGGGCGCCGCCCGTCGAATCCGACATCAGATAGCCGCCGCCGCCGAGCAGCGCCGCCACGGCCACCGCCGCCACTACTTTGTTTCCTGCGCCCATTGCCAGAACTCCTGCGGCGAGATCTCCCGCCAGGGGGTGCAGGGACTTGGGAAGCCACGCGAGCCACGCGGGCGCGACATGCCCCTCGAGGACGAAGCCCGGTAGCGACTGCTCCGCCGCCTTGGCGAGCGCCGCGCGGGCCGCCGGCTCCATGGTGGCGGCGGCCGCGACCAGCGCCATCGCCCGCGACGCGGCCGCCGGCCGGTGCGCCGCCGCGCGCCGCGCGTCGAACGCCTCGCCGAGCAGGCCCCGCAGCGAGTCGAGCGCCTTCGCCAGGCGCCGCCCCACCGTGGTGTGGTGCTCGCCCAGCCGGGCCGCGATCTCGCGCTGGCTGCGCTCCTGCTGGAAGTGCAGCAGCACCAGCTCGCGGTCCCGAGCGGGCAGCTTCGCCAGCGCGGCGGCGAGCGCCTGCGACTCCTCCGACCCCGCCGCGAGCAGCGCCGCGTCCGGCGAACCGTCCCGCACCGTCTCCGCCACCGTCTCGTCCATCGGGACCATCCTCGCGATCCGCGACCGCCGCTCGCCGCTCCGCAACCGCGACGCCGCGAGGTTCCGCGCCATGCGGACCGTCCAGGCGGCGAAGGAATCCGCGTCGCGGAGGCGCCCGAGGTGGAGCCAGGCGCGGAGGAAGACCTCCTGCGCAAGGTCCTCGGCGGACTCGTGGTTGCGCAGGGCGGCGAGGGCGACCGCGAAGGCGGCGCCGAAGTGCCGCTCCACGAGGAGCCCGTAGGCCCCCTGGTCTCCCTGCCGCGCCCGCGCGACCAGCTCGGCGTCGCGGGGTTGGGGATCGAGGCGGTGTGTCGTCATGGCTTCCGTATCCCTGGAGGGGGGCTGGTGTCGCCCCCCACGGACACGCTAGACGCCGTCCGGCGCCCAGTGGTGCGTCGCCGGACGAAAAAAGTTAATCGTCCGCCATTGTCGCGCCCAGCACGTCCTCGATGTCCGCGACGCCGATCAGGCACTTGTGGATGCCGGCGCCGCGAAGCGTCCGCATGCCTTCGTCCATCGCGATCTTCTTCAGCTTGTTGGTGGGCGTGCCGTTCATGATCTCGTCGCGCAGGTTGTCCGAGACGGACATGATCTCGTACAAGCCGACGCGGCCCTTCTTGCCGGTGTGGCGGCACTTGTCGCAGCCGCTGCCCTTGGCGAAGGTGGCCTCCGGATCCTTGATCCCGAGGGTCTCCATGAGCGCCGCCTCGGGCTTGTACTCGCGCTTGCAGTTCTTGCACACGCGGCGGACCAGTCGCTGCGCCTCGATCAGGTTCAGCGCCGCCGTGATCAGGAAGCGCTCGATGCCCATGTTGTCCATGCGCTGGATCGTCGAGGCGGTGTCGTTCGTGTGCAGCGTCGAGAGCACCAAGTGGCCCGTGAGCGCCGCCTTGATCGCGATTTCGCCGGTCTCCAGGTCGCGGATTTCGCCGATCATGATGATGTCCGGGTCCTGGCGGAGGAAAGCCTTCAGCGCCCGGGCGAACGTTAGGCCGATGTCCGCGCGCGCCGGCACCTGGTTGATCCCCTTCAGGTTGTATTCGACCGGGTCCTCGCAGGTGCTGATGTTCTTCGACGGGTCGTTGATCGAGGCGAGCGCCGAGTACAGCGTCGTCGACTTGCCCGAACCGGTGGGGCCGGTGATCAGCGCCATGCCCCACGGCATCTTGATCGCCTTCTCCAGCTTCTCCATCTCGATCGGCTCGAAGCCGAGGTCGGAGAGCGCCATCAGGTTCCCCTGGTCGAGGATACGGATGACAACCTTCTCGCCGAAAACCATCGGGCACGTGCTGACGCGGAAGTCGATGTTGCGCCCGTTCACCTTCAGGCGGAAGCGGCCGTCCTGCGGGAGGCGCTTCTCCGCGATGTCGAGGTCCGAGATGATCTTGATGCGCGACACGAGCGCGTTCTGGAACTTCTTCGGCGGCGAGGTCATCTCCTGCAGCACGCCGTCGATGCGGTAGCGCAGGCGGACGACCTTCTCGTAGGGCTCGACGTGGATGTCCGAGGCGCCGAGCTTGAGCGCCTCCATCACCATCTTGTTCACGAGCTGGATCACCGGGGCGTCGTCCAGCTCCTGGTCCTCGCCCTGCGCCTCCTCCACATCGACCACCTCGAGGGACCCCGCGTCGAGTTCCTCCTTCATGTTCGTGATGTCGATGTCCGAGACTTCCTTCAGCATCTCCTCGAACCCGCCGCCGGAGCCGGCGCCGTTCTGCGGGTAGAAGCGGCGGATCGCCTCCAGGATGTCGGACTCGAAGGAGATCACGGGGGTGATCTGCGACCGCGTGAGGATGCGGAGCTCGTCGAGCAGGTAGATGTTCTGCGGATCCGCGAGCGCGATCATCAGCGTGTCGCCGGTCTTGTCGACCGGCACGATCTTGTATTTGCGCACCAGGTCCGCGGGGATCGTCGCGAGCACGGCGGCGTCGATGTCGTAGTGCGCCAGCGTGATGAAGGGGACGTTGAGCTGCTTGCCGAGCGCGGCGGCCATCTGCCACTCGGTCGTGAAGCCCATGTCGATGAGGAGCTGCCCGAGCGCGCCCTTGGTGCGCTCCTGCTCCTTGACGGCGTTCTCGAGCGCTTCCGCCGAGATGATGCCGTCCTTCACCAGCATGTCGCCCAGCTTCTTGTCCATCTTGGTCGCCATGGTCTGTCCCCGCGCGCCTAGTCGGAATTTGAGTCGCAACAGGGTGCGCCCTCCGGCGCCCCCGCGTCAATGGCGGCGGGGATGCGCCCGGCCCCGGTGTCCCGGGGGCCTAGACCGCCGCCGCCTCGCGGGCACCGGAGGGCGCTTCCGCGGCGTCTTCCTCCCCGTCCGGCGTCCGCTCCCGGGACAGGAAGGCGTACACCGCCGGCACCACGAAGAGCGTCAGCACGGTGCTCAGCACAAGCCCGCCGACCACGGCGACGCCGAGCGACTGGCGGCTGCTCGAGGCCGCGCCCAGCGCCAGCGCGATCGGCAGCACGCCGAGGATCGTCGACAGGCTCGTCATCAGGATCGGCCGCAACCTGGCCACGGCCGCCTGCAGCACCGCCTCGCGCACCGAGAGGCCCGCCGCCTTGCGCTGGTTCGCGAACTCCACGATCAGGATGCCGTTCTTCGTCACCAGCCCCACCAGCATGATCATGCCGATCTGGCTGAAGATGTTGAGCGTCATCCCGAAATGGCTCAGCGACAGCAGCGCGCCCGCGAGCGACAGCGGCACCGTGGTCAGGATCACCAGCGGATCGACCCAGCTCTCGAACTGCGCCGCGAGCACCAGGTACACGAGGAGCAGCGCGAGGATGAACGCGTAGAGCAGCGTCGAGGAGCTTTCGGCGAAGTCCTTCGACTGCCCGGCCAGATCGGTGCCGAAGCCCGGCGGGAGCACCGCTTCGGCCACCTCCTCCATCGCCGCGATGCCGTCGCCGAGCGCGGCCCCCGGCGCGAGGCCCGCCGAGATCGTGGCCGAGACGAAGCGGTTGTGGCGGAAGATCGCCGCCGGCGAGACCGTCTCCGTCGCGGTCACCAGCGAGTTGAGCGGGATCATCTCGCCGGTCGAGGCGCGGATGAAGAGGCGTTCGAGGTCGCTCGGGTCGTTGCGGTCCTGGCGCCCGAGCTGCCCGATCACCTGGTACTGGCGCCCGTCGCGCAAGAAGTAGCCGAACCGCCGGTCCGCCATGGCGAGCTGCAGCGTGCGCGCAACGTCGAACACCGAGACGCCGAGCTCCGCGGCGCGCTTGCGGTCGATCTCGAGGCGGATCTGCGGGCGGTTCACCTTCAGGTCCGAGTCGACGAAGCGCAGCGCCGGCTTCGCCGAGGCGGCGTCGAGGAACTTGGGGAGCACCTCCGTCATCGCCTCGAGCGAGGGCGCCTGGATCACGAACTGGACCGGCTGGCCGCCGCGGCGGTCGCCGATCGTCGGGGGCACCGACGGCGCCGCCCGCACCCCGGTGAAGTCGGCCATGTCGCGCGAGATGTCGGCCAACACCTGGTCCGCCGTGCGGGCGCGCTCCTCCGGCTCCTTCAAGTAGACGTTCACGGATGACTGGTTCACCGCGCCGCGCCCCGTGAGGGCGAACACGCGGTGCACCTCGTCCGCGTAGGCGTCCTCGATGTGCGCCGCCACTCGATCCGTCTCGTGCGAGGTGAAGTCGTACGACGCCCCCTCGGGCGCGCGGAGGTTCACGCGGATGTTCGAGCGGTCCTCGACCGGCGCCAGCTCCTGCGAGAGCGTCGAGTAGGCGTAGACGATTGCGACCGCGGAGGCCCCCAGCACCGGCAGCGTCAGCAGCGAGCCCGCGCGCATCCAGCCGCGCAGCAGGAAGCGGTAGCCCGCCGTGAGCCCGGTGAAGAGCGGCTCCGTGGCGCGGTACAGCAGGCCCTCCTGGCCGGCGGGGCGGAGCAGCAGCCGGCACATCATGGGCGACAGCGAAAGCGCGATGAACGCGGAGGCGAGGACCGAGCCCGCGATCACCACGCCGAACTCGCGGAACAGCCGCCCGGTCAGTCCCTGCAGGAAGATCACCGGCATGAACACCGCCACCAGCGTGATCGTCGTCGCCACGACGGCGAAGTAGATCTCCCGCGAACCCTCCAGCGCCGCCCGCAGCGGGCTCAGGCCCTGTTCGATCTTCGCGTAGATGTTCTCCAGGACCACGATGGCGTCGTCGCATACCAGGCCGATCGACAGCACCACCGCCACCAGCGTGAGGATGTTGATCGTGAACCCGGCGACGTACATGATGAAGAACGACGCCACGATGCTGACCGGGATCGCGATCGCGGGGATCAGCGTCGAGCGCCAATCGCGCAGGAACAGGAAGATGATCGCGATCACCAGCAGGAACGCCAGCGTCGCGGTCTCCTCCACCTCGACCACCGACCTCCGGACGAACCGCGTGAAATCGTATCCCAGGTCCAACTTGATGTCGTCCGGCAGCGCGGCGCGCAGTGAGTCGAGGCGGCGGTAGAACTCGTCGGCGATCGCGATCGCGTTGGTGTTCGGCTGCGGGATCACCGCCACGCCGATCATCGGCACCCCGAGGCTGCGGTTGCCGGAGCGCAGGTTCTCGGCGCTCAGCTCCGCGTGGCCCACATCGCGGAACAGGACCGCGCGGCCCTCGTCCTGCCGGATGATCATCGAGTCGAACTGCTCCGGCGTCGCGAGCCGCCCCTCGGTCTGCAGCGACAGCTCCGTCGCGGCGCCCTCGATGCGGCCGGAGGGCAGCTCGACGTTCTGCCTGCGGAGCGCCTCCTCGATGTCCGAGGGCGTCACCCGGTGCGCGGCCATCTTGTCGGGGTCCATCACCAGGCGCATCGCGTAGCGGCGCTCGCCGAAGATGCGGATCGCGCTCACGCCCGGGATCGTCTGGATGCGCTCCTTCACCACGGTGTCGGCGAGGTGCGAGATTTCGAGGATGTCGCGCGTCTCGCTCGTGAGCGCCATGAAGATGATCGGCGAGGAGTCCGCGTCCGCCTTCTCGACCTCCGGCGGCGACACGTCCTCCGGCAGGCTGTCGACGGCGCGGGAGACCTTGTCGCGGACGTCGTTGGCGGCCGCCTCGATGTCCACGCCGAGTCCGAACTCGACGCGGATCGAGCTGCGCCCCTCGCGCGACTCCGACGTGAGCGTGCGGATGCCGGGCACGCTGTTGATCGCCTGCTCCAACGGCTCCGTGACCTGCGCGTCGATGATGTCGGGGTTCGCGCCCGCGTAGTTCGTCGTCACCGACACCACCGGCGCGTCCGTCGCGGGATACTCGCGCACGCCGAGCCGCTGGAAGCCGATGGCGCCGAACAGCACCAGCGTCATGGACAGCACGGTGGCGAAGACGGGCCGCTTGATGCAGACGTCGGATAGGTACACGGCCCGGCTCCTGGAGCGGCGGCGCTATTCGGCGCCGCGGATGTCGAGTTCCGCGCCCTCTCGGACGCGCAGCAAATTGGTTCTCACCACTTGGTCGCCCTCGGAGAGGCCCGCGGCGACCTGCACCTCCTCCGCGGTCCTCAGCCCGATCTCCACCGGGCGCAGCCGCGACTTGCCTCCCTCGACCACCCACACGGCGCTGCCGTTCGGCGTCGGCACCACGACCTCCGACGGCACCATGAACCCGCTCGCGAGCGCGTCCACCGGGTAGCGCACGTTCACGAAGCCCCCCGGCATCAGGCTCCCCGGATTGGGCGCTTCGCCGCGGACCACGACGGACCTCGTCGATCCCTCGATCACCGGGTCCACCACGGTGACGGTGCCCTCGATCCACTCGGCGGACCCCTGCGCGCGGAAGAGGAACCGGGTGCCTTCGCGCACCACGGGCGAGAAGCGCTCCGGAAGCTTGAAGTCCACCTTGATCGTCTCCGTCCTCAGGAGGGACGTGATGACGAAATCGGGCGTGAGCCACGCGCCGAGGCTCGCCCGGCGGATCCCGAGGCGCCCGTCGAAGGGGGCGCGGATCGTCGTCTTGGCGATCTGCGTTTTCAGGAAGTCGATCTGCGCGTCGAGCACCGCGACGGAGCTGAGCGCCTCGTCCACCTGCGCACGGGGAACCGCCTGCGTCTCCAGCAGTCCCGCGAGGCGGTCCTTCGTGAGCACCGCCAGCTCGCGCCGCGCCTCGACCTCGCGCAACTGCGCCTGCAAGTCCGCGTCGTCGAGCTGGTAGAGCGCCTGCCCCGACTCGACCCGCGTGCCTTCCTCGGCGAGGATCGCCACCAGGCGGCGGCTCTGTTCGCTGCTGATTTCCACGCTTTCGTCGGCGACCAACGAGCCGGTCGCGGGGATCTCCTGCGCGATCTCGGTCCGCGATACCTTGAACACCTCGACAGGCACCGTCGACGACCGGGAGGAGGCCGGACGCGCCGGAGCCCCGGGTTTTGAGGCGGCGCTGATTTCGCGCGCCTCCTGGGCTTGCAGGTAGCGGACGGTGCCGTATCCCGCGCCCCCCACGAAGGCGACTAAGATCAGTATCTTGAGCAGTGTTGGCATGGCTTAACACCGATTTCGCGGAAGTTGGCCGAACACCGGCGCGGGGAGACGGGGAGCACATTCCATGCCCCCGACCGGGGCGGCTTGCCCCCCGGCCCGTGGCGGCAACCATCCCGCCATGGCCCGTCCCGTCGCCGTCGCCGCCTGCGCCGCCATTTCGCCTCTCGGCGCGATCACTTGGTCAACCCTCAAGCAGGGCGCGCGCGGCGGCTTGCTCCCGGCGCTCCGCACGGGGAGCCGCGCCCTCGAGCGCGAGTCCCTCGGGGACGGCGTCACCGTTCCCGTGGCCCGCATCCGGGAACCCATCCCGGCGCTCGGCGGCGACCGCACCATCGACCTGCTGGCGTGGTGCCACGGCGAACTCGGCGAAGAACTCGCGGCCGCCGCGCGCCTTGCGACCCCGGAGGAGCGGGCGGTGTTCGCCGCGACCAGCAAGGGCGCCGTCGCCGCGCGGCTCGCGGGCGAACTCGACTGGCGCCACGCCGCTCCCGACGCCCCCGCGCGCTGGCTGGCGGAGCGCTGGCCCGCCGCGGGGAGCGTGCAGGCGCGCGTCGCCGCCTGCGCCACCGGGCTGCACAACGTGATCGCCGCCGCGCAGGAGATCGCCGACGGGCGGGCTCGTGCCGCGCTCGCCGGCTGCGCGGAGGCCGCGCTGATCCCGATCTACCTCGCCACCTTCGCGCGCCTCGGCACCCTCACGGCGGGGGAGTGCCGACCCTTCAGCGCGGGCCGCGACGGGTTCGCCCTGGGCGAGGGCGCCGCGCTGTTCCTGCTCATCGACGCGGACTTCGCCCGCACGCTCGGCGCCGCGCCACGCCTCGCCGGCTGGGCGATCGCGGGGGATCCGCACTCGATGACAGGGATGGACCCAACGGGGCGCGCGATCACCGCGGCGGCGTCGCGGGCGCTCTCCCGCGCTGGACGGCGCGGCGGCGGGCTGGACCTCGTCCAGTGCCACGGCACCGCGACGCTCGCGAACGACCGGGCGGAGGCCGCGGCGCTCCGCGTTCTCGGCGCGGCCGGCGCTCCCGCCAACTCGTTCAAGGGCGCCTTCGGACACCTCACCGGCGCCGCCTCCGGCGTCGAGCTCGCCGCCCTCCTCGGCTGCATGGCGGAGGGCCTGCTCCCCGGGACGGCGGGCCACGGCGAACTGGCGGAGGACTGCGCGGGCGTCACGATCCAGCGCGAGCCGCGCGACGGAGCGCTCTCGCGCGCCCTGAAGATCTCCTCGGGCTTCGGCGGGCAGGTCGGTGCGCTGGTGGTGGACGCGGCGGGTTCCTCTTGCCTTTGACATCTAGCGGATCAGTGTTATCGATGAAGTCCAGTAAAGTGGGCGTCCGCCCACCATCCCAAAGCGAGGTAGCCAGCATGGGCAGCCTTTCGCGCACCCTCCTGCTTAGCGCCGCGGTCGGAACCGCGTCCATCCTCTCCGGTTGTGCCACCACCATCTTTCCAGGCGGTCCCACGCCGGCAGGAATCATGTTCACTTCGGTGAAGGCTCCGGCCCAAGGCCTAGCCGTCGCCACCTCTCCGGACGCGGGCAGCGACAAGAAAGGCGAGTCGTCCGCCATTGCGATTTTTGGACTCTTCGCGTTCGGCGACGCCGGAATCGACACCGCCATGCGCGACGGAGGCATCAAGAAGGTCCACCATGTGGATCACGAGCTCACGCACTTTCTCTACGCGATCTTCATGAGCCACAAAACCATCGTTTACGGCGAGTAGAGTAGGAGGGCGGCCGGGACCGGCGCGCCCCGCGTGCTTCGCGGGGCGCGCCCCTAGGCGCGAAGCCGCCCCGACACGCCGGGGCGGAACTTGTCGTACTGCACGAATTCCACCGGGAAGTCGAAGAGGTTCTGCGGGTCCGGGTTCCGCTCCTCAAGCAACCGGTCGGCGGAGGCGGAGAACTCGACGAACGCGCGGTCGGAGGGCGTCAGGTCTTCGAGCCGCGGCTCTTCGCCGAAGCCGAGCCACTCGCGCACCACATCCTGCACAAGGTGCTGGTCGTCGGGGTGCATCGGCGTCTCCTTTCCGGGGGGCTGCGAGCTTTCGAGAACGCGGCAAAGTTCGAGAAAACATCCCACCGCCCCGCACCGTCAAGCGGTCTGTCGGAGCGGCGACGGACCGCCGATTCGACCGTCCGGTTCCGATTCGATTTGACGGTGTTCGAGCCGGGGCCCGAGCCGGTTGGGTCCGACTCGACCCGTTGGAGGTTCGTTCCCGATGTCCGATTTCACCGCCTTCCCCCGCCCCGCCTCGAAGCGCCAGGCGCCCGTGCGCGCCATCGCCGCTGTTGTCGCAATCACCGTGATCGCCGCCGCGGGGCTCTACGGCGGCGCGCGCTACCTGTCGTCGCAGCGCGCCGCGAAGGAAACCGCCGCGCAGGTCGCGCTGGTGCGCTCGCTCCTCGATCGAAACGAAGCCGCGCCCGCGCTCGATGTGCTGGCGGGTCTCGAAGCGCAGGGCTACGAGCTCGGCGAGGAAGGCGACTGGCTGGCGATCCGCGCGCACCGCGCCGCCGGCAACAGCACCCGCGCGGGCGAACTCGCCGAAGCCTTCCAGCGCGAACACCCCCGCTCCGAGCGGCTCGCCGACGTGGAGCTGGTCGCGCTCAAGGCGGATCTCGCCGCCGGCGCCCCGTCGCCCGAGACGCTGGGCCGCGCGCAGGCGATCCTCGCGTCGAATCCCGGCGCCAAGGAGTCCGCCTCCATCGAGGCCGCCCTCGGCATCGCCGACGCGCAGGGCGGCAACCTCGCTTCGGCCCGCGCCCGCTTCAACCAGCTCTGGGCGCAGGCGCCGGACGATCCCAAGGTGCGCGAACTAGCCGCCGCCATCAGCGAAGCCAACCGCCGCGCGCTCCGCGAGGGCACCGTCGAGGGCGGCTTCACCGAGCACAAGATCGCCAAGGGCGAGGCGATCTACAACATCGCGAAGAAGTACGGGATCACCCCCGAGGCGTTGATGGAGGTCAACGGCGTCACCGACCCGCGCCGCCTCCGCATCGGCCAGGCGCTCCGCGTGCCCACGTTCGACTTCTCCCTCGTCTGCGACGTCGGGGCGAACGCGCTCAAGCTCATGAACAAGGGCGAACTCTTCCTCTTCTACGACGTCCGCACCGGCCGCGACGCCGGCGCGACGCCGCAGGGCACCTTCAAGGTCCTCAACAAGAAGCAGAACCCCACGTGGCGCCCCGGCAACGGCCATGTGTACCAGCCCGGCGACCCGAACAACGAGCTCGGTACCCGCTGGATGGCCTTCGAAGGCGACATCCTCGGCATCCACGGCACCATCCGGGAGGAAACCGTCGGCGCCTACGCCAGCAACGGCTGCATCGGCATGAGGAAGTCGGACGTCGAGGAGTTGTTCGACCTCATCAACGTCGGCACCCCGATCACCATCGTCGGCGAGCAGGATCCGACGCGCCACGCGATCATCCCCCCGCCGACGATCCCGCCGCCGCAGCAGATCGCCATGCGCTGACCGGAACTACCTCGGGACGCCGCGCCCGCGACCGAACCAGGCGCGGCGCTCCGGAGGGTTGTAGCGCAGCAGCACCACACCCTGCAGGTTGTCCAGCGGCGGCAGGTTCGCCTGTTGGAAGTCCTTCACCAGGTAGCGCCGGTGGAACACCATCGCCGGCGTCGGCGCTTCCCCGCCCCAGCTCGGGCCGAGCGAGAACTCGCTCAGCGGTGTCGACAGCGGCACCGCCACCGCGCCCGCCGGCACCGTGGCGTCGAACGCCGGCGCCATCCCCGCGGGAAGGAGCGGCAGCAGCGCGTCCGTCGCCGGCTCGCCGTTCAGCATCAGCGCCACCGGGTCGCCGGGCTCCCACCGCTCCCCGCGGACGGGCTGCCAGTGCACCCGGTCGCCCTCCAGCCCCGAGACCACGCCGAAGCTTCGGAACGCCGTGAGCCGGACGGAGCTGTTCCCGTCGCCCGAGGGCATCTCGAAGGACCAGCTCGGCGCGGTGTAGTACACCACGTCGCCGCGCTCCGGCGAGGAACCGAACAGCACCGGCCAGCGCGTGACCAGAACCCGGTCGCCCTTGCGGAACGCCGGCCGCAGGTCGTCGCTCGTGACGGCCACGAGCTGCAGGCCGAGGACGTACGCCCACCACTGCGTCAGCGCCATCACCATGCCGACGATGAAGATGAATCCGAACCAGTAGCCGAACAGGTAGCGCCCCACCGTCGGCCGCCCGTTGATCCGGAGCGACGCCTGGTAGCCGTCCGCCGCGCTGAACAGCATCGCCAGCATCGCCGCCAGGATCACGCGGTTCGAATGCGGCTCGAAGAACGTCAGCACCACCCACACCTCCAGCGCGAGCACCACGGCGCCGTAGAGGAGGCCCTTCTTCACCTGCGAGGTGTAGAACTGCGGCGCGCCGGGGATCGGGCACATCAGCGCGGCGCCGGCGGGGTAGCGGTACCAGCCGCGCTCGGGGATCTCCGAGTCGCCCACCCAGTCGAGCGCCCGCGCCACGCGGCGGCGCAGTTCGCCGTACCAGACCGCCGTGGTGTCCTCGCGCCCGCTCGCGGCGGCCGCGGAGATGTCCGGCGGCGCGCGGTGCTCGAGCAGCGACGAGCACTTCAGGCAGCGCTCGCGCCCTTCGCCGTTGTTGAACCCGCACGCGGGGCACTTGCGCATCGGAAGCTCCGGGGTGGGACCACCGCGCCGAGTGGAGCAGCGCGCCCTCGCGCCCGCAACACCCGCCGCAATGGAAACCGCCCCGGAGCGCGCGGCTCCGGGGCGGTGGAAGCCATTGGCAACGCCCTGCTCAGTACCGCTCGACCAGGCGCTGGATCGCGGCCGGCGAGTACGTACTCCGCGCCGACGAGGTGTAGGAGCCACGCGCGTTGAACGTCTGATACACCAGCGCCGCCTCCAGCGATGGCACGCCGTTAAAGATATCTGTGCCGATCGCGGAGGCGACCCCCGCCTCCGTGACGCCGATATAGCCACCGTAGGTTCCGGAGTAGCCACGCGAGGCGTTCGATCCGCTCGACACCACATAGCCCGGGGTCGGCGATCCCGTTCGGTACCAGACCGTCGTCACGTTGGTGGTACCCCCGGGTGTGACCAGCGGAGCACCGGACGTACCCGAGGGGTTGGTCTCCACGACCACCGCGTCGCCCCGCCAGTTGCGCAGCCGGCCATCGAGGTCCTGGAAGGTCGCGGTCGTGGTCTCGAAGAAAGCGACCTCGTCGCGCCGGAGGCTCAGAGCGGCAACGCCGCTGCCGAAGTACTGGCCCAACTTGATCTGCACCGTGCCCGAGGGCCCCGGCGGCGCGGTGTCCGCGAAGATGCTCTCGTTCTCGAGCGTTCCGCCGTAGGTGGTGCCGTTGTAGCCACCCACGAAGCTGAACGCCGCATCGCCCATGCGCCCCGAAAGGGTGATCGATTGGCGCGTGTTATAGACGCCCGCGAGCCCGAGCTCCATGCTCGGCGCCGCCACCGGGAAGGCCGTGAACGCATAGTTCAGGCTCGTCGTGACGCGCCCACCCACCGGGATGTTGTCCATCCTTGCCAACTCGGCGCCTTGGCCGTTGACGGCGACGATGTCCACCGCTCCGGCGACCCCCCCGCCGGGGAGCGAGTTGATCTGGCCCCGGGGGACAACTTTCAGCACCACCCCGCGCTGCGTGTCGAACGCCACGAAGTCATCCGCACCGACGATGCCCAATTGCATCGTCTGCCCGGCGATCCCCCAGTCCAGCACCTCGGGGGCAACGGCGGGCGCGGATGCGGCGGCCGCAAGCAGGCTGGCCATCAACAAGAGCTTCTTCATCGAAGAGGTCCCTTCCTCAGTGGTTGTTCGCAAGCAGACACAATCCGAGCGAACGGGATGGCAAAAGTCTTCGGGGAGGCGGACGGAAGCGCAACCGCTGCCTTTGCAATCTTGCCCACCGGGCCGGTGCTTTCCGCCGCAACGGAAACCGCCCCGGAGCGCTTGGCTCCGGGGCGGATCGGATACCTGTTGTGCGTGGCGTGCCGGCTTAGTAGCCGTCCACAATGCGCATGATTGCCGAGGGCGTGTAATTGGAGCGGTACGACTCCATGTAGGAGCCGCGTGCGTTGAAGGTGCTGTAGACCTCTTCGGGGTCGAGCGTCGGAAGGCCCTCGAAAGTCCCTCCGGTAATGGCGGCCTGGGCCTGCGCCTCGGTGACACCGATGTAGCCGCCGAAGGTGCCGGAGTAGCCGCGCGTCGGGTTCGAGCCGCTCGTCAGCACGTAACCTGGACTGGACGCGCCCGACTGGTACCAAACCGTGGTGACGTTCGTGGTGCCGCCCGGGGTGACCAGCGAGGGACCCGGGGGATTCGACGGGTCTGTTTCGACCACCACCGCGTCGCCGCGCCAGTTGCGCAGGCGCCCACTGACATCCTGAAAGCTGGTCGGGGTCGTTTCAAAGATGGCGAAGCTGAGAGACTTGCCATCCAGAGTCGGGCGACTGGTTCCGAAGTACTCCCCGAGCTTCACCTGCAGTTGGCCGCTCACCGAGTAGGGGCTGTTCTGCGAACTGAAGGATTCGCTTTCCAGCCGCCCCGACGTTTCGAGCGTGTTGAAGCCGCCGACGAAGCTGAAGGCCGCGTCGCCGAGACGCCCCGAAAGGCTGATCGACTGGCGTTCGTTGTAAGTCCCGACGAAGCCGAGGCCGCCGCTCGGCGAGGCGCTGGCGAAAGTCGTATCGGTGGACGTCACGCTCAAGGTTTTCCGCCCCGTCACCGGGATGTTCTCAACCATCATCATCGTCACCCCGTTGCTGACCACGAGGATGTCGACGGAACCGGAGACCGCGCCGCCGGGGATCGAATTGATCGGTCCGTTCGGCACCACCTTCAGCGCGACCCCGCGCTGCGCATCGAAGGCCACCAGGTCGCCCGCACCGATCAGGTCGACTCCCGATGTGAAGCCGCTAATGCCCCAGTCCAGCGAATCCGAGCCGGCGGACGCCGTAGCCGCGATGGCCACCAAACCGATCACCGCCAAGTGATTCTTCATCGAGATGCTCCAGTGTTTGGGTTTCCGCACCCGCTCGCCGCATTCGGACAGCGGCTCGGGAGTCCAAGATGCCGTCCCTCCCGATCAGGGTGGCAACGGAAACAAGAACGCCCGGAGCCGTCGGGCTCCGGGCGCGTGGTCGGCCCGATGGAGGGCCGCGCTAGTATTTTTGTGAAGTGGTGCGCGATCAGGGACTCGAACCCCGAACCAAGAGATTAAGAGTCTCCTGCTCTACCATTGAGCTAATCGCGCACCGGTTGGGAGGTGCCTTGGCGTGCCCGACAGGATTCGAACCTGTGACCTCTTGCTCCGGAGGCAAGCGCTCTATCCAGGCTGAGCTACGGGCACTAATCGCGCGCGCCTCTCGGCGCAAGCGAAGCGGAAATAGGAGTCGTGGAGCCCCCGGTGGTCAAGACAAAAGCCGATCCCGAATCGCGCCGCCTACCGCGACCCCGCCATCGCCGCCACCTTCTTGGCGTGGACCTGGCGCAGCTCGAGGTTACGGATCGTCTTGCGGAGCCGGATCGACGTGGGCGTCACCTCGACCAGCTCGTCCGCGGCGATCCACTCGAGCGCCTGGTCCAGCGACATCTTGCGCGGGACATCGAGGCCGCCGTCCACGTCCTTGGTCGAGGAGCGGTGGTTGGTGAGGCCCTTCCTCTTGGCCGGGTTGCAGGGCAGTTCGTCGGGCCGCGAGTGCTCGCCGATGATCATGCCTTCGTAGAGCGGCTCGCCGGGGGCGACGAAGAGCGTGCCGCGCTCCTGCAGGTTCTCCAGCGCGTAGCTGGTGGCGTCGCCGTCCTCGCGCGAGACCATCGCGCCGCGGTTGCGCGCGGGGATCGGTCCCACATAGGGGCCGTAGCCGATGTAGCGGCTCGTCATGATGCCAAGGCCGCGCGTGTCGGTCAGGAACTCGCCGCGGTAGCCGATGAGGCCGCGCGTCGGGATGCTGAATTCGAGGCGAACGGTGCCGTTGCCTTCGTTGTGCATACCGGAAAGCTCGCCCTTACGGCGCGCCAGCTTCTCGATGACGATCCCCTGGTGCTCGTCGGGGACGTCGATCACCACCTCTTCCATCGGCTCCTCGACGGAGCCGTCCTCGCGGGTGCGCGTGATGACCTCCGGCCGCGAGACGCAGAGCTCGATCCCTTCGCGGCGCATCTCCTCGATGAGGATGCCGAGGTGCAGCTCGCCCCGCCCCGAGACCTTGATGCCCTCGACGGAGTTGGGGATCTCCTCCACGCGCAGCGCGATGTTGGTGCGCAGCTCGCGGTCGAGCCGCTCCTTGAGCTGGCGCAGCGTGAAGGGCTTCCCGTCGCGGCCCGCGAAGGGGCCCGAGTTGATCATGAAGTTCATCGAGACCGTGGGGGCCTCGATCTCGAGCGGCTCGAGCGCCGGCTCCGGGAAGTCCGGGGCCGAGATCGTATCGCCGAGCGAAAGGCCGTCGCCCATCGCCATCCAGACGATGTCGCCCGCCGCCGCCTCCTCGGTTTCGACCATCTCGATGCCTTGCGTCTTCCACAGGTGCGAACAGCGCTCCGACTTGGACGCGAGGACCGACCACTCCCCGGTCGACGCCAAGCCGTCCTTCCACCCGGTGACGGTGCGGAGTATCGGCTGGCCGACGCGGTAGGTGCCGGAGAGCACGCGCCCGCAGCCGAGGCGGCCGATGTACTCGTCCCAGCCGAGCGCGGTGATCTGCATGCGGAACGGGAGGCGCTCGTCGATCTCGGGAGCGTGCACATGTTCGATGATCGCCTCGAACAGGGGGTCCATGGTGTCGCGCCGCGGATCCGCCTCGAGGTCCTTCACGAACCAGCCGTTCAGCCCGGAGCCGTAGATGACGGGGAAGTCGGCCTGTTCGTCCGTCGCGCCGAGTTCCAGGAACAGGTCGAAGGTCTTGTCGAGCGCGCGCTTCGGCGTCGCGGAGGGGCGGTCCACCTTGTTGACGACCACGATGGGCCGCATGCCGAGGCGGAGGGCGCGCATCGTGACGTAGCGCGTCTGGGGCATCGGGCCCTCGTTCGCGTCCACCAGCAGGAGCACGGAGTCGACCGTGGAGAGCACGCGCTCCACCTCGCCCGAGAAGTCCGCGTGGCCCGGCGTGTCGACGATGTTGATGCGGTACCCGCTCCATGCGACGGCGCAGTGCTTCGCGCGGATCGTGATCCCCCGCTCCTTCTCGAGCGCGTTGTTGTCCATGACGCGCTCGTCGACCCTTGCGTGGTCGCTGAAGGTGTGCGCGGCGCGGAAGATCGAATCGATCAGTGTCGTCTTGCCGTGGTCGATGTGGGCGATGATCGCGATGTTGCGGATCGTCGAGGCGGTCTGCATAGGAGGCTTTGCGAGAGGGATCGGCGCGCGCTTGGCGCACCGTGGGGAAGCTTGCCTGCGGGAATCCGCGCGGCGCGACGGCAATCTGAGGGGCTTGGAACGGCTTTAGCCGCTTCCCGCTTGCCACCCTAAGCCGGGGGAACGCGAAAAGTAACCCCAAGACAGCGCGGACTTGTACGAGAATCGCGGCAGGAACTTCCTGGGTTCGACCGGGAGTCGGCCGCGATTCCCCCCGCTCCAGCCCCCGACCTTCGAGAATGCGCGCGGGGACGACACCACAACCAGGGGAATGCCACATGATCCAACTTCGATCCGCCATTCTCGCCGCCGCCGGGGCGGTATGCGTCATCACCGCTTCCGTGCAGGGGCAGATCTCCCTCCCCATCATCGAGGACTTCGACTATGCAACGGGCGCGCTCGTGGGAGAGACCTACGCGCCGGGCTCGGTGTGGACGATCCAGGATGCTGGCGGCGGGACCAATCCGTTCCAAGTGGCCGCGGGGAGCCTGGCCTACGGTGGCAGCGGTGTTCCCGCCTCCAGCGGCAACTCCGTCCCGGTGCGTGACAACGGCGAGGACGTCCGCCTCGAGTTCGCGAACACAGTGGTCGGCGACGGCAATTCGATCTACTATAGCTTCCTCGTCTCGCACGATGGCTCGGATCTGGGATCCGCGGCGGGCGACTACTTCTTCAGCCTCGCGGTGGCCGGCGGGGACTTCAACCTGCGGTCGCGGGTGTTCGCCGGATCGGATTCCGGCGCCATCAGGCTCGGCATCCGGTTCACAACCGGCGGATCGACTTCGTTCATCACCGGGAAGAACCTCGCCGCCAACACGCCCGCGTTCGTCGTCGGCAAGCTGACGCAGGTGGCGGGCGCCGACAACGACACGACGGCGCTGTACGTCTTCACCGGCGCGACCGCCGTGCCCGCGTTGGAGCCGGGCGCTCCCGACGCCCTTTCCACGAATCCGACGGCGGGCTCCGATATCGACGCGGGCGTGTTCCGCGTGATCCTCCGGCAGGGGAGCGGTCCCAACCAGCCGACCGTCCGCATCGACGAAATCCGGCTGGGGGCCACCTGGTCGCAGGTGACTCAGACTCTCGCGCCGGTGGAATCCTGGAGTCTCATGTAACCCGGCAGGACTCTTGCGGATTTCGGGCCCGCTGGCCTTGAGCCGCGGCCCCGCCGCGCCGAGGCTCACGGCTCGATCCCAACCGCGCGCCCCCGGATGAACCTCCTAGACCGACTCACGAACCTCGAACGCAAGCCCCACGCGCGCGCCTACACAGACGAAGGGTACAACCTCCGGGCCTTCCGCGCTTGGGTCGACGATCTCGGCGCGCCGGACCGCCAGCTCAACTTCCTCCACATCGCGGGGACGAAGGGGAAGGGCTCCACGGCCGCGCTCTGCGAAGCGATGCTCGCCGCCAGCGGCCACCGCACCGGGCTGTACTGCAGTCCCCATGTCGAGCACTTCGGTGAGCGCATCCGCCTCGACGGCGCGCCGCTCGCCCCGGCGGAATTCGACGAGAAGCTCGCCGCGTTCGAGGCGTCGCTCCCCGCGGAGCACCGCCGCAACCTCGCCGAGTCGCCGGACTTCCGGACAGTCTTCGAAATCCTCACAGCGCTCGCGCTTGTCGAGTTCCGCGACCGCCGCCGCACCGCGGTCGTCTGGGAGACGGGGCTCGGCGGGCGGCTCGACTGCACGAACATCGTCGCGCCCCGTGTGGCGGCGATCGCCACCATCGCCTACGACCACGAGGCGATCCTCGGCGCGACGATCGAAGCCATCGCGGGCGAGAAGGCGGGGATCATCAAGCCCGACCACCCGGCTGTGGCCTCGCGCCAGGTCTTCCCCGAGGCCGCCCGCGTGCTGGAGGAGCGCGCCCACGCGGTCGGTGCCCCGTTCTTCCGCGCGCACGAGTTCACGCCGGTCACAGAGGCGCTTCCCGCGCCGGGGGGCTTGCGCTGCGCCGTGCGCTTCCCCGACGGCCGCACGGGACGCACGACTCTGCCCTTCCATGGCGCCCACCAAGCGGCGAACTTCGAGACGGCGCTCACCGCCTGCTGGCTGTTCGAGGAGGGCATGCACCGGCGGCCCGACCCGGAGGCGCTGCTGGAGGGCGCCCGCCGCGCGCACATGCCCGGCCGCCTCGAAGTGCGGCGCCACGAGCAGAAGCCCGCGCTGGTGCTGGACGGGGCGCACTGCCCGCTTTCCGCGCGGCGCCTCGGCGAGGCGCTCGCCGCGTGGCTGCCGCTCGAGGATCCGCCGGCCCGTCCGCCCTACGCGCTGCTGGTCGGCATGCAGGGCGACAAGAACCACGCGGCGTTCTTCGGCGAACTCGCCCGCGCCGCGGGGACCGAGCTGTTCCACCGCGTCGTTTGCGTCCGCGTGCCCGGCGGGCGCGGGGCGGCGCCCGATTCCTTGGCCGATTCGGCCCGCGCCGCCGGCTTCGATCCGGTGGTGGCTCCCGATCCCGGGGAGGCGCTCCGCGAGGCGGTCCGCGTGGGCGGCGCCTCGATCCTCGTCACCGGCTCGTTCTATGCGTTGCACACGGCGCGGAGCGCATGGGATGCGCTCGGGCCATGCGAAGGCGGAGCCGCCGCCCCGCCCCCCGCGGCACCATAGCGCGGCAGCCCAGCCAGGAGCCCGCCAACACATGATGGAACGCACGCCGATCATCGAAATCCGGGGCGCCAAGAAGCGCTACACCATGGGCGACGTCGTGGTGCACGCGCTCAACGGTGTCGACCTGACGATCCGCGAAAACGACTACGTCGCCATCATGGGCCCCAGCGGCAGCGGCAAGTCCACGCTCATGAACATCATCGGTTGCCTCGACCGCCCCACCGAGGGCGGCTACCGGCTGCGGTCGCAACCGGTGGAGAACCTGGACGACGACGAACTGTCGCACGCCCGCAACCGCGAGATCGGCTTCATCTTCCAGAGCTTCCACCTGCTGCCCCAGATGAACGTGCTGCAGAACGTCGAGCTTCCGATGGTCTACGCCGGCATGGCCGCGGCGGAACGGCACCGGCGCGCGACCGCCTCCATCGCGCGCGTGGGGCTGGGCGACCGGGCGCACCACTTGCCGAACGAACTGAGCGGCGGCCAGCGTCAGCGCGTCGCCATCGCGCGCGCCCTCGTGAACGGACCCGCGCTGCTTCTCGCCGACGAGCCCACCGGCAACCTCGACTCCAAGACCGGCAGGGAGATCATGGCGGTGTTCGAGGAGCTGCACGAGGCCGGCAACACCATCGTCCTCGTCACGCACGACACCGACGTGTCGCACCACGCGGAGCGAGTGATCCACCTGCGCGACGGCGTCATCGAGCGCGAGGAGGCGGTCGGGGACCGCACCATCGCGCGGCGCCCGCCCGCCGCTACAGCTTGATCCAGAAGAGCCGGGTGCGCGTGCCGCCGTCCGGCTCCGCCTTGCGTCCGTAGAGCCCGCCCAGGACGCCGAACCGACCCGCCGGCTTTCCGTCCACCTTGCCGCCACCCACATCGAACAGGAGCAGGTTGAAGCGCCACCGCGCGTCGTCCGCGCCGGTCCGCTCGCCGTCGTAAAGCCCGCGCATCACGCGGATCCGCTTGTAGCCGGTGCGGGGGTCCGCCTCGCGCTCCCAGAACGTCCAGAGCGGCGAATAGTTGCGCTCCACGGCGTCGATGTTCCGCAGCATCCAGAGGTGGAGCGTGGACGAGCGGCGCTCGCCCGTCTCGCGCCACGCGGTCTGGAAGAAGGGGAAGAAGAACTGCGAGCCGGAGCGGCGGCCGTCCTTGTACTCGCGGCTCCGGCGCGAGTGCAGCAGCGGGATCCACGTCCGCCGGTACACGTACTCCGGGTAGTCGTACCAGTACTGGTGGTAGAGTGGCCACGCGACGATGAGCGAACGGCGCTCCTCGCTGCGGAAGCGCCAGTAGAACGGAAAGACCGCGGTGCCGTAGGACGCGGAGCGGCGCAGCTCCGGCGCGCTGTCCGGGAGCTGCTCGATCGGGACGCGCCGCCGGAAGAGGACCCAGAACAGCCGGTGGTCGCGGACGCCGGCGCGCAGGTCGCTGTCCTGCGTGTAGGCCGCCAGCAGCGCGCCCCAAGTGTTGCGGCCCTCCTGCCGAACGCTGCCGTACAGGGGGAAGACGCTGAAGAAGCGGAACTTCTCGCGCTCGAACCAGGTGAAGAGCGGGAAGAGCATGCGCACCTTCTCCCGCTGCGGCTTGCCTTCCTTCACCACGCCGTCGCGCCAGTGTCCGAACGGCCACAGGAAGTAGGCGCGCCGGTACATCGCGGCGCCCTCCGCGCCGGTGGCGGGGTCCACCTCGCGCCGCTGGGCGTAGGACAGCAACGGCCAGACGCGGAAGCCCGACACGCCCGGCCCGCCGCGCAGCGCGAGGAACGGCCAGCCGATCGACGTGAGCGTGCTGGGGTACTCCACCTTCTTCTTCTCGCTGTGCACGTAGAGCGGCCACAGGACCCAGCGCAGGTCGTTCTTCTCGCCCACGAAGCGGCCGTAGAACGGCAGCACGGCGGTGAAGTGCTCGTCCTTCGAGCGCGGAATCAACGCCATGTCGATGCCCCGCCCGTACCAGACCAGCGGGAAGACGACCAGGTATCGCCCGTCCTCCCCCTGCGTTCCGGAGAAGTAGAGGGGGATGAGCAGCGTGGCGCTCTGCCGCACGCCGTCGCGCGTGCCCGACCCGCTGTAGAACAGCGGGAACGCGTGCCAGCCGCGGTAGTCCTTGAAACGGTAGTGCGTCGGCTCGCGGCGGTGGCGGAAGAACGGCCACAGGATGTCGCCGCCGGATTTGCCCGACTTGCCGTCGCGGTAGTACGAGAACAGCACCGGCACACCGAGCCGGACGCTATCCTCCGTGCGGTCCTGCCAGTAAAGGGGCCAGACGCCCGCGGACCGTTCGCCGTCGGCGTCCGACCGGGTGTCGTAGAAAATCGGGAAGAAGGAGAAGGGCTGGGCCGGCGGCCGCCCGGGCGCCGCGCCCGCGGAGGAGGCCAACAGGAGCGCCGCGAGCGCGGACGCCAGCAGGCGGATCAACTTGTCTTGGCGGGGCATCGGCGGCGCGGCGCTAGTCCTCGACCGCCCCGGGGACCGTCTCCGGCATCTCGATGAAGAACACCGTGCCGACGTTCTCCTCCGACTCGACGGTGAGCTTGCCGGCCTGGTCCTCGACGCACTTCTTGCACATGGAGAGTCCGAGGCCCGTGCCCTTCGAACCCTTGGTGGTGAAGAATGGGAAGAAGATGCGCTCCAGCTTGTCGGCGGGGATGCCGCTGCCATTGTCGCGGATCATGATCCGGTACCCGCCGCCGTCGATACGCGCCGTCGTGATCAGGATGCGGCCCTCGCCGTGCGAGATCGCCTCCATGGAGTTCACGATCAGGTTCAGGATCGTCCGGTGCATTCCCGTCTCGTCGAGCTGGCGGACGCCGATCGCATCGTCGAGGTCGAGTTCGAGCATGACGTTGTTCTTCAGGAGGTCCGGTTCGACCTCCTCGGCGATGGCGCAGATGAGGTCGTTCACGTCGACCTCCTTCAACTCGAGCGCCTTGTTGCTGCTGTACTCGAGCATGTCGCGGACGAGCGCGCCGATCTTGTCGATGCCGCGCTTCACGACGCCCCAGGCTTCGCGCGAGTCCTCGATGCTGCCCCGCTCGAGCCCCCGGCTGAGCAGCTCCGCGCCGCCCTGCGAGAGAAGCAGGATGTTTTTCACGTTGTGGCTGATGCCCGCGACCGTCTCGCCCACCGCCGCGAGGCGCTCGCGGTGGATCGCGGCCTTGCGCATGCGCGAGTTCTCGAGCGCGACGCCGGTCTCCGTCGCGATGATCGTCGCGAACTCGAGGTCGTCCTCCGTGAAGGAGCGCTGCGTGGAGGACGTGTCGAGGTGCAGGATCCCCATCACCTTGTCGCCCATCATCATCGGCACGCAGATCGTCGACCGCACGTTGCTCATGATGATCGACTCGGAGGCCTCGAAGCGCTCGTCGCTCATCGCGTCGCGGGAAAGCACCGCGACCTTCTGCGACACCACGCGGTCGAGGATCGTGCGCGACACGGTCACCTTCTGCGGCATGATCGGCAGGTCGCGGTACTTCACGGCGGCCACGTCGAACTGCGTCGCCTCGGGGACGAAGCGCGTCAGGACCACGCCGCGGTCGGCCACGATGCACTCGAACACGACGTCGAGCACGCGGAGCAGCACGTCCTCCTCCGCCTCCGCCGCGCTTTCGCGGAGCAGTTCCGAAAGCTTGTACAGGCCGCGCAGCCGCGCGTTGAGCCGCACCAGCGTCGCCCGGTCCGCCTTGCGGTCCTCGAACGTCGTGATGACCGAGCTCTTCTCCTTCCGCACCTCGTCCGCGCGCAGCACCGACTGGCTCAGGTTCGCCGACGACGGGTCGCTGGAGTCGTCCAGGATGTCGACGATGTTCTTGCCGCGGATCGAGGAGGCGCTCGTGTGCAGCCCGCCCTGCGACTCTTCGTTCTGGAAGAGGAACTCGACGTTGCCGAAGGTCACCACGTCGCCGTGGTGGATCGTCATCTGGGTGACGCGCTCGTTATTGACGAAGGACCCGTTGGAGGAGTTCAGATCCTGCACGATGAAGTAGTCGCCGCGCTTGTCGAGGCGGGCGTGGAAGCGCGAGATCGACTCGAAGGGCAGCACGATCGTATTGGTCGGGTGGCGCCCGATGGTGGTGGATCCGTCGCCGATGGCGTAGAAGTCTGGGAAGCCCGGCTGCGGCGCCTTGGGGATCAGTTGGACCGGGGCGCTTCCGCTCATTGGACCGAGGCTCCGGCGCGCGGCGCGGCGCCGTCGACGAATGCGGGGCCGGGCTGCTCCGGCAGCGGGGGGAGCGTGAGGAAAACCCGCTTCGTGTCGTACACGTTGAACGGCAGCAGCTCGAAGAACAGGTCCGGACCCGGCAGCAGGTAGAAGGGCGCCCGGAAGCGGCGCCGCTCGGTGACGCTGGCGTGGCCTTCCATCGACGCTTCGAAGTCGTAGTACCAGTACCAAGTGAAGGGTCGCTCCACAGGAGTGGTGCCGAGGTTCTCGCCGTTCATGGTGACGACGGCGCCCTGCGGCTCCGAATCCACCACCACACGCGAGCGGATGCAGCCGCTCGACAGGCACACGGCCACAAGCATCGCCACACAGGTGATCCAGCGGTCTGCAGTCGCCATGAACCGTCCCGCGCCTAGGGAGTCGCTTTGCCCACTTCAATGTTGAAGTTAAGCCCGCCGCCCGGCGGTGTCAACCGGTCCACCGGCGCCGTCCCGGGGGGAGGGGCACGGGGCGGATGGACCGGGCCGTTTGTCCTCCGGCTCTTCCGTGGGTCGCCTTCCCGGGGCGTTCCCCCGGGAACTCTCGACGCGCACATCACGATGGAGGGCCACCGGCCCGCCCCACCGCCCCGCCGCCCTCCCGCCCGCGACGGACGGGCTTGCGCGTTGGCGCGGGGAGGTCATGGTTGCGGGTGCGCGGCCCCGAAGCCGCCGCCAGCGCCCCGGAGGTTACCCCATGGCCCCGCCACCGATCGACGACGCGACGATCCACCGACTGCTCGGCGAGGCGCGCCTCGCGCAGTCCCGCGCCTACGCGCCGTACTCGGATTTCCACGTGGGCGCCGCGTTGCTGACGGAACGCGGCGAGGTGTTCGGCGGCTGCAATGTCGAGAACGCCAGCTACGGGCTGACGAATTGCGCGGAGCGCGTAGCCATCGGCGCGATGGTCGCGGCGGGCGGAGGGCGCCCGGTGGCGTGCGTCGTGCTCGGTCCCAAGCCCGACGTGCTCACGCCTTGCGGCGCATGCCGCCAAGTGCTCGCGGAGTTCAACCGCGACATGCCCGTCCTCTGCTTCGGCAGCGATGGCGCGATGCGCTGGTGGCGCGTCGCCGAACTGCTGCCCGGGGCGTTCGACGCCAGCGCGCTCGCGGACTGATCGCCGTGCGGTTCGAGACCCCCCCCGCGGACTCCCGGCGCGCCGCGATCACCGGGTCGATGCTGCTCGGCGACGTGCTCGGATACCCTCTCGCGGGCATCCGGCAGGGGCATGTGCAGCAACTCGCGGGGGTCGTCGCGGGGCCGCTCGCGGACGGCAACCTGTTGACGGACCGGCCGGACCGCTACCGCGAGGCGGGTCTCCACTCCGCGCTCGGGCAGACGGCGCTGGCGGTTGCCGCGACCGCGGGCCAGGACGAGCTCGGCCGCGACGAGGTCGCCCGGGTTGCGTCGGCGCTGCTCGAGCTGGCCGGCCCCGACGAGGCCACTCCGGGCGCCCTGCGCTGGCCCGGACGGCCGCTGCGCGCCGCGGTGAAGCAGTGGCGCGAAGACTATCCGTGGGAGCGCGGCGACTTCCTCACCGGAAGGCGGGGCAGCAAGGGCGCCTCCTGCGCTGCCGCGGCGCTGGCTGCGGCCGCGACGGGGTGGCCCGCGGGGGACGAGCGCACCCGCGACCTGATGCGCCTCACGCACCACCGCCAGCTCCCCCTCGCCGCCGGCTTCGCGGTGGCGCGCTGCGCGGAGCTGCTCCTCGCGGAGGCCGACGGCGCGCGCTTCGACCGCGCGGCGCTGCTCGAGCGGCTGCGCTCCGACTGCGCGGAGTACGAGCGCCAACTCGTCCGCGAGTACGGCGCCGGCTGGCGCGAGGCCGAATGGGAGCCCCCCGCGCGGCCCTTCGCCGAGGCGCTCGCCCCGCTCGCGTCGCTGCTGCGCGAGGGGAACGACACGCTCGCGGTCAACACGATCCTCGGGGGCATCGGCGACTTCGGTCCCGACTCGCCGGTGACGCATCCCATGCACGGGTTTGCCGCGGCGTGCGTCCCGTGGACACTCTACCTCGCGCTCGGCGAGCGCCCGCCCGGGCTCGCGCTCGAGACCGCGGTGAACCTCGGCGGCGAGACGGCGCTGGTGTGCGCGCTGCTCGCCGGGCTGCTCGCCGCGCGGTACGGGCGCGCGCTCTTCCCGGAAGAGTGGTGGAAGTCCGTCAAGGCCCTCGCGGAGGCGCGCCGGCTGCTCGCGCTGCCCAGCGCCGAGAACGCCGCCGCCTGGCTCGACGCCGAACGCTCCTGGTCCGCGCGCGAAGCGGCGCGCCGCGCGGAGCTGCTAAAGGCCCTTCCCCCCGAAAAGCGGGCCCCGCCCCCGCGCAAGCGCGCCGACGAGGCGGGCATCGAGCTGCCGCCGGACCTCGCCCCGCCCCCGGAGGTGTGGATGCGAGACACCGACGAGATGGATCCGTGGGAGAAGGCCCGCTTCAAGGAGGCCCGCGGCCGCCGCCGCATCGGTTGGAAGGAGGAGCGCCGCGACCGCTCCCGCGAAGGCGAACCGTTCGAGGACGAGGACTGACGCATGGCGCCGCTCGACGAACTCCAGTGGCTCGACGCCACCGCGCAGGCGGAGCTGGTCCGCCGCGGAGACGTCCATCCTCGCGAACTGGTGGCGGCCGCGCTGCGCCGCATCGAAGCGCTCAACCCCGCCCTCAACGCCGTCGTGTGGCGCCGTGCGGAGGAGGCGCTCGCCGAGGCCGGCCGCGTGGACCGCTCGCTGCCGTTCGCGGGCGTGCCCATGCTTCTGAAGGACCTGATGGGCGAGATGGCGGGCACGCGGAACTCCGCGGGCTGCCGCCTGTTGAAGGACAACGTGTGCGGCTACGACAGCGAGCTCGCCGCGCGCCTGCGCGCCAGCGGCGCGCTCGTCGTCGGACGCGCCAACTCGCCGGAGTTCGGCCTCGTGCCGACCACGGAGCCTCTGCTGCACGGACCGGCGCGGAATCCGTGGGACACGGCGCGTTCGCCGGGTGGCTCCAGCGGCGGCAGCGCGGCGGCCGTGGCCAGCGGCATGGTCCCGGCCGCGCACGGCAACGACGGCGGCGGCTCCATCCGCATCCCGTCCTCCTGCTGCGGCGTCTTCGGGCTCAAGCCGTCTCGGGGCCGCACCAGCCTTGGCCCCGCGCGCGGAGACGTGCTGCTGGGCCTCGTCTCCGAGCACGTCATCACGCGCTCCGTACGCGACAGCGCGGCGCTGCTGGACGCGCTGGCGGGGCCCGCCCCGGGAGACCCGTACGCGGCGCCCGCGATGGAAGGTTCCTTCCTGGCGGCGGCCGCCGCGACGCGCCGTCCGTTGCGCCTCGCGCTGCAGGACGCGTCGCCCTACGGCGGGCCGGTCCATCCGGAGTGCGCCGCCGCCGTCCGCTGCGCCGCGGAGGCGCTCGAATCGCTCGGGCACGAGGTGGTCGAGCACCGCCTGCCGCTGGATGGCGAGGAAGTCGTCACGGCGTTCACGGTCCTCTGGCTTTCCAGCGCCGCGGAGGCGGTCGAGGGGCTCTGCTTCGCGGCGGGCGTCCCCGCTGCGGAGCCCTTCTTCGAGCCGCTGACGCTGGTGCTCGCGGAACTCGGCAACCGGTACTCCGCGCGCGAGCTGCTGCGCGCGCACGCCTCGCTGCAGCGCGCCGCGAGGGGCGTCGCCCGCTCGCTCGCGGGCTTCGACGCGTGGCTGACGCCGACGCTGGCGCAACTCCCGCCCCCCCTTGGCGCCTTCCTGCCCGATCCAGCGGCGCCGACGAAGGACGCGCTGCTGAAGGGCTTCCACTTCACCCCCTTCACGCAGGTGGCGAACTTCGCGGGACTGCCCGCGTTCTCCGCTCCGACCCATTGGAGCGCGGAGGGGCTGCCGGTGGGTGTCCACGCGATGGGCCACTACGGATCGGAGGGCACTTTGCTTCGGCTTGCCGCGGAGCTGGAGGAAGCACTCCCATGGTTTCAGCGCAGACCGCCAGAACCCGGAGTTCCGAACCTGTGAAGACCGTCGCCATCCTGCTGTACGACAACGTGGAAGTGCTCGACGCCTGCGGCCCGTTCCAAGTGTTCGCCTCCGCGTTGGACACGCAGGAGCGCGCTCTCTTCCGCGTGGTCACCGTGGCGGAGGCGGAGCGCCCCATCGTTTGCTCCGGCGGCCTCACGATCCTGCCCTCGATCAGCTTCGCGAACTACTGCGAGCCGCAGGTGCTCGTGGTGCCCGGCGGCGCGGGGCGGAAGATCCAGACGAAGAACGAGCAATTGATCCAGTACATCCGGGCGAAGTCCGCGAAAGCGGAAGTGACGCTCTCCGTGTGCAGCGGTTCATTCCTGCTCGCTTCCGCCGGTTTGCTCGACGGCCTCGCCGCCGCGACGCACCACAGCACCGCGGCGGAGCTGCGCGCCTTCGCGCCCCGCTGCGAGGTCCGCTCGTCCCGGATCGTCGACAACGGACGGATCGTCTGCTCCGCCGGAGTCTCGGCGGGGATCGACGCGAGCCTCCACGTGCTGGCGCGCCTCCATGGCGCGGAGCAGGCGTCGCGCACGGCCCGCTACATGGAGTACGACAGCGCCGGCTGGCAGTCCCCGGGGGCGTGACGCCCGCGCTCCGGCGCGCGCTCCGCGCCGTCCTCGCGAGCGAGCCCTTCCGTCCCGCGCCGCTCCTCGCCAACCCGCACCTCCAGACCATCGCCCCGGCGCTCTTCCGACGCGTGGCGGCGCCGCCGCTGCGAGTCGAGGACTTGCGGCTGCCGGACGGCGATACCGTGCGCCTCCACCACCTCGCGGGCCTGCGCGGCGCGCCGCGCGCGGTGCTGCTCCACGGCCTCGAAGGCAGCGTCGAGTCCCACTACGCCAAAGGGCTGCTCCGCCAAGCCGCGCGGCGCGGATGGCACGCGACGCTCCTCGAGTTCCGGAGCTGCGGCGGCTCGCCGATGCCGGGCGCCCCGCGCCTGTACCACAGCGGCGAGACCGGCGACTTGGCGGCGGTGCTCGCCGAGCTGCGCCGCCGCGAGCCGGACCGCCGCCTGGTCGCCGTCGGTGTCTCCATGGGAGGCAACGTCCTCGCCAAGCTGCTCGGCGAGTCCGGCAGCGACACGCCGCTCGCCGCCGCGGTCGCCTACTCCGCCCCGATCGACCTCACGGCCTGCGGGCCCGCGCTCGACAGGTCGCTCCGGGGCGTCTACACACGGCGCTTTCTCGAATCGCTGGTGCCGAAGGCGCTCGCCAAGGCGGCGGAGCTGCCCCACCTGCTCGACGCGGACTCGATCCGCGGCGCGCGCTCCATCGTCGAACTGGACGACCGCGCGACCGCGCCGCTTCACGGCTTCGCCGATGTGTGGGACTACTACCACCGTTCGAGCTCGCTCCGCGTGCTGCGCGGGGTGCGGCGCCCGCTGCTGCTGCTGAACGCGCAGGACGACCCGCTGATTCCCGGCGCTTCGCTGCCGTGGGCGCCGGAATCGCGCAGCCGCTGGGTGCTGCCGCACTTCCCCCGCCAAGGCGGGCACGTGGGCTTCGTCTCCGCCGCGCCCCCCGGCCGGTGGCGCCTCTGGGGCGAGGGGGCCGCCTTCCGATTCCTCGCGGCCGCCCTCGCCCTGTGATGCGCCTTAGTGGTAGATCATCCAACCCGTGCCGACGCTGGCCGCTCCGACCGTCGTGATCGTCCCGCGCATGGCGCCCGAGTGGATGTTGCAGCGGTAGCCCGCATCCGCCGAAGGGGCTCCGTTCATCGCGTCCGCCAGCTCCTGGGTGAGCGTGAAGAAGAAGTCCGCCCCGTTGTCCGTCCAGCCGATCGCGGCGTCTCCCTCGAGGGAGCCCGCGCCGGCGCCCTGGACGAGGAGCACCTGGTCCGCCGCCGGGGTCGCGCCGCGGCGGACCAGCGCGAACGGGTGCGCCGCGGGGTTGGCGAACGAGAACATGTAGCGCTTGCCGATCTGGAGCGTCAGCGCCGGGTTCGGCGTCCCCGTCGCGGCGACCCCCGGGTCCGTGGTGCTCTGCACGAAGTAGCTCGATGCGCCGTTGCTGCCGAGGACCACCGCGTCGTCGAAGGTGGAGTCGAGCGTGGTGAACGGCGCGCGGTTCCAAACGACCTTGTTGGCCGTGATGGTGAAGTCGTCCTCCGCGCAGCCGGTGACCGTCACTTCGTCGAAGACGGGGATGTCGCCCGGCAGGATCGAGGAGCCGTTCGAGTCTTCGAACACCGTGCTTCCGGTGTAGTGGACCGGCCAGCAGTTCACGTTCAGCGTCATGGCGTCCGGGTCGTGGGCGAACAAGAGGCCGCTCGTGGTCTCCGTGCATTCCCGCTGGATCGGTGTGAGCACCTGCACCGTCTCCGCCTGCAGCCAGAAACTGTTGAAAACGCACCCGGTGGCGCGGACCGTGGCGTTCAGGGGGATCTCGGCGAGCGTGATCGGCGCGCCCGTCGAGTCGGTGAACACCGTGCCGGCATCGTAGGCGACCGGCCAGCACAGGACGATGAACGCATCCATCCCGTTTAGGGGACCGAAGTAGGGCCCCTCGCGGACGTCGGTGCATTGCGCCTGGGCACCGACGGCGGCGGCGGCAACGGCGAGGATGGCGATTGCGGCGCGGAGTTGGGGCCTCATGGGAACTGTCCTTCGTGGGAAGTGGGGGTGGCGGTGCCGGACTAAGCTTTAGTGCCACCGCGCCGGTTCTTTTTTTCATTCGGGGCGCGTGCCGGTGATTTTGTTGCGGGGATGTAAAAAACCGGGTGGACCGGCGCACACTCCTCCTAGACACCCTCTCCCGGATGCCCCGCACCGACTTGTCCGCCGTTGCCCTCCTTCACGCCTTCGACGCCTTCGCCCGGAACCCGGGCGCCGAGGAGACCGCGGGTGCGGCCGACGCGATCCTCGCCCCGGGGGAGTTCGAGCGCTTCCAGCAGGGCGACCCTGCGGCGGTGGATCTGCTCGTGGAGCGGCTGCAGCCGCGCCTGGTCGCGTGGCTCCGGGCCTGGACCGGCGACCACGAGCTGGCGGACGACATCGCGCAGGAGGCCTTCGTGGCCGCTTGGCGGCAGCGGGGGCAGCTCCGCGGCCCCCGCGAGCTGGGTCCTTGGATATTCACTGTGGCGCGGCGCCAGGCGGGCCGCGTGCGCCGCGCGCCGTCGGCGGCGCTCACCCGCGCCACGGACCCGGAGGAGCTGGCCCGCCAGGCTCCCGCCGTCGACGGCGCCCAGGACGAGGGGCTCCGCCACCGCGAACGCCGACGCTGGCTCCTCCATGCGCTCGACCAGCTTGCCGACGCGGAGCGCGAGCTCCTCACGCTGCGCTTCTTCGCCGGCCTCGCGATCAAGGAGCTCTCGGCGACCCTCGATATGCCGATGGGCACCGTCGGAGTGAAGCTGCAGCGTTCGCTCGCGAAGGCGCGGGCAGTCCTTGAAGCGCAAGGCATCCGCATGGAGGAGTTGCTGCCATGAACAGCGACGGAAGAGATAAAGACCTCATTCTGGCCGAAGCGCTCGGGCGCGAGGGGGCGGCGGAGCAGATCGCCGCCTCCGCTTCGCGCGCCGCCATGGCCGCCCGCGTCCGGGCCAGGATCGAGGAGGAGCGGGTCGGCGCCACCGCCGGGCCGCACAGCCGTCCCGCCCGCCGATGGGAGCCCTGGGCGCTGGCCGCGGCCGCGGTTACGCTGCTCGCCTTGTCGTTCCCGCTCGGGATGCGCCTCCTCCCCCGGCGCGCGGAGGACTGCCCCGTTTGGCGGAGCGGCGCCGGCGCTTCCGTAGAGCGCGTCGCTTGGGGACGCAACTT
The DNA here is from genome assembly GCA_033764015.1 of Candidatus Sumerlaeia bacterium. GTDB lineage: Bacteria > Sumerlaeota > Sumerlaeia > SLMS01 > JANRJK01 > JANRJK01. Next base: position 70,111 of record JANRJK010000036.1, on the reverse strand, counting down.
CGTCACCGGTCCGGGCGAGCGCCTCTGCGTGATGCTGGACGACTCCCGCATCCTCCTCTGCCTCGCGGAGGGCACGCGGGTGCGGATCGACTCGAGGGACGAGGTGTTCCTCGAGCTGGGCGAAGTCTGGAGCGACGTAAGGCCCGATTCGGGAAGATACGCCGTGCGGACCCCGGACGGGACGTCGACGGCCCTGGGCACCTCCTTCGGAGTCTCCGCGGGTCCTTCCGGTACGCGGACCGTGGTCGAGTCGGGCGTGGTGCTCGTCGCGTCCCCGGCGGGGGACGAGGCGCGCGTCGAGGCGGGCCAAGGGGCCACAGCTTCACCGGGGGCGGCGCCGAGCGCGGCTCCCCTCGCGGGCGAAGCGCGCCCCGCATGGGCGCGGGAGGCGGTCCAAGCCGCCGCCGCGGACGCCGCCGCGCGCCGCTACCCCTCGGGGGCCCCCGGACGATGACCCGCCGCGCCTTCACCCTCGTCGAACTGCTGATCACCGTCGCCGTGGTCGCGATCCTGGCCGCGATCGCGCTTCCCAATTTCCTCGAGGCCCAGACCCGCGCGAAGGTCGGCGCCGCAATCTCGAACCTGCGGACCGTCGGCAACGCGCTGCATGCCTACCGCGTCGACAATAGCGACTGGCCCCCCACGGAGCCCGTCCTGCCGCACGACCCGCTGGCGATCCTAGCGGACTTCCAACTGGCGCCGCTCACCACTCCGGTGGCGTACCTGGGTCGGGGCAGCTTCGGCGACCCGTTCGGCGTCGCGCGTATCTACACCGCCGCGGGGGGCGGGCCGGCGACGGGCTTCTTCCCCCCGAACCCGAACGAGGCGCTCCTCTACCAGAATTTCCGCTCCACCGCCGCGCGGCGCTTCGGCGAGCCGCGAGGGCCCGTCGGCTGGGGGCTTGTCAGCATCGGGCCCGACATCGAGGACTCCCTCGGGGCCTACTGCCGCCTCGATCCCAGAGAATTCCGGCTCTGGTTCCCCTATTCCGTCGGGCTCGGGCCGGTGGACACGCTGTACGACCCGACCAACGGGACCACGAGCCCCGGCGACATCGTGCGGCTGGACTCGGGGCCGGGGCGGTAGACCGGCGCGGTTGCGCTGGACCCGCCCGCGGCGCGTCGCGCAATCTTGCGCCCACTGTTCCCGCGAGGCGTCCACGGCCATGGCGATGAAGAAGTCACCGCTCCACCAGTTGCACGAGAAGTCCGGCGCCCACTTCGAGGATATCGGCGGCTTCGACGTCCCGGTGATGTTCTCCAGCGTCGAGCAGGAGTACACCGCCCTCCGCAAGCAGGTCGGCATCGTGGACCTCAGCCACAAGGCGCGCTTCCGCGTGAACGGCAGCGGGCGCCTGGGCTTCCTCGACCAGGTCCTCACCTCGAACATCTCCGGCGCGGGACCCCGCTCCGTCTCGACCAGCTTCCTTTGCAACGAGAAGGGGGGCGTCATCGACCGCGTGACGGTGTTCAAGGACGAGCAGTACATCCTGCTCTCCGGCTCCCCCGAGAACCGCGCCCGCGTCCACCAGTGGCTGCAGCAGCAGGCGGAGGAGCACCCCGAGTTCTCAGTCGAGATCATCGACGTCGGCACGTCGCAGGGGCAGCTCGAACTCGTCGGGCCGAACGCCCAGATGCTCCTCGAGACGGTGAGCGGCGGCCTCGCGGAGATCCGCGAGTACCGCTCCGAGCTGACGCAGGTGGGCACCGCCCGGTGCCTGGTCTCGCGGCGCAAGTTCAGCGGCCTGGACGGCTTCATCGTCACCGCCGGCTCGGTCTACCTGCCGACGCTGTACGAGACCTTCCTGCAGGCGGGGCGCGCGCACGGCGTGCGGCCGGTGGGCGAGCGCGCCATCGAGATGCTCCGCATCGAAGCGGGGCTGGCGGGCGTGGGACGCGAGCTGAGCGAGGACGTCACCCCGATCGAGGTCGGCGCGGTGACGCTGATCGACTACAACAAGGTCTTCTTCAACGGCCGTCTGGGGATCATCCACAGCATGGCCGCCGAGTTCCAGCGCCGCATGGTGATGCTGAAGGTCATCGGCCAGCAGCAGCCGCCGGAGCGCGCCGACATCTGCCTCGGCATGATGCCGATCGGCTACATCACCAGCTCGATCCTCAGCCCGCAGCTCCGCTGCGGCGTCGCGCTGGGATTCGTCGACGCGCTCAAGTCCGCCGTCGGCACCCGGCTCCACCTCCGCAACGAGACGGAGTCGATGGAGGCGGAAGTCATGCGCAGCCCCTTCGCGATGGTGATCTAGGGCACGCGCCCGGAGGACTCCGCCCATCGCCATCGACCCGAGCCTGCCCAACCGCCTGACGCTCGCGCGCATCGTCGTCGCGATCCCCGCGATGCTGCTTTTCCTGCTCGCGCCGGGAGCGATCGCTTACGACGGGTTCATCGCGCGCAGCTTCGGATTCGCCCAGTCGGAGGCGAATCCCCTCACCGCGGCGCTCTTCCGGACCGCGGCGTTCGCGATCGCGGTGGCCGCGGCGGTGAGCGACTGGCTCGACGGGCACCTCGCGCGCAAGCACGGCCTGCAGAGCAACTTCGGCAAGCTGATGGATCCGCTCGCGGACAAGCTCTTCGTCACCGCCGCCTTCGTCGCGTTCGTCGAACTCGGCATCTTCCCCAGTTGGCTCGTGATCATCATCCTCTGCCGCGAGTTCCTCGTGAGCGGACTGCGCAGCCTCGCGGCCGCCAGCGGACAGGTCATGGCGGCGGACCGCCTCGGCAAGCACAAGACCGGCTGGCAACTCGCCACGATCCTGACCACCATCGGCTTCCTGGCGATCCGCGATTACCTCCGCGCCGCGGGGGTCTGGGATGATCCCCTTGTCACCCGCTTCGCCGCGGACAGGATATACGACATCATCTTGCATGTGCTGCTGCTGGTCGCCCTCTTCCTGACCGTGGCCAGCGGTGGCCGGTACCTGATGCAGAACCTCCACATCATCCGCGAGAGCACGCTCGGCGGCGGCGCCGATACCACCAAGCGAGGAAACCAGGAATGATCCACCGCACCACGACTGCAGCAGCGATCCTGTGCGCCTCGGCGCTCTCCCTCACCGGTTGCGCCGGCGTCGCCAAGTCCTCCGGCCCCGGGGGCGACCTCGACACGCTGATGGAATGGATGGAGGGCGACTTCGACAACAAGCCCTCGGTCGCCGATCCGGCGAAGCAGGCGATCGAGGAGCACTTCGCCATCCAGGTGTCGCTCCGCCGGGTGCCCCGGCTCGACTCCGTGGACGGCAAGCGCCGGGCGCTCTACATCGAGCAGGCATCCGCCGCCACACCCGCGCGCCCCTACCGCCAGCGCGTCTACTTCGTCTACCAGACGAGCCGCCGCGAGTTCGTCTCCGAGGTGTGGGAGTTGGAGGACGCCGCGCTCTACCGCAACGCGCACCTCGATCCGTCGCTGCTCGCGCAGTTGACGCCGGACCAGCTCGACAAGAAGGAAGGCTGCGAGGTGTACCTGCGCTGGAACGGCTCCGCCTTCGTCGGGGGCACGCGCGAGAAGAACTGCCCGAGCGAGCTGGCGGGCGCCAGCTACGCCACCAGCGAGGTCACCGTCACCGCGAACGGCTTCACGAGCTGGGACCGCGGTTTCGACGCGATGGACATCCAGGTCTGGGGCGCCGCCGTGCGCCCCTACGAGTTCACCTCGCGGGCGACTCCGTAAGCCTCACCCGGGGATCGCGTCGACCGCGGAGGGATCGTCGAGCCGGATCTCGAGCGGCGCCGTCGTCGGCGCGTCGCCGTTCCGCACGGGGCCATCGGCGGGCTGCTGGAAGTTGATGTCGGGCGAAAGCCCCGGCGGCGCCGCCATGTCGGTCGTCACCGTGCCGTTGGGGTTGCGGCGGATCACGAAGCGCTCGAGCTGGCGGATCAGCGTGCGCCCCTCCGGCGAGCTCTTCCGCACCACCGGGTTGCCGGTCAGCGTGATCACATCCGTGTCGAGCGCGTACTCCATGCGCGAGCAGTCCGCGTCGATGTCCTCCTGCTTGAGGAAGACGTTCGAGAGCGCTTCGAGCCGCTGCCGGGAGTTGTCGAACGCGAGCTGGTCCGAGCGCAGGTCGAAGGTGTCCGTCTGCACTCGGACCGACCCGAGCGCGTTGAAGGTGTGGAGCTGGCTCTGCCGAACCGTGGTGAGCACCTTGCCGGGCGTGTCGCCGCGCGGGGAGACGGCGATGCGGACCGTGTCGCCCATGGCGCCGAGCCCCGCCGCGCCGCCGGTGGCGGAGCCGCCGCTGCCGGTCTGGTTGAACTCGATCCGGATCTGCTCCGCGCCGCCGTCGATCTGGACCTCGTTCGAGCCGTCCTCGCGCGTCACGATGCGGAAGCGGTCCATGCCCTCGAAGACCAGCTTGCTGCCTTCCGAATCCTGCTCCACGCGGGGCGTTTCGCTGAGGAGGATCTCCTTGGTGGCGACGTCGTACACCATGCGTCCGCAGGTGGCGCGGAGGCCCTGCTGGTCGATGCGCACGTCGCCCCAGGCCTCCAGCCGGTTCGCCGCGCCATCGAACACCAAGTTGCGGCACAGGAGCGCGAACTGGGGAGTCTTCAGCTCGAGGGCGCCCTCCGCCTCCATGCGCTCGAAGGCGCCGTCCTCCTTCGTCTTCATGCGGACCGCCCCCGCCTTGCCGTCGGGCGTGCGGTTGGCGACGAAGCTCACGTTGCCGTCGGGGCCCGCGAGCGCCTCGAGGAAGTTGCCCTGCGCGGCGCCTTGCGCAAGGGCGGCCGAGGCCGACAGCGCGAGCGCGGCGGCGGCGGCGAGTGGAATGGCTGTCCAGCGGCGCGGTGTCTTCATGGGGCGGTGCCTTCGGTTCCCGGCGGGGTGACGGTGAGGGTGATCGGGGTGCCACCCTTGGTGTGGTAGGACCATGAGCTCAGCTTCGCGTCGATCGCGAAGGAATCGCCGGTGACGGTGATGAGTCCGCCCTCCGGCGTCGAAATGCGTTGTTCGAAGGCGCCCGCCCCGACCAGGTGCCGATGCTCCTCCGACCAGAAGAGGCGCTCCGCCACGACTCGTCCGCGGCCCTCCGCCTCCAACTCGACACGTCGCACGCCATCGGCGCGCAGCACGAAGTCCCCGGCGCTGCGGCGGGCCGCGGGCATCCGCTCGACGGAATCGAGCATCGCGGCATCCGCCTGCGAAGGCGCGGGATCGGGGGCTCCTTTCGGCGTGGGGGGCGGGGCTTCGGCGCCAGCCTGCAGGAAGATTGTCGCCTCCGGCGCCGTGCAACGCATCGGTCCGGCCGCGGAATCGTCGCGCGACGCCACCAACGCTTCGACTTCTCGCGCTTCGGCGATGCGCGCGTCCGTGCCGACTTCGAGGCTCTCCGCCTTCATGTCCTGCATGCGCACCGTGCCGCGGGTGTTGGTGATGCGGAGGTCTTCGATCCGCACCCGGTCGTCGCGCGCGCCGTCCTGGCCGGACAGGGACAGCGCGGCGCCCAGCGCGAGCGCGGCGGCGAGCGCGGTGGTGGAGCGGCGGGCCCTCATTGCTTCGCCTCGCGAGGCATCTGGTAGGGCTTGAGCGCCGGATTCGCCGCCAATTCTCCGCCGGCTGGTCCCCGGTGCGCCTCGCGCGCCGCCTCCAAAGCCGCGTGTCGCAGCCTCGCCGCGCCCTCCGGGTCGGCGGCGTCCAGTCCGAACGGCGCGCGGTACGGTTCGTTCGCCAAGTTCCGCGCGCTGCGTTCCGCCGCGCGGATTCGCTCCGCCTCCGAGGGCCCGCGGTCCAGCTTGCGGCCCTTCGCGGCCGCAGGCTCGGAGGGAAGCACCAGCGGCGCATCGGGCGTCCGCCGCGAGCCCGTTACGCGCAGCGCGACTCCCGCCGCCGCAACGACGGCGAGCGCCAGGACCACCGCAAGGACACCGCGTCTCTTCATCCGCTCCACCGCAGGAAGTCTCCGGGCGATTCCGCCCACGCACAAGCCGACTCGACGAACGGCGCGCGGGTTGGTGCGCGCCCTTCCACAAGCAGGTGATGCGTGTGCCACAGATGCTTCGGCAGGTCCAACAGCATTTCGTTTTACTTGCAGGGCGTGTGTCGCGATTATCGTCTTGGCGGGATTCCACCCGCGGAGGCTCTACATGGACGCGAGCGCGGCGGCAATTGTGGGAGACCCCGGCGACCAGCCCGGGTCGGGGACGGAGGCGGAGTCGCCCGCCTGGCGGCGCGAGCTCGCCGTCGCCCTGCTCTGCGGCGCCGCGGGCATCGCGGCGGCGATCGCCCACCAGCTTGGGGCCCCGCCCGCCGCAGTCCTGGCGCTTTGGGCGGTTTGCTACGCCGCCGGCGCGTGGGACGCGGCCCGGGAACTGGTGCCCAAGCTCCTGCGCGGCATCCTCGATATCGACTTCCTGATGCTCGTGGTCGCCCTCGGGGCGGCGGCGCTCGGCTACTACGCGGAGGGCGCCATCCTCCTCTTCCTCTTCAGCTTCTCCGGCAGCCTTGAAAGCTTCGCGGAAGCGCGGACGGAGAGCGCGATCACCGCGCTCCTGAAGGACGCGCCGAAGGAGGCCGTCGTTCTCGACCCCGACGGCCGCGAGCGCCGCGCCCCCGCCGACAGCCTCGCCGCCGGCAACGTCGTGCGCCTCCGCCCGGGCGAACGGGTCCCCGCCGACTGCCGCGTGCTCCACGGAGCAACCTCCGTGGACGAGTCGATGCTCACCGGCGAGTCCACGCCCGCCACCCGCTCGCTCGGGTCCGAGCTGTCCGCCGGATCGCTCCTCGTCGATGGCGGCGTGGACGCGGAAGTCCTCCGTCCCGCGAGCGAGTCCACGCTCCAGCGCATGGTGCAGCTTGTCCTCCGCGCCCGCGCCGAGAAGGCGCCGTCGGAGAGCTTCACCGACCGATTCGGCACGCCGTACACCTACGCGATCCTCGGTGCGTCTGCGCTCTACGGCGGCGGGCTCTGGCTCTGGGGGATTCCGGGCGCCGAGGCGCTGTACCGCATGATGACGCTGCTCGTGGTCGCCTCGCCGTGCGCGCTGGTGCTATCGATTCCGTCTGCGATCCTCACCGCGATCGCCGCCGGCGCGCGCCGTGGCATCCTGTTCCGCCACGGTGGCGCGGTGGAGAACCTGGCGGGCATCCGGCATTTCATCTTCGACAAGACCGGCACCCTCACCACGGGCGAGCTGCATCTGCGCGAGGTGGTGCTCGGCGGCGCCTGGACGCGCGACGAAGCGCTCCGCGCCGCCGCCGAGGCGGAGCTCCGAAGCGAGCACCCCGTCGCACGGTCCATCGTGCGCGCCGCCCGCGAGGAGGGCATCGACCCCGCGCCGCCGGCGAAGTTCCTCGCCTACCCCGGCGAAGGCGTCGAAGCGGAGACCTCCCTCGGCACCGTCGCCGTGGGCCGGCCCTCCTTCGTGCGCGAGCGCCTCGGCGGCGTCTTCCCCGCCACCTGGGAGCTCGCCGAGGACGCCGCGGGTGTAGTGCGCGTATTCTCCGGACGCGGGCGCCAGAGCGCCGAGTTCGTCCTCGAAGACCAGCTCCGCCCCGACGCCGCCGCGCTCCTCGCCAGGCTGCGCACGCTCCGCGTCCGCCGGACGCTACTCTCCGGCGACCGGCCGGGACCCGTCGCGCAGGTGGCGCGCGAACTCGAAATGGACGCCCACATCGCCAAGGCCCGCCCCGAGGAGAAGCTCGAATTCGTCAAGACCAGCCGCGCCGAGGGACCGACCGCGATGGTCGGCGACGGTGTGAACGACGCCGCCGCGCTCGCCGCCGCGGACCTCGCCATCGTCATGGGGGGGCGGGGGAGCGACGCCGCCCTCGCGCAGGGCGACGTGATCCTCGTGGGCGACCGGCTGGCGAAGCTGGGCGAGGCGATCGAGCTCAGCCGCCGCGCGCGCCGCATTATCGCCCAGAACCTCGGGATCAGCGGCGCCGTCATGGCGGTGCTCGCGCTCGTCTCGCTCACGGGATTGCTGCCGTTGCCGCTCGCCGTGGTGGGCCACGAAGGCAGCACCGTGGTCGTTGTGCTCAACAGCCTCCGCCTGCTCCGCCGCGGCTCGGCCTGACAAAGGAACCGGCCCCGGTGGCATCGCCACCGGGGCCGGTATCCGCAGGGAAGTTTGTGGAGCGGGACACGGGGCTCGAACCCGCGACCTATACCTTGGCAAGGTATCGCTCTAGCCAACTGAGCTAGTCCCGCCCTGAGCTGATGAGCATCTCGAAAGGCCCCTCCGCGGTCAAGGCTTTTCCGCGAAAAAAAACGCCGCCTAAAAGCGCCTCTTCGCGATCCCGCGTGTCAGGCCCTTCAGCAGGGTCATCGCCTCGTGGTCGATGGTCGCCTCGTCGAGCACCGCGAGCGCTTCCGCGATGTGCTCCTCGGCCTTCTCGAAGGAGGCGCGAACGCCGTCGTGCCGCGCGACGAAGCCGTGCACCGTGGCGAAGTCGCGCCCGTTCGACATCACCTCGGCGATGCGGCGCCGCTCGTCCTCGCCGGCCAACTCGTAGGCGTGGAGCAGCGGATAGGTCTGCTTCCCCTCCGCCACGTCGCCGCCCACCGGCTTGCCCCAGTTCGCGGGGTCCGCGTCGTAGTCCAGCGCGTCGTCCGTCATCTGGAACGCGACGCCGAACGCCATCCCGTAGTCCGCCATGCGGAGCACACGCTCCGTGTCCTGGCCGGCGACCAGCGTCCCAAGGCTCGCGCAGGCGCCGAACAGGCAGCCGGTCTTGAGACGGATGATCTTCATGTACTCTTCCAGCGTCAGCCAGCAGCCGCGCTTCTCGATCTGGAAGATCTCGCCCTCCGCCATCTTCTGCGTGGTGCGCGTGAGGATGCGGAGCGCGTCCGGGCGCTCGTCGAGGCCGCTCAGCGCCAGGTCGAAGCAACTCGCGTAGAGGTAGTCCGCGAAGAGGATCGCGACGTCGGCGCCCCACTTGTGGTTCACCGTCTCGCGTCCGCGCCGCGCGTCCGCGTGGTCGATCACGTCGTCGTGCAGCAGCGTCGCGACGTGGAAGATCTCCATCGCGGCGGCGATGCGCGTGTAGCGCTTGTTGTCCGGGTCGTGCCCGTAGGCGCGCGCCGCCAAGCACACCATCTTCGGCCGCAGCAGCTTGCCCTTCAGCTCGTAGATGTAGCGCGCCACATCGGTCATCAGCCGGCCTTCCGGCTGGTAGATGCGGTCCATCCACTGGCGCACCAGATCGAGGTCCTCGCCAAGATAGGCGGAGACCGGATCCTTCTGGGGGGCTTGAGTGGTCGTGGCGCTGGTCATGGCTCGGAAGTCCCGCGGAGGGAGTGGGCACTTTGTCCCCTTGTGCGTTCGTTCACAAGGGAAAGACGGATCGCGCCCGCCTCGGGACCATGGGAACAAGTTGCGTGCCCGCGCCCGGCCCGCGTTTCGCTCCGTTCAAACTTGCGGCCCCACCAACCCCCAAGCACCCTCAATCACGGCAACCCTCCCCAACGCGACGGAGCAGCACAGCGACCATGTCCGCCCCCACCGAACACAAGGTCCCCGACCACCTTCCCAAGACCCTCGGAGCGCTCAAGGCGGCCAACTGGCCCGTGCCCGCGGTGAAGGACGAGCTCCGCAAGAACCTCATCGCCAAGCTCCGCGCCGGCGAGACGATCTTCCCCGGCATCATCGGCTACGACAAGACCGTCGTGCCGCAGATCACCGCCGCGATCCTCTCCAAGCACGACTTCCTCCTGCTCGGCCTGCGCGGCCAGGCCAAGACGCGCCTCATCCGCCAGCTCGTCCACCTGCTCGACGAGTGGATGCCCGTCATCAAGGACTCGCCGATCAACGAGTCCCCCTACGCGCCGCTCACCAAGCAAAGCCGCGAGCTCCTCCGCCAGATGGGCGCCGACGCCCCGGTGGACTGGGTGCACCGCTCGCGCCGCTACCAGGAGAAGCTCGCCACGCCCGACGTCTCCATCGCCGACCTGATCGGCGACATCGACCCGATCAAGGCGGTCGCCCGGAAGCTCGATTTCAGCGACGAGGACGTGATCCACTTCGGCCTCGTGCCGCGCTCGAACCGCGGCATTTTCGCCATCAACGAGCTGCCCGACCTCCAGGCGCGCATCCAAGTGGGCCTCCTCAACATCATGGAGGAGAAGGACATCCAGATCCGCGGCTTCCCGGTCCGCCTGCCGCTCGATGTGGCCCTAGTCTTCACCGCCAACCCGGAGGACTACACGAACCGCGGCAACATCATCACGCCGCTGAAGGACCGCATCAACGCGCAGATCCTCACGCACTATCCGGAGAAGCTCGAGGACGCGCTCGCCATCACCGCCCAGGAAGCATGGACCGAGCGCGGCCTGCCCGACCGCATCCACCCCCTGCTGCACGAACTCGTCGAGCAGGTGGTCGTCGAGGCGCGCAAGTCCGACTACGTGGACCGCAACTCCGGCGTCTCCGCGCGCGTCAGCATCTCCTACGTCGAGACGCTGCATTCCGTCGCCGAAGCCCGCGCCCACCGCCACGGCGAAGCGGTCGTCACCGGCCGCATCTCCGACCTCTACGAGTCGATCACCGCGCTCACCGGCAAGATCGAACTGGTCTACAAGGGCGAGCAGGAAGGCATCACCAACGTGGCGTTCCACCTCGTGGGACGCGCGGTGAAGGAGGCGTTCAACAAGCGCTACGCGGGCCCCATGTCCGAGCCCACCGGGCGCCGCGGCAAGAAGGGCGCGGACGGCGACTTCTCGCGCTTCCAGCCCATCATCGACTGGTTCGAGGGCGGCAAGCATGTCGAACTCGCCAGCCAAATGTCCTTCGAAGAGTACGGGCGCACGCTGCGCTCCATCGGCGGTCTCGAGAAAACCGCCCGCGACCTCGCCCAACCCAAGGACGACATCGACCTGCTCTTCGCCATGGAGTTCATCCTCGACGGCCTGCACCAGAACTTTCTGCTCACCAAACACGTCGTGGACGCGCGCATCCGCTACACGGACACGGTGTCGTACATGATGAACGAGGTGTCGGACTAGCGGGGGGTGCCCAGCGGTTCGCGACTGGACACGCCGCCGCAGCCGTTTGTCCACGGTGTGGCTCGAACCACCCCCGCCCCGGCACGGGCGCAACAATCGTAGCCCCGGCATTGATACCGGGGATCAGTCGGCAAACGGGCCGGACCGCTACCGGGGCCCGGTGTTCACTGCCGCGGCGACGTCGGCATGAATGCCGGGGCTGCACCTGTTCGGTCCCTCCCGGGGTCTGTTCGGGTTTTGAACCGCCCTCTGCCGAGCCGCTCGGTTGTCGGTGCGTTGCCTGCGGTCGCGGCCCATTCACCGCCCCGCACCCTCCGCCTCGCGAATCCTGCAAAGCAGTGGTTCCAGCGGGTTATCGGCGAGCTGCCCCAGGATGATCGCCACGGGGTCGCGGGGCGGATTGGCTGGCGCGGGGCTTCCGCTGATCCCCTTAACCTCGCCTTTGGGGATGTCCACGCATAGGATCAGCAGCGGCACCCTGGGCTTTCCCGCCGCAACGGGATCGATCCGGGAGCCATCGGGGCCAAACCAGCGGCCTTCCACCCACCGGATCGCCGCCCACTCGAGCCCGAGTTCCCGCGCCTCGCGGAGCGCGTCGGCGGGAAGCACCGAGAGCGGGTCGTCCGGGAAGCTGCCCTCGCGGTTGCGGTGCTCGTAGAGGTGGGCGCGCACGATGGTGTCGATGAGCCGCCAGCGGTGCCAGTAGTCGTCTCGGTCTTCCTCGGCGAGCCAGAGGACTTGGTTGCCCTCGAGCTGCTCGAAGACACCTGCCGGATAACTGAAGGTGTCGACCACGATTTCGCCGCTATCGGGATTGAAATCCGCGTTAACGGCTAGGGAAACCGCCCGCATTCGGAGCCCCAGAAGCTCTGCCCAACGCTCCTCTCCGGTTCGCCGGGCGATCGCGAATCGCTCCAGGTCGGTGGCGAGCGCTTGCGCCGCGACGAACCTGCTCGCCTTGGCGAGCGCGCCGCCGGCGAAGAACTCCCTGAGCCTCCCCGCGTCCTCAGGGCCGAGTCCCTCGCGCCGAATGCGGTTCGCGTGGGCCTTGGCGTATCGGAGCAAAAATTCGTTCTTCCATGCCCTCCGGTCCGCTTCCGACAACCGGAGTGGAACCAGCTCGCGTGTGAGCGCCACCGCCTCCTCCGCATTCAGGAACCCCATATTGGCCATCCCCTCAATCCGCATGAGTGCGAAGCCTAGCACGCTCGATAAATCCAATTCATCACGCTGGCTGGCAGCCCTGTGAAGGAGCGCCCCGTGAAAGCCGCGGATCTCTTCGAGTAACCTCGCGTGGTCGTCTTTCTGCCGGAGGAACTGGACGATGACACCGAGCATGAATGCGGATTCCGCCTTCTGGGACACCGCGTAGGCGCCATCGCGATCATCGATAGGCGGTGGATCGGATGCCGCCAGGATGCGCTGGGACTCGGTGAACAGGACTGTCGGGTCGGTTGCCTTGAGCTTACCGATTCCCGCCAACAAGTCCGCGTCCGAGACCGGGTCGAAGGTCTCGATTTTGTGCTCCTGCCCCGCGTCGTCGGTTCCGAGATCGAAGAGATACGCCAGATCGTCTTGGGGCGGCCACTCGCTGACATCGGCGCTCTCACCCGGACTCGCTGCGGCGAGGTCGGCGAGCCTCTCTTGATCCTCGCGGTCTCTCGTTCGCTCCGCGAAGAAAGATTCCGTGACACCCCGGTAGGGGGATTCCGGCTCGAAGCAGGTACCCCGCCCGCCATCCAACGGGATGTACAAGCATGTCCTTCTCCACCACACATGAGCGGCCAGAAAAGGCTCGTACGGGGGTGGGCTTGGTGGCGGGTCCCCGGTGCCCGCCTGCTCTCGATCCGGCAGTGCGGATGCCTGCAGCATCGGTAATCCCGCCAGCCCCGGCGGCTCCGCCTCCGCCGACGCCTTCGGCGCCGCGGCGATCCGCGCGTTGATCCCGCTGGGCGTGTACGCGATGCGCGCCAGATACGCCAGCACCGAAAGCGGAACGAAGCCCAGCACCGCCAGCCAGGCCAGCCTGCGCACCAACCGGCTGTCCCTCCGCGCTCCCGCCATCCCGACGCCTCCGCAACCTCAACCACGCCACAACGGCGCGCGCGCGGCAATCCCAAGGCTTTTCCCCTTGCTGTTGTTCCCGCGCGCGGGCGCTCGTCGCGGGTTGCCTGCCTCGCGCGGAGAATTCTTCGAGGAAACGCCGATGACCCCCAAGTCCCTTCGCACCAACCACGACGCACCCGACACCCAAGCCGAGATCGCCGACGCGGTGCTCTCCATGGTGCGGTCCGCCGAGATTTTCCAGTACGGCCTCGCGCAGATCCTGCGCGCGAAGGGCATGACCCCGGCACAGTACCACACGCTGGTGGCGCTGCGCGGCGCGGGTCAGGACGGCCTGCTCTGCGGCGCCGTCGCCGCGCTCCTCCCCACGCCGGTTCCGGACCTCACGCGCGTGCTCGACAAGGTCGAGGCGCGGGGCTGGGCCGTGCGCAAGCGCGACACCGCCGACCGCCGCGCGGTGCGTGTGTGGATCACGCCCGCCGGGCGCGCGCTCCTGCGCCAGCTCGAAACCCCCGTCAAGCGCGCCAACGCGGTCCTGCTGCGCGGCCTCTCCGAAGCGGAGGTGGGCCAGCTCGGCAACCTCCTCTCGAAGCTCCGCGAGGGCCTCGCCGCGGACCCCGACGCGGCCTGATTCCGGCTTCCCGCCTCCTCGGCCGCGAAGCTGTGAAAAAAAATCGCGGCACCCCCCATTCCGCTCTTGACGGTAACGGCGGAATCGGTTTTGACAGCGGCAACGCTGGGAAAGGAGGTGGTCCGATGTGCAGTACCTGGCCTTACAGCGAGGTGGCAGATTCCTAACTGCCCTCGTTCGGGTGATCGCACTCTCGGCCATCTGAGACGAGGCAGCATCCGAAGTCACCGACCTGCTCCCCCCGGGCCCCCTCGGGGGGAGTTTTCTTTCCATTCCGGGAGTCCCGCCATGCGCTCCGCCAGTCGTGCCTTGCTGCTCGCCGCCGCCCTCCCCGCCCTCTGCCCGCGCCTTCCCGCCCAAGCGGACCTGTTTCCCGTGCGTGAGGTCACCGTGCCCGAGTCGGCCGCCGGCGACGAATTCGGTGCGCGGCTGGCCGTCGTCGGGTCCCACCTCGCGGTCGGCGCGCGGGGCCGGGGCAACGGCGCCGTCTACATCCTCGACCCCGGAACGGGGCAGCAACTCGCCCGGATCGACGCGCCCCAGGGCGCCTTCCAGTTTCCCATCTCGATGGCCGCCGCAGGACCCGGGCGGCTCGTCGCATCGAACTATCTCTCCGGTGGTTCCGCGGCGCTCTACGCCGTGCCTTCCGGCGGCCTCATCGCCAATCTCGCCGACCCTGACGACCGCAGTGGCGGCTTCGGAGCCGCGGTCGCCTCGGACGGCGAGGTCATCGCCGTGTCGGACTTGTTCGAGGACTCCGGGGCCAAGGCGAAGGGGGTGGTCCACCTCTACCGCGCCGACAGCGGCGCCTACCTGCGCACGATCCAGAACGCGAACCAGACCTTCGGCGGCTTCGGCTTCGGCAACTCGCTGCTGATCTCGAACGGAGTCCTCTACGCGGGCGCCATCTACGCGACGACCGGTTCCACCCCTGGCGGGGGTGAAGCCTACGCCGTCCGCTTGTCCGACGGCGCGCCGCTGGCCACCTACCCTGACGCCACGGAGGGGCAGAACCTGCTCGGCGCGGCGCTGGCGCTGACACCCGCCGGCCTCGCGGTCGCGCCTGGCTACGACGACGGGATTCCCTACGGCTATCTGTACATTTTCGCCGGCACCGACCCGCTGCCCATCACCACGCTCCGCAGCCCCGGACTCGCTTCGCCGAACCGGCGCAACGACCGGTTCGGCGCCGCCGTCGCGACGGATGCCGAAGGCGCGCTCCTGGTCGGCACACCGCGCGGACCGTTCGACGCGGTGCAGACCCGCAAGGGCATCGTCTACCGGCACGACCCCTCGACGGGCGCGCTGCTCGGCTCCCTCACTTTCCCCGAAGGAACCGGTCGAACCTTCGGTGCCGCGGGCGAGGCGATCGCCGTCGACGGGCGGACGATTTACGTGGGCGCGCCGTCCTCCGACACATCGCCGGACGACGGCGGGCGCGTGTGGGTGTACGAGCTCCCCGCGCGGGGTCCCGCCGGGGGATTCGTGGTGCGCTGACGCCGGACGCCATCGGCGCTTGCCAAACGCCGCATGCCCGCGCCATTCTCCCGCGCTGGAAGAGGGCGGCGCGGCCGTCGGCGTCCGTAAACAGGCGCCGGAGGAAAGTCCGAACTTCGCAGGGCACGGTGCCAGGTAACGCCTGGGCGGGGCGACCCGACGGAAAGTGGAACAGAAAACACACCGCCGATGGCCAGGGCGAAAGCCCGGGATCAGGCAAGGGTGAAATGGTGCGGTAAGAGCGCACCCGCGGCACGGCAACGCGTCCGCGTGCAAAACCCCACCGGAAGCAAGACCAAATAGGCAGGGGAGGGCCGGCCCGGCCCGGTGCCCGTCGCAAGGCGGGCGGAACCTGCGGGTAGGTTGCTTGAGGCGCCGGGCGACCGGCGTCCTAGAGGAATGGCCGCGGCGGCGCCCGCAAGGGCGGCGCACAGGATTCGGCTTACACGCCCTCTTCCAGCTTTCCATTCCGCGGCGCCTGTGCTAGGCAACCATGGCATGGGTGGCTCCCAAACCGCCCCGCCACCGGGGACCGCTCCATGCACGAACTCCGCTCCAACACCACCACCGGATCCTCGCCTCCGGTACTCGCTTGGGTCGAGTCGCTCCGACCCGCCGCCACGGCAGCCGTGTGTGCCGCGTTGATCGCGATCGTCGCCGCCGCCGATTCCCTGACGCCCTTCGATTTGCGACTCTTCATCCTATACTTTTTCCCCATCGCCATAGCCGGCTGGGGGAAGGGCACTCCCGCCGGCCTACTGTGCGCGTTTGCATCCGGCCTCGCTTGGAGCGTTGCGAACTACCTCGCCAACCCGCTTCCGGACGATCTGCGCGTTCTCTTCTGGAACATCCCCGCCATGTTTTTGTCCTTTCTCGCCGTCGCATACCTGATCGGCATGGTAAGGCGCATGAGGGATGAACTGCTCGCCCTCGCGATGAACGACCCCCTCACGGGTTTGCTCAACCGCCGGGGCTTCGAGCAGCGAGCCGCCGACCTCATGGACCTGCTCCGCCGCAACCCGGGGCCGCTCGCGATGGTCTATCTCGATGTGGACAATTTCAAGGCGGTGAACGACGCCCGGGGCCACTCGGGCGGCGACGATTTGCTGCGCGCCGTGGGCCGCGCGCTCGCCAAGCGCACCCGTCGATCCGACGTGGCGGCGCGCGTCGGCGGCGACGAGTTCGCCGTGCTCCTCAACGGAGCCGACGAAACCGCCGCCGCGAAGTTCTGCCGCGACCTGCAAGCGCTGCTGCTCGCCGCGGACCCGCTGGACCGGGGACGCATCTCCGTGTCGATCGGCGCGGCCTGCTTCGATGCCCCGCCCTCCGGCATCGAGGAGTTCATGGAGCAGGCCAACCGCCTCATGTTTGAAACGAAACGCGGCGGCAAGTCCGGCACCACCGTGCGCAAGGTCGCCATCGAGGCCTAGCTCTTCGGCTTCCGGTTGCGGCCCCCGGTGCCGCCCTTCTTCTGCTTGGCACCATCCTTGTTCTTCTTCGCGCCGTCCGCCTTGCCCTTTGCGCCTTCCGCCTTCTTGGCGGCGCCTTCCCTCGCGGCGGGCTTCGTACCGCCCTCGGGACGCGTGCGCTCGCGCGACTGGTCAATGGTGACGTTGTTGCCGTCGCGGGTGACATCGCGCGTGGCGGTCGAGGTGCCGCCGTTCGGCCCTTCGGTCACCCGCGTGCGCTGGTAGCCGTTCTCCGTCTTCGTCCAGGTGTCGGTCGACACGACCTGCTGGCCATTCGGCCCGGTCCCGGTGCGGGTGCGCGTTGCGGTGCCGTCACCGTTGCGGGTGAAGTTGCTGTCGACCGTGTACTGGTTCCCGTCCGGTCCGGTGAAGACGCTGTTCGAGTCCCAACCGTTCTCGGTGCGGGTGCGGTTCGTCACGCCGGTGGCGGTGCGACCGCCGGGGCCGGTCGAGGTGGTGGTCTTGGTATAGCCGAGCTCGTTCATGATCCACTCGGTCTCCGACGAGGAGGTCTTCCCACCGGGCCCGGTGGTAGTCGACGAGAGCTTGGCCGAGCCATCCTCGCCCCGGGACCAGCTTTGGTTCGTGACTGCCGTCTTCCCGTCCGGACCGGTCGTTTCGATCACGCGCACGGCGCCGGTTTCGTCGACGGTGGTGGTGAAGTAGCGTGTGTACGTCTGGCCGTTGACGTTGTAGGTGATGCTGCGGGTGCCCGACTCCGTGGGCACCGCGCTGGCGGCCTGCTTCTGGGAGTTCATCTGCTCGCGCACGGCGGCGGAGCGGTCGCGCATCCGGGCGCGGTTGTCCTGCTGGGCGGTCGCGGTGCCGCCAAGGGCGATGGCCAAGATCGTGGCGGCCAAGATGGTGCGGGTCATGGTGCGGGTCCTTTTCGTGGAGGATGCTGCGTGATTCCTAGTGGCAACATGCCCGCCAACGCCGCCGGGGTGCATGTCAACGCGCGAAATGTTGATACTGCTTTGTTTGCTGCTTGGCGAGCCCAGGGTGCCGGATGGGGGGCGTTCCTAAAGGTGCGGGCGATGCACCAACACGGTTCAACACGGTGCCCAGTCCTAGAACAACGTGTCGTCGTTCTCGGGGGCGGGCGGCTCCGCGGAATCGTCCGGGTCCGTGTCCATGAAGAGCAGCGCAAGGCGCAGCTTGCCCTCGTCCGGTGAGTCCCCGCGGCGGATGCCGACACCGAGCACGCGGACCTGTTCGCGGAGCGATTGAAGGAGCTGGCAGGCGATTGTTTCGACCTTTGCGTCGGGGATGAAGAACACGCCGGCTTGCGGCTCGCCCCCCGCCTGGTCGACCAGATGGAGGCGCCCTTCGTGGCGGGCGGCGGTCCAGCTCGGCGACGAGCCGCCGCCGGCGATGAAGAGCATCCCGCCTCGCCGTTCGAGCAGCAGCCGGGGCGGGCGGTTGGCGCCCTCCTCCGCCGCGGTGTCCACGTACCGCTCTTCGCCGTCCTCCGAGAGGAAGCGCCACCAGCCGTCGCCGAGGACCTCGGCGAGCGTGGCGCCGGTGTTCCATTGGCGCAGCTGGACGACGACCGCGGACATCCGGTGCGCCGGGAAGTCGGCTTCCTCCGAGGCGACGCGCGGTTTTGGCACCCCGGGGATCTCCTCCGGGTCGAAGGCCGCGGACGTCCAAGGAGCGTCGCCCTCCTCCGGCGCGGCATCGCCGGAACCGGCGCGCCCGGTATCGATGCCGGTGGCGAGGAGCAGTTCCTCCACAGCCCACTCCGGCGTGCCGAGCAGCGCGGCGACGCACTCGTTCACGGCATCGGCGGAGGACCTGTAGATCGCTACCTTCATGTCTTGCTTCGGTCAGAGGTGTGGGCGGAAAAAGTCTGCCTAGGCGCTGAGGGCAGCATCAAAGGCGCCAAAGCATCTCCCAGCCCGCGCGCGATTTCAACTCGCAACAGCACTCCCGGCGAAACCCGATTCCATGACCTCTTCCGCAGCCCCGGCAAACGTCCTCGCCATCGTGGTTAACTGGAACAAGAGGACCTGCCTCCGCGATCTGCTCGCCTCGCTGCGCCGCCTTGGCGGCGCGCCCTTCGACATCCTCGTCGTGGACAACGCCAGCACGGACGGCTCGGCGGAAATGGTCCGCAACGACTTCCCGGAGGTTCGCCTCCATGTGACGCCGCGCAACATCGGCGGAGCGGGAGGCTTCAACACGGGGATGCGCATCGGGCTGGGCGACCCGAAGGGCTACCAGTTCCTGTGGCTGCTCGACAACGATGTCGTGGTCCATCCGGGCGCGCTCGACGGGCTGCTGCGCGTGATGAGGGAGGAGCCGAAGTGCGCGCTCGCGGGATCGACGCTGCTACTGCTCGACGATCCCGGCCAGGTGCAGGAATGCGGCGCCCGCATCGACTGGACCGACGCCCGTGTGACCCGCATCGGCGAGGGGCCGCTGGCGAAACTCCCCGCCGGCGCCAGATTCGACGCCGACTGGGTCGCGGCCTGCTCCCTCCTCGCCCGCGTCGATGCGGTCCGCCAAGTCGGCATTTGGGACCAGGAGTACTTTGTCCTGTGGGACGACATGGAGTGGGGCATCCGCATGAAGCGCGCGGGCTGGACCGTCCGCTCCACGACCGAGTCGCAGGTCCGCCATGAGAGCTTCCAGAACCGCCGCGTGAAGTCCGGCTTGTTGATGCAGTACATCGGGCTGAGGAACTTCTTCTACTTCCTCCGGCGCAACGCGCCCAAGGATCGCCTGGAGCCGCTGCTCCGGCTCCACCTAGAGCGCGCGTTGAACCTCACCGACAACTCGCGGGAGGCTGGGAAGGCGGATCAAGTCTACATCGCCCGGCTGGGTCTGCGCGATGCCCTGCGCGGGCGCATGGGTCCGCCTCCCCCCGAGTTGGCGGACGCTCCCAAGCCGCGGCCGGCCGCCGGCACGGCGCCACCCCGCCTGCGCCGCGCGGGCTTCATGCTGACCGCCGATCCCGAGTCCGCCCGGGCGGCCATGGCCGTCGTCCACAAGCGCTACCCCGGGCTGCGCCTCGACACCCTGTTGTTCACCGACCACGCCGACGTCCTCCGCGAGCGCTTCCCAAACAGGCGGCGCATCTTCGCCTCGACGCTGGTGAGCAGACTGAAGCTGCTGGTTCGCCTCCCGCTCCAGTACCAGGCCACGGTTTCCCAATCCTGGGTGCCGCGCTACTTCTATGAAGAGCTCCTCCCCTATACGATCCGAGTGGACGAAAAAGGTGAACTCGAGGTGCGCCGACGAGACTTGCGGCGCACCGCGCGGCTAGCCGTCGGGCGCTGGCGCAACCGGCGGCTTGCCGCCAAGTGGACCCGCGCGCTCGTTAATCGTCCGCTACCGCCGGTCGACTACTTCACGTTTCGATGATGGAGGGGCCGCGCGCCTTCGACGTGGCGCCGGGCGCGCTTTGGCCCCGCCGCCGCGCGCGTCTCGGAGGTGGAGGCCCGGTCCTTGCCGGAGTCCTCGTTGGGTTGCACCTCCTGCTGCTCCCGCTGGCGCTACTGGTCGGGGCCGCGACAGTAATCGTCGTGCGCCTCCTCATCGCGCGCGACCAGCGCATGGGCCGGCGCGACGCGTGACCGCTCCGCCCGTCTCCGTCGTCGTTCCGTTCCACAACCGCGTCGCGGACGTGCCGCGCTGCCTCGAGGCTGTCCTCCGCGAAGCCCGCGCGATCCCCGGTGCCGAAGTCGTCGTGGTGGACAATGGCTCGACGGACGGCACCCGCGAGGCGTTGGCGGCGGTCGAGAGCGCGCGACTTGTCGATTGCGCGCGCCGCGGCCCCGCCGCCGCGCGCAACGCCGGCATCCGCGGCGCGCGCGGCGAACTGGTCGCCTTCACCGACAGCGATTGCGTGCCGGACCCCGGCTGGCTTGCTGCCCTCGTGGCGCCGTTCGCCGATCCCGACGTGCGCGCGGTCGGCGGAAGGATCGATACGTTGCGTACGGAGAGCGGGGTCGCGTGGTATGTGGCGACCCGTCGGCTGCTCGACAACGAGGTGTTCTTCGGAGCCCGCGATCCCTTTCCGCCATTCTTCGCGACGGCGAACGCCGCCTACCGGCGGGCGGACCTGGAACGCGTGGGCGGGTTCGACGAGGAGCTGTGGACCCCTGAGGACGCTGATCTTTGCTGGCGCGTGATGGAAGGCGGGGGCCGCATGGTGTATGTGCCGGAGGCGGTCGTGAAGCACCGCCACCGCGACACCTTCCGCGGTTTCTTCCGCCAAGCCCGCGACTACGGCCGCGGCGGCTACCAGCTGTACGCGAAGCACCGCGCCAAGGTCCCCGGCGGATTCCCACCCGACTGGCAAGCGATCCGTTGGCTCGCGGCGCTTCCCTTCGCGGGACCGTGGATCGCCCTCGCGGCGCCGAACG
The DNA here is from genome assembly GCA_033764015.1 of Candidatus Sumerlaeia bacterium. Taxonomy (GTDB): domain Bacteria; phylum Sumerlaeota; class Sumerlaeia; order SLMS01; family JANRJK01; genus JANRJK01. The sequence goes on along the minus strand of JANRJK010000036.1, from coordinate 49,119 downwards.
GGCCCGAGCGCCGAACGCCGCTCTATGACGCGGTGTGGCTCACGGGGATCCTGCTGGGGCGGCTGGAAGGCTGGCGGAAGACGCGGCGGAGGGCCTAGAAACAAGAAACCCCCGGCGAACCGGGGGTCCCTTGAAGAAATGGCGCCGACCAGACAAAGGGGATTGGGTGGTGGGCTGGTTGGTGGAGGGGTTTTGCTGTCGGTGGGAAGTTGTCCCTTTCGGGAGCGGGGATAGTACTTCCGGTGGGATAGCCCCAGGGATTTTAACCCCCGGGAGAACCGCCTCTGCCTGGCTTGAACCGGTCACCATGACTGAGCTAATGGTTTCGGTGTAGGTGGTTTGACCTGCCTTTCTCGCGTCGCGTTTGGTTAGTGCCGGGGCGGTGCCGAAAGTTTAGCCTGATCGGGCCGCCCTTCTGAGCCCTTCTTGTGCACTCTTTGTGCCAGTGTGCGTTCGCGGCCCTCATTTTTCCGCGACGCCAGCACTCGGCGGCTTCTTTTCGCTGATATTAAAGGGCTTGTGCGCGAATGAGACTTCGGGATACAGCACCTCCGCATTGAACGCCACCGCCCACACTGGCCGATGCCCGCCTGCAACGTGCGATAGGTTCGCGCGCCGAGGCCTTGAATGTCAACACTCTTTGCAATTGTGTGCCGATGTTTCGGCGTGGGGCGAAGTGCCCCGAACAACGTGCGGAGGTCCGCACACCGGGACGATCCGACCCCATACTCCGGATGCCCCGTGGCGCATAAGGGGACCGCAGCGCCCCGCGAACCGCCGCGGCGAGCCGTGCCGCCGGGCGGCTTGCCGGTGGCCCCCGCGCCTTGGCCAGCTTGTCGCACCGCAAGAGCGCCGTGCGCTTCCGGGCAAATGCGGTTTGACGGGAGGCGCGCGCAGGACGACAACCGCGCTTCGCAGTGCGCAGCCCCATCCCCACGGCACCGAATGGATACGCTTCCCCTCTTTCCCCTCCCCAACTTCGTCCTGTTCCCGCGCTGCCACGCGCCGCTCCACATCTTCGAGCCGCGGTACCGCGAGATGATGGAGGAGGTCATGGCCGGCCCGAAGAAGCTCGTCCTCGCGCAGCTCCGCCCCGGCTACGAGGCGGACTACTACGGCGCGCCGCGAATCCACCGGGTGGCCACCGTGGCGCGGGTGCTTTGGAGCGAGCGCACCGACGACGGCCGCTACAACCTGCTCGCGGAGGGCGCCGAACGGATCGAGGTCCTGGAGGACCGCCCGAACGGCGACTCCTTCCGGCGCGTCTGCTTCGCGCCGCTCCTCGACGAACTCGTCGCCGGCGGCGAGGAGCGCGACGTCGCGATCGCCACGGCGGAGTGCGTGCGCCTGGCGGAGACGATCGGCCTCGCCATCGCCCCCAAGAACCGCTCGCTGCAGAACATGCTCAACACCCACCTGCACCCCGGCATCATCGCCGACGTCGCGGCACAGGTGCTGGTGCTCGACCCCTACGCGCGCCAATCGATCCTTGAGGCGACCTCGATCCTTCGGCGGCTGCGGCTAGTGAACGTCCAGCTCGCGGTGCTCCTCGCGCGGATCAATGCAGGCGACATCGAACTGCCCGTCGCGGACGCCTGACGCCCGCGGAAAACCGCGGCAAACCACGACATCCCGTCGCGCGTCCACTCCGGCGGAGTCCAACATGCCTTGACCGGCGCCGGAAACTGGGCTTCAGAATTGCGTAGACTCATAACAACGCCGCTCGGGATTCCCCCGTCGGCCACTCTCTCGCCAGAAACCCCCGGAGGATTTCCCCCATGAACACTGGCACAAAGATGCTCGCCGCAGTCGCGGGCTTGATGTTGCTCGGCGGCAGCGCCTTTGCGGGTGACTGCGGCTCGAAGGACGTCGCCAAGGGCGACTGCGGCGCCGCGGCGTCGTGCGATTCGAAGAAGGTCGCCCAGGGCGGCGCGGACGATTCGGCCAAGGGCGACTGCGGCGCGAAGGCCGCCTGCGACAGCGCCAAGGTGGCGCAGGGCGGTGCGGACGACGCGGCCAAGGGCGCCTGCGCGTCCTCGTGCTCGGCCGACGGCAAGGCCGTCGCCCAGGGCGGCGCCGAGGACGCCGGCAAGAAGGGTTGCGGCGACGGCGGCAAGTGCGAGGGCAAGTGCTCCGCGACCGCGCAGGGCGGCGCCGAGGACGCCGGCAAGGCCGGCAACACCGGCTTCGAGCTCGGCAAGGCGATCCCCTCCCACGAGCTTCCGAACATCGTCACCGGCACCAACGAGGCGCTCTTCGACGGCAAGGCCAAGGCCACCGTCATCACCTTCTGGAACCAGAACTGCCCGTACGTCGTCGAAGTCGACGAGCGCTTCCAGGCGTTCGCCAAGGAGTACTCGGGCAAGGGCGTCCGCGTGGTCGCCATCGACTCGAACTTCAACAACTCGACCGAGGAGATCAAGGAGCACGCCTCCGCGCGCCCCTCGTTCACGCTCCTGCGCGACGCGGACAGCATGACGGCCCTCGCCTTCGGCGCCGCCCGCACCCCCGAGGTGTTCATCCTCGACGGCAGCGGCGTGATCCAGTACCACGGCGCGTTCGACGGTGGCCAGAAGGCCCCGGAGAAGACGTTCGCCAAGGACGCCGTCAACTCGATCCTCGCGGGCTCGACCCCCGAGGTCACGAAGACCCGCGCGTTCGGCTGCACCATCAAGTGGGCCGAAGCCGCGAAGAACGCCCAGAAGGAAAAGGAAGCCACGAAGACCGCCGCCGCCAACTAAGGCCGCGCATCCTCGTCGCACCGGAATCCGGGGGCGGGCGCCAAGGCGTCCGCCCCCTTTCCATTTCCGTCAGCTCGACAACTCCGCCAGCCGCTCTTCCGTCTCCGATTGGCGCAGCGCCTCGAACAGTTCGTCGACCTGTCCCTGGATCACGCGGTCCAGGTTGTACAGCGTCAGGTTGATCCGGTGGTCCGTGACCCGGTTCTGCGGGAAGTTGTAGGTGCGGATCCGCTGGCTGCGGTCGCCGGAGCCCACCATCGCCTTGCGCATGGAGCTGCGCGCCTCGCGGTCCGCCTCGAGCTGCCGCTCCATAAGCCGCGCCCGCAGCACCTGCATCGCCCGCTCCCGGTTCCGGAGCTGGCTGCGCTCGTCCTGGCACTGGACGATCATGCCCGTGGGAAGATGCACGATGCGCACGGCGCTGTACGTCGTGTTCACGCTCTGCCCGCCCGCGCCCTGCGACGTCATCGTGTCGATGCGCAGGTCCGTGTCCTTGATGACGACATCGGTTTCCTCCGCCTCCGGCAGCACGGCCACCGTGGCGGCGCTCGTGTGGATGCGCCCTTGAGTCTCCGTGGCGGGCACACGCTGCACGCGGTGCGTGCCGCCCTCGAACTTGAGCCAGGACCACGCGCCGGGGGTTTTGATGTTCACGATCACTTCGCGGAAGCCACCCATTTCGCTGTCGGTCTGCGAGACGGGTTCGACCGCCCACCCGCGCGCCTCGAAGAAGCGCATGTACATGCGGAACAAGTCCGCCGCGAAGAGCGCCGCCTCCTCGCCGCCGGTGCCGGCGCGGATCTCGAGCATGATCCCGCGCCCGTCGTACGGGTCCGGCGGGAGCAGGCGCGACTGCAGCCGCCGGGTGAGGCGCTCCGCGTCCGCCGCCGCTTCGCCCCGGTCCGCCTCCGCCAGCTCGCGCAGCTCCGCGTCGCCCTCGTTCGCGAGCATCTCCAACGCCTGCGCCAGCCGCGACTCCGCCGACACAAGCAAGCGCGCCGTCTCGATCGTCTCGCGCAGGTCGTTGTGCTGGCGCCCCAGCTCCGCCAAGCGCTTCGGGCTCGCCGCCGCCTCCGGCGAGGCGAGCTGGTTCTCGACGTCCGCGAGCGTCTGAGTGAGGCGGCGCAAATGCTCCGCGGTGCTGGTGCCGGCAATACCCATGGTCGGTGCGGGGCGCTCCATGTCCCGCCGACGATTGCACCGGCACGGGAGCGGAAAGCCAAGGGGGTTCGCAGGACGGGGGGTGGCTGTCGCCGCGGGGGAGCCAAGCGGGTGGCGGTTCGAATACCGATTCCGGTTGACGGGCGGGACGTCGACTGTAGTTCGCTAACGCTCTGAGTGGTACCCAAGGCATGGAGTGAAACTGTCGTGCGAACGCACGGAGGCGAATCCAAGCGCGCTGGAATGGTATGGACCGGGGCACGGCTCCCGCCGGTCGGGATCCAGATGGGGCGCAGGCGGCTGGCGGCGTCTGGTGCCTCAGTGCGCTGCTTGGATTGTGCGCGAGACGCGGGCGCCAGCGGAAGTGCCCTCCGAAGGAGACCTCCCGCTTCCCGTGGAAGGCAGGCTCACCAAGCCCGTCCCGCAACCCCGGCAGTGGAAAGGACTACAAATGGCCAAGTACAATCCCGGAAGTAAGCTCTTCACAGGCGATGAGGATTTGAAGGAAGTGCTCTCGACTCATCCGCCCCTCATCCACTCCCTCTTGACCGACGTCTGCAATTCAGTGAAGCGTCGTGGACCGCTGAATTACGATTGTGCTCCCAGTCCGTACTTGCAGAAAGTGTGTTTCAGGAGTTGCATCCTCGGGATAATCATGCTTTCTGAATCTCCGCTGCAGGGCTGGCAGTATCTGGAGCGTGCTGCGTCGATGAGGTTGGCGGAGATATTGGATACCTTCCGCGTCGACCGGAAGGGAAGGCAAATGGGACGCGTGGAGATGACCTACCTCCCGTTGCACATCGCCATTTTGTTGTCTGTTTACCCTCCACCCGCGTCACCTCATTTAATCGGAATACTAAGAGTCCTCCAACTTCCATGCGACCGGATTGAACGAAGTTATGGAGTGATTTCACCACCCCCAGTCCTGTGGTTCCTCTATTGCTTGTTCTTTCTGGAGCGGGGCAAAGAAGTTCCTCGCTCCTTCATGGAGCAGCTCGAAGGCTCTCCATTCCATGCCGTCATTGAACAGTGGAATCTAGATGTCCCGATCAAACCGCTGGTCGCAGCTATCGTAAAGTATCGCATCGCAAAATCAACACGAACTGCGTCAACGAGAGAAGAGTTCTTCGGTATCGAAGCGGACTTCCCGTTCGAGGTTATCGCCTTGGATTGCGTGCGACGCAGGATGGGTTTGTCCGGGTGCCTGCATTGCGACGCCCTCAAGGTGTTTCATCCGGCCGTGGTCCCGCCTCCCGACGATTTCCACGCGCTCCCCAACGAGTTCTTCGATGCGTGGCAAAGTGAAGTAATGGGACCGGAAAAGGTCCAAGCCGCCCTCGAGGAAATTCGCACCGCTCCGTTCACCCAGTGGCCCGTCCGCAAGCCGCCTACGGGAGCGGAGATCCTCAAGATGGTCACCGCGAAGCGGGAAGAGGAAGAACTCCTCGACGATGTGCTTCCGATCCCGCAGCTCTTCCATCTTGATTGGAAGGACGGCGTCGACGCGGGTTTCGACGCGATCACCGGCGCCCTACCGGAAGATCAGCCGTTCGAGTGGGAGCATATGGGTGGGAGTCGCTTCAAATTGAGTTTCGGCGGCAAGTCGGAAACGGTGGAGGTCAGCTCCACTCAAGGCGATGAAGCCCTTTGGGGGCTCGACGCCGTCGTCGCCGCGGAGCAACTGCTCAAGCCTTTGTTCGAAATCCGCGTGACGCGCGAAACCATGGGGGACGATGGCCTCACCTTCCTCCTCATGGAGGCGAAGTGGTGGGACACCTACCGCACCAAGAAGGGGAAGCACTTCTCGAAGACATTCGCCCCGCTGACGGAGCTGCGGAAGGTGTCGGGCTAGCAACCAAGCGCGCTTCCGAATCATTGGTGCGGGCGCTCCGCCTCGATTCTGGTGGCGCTGCGGTTGCGGATGGTGGAAGGCGCCACGCAAACGCGCCAGCCGGGTCGTGAGCCGGCCCCACTCGATCCCGCTGGCACCGCCTCCACCCCTTGGAGCCGTCCCGCGGGGCGGGATCGCCCGCCGTTGCGCGCCTGCGATTTCGTTCTTGCTGTTGTGCGCCTTCGCGGCGTCGAACAGCGGGTACCGCCACGATGGCCGACCGCTTCGAGTGACCCCCGCCACCTCCCCGCCGCTTCTGGAACAACGCGCTTCGCTGCGCCCGACCGCCGCCGTGATCGATCTCGCGGCGTTGTGGGAGAACTTGGATTTCATCCGCCGGACGGTTGGTCCGCGCACCGGCATCCTGGCGGTGGTGAAGGCGGACGCCTACGGCCACGGCATGGTGCCGGTGGCGCGCGCGTGCTTGCGGTGGGGCGTGCAGGGCTTCGCCGTGGGCACCGCCGACGAGGCGCTGGAACTGCGCGGCACCGCGGGTTTCGAGTCGATCCCCGTGCTCGTGATGGGCCCGACGGACCCGACGGACGCGCGCGCGCTGCAGGAGGCGCAGGTGAGCGTCGCGGGAGGCACCACGGAGGTGGTGCAGGCGCATGTGCGCATGGCGCGGCGCTTCGGCTTCCCCGCGCGCATCCACCTGAAGCTCGACACCGGCATGGGGCGCTACGGCTTCGACGCGGAGAGCCCGGCGTGGTTCGAGCTGGCGCGCCAGCACCGCGAGCACATCGAGGGCGTGTTCACGCACTTCGCCTGCGCCGAAAGCGCGGAGCAGGAGGACGGCGCCTTCACGAACTGGCAGCGCGAGCGCTTCGAGGCGGCGGTGCGGCGCATCTACCGCCTCGATATCCGCCCCGTGTACCACGCGGCCAATTCCGGGGCCGTGCTGCGGCACGCGCACGCGCACTACGAACTGGTCCGGCCGGGCATCCTGATGTACGGCGCCGAGCCCTCGACCGGCAAGATGGTGAACGCGCCGGTGCGCCAGGTGCTGAAGCTGGCGTCGCGGCTAGCCGCGGTGCACCAGCGCCGCTCGGGGTCGTCGATCTCCTACGGGCGCACGCTCGTGCTGGAGCGCGACACGCCGGTGGGGCTGGTGCCGATCGGTTACGGCGACGGCTATCCGCGGGCGATGTCGAGCCGCGCGCAGGTGCTGGTGGGCGGTCGGCGGGCCCGGGTGCTGGGGCGCGTCTGCATGGACCAGATCCTAGTGGACCTGTCGGACATTCCGGAGGCGCGGCCCGGCGACGAGGTGGTCCTCTACGGCGCGCAAGGCACCGAGCGCATTTCCCTTGAGGAAGCGGCGGAGATCGCGGGGACGATTCCCTATGAACTGGCCTGCCACCTCTCGCGGCGCGTCCCGCGCATCTATCTCGAGGATTATCCGGAAGCCTGACGGACCGCCGCCGGAGCCGCACGGGCTGCGCGGCTTCACGGCGGGCGACTGGGCGGTGGCGCTCTTCCTGTTCGCGAGGCGGCTGATGGCCTTCGCGGGGGTCGCGCTGTTGGCGCTCGCCTCCTACGCGTGGTGGGGGAGCCCGGAAAGCCCTCTGCGCCACTTGGCGGCGCCGGGCGCGTGGCTGCTCGCCTTTGCGCTCGCTACCGCCGCGGCGCAATGGATCATCGGTGTGTGGACGCGGATCGAACGGCGCCGCGAACGGAGGCTGTCACGGTGAGCCTGCTTCTCGACATCGGCTTCATGTGGAAGGCGCTGATCGCGCTGGCGGTGCTGCTACCGCTCGCGGGTTTCGCGTTGTACTTCTCCGGGGCGCTCCGCCACCAGCGCGCGGCGTTCTGCGTCGGCGCCCTCGGGCCGTGGCTGCTTGCGCTGTGGACGCTGCACGAAGTGCTGATCCGCACCATCGGGTTCGATTCGATCGCGACGGCCGGGATCCTGGCGGCGGTGGCGATGGCGAGCGGCTGGCTCGCGGGTGTCTGGGCGCGGCACTCAGAGCGTGTGCTCGCGTACCCGCTCGCGGACGACGAGCCGCCGACGGGCTAACCGACGAGCGGCAGCCGGAAGAGCCCCGGGTTCGAATCGCGCAGGCGCTCCTCCTCCTGCGGCGTGAGCTGCACGAAACCCAGATCGAGAGTGACCGGTGGAAGGCCGCGCTCGTAGTTCACGAGCACGCCGAGCACGCGCGCGCGCGTCTGAACCGCGGGGCACGGGTCGGGCAGCGGCAGGTAGACCTCGACGATCTCGTTGTGGTTGAAGACGGCGCCGCCGTCCTCCGGCGAAAGCGCCGAGGTCTCGAGGCGGATCGTCTCGGGCGTGATGAGCGTCACGCGGCAGAAGCAGTTGCAGTGGTCCGCCTCGGCGCCGGGACGCAGGCGCACGATGGCGTGCTGGGCGGAGTCTTCGCGGTGCAGGACGCTCTTGCTGGCCAAGGGTTGCGGCTCCTCGAAAGCCCGGTCTCGGGTGCAGCAGAGCGGTCGTGCGCGCAGGAATTCAAACCCGATCTGGGGTCTTGCGAAAAATCAGGCGTTGGGAGCGTTGGTCTCCGGATTCATCCCGGGGATGCCGCGGGGAACTACCGATTCATGTACACTTCGGGCTTCAACACGCCGACCACGGGGAGGTTCCGGTAGTGCTCCGAGTAGTCGAGCCCGTAGCCCACGACGAACTTGTCGGGGATGCGGAAGCCGTGGTACTTCACGTCGAGGTTCGCCGCGCGGTTGCCCACTTCCTTCCAGAGGAACGCGCATAGCTCGATGCTGCGCGGCTTGTGCGCCTGAACCATGTCGCGAACCACCGCGAGGGTGCGCCCCGAGTCGTAGATGTCCTCGATCACAAGCACATCCTTGTTCTCGAGGTCCATGCTGACGTCGTTCGTGATGCGGACGAAGCCCTGCGAGACGGTGGACTTGCCGTAGGACGACGCGCCCATCATGTCGAGGGAGTGGGGAATCGGGATGGCGCGGGTGAGGTCGCTGAGGAACACCACGGCGCCGCGCAGGATGCCGATGAGGACCAGGTCCTTGTCGTAGTAGTCGGCGCTGATCTGCGCGCCCATCTCGGCCACGCGGGTCGCGATGGCGCGCTCGTCCAGCAGGACCTCTTCGAGGTCGTCCATCAGGTCGTGCGCCATCGTTGTGTGCCTCACTCGCGGCGGGGATAGTAGGGCGTGACGGGGATCGTGTCCTCGCCGACTTGCGTTCCGTCGTCGGCCAGGAAGTAGAAGATCTTGCCGCGGTCGTAGTAGAAGTACGTCTCGCGTTCGCGCCCGAGGGGGTCCTTGCCGCTCTTGAAGGCTTGCGGGTCGCCGTAGAGGCACACCGCGCGGAGGCGTCCGTCGAGCGGGCGGACCTCCGTCTCGGCGGCCTTGAAGCGGACCACCTCCTCGTCGTCGAGGTAGACCCATTCGAACTCGGTGGCGTCCTTGAGGCCGCGGCCATCGGCGGAGAGGGCGGAGATCATGTCGCTCTGGCGGACGATGCGGCGGTCGCGCGTCCAGACGACGCGCAGGAAGTCCGGGCGTCCGCGCTCGGCGAGCGTGTCCTCCATGAGCCGCGCCTCGATGGGGTTGCCGGGCCAGTCCTTCTCCTCGCGCGGCCACCAGGAGGGGGTTTCGAGCACGTTGATCGAGAATTCCGGGTCGGGGGCGAGCTTCGGCTCGTCCTTGCCGCAGCCCAAAGCCATCGCGGCCGCGAGCAGGATCAGCAACAGCGCCCGCGGCATGCTCATCCGAGGAGCTGCTGGAGCTGCGACTTGAGCTGCAGGTAGTCGTTCTTCATCTCCTGCAGCTTCGCGAGCTCGTGCTCGAGCCCTTCGGCCTTCGTCCGGGCCTTCCCGAGCTCGTCTTCGAGCTGCACGATCTGCTCCATCTGCTCCCGGATGATCTCGTCCTTCTCGGCCATCTTCTTCTGGATCAGGTTGAGGACTGCGGAGCTGTCGGCGGCGTTCATGTCGGGAGGCCTCGGCGGTGCGTGGGGAAGCGTGTCGGTCCGTTGCGATGGAAGGAAGCGCGGCGCGCCGCCCTCGGTCAAGCCGCGTCGGGCGTCAGACCATGTAGCCGGTGAGGAAGCACAGGTAGAAGCCGGCGGCGGTGCCGACCACGCCGAGGACGGACGTGGCGAAGAGCGTCATGCGGCGGTGCTCCGGCTTGTACTGCGTGAGCGCGTAGAGCGGCAGCGTGAGCGCGCCGACCACCGTCCAGAAGGCGGCGGTGAAGAACACCGCCTTCAGCGTGGGCTTGTTGCCGGACTGCTCCCAGACGTCCATGACCACCTGGAAGTAGGCGATGAAGAGCGCGATGCCGCAGAGGTAGAAGACGAAGGATCCGATGATGGGTTCGGGGTAGAAGTCGGGGACGAAGGCGGGTGCGCGCATGAAGGGCTCCGGAGGCGTTGGCGCCGCTATGCTGGCGCGGCGGCGCGCGTGGTCAAGCGCTAGGCGGCGCGGCGCAGCGGAAGCCCAGGCAACGGCCCCGGAGATGCGGTTTCCGCGCGCGGCGGTAGCTGCTCTGGGCGAGTCGGGCGGGTCCCACCCAGCTCCCGCCGCGTTCCGCGCGGTGGTCGCCCCGCAGCGGTGGCTTCCCCTCGGTGTGCCGCGTGGGCGAGTACCAGTCGCGGCACCAGTTCCACACGTTTCCCGCCATGTGGCGCGCTCCGCAGGGCGAGACGGCGAGTTCCGCGTTCACAGGCGATAGCGGCAGCCCAGAGATCGATCCCGTCCGCACCGCTTCTGCGAGACCTACAACGCTCAGGGCCTCGGGCAAGCCACCATCCCCCCACGGGTAATGTCTGTGCACCGTCCCCCGGGCGGCGTACTCCCACTCGGCTTCGCTCGGGAGGAAGCCGTGGGGCGGCGGGGCCTGGGGAGCATCGCATGCGCACCCGTCCGCGTACGGTGCGACCGCGCCATCGCCGGTGTAACGCCGCCAATCGTAGCCGTGCGCCCAAAGCGAGTAGGCGTTCGCCCCGTGCCAGGAGACGAGGATCATCGGCAGGCGCGCGGAGTCAGCGACCGGCTCCCACGTGCCGCCGCGCCATGCGAGCTGCGTGTCGACGCGGCGCCGGTCGTCTTCGCGGGTGCCGAACAGATCAAACGCAAGGCGCCCAGGCTCGATCCCGCAGGAGTTCAGGAAGCGGGCGAAGGCGGTGGTGGAGACGGGCTCGATGTCGATCAGGAATCCCGGAACCATCTCCGCATGGAGGGGGCGTTGGTCCGGAGGCGAATCAGGATCCGGCGACCCCAGCTCGACGAGGGCGGACGGCACTTCGATGCAGACCATTCCATCCGTCTTGCGGCGCAAACGGCGATGGCCCGAGCCATCCCCCGGCCATTCCTCGTAGATTGAGCCCGGCCGGGGGAGCGGGCCATCCAGCCTGCCGCAGAGCTGCGAAAACGGGGCGAGGCTCGGAGGGCTTGGCGGCCTCTGCGTAGGCATCGGCGAATGGCGCCGGAGCCCTGGGCGTATCCCGGCGAGCGCCTCCGCGAATTCTCCCACGGTCCGAGTGTGCGTGAACAGCTCCGCGACCACGCCGTCGGGGATCGAGATGCCGAGAGCTTCCTCGATGGCCATCACCACTTCCAAGACCGCCAAGCTGTCCAAATCGAGATCTTCGAGAAAGCGTGATTCGGGCTTCACTTTGGTTCGCGGCAAGCCCGTGCTCTTCGCCACTGCCCCCAGTACCACCTCCAACAACCGCTCCCGTTCCATGTGCGCGCTCCCCGGGTGGACTTGGCCTCCTCATGCACCGCGGCGTCGCGCTCCGCAACGGGAACCGCCTTCCCCGTTGGCACCGTCGCGGCCGCGCCCCATGCTACCGGTCATCCAACCGAGCGGCAGCGAGGCACCTAGGAGGGAGCCACCATGTCGATCTACCACCCCGACGCGATCCGCGAGGAGCGCGCCCACGTCGATCCGCCTGTGGTCGCCATCCTCACCGTGAGCAACTCGCTGGACGAGGCCTCGGACCGCCCCGGCGCGCTGCTGCGCGACTACTGCGCGAAGCTCGGCGCCACCATCGGCTCGCAGCAGATCGTGCCGGACGATCCCGATTCGCTGGCGCGGCGCGTGGCGGACCTCTGCGACAGCGGCGCGTTCGGCGCGGTGCTGGTGAACGGCGGCGACGAGGTGACCGCGTACAACGGCGTTTACGAGGCGCTCTGCGCGGTGATCGTGCGCCCGCTGCCGGGCTACGGGGAGATCTTCCGCCTGCTGGCGTGGCACGACATCGGCGCGGCGGCGACGCTCTCGTGCGCGGTCGCCGGCATCCGCGGGCGCACGGCCATCTTCTCCATGCCGGGCACGAACGCCGGCGTGCGCCTCGCGATGGGCAAGCTGATCGCCCCCGAGCTGTCGCACCTGGCGGCGGCGCTGCGCGAGGTGCGCTGAGTCACTCGCGGTCGTCGGCCCACATCAGTCCGATGCGGTAGCTTTCCCGGATTTTGTCGCCGTAGGTGCCGAGCCGCGAGGTTAGCGCCCCAATCAGCATGAGGGCGGTCCACAACCAAAGGCCGGTTGCAACCGATGAATCGAGTCCCCCCGTGAGGTTTATGAGCTTCACCATAGCGCCCGGCATCATCCAAAAGGAGAGGAATGCAAGATAGCCAACCTGGAACAGCGGCAGCTTGGGAATGCGCCGCATCGCACGCAGATCCGGGCGAAACCTCTCGTGCGCATAGGTGAAGGTCCACCCGCGAGGTCCCGCCACGCCGCAGGCCACCAAAGCGAACGCGAATGCCAGCCACGCGGCCAGCAGAGAGGCCGCTTCTCGCCACCCGGATGGGCCTTCGAGGCTGGAAGACACCGCCGCAACCCCGGCAAACGCCGCGATCCCAAGCGTCAGCGCCGCCCACACACCCTGCGCGATCAGCACCGGCGGACCCGCCAGCAGTGTGAAGTAGTGGTAAGGATGGATCAGAGTGCGGCGCACTTCCGCGAGTAGCGCCGCGTCCAATTCGACCTGGCGCTCGCCATACCAGCACGCCCAAGCCCAAGCGGCCGCGCAGCACACGATTGCGGCGCCGAACAAGTCCGGCCAAACCGCGGCAAGCGCCTCCGCAGCGCTCGCGCCCGAGAGATGGGGCAGCTCCCTCGCGACGAAGAACCACTGCACCGCCACGCCCGCGAGCAGCAGCGCCGCGATCTGCCACCGAGTCCCCCGCGACCGCAGCCGCCGGCGCAGCGCGATCAGCACCGAGTCCTCCCACTCCGGGCTCAGCGGGCCGAAGCCCAGCAGGAACCGCAGCAGCAGGCGCCCCGCGCGCTCGGCGAGCATGGCTCAGGGGCCGGGGCGGACCATGCTCCGGAACCACGGCAGCGCCGCCCGCGCCGCCTCTTCGAAGAGCCGTCGCCCGAAGCGCGCCGCCATCGCCGCCTCGAGCGCGTCCGCCTCCGCGAATTCGCTGAGCGCAACCACGCTGGGCGACATCGCATGCGCGAGGCCGCTGATGTGCCGCTCGATGCGCTTCGACGAGGAGGGCAGCTCGACCGAGAACCGCACGCCGCCGCCGCAGCGGAACTCGACCGACTCCAACGCGGCGTCGCGCGAGTGCCCCGCCGCGACGATCCGGGCCTCGATCCCGCGCCCGCCGGCCCGGTACAAGTAGCCCCCGTCGCCGAGATCGCGCTCCGGCGTCCAGCCCAGCCGCGACGCGATCCAGCCCGCGAGAAGCGAGCAGCGGAGCGCCGCCTCCGGGTTCCCCTTCATGCCGCGGTGCTGCACGGTGAGCGACTCGATGCGCGGGAGCTGGGCGGCGAGCTCCGCGTCGTCGAAGAGCGCGGCGATCTGCTCGCGGACGAACCCCATGCGGAACCATGCGAGCGTCGCCGCGTTGCGCTGCATCGCGAGCACCTCCGCCAGAGTCTCCGCCGGGTCCGGCGCCTTCGACGCCTCCGTCACGAACCGGTCCACCAGCGGCAGCAATTGCTCGAGCCCCCGGCGGTAGTACGCCACCGCCGGATGCGTCCAGAGCAGCGTCATCAGGTCCGGCAGCAGCAGCGGGGCGACGAGGCCGGAGAGGTGCTTGACGGTCGCCGCGCCGACGCGCAGGTGGATCAGTTCCGAGCACACCTGGTGGCGGTCCGCGCCGGAGACGAAGCAGTGCGCGTTGACGAAGGCTTCGACGAGCTCGTCCGCCGGGTCCTCGCCGTCCACTTCGACGAGGACGATGCGGCTGGGCTGGCGCTGGGCGACGGCGAAGAGGATCCGGCGCGCGCGCTCCGCGGCGACGGCGGGTCCGAACCAGACGAGGTTCGACAGGCAGACGCGCGTGACGGCCGCGCCCTCGGCGCCTTCCGAGGTGTCCGCGGCCTTCCACATGGCGGAGAGTTCGCGCTCGATTCCCTCCGCGGCCACGGTGACCGGGATGCCGCGGAGGAAGTTGCGTTCGCGCGCGCCCGACTCAGTCGCCATGGTCCCCGCCATGGAATGGATCGAGGAGCACCCGGGTGGGGCGCGCGGACGGGGGGATCTGGGCAAGGAAGACCAGCGCGTCGGCGAGGGCGCCGGCCCGGAGCCCTTCCGAGCCCTCCGCGGCGACCGGGGCGCCGGGCTGCACCACGCAGCGCCAGACGCCTTCCGGCGTGTCCGGCGCGTCCGCGCCGTGCGGCATCACGAGGAGGTGGCGGGTGAAGGAACGCTCCGCCAGCAGCGGTTCGAGCACGCGCTGGAAGGCGAGCGCCCACTCGGGCGAGCCCTCGCCGGCTGAGAACGCGTAGCAGTTCACCGCCACATGGACGTGGCCGATGGCGTCGCGGGCGGCGCGCAGCTCCGCGGCGAGTTCCGCCTCGTTGCGCGCGAGCGGCAGCTCCGCGGCCTCGCCGTCCTTCTTGATGATCGCGTCGGCGAGCCTCACCACCGCCTGCTCGTCGTCCCCGACGAGGAGGATGCGCATCCCGGCGCGCGCGAACTGCAGCGCCGCGGCGCGTCCGGCGGGATTGTCGGCTCCCGCCACGAGGGCGGTCTTGTCCTTCAGGATCGTGCGGGCCATGCCATGCCTTTCGGTTCCGCGGCTTCGTGCCGCGCTCTCGTTGTCAGAAGATCTTGTACTTGATTTCGCCTTCGCTGTCCTCGCCCTGCGAGGCGTTCTCGCGGGGTGGGCCGCCGAAGGGCTTCGGCACCGCGTCGGAACTCGCCGCGCGTCCGAAGCCGACCGGTGTCTGCAACGGCAGCGGGGTGTTGCCCATGCCGGGCACGCCGAGCGGGGTCGCGTCGCTGGCCGAGTCCCCGCCGCGCGAGGTAGGGCGGCGCGGCGCCGGCTTGTCCTCGGAGAGGAACTTCGAGAAGGAGGAGAAGGACGGCTTGATGGCTTCCTCGTCCGCGGCCTTCTTCTTCGCCGCGTCCGGCGTGAGCGTCACTTCGCTGTACAGGACCGGCGTGGCGCCGAACTCGACCGCGAGCTCGCTCTGGTCCTGGCCCTCGAACACCGCTGCGGGGATCTCAAGGTTGCGCTTCACCAGTTCCGCGTAGCGGATCAGCGCGCAGGTGTACGCGCTCGAGGTCGCGAGCACCCGTCCCTTGGGCTGGATCCAGTCCGTGTGGTAGACTTGGCTCATGGTCATGCCGATGCGCGCGTTGAGGTCCGCCTCCTCCGTGGCGACGAGCTGGGAGGCGAACGTGCGCGCGTCCTCGGCGCGGTCCTTGTAGTACTTGTCGCCGGTGAGCGCGGAGAGCTTGAGGAACTCGGGGTAGGAAACGAGCCCATTGCAGCAGAGGTACGGACTGGCGACGGAGAAGATGTCGCCGCCGCGCGTCTTGAAGTCCATCTTGCCGAGGAACGTTCCCTTGGGGAACGACACGTTGTAGGTGAAGCGCCAGGTGAGCGCGTAGTCCGCCGCCTTGATGGCGAGCGCGAGCCAGCGCGGGTCGCGGTCGAACTCGTACATCGTGAGGAAGGCGATCACCGCCCAGTGCGCGTCGTCGCAGGTGGGCACGAGGGGCTGGTCCTCGACCGAGCCGCAGAGGAACTCCTGCTGCATGAGGTCCATGTAGTAGGTGGCGGCGGCGACGAGGACTTCGCGGAAGTGTGGGCGGTACAGGATCGCGGAGGCCGCCGCGATGGCGGGGATCCACGCCGCGCCGGCGAAGCCTTCGTAGCTGGTCGGGCGCCCCGTCGTCAGGTCGAAGTAGGAGGGGAAGGCGCCGTCCTGCCGCTGCGCCGACATCGCGTAGTTCACCGAGGATGCGATGGCGCCGAGCCACTGCTCGCGCGTGAGGTCCGCCTTAAGTTCGAGGCGCGCGGCGCGCGTAAGGAAGAAGACCGCCTCCGCCACGGTGCGCGAGTGCGCGGTGCCTTCCTCCGGTCCGAAGCTGCAGGACCAGCCGAACTCCTCCGTCCACATCGGAAACACCGTGCCGGCGGGGGAGAGTTCGCTCGAGATCTTGTCGAGGACGCGGATGCCGGCCTCGATGGAGGGCTGGTGCTGCGCCTCGCGCCCTCCCCAGAGGAGCACATAGGCGGGGAAGGCGCCGGACTTGCCGCCGGTGTGCATGTGCGTCCGCTCGAAGTGCGACCCGTTCTGGCCGAAGTGGCGGTCGAACACGGCGGATTCGTAGATCGCCTGCGTGGGCGGGTTGTAGTGCCACTTGAAGAGGCCGATGTGCGCGCAGCGCTCCGCGTCGACCGGCGTGCCCTTGCCGCGGATCGTGTGGAAGCGCGTGTTGCGCTTCGCGATGCCGCGCAGTACGCGGTCGTAGGCGTGCAGGTCCGGCGGGGCGAAGCCCACGACGAAGTTGATGAGCAGCGGAGTGCGCATCGGGAGGTGCAGGAAGGTCTCCTCCGGATCGATGCCGTCGTCGTGGCAGAAGGAGAACTTGGCGGGCGCCTCGCGGTAGGGGTATTCTCCCCCGAGCCGAGGGTTGCCGTCCTCGAGGGCCATGTAAAGCGACGTCATGCCGGCGCCCTCGGGATGGTCCGGGGTCACGCCGAAGGACTCCGCGGTCGAGAAGAACGCGAAGCAGCCGTAGGTCCAGGAGAACACCGCGGGTGTCGCGGCGCGGTCGGAGCGGAAGGACCAGTGGCTGGAGACGAGCTGGCGGGGCTCGCGGGTGAACTCGTGGTACGCGGGGAATGCGAGCTGGCAGCCGGCGGGCTTGTTCTCGCGGTAGAAGAGGCCCGGGATCAGCCAGCGCGGGTCCGCCTCGCCGGTGAGCTCGAGGAACGCGCCGAGGCGGAGGTCCATGTCCTCCGTGGCGTTCTCGATCTGGAGCGTGAATTCCAGCCCGTCGACGTCCGGGCGGTAGATCACATTGCCGTCCAGCGCGACGCGGTCGGTGAAGTACCCGTGGATGTCGATGCCGCCCTCGGGCGCGTTGGCGACGCGCTCGATGGTGAAGAGTCCCGGGGCGGAGCCCGGCTTCGTGAGCGTGAAGAACATGAGCGGTGTGACCGGCGGCATGTTCGCCGCCGGCGGGCGCACCAATCGGAGCCCGCGGGGGTCCCGTTGGACGTCGTAATCGCCTAGCGTTTTCGGGGCTGCCGCCATCTGCCGTCCGCTCCGTGCGTCGTCGTTCGCTGGTCTGTGCGATTCACGCGCGGGGCGCGGGCCATGGCAAGGCTTGTCGACTGCGCCGCCCGGTGCCGCGCCTCCACCCGTCAACGAAAGCGGGGGGGCCGAAGCCCCCCCGTCCAACTCCGTCCAAGCACCGCCGGGATCAGCGCTCGACCTGCTCCTCGCCGGGGCTCTTCGCGGTCCGGTCGCGGTCGACGGCCACGGGCGCCGGGGCGGGCGGAGCGCCCTCGAAGCCGTAGAAGGCGCGGAGGACCGCCCACGGCACGGTGTTGACCGCGAGGGTCTGCGCCCCCGGGCCGGAGAAGTAGGCCGAGCGCAGGTCGATGAACAGGATGTCAGTCAGGAAGAAGTCGAAGTCGAGGTCGCGCGTGAAGCTGTCGGCGCCGTGGTACCAGGAGATCGCCCCGCGGTAGTCCGCCTGCTGGGCCACGGCGGAGAACACACCGGGGTTCTCCGGGATGAAAAACTGCCCTTCGCCGCGGCCGGTGCCGGAGTCGAACGCTTGCGTTCCGGTGAAGCCGCCGAAGCCGCCCGTGAAGTCCTCGTCGCCGTTCGTCGAGGCGAGCAGCGGGTTGAAGATGCCGTTGAAGTTGCCGTTGGAGCGGTACCGGTGGGACAGGATCTGGCCCATCCCGAGCAGGCCGTAGTTGAGGAAGAGGCCGCTGACTTCAAGGTCGGTGTTCACCGCCAGAAGGTCCGGCTCCGACGGGTCGTTGAAGAGGATGCGAGCGCCGAACCACGCGTCGAGGTTTTCGAGGGGCTCCACCAGGTCGCCGCGTTCGCTCGAAGTGGTCCAGGACCCTCCGGGACGGCGGCCGGAGCGCGGTCCGCTCACGTCGAAGGTCTCCGCCTCCGTGTCGTTCACCACGAGCACGAACACGGCGGAGCGGATGCCTTCGCGCCCGCCCGCGTTGCCGCTCATGGAGGCCAGCACGGTCTCGGAGTAGTCCACGACGAGGCTGCCTGCCGGGCCGATGCCACGGGTCGGCGCTTCGTAGCGCAGCGTCTGCGTTTCGTTGTAATTGGACGAGCCGGTGACGGGAAGCGTGATCGCCTGCTCCTGCCCCTTGAGGTCGATGAAGCGGAGCACCGCGTTGCCCCGGATGAGGCCGCGGCGGTCCGACGTCATGCCGCTCACATCAAGGGTCACGGTGCGCCCGAAGGAGTCGGTCGCGCTGATTCCCTCCGCAGGCGACGTGCCGCGAGTGCGGATGGTGCTTCCGGTCATCTCGTTGAACCCGTCGAGGTTCGCGTAGCCTTCGAGGTAGGGGAATCCGGGCTCGAAACCGCCGCTGGACCCGCGGAGCTCGATCGCGAGGTCCGGTCCGACCGGTCCCGGGGTCTGGCCCGCAAGGGCGGGCGTGGCAACGGCGAGGGTGGCGGCGGCGGCGATCGGGGCGAAGCTGTCGAGGCGCATCGGAGCACTCCTTGGGGGATGGCGCGGGGTCTTACCCTACGCGAAGTGGACAGCGTGCACCGATATGGAACCTCCGCGATTTCGCCGCGCAAGGCGAATTCCGAGGCACTGCGTCGCGATGCTTGGACTAGGGCGTCGGACTCTCGAACCTGGGTCGTTCCCCGTGGCCGGAATGCCGGAAAAGCCCTCTTCGTTGGCTACATCATCCACCAGGTGCGCAAGGAAACAGGGATACTCCCGCGATGCGGAGATCGATTCCCGCATCATTGGAACACCTCCGAGCTGGATGCGGGGGTCAATCCGGCGGCAGGTACCGGAATCCGAGGTTCTGATTAGTTTCGGAAAATGCGAAGGCCTGCGAATTCTTCAAGAACAACTGGATGTGCGACGTGGGCAGCGCGAACGCGATGCCCTCCTGGAACACCGCGCGGAGTGTGATCAGCCCGACCACTTGGCCGCTGTCATTCAGGAGCGGACCGCCGCTGTTTCCCGGGTTCACCGCCGCGGTGGTCTGCACATAGATCACGTCGCTGAAATTGCGCGCGAGGGACGAGACGATGCCTTCGGAGATCGTGTGCTCCAGCACCCGCCCGCCCATGCCGGGATTGCCGATCGCGAAGACCGGATCGCCCGCGTCCAGCGTTCCTGGCTCCGCCACGGGGAGCGGCTGCAACTCGACGCCCTCCTCCTTCGCGCGCTCCGGATCGAGCCGCACCACAGCGATGTCGTAGAGCGAGCTGAACGACTCAACCGGGCAGTCGTCGAAGCGCTTGCGCTCCCACTGACCCTTCCCGTCCGGGACGAAGACCGTCACCGTTTGCAGCTTTTCGTTCCCGATCACATGGTGGTTCGTCACGATGCGCCCGTCGCCGTCGAGCACCCAGCCCGAGCCGAGCCCGCGCGGGTTCGAAACCAGCACCACGCTGCGCTTCGCGCGTTCGAGCGTCTCCACGCGGCCCAGCGCGGGCGCGCCGTTGGCGGCTTGGAACCCTGGCGAATCGGCGACGGACACCTTCGCCGCGGCCACCTCCGCCTCCGACGGATCGAGGCGCTTCGCCACGGACGCGAGCGGGATGCGGACGATCTCCGGGCCGATGTCGACGAAGACCGCCTCGGCGGTTTCCTTCGCGAGGCGCCCGTACACCTCGCCGCCGCCTTCGAGCTGCCACACGAACACGCGGTCGCGGGCGCGCGCTTCGGCGTCGTAGGGCGACGGCACCTGCTCCTCCTGCGCGCGGCCCGCGAAGGCGGCGGCGAGCGCGGCGGCGGTCAACAGGGCGGTGCGGAAAGCGGTCATGGTCGGGCTCCGGGAAGTTCGCTCGGAACAGCGGACCAGCCCCGGAGCGCGCGAGCAACGGGAAGTGGGACGGGGGCCCGCATCCGGCGCCGGGTTTCGACTGCGGGCAGATGCGCCGCTCTGGAATGAACGGCTCGCGAACATCCCCAACCCCGCACTTGGCGCGACGAGCGGGCGCGCCGGGGCGCGTCACCGGCGACGATCCGCCGCAAGCTCTCCGCCGTCGCGTCGCTGTTTGACTACCTCTGCGAACGCAACGCCGTCCCCGACAACCCTGCGAACGGCGTCCGCCGACCCGCCATCGAGAACCCGAACGAGGGCAAGACACCCGCTATCAGTGACGACCAGGCGCGCCAACTCCTCGAGGCGCCCGACCCCGCGACGCTGAAGGGAAAACGCGACCGCGCGATCCTCGCCGTGTTCCTCTACCACGGACTCCGGCGCGAGGAGCTGTGCCGACTCACCCTCGGCGACTTGCAGCCTCGGCGCGGCGTGGTGCACCTCCGCGTGCAAGGCAAGGGCGGCAAGGTGCGTTACATCCCCGCGCACCACTGCGCGCTCGATCTGATCCACGACTATCTCGACGCCGCCGTCGCGACCACCAACCCTCCGGAGACTCCGCTGTTCCGACCTGTCCGCAACCGCCGCAGCGGCCACCTGGACAAGCCGCTCCATCCCGAGTCCATCCTTCGCGACATCGTCCAACACCACGCCCGCCGCGCCGGCATCGACATCCGCGGCCTCTGCGTCCACTCACTCCGCGCAACCGCCGCCACGAACGCCTTGGAACACCAAGCCGACATCGCGAAGGTTCAAGAGTGGCTCGGCCACGCAAACGTCAGCACGACGCGGCTCTATGACCGGAGGCGGAGCAGGATGGAGGAGTCGCCGACTTGGCGGGTTAGCTATTGAAGGAGTGGGCCACCGAAGCAGCAGGCCAGCGGCGATGCCTGGCAGCCGCGTGCCCAAGGGTGGCGAAGTGCAAGTAGTCGACTTCAGTCAGAGGGCTGAGGCCACCTTAGCGCGTGCCATCCTCCTTGTCGCGCCCTGGTCGACTTTAGGCATCGTCTGTCGCCCGGTCCGCGCGGCGCGCTCCGGATCGACAAGCATGTTGTAGGGGTAGGGTTTGCGGTTGCATATGCCGTCCATTGCCGCACGCCCGACTATACAACGTCAAGCGGCCTAGGGGAGGTGGAAATGAATCCTCTACTCAACCGACGGTAACCATCGAGGGTCTATCTCTTCTGGAGCAAACTCAAGCGTATATGAGTCGATGGGCAATGCAGGATCAGTAACGTTCACTCGCCACTCCCTTGCGTTTGTGTACACCATCACTACTTCAACGGACACTTCTCGCTTCGAACCCGTAAAGGTAGCGTGGAATCTTGCAGTTCCACGATTAAGTCCCTCATCGGTGTCGGAGTACCAAGCGCGCCTAGTTGTATCAACAACCACCTCCTTCACGATTCCGAGCTCACCGCAATTCCGACCTACACTAGCGCGCCTGAGTTCTTTAAGTGGTTCACCGTGAATTGACCGAAATGCCTGTCGCCGCACGATTCCAGCATAAACACTTAGCGCGAGGGCAAGCAGAAGCAGCGCACCTATCCAAGCGAAGGCGAGACGTTTCACAATGTCACTCCATGCACTGAGTCATGCAGCTGGAAAACTTCAGTCCATCTCCTGGTTTCCCCCAAGAGGACTTGCAACGTGCCTGACATCCAGCCCACTTAGCATTTGCCGATTGCTCGGAGGGAGGTGGAGGGTCGCCGAATGGAATCACACCCTGGACGCCTACACTTGCCGAGCAACTCCAGTCTAGCTGTCCCTTAACTTCATATGCATCGTTAACTCCGCAATTGGTTTCTCCCGCTAGCATGTTATCGAATTCGCCAGTAACGACGCCCTCGCATCCAACCCCTCCAGAGACGGGGCCGAATCCAACACCTGCTCCTCCCCACGCACCTAAGCCCCCATCACCATTTGTGTAGTCACCGCTTCCTGCGTTTGGGTTGACGCTAAAGCCACCGCCATAGCCAGCCCCAAAACCAATCTTTATCATTCCACCGGAGAAGTCCTCATTCAGCCCAAAACAAAACTTTCCTCCCACACCGGCGTAGCATTCGATTTCAAAGATGATGTCACCAGTTGGATCTAATGCACTAACTGGTTGGTTCTCAGCGAACGCGTACCGACTTTCTAAGGGAATGGGGTACCTGTTCGCGTTAACAAACGCCCCCAGCTTCCCATCATACCACCTCTGATACATATAAACCAACCCCAACTCCCCATCATATTCCTTCGAGTTATGGTGCCAGCCGGGCTGGCCGCCGCCCCAGGTGTAGCTTTGCCAACTCGCGACGGTGTTACCGAAGGCGTCCTGCTCGTGCCGCTGGGCGAGCGTGCCTGCGGAGCCGGACTCCGACAGCACGGACCCAACCTGGTCGTAATGGAACCACCGGTCCGTCGCCGCGTAGGTCGCAACGTCCGTCGACCGCTGCCGCCAGATATGCCCAATCACCCCGGGCCCGAGCGTCAGGTGCTCCGTCGTCATCGCGTTCGTGAAGCGCACGTCGTCGGCTTCCTCCGATGCGGTCAGGAAAGCGCCACGCCCGGGGGCTTGGCAACGGGAAACGGGCGCGCTGCTCGCTCCTCCGCCTCGCTGCCGGGTCGGGGGCGGACGCACGGGGGCGAGGGGGCCTGCGCCGGAGGCGGCGCGGGGGCCGCCTCTCCAAGAACGAACCGGCTGGCTTGCGTGGCGGAAGGGGGGGAAGTGGTGCCTCAGGCCGGAATCGAACCGGCGACACGTGGATTTTCAGTCCACTGCTCTACCAACTGAGCTACCGAGGCACCGAGGTCCGGCGCGTTGCCGCGACGGAAGCCCTGTATGAAGGTGCGGTGGGGGGGGCGAGTCAAGCGCTTTGCGGGAAACTTTTCGCTTTACAAACCGACCGGTTGGTCGGACGCTCTCTCTTGCCGACCGGACGGTCGGTCGCCACGGAGGCACCACCATGAACGACTCCCTTAGCGCCCGGGAGCGCATCCTCGAAGCCTCGCTCGCCGTGGTCCGGCGCGACGGCCCGGCGGGCTTCACCATGGACGCCATCGCGCGCGAGGCTGGCCTCAGCAAGGGCGGGCTCTTCCACCACTTCGCGTCGAAGGAGGCTCTGCTCGCGGCGTTCCTCGAGTTCTACACACAGCGGGCGTTCCATTTGGTGCAGACGCGGCTGAAGGCGCTCGCCCCGGAGGGACGCGCGCGGCTGATCCGCACCATGATCGCGGTCGCCTTCCCCGAGCACGCGCCCTCCGCGGCGGAGTTCCAGGACGACATCGCGTTCATGCGCTCGCACCGCGATTTTATGCTGGGAATGGTGACGGCGGGGATGATCAGCCCGGAGCTGCTGGCGCCGCTGCGCGCGATGCGCACGCGGATCTGGAGCGAACTGCTGTCGGACCCGGAGACGGGCGAGGATCAGCTCTTGCTGTGGCTTGCGATGCACGGGTTCTGGATGGCGCGGACCATTGGCGCGATCCTGCCGGACGACCCGCACTGCGACACTGTGGCGAAGCTTCTGATTTCGCGGGCGGAATCGCTCGCGGCGCCCGCAAAGGAGGGCACGCGATGACGCGCGGACGAATTGCCATTCTTGTCCTGCTGCTGCTGGCGGCGGCCGCCGCGGTGGCGATGCGGCTTTCGAACGGCGCAGGAGAATCGTCGCCGCCCCTCCAAGCGTCCCGCCTGGCGGCGCCGAACCAAGTCGCCGCGCTCGGCACGCTCGAGCCCTCCTCGCGCGTGCGCACGCTCAACGCGCCCGGGATGAACGCGATCCTCGCGGAGCTGCGTGCCGAGGCCGGCGCGGACGTGGCCGCCGGGGATGTGGTGGCGCTGACGGACGAGCACGACCTGCGCGCGGCGGAACGCGACGCGGCGCGGGAGCAGGTCGCCGTGGCGCGCGCCCGCCTGGAGCAGACGCGCGCGGGGGCGAAGCCGGACGAGTTGGCGGCGCGCGACGCGGCGATCAATGCGGCGCGCGAGACACTGGCGCAGAGCGAGCGCGACCTTGCACGCTCGGAGGCGCTAGCGCGCATGGAGTCCGTCGCGGAGTCGGTGCTCGAGCGCGACCGGCTCGCGGTCGAATCGGCCCGCGCGGCGCTCGCGGAGGGGGAGGCGGCGCGCGCGGCGCTGGCGGAGGTGCGCGAGGTCGATGTGCGGCTTCGGGAGGCGGAGCTCGCGGCCGCGGAGGCGGCGGTCGCGGTGGCGGAGCGGGCGCTGGAACGTACGCGGATCGAGGCGCCGATCTCGGGGCGGGTGTTGCAGGTGCACGCCCGCGCGGGCGAGCGTGTCGGCGAACGCGGCATCCTGGAAATGGGCGCGGTCTCGCCGATGCACGCGGTGGCGGAGGTGTACGAGGCCGACGTGCCGCGCGTAGCGCCGGGGCAGCTCGCCACGATCCGCGTGAAGAGCACGGACCTGCGCCTCGCGGGGCGCGTGGTCGCGGTCGAGCCGCTCGTCGGGCGCAAGGTCGCGCTCGACAACGACCCGGTGTCGGACACGGACGCGCGGGTGGTCGAGGTGCGCATCGAGCTGGACCCGGAAGGGAGCGCGCAGGTCGCGGGACTCACCAATGCGCGCGTGGAAGTGCTAATCGAGGTGGCTCCGTGAGGAAGGCGCTCTCGCAATCCAGCGCGGCGCTCGGCTGGCGGCAGCTCAGCCACGGGCGCACGCGCATGTTGATCGCGCTCATGGGCGTCAGCGTCGCGGTGCTGCTGATGCTGCTGGTGCTGAGCCTGAAGGAGACCGTGTTCCGCAGCTCGCTGCAGGTCGCTTCGAGCCTGAACGGCGACCTGATCCTCCTGAGCCCGAAGACGCAAACGGTGCAGCGCCCGGCGCGGTTCCCGCGGCGCTTCGCCGACCGGCTGCGCGCCATCGAGGGCGTGGAGAAGGTCTCGGTGGTCTACGTCGAGACGGGGCGCTGGATCAACCCGTGGACGCGGCAGCAGCACAACGTGCGCGTCTACGGCCTCGAGCTGGACGAGAACGTGATCGGCCTCGACGGCATCGACCCGTCGGATCCGGTGTTCCGCTTGGCGGACGTGGCGTTGTTCGACCGGCGCTCGCGCCCGAAGATCGGTCCCGTGGCGGCGGAGCTGGACGCGGGGCGGGAGTTCTCGACCGAGGTGAACAGCCGCCGCATCCAAGTCACCGGCGCCGTGACCGGTGGCATCACGGTGGGCATCGACGGCAACCTGTTCACCACGCACGCGAACTTCCAGCGCATGTTCCCGACGATCCATCCGGGCGCGGCCGACATCGGGATCGTGAAGCTGGCGCCGGGCGCGGACGCGGAGCAGGTGCTGGCGGTGGCGAACTCGATGCTGGGGTCGGAGGGCGTCGTGTACTCGCGGCGGGGGCTGCTCGACAAGGAACTCGCCTACCTGCGCAAGAACGAGCCCGTCGACTTCATCATGTCGCTGATCGCCTCGGTCGCGTTCGTGGTCGGCATGATCATCGTCTACCAGATCCTCTACACCGACGTCATCAACCACCTGCCGCAGTTCGCCACGCTGAAGGCGATGGGCTTCGGCGACGGCTTCCTGCTGCGGATCATCCTCTCGCAGGGGCTCATCCTGTCGTTGATCGGCTTCTGGCCGGGGCTGCTGGGGGCGCGGATCCTCGCGCGCGCGGCGCAGAAGGCGATCTCGCTACCGGTCGAAGTGACGCCGGACCGCATTGTGCAGGTGATGGGCATGACGGTGGTGATGTGCGCGGTGGCCGCGGGCCTCGCGGTGCACAAGCTTTCCAGCGCGGACCCCGCCGATGTCTTCTGACGCCACCGCTTCCGTGCTGTCGATCCGCGGCGTGGACTACGCCTTCGGCGAGGGCGAGCTGCGCAAGCAGGTGCTCTACAGCGTCGATCTCGAGATGCGCCCCGGCGAGATCGTGATCCTCGAGGGGCCTTCGGGCTCGGGGAAGACGACGCTGCTGACGCTGATCGGCGGGTTGCGTCGGATGCAGAAGGGTTCGCTGCGGGTCTTCGGCGAGGAGCTGATGGGCTCGGACAACCGCAGGATGCTGCTGCTGCGCCGCCGCATCGGCTTCATCTTCCAGCTCCACAATCTGCTGCCGTTCCTGACGGCGCGGCAGAACGTGGAGCTGGCGTTCGCGCTGCGCGACGACGTCGGGGCCGCGGAGATGCGCCGGCGCAGCGAAGAGACGCTCGCCGCGATGGGGCTGACGGACCGGATCGAGGCCATCCCGGCGAAGCTCTCCGGCGGGCAGAAGCAGCGCGTCGCCATCGCCCGGGCGCTGGCCCCCGCGCCGGACCTGATCCTCGCGGACGAGCCGACCGCCTCGCTCGACAAGCAGTCGGGCCGCCAGGTGGTGGACCTGCTGCACCAGCTCGCGCGCTCGAAGGGCATCCCGATCCTGCTCGTCACGCACGACAACCGCATCCTGGACGTCGCGGACCGCATCATCCGGATGGAGGACGGGCACGTCACGTGCGACAAAGTCGGTCTGCTGTAAAACGAATCCAGAGGCGCGCCACTCCAGCCTGATTCCACCGAGGGACCAATTCCGGCCCATGAGCAAACTGCTTACCACCGCCCTGCTTTTCGCAGCCGCCTCCGAGGCGTCCGCGCAGCTCTCCCTGCTGAACGACGACTTCGACGACCCCTCCACACTCTCGGACTGGCAGCGCGTCCACACGGTCGAGGGATGGAACGCGGACCAACTGGAGACGTGGAACATCGACACCAGCCGCAGCGGTTGGATGGCGATGGTCCCCTACACGAGCACCTGGTTCGCGAACTACCGCGGCGTGCTCGCGTTCAAGGAAGTCACCGGAAACTTCGCAATGACGATCGAGGTCGAGTCGCTCAATCGCGCCCAAACCGGGCCGCCGGGACGGCAGTACTCGCTCGCCGGAATCATGCTGCGCGCGCCGCGAGCGATCACCCCGGCCACTTGGACCCCGGGCGGTGAGGACTACGTCTTCCTCTCGCTGGGGGCCGCGAACACTCCCGGCACGGCGCAGTACGAAGTGAAGACCACAGTGGACAGCGTCTCGGTGCTCAACATCCAAAGCGCCCCTTCGACGCTCGCGGAGATCCGCAGCGCCCGGATCGGCAACGCCTTCATCATGCTGCGGCGCGAGGCCCCGGGCCCCTGGGTGGTCCACCGCCGCTACTCGCGGTCGGACATGCCTGCGACCCTCCAGGCGGGGATCACGTGCTACACCGACTGGGAGAACGTGAACGGCATGGACCCCTTCACGCACAACTCGACCGTCAATACCGGCGGGCAGCCGGACCTCGCCGCTTTCGTGGACTATGCCCACTTCACCGAGGTTTCGGTGCCGGCCCCGCTGGCCGCGTTGAACTTGGCCGACCCCGGACAGGTCACCGACTCGCAACTGCTGGCGTTCCTCGGGGAGACCTTGGACACGCCGCAGGCTTCGGTGGGCGGCTGGGAGCTGTTCGGCGGAGAGTAGCCCGCGCCGATTCCGCTTTGCAGCGGGGAGCCAATCACGGACATTCGCGGTGGCGAACCTCCCGTTCGCCGGGAGACCACCCATGACGAGCACCACCCGCGCACTTCTCGCAGCGCTCCTCGCGGCGGCCGCCACGGCGCCTGCGGACACCTTCACGGCGCCCGAGCCCGAGGACCTGATCTTCTACCACGTCTTCGTGGACCGTTTCGCGAACGGGACGGCGCTGAACGACGACGGGAATCCGCGCGCGCCCTTCGCGCCGACGAATCCGGGTGGATTCCACGGCGGCGACCTGGAAGGCGTGCGCCAGAAGCTGCCCTACATCGCGGGCATCGGCGCCAACGCGATCTGGCTCTCGCCGATCCTCGAGAATGTGAACAGCTACCACGGCTACGCGACCTACGACTGGTACAACGTGGACCCGAACTTCGGGACGCTCGCGGAGCTGCAGCAGCTCGTGGCGGACGCGAACGCGCTCGGCATCGCCGTCTACTACGACATGGTGGTGAACCACTGCGCGGACCAGGTCACGTCGAGCGACTCCGGGTTCCCGGGCTACAAGGCGCCGCCGGACGAGTACACGCTGCGCTGGCGCGGCACGCTGCGCTATCCCGCGCCCTTCAACTCGCTCGAGCACTTCCACGCGCACGGGAACATCGGCGATTTCTCGCGGCCGGAGGAGGAACTGGGCGAACTGGTGGGCCTCGACGACCTGAAGACCGAGACCGCCTACGTGCGCGACGCGATGGTGGACATCTGGTCTTACTGGATCGCGGAGACCGGCGTGTCGGGCTTCCGCATCGACACCGTGAAGCACGTGGATCGCGGCTTCTGGGAGGACTTCCTGCCGCGGCTGCGGGCGGAGGCGGCGGCGGGCGGGCACGCGCGGCCCTTCACCTTCGGCGAGATCTACGGCGCCGACGACAACTTCATGCAGGACTACATCGGCGACTTCCGCGGCGCCGAGTACAAGCTGGACGCGGCGCTGGACTTCCAGTACTACTACACCTGCGAACAGGTGTTCGCGCGCGGCACCGGCGCGACGGGCTGGTTCCTCGGGCGGCTGCAGCAGCGCGAGGCGAACCTCGGCGCGCACCACCTGCAGATGCCGAACTTCATCGACAACCACGACCTGCGCCGCTTCCTGAACACGGCGCAGGACGTCCCCGGCGCGTCGGCGGCGGAGCGGCTGCGGCGCCTCGACCTGGCCCTCATCGCCATGTTCACCGCGCCCGGCCCGCCGATCGTCTACTACGGCACCGAGCAGGACTTCGACGGCGGCAACGATCCGAACAACCGCGAGGACATGTTCGACGGGCAGTTCGAGCAAGGGCCGTCGCTGGGCGATAACTTCAACACGTCGTCGCCGCGCTACCGGCTGGTGAAGCGGCTGTCGCAGCTCCGGCGCGACATCGAACCGCTGCGCCGCGGAGGCCTTTCCGGCCTCCAATGGTCCGACTCGGGCCCGGGTATGCTTGCCTACACGCGGGGGGAGGGCGGGGCGATGGTCCTCGTGTCGATGAACACGAGCGCTTCGACCCGCACGCAGGGGGCGCTCCCGACCGGCTGGGCGCAGGGCACCGTGGTCGCGAACGCGCTCGAGCCTTCGGAGACGGCGACCATCGGGGTGGGCGGCCTGTTCCCGGAGCGCGTGCTCGCGGGGCAGGCGGCGGGCGTCTGGATCCCGCAGGCGCTCCTCCCGCCGGCCGAGCCCGAGGTGCAGTCGATCTCGCCCCCGGACCAGGACGCGAACGTGCCGACGGATTCGGCGATCGTCATCGCCTTCACGAAGCCGATGGAGCCTTCGAGCACCCTGGCGGCGGTCTCCATCGCGCCCGCGACCGCGACCGCGTCCGAGTGGGATCCGGGCTTCACCACGCTGACGCTGCGTCCGCTGGCGGAGCTGCTCGCGCGCACCACCTACACGGTCTCGGTGGCGGCGACGGCGAACGACGCGGACGGCGCGCGGCTGGCGTACCCGGCGCTCGCGCGCTTCACCACCTCGCGTTCGGCGGCGTCGATCCCGGAGCTGCCGCCGGTGCTGGCGGTGCTCGGTCCCACGAGCGCGGCCATCTCCATCGACGCGGACGGCTCCGAGTGGGCCGCCGCCTCCCCGCAATCCGCGAACACCGCGCATGTGACCGCGGCGAACGTGTTCGTCTGGACCGACGCGCTCGGCGACGACAAGGGCGCGGGCGCGTACACCTACCCGACGAACAGCGCGTTCTCGGGGCAGGACGCGGACCTCACCGAGTTCCGCGCCGCCTACGACGCCGCGAACGTTTACTTCTACTTCAAGATCCGCTCGGTGAACCCGTCCGCCTCGTTCTTCACGCCGTATGTCGGCGTCGCGGTCGACACGGCGGCGGGGGAGGGCTACGCGGGTTCGCTGGGTTGGGACCAGGGTAACGACTTCCGCGGGCCGGCGGACTTCTCCGCGCACCCGGAGGCGCTGCCCGATTTCGAGGTGAGCTACACCGGGCCGCTGGGGCTCGAGGTCGCGGACGCCGTCAACACGGCGGTCTCCGCCGCCACGGAGTCGGCGCACTCGACGCAGACCGGCGCGGTGGAACTGTCGATCCCGCGGTCCGCGCTCGGACTCGACGGGCCGCTCGCGGGGCAGCGCTTCAACCTGATCGTGTACACGGGGCTCGAGGAGTTCGGCTCGCTCCGCGAGGTTGGCAGCGCGCGCGCCAACTGGACCTCCGGCGGCGGTTCCTCCGGGCCGAACGATCCCGACGTGTTCGACCTGGCGGGAGCGAGCGCGGCGAACCAGGTCCTCGACCTGTCGGACTACGACGACGCGACCACGTCGCTGGTGATCCACAGCGTGCTTCCGCTGCGCCTCGCGGAAGTGGAAGCCGGCACGGACGGCTGGCTGTTGCGGTAGCGCCCTAGCCGACCCCGGCCCCGCCGCCGCCGTCCTCCGCGGCGCGGCGCGCGGCGTCCTCGCGGCGGATCTCCGAAAGCACCCACGACAGCGTGGCCGCTTCGCGCTTGCGCGCGAGCGAGAACACCCGCTCGACGAGCCGCGGCTCGTAGCGCTCAGCGATGATGCGCAACTGGTCCAGCACGAACGAGTTCAGCTTCATCGAGAAGATGTCGAGGTACAGGTCGACCACGCGCTTCACGCGCTCTTCGCGCTCCGGGCGCGCGCCGGGTTCCGTGGCGTAGCGGAGGTCCTCGAGCGTCGCGTTCGCCAGCTCGGGCCGCGTGCGCAACAGCTCCTCCGCGGGCACCGGCGTACGGACCGGAACGATCACCTGGAACAGGCCCGGCTCCGCGTCATCGTCGGGCAGGAACGCGCGGAGCAGCCCCGCCTTGCGCAGCGATCCCACGAGCGGACGCACACGCTGAGCCGGGACGCCGATCATGGCGGCGAGCCCGGCGGGGCTGATCTCGACGACATCGGGGCGCGAGCCGTTGCGCGCCACGTCCAGTTCGACCACGCGGCGGAAGAGCGCCCAAGGCACCGCTCCGCGGGAGGACGCGTAGAGCGCCTCGGGGAGGCCGCTCCATTCGAGCCAGAGGGGGAACTCGGAGCGCGGCTCCATGTGCGGGCTACTCCTGCCACACGGCGGAGACGAACCAGCCGAGCGCGCGCCCGTCGCCGTTGCGGAGCGCGTGGTCCGGGACGATGGCGCGGTCCGCTTCGAGGCGGATGGCGATCACGCCCCGGGGATCCTTGAGGGGGAAGCGGCGGAGCACCCACCCGTCGTGGCGCAGCTCGAGCGGCGCGCGCAGGGGGACGGCGCCCGCCTCGATCAGCAGGGCCCCCCTCGCGGGAGCGCCAAGCAGGTCCACCGGGGCGGCGACCAGAAGGGCCAGGCCCCGCGCTCCGGGAGCGGGCGCGAGGCGGAGCTCCGCGGAGGGTCCGGTCGCGCGGTAGGGGAGGCCGCAGCGTCCGTCGCGTTCGCGTTCGTGCCAGCCGCCGCCCAGGCAGGCGGAGTCGTTGAGTCCCACGACGAGGGCGGTGGGGGGCATGCTCAATCGGGCTCCCGGCGGAACCAGCTCCAGCGGCGCGGTCCGTCGGCGGCGGGGCCGCGGCGGCCCGCCTGCTGCTCCAGCAGGCGCATGGCGGCGGCGAGGCGCTCGTCGATGGCGTGGCGGAGCACGTCGGCGCCGGCGGGCACCGCCGCCGCGGCGACCAGCGCGCCCAGCATCCCGGCGAGCGCCGGCGCCAGCGCGGCGTCGGCCCCGCCGTGCGATTCGAACTCCGCGAGGAACGCCGGGAGCGGCTGCTCGACGCCTCCGCGACGGAGCGTCCACACCACCCGGTAGGGAAGCGCTCCCGCGGGGAACGAGCCGTCGGCGATGGACGAGTTGCACGCCGAGTCCCAATGCCGAGCGGGCTCTTCGAAGGCGTCGCGGAACTGGCGCGCTAGCTCGAAGGCCTGCCAGAGCGTCCAAGGGAGGAGGGGCGCGTTCGGGCGCGCCGCCTCGAGCCGGAACTCCGGAGGGATGGCGGCGAGGAAGGGGGCGACACGGGGCAGTCCGTGCTCGCGGTGCTCGGAGAGCCAAGGGTGCGGGGCGCCGCGCACCTGGCGGTGGAGCGCGTCGAGCGCCTGCTCCGCGGCGGCGGTCGCGTCGTGGTGGAAGGGCGCGGCGACGACCACGGCGCGGTCCGCGGCGCGGCAGAGCTCGGCCAGGAAGCCGTGGCGCGCCGGCGTGGGCACGTGCTCGAGGGTGTCTACGGAGACGACGGCGTCGAAGGCGCGGTCCGGAAAGGGGAGCGGCGCGCCGGGGGCCAGGCGCGTGTAGTTCTCGAGGTCCCCTTGCGCGGTGTCCGCGGTGTGGACCGTGAAGGGCGCGCCGTTGGCGGCGCAGAAGCGGGCGAAGGCGCCGGGGAAACCGCCCACATCGAGGACGCGCCCGGACGAGAGGCCGGCGCAGTCGAGCGCTGCGAGGACTCCGAGGTAGCGGACGCGGCTGTCGAAGGGGAGGTCGGCCATGGGGGGCGAGGTTGCGGTGCGAGCACCGGCGCCGCAACGGCCAAGGCGGGGCGCGCAGGGCACAAAAAAACCCCGCGGCCGGGGCTGCCGCGGGGTCGTCGAGGTTCGCGGCGCGCCGCGGCTCAGGCGGGCTTCTTCTTCGGGGCGATGGCCTTCTTGACCGGAGCCTTCTTCATGGTCGGATTGGTCTCGGCCTTGGCGGCCTTCTTCGGAGCGGCGGCCTTCTTGGCGGCCGCGGGCTTCTTGGCGGCGGTGGTCTTCTTCGCGACCGGAGCCTTCTTGGCGGTGGTCGCCTTCTTGGCGGGTGCTGCCTTCTTCGCGGCGGCGGGCTTCTTCGCGACAGCCTTCTTCGCGGTGGTGGCCTTGGCCGTGGTCTTCTTGGCTGCGGGCTTCTTGGCCGCTGCGGGCTTCTTGGCGGCGGTGGCCTTCTTCGCCGTCGGAGCCTTCTTGGCGGTGTCGGCCTTCGCCACGGTCTTCTTGGCCGCCGGCTTCTTGGCGGCGGGCTTCTTGGCGGGGGCCTTCTTGCCGGCGGGCTTTGCTTCTCCGGCGGTCCCCGCTTCCTTGGTGACGTCCTCTGCCATGAGTGCGTACCTTTCTGAAAGGAGTTGGTGACGCGCCTGAGCCTCTTGGCCCTTTCCGTCCGGCTTACCCCGTTCCGCCTTGGTTACGGGTCAAGAGTTTTGACGGCGCGTAATTACATGGCACGCTGTGAGGGCCTGAGGAATCGCGTCAAGAACAAAATCGCCGATTCGCGAACCTGTGGATAACTTTTTGTCGATTTCCCGCGTCCGGAATCCCGCGGGAGGCAACTAGACGAATTCCAGCACTGCGGACGGATGCACCGCCCACGGTGGCCTGTGGATAACCTGTTGGGGGTTTCGGGGGGTCCGGCTAGCCCTTGTCCTTGAACAACGAGTCCAGCTTCGACTCGATGAACTTCACGCTCTTCATCAGCTCTTCGCCCTGCTTCTTGTCGGGGCGGTAGCGCTCGAGGAGGGGGGACATGCGCGAGGCGAACTGGCGCACGGCGTTGCGGACGGAGGTGCTGTTGGTGCCCCGGGACAGCAGGAGGCACAGGATCATGCGCTCGCCGAGGAGGAGGAAATGGATGCGGTCCACGTCGGAACCGTAGAAGCGGACGTGGATCTCCTGGCTGGCGGCGCGGGCCACCATGGTGTTGAGCGCGGCGATGATGCCGGCGGCGGTGGCGCCCATGACTTGGGGCGTGATCGGGTGGAAGTCGCCGGAGTTCGAAAGGATCATCCCGGTGCGGTCCAGGACCAGCCCGCAGCGCGCGGGGGCCTTGGCGATCAGTTCGTCCAACAGCCGCTCGAGCTCCTCCAGCTCCGGCTCCGGCAGGACGATGAAGCCGGTGCCGGCGGGGTTGCGGGACTGGAGCCGGGCCGACGGGGGTTGGAGGATCGTCTGGGTGTCGCTGAGGGGCAGCGGGGTCTTTCCGGAGGAGGAGGGCGGGGTCGGCGTCACGGGTTGTAGCTCCCGAACTGGGCGGCCAGTGTGGCGTTCAGCTTCGCGATGACCTCCGCGCAGACCGCCCGGAACGTCTCGACCACGCCCACGTTCTCGATGGCGATCGCCTCGAAGCTGCGGCAGCCGCGGTCGTTGAGCAGGTCCTCGAACTCCTCGATCGGGGTGATGAAGAACAGGTCGCGCTTGTTGTACTGGTAGACGAGCGGGATCGTGTGGTAGTCGTAGCCGTACTCTTGGAGCATGCCGCGGAGGTCCTCGAGGGACTCCACGTTGTCCGGCAGGCGGCTCTTGTCCGAGTCGGCGACGAAGACGAGGCCGTCGACGCCGTTCAGGACCATCTTGCGGGTGGAGCGGTAGTAGGGCTGGCCGGGGACGCCGTAGATGAGGAACTTCGTCTTGAAGCCTGCGATGTCGTCCAGATCCATCGAGAAGTAGTCGAAGAAGAGCGTGCGGTCGCCTTCGGTGTCGATGCTCTGCAGGTCGGTCCGGTTCCGGACCGGGATCATCTCGTGGATCCGCTGGATATTGGTCGTCTTGCCGCCGAGGGACGGACCGACATAGACGATCTTGCAGTTTATCTCGCGGGTCCGGTAGTTGATGATGGGCATGGGATCGGGGGGCTTCGTCGCGTGCCGACCCGTGGGGGGCCGCCCGCGCGTGGAGTCGCTGTCCGCCACTGAAGGTCGAGTAGGTGCCGGAACAGCCGTATCGTCAACGGCAAAGCCCAGCGGGGTCAACCCGCGACCGGGGGGCGCGAAAGGCTTCCGGCGCGGCCGCCGGCCACGCCGGTTTCGCGGTTGACCCGAGCAGTCGCCGGGCGCTTCCTGTCTGCCACTAGGCGCAAGCGCTTCATCCTCAAACCTTCCCCGCCCGGGGACCCTTTCCTGGAGGAATCCAAACGTGACTCCCACCCGCTTTCTGGCGGCTCTCCTGATCGGCCTCCTCTTCCTCGCCGGCTGCGGCGAAACCAAGCGCGAGCAGACCCTCGCGCAGGACCGCGAGCAGATCCTCAACACCGCCCGCGGCTCCGCCGAGCGAGTCCAGCAGAGCCTCGCCCGCACGGAGGAGGAGAACCGCAAGCTGTCCTCCACCGTCCAGACCCTCAGCATCGCGATGGAGCGCCAGCAGGAGTCGGTCGACCAGCTCCGCTTCGCGGTCCAGACGCTCAACGAGCAGCTCAACACTATCGAGAGCGAGATCACCGCGCGCGAGAAGGCGGAGGCGGAATCGGGCGGCTTCGGCAAGTACCTCACCGGCTTCCTCCTCATCGTCGTGATCCTGGCGATCGTCGGCGCTATCTTCTTCCTGCTCCGCTCCAAGTCCGGCGACGAGGACGACGACGACTTCGCGTCCCTCGACGACGACATGGAGTTCGACGAGGGCATCGAGGACGACTTCGAGAAGAAGGACGACAAGAAGGACGGCGGCGAGAAGGCGTAACCTCCCGCTCCCCGCTTTCCACGACGGCCCGGATCGCTCGATCCGGGCCGTTTCTTTTTTGCCCCTCCCCGCGCCATCCCGCATCGTTCCGCGCAACAGACCTCCGGAGACCCCGACCATGGACAAGGACCGCCGCCAGTTCCTCCTTTCGCTGCTGAACACCCCGAGCCCCTCCGGCTTCGAGCAGGATGTCCAGGCGCTCTGGCGCGCCGAGGCGCTCCGGCACACGCCGAAGGTCCGCACCAACACGCAAGGCAGTGTCATCGCCACGCTCGACGGCAAGCCCGGCGGACCGTCGATCCTGCTGATGGGCCACGCGGACGAGATCGGCGTGCTGGTCCACTACATCGACGACAACGGGTTCATCTACTTCAAGCCGATCGGCGGCATCGACACGCCGACGCTCGTGAACCAGCGCGTCCGCCTGCTTGGGCCGAGGGGCTTGATCAACGGCGTGATCGGCCGCACCGCGGTCCATCTGATGAAGGGGGACGAGCGCGACAAGAAGTCGATCGAGCTGACGGACCTCTTCATCGACATCGGCGCGGCGGACCGCGCGCAGGCGGAAGCCCACGCGCCGATCGGCACCCCCGGCGTCATCGGCGGCGACGCGGTCGAGCTGCTCAACGGGCGCTTCGCCGCGCGCGACGTCGACAACAAGTTCGGCTCCTTCGTCGCCCTGGAGGTGCTCCGGCGCTGCGCCGCCCGCCAGGGCGAACTGGCCGCTACGCTCCACTCGGCCTCGACGGTGCAGGAGGAGTGCGGCGCGTGGGGCGCGCGGCTCGTGGCCTTCGACGTGAATCCCACCGCCGCCATCGCCATCGACGTTTCGCACGCCACCGACACCCCGGGCATCGACGCGCGGCGCGCCGGCAAGTTCGCCCTCGGCGAAGGCCCGATCGTCAACATCGGCGTCAGCTCGTCGAAGAAGCTTGTGGCGGCGATCCGCGCCGCCGGGGAGGCCGCCGGAATCCCGGTCCGCCTCGAAGCGGAGACCGGCCGCCACGGGACCGACGCCGATCCCGCCGCCGAAGTCCGCGCCGGAGTCCCGGTCGCCACCGTCTCGAACTCGCTCCGCTACATGCACACCAGCGTCGAGGTCGCCGTGTGGGAGGAGATCGAGCAGGTGTGCGCACTGCTTACGGCGTTCGTCCTCTCCGTCCCCGCGGCGGTGGACTATACGCCCTGAGCGGTAAGTGAGGGGATTCCCCTCGCCAACCACGTCACCGGAGATTCATGACCTTTAAGGGTGTTCCCTCCCTGAAACCCCGGAGTTTCCTCCATGTGCCGCCTCGCCGCCTCCGCCCTCCTGCTCGCCATCGCCGCCGCCAGCCCGGCCATCACGCCGCGCACGGAGCCGATGGACGGCGAGCACACCTATGACGAATCGGAGCGGCTGCGAACCACCGACCTGACGCCCTCGATGTACCCGCGCTGGTACTTCACCTGGGACGCCAGCGGGGCCACGCTGGCATCGTTGGCGGACGACTTCGCGGAGACCTCCGAGCAGGTCGAATCAGACCAGCATTTCCTAGTGGCGTACTTCGACATGGATCCGCGGCGGGAGGACCCGCGCGCGGGCGCGGGCACGACGACCGGGCTTCGGCTGGGCGCCATCGGCCACCAGCCGAAGCTGCCCTTCGCGGCGGACTTCGCGCTCCTGTTCCGCCTCGACGGAAAGGAGTGCGCCCTCCTCGCCGCCAACGACGGCGCTTGGGCCCGCACCGAGCACGAGGTCGGGCACGTCCTGAACCGCAAGCAGCGCCTTGTCGAGTTCGCCCTCCCTTGGGAGGCGCTCGGCGGCCGTCCGGAGCGCCTCGGCTACTTCAGCCACTTCCTATGGGCCGGCGGCGACACCGGATGGAACTACTACCTGACGCCCGACCGCGGCAACTTCGTCGGCCAGGGATTCGAAATGCCCTCGGGCTCGACCGGTGGCAGCGGCACGTCCACGCTCGCGCCGGTCTTCAACGGCTGGTACTGCTTCCCGATCCTCGACGGGATCAATCCGGGCACCCGGGCCTACATCAACTCGTTCCCCGTCTGGAGCACCGGCGAAGGCGCGCTGGACACTTCGGACCCCACCTCGTGGTCGGGGGGGATGCTGCCCGGCGACGGACCGCACGACAACCTGGTGGTCTTGGCGCGGCACCGCTACGCGCTGTCCGGGGACTTGGCGCTGGCGTCCCTCATCATCGAGCGCGGCGGCCTGCTCAAGGGAGGGGCGGCCAAGATCAGCCTCGCCGATGGCGGCAGCTTCGCCCGGCTGGGCCTGTTCGACGCCGGAACGTCCACGATCCATTTCACCGGACGGGGCTTCGTGCCGGTGGCGAGCGAGTTCCACAACCTCCTGATCGGCGGCGGCCTCGGGTTGGCGCCGCTCGCCCTCGAGCCGCCCTCGAGCGTTTCCGGGGAACTGCGCCTCATGCGGGGCGGGTACTTCCCCCAGCCGGAGAACGCCCCCGTGTTCGGTCCCGAGTCCGTGCTGGTCTACGCTTGCCAAGGGGACTTCAACGTCTTCTCCGAGTGGCCGTCGGCGGGCGACCTCGGCGGGCTGCCGCTCCGCGTCGAAGTGCGCGACCGCACGCGGCTCCGCTTCCGCAAGGGCGCTGTCCGTTCCGTTGGCGCCGGCGGCGAGGTGCTTGTGGGGCCCGATGGCGCGGTGGTGCTGGACCCCGACACCGAGCAACCCTTCTCGAAGGACACGAAAGTCGTCTTCAAGGGCGGGATCGGCGAACGGCGTCCGTTGGCGGAGGGCACCACGGCCGTCTTCGCGAACCGCGCGGATGGCTGGCGCGTCGAGGCGACGCCGCTTGGCTCGAAGGGCACGCTCGAGTGGCTCGATGTCGTCCGGTTCCCGGGAGCCGCGCCGCACCCCGGGGCGGAAGCGGCCGCAGGGCACTTCTCCGTGGATACGAATTACGGAGCGGCGGGCTACCGGCTCCGCCTCGTGTTCCGCTCGCCGGACGGCGGGGCCGGGCGCCCGCACCGCTGGGATGGCGAGAAGTGGGTGGAAATGCCTTCGGAGCGCGCAGCGGACGGTACGGTCGCGGCGCTTTGCGACCACGAGCACACTTCTGGAATCTGGACGGTCCTTCCGTAGCAGCGTCCCCCCGTCTCGGGAATTGCCCCTATATGCTATTCAGTGTTTTCCCGCCGCTGCGCCCCTCCGGGACCGATCCCGGTTGAGGAGTGGCACCTGCCTGCCCCATCCTTCGGGCAGCCTGTCTAGACCATCGAGGTTTCCGCCATGACCCCCCACAGTCCGAGGCAATGCTTGCGAGCGATCTTCGCGGCCGGCCTGGCGCTCGTTGCTTCTGTTTCGTCGCAGGCGGGTTCCCTCGTCACCCCCCTTCAATCTCCCAACGAGGAGACGAACGGCGAGTTCGGTCGAGCGATCAGTGGAATTCCCGACGTGAACGGCGACGGTCGCGGGGACTTCGTGCTCGGTGCGCGCCAGGAGGATCCCGGCGGCGCGATCGACAACGAGGGACGGGCCTACGTGATGAACGGCTTCACCGGCGCGGTGATCCACACGCTTGTCTCGCCGACCCCCAAGGAGACCGGCATCTTCGGCGTCGCGGTCGCCGCCATTCCCGATGTGACCGGCGACGGCGTGTGGGATGTCGCCGTGGGCGCGAGCAACGAAAACGGAACCACGGGCAGCCCCGACGGCTGCGGGCGCGTGCACTTGTTCAACGGGGCGACGGGTGTTTTCATCCGCACGCTGCGCTCGGGGAACGAGTCCGAATTCGGACGCTTCGGCGGCTCCGTCGCGGGGATCGGCGACGTCAACGGCGACGGCTTCGGCGATGTGCTCGTCGGCGCCTCCGGGGAGGCGCCCGGAGGGATCGCGGGCTCGGGGCAAGCCTACCTCCTGAGCGGCGCCACCGGCGCTGTGCTGAGAACCTTCGCCTCGCCGACCCCCCGGGTCTCCGGGGTGTTCGGCAGCGCCATTTCCCCGGTGCCGGACGTGACCGGAGACGGGATTCCCGATGTCCTGGTCGGCGCCTCCAACGAGGACCCGAGCGGAACCATTGGGGCCGGGCGCGCCTACCTGTACAACGGCGCCACCGGGGCGCTGTTGCGCACTTTCCTGTCGCCGACGCCGCAAGCGAACGGGCGGTTCGGCTTCGCGCTCGACGGACTGGACGACTTCACCGGCGACGGACTCGGCGACGTCGTGATCGGCTCCTACGGTGAAGACCCGGGAGCTTCTCCGAGCTCCGCGGGGCGCGCCCACCTTTTCAACGGCGCGACCGGCGCCTTCGTCCGCAGCCTCGCCTCGCCGAACGAGACCAGCGGCGGGCGCTTCGCTGCGGCGGTTTCCGGGATCGCCGACATGAACGGCGACGGGCGCGGCGATGTGCTCGTCGGCGCGTTCGGCGAGGGCGGCGGCTCCCGGCCCGTCACCGCGGGCACCGTCTATCTGTTCAGCGCCACGGATGGCGTCGTGCTCGACACGTCGACCTCCCCGAACGAGGAGGCCGGGGGCGTCTTCGCCATCGTGGTCACCGACGTCCCCGACATCACCGGCGACGGGCGCCCGGAGTACGGCGTGGGCGCCTCGGGTGAGGACCCCGGCGCCAGCCCGATCCAATCAGGGCGCGCCTACATTTTCCAGTTCGCCGACACCACACCACCCACCGCGACCATCGCGGCGCTTCCAGCACTGACCAACCAGACCTTCTTCGCAGGCATCTCCGTCAGCTTCAGCGAAGCGGTCACCGGCCTGGCGCTCGGCGACTTCTCGACGAGTGGAATCACGCTCGGCAACCTCCAGGGCAGCGGCGACAGCTACACGGTCGACGTCACGCTCACCGGCGGCGACGGCGCGAAGTCGTTCTTCCTGCCCGCGGATTCGGCGTTCGACCCCGCATCCAATGGGAACCTTCAGTCGAACGCCTCAAGCACCACGCTAGACGCCTCGCGTCCGACCGCCACCATCGCGCTGCTCCCATCGCCGACCAGCCTGACATCATTTCCGGGAGTCGCGGTCACTTTCGGCGAGCCGGTCACGGGCCTCGACCTCTCCGACTTCTCGACAAGCGGCATCGTCCTCTCGAACCTCCAAGGCAGCGGCGCCGCCTACACGGTGGACGTGGCGCTCACCGGTGGCGAAGGCCCCAAGTCGTTCACGCTCCCGCTCGATTCCGCGTTCGACGCGGCCTCGAACGGCAATGCGGCCTCGAACACCGCCTCGACCACCTACGACGTCTCAGGGCCGACTGCGACCATCGCGGCGCTTCCGGGGCTGACCAACCAGACGTTCTTCGCAGGCATATCGGTGACGTTCAGCGAGGTAGTGACAGGACTCGCACTCGGCGACTTCTCGACGAGCGGCATCACGCTCGGCAACCTGCAGGGAAGCGGCGCGGCCTACACGGTCGACGTCACGCTGACCGGCGGCGACGGCGCGAAGTTCTTCTTCCTCCCTGCCAGCTCGGCGCTCGACGCGGCCAGCAACGGCAACCTCGTTTCCAACACGGCGAGTACCACACTCGACCAGTCGCAGCCCACTGTGCTGATCGGCGCGCTTCCGCCCGCGACCAGCCAGACCTTCTTCCCCGGCATCGCCGTGGACTTCAGCGAAGCGGTCACCGGGCTCGGACTCGGCGACTTCACCACGAGCGGGGTGAGCCTCTCGAACCTGCAGGGATCCGGCGCCACTTACACCGTCGATGCCACCCTCACCGGGGGCGCCGGCATCAAGACATTCCTGCTCCCGGCCGGAAGCGCCTTCGACGGGGCCGGCAACCCGAACGCAGCTTCCAACACCGTTCTCACTACCTTCTTCCCGAGCGCCCCGACGGTCACCATCGGCTCCCTCCCGGCGCTGACGAACCAGACCTCGTTCCCGGGCATCGCTGTGACGTTCAGCGAAGCAGTCACGGGCCTCGCGCTCGGCGACTTCTCGACGAGCGGCATCACGCTTTCGAACCTGCAGGGCAGCGGCGCGGCGTACACTGTCGACGTCACGCTGACCGGCGGCGACGGCGCGAAGTCGTTCTTCCTACCGGCGGATTCCGCGTTCGATGCCGCGACGAACGGTAACCTCTTGTCGAACACGGCGAGCACGACGCTGGACGCCTCGCGCCCAACAGCGACCATCGCGGCGCTGCCCGCGCTGACGAACCAGACGTTCTTCGCGGGCGTCGCCGTCACGTTCAGCGAAGGGGTGACCGGCCTCGCGCTCGGCGACTTCTCGACGAGCGGCATCACGCTCTCGAACCTCCAGGGCAGCGGCGCGGCCTACACCGTCGACGTCACGCTGACCGGCGGCGACGGCGCGAAGTCGTTCTTCCTGCCCGCGGATTCTGCGTTCGACGCGGCGACGAACGGCAACCTCTTGTCAAACACCGCTTCGACCACGCTGGACGCTTCGCGCCCGACAGCGAGTATCGCGGCGTTGCCCGCGCTGACGAACCAGACCTCATTCCCGGGCATCGCTGTGACGTTCAGCGAGACGGTTACGGGCCTGGCGCTCGGCGACTTCTCGACGAGCGGCATCACGCTCGGTAACCTCCAGGGCAGCGGCGCGGCCTACACCGTCGACGTCACGCTGACCGGCGGCGACGGCGCGAAGTCGTTCTTCCTGCCCGCGGATTCTGCGTTCGACGCGGCGACGAACGGCAACCTCTTGTCGAACACCGCGAGCACGACGCTGGACGCTTCGCGCCCGACAGCGACTATCGCGGCGCTGCCGGCGCTGACGAACCAGACCTCGTTCCCGGGCATCGCTGTGACGTTAAGCGAGACGGTTACGGGCTTGGCGCTCGGCGACTTCTCGACGAGCGGCATCACGCTCGGCAACCTCCAGGGCAGCGGCGCGGCCTACACCGTCGACGTCACGCTGACCGGCGGCGACGGCGCGAAGTCGTTCTTCCTGCCAGCGGACCGGGCGGCAGACGCGGCGACGAACGGCAACCTCTTGTCGAACACCGCGAGCACGACGCTGGACGCCTCGCGCCCGACAGCGATTATCGCGGCGATGCCCGCGCTGACGAACCAGACCTTCTTCGCGGGCGTATCGGTGACCTTCAGCGAAGCAGTCACGGGCCTCGCGCTCGGCGACTTCTCGACGAGCGGCATCACGCTCGCTAACCTCCAGGGCAGCGGCGCGGCGTACACCGTCGATGTCACGCTGACCGGCGGCGACGGCGCGAAGTCGTTCTTCCTGCCGGCGGACTCCGCGTTCGACGCGGCGACGAACGGCAACCTCCAGTCGAACACTGCGAGCACGACGCTCCAAACCACGCAGCCGACGGTGCTGATCGCGGCGCTCCCGGCAACGACGAACCAGACGTTCTTCGACAACCTCTCGATCACCTTTAGCGAACCGGTCACGGGCCTCGCGCTAGGTGACTTCCTGTCGAGCGGTATCACCGTCTCCGACCTTCAGGGGGGCGGGGCGAACTACACGGTCGATGCGACGATCACCGGCGGCGACGGAGCCAAGTCGTTCTCGCTGCCGGCGGGTGTCGCCCAAAGCGCCAGCCTCGCGCCGAACGTCGCCTCCAACACCGTGACGACGACCTACGACGCGACAGGATCCACGGCGACCATCGCGGCGCTTCCGGCGCTTACGAACCAGACGTTCTTCGCGGGCGTCTCGGTGACGTTCAGCGAGGCAGTCACCGGC
The DNA here is from genome assembly GCA_033764015.1 of Candidatus Sumerlaeia bacterium. Taxonomy (GTDB): domain Bacteria; phylum Sumerlaeota; class Sumerlaeia; order SLMS01; family JANRJK01; genus JANRJK01. Next base: position 6,123 of record JANRJK010000036.1, on the reverse strand, counting down.
CTCGCGCTCGGCGACTTCTCGACGAGCGGCATCACGCTCTCGAACCTCCAGGGCAGTGGCGCGGCGTACACCGTCGACGTCACGCTCACCGGCGGCGACGGCGCGAAGTCGTTCTTCCTGCCGGCGGACCGGGCGGCAGACGCTGCGACGAACGGCAACCTCCAGTCGAACACGGCTTCGACCACGCTCGACGCTTCGCGGCCGACGGTTGCGTTCGGCGCATTGCCGCCGGCGACGAACCAGACCTCCTTCAACGACGTGACGGTAAGCTTCAGCGAGCCGGTGGCGGGATTGGCGCTCGGCGACTTCTCTGTGTCGGGCGTTTCGCTTTCGGACCTGCAGGGCAGCGGCGCGGCTTACACCGTCGACGTCACGCTCACCGGCGGCGACGGCGCGAAGTCGTTCTCCCTGCCGCAGGACCGGGCGACGGACGCCGCGGGCAATGGCAACGCCGCGTCGGCGGTCGTGGCCATCACGCTGGACCGGGTCGCTCCCACGGCGGTGATCGGCGCGATCCCCAGCGCGACCAACCAGACGTCGTTCCCCGGCGTCGCGGTGACGTTCAGCGAGCCGGTGACCGGCCTTGCGCTCGGCGATTTCACGGCGAGCGGCATCACGCTTTCGAACCTGCAGGGCAGCGGCGCCGCGTACACCGTCGATGTCACGCTCACCGGCGGCGACGGCGCGAAGTCGCTGGTGCTCCCGGCCGGCAGCGCCGCCGACGCCGCGGGCAATGGCAACGCGGTTTCGAATACGAGGCTCACCACGCTAGACCGCGTGGCGCCGGCCTCCTCCGTCATCGTCGCGAACGTCACGCAGGCGGGCGTTCCCATCACGGCGGCGTACACCGCGAGCGACGCGGGCGGCGTCGGCATCGCCCAGGTGCAGCTCTTCGCGAAGCGCGAAGGACAGGGGTATGCGCTGGTCGGCACCGCGACCGGCGGCACCATCTCGTACACGCCCTCGGACTTGTCAGAAAGTGGCGACGGCCTCTACCGGTTCGCCGTCGTGGCGACGGACTTCGCGGGAAACACCGAGTCGTTCCCGATCGAGCCCGACGTGCGGATCGGCTCGGTCTTCGTCAACCTCACGGAGAACAGCCCTTTCGTGTTCGACCTCGCAGGAAACGGTACCGCGATCTTTCCGATGACGGACGACATCGACGTGCTACTGACGGCGACCAACCTCTTCCAGAACGCGACGCTGACGGTGTCGCGCGGCGTGGGCGACGCGTCGCCATCGCCGGCCTTCGGGGCGGACCGCCTCGCCGATGAGTTCCTGACGATCTCGGGCGAGACCTTCGGCGCGACGTTCGAACTCGAGTGGCCCCTCGATCCGGCGAACGACGACGGACTGGCCACGCCGTTCGACACGGTGTTCCAGTTCGACGGCCAGACGCAGGTCGGGCAGTACGCCGTGACGCCCGGAGCGATCCCGGTGGTCGCCGCTGGGATCGGCTCCTTCAGCACGTTCTGGGTCGGGAACAACAACGCGACGGTCGAGGACTGGTCCTTGTTCGACCGCTGAACGCGCGGGATGGCCCCGCGGAGCGCGCGCTCCGCGGGGCCCTCGGCGGCTACACGAGGCCGATCACTTCGCCGACCGGATCGAGGCGGATGTCCTCGACGTTGCCGTGCTCCGGCATGCCGGGCATCAGATTGATCTTTCCGCAGAAGACCACCACGAAGCCCGCGCCATTCGACACCTTGAGGTCGCGCACGTGGAGGCGCCACCCGCGCGGCGCGCCGGGGCGCTTCGGATCGTCGCTCAGCGAGGACTGCGTCTTCGCCATGCAGACCGGCAGGTGCGAGTGGCCGTTGCGCTCGAGCAGCTCCATCGACGCCACCGCCGCGTCGTCGAAGTCGACGCCGTCCGCGCGGTACACCTCGCGGGCCACGGTCTCGATCTTTTCGCGCAGGGGAGCGAGCGCGCTGTAGAGGAACTCGACCTTCGCGGGGCGCGACTCCGCGGCGCGGGCGACCTCCTCCGCGAGCGCCAGGCCGCCCTCGCCGCCGCGCGCGTGCACTTCGTTCATGGCGCACGGCAGGCCGAGCTGCGCGGCGAAGCCGCGCAGCGCGTCCAGCTCCTCCGCCGTGTCGTCCGCGAATCGGTTCACCGCGACCACGACCGGGACTCCGAACTTCGCGAGGTTCTCCGCGTGCGTCGCGAGGTTGGCGCAGCCGCGGCGCAGCGCAGCGACGCGGTCGGATTCGCCGTCCTGCAGCCCGTGCATCCGCAGGGCGCGGCACGAGGCGACCAGCACCGCGGCCGCCGGGGCCAGGCGCGCCTGGCGGCACTTGATGTGCAGGAACTTCTCCGCGCCGAGGTCGGCCCCGAAGCCCGCCTCCGTCACCACGTAGTCCGCCATCTTGAGGCCCAGCCGCGTCGCGATCACGCTGCTGCAGCCGTGCGCGATGTTGCCGAAGGGGCCGCAGTGCACCAGCGCCGGCGTGCCCTCCAGCGTCTGCACCAGGTTCGGGCGGATGGCGTCGCGCAGCAGCGCCATCATCGCGCCGACGCACCCCACCTGTCCCGCGAAGACCGGGTCGCCGTCGCCGCGGTAGCCGACCACGATGCGCTCGAGGCGGGCCTCCAGGTCCGCGAGGCTCTCCGCCAGCGCGAGCACCGCCATCACCTCGCTCGCCGCCGTGATGTCGAAGCCCGTCCGGTGCGGCCAGCCGTTCGCCCGCCCGCCCAGGCCAACCTCGATCTCGCGGAGCTGGCGGTCGCAGAGGTCCATCACGCGGCGCCACACGATGCGGTCGATGTGCAGGTAGTTGCCGAAATGCACCACGTTGTCCGCGCAGGCGGCGAGCAGGTTGTTCGCAGCCGTCACCGCGTGGAAGTCGCCGGTGAAGTGCAGGTCGATGTCCTCGCGCGGCACCACCTGCGCGTAGCCGCCCCCGGTGGCGCCTCCCTTCACGCCGAAGATCGGACCTAGGCTTGGTTGGCGGATGCAGACCACGCTCGACCGGCCGGACTTCGCCAGCGCCTGCCCGAGTCCGATGGTGGTGACCGTCTTCCCCTCGCCCGCCGGCGTCGGGTTGATCGCCGTCACCAGGATCAGCTTCCCGTCCGGCCGGCCCGAGAGGTGCGCCGCCGCCTCGCGCGTCAGCTTCGCCTTGCCGCGGCCGAAGGGCTCGATGTGCTCGGGCCCGAGGCCCGCCTTGGCGGCCACCCGCTCCATCGGCAGCGCCGCGGCGCTCCGTGCGATCTCGGCGTCGTTCGGCTGCGGCGTGGTGCTCATCGGGGCGCTCTCGCGGTGGCGTGTGATTGCGACCGCATGCTCTCCGCGCAAGCCCCGCGCGGCAAGCGCGCTTTCCGGTTGAAGCGGTGCGCCGCCGCCCCACGCTGGAACGAACCGAACCGCGGAGCCGCGCCGTGCCCCGAAAGAAAACCGCCGCCGAACCCACCGGCTACGACAAGCTCCCCCTCGACGAGGCCCTCACCCGCCTCGACGCCATCGTCGAGAAGCTCGAAAGCGAGGACACCGCGCTCGAGGAGTCCATCGCGCTCTACCGCGAGGGCCGCCTCCTCGGCGCGGCCTGCCTCACCCGCCTGCAGGCGCTCGAAGAGCAGATCGTCCAGATCCGCGAAGCCACCGACGGCGCGCTCGTCGAGGAACCTTTCGAGGAGTAGCGGCGCTACGGCGTCCCCTCCGCCCGGCGGAGCGCCTCCACCAGCGTCCGCAGTTCCGGCATGGACACCGGCGCCAGGGAGATGGAAACGCTACGGATCCCGGCGCCCTCCGGCACCGCGCCGTTCCAATCCGCGAGCCGTTGCTGCTCCGACCCCGCAACCGGCGTGAAGATCGTCAGGACCTCCTTCGAGTTCCAATCGCCAGCCCCGGAGACAGGGCTGTCCTGCCGGCGCAGCGAGTCCATCTCCAGTCGGTAGGACGCCACCGAGTAGCGCGGCTCCTCGAGGATCGCCCGCATCCTTTCGGTGGGCACGCTGGCCGGCAGGCGCCCGGTCCGCGCCCGTTCCGCGAACAACTCGAGCAGCAGGCGGGCGCGCAACGCCTCCGGCATCCCCAGCATCGCCCCTGCTTCGCTCGCGGAGGGATACATCGGAACGAGCGCGCCGGGAAACACGGGCCCGGTGGCCCTCGCGAACCGAGCGAAGCGGTCGCCGTCCAGGAAGACGGGCGGGCGGGCGTTCGCCGCCTTGCAGAGCCGCCCGACGCGGCGCTCGTGCGCCAACGCGTCGCCTTCGCGTCCCTCAAGCCTCGCAACCTGGGCCCGCTCGATTTCGCTCACCAGCGCGCCCCGAACCAGGCGGCGCGATGCGCGCGCGAGCAGCCCGTCCAGGAAGAACTCGCGGAACCGCTCCTCCGCGTGGCCGAGCTCCACCGCGCGGAGGTACTCCGACTGCCGCTCCACCGCGCGCAGCCCCGCGACCACGGACGCCGCCTCCAGCTCGTCGTCCGTCGGGTTCAGCGACTCGATGCCCCGGTGCAGCGCGTCGACTTCCGCGTCCCACAAGCGGAACACGTCCGCCTCGAGCAGGACGGCCCGCACGTACAGCTCGCGCGCCACCGCCGCATCGTGCAGCCGCGCCGCCGCGAACATCGCCCCGTGCAGCCGCGCCAACTCCCCGCGCAGCTCCGCGAGGCCCCGGCGCCCGGTCGCGCCCCCCACCGCCGCGTGGAGCGCCGCGGCGCCTTGCGCGGTCCGCCACAAGAGCTCCCGCGGCGCTTGAACCGCCGCCGACCACGGATCGCCGAACACCTCCAACGCGGCGGAGGCCGCCAGGAAATCGGCGAACACGTCCCCGCACAACACCTCGACCGGTACTGGCTGCGCGCCGGTCTCCGCGAACCACCGGTCCCAATCGGTCACCCGGGGGAGGATCGGCTGGGTCGTGCGCGGCTCGGCGGAAGCCCCCCGGAACGATTCTCCCGTGATCGGGAACCCGACCTCCGCCATCCCGGGCGCCGGCTCCGGAACTTCGAAAATCCTGAGGGCCGAAACCAAGACCTGCGCCGTGCCCAATGGCGGGTCGCCTGCGCGGATGGTCTGCACGGCGCTATCCGCATACGGAATCTCAACGGGCATCGTCGCGGATGGGCTGCCACCCGCGCCCGGCGAGGCCACCAGCACCGTCTCGAAGGCTAGGCTCTCCGCCGCGGCCAAGCTCAGGGTCGGCGGTGCGGCGGACGACGGGGTCGGTGGCGCACTTCGCGTCGTCTGCGCCGAGGGAGGCGTCGCCGGGCCGGAGCGGTAGCGCTCCGCCACCTCCTCGAACCGCGCCGTCCGCTCGCGGAGCGCCCCGCCGAGACCCGTGGGGGCGCTTGCCACGCGGGCCAGATAGATCCCCACCGCGATCGGCACAACCAGCAGCGCCGCCAGGACCACCAGCCGTCTCCGCCAGCGCTCCGCCGGGCGCTCCATCCGCTTCGATACCATGCTGCGAACCTCCACGTGCAACGTAGTGTCGGCACCGGCCGCAAGGTTGGAAGGCGCGCGGTCGATTCTCGAGACCGAACGCTGCGCATTGCCCGCGCGTTCGGAGGAAGTCAGGCCCCCAAGCGTCGGCTACCAGACCGGGGGGAAGGCGAACATCCACCCTTCACCGTACCCACCTCCCAGAACCCCCTTGGTGGCGTTCACCGACAACACGGCGTCGGTGGTGGTGGGCTCGACGCGCGACGGCGTCCTCATGTCGGACAATTCCACGTCGGTCTCTCTGGAGAGCCCCGAGGGCAAGGCCACCGACTTCGTCGTCGGCGGAGCGAACTCGCTGTCGATCCAAACGCGCGAGCGCGGCGTTGTCGCGGAGGACCCCTCTGGCGCGGTGGTGGTGCAGGAGACCGGCACCGTCGGCGAGGCCGAGGTGCTGCTTTCGGACGGCTCGCAGGTCATGGCGCTTTACGCCCCTCCCGGCGGCGGTTCCGGCCAGTTGCCGCGCGTTTATGGGTTGAAGCCCGTCGAGGCGTATGAGTACAGTCCCTACGGTGTGCCGACGATCCACTCGCGCGAGGCGGACGGATCGGCGCAGCTCCGGGTCTGGGACGAGGCGAAGGTGTCGGTAAGGGCAGCAAACGGAACGCTCTCCTCGAACGCCCGCGAAGGCGTGGCGGCGGGCGCCCTGCTCGCCCCGGCGGTCCGCACCACGCAGTCC